>CAVWXJ010000001.1:0-51612 GCA_963759195.1 uncultured archaeon
AAACAGAAGATATCGGATACGCTGCATATGAGGTCTGGCCCGATGACTGGGACCGCATGCTTGTCAGATTCAAGCTAGCAGACAAACCCGTTCTTACAGAAGAGTTCAAGAGCTATCTGAGGTCGCACTGGAAGCATCACCCCGGAAACACGAAGCCAGCAATCGCAAGTGTTTGAACGAATTTACGATTCGGCATTGAAAGGTCGGATTATCTAGCCCTAAGTCTGTCCATCTTTGCCTTCAGAGCTCCTTCGAACATGGATAAGGTATTGTGGTACTGCACATCGAGCGCCCTGATTTCGTCGTGGGGTACACCTATTCCAAGAGCCCGTCCGACGATGCCTTTCATCTCCTGAGGCAGTTTCAATTCGTTCGTGAGCATTTCTCCCCTGTAAGCCACTATACTCTGCGTCGTCTGCCCCGGCATCTTGAGGTCAATCGCCCTGTTGATGGCCGATGCCGACCTGCTCGCTCCTAGGCCCCCGAGCGTTCCCACTGTCCCCATCAGAGCCATGTTCTGCGCCATGTGCGGGACTGCTTGGGCGAACCCTCCTCCGAATCCTCCCAGGGCCGCACCCGCCTTCTGACGCGAATCCCGCCGCGGGGTTATTCATGGCCAGCCCTCCGAGAGACTGTCCAGCCATCGCCAATCCGCCCTTGACGCCCGCAGCGCCAGGACCCAGCCCTCCTGCTCCTATCGCCACCGCAGTCCCCGCAGCGGCCATCCCCACCTGACTCATGGTCTGGAAGAAGACGCCAGTCATGGGTGCGAAGATGGTGGGCGCAAGAATGGCCCCCATCAGCGCGGCCAGCGCCACCCAGGTCTCGTCAACGTTGGCCGCTTGGAACATCGAGCCGCTCCAGTGGTTGAAGATGTAGGCAGCGAGGCCGATGAAGAGGGCGCTGATTACGCTCGCGAAGATCAGGCCGAAGAAGGTGTCCTCCACCACGCCCGCGAACCTGGCGGTGAACCTGATGTCCCTGAGGACCAGGACAATCGGCATTGCCACCGTAACTGCACCGATGAGGAAGATGCGTGCGCTCCCGAGCAGCCAGGACATCACCCAGGCCATCAGGCTCGCAATGGCGCCGATGAAATCGGTGAGGATGTTGCCGCCCGTGGGGAGCGTGTTCCAGATGAGCTGGCTGTTGACCAGGTAAGAGGTGTACGGGTTCCCCGGGCCTGCGATGATCTGCTGGTCGAGGACGTTCACGAAGCCTGCAACGGCGTTGTAGGCGTAGGGGAGGAGGAAGACGAGGAGAAGGGTCACGAGGACGTTGTCGAGGCCGGCCAGGGTCTTGGTCTGGTTCTTTCCCTCGCCCCCGCCTGTGAGGTACATGATGAAGTTGACCAACCCCGCCCCCACCAGAAGGATGACCGCGACCTCTGCCAGCAGCATGTAGAAGTCGCCTAGGGGGAGCTGGTCGAAGGTCGCGAAGAGGTTCGAGAAGTCAGGGTTGCTTGCCGAGATGCCCAGCGCTGGCACCTGGAAGAGGGGAATCTCCATGGTCAGGATGAAGAGGTTCGCGGAAGATCCGGCCTGCCCCGTTCCCTGCAGCTGGTTGGAGACTCCCACCAGCCGGCCGCTCTGGTCGTAGGCGTCTACGACGATCGCGTAGGAGGTGACCGTGTGAGGTCCGTTCTGCTGATTGCTGAAGCTAGAGGTCGGAGGATGGTGGGTAGTCCAAAGTTGAAGGGCTGAAGTCGCCACTGGAAAGAGTGATGTTTGCCGTCTCGCTCTGCCCGAAGCGGTCCTCTCCTACGACGTAGGCCCACCCGCCGAAGTGAAGGGCACCGCCGCTCCAGGAACCCTGATCGGGCCGCTGACTGCAACCGTTCCGGAGACGGCGACGATGTCGACCAAGTGGAGGGAGATCTCCGTCACCTTCACGTTCGACAAGGTCAGAGTGAGCTGCTGTTGCTGGCCCTGACTCTGGGCGAACACACCGGTAACCGAGCCCAACAGTCCAACGATGGCAAGTGCGAGGAAGAAGTAGCGTGATATCTTCAGGTAGCCAGAGGAGATTTGGTACAGGCTCGACTTGGTTCCCATCTCACGCACCGGAAGAAGATGGGAGCGCAGCCTAAAACGGCCGGGTCAGACGCCGGCTCTGCCCGAGCCGCCGCGCGCCCCCACGTACTCTATCGCCCCCCATATTCCGAAGATGGACGCGAAGATGATCAGAATCCCCACCAAGAGAGTGATGACAAGGTTCGCCGTGCTCACTAGAATCTCCGGAAGGGTGATGACGTTGCCAGAGATGGTCCCCACGGTGCAGACGCCGCTGCCGGCAGAGGCGCAGGGTATCAGGAAGGAAGACGATGCCCCTCCCGAGACGAGGTAGGTGACGATGAATGGGAACGCGATGCCAAGCACAACGGCAATCACCGCTGATTCGATCTTCTGCATCGCGGTGCCGAGTGCCATGAGAGCTTAGCATTCAGCAACTTATAACAAGAGTTCACTGGGGTTCTGCTAAGTCTGCCGGGGGATAAATACAAGTGTTAAGCATCGGGTGATAAAATGAAGAAGCTCTTGCTTGCTGCAGGAATCCTTGTCGGGGCAGGGGTCATCGTGTTCCTTCTTGCTCCCATATTACCTTGGACTTCGTGGATCAATAACCGATGACTACTATCGAGCACAAGTCTCGCCGTCATATTACCTGTTCAGGTGCGGGGTCGTCTCCAATCTTGGAATCGTCTATATCGCAACTAACCAGGTGTTTCCCCAGCTCCTTCACAGATCTACAGCGATTTTGGGGCGCTTTGGCCTGGAGCACTTTGGTCTTGTGGGCAAAATGGAACTGCGAATCACGGGGCTTTCTTTGGTTCGTGGGCTTAATGGACACCCGACGGTTAACAGGGAGGGCGACCACCCGCAGACTTAACAGAACCTTCACTGGTGAGTTTCTGTCTTCTTGGTTTTCAGCACGCCGCTAACTACCAACCATATGATTGCGGCGATACCAAATGCGGTTACGGTCGCAGCTGGAATCAGGTTAACTAGGAAACTCGGAGTCGGTGATGCGCCTAGGTCTACGGCGGTGGTCGCTCCCCACACATTCGTGAAGACCAGTTTTGTGTCCATCCCGGTAGCAGGATACGTTATCGTGTACAAACCCGTGAGCCCCTGTGGGAGTGGAGAAGGGTATGCGCTGCTGCTTAGGGTGGACTGCGGAGCCAGGGCAGAGTTTCCCTCGACAAGCTGGACGCTCGATATCCCGCCGCTCCACGGCTCAACGTAGAACGATGTCTGGTACTCGTTTGGGCCCGACTTCTGCGTCCCCAATAGCTTGATTCCGCCTCCTTGGAGGTTCGCGTAGATTGTGAGGTTTCCTCCTAGGGGCCAGAAGCCGTACTGCTGAGAGCGCGAATGCCGATGGAGTCTGGGGCGCAGGTCGTGTTCCCTGCCAACCAGCCGGAGGAGTTGATCAGTTCAAGAAATGTAGATGGATAGTCGATTGCGGTAGAAATCGGGAGGTAAGCTAGGTTGCCTTCAATCATATTGTACGACCAGAGGGGAATAGTCGCGTTCGCATAGAAGACGGTGCCGTTGATTGAGTTCGGCACGGACAAGATGGTACTGTTTACGAAGGTTGGAACGAATGTGAAGTTGCCGCTGAGTGAGACGCCGCCCGCAGTAATAGAAATCTGAGGAGGTGAGAGGCTGGACTGGTTCAGCAGCACGCTGAGCTTCCCCTCGGCGTTGAAGGTCATAGTCTGGTTTGTTGGGTAAAGGTCAGCTTCAAATGCTCTGAGCGCCTGCGAATCGTTACCGAAGACGTGCTCGAAGCTGGCTGTCAGCCATTGATTCAAAGGAGAAGGATTGTGAATTGTGATAGAAATCGGCGATGTTTGGAATCGGATTGCCGTTCGAATCGACAGAGACCACGTTGAGCCTTCCGTTCCATAGGAAAGGCACAAGCCAGTAGTTCTGCCGGAGGTCGCACACGCTCTCATGTCGCCAGCACCCGACCATCGTGACGTTCTGGTAAGACGAATCCCTGAGCCAGAAGGGGTGAAAGGCTCGAAGCTGTAGCGTTGAACACATACTTCTCAATGCGATTGCCGTAGTAGAGCGGAGCCGAGTTCTTTGCGTTGAGCCAGTCGTATTCGGCGGTGCCGGTGCTGTTGATCAAGTGGAAATCGAACACGCCGCCCTCGGTGGTAAACGGCTGGTAGCTCAGCGTCGAGAACCGGAAGTCGTCGAAGTAAGCCCTCTCCGCCAGGGTCCTGCTCAGGAAGGGTCGTGTGTTGTTGTCGCCAGCGTAGGAGTATCCCGGGTCGTTGCCGTCGTACCTCACGAAGAGGACCCAAGGCCTTTGCAGGCTGCTGGACATGGTGCTGTTGCGATAGAGCATGTAGGCGTAGGTAGTGAACGCCGGGTCGTACTGAACGACGGCGAATGCTTGGTTGCTCTCTCTCAGTCCGAGCAGCGTCCCCTGCCAGTCCAGAGCCATCGCCTTCAGGACCGCGTTGGAAGGACTGTAGGTTGAATCGGTGCGAACGGTGTAGCAGAAGCGGCCTGCCCTTCCCAGAGTATCAGCAGAATAGTTCAGAATGCTGAGTGAGGGCGGTGTAATCGAAGTGATGTTAATCTTGATGTCCGTCCTCTCGCTCGCGAACTGGAACGTGGCGTTCCACGAGTCGCAGAAGGAGTCGTTGCGGTAGAAGCTACCATCTGCGTTCCGAAGCACGAACCCATCAGTCCCAGTTACGTTGACAAGCTCGTTCGAAGGGTCAGGATGAAAGCCCTGGCCTGCACCTGCTCCGACACAGTAATCGGACTTGGCACGTTCGACTGGGAACAGGCTGTCTTCCCGTTGGAATCCGTCACACAGGTGGTTATCGCCACGAGGAAGGTGGCGGTCGCACTGATGGTATAGCTGTCCGTGGCGTTCGTTATGACGATGAATCTGGCTGACGTGTCCGAGAGGTTTGCGTTGAAGACAGATTGGTCATACGACCACATGACGGATGAGAGGGAGCCTGACCACGTCTGCGAGCATCCGTTCCCGCAGCTGATTCCCCCAGCCCCAGGCATTGTCTGCAGCAGGATCGTGAACTGGTCGCCTAGGTACAGGCTGTCATCGGGGTTAGCTCGGGCGTAAGCGATTGAGGCCGATGCGCAGTCGCCATAGTTATCGCATGGGTCCGTTGGTCGTGACTGGAACTTGCGACGACCAGACAAGATGCGGACACCAGAAGCAAAAGAATCGGGATGAGGAAGATTTGCTTCAACATCAAAGATAGTCTCTCACGCGCCTAAAACGGCCAAGTAATAGGAAGGTCGGGTTAAATCGGGCTCGCCATTGTAGTGTCCATGGGTGCGCGAAGACAACTCACAAGACTGAAAAGAACGGAATGCCTCTCCGTGGCCTGTCTTCACTCACTGCGTCTGCGTGCGACTACGAATCCGCGAGCGGACTTCGACGTCTGCCCAAAGTGCAGAGCCGAGAGGATGGCGGTCGTGGTCGTGCGTAAAGGGTAGGGGATGGATCCGAGTCATGCTAAGCTGGAGACGCACGGCTCTAATGCTCCACTGTGGAGCATTATTTTGGCTGAGCTAATGCTCGAATGTCGAGCATTGTTTTCCCGGAGGGTCAATCACTGCTTTGGCTCTCAGAGAGATGGCGCCACCGCTCCCTCATCTCCCCGATGTATAGGTCGAACTCGTGCTGGGTCCAGTTTCCCATCCCGCTCACGGAGAAGACGTCGAGGGCTGGGAACTGGTGTATTCCGCTCGCGGGGGCTTTTCGCTGAATCTGCTTCTTCACAACGTCTAGGAATCCATCGGTCAGCAGGTAGTTCCTCCTGGCTCGAATCTTCTTCAGCACCCCCGAGCTCACTAGAGCCCTTAGGACCTTTGACACCAAGCTCTTGTCGTAGGGGAGCCTCCTGAAGTCTTGCGTGTCGAAGAATACCCCTTCGAGCAGCACAAGAAGGCTAACCAGAGCCGCAATCTCTTCCCTCTTGGTCTTCGCCAAGCAACCCACCCTCACTGCTTCGTCGTCCTGCTGCGAGCTCGCACGACGCCGACTATCTTGTCTTCCACCATCTTCTGCCAGACGTCCCGCTCCGCGTCTGCGCGGAGGTCAATCGCCTCCACCTTTTCCTTCGGCTCCCTGAACTTGGGCGAAAGGGATGCCTCCGCCGCGTAGATTCTCCCCCCGAGCGGCCTGACGAACGCGTGGAACTCCCTGGGGCAATGGTGGCACGGACAAGCGTACATGACGACCACTTCCGGGGTCGCCGTGAATCTCTCCCCGTTCGGATTTCCTGGGAGGCGAGTGACCTCTGCCTTCAGCCTTAGTTGTATCATGTTCTCCGTCCCGCAGGCCGGGCAGCGCACGATGATTGCGTCCTTTTCGTGGACCTCGAAACCCTTCTTGTCAGTCGCCTTCCCGCCCTTGTCCGTCTGCTTCTTCTCCGGGTCCTTGCTATACTTCGGAAACATGTTTCCGAACCACTTCAGATTGAAGGCCGCATCCTTACCCTCAATCGCCTTGTCCATCCTGTCAGGTTTGACTGCGTATCCTGCGATGCAGGCGGCAGATAGGTCGAAATCTCTCTCGCCCCCAATTTCGCAAAGGCGCTCAAGATGCTCCACGGTGAATCTGAAGCGCGCGGTCGTTTCGATGCCGAACAGCTTCCTCATCCTCGGCTCGTCGAGTTTCCCGGTGAGGGCGAACTGGCGTCTGAGGTCTCCTTCCAGCCGTTCGGGTGGGACCGAGTCCTTGATCTTGCCAAGGCCGTAGACCTGCTCAAGCACGGAAAGGGAAACCCTCTCTCCTTTTCCCCTCCTCGTTCTCCCATTTTGCCCTGAGGAAGAGGTCGAGGAGCGAATCGGCCGAGTCGACGTATGCGTTGAAGACCGCGAACCTTTCGTCCTTCGTCTCTTCGCAGAGACTCTTCAGCGCATAGTAGCGCCTCACCCCGATGTACACGTAGTACCCCTCACCGTCTTCGCGAGGGACCACGCGTCCTGCCTCAAGTTGGCCGTTGGGCGTGTCATGGTTCACGGCCGCCTTGATCAGAACGGCGAGGGACTGAACCTTGTACTCGAATCTCAAGGCCAGCTGAGGATGCGGCTTGACGAGTTTGATCGGAAGCTGCTTTACCTCTGCCACGACCAGCTCAACCTTACCATTTGGAGAGTTCGGGAAGCACCAGGAGCGACTTCACACGTGATTGGTTGAGGTGGCGCCTCTCCAGAATGAGCGAACTCGTAGGCTCCGGCACGACGCTCTCGCACGCCTCTAGGAGCGCCTCCTCCGCCAGCTTTCTGGGCGATCGACCCCGCCCGTCCTTCAACATCTCTGTGAGAATGGAGGCATACTCGGCGCTGACTGCCTGCAGGAGGTTTGCTTCTCTCAGGAGCTCCTCCGTGAACGGAAGCTTGGAGATGGAGTAGGTCCTCAGGATGGCGCTTGGATCACGGGAGCCGGCGACAAGCCCTCCCGCGATTCTGGCCTTCTTCAGGACCTTGAACAGCTCGAAGTTTCTTTCGTTCGCCTTGACGACGAACTCTGTCGGGACGGAGGCTTCGACCCTCTTCTCGTCGTACCCGTTTCTTGTGAGGCGGGCGTTCCTCAGCTCTACGAGCGCGTTCAGGTCTGATGCGAAGAGTGGTATCCTCAGCTTACGGTAGATGCCGCTGGGATAGGACGTGAAGGGCCGTTCCCTGCCGTTCACGAGCACTTGGATTTCACCCTCGGGGGCTGGAAGTACTTCCACGATCAGGTCCTTCAGCTGGTCCATTCCCGAATGGACCATCGCGATGCAGGAGCTGACCTCCGCCAGGTTTCTTCCCTGGGCGATGAACTCCTGGGCGACCGAGGCGATTGCAGCCTCGGTGGGTCCGAGCTCGTCCATGATCTTGACAGCCATCTTCTCCGCGTTCTGCTTCACCCTCGCTTTCACCTCGGGGGACGCGTTGAACCGCTCTACGAGGGACTCGATCTCCTTTCGAAGCGGGGCCATCCTCTCCTGCTGTTGCATGGAAAGAGAGTAGGAGCCATGGGCGCGGGGCCCGACCGGCCTCCCGAGGACCTTCGAGAGTTCGCTCCTGTCGAGTGGTGCCGCGCCGACAGGGCTGGCTCCGTCACGAGAACCCGCTACTGCAATTGCTGCACAATCCGTCCACAAGGGGCGAGCCGCACTCCTCGCACAGGTCTTGAGGCGGTTCTGGTCCTCGGCGGCCATGCCGATCGGGGCGTCAGGCGCTTTTAACGCGAGAGCGGGTCGGAAGAAACGGTGGTTCTTATAGGCAAACTCACTCTGATTGTTGCCTCATAAACATTTAAAGCTACCGTAATAGTACCGTGAAGCTGTGCCAGAAAGACGTTTCAGAACGATTACCGTGTCCGCGCAGCTGTACCATCAGGTCAAGGAGAAGGCGAAGAAGGAGAAGAAGCCCCTGGCCGGTCTTCGTCAGCGACATCCTCGTCAACATGCTCTACGTCGACGAGAGGTTCGCGAACTACGTCCCCCTGCTGGAACTGGTGGCCCTGGAGGCAGACCAGGTCATAATCAGGGACAACAAGAAGGACAAGATCGCGGACGTCAGGGCGAAGAAGGCGGACGAGGCAAGCTCCACCTCTACTGCAACCTGGACAGCACGGACTACTGTCCCCACACCGCCTTCGCGGCTGCGTTCCCCAGGTGATTAACGCGATAAGGCGCTGAGCATCTGGTGCCCATCCGGCAGTAGTTTCGGCAACCCCTGCCCACTAACCTAGCGTCGGAAACGACCATCGGAGCTTATTACTTTCGTGGCGTTCATCCACTGCAATGATTCCGCCCGATTTGTGAGGTTCTACGAGGGGAAGGGACTCGACAGACCCTACTGCAACCAATGCGTGTACTTCGCGACCGAGATCGGCACGAGTCGGGGTCTTTGTCGGAAGCACGGCGCCTATGTTTCGCTGTATTCGAGCTGCAGCGACTACGACAGGAGGGTGAACTCATCCACGCCCATACTCCAAGTAGAGGAGATTAAGGCAAAGTTCAGGTTTGGGCTCGACGACCTCCTGAAGTCAACATGAAGGTTCTGGTACGACGGGCTGCGCATATTTGGGCCCAGCGCGCTAAAGATAGGGGGAGAAGCAATTTTCGAAGACATCCGGGGTGACTGAGATAACTAGCGGACTATGCTACGGATAGACTCGACAAAGAAACAGAACGGCTTGGCACTCCTCGACCCTTGCTCCTCTCGCGCTCTAGCAGTTCTTGGAGTCTTGGTGGAAAGTACGAGATTGCTGCCCAATTGGGCTTCGGCTTGAGTTGCCGAATCACGTTCTTCAATAGATTGGTTGCGTCATTCCGACTTAGGCGAGAGCTCCCTTCGAATCTGCGATTCTCGACGGTCATGATAATAAACGAAACCCGAAGCACTTTCCTTGCATTGAGAAAGTTTACGGCACTAACCTTGAAAGAATGCAACTGATCCTTGGCTTCATTCCATCTTTCTTCTACATACGGTCGAACCTCTATGTTCTTCCTTCCTTTGAGGTTCAAACGAGCGTGCTTGGCTTCTATTGCGAACAATGCGTCACGGTAATGCGCCCAGTAGTCAACGAACCCGAAAGACTTCGCCTTTCCAGTCCTGCGGCTAACGCGAACCTGACTTTCCCAAGCAGATGCAATACTTGCGAGCGCAGGGATAATGATCGCATCCAGCTGCCGTTCACTTTCCCAGAAAGTCTCTGACCAACCGGTCGCTTTCGAGGATTTCGTATCGAATCGGATGTATTCTTTCACAAAGTTCGTGAGAAAGTCGTTCGTCACGCGCCTTCCTACGGTCCCCTTCATATCAGAGGACGTAACCAGGCGACCGTATATTCCAATGTTATGCTGCCGAGATTCGAAAGCCAAGGTCCAAATCTAGAGGCGAAGCATCAAGTTAGGAATGAATCGAATATACCCCTTTTTTCTCTATGCGGAATCAAGACCTTATGCACTAAGCGGTCCACCATCAAGGGGCCCAGACCTACTACGGGTCGGAGTCTTTGACCGTTCACTAGCGACACGGGTCCTTTACCTCGGTCTCTCTGTGTTATTTACCCATGTACACAATCAACACGTGGGCGACGACCTCGAGAACCTCCGCCGCGTCATCCGCCTCATCGAGGAGATGGATGCTTACTTCGCTAGACCACCCGCTGTGACAGGGAACAGAAAGATTGACTCGGCTTCGGCATGATTCTGCCGTTAAATGACTCGACAGACCATCCTACCATGCACAGCGAGGTCAGCATGTCAGGAATGAAGCGCCTTGCTATCGGCCTGCCTATCGGCCCACTCCGCGACGACATCCTCTCTCAGCCCGACTGGCTAGATGCCGAGGAGTTCCTCGCGAACGCCCGCGTCTGGCTCCGGCTCGCTAGGGCGAGCTAGCCGGCTCCAGCACCGCCCTCCCGTCCCCGAGGTTCCCCTTCCACGTCCACCCCTTCGCCATCCACCCCTCGACCTCTGACGCCGGCACGATCTTCTGCTTCAGGCCCTGGTTGAAGGTCACCTCCATCAGCCGCTGGCGGAGCAGCCCGATGACCTCCTCGTCGGTCTTCTCGTCGACGTGGAGCTTCTCTATCTCCTCCGGGGTGAGCACCGTGAGGAGGAGCTGCTTCCTGATTTTCGTGACCATGTCCTCCTCGCTGGCCCCCTCGCTCGTGCAGAGGTACCTGTTCGCCGCCTTCAGGTAGGCGCCCCTCATCTTCTCGATGGTCTCCTCGTCCAGCCCCTTCCTGAGGGTGTAGACGAACTCGATGTTCCCCGCGTGCCCCATCCAGAAGGTCCGCCAGTCCGGGATGAGCAGGCCGTCGGCCTCCCCCAGCATCATCCTGCGTGTCGAAGTACCGCCTCAGGACGTAGGGCCTCCAGCCGAAGCCAGACTCCCTGATCGCCGCGCCTGACCATGTCGCGGACGTTGGTGGTGCGTCATGTGCTCCCCGTAGTGCTTCTTGAACGAGCACGCCCCGCTAGTCGGGTCCTGGCATTGTACTCGCTCACGGTCACGATAGCCGACTCCGGGGTGAGCGCCTCGCCCGCCCTGCATCCTGTCCTCCAGGTACTGGCGGATGTACTCGCAGGCCTGGGCGGGGGCGAAGGTGTCGTACGGCTTGCGTATCTTCGATATCTTCTTCCTCACCACGACCAGGGTGGGGACCTTGGAGAAGGTGACCTTCCCGTCCTTGATCTCCATCTCCGGGAGGTCCTTGACCTTCAGCCCGTCCCTCCCCTGCGCGTCCCCGAGGGTGGCCGGCCTGAGGCCAGAGAACGCCATCAGCGCCACCGCCACCTTGGCCCTCAGGGGGGAGTGGTCGAGCAGCGACTGGACCTCCTCGGGCCTAGGCACCACCTCCTCGGCGTACCTGTTCTCGCTCTCGGGGATGTTCACCTTCTCGTCCAGCTTCATGCCGTTGAACCGCGCCCAAGACTTTATCGCCTTCACGTAGGAGCCGATCGTGACACCGCTCACTCCCGCTCTCCTCCAGGTCGGACACCACGTTCGAGATGAAGGTCATCAGCTCGGTCTTGTTCATGGCTGCGATCTCTGGCGGGCGGGATGTGGCACACCTCGTCGCAGAGGCGCCCCATGCGGAGGAAGTAGTGCGGAGCCCGTGTTGTGGGAACCCCTCAGGACGTTGCGAGTACCACGCCCTGAAGGTTGGGTCGGCCTCCAGGAGGTGGGCGTACTTCGACCTCCAGCCCTGCTTCCCGTCAGGCCACTTGACCCTGGCGTCCATGCTTTCATGGTCTTGGCCTTCATTTAACGGCTGGTACCGTACCCATGGGGATGCGGGCCCGACGGGAGTCGAACCCGTTTAGGGGCTTGCGCTGACCCTCGGGTTAAAAGCCCGATGCTCTACCTGACTGCTCTTCGACCCCGAATCTAAGCTACGGGCCCGCGACAATCGTCTGTTCATGGGCTGTATTTAGTCTGAGCAATCTCATTTCAGCAGGCGCCTTACCGTGGCGAGGCTCTCCTTCATCGTGCGAAGGTCGCTGTAAGGCGTCTCGAGTATGAGGGGCCTCTCTATGATACCCTTGTAGTGCAGGAAACTCTTGAAGCCCTTCGCACCGATCTTGCCTTCGCCAATGTTTTCGTGCCTGTCGAGGTTGCTTCCCAAGGGCCCCTTGGAGTCGTTCAGGTGGACCACCTTAATCCGGTCGAGGCCCACCAGCTCGTCAAACAGGGCCATTGTATTCTCCACCGCGGCCTGCCCGGCCAGGTCGAAACCCGCTGCGAACGAATGGCAGGTGTCGAAGCAGACTGCAGCTCTCTCACTTTCCTTTACCAAGCCCAATATCTGCCTCAGCTCTTCGAACCGCGCACCGACGCTGTTCTTCTGCCCAGCCATGTTCTCGAGGAGGAGGGTTGTTTCCCCGGAGCTGCCGGAGATCGCCTCGTTGAACGCGTCTGCGACGTTCCTGATTCCCACCATGCTTCCCTTCCCCATGTGACTCCCGAGGTGCGCGACGAGGTACTCTATCCCGAGGGCGTCGCATCTTTTCACCTCCGCGTCGAGGGTCTTCCTGCTCGCCTTCATCATCCCCCTGTCCGGAGAAGCGAGGTTGGGGAGGTAGGGCATGTGGTCGACCAATCTTGCGAAGCCTGATATCTTTCTCCTTTCCAAGAAGGCGTCCACCTGGTCCTTCGCAAGAGGCTTGAACTTCCAGCCTCTCGGATTCCTTGTGAATATCTGGAATGTCGTGCAGCCTACTTCGGCGGCTCTGTCGAAGGCGCTGTCAAGCGAGTCTGCGATTGAAACGTGGAGGCCGAGCATCAGCTCCGGCATTCGGCTGCGGAGATGTCAGTGCGGCTTATGTCCTTTCCGAAGAAGGCGGTTTCCGTTCGCACGGCTCAACCTGCGGCGTTCTGCGTCTGGTCTCTCGTCGCTGTGCTTCGCTTTGGAGCGGTCCGTCTGACATAGGTGCCGCTGCGTCTGGGGGTGGGAGTCACCCTGCTGGAGACTTGCGGCTGGGCCCCGACGAAGGCTGCGAGTGCGGGGGAGGGCAGGGGAGTCGGCTCAACGGGCGGTGTTTTGACCAGGACGATGGAATTCTCCTTTGGCAGAGCAGCTGGATTGGGCGTTGTGCCATTCTTTCGGCGGAATCGGCTCCCGAAGACGGCCAAACGCCAGTGCCGAGGCGCCAAACAGCGTGATAACGATACCCGTGACTTCTGAACTCATGTACCAACCGAAGGGGTTCGGTGAAACTCTTCTAATGGCGAGTCTAAGACGGTGAACAATCTCATCACCAGAAATCAACTCCGTCGTCTCACGGGCAGTTCGGCAGTTCGCGTTCGGGAATACTGCTTATATCGAACCGTCCCACAATATCGTTTCTATGATGCAGGTCCCGTACGACAAGATCTGCACTGAGGCATTCAAATTCGACAGGAGGGTGAGGTCTGCGATAATCATGGACGAGTCAGGGAGGACCGTTGCTGGGGGCATGCGGAAGGGGATACCCTCCCTGGAGCCCCAGAGCGAGGACCTCAGGCTGATGGCAAACATCACGATTCAGCTCAGCTCGGACAAGACCTGGGACAAATACTTCGGCAAGACACAGTTCACGTTCATCAAGAGGGAGAAGCTGAGCATGATCACGTTTCCGCTCGGAAACAAGCTGATGCTCGTCTCCGCGGAGCCAGACTTCACTCTCCAGCAGGGCCAGGACCTGCGGAACCAGATTGTGACTGCGCACTCGTCAGAGTTCCAAAAATAACGGAAGGACTGTCGCTCAGGTCATCCCGAGATCTGGGAACTTTGCCTGAGCTAGGCCGAGTTCCTTTTGAAGTGTCCTGATCCTTTCAGCGTATTTCTTCATGTCCGCCGTGTTCTTCTGAATCTTCGCGACCTTGTAGCCGCGCCAGGCCTTCTTCAGTGCGCCCCAGGTCTGACCCTTCGAATACTGCTGCCCTTCAGGCATCGACTCCCTAATTTTCGGCTTAAGCTATTTAACGTTTGGCGTCGGCTTCGTTCACGTAAAACGGAATCCGGTTGCCGTCCTTGTCGAAGACCCCGAGGCACGACTCGTCTGAGTAGGGGAAGCCCATGATGACCATCAGTCCTCCCGAGGCGTGGAGGAGGTCCTGCTGCGAAGGGTTTGCGTTGCCAGAGGGGTGCGAGTGGGCTATTCCGAGGTACGACATATCGATGGGCACCATCCACCAGTTGAACGAAGAGAACGATTTTCCGTGGACAGGCGCCGGCGGAATCATCACGCCGGTCACGTCCGCGACTCCTTTCTTTGATTTCCCCCTGAGAAGAAGGATGCCCTCGTTGGGATACGCCATCTTCGAGTAGGAGAGCAGGCTGTCCACCACCTGCTTAGCAAAGTGAACCTCGCGGATTGGCATGCGGATGCCTACCCCAGACCTTTGACGAAATTGGCGACGACAGAAGTCTCCGTGTGGGGCTGCTGGACTGTTCCGTTCGGGGTGAAACTGCAATCCTCGGATTGGAAGCCGCGTGTGCCTGACTGCGGCTATGGGGCTGGACGGACTCTTCGCGAGCAACACGAAGTTCTCGGGGAGTGGGTCGACGACCTCCTCGTGGGACTCGAAGACCCTGATGGTCGTGGGCAGGCCGGAGAAAGCGGGATCCGGCCTCAAGACCTCGGTGTCCACGTACTCCTTGATCATCGGACCGTTCTTCACTACCTTCGACCCGAAGGCGCATCCGATGAGCTGGAGTCCGAAGCAGATTCCGAGGAGCGGCACCTCGGCCCCCCTAATCGCCTCGATCTCGACCGCGTACTTCTCCTGGATTCGCTGCTCGGAGAGCATGTCGGGGGACCCGCTCAGAACGACGCCGTCGTAGCCGTTGAACCTCGAAGTCGAGCAGTCACTCGGGCTGGCGACTGTGACCTTGGCCCCTTTGGAGGCCAGGGAGGCTTTCAGCCTGTCGAACCTGTCCTCGGAAGGGTAGTTGTTGATAGCGAGCACCCTGCGCATTTGACCGCGCGCGGCCCTTGAATCGATTTGAACGTTTTCTGAGACGTTTCCAGGGCAAAAGAGTTTAAAAATGCACCAACAAGCGTCGCAACAAAAGGAGCACAGAAAACAAAATGTTTGCACCTTCGGCCGGATATGACAGAGCAATCACCATCTTCTCGCCAGACGGTAGGCTGTACCAGGTTGAGTACGCCCTCGAGACAGTTCGAAGGGGGAACCTGGCTGTGGGAGTGATGACGAAGAAGGGCGTAGTGCTTGCTGTGGAGGAAAGGGGCAGGAAGCTCCAGAGCGGCGACTCCGTGATCAAGATGTTCCAGATTGACGACCACATTGGCGCGGTCGGAGCTGGCTACATCCCAGACGCCCGGATTCAGGTGGACAACGCGCGAGTGATGGCGCAGAGCAACAGGCTGATCTACGACGAGCCAGTGGACGTGGAGTCGATCGCAAAGAGAATAGCAGACCTGAACCAGCAGTACACGCAGTACGCCGGAGTTAGGCCCTTCGGCGTTTCCCTGATCATCGCGGGAGTAGACGAGAACGCGGGGCCGGTGGTCTTCCTAACAGACCCCACCGGGGCGTACGCGGGATTCCACGCCATAGCCATCGGACAGGGGAGCGACCAGGTGAACGAGTACCTGGAGAAGAACTACAAGGAGGAGGCTGCTCTGGACGAGGCGGTTACGCTGGCCATCGAATGCATCTACCTCGTGAGCGAGGACAAGTCCGGGACCGCGCACATCAAGGTGTCGTTGGTCGACACGGACACGAAGAAGATGCGCAGGCTCTCCGAGAGCGAGATTGCAAAGTTCGCGTCCGGTGCCAGAACGCGTTCTGACAAGCAGCCAGCCAAGCCCTCCTAGGAACGATGGGACCCTATGAGCGGGGGATTCGGCCACAGCTCGGGCCAGACTAAAGCAAGGACGAAGGAGTCCTCGAAGTTCACGACAGTTCGGCTTGCCATCGATGGGGAGCACTTCGAGATTCTCGTGAACCCCGACGCTGCCCTCAGCTTCAAGCAGGGCAAGAACGTGGAGCCGTCCTCGGTCATAGTGATAGACGAAGTCTACGCCGATTCGACCAAGGGACTTAGGGCCGCGACTGAGAAACTGAAGAAGTATCTCGAGACGGACGACGAGGCAAAGGCTGCCCTTGAGGTCCTGAAACGGGGCGAGCTCAACCTCACCCAGGAGCAGAGGAAGAGGCTCACCGAAGAGAAGCGGAAGGCGGTAATCGCGATAATATCAAAGAACTACGTAGACCCACGGACGTCCCTCCCACACCCGCCCACCAGGATCGAGCAGGCCATGGAGGAGGCAAGGGTGACCATTGACCCCTTCCAGGACGCCATCGAGCAGGCCAAGACCGTGCTGGAGAAGCTGCGGACCATACTGCCGATGAAATCGGAGAAGGTGAAGCTTCAGGTAAGGGTGGCACCTCAGTACTCGGGCCAGACAATAGGGATCCTGAAGAACTTCGGCGAGATACTGAAGGAGGACTGGGGGGCCGACGGGACGCTCTCCGCAATAGTAGAAATACCCGCTGGTGGACAGCCGGGCCTGCTGGACCGCCTCGGTTCGACAACGAAGGGCGCGGCCCAGGTTACATTAGTGAAGTGATAAGATGCCAACAGTGGAGAGGAAACCAGTGATACCGGGGGACGTGATTGCCACCGGAGACTATCGGTTCGGAAGCTACATCGAGAAGCGGGGGGACTCCTACATCGCGCTGAGGGTGGGGCTGGCGGAGAATGGGCGAGACGGCCTCAGGCTGAACCCGCTTTCCGGCCCGTACCTGCCGAGAGCAGAGGACGAGGTGATCGGCAAGGTCATCGACATGAACGGCTTCGGATGGGTCGTGGACATCAACTCTTGCTTCGACGGCTACCTCCCGGCGTCCTTCGTCTTTGGCAGGGACTTCTCGCCTTCCACCCACGACCTATCGTCGAAGTTCAAGGTGGGAGACGTTATCGGCTGCAGGATCGAGTCGTTCGACAGGTCCAGGGACCCACAGCTCAGCATCAGGGGACCCGGCTTCGGAAAGATTCCGAAGGGGGAAATCATTAAGATATCACCGACGAAGGTTCCGAGATTGATCGGGAAGAGAGGGGCGATGATCAATATGATAAGCGGAAGCACGCAGTGCGACATCAAGGTGGGGCAGAACGGCGTGGTGGTAATCACGGGCTCCCCAGAAGGTGTCCTGAAGGCCACCAGCGCAATCAGGATGGTCGACGAGGAGGCCCAAGCGGCCGACCTCGCGCGCAAGGTGGAAGAGTTCCTGGGAGGTGCTCCAGTTGAAGGGTGAGAAGAAGCAGCTGATCAACAGCAAGGGCATCAGGCTCGACGGAAGGAAGTGGGACGAGCTCAGGCCGATCAAGCTGGAAGTTGGCGTGCTGAAGAACGCTGACGGTTCGGCGTACATCGAATGGGGAAAGAACAAGATAATGGCGGCGGTCTACGGGCCTAAGGAGGTCCACCCGAAGCACCAGGTACTGCCCGACAGGGCGCTCGTCAGGTCTAGGTACCACATGGCCCCGTTCTCCGTGGACGAGAGGAAGAATCCGGCTCCTTCAAGGCGGGAGATAGAGATCTCAAAGGTGATCAGGGAGGCTCTCGAACCCGCCATAGTCGTGGAGGACTATCCAAGGACTGCCATAGAGGTCTGGGTCGAGGTGCTTCAGTCTGACGGCGGCTCCAGGGTGGCTGGCATCACAGCTTCATCGCTGGCACTGGCCGACGCTGGCATAAACATGCGAGACATGGTTGTCGGCTGCTCCTGCGGGATAATCGAAGACACCGTGGTGGCCGACCTGGACGACACGGAGGACAAGGAGGGCTCGGGCGACATGCCGGTCGCGATCATGCCCAACCTGAAACAGGTGACTCTCCTCCAGGTCGACGGAATCTACACGCGGGAGAACTTCCAGAAGGCATTCGAACTGGCCATTGAGAAGGACATGCAGGTCTACGCCATGCAGCGGGAAGCGCTGACCAAGAAATACTTCGGAAACGGCGTGGCGACTTCGGGAGAGGAGGAGTAGGGGATGCCGAAGAAGAACTATGTTGTAGAGACAATCCGCAAGGCGGAGATGGCCCTTGTTCTCGCAAAAGGCAAGAGGTTGGACGGGAGGGCCCTCGACGAGCACAGGCCCCTAAAGATACAGACGGGCATCATCCAGAAGGCGAACGGGTCCGCCCTGGTTACTCTTGGAAACACTGAGGTAGTCGCGGGAGTCAAGGTGGCCACGGGAACGCCGTTTCCCGACACCCCCGACAAGGGCCTCCTTGTGGTTAACGCTGAAATCCTTCCTTTGGCATCTGCCTACGCCGAAGCCGGTCCGCCGAGCGAAGACGCCATCGAGCTCGCTAGGGTGGTAGACAGGGGAGTCAGGGAATCGGAAATGGTGGACATGACGAAGCTCTGCCTCATTCCGGGCAAGACAGTCTACACGGTTTTCGTGGACGTCAACATAATGAACGTCGACGGGAACCTGTTCGACGCCACAAGCTACGCTGTTGTATCCGCCCTCAGGACCGCCAAGATGAAGAAGTTCAAGGTCAAGGACGAGAAGGTGGAGGAAACGGATGACGTGGTACCAGTGCCCGTCGCGAAAATCCCTGTGTCGGTGACGATGGCAAGGATCGGGGATACGCTCGTCGTCGACCCCGACTCGGAAGAAGAGGGAGCCATGGACATGAGAATCACGATAACGACCGACGACGACGAGAACATCTGCGCCTCACAAAAGGGCGAGGCGAGCGCGATATCGCCGGCTCAGGTGCTACAGGCGGCGGACACCTCCATCAAGGTCGGCAAGGAGATCAGGAAACTGATCAAGGACGCGACTGGCTGATGCCAAAGGCGAAGGAAAACGTCAGAGGTCTCGGGGCCAAATACGGCGGGACGCTGAGGAAGAGATACGCAAGAATCTACAGGACCCTAAAGACAGCGAGGGAGTGTCCTTCCTGCTCAAGCATGAAGCTGAAGAGACGGGCATCCGGCATTTGGAGGTGCAGCTCCTGCGGATACACAGTCGCAGGTGGCGCCTACTCACCCGCACAGGCCTCCAGCAGATAGGGTAGCCGAGGCCCTGCCCGAAACGCTAATCATGCAACCACTGTTGGGCAGGCATGACTGGCATGGCAAGAAAGAGGAGCGAGCCCATCGAGTTCGTGGAACTGAAAATCTCGATAAAAGCAGACAAGGCGACATCAGAAGGAATCAGGAGGCTCGTGCCGTCAGCAAAGGTGCGGAGGGGAAGCTGCGAACTGAAAGTGGCAGGAGAAAGCCCAGCCGAGGTGGCACAGAAGGCAGAAGAGATGATGGAGAAGCTGCGAGAAGTGGTAAGTTCTCCGAAAGACTTTAAGAATGCAGAAGGGTCGCTTGGGAAGAAATGAGCCAGCCTGAACTTCCGCCGTATCTTAGGGAGCAGCTGGCCAGGTTCGACCAGACCCAGCAGAACCTACAAGCCGTTCTCATCCAGAAGCAACAGGTGGAGATGGAGCTTTCCGAGACTGAGAAGGCCCTGCAGGAGCTGGCGAAGGCGTCCGATTCGGAGAGCATCTACAAGTTCGCTGGAAACCTGCTGATCAAGGTCTCAAAGCCGGTCATTGTGAAGGAGTTGACGGAGAAGAAAGAGCTGGCGAACACCAGGAAGATGGTGCTCGCGAAGCAGGAGAGCAGGTTCAAGGAGAGCATCAAGGACCTGCAGACGAAGATAGACGACGCAGTCAAGGGCAAGCAACCGCAGGCAGAGGAAGAGAGCTAGGGCCCGCGGGTCCAATGACTGGGAAAGGAAGAGCAGGCAACTTCCCCTTCGTCGACGCGAAGAAGCTAGCCCGAGCAGCAGTTGTCTGCCACAGGAACGCCGACGCTGATGCGTACCTCTCCGCCTTCGCACTTTCGAAACTGCTCAGAAGGATCGCGCCGAAGTGCACAGTGGACATAGTAACGCCGGATGGCATGACATCACTCACAACGAAGCTAAGCAAGAGCTTCGCACACAGGACCGTCACCGAAAGCGAATCAGACTACGACCTCTACGTGGCTGTGGACGTAGGAGATTCTGAGCTCCTGAAGGATTGGAAGCAGAAGATGCAGGCGAGCACCGCCGTGAAGGTGCTGGTTGACCACCACCCGCTGAGGGAGGGCGGGTTGTACGACCACGTGATTGTGGACGAGAAGGCAACCTCCGCGGCGGAAGTTGTCTTCCGCATCTTCTCCGAACTGAAGAAACCTGTTGACGGGAAGACAGCGCAGGCGCTATTGGAAGGGATCCTATTCGATTCTTCCCACCTCGGAATTGCGGGCGAGGGAGCTCTGCGCGCCGTGGTCAGTCTGATGGACCGGGGTGCGGACATCGGCGAAGCCCGAAGGGACCTCAGGTCGGAGCCTGACTACGGCGAAGTGATGGCCAAGCTCAAGGGGGCGCGCAGGCTGAGCATCTACAAGCTCGGGAGTTGGGTCGTATGCACGACCCTGGTGGGGTCGTTCCAGGCGCACGTTGCCCGCGCGCTGCTGATACTAGGGGCTGACGTCTCCGTCGTGGGAGGCGTCTCCGACGGGGAGACGAGGGCAAGCCTGAGGGCAACTCAGAGGTTCTTCGAGACAACCAAGTTGCGGCTCGGTGTGGACGTGGCAGAACAGGTCGCCTCGGAAATGGGCGGTCACGGCGGAGGGCACCCGACCGCGGCATCGTTCGAATGCAACGCGAGCGAGGAAGAAGCGGTTGGCAGAGTGCTGAAGAGGCTGGCCGCTCTCCTCAAACTCGAGCCCCAAGAAGTCAGCTGATACCTACTGGGAATAGGATTTCGCAAGCGGACTGCCAAGGAAGCCGTCGAATGCCAGTTTGAGCCAAGGCGTGTAGATCTCGGGGCGCTTCAGTAGGTCGGCTCTGAAATCTTTGACCGTAGTCCACCTTACGGCCATTATCTCATCTGGGTTGGGTTTCACCTTGCCGTCGAACTCGGCGACAAGGAGCTTGCAGAACTCGTTCTCCGCGTACTTTCCCTGAGGGGCGAAATAGACGAAGGAGTAGACGTCTTGGACCGAACCGAAGGTCGCACCGAGTTCCTGCGATCCCTTTTCTCCTCGCAGCCTGCTCGTAGGTCTCGCCGGGGTAAACGTGGCTCGTGAAGGAAACGTCCCAGGCGCCAGGCCAGAGCGTCTTGAGTCTGCTTCTCTGCTGAAGGAGGAGCTTGCCGCCGTGGAAGAGGAAGACGACGTATGCCCTGTGCCTCTTTCCCTTTCCCAAGATGGCAGTTTTCTCTGGTGTCGGTGCCAATTTCGTTGTCGTGGTCGTCCACCAGGACTAGGATTTCTTGCTTTGCCAAGAACTGACTGCGCGCGATGCGGATTTCTAGATAAGTGATTCGTTTGGGCGGTATCTGCGACGAAATCAGAAGTCCTGCAGTTAGGGGAACAGTTTAGTAATCGAGCCCCAGCCCATTTTCGTAGCAATGAAAGCCGCCCTTTTGACCGAAGTCAGAAAGATCGAGATGACAGAAATGCCGCAGCCCACGCCGGGACCGACCGACGTCTTGGTCAAGGTGATGGCCTGCGGCCTGTGCCCGAACGACTTCAGACTCTATGCGGGCCTGGCCAGCTGGGCGAAGCTCCCCACGACTCTGGGACACGAGCCCGCTGGAGTGGTGGCCGCTGTGGGGGAGAAGGTCAAGGCGGTCAAGGTGGGGGACAAGGTGGCGGGAGAGCAAAGCCTCCGCTGTGGCTTCTGCAAGCCATGCGTGGAGGGGAGGGAAAACCTCTGCGTGAACAGGAAGTCGACGAGCAACGGCGCCCTCGCGGAGTACATTCTGGCTAAGGAGCAGTACGTCAACAAGTTCACCAACGCCACGTTTGACGAGGCGGCTTTCACGGAGCCACTCTCTTGCGTCATCAACGGCGAAAAGAACTCGAAGGTCAGGGCCGGCGACACAGTAGCCATTGTTGGTTCGGGGCAGATAGGCCTCATGCACATGCAAGTGGCGAAGCTCACCGGGGCGAGGACGATAGTGATTGACCTGAAGGCCGACAGGTTGGAGTTCGCTGCAAAGCTGGGAGCGGACCACATCATCGACTCGTCGAAGGCCGATCCAATCGCCAAGGTCAAGGAACTGACAGGCGGGGACATGGCCGACAGGGTTGTGGTCGCAATCGGCAACAGCCCTGCCATAGAGACTGGAATCCAGTTGGTAGGGAAGATGGGTTCCGTCAACCTGTTCGCCTCCACCAATCCTCCGACGAAGATCGCCGTCGACCCCAACCTAATCCATCACAACGAGGTCTCGTTGATAGGAAGCTACGACAAAACGGCCGCCGACCTTAGGCTGGCGACCAGACTCATAGACCAGCACAAGATCGATGTGAAATCGCTAATCACTCACACGTTCGACCTAGAACACACTGGCGAGGCGCTCCAGACCCTGGAGAAGGGTGCTGGAGTGAAGATCGTCGTGCGGCCGAACAAAGCCTGAGCGACATTCGCGCGGCGACTAGGGGCTTTTCGCACCTGCCGAATTCAGGTGCTAGCGGAAGCGGCCCAAACCAACTCTTTTAATCTCGACAAACGAAGTTGAAGCCCATGCCACTTATCCAAGGGTCTGATATTATTGCGGAATATCTAGCAAAGGAAGGTGTCCCCTACGCCGTCGGTCTGCCCGGACATACGATCAACACAGTTGTTGACTCCATGGGCGAGAAGGGAATCAAGATGATCCAAGCGAAGAACGAGGAGAGCGCCTGCCACATCGCCGACGGCTACTTCAGGGCCTCTGGAAGACCGATAGTCGCGTTCGCGACCGGTGGTGCAGGGGCCACCAACACGCTTCTGGGCCTTGCCACAGCGTGGGTGGACTCTTCTGCTTTCATTCTGCTTACGGGCGAAGTCTCGTCCTACTTCTACGGGTATGGCACGTTTCAGGCAACCGAAAGAGCCGGCATAGGCGACTTCAATTCAATCGTTAGACCAGTGACCAAGGGGACGTGGAACGTGAGTAGGGCGGACATATTGCCGGAAGTGATGGCGAGGGCCTACAAGCTCTGCACGAACGGGAGGCCAGGGCCCGTCCACGTCAGCATACCCATGGACATCGCAGCACAGAAGGTGGACGTGGAGATTCCCGAACCTGGGAGGTTCAGGCCGGAGGGCAGGATGAGGTGCGATGAGGAGACGCTCACAAAAGCCTCCGAGCTCCTGCTGAGCGCGAACAGGCCCGTAATACTGTCGGGAGGCGGGGTCACCCAGTCTGGAGCCACAGACCAGTTGGTAGAATATGCAGAATACCTGGGCATTCCAGTCGTGAGCACCGAGCTGGGCTTGGGCAAAGGGTCGTTCCCCGAGGACCACGAGCTCTACGGCTTCTACACCGGATCGCCTGGGTCGTCGGTCGGCAACATTCTCACGAAGAACGCTGACGTGATTCTTTCCCTGGGATGCAGGTTCACGGACTTCACCTCAGCCTCCTACAAGCGAGGCGAGTCCTTCACCATTCCACCCACCAAGCTGATTCAGGTGGACATAGACCCAGGGGAGATAGGCAAAAATTACCCTGTAGCTATCGGAATCCAGGCCGACGCGAAGGCTTTCCTCCAGGACCTGCTCGCTCACGCGAAGAAGAGGACCCAGCGCAGGGACTACAAGAAGACGGAGAACTTCAAGCAGCTCCAGAGGCTGAAGGGCGAATGGTGGGAGGACATGAAGGACATAACAGCGGAGCCGACGCTCACGATGGGGTCGCTTGTTACCGAATTGAGGGATGCTCTCGACAGGAAGACGATCGTGGTGGAGAGCACGTCGTACTCTATCTCCGTAGTCACACAGGCGTTCCCGGTCTACGAGCCGAGGTCGCATATCGCCTCCGGCGGTTTCGGACCCATGGGTTTCGGTTTCCCGGCCGCAATCGGTGTCAAGCTCGCAAGGCCGGACAGAAACGTCGTGGACATCGACGGCGACGGAGCGTTCCTCTTCAGGGTCGGAGAATTGGCGACTTGCGTCCAGCACGACATCCCGGTTGTCGTGGTGGTGTGCAACAACAGGGGCTTCATTTCCGTGAGGGACGGGATGGTGCACACGTACAACAGGACCACTGTCGTCGATTTCAAGAGGCCCAACGGAGAGCTTTATTCGCCTGACTACGCGAAGATGGCAGAGTCCTTCGACTGCTACGGCACCACTGTGACCAAGAGGTCGGAAGTGAAGGACGCGGTGAAGCGGGCGTTGGCCTCCGGGAAGCCTGCGGTCATCGACGCCGTAATCTCAAGGGACTTCCCCAAGACGGGCTCCAAGTTCTACAGCTCATGGCACGGTCTGAGCTTCGACCAGAAGAAGCCCTAAACAGAAAACCTAGGAAGGACGGTCAACAAACGCGTCCGCGGTTTCGGGGTAGGGTATATATCACGACCGAGGTCCGTTCGGGTCGCGATGGGTTCGGCCATATCGCTGAAGGGGTTTACCGTGACCTATCCGCAGGCAGGCACGCCCGCGCTCGACCACCTCGACCTTGACATTTCGAAAGGAGAGAGGGTAGGAATAATCGGCAAGTCAGGGTCCGGCAAATCGACGATGCTGAAGTCCCTGAACGGGATTGTTCCTCAAATCGTCCCCGCGGATGTGAAAGGCGAGATAACGGTG
The DNA here is from genome assembly GCA_963759195.1 of uncultured archaeon. Lineage (GTDB taxonomy): Archaea > Thermoproteota > Nitrososphaeria > Nitrososphaerales > Gagatemarchaeaceae > DASPPF01. The sequence continues at coordinate 24,598 of CAVWXJ010000001.1, forward strand.
GACGGGGTTAACACGGCGAACATGCTTCCCAACGAACTGGCATCCAAAGTGGGACTCGTCTTCGAAGACCCGGAGACGCAGATCGTGGCGCCCACAGTGTCAGAGGACATCACGTTCGGCCCCATAAACCTGGGACTGTCTCGTGATGAAGTTCTCAAGAGATTGGACTACGGCCTGGACGTCTCGAGGCTCAGGGACGCCGCAAGACGAAGCCCGACCATGCTTTCGGGAGGGCAGAAGCAGTCGCTAGTGATCGGCGGGATTCTCGCCATGTATCCTATGGTTCTGGCGCTCGACGAACCGCTGACTGGGCTTGACCCCACGGGCAAGGAGAGGGTCGTCAAGATCCTGAAGGAATACGCTGAGAGAAACCCAGACTCCACCGTGGTGATAAGCGAAGGAGGGACGAACATCGACTACCTGATCGGTCTAGTGGACAGATTGGTTGCAATCCACAACGGAAAGGTGATTCACGACGGCACCGTGGACGAAGTCCTTTCGAACAGGAAGCTCTTCGACGACGGGTTGGTGAGCCCGCCTCAGCTCGTCGAAATCAGCAACTGCCTCGGGCTTCCGAGCATCCCACGGACTGTTGACGAAGCTCTGCCCTTCGTGAAGTCGCTCGCCCAGAAGAGACGAAGTGCCATGAAAGTCCCAGAGCAAGCAGTGGCGCCGGAGAGCAGGTCTCCGATCATCCAAGTTACGGACCTCCACCACGTGTACCCCCCGAACGTAAACGCGCTGGACGGCGTCAGCATGAACATATACGACGGAGAGTTCCTGGCTCTCATCGGTCAGAACGGCTCGGGAAAGACTACGCTGGCCTACCATCTCGCAGGACTCCTGAAGCCCACGAAGGGCTTCAACAGCAAGATAATGATTGACGGGAAGAGCATCGAGGATATGCCCGTGGCCGAGCTGAGGAAATATGTCGGCTATGTGTTCCAGAACCCGCGCGACCAGTTCTTTGCTGAAACCGTTCAGGAAGAGATTGCATACAGTCTCGTCATGAGGGGTTCCACCCGAGAGGTCGCCCTCGAAGAGGCTCGCAAGTTCGCACAGGCGTACCACTTCGATAGCCTTCTCCCCTTGAGCGTCCCCCTGCTCTCAAGGGCAGAGGCTTCTGTGGTTGCTATGTTCGCCATAGCTATCGCCAAGCCGCGTGTGCTCATTATTGACGAGCCCGCAGGGGGAGCTGACGAATTTGAGTCGAGGAGGCTGTACACAGACCTCAGGAACCTCAAGGAGAACGGGATGACCATTGTGGTAATCACCCACGACATGAAGAGGACGCTGGAGTTCGCGGAGAGAGTGGTGGTGATGAACAACGGAAAGGTTCTCCTCGAAGGCGACCCGTTCTCCGTGTTCAGAGAGAAGGAAACGCTCTCTCAGGCCTGGATCAAGCCTCCTGTGCTCTCAGAGCTCGAAGCCAAGCTTCTGAGCGAGACGGGTATAACGTTGAACGCGAGGACCGCTACCGAGCTGCGTACGATGCTAATGGGTGATGCGACATAGCTGTAACATTCATGCAGTATGAGGAGAAAGCAACGGCCATTCACAGACTCAATACCACAACCAAGGTGGCAATTTTCTTTGGCATAGTCATTCTGGCGAGCGTCTGGTGGGACATCAGGTACCTGGCTCTGCTCCTTCTCGTCGAGGTACCCATCTTTGCAATAGGAAGGGTGCCTACCGGCTGGCTGAAGGGAATGGGCGTAGTGTTCATCATCAGCATGATTGCCTTCGTTCCGACCGCTCTGCTGACGACGAACCCGCTGTCCTTCCACGTACTCCCGCCATCGTTCACCTCGACTCAGGTTTGGGTGTGGGTCTCCGCAGCGAACAGTCCCACTCACTCTATGATAGGCTTCACTTTTGGAAACCTCTACTGGCTGGGCGCACTCGAGTTGAGGCTACTGATTGTTCTGCTGGCCGCGGTCTCGTTCGTCTACACGACCTCTTCGAGCGACCTGGTGCAGTGGCTCCTGCGCAGGGGGATTCCGTACACGATCGGATACGTTGTCATGGTCGTTATGAGGTTCATCCCCATACTGATCCAGGACTCGACCAAGGTGATCTGGGCGCAGAAGCTTAGGGGTTGGGACATTCAATCAAGGAATCCGGCCCACGCGGTAGCGCAGATCAAGCCGATAGCAATTCCGCTCACCGCCAGGATTCTGAGACTGATAGACGACACGGAACAGAGCGCTGCTTCGAGGGCCTTCGGCCACAGCAAAGGGACCGCCATCATAATCGAGAAGGCCACGCCGAAAGACTACGTAATCACGGGAGCAGCGGGGGTCCTTGCTGTGATGGGCATCATTGGGCTCGTGGTCTTCAACATCGGACTGATTTGAGCGGGCTGGAATGATGTTGCAACGATACAAACTCTTAATATCGCCTGAGGGGTCTGGAGGCTGAAGTAGCTTGACTCTGGGCAAGGAACTGAGGAAGAGGCACATCTTGCGTGAGGACGGCAAGACGCTAATCGTTGCAATGGACCACGGAATGTTCGGCAACTCGATGCCCGGTCTCGAAGATCCATCCAGAATCATCAAGGAGATAATCGCCGGTGGAGCAGACGCAATAATGACTACGAAGGGAATAATCGAGAAGTATCAGAGCCTCATCGCCGGAAACCTCGGAGTCGTCTGGACGACACCAAATGAAGTCGGCTACGCACAGCCGGCATCGAGGATGGGTGTCGATGCCATCAAGCTGACCTACTTCGTCAAAATCAAGGAAATTCAGAAAGTCAAAGAGCTTTCGCAGATCGCTGACGAGTGCGAAACGTGGGGCATACCCCTACTCGTGGAGATGGTGCCGATCAAGGGAGAAGGGCCTGATCAGTTCGCCTCATCGAACGACCCCGAGGAGCTCAAGGTGGTTACTAGGTGCGTATCGGAGCAAGGAGGAGACATGGTGAAGACGAGCTATAGCGGCGACGAGTCGAGCTTCAGGGAAGTGGTAAAACAATCGCTGGTCCCCGTCATAATCCTTGGCGGGCCAAAGATGAAGACCGACGCGGACGTCCTTCGAGTGGTGAAGGAATCCGTCTCCGCAGGGGGGTCGGGGGTGGCCTTCGGCAGGAACATCCTGCTACATCAGAACCCTCGGGGAATGGTGCGTGCGGTTTCGCAGATACTTCACGAAGACGCGAGCATCGAAGAAGCGCTGAAGAATCTAACGTAGGTGCGAACGGACAGTCCGTCCGCTAGGGCGGTGCGGACATTGCAGGTGCCATGGCCACTGCCATCGGAGGCGGACCCCTGCGCGTGCCTCTTATCGCAGCTTCTGCGGCCGCGGCTCCAATAAGACCGCTCAGAATGTTCGTAGGATAGTTGGTCGGGATGTAGGTGATCAGGAAACCGTACCACGCTGGGCCTGTCCAGACTGGGATTGCGATTAAAGTCCAGAATAGGAAGTGGAGCGCGTTCCAGGACGTGAACCAGGGGACGAACTGGGCCAGGCGCTTCACAGTGATAGCAGGCTTTTCCGGCGGCATTACGTACCTGAAAAAGTACCAAGCGGCGAAAGCGTAGATGGGCCCATCGAGAAGGATTGTCCCCAGCGACCCGAGGATGCCGAGACCCGCGTCTGAAGGCAACCCGAGGATGAAACCGAAGATGTGAGCGACCCAAACGGAAGCGTAAACGGTCAGAGGTCCGAAGAACGACGCTGCGAAGAGCAGACCAATCACCACCAGCGACACTCCAGGAAACGGCAGAGTGATGTTGTTGAAAGCTAGAATCAGCGCGGCAGCGAAGGCGATCTCGATGTACCTTCTGGGTGGAAACGCCGAGTACTTCCTACCTTCAACGAATCTGCCACGCGGTGCCAGCCAAGCTGGTCGCCGGAGCTGGTCTGAGATGAAGAGCACTGCAAAGGGTGTCGTGAACGCCACTCCGACGATGAGGAGTAACGCCAGCCGCGATGGACCCAGGGGCACCCCCCACGACGAGCTGAAGACGTTCAGACCGAACACAACATAGAGAGTGACAGCAGCACCTACTGCAATCCATGCAGCACAAAGTAGCTCAATCAGTCGGAATCGGCGGTTAGCGGCCCCGGCATCTGCCTGACCCTGCATCGCCAATCATACATGAGGAATATAGAGAATATAACGCTTTTGTGCCTCGGTCGCAGCAGATACGCGGCTTCGTCAAGAAATGAAATATGCGAACGGTGTCCCTTATCTGTTGGGAATGGACGTTGGCACTACAGGCACCAAGGTCAAACTCTTCTCCTCCAACGGTTCGTCTTCTAGGCGTGGCTGGTCCGAGCACCCAGCCGATACATATCCGGGAGGCGGAGCCGTCGAACAGAATCCGGAAGTCTGGTGGTCCGCAGTCAAAGCAAGTCTCCGGACAGTGACAGGGAAAAAGGGGGCGACTCGAATCAATGCCATCGGAATCACTGGCCTCGCGCTCACGACTGTCCTGATCGGGAGGGGCGGGAGAATCCTAAGGAAGGCGATGCTGTACTCCGACACCCGTCATCGCAAGCACGGTGCCGAACTCGCGGCGATTGTCGCAAAGCCGGGGTACGGCACGCTAAAGCACTTCGGCGACGTGTTGTGGATGATGAAGAACGAAGGGCTGTCAGCCAGCGATGTTTCAATCGCGACCGACGCATTGGGATTTGTGTGTCTCAAGCTTACCGGCAAGGCCTCATTCGACAGCTACCTGATGCCCGAGCCGCAGGTCAACAAACTTGGTTCGGAACTCGGCCTGCCCAGCGGATGCTTCGGAGTTCCCCACGGAAACACTGACATCGTGGGCGAGGTCAGCGCGAAGGCGGCGAAGGACACAGGTCTGCCGAAGGGCTTGCCTGTTGTGGTCGGGCCGTGGGACGGGATGTGCAACATAGTGGGGTCAGGACTGACCGAGGCGGGAATGGCAGCGGACGTGGCTGGCGCCACGGAGATAATCGCTGTCACGACTGCTAAGAAACCCGACATTATGAACCTCCCACACATCGTCCCCGGGCTGTACTTCACCTACGCTTCGCCGCCGTTGGGGACCCTGCATAGGTCCTTCGCCAGCGATTTCTTCGCTTCTGACAGCCGTGAGTCCCCCTACACGATGCTGGAGAAAGAGGCAAAGAGGTCACCCTCTGGATCGAACGGTCTGCTCTTCGTGCCGTGCGACCCGTCTGCGAGGCCGGGGCAGGACCCCACCGCTTCTTTTGTTGGGGTGACGCCAAAGCACCAGAAGAGCCATTTCGCCAGGGCTGTGCTGGAAGGAATCGCGTTTAGCGTCCGGCGGACGCTCGACTCTGTGGAGAAGGCAGGCGTAGTCATCGAAGAGGTGAGGGTTAGCGGAGGCGGTTCTAGGAGCGACTTCTGGACCCAGATCAGGGCAGATGTGACGGGCAGGAGGTTCGTTAAGATGAAGGAACTGGAAACCGGCTGCCTTGGCGCTGCGATGCTCGCCGGCATAGGGACTGGAGTCTACGCAGACATCCGCGACGCGACCAGAAGGACGGTCAGGGAGGCTAAGACGTTTGTCCCTGACGCATCCAAACACCAAGCATACGACAAACAGTTCACGGAGTTCGTTCGAGCATCGGAGAAGCTGTGCTGAGGATTGAAGGCAAGCGGCCAGGTCGCAAGTTCAGGAGTGGCCTTTCTCGCGACCGACACCGCAGCTTGGGTGGTCTATGCCTTCGTTCAGAGCCTCCCCTCCATCCTGTTTCCCGTCTTCAAACAGGAGTTCTCGCTCAGCTACGCCGAGCTGGGCCTGCTCGTCACCGTCTTCGTGGGGGTCTACGCGCTTGTGGAGGTCCCATCGGGGCTTCTCGCCGACAGGATAGGGAGGAAGGAAGTCTTGGTTATTGGACTCCTCACGAGCAGCCTCGGTAACGGCGCGACGTTTCTCGCTGTCACCTACACGCAGATTCTCGCGCTCCGGGCCGTGAGCGGCCTGGGTTTGGGGATGCTTTTCGCATCGAGCATGGCCCTCCTGTCGGAATACTTCCCTGACGAAAGGAGAGGCAAGGCAATCGGCGTCCTGGGCCTTGGCATCTCAGGCGGGTTCCTTGCCGCGCCTTTGGCTGTTGGCACACTACTCTCGGCGTTCGGCTGGAGAGACATGTTTCTGGCAGTGGGCCTGCTGACAGTCCCGCTCGCGCTTCTGATGTACGGCACAGTCCACGAGCCCGAGTCTGTAAGGAGAGCGGGCGACGCCCGCCAGTCGTACTCCTCCATAAGGGAGTCGCTGACAAAACCGATCCTCCTTCTGACATGCATCAACGCGCTGAGCGGGGTCGCGATAACGGGCCTCAGCAACTTTACGACTACGTACATCGTCCAGGCGACCACGCTGAGCGTCTCGAGCGCGAGCCTGCTCTACTCCGTGTTTCCTATAGGAGGAGTGTTGACAACGCTTGTCTGGGGACTCGCCACCGACAGGTTCGACCGCTGGAAGCTCATGTTCCTTGGTACGCTTTCAACGGCCGCGCTTCTGGTGGCGCTCGTTGCGTCCTCCTCTCCGATTGTGCTGTTGCCCGTGCTCCTAGCAAGGGGGCTCGTCTCGAACGCGTCCGGCATAGCGTTGTACGCTGTGTTCGCTTCGTTCTCGAGCCAGAGGACGATGGCAACATCGTTTGCGGTGCTTGACCTCTTCGGAAACCTTGGAATGGCAGTCTCGCCTCTGCTCGCCGGAGCGGTGGCAGACAGCTTCGGGTTGACGCCTGTGTTCGTTGTCATCCCGACGGTCGTGGGAGGACTCGCTCTCGCCCTCTTCGTTCCTGTGCGCCGCTACATGCGCGAACTGGCCGCGTGCAAAGCCAAGCTCGCAGAGAACCGTGCGGTCTAGAGCTTAGGTACGTCCCTAGTCTTGCCAAGGCCGCCGGGGGCGAGGTTGAACTGAATCGTCTTCAAACGTGTCATCTCGTCGATGCTGTAGCCAACCCCTTCCCTTCCGAGCCCCGAATCCTTGTTCCCGCCGAACGGGAAGTATCCCACGCCGTGCGAAGGGGCGTCGTTGATGCTCACTGACCCCTCTTCCAGCGCTTTCGAAACTTTCCATGCAGTGTAGAGGTTGTTGGTGAAGACGGAAGAGTCCAGTCCGTACTTGGACCTGTTGGCAACCTGTATAGCCTCGTCGATGTTCTTCGTCCTGATCACCGTTATCACGGGGCCGAAAGTCTCTTCCCACGCAATCCTGGCCTCGAGGGGAACCCGGTCCAGCAGTGTTGGCTCGAAGTAGGTTCCATTGTGCCTGCCGCCCGCCAGGAGGACCGCACCTTTGGATACGGCGTCGTCTACGAGGGACTGAACCCTTTCCGCGGCTGCAGGGTTGATTAGCGGCCCGATGCTCACCTTCTCGTCCCGGGGGTCGCCCAGCTTCCAAGACGTCAGCTCGGACGACAGAAGTTCGGTCAGCTTCGCTGCAACCGCCTCTTCCACGAGTACCCTGCTTATTGCATCGCACCTCTGTCCGGAGTACTTCAGCGAACCCTCTGCCACCTTCTTGGCTGCGAGTCCGAGGTCGGCGTCCGCGGCTACGATCGCTGACCCTTTGCCTCCCAGCTCAAGGTGCATCTTCTTCATGCCGACCATCCTAGCAACGTGCTTCCCCGTCTCGGTGCTCCCCGTGAGGGTGACCATCCCGACCAGATCGTGTTTGACCAGCTCGTCCCCGATGTCTTTCCCCGTTCCTGTCACAACGTTAACCACTCCGTCCGGCACTCCAGCCTCCTGGAAGGCCCTGGCAAGCAGGATTGACGACAGGGGATCGTCGCTCGAGGGCTTCACAACTACCGCGTTGCCTGAGACGAGCGCTGGTACGACTTTGGCGACGACGGAGAACAGAGGATAGTTGAAGGGTGTCACGCAGGCAATCACGCCAATCGGTTCGTGAATCACGAGTGCGAACTTGGCCATGGTGTCCTCGGACCAGTCGCCGGGCACGTATTCGCCGAAAATCCGTCTTGCTTCCTCCATGGTCATCTTGATCCGGTTCAGGGCAGCCCTTACCTCGCCCCTGGCGGAACCAATCGGCTTCCCGGCCTCGAGGACGAGCGTCCTTGCGAACTCCTCCATGTGTTCTTCCACGATGTGCCTCGCCCTGTTCAGCATGTCAATCCTGTCGATCGCTGGGACATCCCTGATCCTTCTCCTAGAGTCGTAGGCCGCAGTCACCGCCTCCTGAGCATCCCTGGCGGCGCCCGCCTGTACCTGAGCGACCACCGACCCGTCGATCGGTGACCGCACCTCCAGCAAACGGCGAGTCGACGACTCAATCCAGCGGCCTCCAACGAACATCCTGAAGGTCGGGACGTGCTGCTGTTCGGCGTAGCAATTCTGGAAGAACGGCGAAAGCTCGAGTTGTGGCCGTTGGGACGGTTGCATCGTGACTTCGAGTTCGCGAAGTTGGTCGGAATCTTATAAATCCGAACTCCCATCGAGTGCGGAAGCGGGCTCCGAGGGGCTGTGCCTTCAGGTTGATTTAGTAAGCCACTAGGGGTGGTTCGCCGAAGATGGCGTCTCTGCTCGAGGTTGAGGGTTTTGGTTTCAAGTACGCAGATTCTCCCAAGTGGGCTGTAAAGGACTTCGACCTAACTGCGGGCGATGGGGAGGTAATCGTTCTTGCTGGCCCGAGCGGATGCGGCAAGTCGACGTTGCTGAGGGCCATCAACGGGTTGATTCCCCACATGTACCTCGGCGAGTACGCCGGGTCAGTAAGGGTAGCGGGGAGGGAAGTGGCGTCCACCCCGATGAGGGAGCTGGCGCAGCTTGTAGGATTCTTGTTCCAGAACCCGGAGAATCAGATATTCATGTTCTCTGTGGAGAGGGACGTCGCATTCGGGCTTGAGAACCTCGGCGTAGAGCGCGACGAGATGAGGAAACGCGTCGACGAGGCCATGCGGATGCTGGGCGTCACGGTGCTGGCGAGGAGGGCACCCCATGAGCTCTCCGACGGGCAGAAGCAGAGGGTCGCACTCGCAGGAGTCCTGGCGATGCGCCCGAAACTTGTGATTCTCGACGAACCCACGTCGTTGCTCGACCCGATGACAGCGTCGGAGCTCGTGTCGACAGTGGACAGGATCAGAAGGGAGACTTCGGCTACATTCCTGGTCGTGGAACACAGGTTGGACCTCCTCGTCAGGATTGCTGACAAACTAGTCGTCATGAGCGAAGGGAAGAAAGTGATGGACGGCAGACCGACCGACGTCCTCTCCGACCCAGACGCCCAAGGATACGGCGTGGCAGTCCCCGCTCTAACGAAGCTGGAGAATGCTATGATCAAGGACGGCGTCAGGCTGCAGGGAAACCTCCTCACAGCAGAGGAACTCGCGCGGCAGGTGAACTCCAGGGCAAGATGATCGATTTCAGGGACGTGAGCTTCGTGCACCCCACGGGTGTCAAGGCCCTCGACTCGGTCACACTCACAATCAACGATGGGGAGAGCCTTGCCATAGTGGGAGAGAACGGCGCCGGGAAGACCACTCTGATCAAGCACATCACGGGCCTGCTGAAGCCGACCGCAGGGGTCGTTCTTGTGGACGGCCAGGACACGCGGGCGACCAGCACCGCAGTCCTTTCGAGAAAGGTTGGCGTGGCTTTTCAGAACCCCGACCATCAGCTGTTCTCAGAGAGCGTGGAGGAAGAGATCGCCTTCGGCCTGAGGAACTTCGGGTTCTCCCAGGAGCTGACGGCGCAGAGAATTGACTGGTCACTGAAGACCTTCGGACTCGAGGAATACCGAAAGTCATCCCCGCTGATTCTGAGCGGCGGCGAGAAGAAGAGGCTCACGCTGGCTTGCATCCTCTCGTGGGACCCGCAGGTCGTGGTGTTGGACGAGCCAACAGTGGGCCAAGACTCGATTCAGAAGGAGAAGCTAGCTGAGACAATCAGGATGCTCGGGTCCACTGGGAAGACGGTGGTTGTCGTATCCCACGACATCGAGTTCCTTTGGCCAATCCAGCCGAGGGTAGTGGTGATGGCCAAGGGAAAGGTGGTTGCGGACGGGCCAGCGAGCAGGGTTTTCGAGGACGCAGCGGTCCTTTCTGGTGCCAGGGTGACCCAGCCGCAGCTGGTGGCCTTCCGGCAGCTGCTGAAGGCGAAGACGAACTCGCCCTTCGTGGACTATTTGGACGCGAGGCGTTCCCTCTTGGAGCTGATGAAGTGACATGATGTGGCTGAGCGGCGGCTTCGTATTCAGGAGGACCGACTCGGCCTACCACAGGCTCGACCCGCGTGTCAAGCTGCTCATCTCGCTCCTTCTGTTCTCAACCTCGTTGCTCGTCAGGTCCGTGTCTCAACTCGCGCTCGTGCTGGTGGTGATGGTCTCGATCGGCGCTGTCGCCAAGCTGCTCAAGAGGCTCTCGAGGACGATGCTGCTGACTGCCACCTTCTCGCTCTTCATCTTCGTTATCAACGTCGTGTTCACGCATAACCTCGCCACGTCCGCGCTCTACGCTACAAGGTTCGTCGCTATCGTCGTCTCCACCAGCCTCTTCTTCCTGACAGCATCGCCCGATGAGCTCGAGCAGGTGATGAAGACCTTCCACCTTCCGAGGGACGTCGTCTTCGCTTTCGTGACAGCGGTAAGGTTCATCCCGGTGATGATGCTCGACACCCTGCAGATAATGGACGCCCAGAAATCGAGGGGCCTGGAGCTTGAGAAGGGAAACATCCTGAACCGCGTCAAGAACATGGTGCCGGTTCTCATTCCGCTCGTAGTCAATTCGGTTGTGAGGAGCGGGGAGCTGGCGGAAGCCATGGAGTCGAGGGCGTACGGCGCAGTCCCCAAGCCTTCTTCACTCTACGTGTACAGATCTAGCATCATAGACCGAGTGGTGGCCCTCGCAAGTGTCGGGCTCTTCGCCGTCGCTGCTTACGCTATATACTTCATACTGCCACTCTCCTTCATATGATACCCGGGAGGGTCGTGGCTGACGAGAGGGAAAAAGCCAGCGGGGTTCCCGATGAGCTCTCGAAGCTGGGTGTCCGCGTCTATTTCACCCAGCTGCCAGTCGCAGACTATGTGCTCAGCCCTGAGATCGCAGTTGAAAGGAAATCCGTCCGCGACCTGGTTTCTTCGGTGTACGATTCGCGCCTCTTCTCTCAAGCGGCCAGGCTTGCGGCCAGCTACGCGAAGCCCTACCTGCTTGTTGAGGGCGATTCCAAGGAGGTACAAGCGGCGGCCAAGAACCTGAAGTCGTACTACGGGGCGATAGCGAACATAACCCTGGCGTACGGGCTGCGCGTCATTTCCACAGCCAGCCACCAGGAGACCGCCATAGCAATCGCAGAGCTCCTCACACATGTGAGGGCGAAGCCCATGAGGGGGACGCCAATGGAAACCCCGCCCAGGGCCAGCAGCCTGCCCATGCAACAGGTGTACGCAGTCTCGTCCCTTCCGGGTGTGGGTAGGAAGCTCGCGGAAAGACTCCTGCTGAAATACGGCACCCCCAGAAAGGTGATGAGCCTGACAGCGGGCGAGCTGTCGATGACTGCGGGACTGGGCTGGAAGCGGGCACAGAAGATCAAGGATGTGTTAGACTCGAAGTACACCAAGTTCGAAGAAAAACAAAAGCAGGCGAAGCTGGAAGAATGAGAATAGCAATAATCGGAGGGACCGGAAAGCTGGGGACCGGTCTCGCTTCCCTCCTCCGCAAGAATCACGAATTGTACATCGGCTCGAGGGACCCAGCCAAGGCGGAGGCTGCGGCGGAGGCCGCGGGAGTGAAAGGAGGCGAATCACACTCGGTTGCGGACTTGTGCGACGCGGCCATACTGACAATCCCTCCCGAAGCCATAGAATCTCTCGGGTCCTTCGAGAAGCAACTGTCTGGCAAGCTGGTCGTTTCGCCGATCGTACCCATGCGAGAGGAAGGAGGCATATTCTACTATCGAGAGGGGCAGGTCTCTGCGGCCCAGCAAGTCGCCTCTGCCCTGAGGTCGAGCAGGGTCTCTGCCGCGCTTCATACGGTGCCATCCCGCTTCCTGAAGCACCCCGAGAAGCTCGACGTCGATGTGCTCATAGCGGCAGACGAAAGGAGGACATTCGAGGAGACTGCGGAGATCGTCAAGTGCTTGGGGTCGGTTAGGCCGCTGTATGCCGGCCCTCTTTCGACGGCTTCATCCCTTGAGAGGATCACGCCGCTGCTTCTCAACCTCGCCAAGCTCAACGGAATCAGGACACCTTCGGTGAGGTTCGTCGACTAGAGGTCCGGCAGAACGGTGAATCTGCCTTGAAGTTCGGATTCGTCCTGCCCAACTATGGCGATAAGATAAGCGCCCGAGAGTTGGTTGAAATTGCGAGGGTTTGCGAGGAAGTGGGTTTCGATTCTGTGTGGGCGACGGACCACATAGTGATGCCCAAGGAGCAGCAAGAGCCCTACGGCCAGCTGCTGGAGCCCTTCGTCACACTCTCTTTCATAGCCGCGTCCACTGAAAAGGTGAAGCTGGGCACTTCGAGCATCGTGCTCCCCCAGAGGAACCCCATATTGGTGGCAAAGCAGGCAGCGGCACTCGACGTCTTTTCAGCCGGCAGGGTGATTCTGGGCATGGGAATAGGCTGGAATGAGAAGGAATTCGGATACATGGGAGCCGATTTCCGGAGGCGCGCTTCGATCATGGAAGAGGATGTCAGGCTGATGAGGTGCCTCTGGAGCGAGGGGCCTGTGAACTTCAAGGGGAGACACTTCAAGCTCGACGACGCCATATTCCTCCCCAAGCCTGTGCAGGGCAAGATTCCAATCTGGATAGCGGGAAACAGCGATGGCGCACTAGGGAGAGCGATCAAGATCGGCGACGGTTGGCATCCGGTCGGACTGGAACTGGAACGTTTCAGGGTCGGTGCTGAAGCCATTGCCAAGAGCGGCAGGAAGCTGACGCTTTCCCTCAGGGTGACTGTCGACGTAAGGAAGAAGCGCGACGACCTGGCCGGTCACGACGGCGAGAAGCGTGTTTCGTTCTCCGGCAGCCCCGCTGAAATCAGGAACTCCGTCGAGGCCTATCTTGCCGCGGGCCTCGGGTACTGCTGCGCCTCGATTCTCCATCCTTCTGCCGCGGAGATCATCGAGGATGTCAGGAAATTTGCGAACGATGTCGTTTCTTCCTACGGCTGACGGGTCTGAAGAGCTCCATGCCTCGTTTCCAACCAGCGTAGAGCATGGGGCGGTAGGACCTGAAGCGCCAGTAGTCTCGGAAGTCGTTGCTCGCCATCGCAGACTCGATTCTTCCCACCAAGAGAAAGTGGTCGCCCATCTTCAGCGTTCGAATGAGCTTACATTCAAGGACGGCCTTGGCCCCGAGTATGATTGGCGCTCCCAGCTTGGCTCCTTTGCTGTGCTTGAGGCCGGCGCCATCCAGCTTGTCGGCGCCGTCTCTTCCTTTCCGAGAGGCCAGACTCGAGAGGGCACCGACGTATTTGTCCCCGAGTAGAGAGATGCTGAACGCCCCAGCAGCGATGGAAGTTCGTAGGGTGAAGCTGTCCTTGGCACACGAGACGCCGAACAGAGGCGGTTTCTCGGAGAGTGCTGCATAGGAAACCACGGGCATGGCCGCAACGGTGTTCCCCGCCTGGGCCGCGAGCACAGCGGCGACTCCTGGATAGAACAGACGATGGGCCAAGGCTGGCCTTAGCTTTCTCAGCACAAGGTACGCGGTGGCTTTGCGATAGATAAGCTGGCGGCTATAGATTGACCCGGAAGTGGACAATGGCGATGTCGCCCCACTCGTCGGCCGCGATGGCCGTGTATACGCCGGTTCGCTGAGAACCGAGCTGACTGCTCGCGAGTCCCAGGGTGGAAGTCAGATTCCATTCTGCAAGGGATCCGTTCAGCTTCACAATCGCTGTCGAGCCGTTAGGCTGCAGCAGAAAGAAACCCGGAGTGCCAATCATGACCGGACAGCCCACCAGAGGCATTGGCAGAGCGACCAGGGACCCCAGGGTGTAGTTGTCGGTGGTGTAGTAGCCCGCCATCAAACCGACCCCCAGGGGCCAGCCGTTTGTGCAGATTCTGGTCCAGAGTCCCTGAGGGCCCAACGCCCAGTTGTTCGTTGCCGAAACGTTGGCAACTTGAATCGAGGTGCTGTTTAGCCAGGCCATGATTGTCTGTCCCTGGCCTTCACTGAGCTGGGTTCCGTTCAGCCTGAGGTTCAGGCTGAGCCCGTAGGGAGAAGCTACAGATGTCGTGCTGATGAACTGCTCGTGGGCTGGGCTCACCAACGGAGGGACGAAGAGGGCCACCGCTATGGTCGCGACCACGGCGGCTATCACGATGACCGTGTTCCGCACGCTCCGGCGATAGGCGGCGTCGTCTTCGGCCATTCTGGTGATTCTCGCAGGGACCTGGTCTTAATGCTAACCACGAGAACGGAGTGTCAGGCGGAAAGAAGCTTGTCGCGAAGCCTGGAATAGATTTCGAGCCGCTCGAGAGTCCTCCTGAACGTCAGCTTGCCCTCTTCGAACCGCCGCCCCGAAAGGAAGCGCTTGACCTCATCCGCCCTGCCGATGCCACACCTTGGGACTGCCCTGTCCAGGTACAGGTAGAACTGCTGGGCGCCTCCGTATATTCCCTTCACTTCGTCGTAGCGCCGGACAATCCAGTCCCATGTTGTCTTTCTCGCGAAAGGATTGTTCGAAGCGCCAGCGATGGTGTAGCCCGAGTCGGAACGGCTCACCTCCCCTCCAATTGAGAGGTCCAGTGTCTTCTCCACCACCGCGGGGTCGGAGGATGCTGTCAGCGCAACGTAGAGCTTCGCCCTGTCCACTTCGCTTGCGGACTTGATCCGACGGACCATCGGCTCGTAGGCGGAACTGCCGTTGACAACGGCGTAGGCCGTTGCGACCGCCTCCCTTAGGTCGGGTTCGACGTCATCGAACTTCGCGAACCTCTCTGACAGCCTCCCTGCAAACTCCCTGTTGACCTGCACAACCTGGGTCAACAGCGCTTCTCTGGCGGTCCCGAGGTTGGGATCCTCCCCTGGCCTTGGCGCGATACCAATCGCTGCTGCGAGTGGCAGGTAGAATTCTTCGTAGGCCCTCTTGACCGACGGCGCCTCGTCAGCTATTGCTCTCAAGTTGGCCAGTTGGCTGGTGGCTGTCTCCACCACGATCGCTTCGGCGAAACGGCCGCACAGGGAGAGGAACCTGAAGTAGGTCTCAGGCTTGATTCTTCCAGCCTGGAGGAAGAGCCAGAGGTCGGAGATTATCCCGGCCTTGTCGTGCGGTTGCAGGCTCTGGAAGCGCCTAGCTATCGCGTTGTATGCTTCCTCGTCGTAGAGCACCGCGTAGAAGCCTGTCCTCCCGGGATTGAGCAGGAAGCTGCCCGGCCTCGCTCCCTTGACGAATATTGTCTGACGGTCGAACAGAAGCGAACGTAGTTTTCCCTCGGAGTGGTACGTGAGCGGGATTGGCCATGTTCCCTTCGATTCCCTGCCGTTCACGAGGAAACGGCTCTGGCTCAGCGTTGAGCCGCCGCTCTTCGTCTCGACCTTGACTACCGGGAATCCCTTCTGTTTGATCCAGGCCCCCATCATTCTGCTCACAGGCTTGCCGGATGACTTCGCAATCGACTTCCAGAGGTCCTCTCCTCTGGCGCTGGAGTAGCGGAACTTTCGGAGATAGGCGCTCACGCCCCTCCTGAAGGCGGCCTCGCCAACGTAGGCCTCCACCATTCTCAGAATCGATGCCCCCTTGCCGTAGCTGATTGCGTCGAAGACCTGCTGTATCTCGTTGACGGTGCCCACCTTCACTTGTATCGGATGGGTGCCTACGAGGGAATCGGCGTTCATGGAAGGGAAGTTCTCGAACATCAGGAAGTCCCTCCAGATGTCCCAGTTCGGGTGGGCCCTGCTCAGCATCTTGTGTTCCATGAATGCGGCGAAACTTTCGTTGAGCCAGAGGTCGTCCCACCATTTCATCGTCACGAGGTCCCCGAACCACATGTGAGCAATCTCGTGAGTAATCACGAAGGAGGCGTGCCGTATGTCGAAGAGGCTTGCGCCCTTCTCGATGACAACGTAGGGCTCCCTGGCGGTGATTGCGCCCCAGTTCTCCATGGCTCCCGTGTGGTACTCCGGGAGACCGACCAAGTGCAGCTTCGGCAAGGGGTACGGGATTCCGAAGTACCGCTCGTAGTCCCTCAGGACTTGGGCCGCGATGCCGAGAATGAAGCCTGCATTCTTCGAAGTTCCCGGCCTCGTCGCCGAGATGATCTCGGTCTTGCCGGCAGAGACCCTTGATTCCTCAAAGTCGCCGATTCCGAGGAAGAACAGGTAGGTCGACATCTTCGGCGACGGGTTGAAGATGTGGAGCGTCCGTCCGCCAGGAGCTGGCTCGACAGACTTCGCGGAGGAGTTCGAGATGACCTTCAGGTGCTCGTCGGTGACCACCCTCAGATTGAAGACGGCCTTGTATGAGGGGTCGTCCTTGCAGGGGAATACCGTTCTCGCCTCCGCGGGCTCAAGGTCGGTTACAAGCATGTAGTTCCCATCGTACTTCGACTTGTAGAGGCCGAAGATGGTCCCGTCGGCAACCCGCTTTGAGAAGTGAACCTCCACTGTCGACTCGCCCTTTGGCATCTTCGGTATCCTCAGCTTGCCCTTGCTCCTGTCGAACCGCGACCGCCGGGGCTCCCCGTTCACCCTGACTGCCTCGACATCCATGTCGACGGCGTCCAAAGTCAGAGTGCCATCCGAGCCCTCTATGGCGAGGGTCGCCACTCCCTTCACGCGCGCGGCTGCAAAATCCACGTCAAGACTGAGGTCGTAGGATGCTATCTCCATGCAGGATCGCTGGTTTCATTGCCGCCCTACGTGGGCGAAATAAGCGTAGAGGGGGACTGCGAGAGTTGGCCCATTCTGTCGAATGGCTTCTGCCTAGAGAGGGGGATGAAAACTTGAAGGATTCAGACCCCCGCCTGGGATTCTTGCAGGAACTCACCCTGGCCTGATGGAGGCCGCTTGGGGGACTTAGTAGGTCTCTGTGCTCGACTGCACCGTCTGCTGGGGAGCGGGGGCGACATTCGCAGGTGTCTGGTCCTGAAGCTCAGGCTCCGCGAAGCTGTCGGCCTCGTTCTGCGTTGAGCTGATCTCAGCAAGCTGGGCTTGGACCTCGCTTATCTCGGGCGAGGTCTGGTCACCCGTTGACTCTGTCTCGGTGGATTCGAACTGAGGCGTTGGCTCCGAGAAGTCAGGGCCAGTGGGCTCCTGGATGTCGCTGAACGGCTCCGTGACACCGCCTTGGGTCTCCTCGGCGCTCTCGTTCTGGGCCGCCTGTTCCTCGGCAGTCCGGGATCCGCCCGTTACCTCTTCCGCTAATGCTACCACCTTGCCGACCAGTTCGTCGTATACAGCCTGCGGCACTTGTTCCGCGAGCCTTGATTCTAGCTCCTTGACCCTCGATTCGCTCGACTCCAGCTGTGCCCTTGGCACCAGCGAAGCCATCGCGTTCTCCAGGTCTTCGCAACGCTGCTTCAGAGCCGAGTACTCGGATCCAGGCACCATGACCGCTATTTGCTTCGTGAGTTCCTCGGTTCTTTGCTTGAGCATGGCATGCTCCCCGCCGGGAACCATTGAGTCGATCTGTCTCCTGAGGTCTTCGCATCTCTTGTTGAGTGAATCGTATTCGGTCTTTGATATCAGTCCCTTGTTCTGCTCCTCAAGATCCCTCACCCTCGCGAGCGCCTGCGCGTGTACGGAGGCGGGTACTGATCCTTGCGACATCCTGAATGAGAGGCTTTCGATGGCCCTGTTCAGCGCCGCTGTGGTCTTTCCCTGCGTTACTATGGAATCTGAAATGCCTCCGATCTGCTTTCCGAACGAGTTGTACTTCTGAAGGTCAGCCTTCGCCCTGTCTAGCTCCTTCTCCAGGCCGTCTACCTGCCTTTCGAGCTTGGTGACCGTCTCGTGGTGCTCCTTCTTCGGGATGGTCTGACGGAGCTGGGCTTCCATGGTCTTGTATCTCATGGCGAGCCTCCTGTACTCGGCTATCGAAACGTCGGATTTCTTGTCCATATCGTGTCGAAGCATCACCCGAACGGTTTAGCCAATATTACGCAAAGTCAACATTGCTTTACAGAAGAATGAATAATGCTAAGTTCCCCGCGCAGGTTCCGAGGCCGGTGATGGCGACCTGATCACCGATTGTTGCTCTGGGTTTCCTTGCCTAATTCGGTCTTTGCCAAGTCGATTATGGGGCGGAGGTTCTTGGCGTCGACTCTGGCGTCTGCCCGTTTCCTGACCATTTCCTGGGCGTTGAAGGCGACCTTCAGGTCGACCAAGTCGAACAGGTCCATATCGTTGGCGCCGTCGACAACGGCCATTTTGCGCATCCCGTCAAACATGTCACCAAAGGCAGTCTTGAGTATCTGGGCCTTGTTGGCGCTTACCAGGAGACCGTAACCGACGAGCTTGCCGTCGTGGAAGACAAGCTCGTTGGAGAAGAGATGGTCGAGTCCGAGCTCGCTCTTCACCCTGCTGGTGAGGAGAGAGAAGCCGCCGCTTACGCCTACCATCAGGCAGCCCATCTTCTTGAGACTCTCCGCCATCTCGACGGCTCCCTTCATCATCGAGAGCGAATTTGCTACGCGCATGCATTGCTGGTGCGTCACGCCCTTGACAAGTTCGATTCTCCTGGCGAGACCGTTCTCCCAGGATATCTCCCCGCGGATGCCCTTCATCGTGATGTCCCTCACCTCTTCCTCCTTTCCGACCAGCCTCGCCAGCTCTGGGAGGAACTCCCCGTCAACAAGCACCCCCTCGACGTCAAAGATCGCAATCAGGTTGCAGTGACCTAAGGTTGACGGGCTCTTCATTGGGGGTGATAAACAGAGCAACGTGGGAAATGTCTGGACAATGGGCAGTGCGCGACGGCCTTGATCTCGTCCTGTTAGACCTCGGAGAGGTCCATTACAATAATGGAGTCGGTCATCGCTTTTTCAGCTCGCTTTTTCCCTGGTTATCTTTCTTGCTGTAGGTCGCGCATCATCTGGTCGAACTGGTCCTTTGTTATTTCCCCACGCGCGTAGCGCCGCCTGAGGATCTCCTCAGGAGCACCCCACCTCTGCCACCTTCCGCCATAGTAGCCCCTACCCCAAGGGAAGAAGAGCCACCTGGACACACCGAAGATGAGGAAGAAGATGATAAGGAAACCGAAAGGCCAGAAGAACCAGCCGCCGAAGAACGGCATTGGATAGGTCGTTGTGGGTGTTGTGGACATCATGCCGTAGTATCCCCACAAGAAGGGGGAAACGAAGATGCCGATGACGACGAGTGCCACCAGTGCGAAGATTGCCCATCCGAAGACGCCGACTCCGTGCCGATGCGTTTGACCATCGTTTTGCATGCGTTTTCTCCTTGGGTAACCCGTCAGGTCGCCTGTATTTATTCATATCGGAAAAGTGATATCGAGAAAACGATTTCCTTAAATGAGGCATTACGGAGCGTCAAGAGCAGAAGCCAGATGTGGCCGTTCAGGTGGGCTACTCACAGGAGGAGAGGACTGAGAATGTTGATTGTCAGGATGCTTTCGGATTCTCCGAAAAACGGCGTCGAGCTGATGAATGCCATCGAGGAGATGACCCAAGGCTGGTGGCGACCATCACCAGGCTCGATCTATCCGGTTTTGGAACAGCTTACTGAGGAAGGGCTGATCAAGAAGCTCGAGGACGGGAAGTACGAGTTGACCGAAGACGCACAGGATGAGATGGAGTGGTCGTTTGGGCCCGCATACAAAAGGCGACACACACTGAAGAAGACGATCTTGGAGGTCAGCGGCTTGGCGTCTTACGTTGAAGAGCTGAGCAAGTCCGACCCCAAGAAGATCGAGCCCTACTTGCAGCAAATCGGCGAATTGGCTGACAGACTCGCTGCAGTGGCGAAGCACAAGAGGTAACGGGCGGTAGGGTTCTCAACGGCTCATGCAAAGCTGATTTAACACCCCGGCGCCGGCAGTCTCCTTGCAAGTCGTCACCTTGGTGACGAAAGACGGATGCTCCCTCTGTAAGAAGGTCGAGCAGCTTCTATCGTCGATCGCAACAAGACGGAGGTTCGAACTCGAACTCCGCAGACTGGAAGCGGACTCGGAACTGTACAAGAAGTACTTGCTGAGAATCCCGGTAGTCATCGTGGGCGACGCCGAGGTATTCGAGGCGAAGGATATGGACTTGGGCGGGTTGTGGAAGAGCAGACTCGAACGGATTCTGGAAGGGCGCATGCCCTCCTGAATCTCGAGGATCACTCGTTGTCGATGAACTCGGATGCCTTCGGCGGCTCCGGAGGCAGGCCCTTGCGCTTCCTGATCTCGGTGACCAGCGGCATCAGCATGTTGGCTGGGCACCGGCTGCCAGAGCTTGAAGTGAGTGTTCCAGACCGCCTTTCCTGCCGTCGCGCCCCTCATCTTCTCGCTCAGGTCGAAGGTCTCAGAGGCCGGAATCTCGCCTTCGACGATGGTCATCACTTCCCTCTGGTCTATCTTGACGAGCTTGCCCCTCTTGCCCTGGATGACGCCGGTGATGGCGCCGATCAGGTCGGACGGGCCCTTCACCTCTATGCCGAGGACCGGCTCCAGGAGCGTCGGGTTGGCCGAGAGCAGGGCCCCCAGGATGGCCCGCCTCGATGCGGGCATCAGCTGGGCGTAGGTCCTGTGGGCAGCGTCCTCGTGGGGCACGTAGTTGGTGAGGACGACCTTGACCCCCCTAGTGAACTCGTAGGCGAGCGGCCCGTTCTTCATGATGTCGTCGAAGCCGGCCCTGATCGAGTCCATGGACTCCTGCAGGAACTGGACTCCCTTGGTCAGCTCGGTCATTATGTTGCCCCTCTCGTCGATGGCCTGCCAGTTCCTCGCCTGGTCTGGGTCCCAGCCCTCGTCGCGGAGCATCTTCACGACCAGCTTCTTCTCGATGTTCTCGCTGATGGTGCCGTTGCGGATGAGCTCTACTACGTGGGGTTCCAGAGGTTCCACCTCGATGAAGATCTTGTTGTGCCTGTTGGGCGAGCGCGCCATTATCGGGCCCGCCCTGCGAGCGGATGGTCTCTCTGTAGTTGATTATCGGCGGCGAAGTGATAATCTCGAGGCCGGCCTGCTGGATCATCGTGGTGGCGATCTCAAGGTGCAGGACGCCCATGCCCGCCATCAGTGTCTCTCCCGACTCCTGGTTTATCGTGATGATGAGGTTCGGGTCCTCGATGTTGAGCCTGCGCATCACCTCGACAAGCTTGGGAAGGTCCCTCGGGTGCTTCGCCTCCACGGCCACGGTGACGACCGGCTCGCTGACGTAGTGTATCGACTCGAATGGCGTGACGCCCTTCACGTTCGATATCGTCTCGCCCGACCTGATGTCGAGGCCGAGCAGGGCGGGGATGTTGCCCGCCGGCAGAGAGTCGACTATCTCCCTCTGGAAGCCCATGAAGATCTGGACCGACTGCACTCTTGCCCTCCCGCTTCGAGTTGAGGAGGTAGACGGGGTCGCCGTTCGAGATGCTGCCCGAGAAGAGCCTTCCGACGCCGACCAGCCCGGCCGCCGGGTCGACGACAACGTTCGTGACCATCATCACGGTGGGGCCGTTCTCGTCGCACGCGAGCAGCGCCTTGCCGACGTCGCTGTTCAGGTCGCCCGTGGCCAGATCTTCGGGATGCGGTACGCCTGCGCGACGTGAGGAGGTGGGTGGTGCTTGACGACCATGCTCAGCAGCGACTCGTGGAGCGGGAGCTTCTTGCCCAGCTCTTCAGGAGTGGAGGCAGTGTAGGCGCTGATGATGTCCTTGAAGGACATCCCGGCGGCCTTCAGCATGTCGAAGTTGAAACCCCAGCTGGTCCTTGGAGGAGCCGAAGGCGACCTGGGAGTTCTGAATCGAAACCTTCCATTTCTGCTTGTATTCGGGTTCGGCCTAGGTCTCGATCAGGCGGTTGAAGTCTTTGACGATGTTGAAGAGCCACTCCTGCATCTTGTCGGGCGGCAGGCGGAGCTCCTTGATGAGGCGGTCAATCTTGTTGATGTAGAGGACGGGGCGGACGCGCTCGTCCAGTGCCTGGTGGGTGACAGTCTCGGTCTGGGTCATCACGCCTTCGACGGCATCGACGACGACGATTGCGCCGTCAACCGCCCTGAGGGACCTGGTTACCTTTCCGGTGAAGTCGATGTGCCCGGGCGTGTCGATGAGGTTGATGACGTACGGCTTGCCTTCGTATTCGTAGTACAGCGTGACGTTCGCTGCCTTGATCGTCATCTGACTCTGCTGCTCAAGCTCCATGTAGTCCAGAGCCAGCGCTTGGCCTGCCACGCTGGGGCTCAGCATCCCGCACGCGGCGAGCAGGGAGTCGGAGGTGGTGGTCTTGCCGTGGTCGACGTGCGCGATGATCCCTAGGTTCCGAATCTGGTCCTTGTTGTGGACTATCTTGAGAGCTTCTGCAGTGGTCTTGAACTTCGGCATGAACTATCCCAGCTTTCGGAAGCGAACCCTTCACCGAAGGGTTATGAAGCTTTCCTTGAACCGAATGAAAGTCCGACGGTCTGCGTCTAGTCCCCTTGCTTGAGAAGTTGGGTCGGGGCGACGCCGGCCTTGTTGGCGAGGGGGATTATCCCGCCCCTAAGACTCTGCACCCTCACCCCTTTTCCTGCTAGCGACTTCGCGATCGCCAGAGACGTGCCTCCTACCATGCAGACAAGTAACACGCTCTCACCGTTCTTTGGCAATAGTCCCTGGAAGTCCTTGGGGATCGTGCTTCCGTTCACGATATCCTGGACATCCTTGGTTCCGGCCACCTTTACTTTGGAAGGGTCGCAGCCGAGAGAGGCTGCCAACAATTTGATCCCTTCGTCCTTGGGAGTGAACATTCCGTGGGTCCAGATTACGGCCCCAAAGGCAGCAGGGTTCGACCTCGCCTCCTCGAGGCTCACCTCGGTCTTCCCCTGTGTCACCTCGGGCTTTCCAAGGTACTTCTCGGCCCCGTCTGCGAGTACGACGACAAAGTTTCCCCCAGCACCGTAGTTGACGAGCTGTAGCGTTGCGTAGAGTGCGAGTGCGCTGCTCTCCCCGACGCCGATTCCCTTGCGGCTGAAGTAGCCGACCAGCTGGCCTGCCTCTTCGAAGTCTGCTTCGTGCTCTCCCAGGTACAGGTGGGGCCGGTAGAACCTCAAGCCCGTGGCCTTCTCCTTGCCCCTGATCCCAGCCACATCCTGCCCCGCGAGCGGGAAAACGACTCTCACGCCCTTTCTTCGATAGGTATTCCAGATGTACTGGCTGATCCCGGTTGACGTGCCTCCGGTCCCGAATGCGCAGACCACATCGAAGTCCGCCAGCGACGCACCCGCCTGTTTTAGCTGAGAATCAATCTCCGGTCCTGTGATGCTCCTGTGAGAGTCAGGGTTCAGCTCATTATCGTACTGCTCCGGGCAGAAACCGCCGTAGATCCTCGCAAGGAGCTTTGCCAGCCCGATGACGTCTTGTCTAGCAAGAAGGCTCTCCGCATCTGCCCGTGACAGGTCGAAGGGAGCTGTGTCGAGCCCGTATTCGGAAAGCTTGCCTCGCACCGACTGGGCGATCCCCTTCGCCACAGCAGTGTTTGGATCGTCTGACATCCCGGGCGCGGGGCAGATGTCGATGTCCAAGTCTATGGTCTTGACGTTGCTGTCCCCCAGTGCCCTAAACACTCCCTCCTGCAGCCTCCGGGAAACCAGGACGATCACCTTGAGGCCGAGGTCATTGAGCAGGCCGAGAGAGACCCCGAAGTTGCCCGACGTGGCCTCGAAGACGACCATGTCGCTGGTCAACGCGCCTGCTGAGATGGCCTCGTGGATTATCCGGACCGCAGGTCTCGTCTTTATGGAGCCGCCTAGGACTTTGCCCTCGAACTTGCCGTAGACCTTCGCCCCCCTTGAGCTAATGTCGATTCCGAATTCGTCCTTGGCAGCCGAAACCAGTTCATTGGTTATGTCCAGGAGGGGAGTGGCATTCGCTACCTTCATGTCAGGGAGAAGCCTTGGGGTCTTGCTTTCGATCTGCGTCTCGAACCGAGATAGTAGTTCGGTGTCTGCGGACAGCTTCGAGGATGTCAAGGCAGTGGTCTCTCTGCGCTCAGGCATGTCGGGAGCCTCCTCAGATAGGGTTTAATATAACATATGTTATCGGCGGCCAATGAACAGAGCCGCCGCATACAAGGCTCCCGAACGTTCCCGCCAGCCAGGTCACACCGGATTTCGTGCGCGACCAGCTACTCCTCTGCTTCGAAAGCGCGAACAGAGAGTTCATGGACATCATGAAGCAGCCTGTAAGCAGCGACCAGCTGAAGCAACAGGTTCGCCAGTTTGTAACTACCGCGTTCGCCAGCTGTGGTGTCAGCTTCGACGACCCCACAAAGTCGGGCATCGTGTCCGCAATTGAGCAGTGCAAGAGCAACGCCGAGGCCATGATGGGCCCAGCCGGAGCAGACGTCATCAGGCACCATTACGCTGAGATGACCAAGCTGCTGGTGAAGCTTCCAGACTGAGGCTGACCGGCTCCAAAGCATAAGTAATGAAATCCACGGTGCAAGGTCCATGTCTCCAACACCTCAAGAGGCAGAGCCCGGCAGAAGCCTCAAGCGCATCACCTGGCAGTCCCAGAACTGTCTTGCGTGCGTTTGGTTCGCACCTAACGACCCGCTGAACGCCGACATCCTTGAGAGAGGCACCTGCGTCCACACAAAGCTCAAGCCGTTCGAGCTCGTCGTGTCAGGCAGGGACTGGTGCAACCTATTTACTGAGATCAGGCAGAAGCAGATCGACCTCCTGCAAGAGAAGGCAATGAATTCGGGCTAGAGAAGAACCAAAGCTCGTACGCAACCGTCTAGACGGTCGAGACGCCTCGCTTATATCAAACGGCAAGAAGCCTCGGTATCAGGGAGCAGAAGCAGACAGATGGCATTCTGCGCAAAGTGTGGGAAGCAGCTCGATCCCGATGCAGCGTTCTGTCCTAGTTGCGGAATGCCGGTAGCGGGCGGCCCTGCGGCTGCCGCCTCTGCGGGAACGCCGATCAGCGGAATCGACAGCGTAATCAGACAGCCGGCAGCCCAACAGTACTGGTTTGAGAGAATCGTGGCTTTCGTCGTAGATGCGATAGTAGTTTACATCGTGCTCGGGATCCTTGCTGCTGCTTTCGCCCTGCCTTTCTTCTTCATCGGAGGTGTCGCGGCGATGGCGGCAATGATCGCTGGAGTTTTCTCTTTCGTCGCAGGCATTGTTCTCGTGGCGTACTTCTCGCTGGTCGAGAGCTATTCTGGTACCTCGCTGGGCAAGTGGGCCATGGGTCTCGTCGTCAAATCGAAATCTGGGAGGAACCCGACTCTGGTCGAGGCGTTCACCCGGAACATAAGCAAGATCTACTGGATACTCCTCCTCCTTGACGTAATCGTCGGACTTGCGACGACGAAGGAGTACACGCAGAAGGTCAGCGACCGGTTCGCCGGAACCTACGTCTCGAAGCGCTGAAGCGGCTCCCAAGCCGGCTTGGAATCGCAGACTCGTCGTCCAGGGGCCACCATTCGCTCCCGGACGAATCTTCGTACCTCAGATAAAGATACAGCCCGAAGTTCGAGAGCGGGTCGGGCTCGCGGTCGAGGTATGCTGGCCGCGAGTCCTCGGGTATCGCGAACCGGGTTGCAAGCTGCGACGGCCCGTTCAAGTTCTTCCGGCTCATCGGGAGGCCATCGAGTCCCTACAGGTTATAGCCCATTTCCGAGATGATTCCAAGATTGATAGCGATTCGAGCGCGGATGCTTCCGCAATCGCAGGCTGGATATCTATCCGAGGCTGAGGTACAGGAAAATCGTGTAGGCGATTATGGTAAAGATGTCGGGATACGGGAAGAATGCCCCTGAACCGAGAAGGACGGGGCCTATCTGGTCGACGGTGAGCGGAAAGGACAGTATCGAGTGGACGAGGAGGGCGAAGAGTACTATCAGGATTCCCATCGAGAAGTTCGCCCTCGTATCCGTGTATATCTTGAGGTAGACGATGACCAAGGAGAAGAGCAGCACCATCTCTATCGTCGAGAGGATTACGTGGAGCTGCAGCGCCCTTTGAATCGAAAGGAGGAAGAATTGCCCGGGGCCTGCCTCCCTGATGTCCAATCGGATGGTTAGGGCGAAGAGGATTCCCAACAGTATTCCGAATGCAAGCACCACCAGGACCCAGACCCTGGAGATTCCCCGCTGCGGCACCGGGGCAGCCTGAGGCAGGGGCAGCGGCTGTTCTGTCATCTCTGCGCCCTCCTGCTAGAGAGCCTGGTCTTGTCAAGGATTGCCTCCAGCTGTGCCCAGTGAGAATCCATGGACTCGCTGAGGAAGTACACCTTCCCATACTTCTCACCTTCGGTCAAAAGGATCCTGTTCCTCTCGAGCACGGAGAGGTGGTGCCTCACGGTCGTGTAGTCGAGCCCCAGCTGCTCAGAAAGCTGCTGGGCGTTCCTCGGCTGCTCCCGCAGCGCGAATACTATGTCTCTGCGCGATCGAGCGCCTACGCTGCCTGCGAAGAGCCACCAGAGCAGCCGCTCAAATGCGTCCATCCTCGGCTGGAGCTCCAGGGGCATCATTATTTGTGTCGAACGCAGCCTCCCGTGCCGCTGTTTCCTAGGGGTGCCGCCCGGGAGAGGAAAATTCACCATCGGCGCTGGCAACGCATCAGGGCCTCGAGCCGAGCGTCACCGTTACCGACATTGGCGTACCGCTTCGGATTATCCCGAGGACGATGGTCTGGCCTGCGATTGTGTAGACCTCAAGATAGCTGGAGAGTGCGTCCTGGTTGACAATCCTGGTCCCGTTGGCGGAGACTATGATGTCGCCCCCGACCAGGTACTGCTGGCCGTCAACGGTCACCGTAGAGCTGCCGCTCTTCAGGCCCGCTTTCGCAGCCGGACTTCCGGAAACCACGTTTTCAATCAGAACACCGTAGGTCACGGTCGTGTGCGAGTCCTGTCCGAGCTGGTAGTTCATGTCAACTCCGCCGATCCCGAGATAGGAATGCAGCTTGTAACCTCCGGTGGTTATCAAGGAAGTCAACTCCTTCAGAATGGTGTGC
>CAVWXJ010000002.1:0-40281 GCA_963759195.1 uncultured archaeon
GTCATCTCCCTAAAACGGGGTCAACCAGGCAGCGAACTGAACCTGAATGGTTTCGGTACTTGTTTCTAACACAAATCTTGAAGCGACCCCCATCGGGCCCCTGAAGCTCGAGTCCGGGTCAGAAAATCCGATTGCGCCCAGCTTCAACTCGGAGGAGAATTTGAAGAAAGAAAAAGGAAGGAGACCAGGATAACTGGCCTCCCTTTCGGTTGTCTTTTGTTATGTTATTGTCTTTGCGTATGCTGCGGCGTTTTCAGCGTCGACTACGCCCCAGACTAAGCAACATGCAAGAAGACCCAGATAGTTTCCGCCTGAAAGCTCAACTCCACCACCCGTCAGGCTACCCTGCATGACTGCGCCTGCTGCATATAGCCCGGGAATTGCGAATCCATCGACGTCTTCGACGTTGCCTTGTGGGTTTATTTGGATCCCGCCGTATGTGGATATGCTGCTGATCACGAATGGAATGGCGTAGAATGGCGATGTTGCAATCTTTGTCGCGGTCCCAGTCCTAGGAACCAGTAGGTTCTTGACTGTCCCGGCGTCAATGGCCGCGTTGTAGTTAGTTAACTCGGTCGCTAGGTATGGATTAATGCCCGCCGTGGTGGCGAGGGTCGGAATGTCGTTGGCTTGGTAGATTAGCCCTCCATTTGCTGTGATTTCCTTCACCAATAATTGTGTCGCACCTAGCGCATACGTCGCGCTGTCAATGATGAAGTACCCGGTTACTGATAGACTCTTGAGCATGATGTTTCCGTACACCCTGCTACCAAGGGTTTCATCGCAGAATCTTTGGCCGAATTTGTTGACGACGACACCGGGCGAGAGGGCAGACATGCTCAGGTACATCAGGTCGTCTTTTCCATGTCCATCCACTGTGGCCAGCGACGGCATGGTGCTGAGGGCCCCCGAGTAGGTCATAGATCTCATACCTGCTCCGACCTCCAGAGCCATCCTGATACCATCACCGGATCCACAGGCTGGCCCGTGTTGCGGTTGAAGTGGTGGAAACGTTTCCGCCCGCTGCCAAATTGGCAGCCCCCCAACCATAGGGTACAATGTCGTCTGCATGAGGCCCGCAATACTTCACCATCATCTCCTTGTTGTGCTCATATCCTCCTGTGCAAAGTATCACTGATTTGGCGTTGATTGTCAGCCTTCCTTGGTTGTCTGCGCGACTACCCCAGACACGCTTCCGGTTGCATCCGTTAGCAGCTTCATAGCTCTGGTTCCATACCAGAATGGTTACATTGTCTTGTAAGAGAATCTGGGCCTCCAAGAGCTGCGCTAGGGCATAACCGCCAAACTTTGTGAAGTCGCTGGATGCGCCTGGTTTAACGTCACCCCAAGCTTGGGCAGTCTTTATGGTATGATGCTGTCTCCCGTGGCTGCGCTCGTGATCTTTGCGCCTTTGCTGATGAGCCAAGTCAGAGCCCGTCCTGCATTGTTTATCTCGGCCTGTATTACGTCTGGCGGTAGTTGCCTGGCCGTGTCTGCGGTTACTTCGGCGAGGAGTGCTGCTGGGGTTGCGGTTAGGCTTTGCGAACCAATGTGAATAGACTGTCCCGAGAGAGGCATATCCCCACCTATCCATATGCTGTCCCTGGTTTGTCTGTCAATAGCGATTACGTTGACTCCTTGTTCTGCTGCATGCAGAGTTGATCCAACCCTGAAAAGCCCATCCACCCGACAACGAGAACATCACACGATAGTTCCCTGGTGCTATCAGCTCTGGTTGGTCGAGCTGCCGTCGATTGTGCGTTTGCGATTCGCGGTGCAGCGCTCAGGAGTGCTCCTCCTGCTACTATGGCTGCTCCCGCCGCCGCTCCTTTCATGAATTTGCGTAATCGAAATGCCTGTACTAGATTTTTTATTTTCTTTTTCTTCTGTCATAAATTATTGCGGGTCGCTTCCAGTTATTTAGTGACCCGACTCGTTTCTCGTTCCTGAGAATCTTCATGCTGATGCAATCATTTGCACGCAAGTTTTTGCAGTAGTGGCCGAATCACTGCGCTTTCCCGCAAGCAGGGCAAAAAGCGGAGCCTGGGACGATCTTCTCGCCACAGTGTCTGCAGGACCCGGGGTCTGACGATAGTCGGACTCACAGGCGGAGCGGGACGGCATGGCTGAGCAGGCGGGCCCTGTGGCGCCGTGACCTCTCCTCCCTTCAGTCTGAGAATCTGCTCCACCCACTCGTCTGCTCTCGGTACCTTGATCTTGTAGGCCAGGACCTGGCCAGCCGTTCCCCTCACTCCGACCACGAGGGCCTTCGTAACCATCCCCTCCGTCTTCGCATACGATATCTGCCCTATCTCAACATCAAGCAACGGGGTTTCGCGTTTCCTGACAAGGCCGGACTTGTGAGCCAGGAACAGCCTCTTGGCGGTCAGGTGAAGTTCCCCCTTGCCCACGAATACCTGCTCGACCGAACTTTCCCCACTCATGATTACCTCTTCACCGGGATAAAGCAGAGAAGACACGCGCGATGAACCGGAGAATCGGCGATTTAACGTTGATTTTCACGGCTTCTCTTGCGAACACGGCGACCTCGTCTTCACTGGCGAGGGTCGGTCGTATTCACAGTCGAAGAGCTGGCACGCCTGCATGATTCAGACGAGCACCACGGGACGAAGGAGAAGCTGAAGGGTCTCCAGACTGACAAAGAGGCTGGGGGAGGCAGGGAGGTGGTCGGGAGACCCAAGTCTGACTGAAACCATCGAAGCTACTTTGCAACTACCGAGCCTTTGGCCAAGCACGTATCAAGGCGGGCATGTTTGCTCTGGCAGGGATGCATCGCATCCGCCAGAGTCAGATGTTCATACTTACGCCCCGATAAGGCACGGAAGGAATCTGGTTCTAACCTTAGGATAGTCGCGATGTCAGAAAACCAGACCAATAATAGATTTGACTTCGCCTCAAGCATTTGAAATCAAAAAGGGGAGGAGCGCTTTCGCGCTCCCCTTCTTCCGAGTCCTTTGTTTCTAGTTTATGTTGGAATGAATTCTCCCG
Organism: uncultured archaeon; assembly: GCA_963759195.1. Classification (GTDB taxonomy): domain Archaea; phylum Thermoproteota; class Nitrososphaeria; order Nitrososphaerales; family Gagatemarchaeaceae; genus DASPPF01. The sequence continues at coordinate 3,010 of CAVWXJ010000002.1, forward strand.
CTACGACCAGGGAGTCTCTGCTGCTGAGGGCCCGCCCGGTCTAGTCCCTTAGTTCTCTTGGAATGTTCCTGAGTTTCTTCCTCAGAACGCTCTTCCCCTTCATTCGAGCGTCGTAAGGCCTAGTCTGCTTCTTCCTCCCTGCGGATTGGAGCTGTAGCTCCCGCTTCGCCTGCACGAACTTCTCCGACACTCCTAGAACAGGCAGCCCGATGAGTTCGTATTGAGACTCCGGTTTCCCGACGCTGCCGGCGTGTTTGGCGCACACCGAAACCCACTCCTCCTCCCCGCCGGTCCTGAGTTTGATCAGGACCATGCTCTCTGCTCTCTCGCTCATCTCTCCTTCATCCTGACAAAGGGCGCAGGGATAGTACAAGCTGCCGCCTCCCCCCTTGACCTTGCTCGGCACCCTGGTCTTCATGGCCGAAGTTCGGTGCCGTTTCCAGTAGAAGAACATGTTGCCGACCTGACTGAAAGCTGCCATTCCCATTTGGAAAAGTTACAGAAATGGATAAGAAGAAAAACGGCGTCAAATGCGCGTTGCGAAATGATACCGAGGTGCGAGTACTGCGGGCAGCCAGTAGCCTGGGGGAACCCTACACTCTGTGCTGAGTGCGAGTACAAGCACTGGTACTGGCAGAGCCGTCTGAACAAGACAGCCATCGCGCCAGTGATAAGATTGTGACATAACGCTCCGCCACCGCTTCAGCGCCATTTCCTAGCCGGATAGGGCTCGTCGCGGCGCCATCACTTCGCCCAGCAGCAGCGCGTTGATGTTCGAGACATTCAGCTTGTAGCGCGTCTTCCCACTGCTTTCGTCGGCCACAACGATGGACCGCTCAAGCAGCCCGTCCAACGCGGCCCTGATCTCGCCCTCATACCTCCTCGAGCCCTTCGTGTAGCTCACTATGGGCGACCTCCCCAACCCGTTGCTGCGGGCGAGCTCCGTAAGGAACATCGGCCTGCCAGCCTCGCACAGGCTCTTCAGCACCTTGAACTCCGGGGTGGAGGCAAAGACTGATTCGAGTATCTCGCGGAATTTCTGTTTGGCGAAGACAGCGGCCAAGAGGTCGAGCAGACCCTCAACGCTTTCCATTCATGTACACCCGCGCCAAGGCCCTGAGCTGTGTTCTGTCGATTTCGACTGTAGGTGAGGAGAGCGCCTTGACCTTCACCTTGTCGTCTCCGCTTGAAGCGCTTTGCTCGAATTGCAGGACCTGACCCTGCACCTCTCCCCTTGCTGAGTAGAGGCTCGACAAGAATGACGTGACGCCGTCGGGTTGCGGAATCGCCAGCCTCTTCCCGACCTCCTCGAGCGCCTCGACAAGGAGGGGCTGGATTTTCAGATGCTGACTCGTCGCCGGTATTCCAGGCCTAGACTCCTCATCCGCCTCGCAAGTGTACGCCCCGAAGCTCTCCACGAAACCGCCTTTTGCCTTCAGCACGATCATGTTGAAGGAGGAACCTTCCAATGAAGTCGGCCAGTCGTCCTCTTCGATCTTCTCGCGCTCCAGCCTGAGACTGAGGGTTGCGCAAGCCTGCGTCGAATCCAACGGAAGGATGTAGGCGCCGAGGGGCGCGAGCGTCTTGGAGACCTTCTTGATCTTGGCAATCAGAGCGGATTCGGCTGCACTTCTTGAGAGGGAGTACGACTCGAACGCCACCAGCAAGGAAACTCTTTCGCCAGCACTGACAATCATCTTCTCGCGGATGCTCGAAAGGACGCTGGAAAGTGTCCCGCGGGAGGGCTTCACCTCAGCCAGGACGTACCACTTCACTGGGAATGCCCGCTTGCGCATCAGTATAGAGTTCTCAAGGGGCACTATGCGGGAATAAACTCCCGAGCTAGAAATGGGCCCGCGGAAGAATGCGACGACAGCCAGCGAGAGGAACAATACCACGGAGTAGGTTCCTCCCTCGGCCCGGGCTACCACGGCAAGTACCACGAAAGTAGCGCCGAGCGTCTTGTCCTTGGGAATCCGTTCCAGCATTCCAGGCTCGTGTACGTCCTTGGAAAACTCCCGACGCGTCGGGCGCTCCTGCCGGTGAAACAGCAGGAATGCGAAGTAGACTCCGATGGGGAGCGCCACTATCCAGGCCGAGAAGGCGACTGCGACCAGCATGAGCACGAAGAGCCCCAGCTTGATGAGCCAGCCCATCAGTGGATCCCGTCCTCCTGGATCGTGAAGTATCCGAACTTGCCGTAGTCGGCCAGCGCTGGATGCCGCTGCACCCAGATCTTCCTCGCAGCGTCCGACTCGTCTTCCGGGTTGACAGCAACGGAGCCGTCGCCTCTCTTCGCGCCGCCCTTCGTCAGCTCGAAGCTGAACTTCGCCTCGTGGCCGAGGATTATCCCTCCGAATGGGCTCCTGTCCCACGATTGTATCGGGTTGATAGTGACGTGGTTGGTGGCGAGCACAGCCAGGTTGAACTCGATGCAGAGCCGCTGGGCGTTCGAAAGAATCATCGCCAGGGACGTACTCCTCGCAGGCAGGTCGGCTGTGCCGCCGAAGATGGACTTCAGCGGCGCAGAGATGGAGTCGTAGACCACGAGGCTGGCTCCGGTCTCCTTGATCAGATAGTGGAGCGGCGAAGGATACACTGGGGCGCGCTTCAGCCTCATCTCCACCCTCCCTCCTTCCGACACGCCGATGACGCAGTCCATGCCGTGAAGGGCGAGGAGGTCAGTGATTTCGGGGACCTGCAGGTAGACCACCAGCGGGCCGTCAGCCCTGTCGAGGTTGACGGAGACGTCGGGCGAGAGGATATTGACCATCTCGCCGAGCTGGGATTCGAGGTACGACACGCCCGCGTGGTTCAGGGCTCCGGACAGGACGGTAGTCAGCTGGCTCCTCGAGACTGGTTTCTTCTTCGAGCCCTTCGCTTCCCTGCTAATCGTCGCTTCCTGGACGACAACCTCCTTCCCGAACCGCTTCGAGAGTGCCGGCTTCCAGTAGGGGAGCAGGTAGTCCCTGTAGGACTGCTCGGTGTCTATCATGATGGCGCTGTGGCCGGCGGCGACAGCGGAGAACGCAGCCTGCAGCGAAAGGATGCTCTTGCCGAGTGCCTTCTCGCCGAACACCTGCGAAATCGTCCCCTGGGGCAAGCCCCCCTCGGCAAGCAGGTCTAGGGCCTTGCAGCCCGTCGGCAGCCTATTCATTCCCCTTCAACCTCTTCAGCTCCTGCTCCCCCAGCAGAGTGAGGTGAAGCACCTTCATGCTGACGTCCAGCCCGCTCGGCGGGGCCATCGGCGTCACGAAGAGCTCTCTGACGAGCCTGTCGATCTCGGAGAGTATCTCGTCCCTGCCGTGGTCCACGGACAGCCAGGCGGCAATCGAGGACTTCGTCGCAAGCTCGTTGGTGTTGACGGCTTCAAGGATAGCCAAGGTAAGCGAGGGAGGAGCGGGCTCGGGAGGAGCGCCGAACTCGATGCTGCCCCCGAGCGGCTCGAACCTTCGGGGGGCCAGCGCAACCGACGAGCCGCGGACGGTGTCCTGAAGCACGAATGAGCCGTCCAGCAACCTGTCCTCTTCCTTCACGTTCCAGACGGAGCTGGAGAGCAGCCGAAGGGGGCACGCACCGGAGACCTGCTCGTCTAGGGAGTCGTCGAACTCGCTGACGAGAACCTTGCCCATGGGCGAAGAGAGCAGTGCGTTCTGGAACCGCCTCGAGTGGTGTACGAACCTCTGCGACCTGAAGAGGCGGTGGGCCTCTGTGAGGATGATGACGTCGGGAGCGGTGGCTCCCCTGCGGCCGAGGGCGAGCAGCTTTGACAAGACGAACATCGCCCCTGCCTCGCCTATCTCAGGAGAGACGGCGTCGGCGAAGCAGACTATCGCGCCCTCCCTCGAAATCTCCTCCAGAGTCTCACCCTCGGCGGCTGTGGTGAGCATCTGAAGGCTGGCGAGCCTGCCCTCCACCTCCTGCTTGTCGGTCGCCTTGTGCCCCGAGACTAGGGCAGACGCGTCGAAGATGGCGCTGGGGCTGGCGAACCCGGGCTCACCCGCTATGTCGGCGAGTGCGGAACTGAGGATCGACTCCTGGTTCGCGGGGAGGTTGAAAAGGGTCGTGAGGGCGCTCGCTATGAGCTGGCCGTGATGCTGCGGGCTCTCCGTGTCCACCTTGAAGGCATCGAGCATCACCCTGCCTGCGTCGACCGCCTTCACGTACCCAGACAGCTGCTTAGCGGCCCGCCCGGAGAGGTCTAGGACGAAGACCTTGCAGCCAGCCTCGATGAGCGCCGAAGCAAGGAGGAGGGAAAGCTGCTCCGAGCCCTTACCGAGGATGGTCATTCCTCGCCTCAGATCATCAGGTTCGAGACTGATGCGCTCGCCGAGCGGGGCGAACCCAAGCCAGGCCGAACTTCCTTCCGATTTCATCGCGGACGAGGGTGCCCGCCGAATTAAAGGAAATTGCTCACCTGAAGTCCTGACTTCAGGTCAGTCCGTGGCATGATCAAGTTGTCGGCTTTTTCTCAATCTTCGAAGGCTTGCCGGCCGCCGTCAGCACGAGCCAGTGAAGGGTTGAGTTCGCTCGCTACCGCTTACAGTCGAAGCCGTGACAACCGTCACGTAGAATGACCCCGACTGATTCGGGGGATAGATGGTCGTCACTGTGGTGGACTGACCACCAGAGGCTTCGGTGTAGGTCACTGTCGGCGTGCCAGACACTGTCGTGCAAGTTCCCGTGACTAGAACCACCAAGATCGTGATTCGAGTGAAGGTGGCAATAGGATACGCTAAGTTATTGGCAGTTACGGTCATGGTTGATACCTGCGTCGTTGTCAAAGTAGTCGCCTGAGTCGTGGTCAGAGTTCTGGTCTGTGGGAAGAACACCGAGCCAAAGGCGAGCCCTATCACGACCGCGACCACCACCGACGGGATGAGTGTCCTAAGCAGAGAGTGCTCCGAAGCCCCTCACGTCTTCCTCTTATCCAGCTGGGTTGATAGTTCTACTGTTGAGAACGTTCCCCTTGTAGATCCACGCGCTTCCCCTTCACAACAAAGGTCAGCCCTTTCAAACGTCAATAGCCTGAAATAGGAAACGACAAGGGGAACTGTACGCATGGTCGAAATAGAGTATCTGCCGTATCGCAAGATAATCGTTCACGAAATCAGGAAGCTCGAGGCTCCAGCATTCTTTCAGTTCATAACCGCCCAAGTCGAGGCGCAGAAGCAAGGAGGGACGGCACTGGTAAACTGGTTCGACGGTATCGCCTTCCTCGTCGGCGAGTTCATTCCGTCGCCAGAGTCCGTAGCGGAGAACCTGAAGGGTCGGCTCCACTACGCATGGGTCTTCTACACAGAGACGAGCTACCAAGCAGAGATGAGGGTGACGCTGAACGGAAGGGACTATAGCGTCAGGCTGAACAATGCTGGAGACAACCCGAACTTCGTGGAGTTGGTCAGATTCCTGAAGTCCTTCAAATCATAGCTGACGACAGTTAGCATCCCGAAGGGACACCCTCCGATGACGTCAAGTCGCCAGAGCCCAGTCAGTCAGCGCTTATCTATGGTAGCGAACTCATCCAGCACGCTTGGACAAGAGGGAGCCCAGCAGCATCTACATGGACATACTAGCGAACCTCATCGAAGGGCCCAAGGGTCCAACGCGTCTCGCGCAGGCCTGCAACATCAACTACGGGAGGCTCGCAGGATTCACAGAAAAGATGCTCGAGAAGGGGCTTATCCGCAAGGAGATGCTCGACCAGCAGGAGGTCTTTGCGGCGACGGAAGAAGGATGCGAAGTGTATCACAAGTGGTCGGAGCTGAGGAAGAGCCTGCCCCTATGACTGACCTGAGGTCAGCACCGCTTTTAACAGCGGAAAAAGTACTCGTGATTGTATGACCGAGGAGAAGCCCAGCCCGATGACTTTGATTCATGAAGCCCACGACAGCATGCTGTCGCACGTAGAGAAAGGGAGCAGGAAGATCAGGACCCTGGCCGTGGTCACGATCGTGGTGACGGTATTCTTGGGCGTCAGCTTCCTCTCTCAGCTCATCCTGCCGTTCGAAGGGGTGACGTTCGTCATCGGTTAACCTCGGAGACCCGCTGTTCATGGGCCTCGAGCTGGTCGAGTTCGTCTTGGTCATCGCGTGGCTCTACGTGGGCATCAGCGACTTTCGGTTCACCACCAGGTTGACGACGCAGATCAGGGAGGTCAGAGCCGCGGAGGCTGACCTCATGAAGAAATACGGGCTGGAAAGCTAAGGTCCCAAAGGGGCAGAGCGGCGTGGCTTTGGAGTAGTGAATCCACAGCTTTCTACGATCGGTGTCATGGGGAAATTTGTTCCTCGGGTCAGGGATGTGCCGAGCACGGTTGTGGCGGGCACTGGAGTAGCGAGTCGTCCCAAAGCAAGAAGGAAATCACACCGTAGGGGCACGACGCCCGTTCAAGAATAGAAGAAAAGAGGGGAGGAAGCTCCTCTGGGGAGCTCCCCAATCGTCGAGTCTATGATTTTTGTCTATGATGTCTTTGAAGTCGTCGTCGTCGTGGACGAAGACGCAGGAGGCGTCATGCCGTTGGTGACATACGCTGCGGCGCTTTCTGAACTGATTAGGCCCCAGATTAGGCCGCACGAGAGCATGCCGGATGCATAGCCGCCCGATCCGCTGTCCTTTCCGCCGTTTATGCTACCCGCCATGATGATGCCTGAAGCATACAGCCCAGCAATTGGGTTGCCATCTCTGTCCAATATGTTGCCTTGTGTGTTTATCTGAAGTCCGCCGTAGCTGGCGACGTAGACTGTAGAGAATGGAACAGCGTAGAATGGTGGTGTCGCTATCTTGGTGATCGCCGTCCCCGTCTTGGGCACCGGCAATTGTCCGATTGTCTTGTTGTCAATGGCTGCGTTGAAGTTGGTTATTTCTGTTGCCAAGTAGGGATCGATGCCTGCCGCCGTCGCAAGGCTCGGGATGTCATTTGCTGTGTAAATGGTCGCACCCAAAGATGCGGACGTCTTCAGCACACTGCTTATGGTCGGCTGCGCATAGAGCGTGCTGTCGAGGATGTAGAATCCCTGAGAGAAGATGGTGGTCTTGAGCATGATGGCCGAGTATATCCTGTTACCGAGGTTCTCATCGCAGAACCTTTGACCATAGTTGTTGACTATGATGCCGGCCTGAAGAGGAACCATGCTCTGGTAAACCAGATCCGGTATGTACTTGGAAGCCGCTGGGCAGGGTGTCGAGAAGCCGACGTAGCTCATGGATCTCATGGCTGCCCCGACCTCTAGAGCCATCAGGTGGCCATCGCCTGTCCCGGAAATGGCGCTGGGGTGAGTGGAGGAAGTTATGCAGGGCCCCGGCCAACCGTGGCGCGCCGGTTCGTCTGCATGACCACCTACGTACCTCACCAGCATGTCCTTGTTTCCGTGATATCCACCTGTAGCCAGTATCACCGCTCCAGCATTGATCACGTACTTCCCCTGGCTGTCTTGCACGACTGCCCCGCTCACTCTTCCTGTTGCGTCAGTTAGTAGTTGCACGGCCCTCGTGTTGTACAGGGTTGTTACGTTTGGTTGTGCCTTGACTTGGGCCTCCAAAGCAAGCGCGCACTTGTAACCGCCAAAGTTTCTGAAATCAGCAGGGCCACCCGGTTTTTGGTTGACCCATGTGGTATCAGTCTTCAGCGGCAAGAAGTTGGTGTTGCCAGCCGGAGGGTACGTTTGTATTCCATTCGGAATGTAGTTGAGAAGCCAGTTGAAAGCGCGGCCCGCGTTGTTCGCATGAGCCACAGCCACGTCCGTGTTGGGTTGTCCTGTCGCCGCAGTCATTGCTGCGAGGAGCTGGTCTGGCGGTGTGCCCAGAGCCATGCTACTGATGTGGAGTTGACCACCAGCAGGACCCAGGTCTCCGCCAATCCACAAGCTTTGGGCATCTTGCTTGTCGATGCCAATCACACTGACTCCTTGTTGCGCGGCACGTAGTGTTGCAACCAACCCTCCAAAGCCCATCCATCCGACGACAAGAACATCGCACGTCCTTTGTCTCTGAGGCATTACGGAGGCTGGCATTGTCTGTGCTGTTACGCGCGGCGCGAGTGAGGCCACTCCCGTGGCTGCTGCACCAAGGGCTGCGACTCCGGCCACTCCTGCTGCTGCTGTTTGCACGAATTTTCGTCTTGAAAGTCTTTTGTCCGTAGTAGATTCGTCAGTCAATTTCTTCGGAAGCAACCAGCATTTGATTCGCCTTTTAGGGGCGCAGACGATTCTCAGGCATGATTCTCAGGCATGGCAACATCAGATGAGTAATCTAATTACACACTGCGACTCATTGAAAATCAACATCTCCGATTCCACCCTAATCCAGCTCTGAAGCTGCTTGTGAAACGGTAGAAGGAGAATTGGGTCATCTCAAAGTCGTAGGGGTAGAATTCGAGGGAGAATAACTGGCCTCCAAGACAGACGGCTCTCAACCATCAACTCTGGACGACGTCAGTCCACCAGATCCCGCGTTTACCCTGATGCGACGAAGGGAAAGGCTAGGATTTTTAGCGACGGGTACTACGAACTCAAGGAATAGTCTGGAAGGACCTTCGAATCCGCTTGACCTTCCACGTTGCGTGGCCAGTTCGCACGTAAGTCAGGCCGTCATGCTCCGCTGACTGGATGGGAGTCACCTTTGGCTCGCCGTTCCTTTTGTACGATTCGAGGTTGATCTATCTGCGGCCAGAGAACTGCTCCGATGAGGTCAAGCCGTGTCGCCTACCAGCTACCGGTGCCCTACGACAGCTGCGCCAGTGGCCGCACGTCTTCCCCCGAACATCGGCCCCCGGCTAGGTTGTTCCGCTGCCCTGAGGATGATTTGCATTGACTCCTCTGCTGAGAACCCGGATTTCTGAAGAGCGGTTCTGTATGCTCCCAGGACTTCGGCGTATCTCGTGACGTTGGCGCTGAAGATGTCCAGGCGGGCCGTCGTCATCTCACCCGTCATCTTCTTGAATTCAGCAAGTTTCTCCTTGGAAGGGATTTCTTTTGGCATCGATTATTTCACCTCGACGTGCGAAAAGGAACCGATGATAGATAAGGTCTCCCAGGCGAAGCAGTCTTCGTCTATGATGCGTGGGCGGCCGTTCTGCTGAGTAGAACTATATCGCTGGCTGAATCAGAACTAAGGCGTCATGAAAGCTGGCGAAGCGGGAACACGGAAGGGCCCCGTTCTCTTCGCGTCAATCGCTATCGTGCTGGTTGCCCTGGCGGGCGTTGCGTCTTCCGCCTTCTTCCCTCGGGGTTCGACCTTGTCTACCAACTTCACCGGGACAAATTCCGCCGCATCAAAGTCGTCGACGGGCTTGGCGCTGGAACTCTTCCTCAACTCAACCTCAATCCGGCCCGGCGAGGGAATTTCCATCTCCGTGGTTGAGCTGAACACCCTTCCTGGGGTAAACAACGCGTCTGCCTCCACGAGGTGGCCGCTGAAGGGGCTTGGTATCGGCCCGTGCGGGCCCCTCAATCTGCCCATGGGGGCAGCCGTCTTCCAGGGGTACTACACTGCCACAAACATCTCGTCTGCGCAACAGCTCCAGCTGTACAAGCCAGGCACGTACGTGTGCCCCATGATTCTCAGCGGGATAGACGCTTACGTCTTCCAACCGATGAGCTTCAGCGCAGCCATCTACGCCAGCGGTAGCCAGAGCCCATGGAGCACACTGAACATGTCCTCCAGCATCGGCGTCAGTGGCTATTGGGCCGGCAATCTGCTTCTTGGTCCGACCTTCGGCGGTTTCTCTCCCGGATTGTACACAGTGGTGGGAGGAGATGAGTGGGGGACGCTGGTCGTTCTCCACTTCCTGGTAGCGTCGAGTGGTACTGCGGCAGGGGGGCTCCAGGTCCACGTCGTTCAAGACGGCTCAGGGCAGCCCGTTGCAGGAAGGACCGTGGTCGCGGGGAGCACTTCGTCGAAAGATGACATCGCGCTCACGCCCGGCGGTCCAGCCCTCAAGGAATGCGTCCACGAGGTCCCAAGCGGCTCCACAGTCATGGGGAACGGGAAAGTGGTTCTTCCGAACGGAACTGTGAACACCATCTCGTACTGCCCGCCGAAGACATACACGACTAACGGTACAGGTTGGGTGTCCATTCCGGACGCGACCGGGCAGTACTACTTCTTCGAAATCGGGACCCTTCAAGCGATGAGTGCGTTCGGGATCATCGACCTTTCTCAGAACGGTCCGACCTACCTGACTGTTCACGTGCCGTCAGGCAACTACACGGTCGTGCCCTAGCCGAGGTCTTGGGCTGAAACCTGAGAAGACGTGGCCCCAGCTGGGCACTCGAAATCAAGAAAATGTAAATATCCCCGACCGTCGAGCCAAGAATGAGAAATGAACAAACCAATATTGGTGGTTGCGGGGGTGCTGGCGATAATCGGGCTGATCATAAACTTGGCCTATGACCTTGACAACATCTACGACATGACGACAGTGACCATATGGATAATCACCGTGCTACTCCTCTACCTCGGGGTGTACACGGGCAGAAAGAAGCAGTAGAGACCTGCAACCTCCAGAGCGAACAACCCGAATCCGAAACTAGACGAACTCGCCGCTGGCGACCATGGCAGCCCTGCCTCCGACGTTCACGTCTATGACCCCCTTGCGCTCCGTTGCTCTGAGGTAGAGCAGCGACGGTCTGCGAATCTCGTATCCCTGCTCGACGCGCACGCTCAATTCTGCCTTCCCGAGGTAACGATGCTTCACGAGGTAGGCCGCGAGGCACCCGTTGGCGCTGCCCGTGGCCGGGTCTTCCAATACGCCTACTCCGGGGCGAACATCCTGGCGTGGAAGTCGTTCCGCTTGTCGGACGGCTCAGGACAGAAGACCAGAATTCCCTTCGACTGGGCGTCCTTCATCAGCTCTTGGATACCTCTCGACGTTCACCCTGCACCGCTTGACCGACTCTCTCGACCTCAGGGGAGTCAGGATGAAGGAAAGTCCGGTGGAAACCTCCTCGACGGGAAAACGGCCGTCAAAGCTCCGCCTCCTCCAGACCGAGCGCGGAAACGACCCTCCCGGCGTCGACCTCTGACCCGAACGTGGGCCGTTTCTGCTTCATCCCAGGAGTCGAGCTTCTTTCCCCCGATAGACCACGGTCACGGGCATCTTCCCGACCTTCAGGTTGAGGGATACGCTGTTCACTCGCTTCCTCAGGACTTCCTTCACTATGACGTAGGCAGTCCCGAGGGTCGGGTGCCCCGCGAACGGCAGCTCCTCGTTCGGGGTGAATATCCTCACGTCGAACCCTCCGTCCCTCGCCTTGTCCGACAGAATGAAAGTGGTCTCCGAGAAGTTCATCTCCCTGGCGATGGCCTGCATCTCCTCGCTGCTCAGTGACCGCGCGTCCCTGAAAACCGCGAGCTGGTTCCCCGTGTACTTACCCACTCCGAAGACATCGACTATGTAGAAGTGCATCGGCAATTGCGCTCTTCGTTGCTGGTCCGACCCTTAAGAGGGTTGGCTGCGGCGGCGCCGGGGAACATTCGTGCGCCAGCTGCTCGAGTTCAAAGCCAGCCTAGTTGCACCAAGTTGCTCACGACCGGAACCACGGAGGTGCAGAGCAGAGAAATCGACGCTGACATGTAGAATGCGTACGAGAACTCCCCATGCTCCCTCAAACGGTCGTCGAAGACCACGGCAACGGTTGTGATGACGACGGGGACAGATATCTTGAACAGGAGAAATCCAATTACTCCGAAGTTATTGATGAGAAACAACGCAAGCGCTTCTGACTCTCGCAAACCTTTCGACAAACCAACGACCGTGGTGTAAGCATCCATTAGCGAGAACCCGAAGAATGCAAAGATGCCTGTCAGAGCTAGATTGTTCTTCGAGTCTTTTCTCTTCCGGGTTTCCCTTCCCTAATAGATAAGGGAACCTGTCAACTTCAACTGACAATGGCTCCACGGGTGACGATTAGGGGGACACACGCGCCAAAGTGAGGCCCGAGGGTGCATCTGTGCATCTTAGTGCATCCCAAGGCATAGCTTGTTTACTCTAAGACAACGCCATGACCAACGAAAACCATGACGGAAGAAACAGAGAAGAAAATCTCAAGAAGAGCATTGTTATCTGGAATCGCCACTGGCGCCGTAGTTGGCGGCGTCGCAGGTGTAGCAAGCGGTGCATTTCTGGCGCCAAAGGGAGCGACAGGAGCGACAGGAGCAACAGGCCAAGCCGGCCCTGCGGGACCAACAGGCCCAACGGGACCGAGCGGTGCGCCAGCAATTCCGGTCATATCGTCTAAGGAACTGACGTGCGACATCCTGGTGATCGGGGGAGGCGGCGCTGGCCTGGTGTCAGCGACCAAGGCAGCCACAGACGGGGCCAAGGTCACCGTCATTGAGAAGAATCCCTATCTGGGTGGAGAAACAATCATGGCCGGCTCAAACGCCAATTTCGGTGGCGGCACCTATTATCAAAAGGCCGCCAACGTAGTTGATACGGTAGACACCTTCTACAGCGACATGAGCAAGTTTGACCCCAAGCTTGCACAATCGAATCCCGACCTGCTCAGGGCCTTTTGCAGCAACACGTCGCCGACGTGCGACTTCCTAAGAGGCCTTGGGGTGACTTTCTCTCTCACCGGCACCAAAGGAACAGCGGACATGGGGAACAGCGTACCGAGAACTCACCAAGTGGTCCCCCAGAGTAGCATGGGAGGGGGGCCGTCCTGGATAAAGTACATGCTTCCGGGGGCCCAGAAGGCCGGTGTCAACATACTAACACAAACCAGAGCCATTAGCTTAGTTACCGATGCCACAGGAGCAGTTGTGGGAGCGATAGCGAAGGACAACCAAGGCTCGTTCAAGATCAACGCAAAGGCAACAATACTCGCCTGCGGTGGTTTCGAAGGCAATTCAGAGATGCTGACGAGGTACGTCTCCCCCCTTGCCGACTACGTCCTGCTCAGAGGGGAAAAGCAATCAGCTCCGGGAGATAACATCGCGTTCGGCGAACAGGTGGAAGCGGAGACCGTGGCGATGCAGATCGTTCACGGATACATCCATATAGTGCCATTCCCAATGCCGTTTCCACTTCGTCCACTCGATTCCGCGATTCCTCCCGACGGGACGGGGATACCGGGGACTCCAGCTTCGACAGGAGTGCCTGGAATCACTCAGAACTTCCCCTACGGCATCGTAGTCAACACAATGGGAGAGAGATTCGCAGACGAAACCACTCCAAGGGTTGGGAACATGATGTGCAATGCCATCTTGCACCAGCCTGAAGGGAGAGGCTTCATCATATGCGACTCGACTGTTTACCAGCAGCAGTTCGCCAGCACCGTCACAGCATGCACTGGTCAGTGGAAACAAATCGGCTACTCTGGGCCTTTCGTGGCAAGCGCGAACACGATAGAAGACCTGGCCAAGCAGCTACCTGGACCGGGAAACATCATAGGGATAAGCCCCACAACCTTGGCCTCAACAGTAAGCGAGTACAACGCGGCTGTAGATGCCGGAACGACCTCTTTGCTGGCGGTTCCCAAGACGAACAAGGACCCATTGGGCCTCTATCAGACTGTGGGAACCGGATCCGGTCCGGTCAACTTCCTACTCAAGATAGCGACACCACCATTCTACGGTATCATGATAGCGGGTGCGATAAGCCACACGCAGGGCGGCCTAGTCATCAACGGCAGCTGTCAGGTAACCAGCACTAGCCAGAAGCTGATTCCAGGGTTGTACGCAGCAGGTGATTCGGCGAGTCTCTGGCACAGCAACTACGCGTCAGGATACGCCCAGGCACTTACGCTAGGCTACATGGCCGGCACAAGCGCTGCTGCATACGTGAAGACACTCAAGTAACAAAGGAACAACACATTGGAGGCCAGGCTCTTCTGGTCTCCTTCCCTCCTCTTTGCCACGGATTCAGTAAGACTGAAAATCCGTGTTTCACCGTTTCGGTTCGTCGTGCGCCGCAGAGCCTGGTTCCCTTACTGTCCTGGACTCGGCAGCATCTCATCTCTGTTGCGCAGGCAGCTGGGCCCCTGTGGTCGGCTCAAATCACCCATTCTTCTCTCTCCAAGTCGCGCGATTTGAATCCGAGTCTGGATGCCTGGTAGTCTCTTCCACCAAAGAGTTCAGCATTCGCACTCTCTCCCTCTCTGTAGACTGCCTCGACCACCCTCCCCATGGCGTCGCCCTTCATCACTCCGCTTCCGCTGTCGCCTCCGACCGCTATGACGCCGTTCTCCTCGAAGACGTAGGGCATGTTGTCTATGGTGTTGTAGGAGTAGAGCCCGGCCCACATCCTCGTGGCCTGACGCCCTCGAAGGACGGCAGGTACTCCCGCAGCACGTGGTAGATGCTCATCTCGTAATAGTCGAGCTCGGCCTGGTACTTCTCGAGGTCGTGCTCTGGGACCGTGATGAACGGCCTGTTTATCTCGTCCTCGCACGCCACGAGGAACTCGCCCTCCTCCTTGACGGGCTTGAGGTAGAGGCCCGACTTCGGCAGAATCGTGAACGGCAGGGTTCCAGACTGGTTGAAGCCTTTGGCAAGGAGCAGCCTCTCGAGCGCTGCGTTCCCTTTGACCGGGAGGCCGAAGGTCTGCCTCTTCTTGTTCTTGACGTGCCCGTCTATCCCGGAGCCGTCGAGCAGCTCGCTGTTCCAGGCACCCGCGGCCACCACCACCTTGTCAGCTTTGACCAATCTTTCGTCTCCGAGCCTGACTCCCGTGACCCGAGAGTCCTGCCACGCGAAAGGCTCTCCCTGTATCCCCAGCCCGTCCACAGCTTCGAAGACGAGCCGCTCCGCTTCGGTGTTGAACGAGATCTTCCCGCCGAGCTTCAGGAACTGGTCCCTGTAGAACGCAGTCAGGTTGTCCGGAGCCAGTCGGCCGCATTTCCTGCCTAGGAGCCCAGCGTCGATGTCCTCCAGCTTCATGAGCCCGGCCTCCTCGGAGCCGTTGAACTTCGTCACGAGACCAGGAATGAGCTTCTCCAGCTCGGCCCTTTCGTAGAGCTTCAGTTCGACCCCGTTGTCTTCCATCGTCTTGATGTGCCTCTCGCACGCGGCCCTCTGCCTCGGGCTCATCACCCAGAGGTAGCCGATGAGGTCGATTCCGATGTCGACGCCAAGCTCCCTCTGGACGTGGAGGTAGAAGTCGATGGAGGAGCCGGCGAGTACCTGGTTGTCGGGCGAGGTGAACGTGTTCCTGAACATGGCGTTGCTCCTCGCGGTGTTGCCCTGGCCGACGTCGGCGTACCTTTCCAGCACGAGCACGCTCTTCTCCGGACTGCCTTCCTTGATGTAATAGGCAGAGGCCATGCCGACCACCCCAGCCCCGATGACGACCACGTCGAATTTCGTCTCGCTCGAAATCACTGGGAAAACCATCCCGCCGACTCGTTTCCGATTATTACGGTCAACGGCGTTTCTCAATGATGGCAACCAGCGTCTGTCGCGGCACCGCGCCTCGAAGATTCTCGCGCCGCAAGTCCGAATCGGCCGACCCCACATTCAGACTCGGAGCCATCTCTTGTCGCCCGTGAGCGCCTTCGTCACGTCGGTCTTGGTCACGATTCCCACCAGAACGTTTGCCGCGTCCAGGACGGGAAGACCGCTGACGTGATGAAATATCATCAACTTGGCAGCGTCGGAGAGGTAGGCGGTGTAGAGAATCGTGATCGGGTTTCGGGTCATTATGTCGGCCACGCTCTTGGGACCGGCTTCCTTCGGGAGGACTAACTTCTCCCACATCAGCGGGTCCTTCGGCTTGACCCTCGTCACAGCTGGAGAAAGGGCGGGGTTCACGGCCGTGAGGTCCGATGCAGTCACTATTCCGTCGAGTTGACCGTCCACCACGGGGAGCCTAGAGATGTTCTTCTCGCACATGATCCTGGCCGCATCGAGTACGCTCTGGGAGCCGCCTATCGTAATCGGTCTGACAGTCATCACGTCCCGGACTTCGTCGCGCCTTTCGCCGCTCGTAGCATAAAACATGCACAGGTCGGTCTTGGTCACGATTCCAACGACTTTGTCTCCTCGAACCACGACCACGGAGCTTATCGCCGTGTCAAGCATCCTCTTCGCACAGGAAGAAACGGGCGTCGATTCAGTGTCCTTGACGAGCGGCTTGCTCATCACCGAAAGCGCGATCACCTGATCCAGTTTCTTCGAATCGTTCTCCAGAGTGTACCGCATGATGTCCTTGTCCGTGATTATGCCCACCGGTGTGGACCACTCGTTGACCATCACAACCCTGCTTATCCTGCGCTGAAGCATCTGCGAGCGAACGTATTCTAGGGTGGCCGAGGGTGACGCAGTAATGACGTTCCTTGTCATCACGTCCTGTAGAGTCGCAACCTTCTGGCTCAATTCAAAGGAGAACGAGTCGCGGCAATATCTAAGCATGATGACTCTCGGAAGCCCGAGCCGCTCGACCAGCTGGGAGGACTCGGGGCAACTCCAGTCCCGAAACAGGCAGATTCGGTGGAACAGAGAAAAGCAGGGACTCACGGGCATGATAGGTGAGACCGGTGGGTTATCGGGGCCTCCTACTTCTTGCTGGCATCGTCCTAGCCGTGCCGGGAGGGTTTCACGCCAGCTACAGATTCCTCTTCAGCCTGGCAGGCCTGTTCGTGGTCTCTCTTGTCTCCAACGCGACGCCTTTCTTCGGCGCCTCCTACACCCTGATAGCAACCACCGAGCTCATCTCGTTCGGTTTCTCTTTCGAAGCGTTCGCGCTCATCGTCGGAATCACGGCCCTCGGCGCTGCCCTCGGAAAGATCGTCATCTACGGAAGCGCGAAGGTGTTCAAGCGCCAGCTTTCGGGCAACAAGAATGTCCAGCTGCTCGAGCAGTGGCTGGAGCACAGGCGGTTCCTCCTCGCTCTCTTCGTCGCAGCTGTCATTCCGCTGCTACCCGTTGACGACTACATCTTCATTGGCGCAGGGGGGACCAAAGGAAGACTCCTCCCGATGATAATCGTGACCACGGCAGCGAAGCTCGTCAAGAGCACAGTGGAGATCTGGCTGGAGTTCTTCGGCATAGTCAACATCGCGTACCTGACGAGGCACATCCTTGGACTGACGAGCTTCGAGCTCTCGATACTGCTCTCGTTGGTTATGGTAGTCCTTGGCGTCTTCATCTTCAAGTACGACTGGGCCAAGGTTCTGAATCGGGCGCCCCCGCAGCAGGGTGTCTAGTCAACTGACGGAGGCGGGCATGTCCGTCAAGGGCAAGCGCGTCTTCGCTGTCGTCGTTGCGGGATTGATTCTGGTCAACCTCGCCATCTTCGCAATGGCGCTCCCGGAGACCGCCAGGATCGACAGCGGGTGCTGCGTTTCCGACCAGCCGCTGGCGAAGGATTTCTCTGCTTACTATACTGCAGCGTGGCGGCTCTTCAACGACCCTGCGCAAGTCTACTACCACGGTGCGCTGAGCGACGGCGAACCCGCGATCACGCCGCAGCCGCAGGCGTACAAGTACCTCCCGTCCTTCCTCCTACTGGTATCTCCGTTTCTGTCCCTTCCCTACGGCTCGGCCTTGGTCGCCTTCGACGTCTTCCAGTTCGCGCTGCTTCCACTGATCGCAGTGCTTCTCTACTCCCTCCTGAAGGGCAAGGGCTTCGCAGTCGCGACCGCAGTCACGGCCCTGGTGCTCGTCCTGCCCTTTCCCTTGCCGACTCCACAGTGGAGCATCTCTGTCTTCTACTTCTGGCAGTGGGCCGAAGGGCAATGCAAGGTGCTGGACACTTTCCTGCTACTCTCGGCATTCACGCTCGCAAGATCGGGGAGGCCTCGGGCGGCGGGAGTCGTCTTCGCGCTGGCGGCCTTCGACCCCAGGTTCGCGCTGCTGGGGGCGCCTTTGATGATAGCCTACAGCAAGAACCTGCGGAGCACCGCCACTTATGCGGTGGGCACACTGGTCCTCACCAACATTGCACTGTTCAACCCTCCCACTTTCCTCGGTTTTCTGAAGATGGTCTTCACGACCGGGGCGCTGACCCCGCCCTACCCCTACACCTTTATTCCGCTTGTCATGCTCGTCTTGCTGACGTACGCGGACCGCGACGCGGTGATTGCGGCAATGAGGGGATTGGGTCGGAAAGGTTCTTTTTGAGGCAGCAGAGAGAACATGAATGATGAAACCTGAGGACGTCGAGACCTGGCAGCGGGCCCTCATAAGGTCCAGGCAGCGGAAGGACGAGTTCTTCAGCAGAGACCCCGACTCGCCTGCATCCCACTCCAGCTACGGGCCCTTCAGCGGGCTGAAGTATTTCGAGCCCGATTCCAGCTTCAGGTTCGAAACCAAGCTCCAGCGAATCGAGAAGCCCGAGAGCGTCATAATGGCTACAAGCAAAGGTACGCGTCAGCTCTTCAACAGAATAGGCTACTTCGACCTGTCAATCGCGGGTCAGCCCGTGAAGCTCTTCGCCTACCAGTCTGCCGAAAGGGAAGACCCGAGCATCTTCATCCCATTCAGGGACGCGACATCAGGGACAGAGAGCTACGGAGCAGCGCGATACATCGACCTGGAGGTCGAGCACAACGACCTGTACGCAGTCGACTTCAACGTCGCCTACAACCCCTACTGCGCCTACTCTGACGACTACATTTGCCCGCTGCCCCCGAAGGAGAACTGGCTCAAGGTGGCCGTACGCGCGGGCGAAAAGAAATACCACGAGTGAGCAGAGGGTTCAACTCAGCTCCTATCTCGTCTGCTCCGATTATTCACTGGCGGTCGGCGGCCTAGGTCGCCAAAGGGAGTTCCGCGACCACCAGCTTGTCTTCCTGGTGAGCGATGCGGAACCCGAGCTTGCGTGCAAGGTTGATCATGGGCGTGTTCTCGGGAAGGATCAGCGCATAGACGCTCGCGAACTTCCTCTCTCGGGCGAAATCGAGGAGCTGGGTCATCAGTTGCCCCGCCAGTCCCTTCCCCTGGAAGTCGTCTCCGACCACAACAGCCATTTCGGCCCTGTTTTCCGTGGACTCCATCAGCCTCCCGACTCCGGCGAAGAGCTTCCTCTGGCCTTGTCTTGTCTCTGCGACCAGCGCCATCTGCTTCTCATAGTCAACGTTACAGAGCTCTCGTATCATCTCCGGAGACGGGTCATGAGGGACAGCGAAGAACCGATAGAAGGAGCTCTCGTCCGAAAGCCCCAGGATGAACTCCCTCTCCGACTCGACGTCATCGGGCCTAATCGGCCTGATCAGGACTTCTGTGCCGTCCCTGAGAGTCGAGGTCTTGACATATTTCGACGGATAGGGCATCTCTAGGGGCCGCGGCTCGACATTCGGCTATAACCATGGTTGCGTTTCCCAGTTGTGAGAACTGCTTTCGCGTCCCTATTCCTTCAGCCCTATCCTGTTGCACACGACCATCGCCCGCAGGGTGATCATCTTGCTTGGCTGGCCCACAGCTTCGAGGGCGAAGGGCACCGGTCTCTGCTTCGGATGTCTTTCGTACCATTCCAACATCGAGCCCTCCACGTCCGGGTGGACTGCGTCTAGATTCCACTTCCCATCGGTTCTCCTCTTCTTCGCCAGCACGCCTAGAGCATGCTTGAGCCTCGGGTCGCCGCCGTATCCAAGCGCAGTCATGAAGTCCAGTCCAACGAGCAGGTCGTAGTAGTAGTGGTTGGGGTAGTGGAACCTGTACCAAGGCTCGTAGTGGTCGCCTTGAATATGAAGCTCCCTCTCGAGGTAGAACTCTGCAGCCTTCTCCACGACGGCCTTCATCCCCTTCGTCCACTTCTGCCTCGGATAGACGGCGAAGGCGCTCATCGGCTCCCAAGAGTCGAGGTTCCTCCCGCTCCCGAAGCAGGACCAGCCTCCCAGGGGGGCCGCGTTCTTGACCATCCACTCGAAGCTTCCCTTCGTCTTGGGGTGCTCGGTGTAACCGAGCTTGACCAGGGCGCGAGCGGCGTTGCCGGTGACACAGAGGTGGCCCCGCTTCGCACCGTCCGTCGAGAAGCCACCGTCCCTTGTGGAGAGCTTCTTCATCCACCAGGTGACGGCCTTGGCTATTCGCGGGTCCCGCTTTGTGAGGCCGAGGTCCGACAGCACGAGCAGCATCCAGTTGGTCGAGAGGTACTTCGGTGCGTAGGCTCTCTCCTTCGAGGCCCACCAGCCTTCTCTGTCCTGCTTAGCCAGTATCTCAGCCGCCCACCCTTTCTCCGTGATCTGCTCCCTTGCCTCTACGACGTCGGGGTCGTCTTCCGATTTTCCAAGAAGTTCCTTCAGCGCAAGGTATCTTACAGAGGGCTGGTCTTTGCCGAGCAGCCAGTCCGTGACCCTGTCAGTCTTCATTGTGTCTTAGTTCCTGCCCTGCGGTCAAGTTTCCTCGCGCTCCCGTAAATCAATCCAAGCGCCGCCACCAAGAGACTCGGAACGAGGAGGACTCCGATGAACGGGAGGATTCCGAGCGCGACCAGGAGCGAGATCCAGGGCAGCGCTCTCCTTGCTCCCTTCTCTTTCAGCAGCTTGAGCCCAGCGGCCGAGCCCACAACGTAGGTCAACACTGCGGCGCCGCTGGTCGCGAGGAATCCGGTCTGAATGTCGAGCTGGAAAGAATAGTAGATCACGAGGCTCACCATGATCAGGCCGAGAAGCGCGAGAAGCGAACGCCGCGGCACTCCGCTCCTCTGGTCCACCACAGCCAGCGCCCTGGGGAGGCTGCCCTCCCTCGCAGCAGCGTACACGACCCTGGCCATTCCGGCGGTGTACGCGTTGACGGTCGAGAAGATGATGGCAACCGCCAAAAGCGAAACGACTGCACCGCCGTAGGTTCCGAAGGCGTTGGAGAGCAGCACCGCGAAGGGAGTGACCCCGCCCCCGGCAGCGAAGTCGCCCGTGCCAACTATGGCGAACGCCACTGCCAAGTAGAGAACACTGATGAGCAAGACGCTTATGGTGACGCTCCTCCCGAAATCCCTTTTCGGATTCTCGAACTCCTCGGCTATGTTGGAGACGTTCTCGTAGCCGAGGTACGACCAAACGATCAGCGCCGAAGCCACTCCTATCGATGCGAACCCGCCGGGAAGAAACGGGGAGAAGTTCGACGCGGAAACCCTCGGTCCGGATGCAATAACGCCGACGGACAGCAGGAGTATGATCAGAGTGACGACTGCGACCTGGACCCTCCCGCTCAGCCTGATTCCGCGGAAGTTGATTCCATAGGCCAGCAGAAGGATTCCGGCTGCCACACCAAATACCTCCTCCCTACTCAAGGGGAAGGCGTAGGCAAGATACGATCCGGCCGCGAGAGTGATTGCCGGGGCTCCGATGACCACCCAGCCGACGAAGAGCCACGCTGTCATCGTGCTGATGCCCGGGCCGAAGGACTCGCTGGCGAAAGAGTAGATGCCGCCCGAGTCCGGCTTTCTCGCTGAAAGGGTAGCGAAGGTGTAGGCGAAAGGGTAGCTTGCGGCAGACAGAATGACCCACGCGACCAGCGACGCGGGACCTGCCACCTTGGCAGCAAGACCGGGCGTGACAAGTATTCCGGCGCCGAGGACGGAGCTGACGTAGATGGCGACGGCGTGGCGGAGGGTTATCGCCTTGCGGAGACCCCGGCTCGCTGCTTCGGGCTGGTTCTCAGCCAACTTCGCCCGAACTTCGATATTGGGATATAAGGCGTCCCGACAGCAGATTCAGGCGGGAGCGAGGGACGCACGAAAGTATTTCCCGAACTTGTCTCATCCTTCCGAATGAAATGAAGGTCGTCGGTGGTCTGGCTTTCCTCACTTCAGAGGAGGTGCGCCGCATCGATGAGGTAGCAATCAAGGACTTCGGAGTCGACGTCCTTTCTCTCATGGAGAACGCAGGCCTCCAGACTGCGACGCAGGCGAGAAGGATGCTGGGAGGAAACGTGATCGCGAAGAGCGTGGTCTGCCTGGTGGGCAAGGGCAACAATGGGGGAGACGGGCTCGTGGCCGCAAGGCACCTCCACGACTGGGGGGCGACGGTGCACATAGCACTCGGTGCACCCAAGAGGGAGTTCAGGGAAATCCCTGCGAAGCAGCTGACGACAGTCGAGAAACTGGGACTGCCTTTGACCGAGGGAGCGACAGACCTGAGGCGCTCCGAGCTGGTCATAGACGCTCTTCTCGGATACAACTCGGCGGGAGACCCCCGAGGGGGAGTGGCCGACCTGATACGGCTGGCGAACCGTTCGGGCGCGCCGATTCTAGCCCTCGACATCCCGTCCGGCCTCGACCCCACGAGCGGCGTGCCGAACAAACCGTGCATAACAGCGAAGGCGACCATCACGCTCGGTTTCCCGAAGATGGGATTCCTGAACCCAGACTCGCGCGCGTCAGTCGGAGAGCTCTACCTCTGCGACGTCTCGCTTCCGAGAGAGATCTACTCAAGGCATGGCGACATGGCTCGGGTATTCGAAAGAGAATCAATTGTGAAGGTTCCGCTGCGACAATAGCTGGTACGCCTCAGCCGCGATTACCTTAAGTCTGGCAGCTCTCACCCACGTCAATGGCAAACGTTTCTGCCCCGGCCATCCTCGAGCTCGCCAAGGTCGACCTTCACAGCCACATCGACGGCTCGGTTCCGATACGAGAACTCTTTCGCATTTCGAGGCTGAGGGGAAGGAAGCTGTTCACTCCCGGCGGGACGGAGCTGACAACAGCTTCGGCTCTTGCGACCCACGTCAAGGGCGCGGGCTACGAAAGTATGCTCGACGACATCGTGAACAGGTTCTTCCCCATAACGAACTTGATGCAGACGCAGGAGGTGCTCCGGGACGTGGGCGTCGCCTACGCTAAGGAGCTGAGGAGCCAGAATGTGATTTACGCAGAGGGGCGCTTCGCACCGCAGTATCACCTTCAGGAGGGGTTGACCGTCGACGAGGTGATCCAAAGCCTCCAGGAGGGGCTGGCCGAGGGATGCGAAAGGTTCGGTGTCAAGATCAATCTCATAGTCGCCATCGGCCGGGAGTCTGACTCCAAGACCGCGGAGGACATAGCGAGGGCTGCGACAAGGAACAGGGTCGTGGTCGCCCTCGACCTGGGCGGGCCCGAGGTCGGGAATCCGCCAGAAAAGTTCGCGAAGCCGTTCGCCATCGCGACTTCCGCAGGCCTGAAGAAGACAGTACACGCTGGCGAGGGTGCAGGCAGCACGGAGCAGAACCTCGCGAACATCAGGACGGCCATAACGAAGCTTGGCGCCGACAGGGTGGGACATGCGATCGACCTCTCCAAGGACAAGGAGCTGACGGAGCTTGCGGCAGCCAAGCGAGTCACAATCGAGATGAACCCGCAGTCCAACAAGGTCCTGAACAAGATAAAGTCCTTCAACGACCTCCGCATCGGCGACCTTCTTGCAATGGGGGTACCGGTGACAGTGAACTCCGACGACCCGGCCCTCTGGCCCCACGGCTCAATCAGCGAAGTGGTCTACGGGGTCTGCAGGTCATACCACTTCGGCTTCGAGACAGTCGACAGGCTCGTCTTGAACGCCATCGACGGCGCCTTCATCGGAAAGAAAGAGAAGGAATCGCTCCGTGAACAGTACCGCGAGTCCAGAAGAGGGCTTACCTGAAGGGTCACATGTTCGACGACGCGGGCTGCGTGCACGCGTAGTTCGATGGCGTTATGTTCCCCGGCTGGGCATTGATCTGGTCGATGTGGTAGTCGATGGTGAACTGGGGCGAGTTCGAGCTTGCCCCCACCGCTATGTAGAGGTCGACGCTTGCGAGCGTCTGCTTGGGTGCTGCTATGCCGAAGGGGAGGTCGATCATCTGGCCTGCAGTTACGGAGTTCAGCCCGAGGCTGCATACCGGGCTGTTCGCCTCGTCTGTCTCGGGCGACGCTATCTGCGCGTACAGCGGGAGCAGACCGCTGGTCGAATTCCACTGCACCCTGTAGTAGAGCTCGGTCCCGTTGAATTGAGTAGTAACAACTGACGCGTACTCTCCGAAGGGTTTGGTGGCCGTCGGGAAGCTGCTGCTCGTCCAGGCGATGAACGCGAGGTAGAGGCCGAAGGCCGTTGCGCCCAATATCACCACGAGAATGACAGCACCTGCCCGGGAGATGCCCCGGGACCGCCTGTACCTCATGTCGTCACCTCAGGTCTGCAAGCTTCGACTCGGGCCTCATGAGGGACATCACCTTGTCCAGGTATTCCTGCACCGCCACCGTGAACTCCATTTCGCCCCATCCGCTCTTGGCGTTCTCCAGGAAGCCCTCCAGCCAGTCGAATTCTTTCTCAGCGAACTCACCCATAGCGGAGAGGAAACCCTTGTTCCTGTAGTTCATGTCGCTGTCCTTCTCGAGGAGGTGCCTGCGCTTCAGCGAGGCGATGGCGAAGGCGTTCCTGCAGAGCAGCGACGCGTCGAGAACCGGGTCGCCCGACGGCCTGTCCGAAACCCATTCGGAGAAGAAGCGCGTCGCCACATCCAGCTCCTTGCCCTCCATGACCGCGAAGACCACGTCGTCAACCAGGATGTTCTGCAGGTGGTTGTAGGCGTCGATAAGATTCTCCACCTCCTTCGCCCGAAGTCCGTCCTGCTCCTTCATCCCTTCCAGGATTCTTTCCAGCTCGTCGCTGTCGTGGGAGTGTGCTCCCCTTTCGGTGAAGTAGATGTGCGCCAGCTCGTGGATCACGAGCCCGCCCAGCATGTCTGAATCGAGCGCCCAGTCGGAAATCACTATCCTGTGCGTCTCCCCTTCCTTCTTCGCGTATCCCATTATCGCGAGCTTCGGGTCTATTTCGAGAGACACGCTTGACGATATGACGAAACCCTTCTCCCTCATCCTCTCCAGAGCCCAGTTCAGGGTGCTCTGAAGCGACTTGTCTGCCTTTGCTTTCACTGGCTCCGCCGAGCCTTTCCCAGCCATTAATCAATCTCTCGGTCTTGGGTTCTGCCGACCTGGATTTCTCCGCGACCTGCAGAATGCAGCAAGCGTTCGGGACCAAGCAGGCGGACACCCACCGCAAGCGCCCAGACCAAAATCGGTCCGACAATTAGCCACTCATTCCCGCCACCGCCTAGGGGCCCGGCCAAATCCGCGCCATCGAGAATCAAACCTGTCAAGCCGATGATTCCAGAGATTTCAGTGAAGATATGAAAGTTTCTCCATTTGGGATCTCTGGACATGAGTCTCCCGACTTGGATGAGGCCGAAATTCGCGCACAGGAAAGCGACGAGAGCTGTCGCAGTATCGCCAATAATCGTGACATCTTCGGGTGTGAACGCGTTCACAAAGGTAGCCAGTCCCGCCACGACCAGCAGACCAATCGCCGATGTCCGTCCGCGGTCTGCCGGGAGAGCCGTGCGGATCAACAGACTCCCCAAGATCAGCGACAGGCCAAGAACGGCGACGGAGGTATTCGCTAGCAAGTGTAGAGGCGAGCAAACCTCATTGCCCTGAAAGATGCCGCAGTTGACGGCTTGGAGGTCGCTGATTGTAATTCGCAGAGGGTCATAGCTGGGAGGGCCGAAGTGCAACGCAGTGACGAAGACGCATACGAAGAACTGGACGACCCCGACGATGTAGACTACCGCTCCGTAGAAAACGTGCTTTCCCCTGAGTTCCACCCTCATGCCTTTCGTCCCATTTCGAAGAGGGATTGCTCTCTCTGGGTCTCCTTACGCCTGTTTGCCGGCCGGAGCCGAGTCCCCACGATCTTGCGTCGCAGATTGCCCCGTCGAACTCGTCTAGTCAACTACTAGCTATTGGTAGATTGCACCTGCGCCAGGCGGTCTTTCCTGCGGGGGGGCTTTCACCAGGGATTTCAGCTCGTCCATGCCGACCTTGAACCCGATCATCGCCGACAGGACCTCGAGCATCTTGATCACTGTTCTCGTGTGCGGAATCGGCTCGCCGTGGTCCACGGATATCTTGTATCCCCTCATTCCATATTCCTGTGCCAAACCGACGATCATCGAGGCGAAGAATGGCGCGGGCTCAGATTCGATGATCTCGACCCCGTGCTCTTTCAGCCTCTTCACGCCCTCTTTGTCCGTGGCGAACCCGTTGACGTGGGCGTCCTCGAAGGCGGGGACCGGGTTCTCTGACCATCTGGCGCCCACCGAATAGACCTCCTTCACGCCCGCCTTCCCTGCGAATTCCAGGACCATCCGCGCGAACTCGTATTGGTCGTCCGCCGGGCTCGCGTCCCCTGCGAAGAGGAGCAGGTCGCTCTTGCCATGATAAACGTAGAACCTGCACGTCGGAAGCACGGCCGTTCCGTCTTGCTCCACTATGACTTCAGGCTGCAGGGACGACGAGCGAACCACAGCCACCTCCTCGAACTTCAGCGACTTCAGGAGATAGTTCGAAAGCTCTTTCGCCTGCGAATAGAGTGCCTTGTACTGTGACACAGACGTTGATAATGCGACGAGCAACGTGGGGCGGACAAACTTCGGCTTTCCCTTCGTTTCAAAATCCAGCCACAACGCGACTCTCCGTTGCACCGGCCATGCCCCGTTAATTAGCTATCGGCTTGACGAACTTGTCAAGATTCCGAGTTCATCTTAAATATCGGCGGAGCGGAAACTTGGTGCCTCGCTTTTGAAGGCTTACTGGACCACTCTTTCGCACAAAGGAGTCTGCTTCCCCGAAGAGTACAAGCCGGACGGGCTCTCAATCAAAGTCCAGGGGAAGCCCGTCAAGCTCTCGCCCCTGGCGGAGGAGATGGCCTACAACCTTGCGAAAAAGAAGGACACTCCCTACATCCAGGACCCCGTCTTCACGAGCAACTTCATGGGCGACTTCGTCAAGCAGCTGCCCGACTGGTGCCGCAGGGCGAAGTACGAGGACGTCGATTTCTCCGAGCTCTTCGCGAAGGTCGACAGGGAGAAGGCCGCGAAGGAAGGCATGGGCAAGGAGGAGAAGAAGGCCCAGGCCGCAGCCAGGAAGGAGAGGCGAGAGGCGCTGAAGAAGGAGTTCGGATTTGCTGTCATAGACGGAAAGGAGGTGGAGTTCGCAAACTACATGGTAGAGCCCCCCGGCCTCTTCATGGGTCGGGGAAAACACCCGTACCGCGGAAAGTGGAAGCCTCGGGTGCGCCCCCAGGACGTGATTTTGAACCTGGACGAATCGACGAAAGTGCCGGGGCCGTGGAAGGAGATCGTCCACGACCACGGGTCAATGTGGATGGCGAAGTGGGTCGACAAGCTGACAGACAAGGAGAAGTACGTCTGGCTGCACGAAAGCTCTCACATCCAGCAGTCGAGGAACAAGGCGAAGTACGACAACGCGACCAAGGTCGGCTCCAACATGAGCAAGATAGAGGCCAGAATCGAGAAGGAGCTCTCGTCGAAGGACCCGAAGATGAGGCAGGTCGCCACTGTCTGCTACCTGATCCACAGGCTCGGCATGAGGGTGGGCGACGAAAAGGACGAGGACGAAGCGGACACGGTCGGCGCCAGCACACTCAGAGTCGAGCACGTAAATGTGAAGGGGAGTGAGGTGAAATTCAGCTTTCTGGGCAAAGATAGCGTCGGAGCCGAGTCCGAGTTGTACTACAGGCTAGACAGGGCGCTTCACTACTCTAGCATACAGCGGATGGCAGAGAACGTCCCTTACCAAAGCATTCGTACAGACAGGGTCGGCAGAGTGGTAGGGATACCCGCTGGCTTGCTGGAAGTGCTGACCACAGATGGTTTGCACCAAAAACACGCAATGGTTATGTGGGGAAAGGTGACCGCGGTAATAAGCCATGACATAACAAGACCAATCTTTGAGGTCACGACGGCAGGCCGCCGCAAAGTCACAGTGTCTGCCGACCACTCTCTCTTCAAGCGCGCATCAAGAGGTTCGCACCTGGCTCAGGACTCGCCGCTGAACGAAATGACGGAACAGGATTCACTGGCAACCATCTCTTGGCTGCCAATCGAACAGGAGGATATCAGGTCGCTCCAATCCATGCCAATCACTGATGAACTTCTGACATTCGCCGGGCTATGGCTAGCGGATGGATGCTATTATCCCAAAGGAGTGATTATTTCCGCAGGAGCAGACGAAGAGATTGATGCGTTCGTAGAGCAATTCTCGCGAGGTTTCAAGGAAGGAATGAGGGCGGAGATTCGCGGGATTATCGAAGCACCTTCGCCCGGCGTTCAACCGAACTACCGGCGCGGAAGAGCGACTACGGTCCTTTCAATGCTTGAGCAAAGAGGCACGGCGTTTTCGCACAGCATGAACGCGAAAGGGGACATTTGGTGTTACAGCACGGTATTGAAGGGTATGCTTGAGCGCCTGGGTCTAAAGGGGGATTCGGCAACAAAGAGCGTCCCAGACTGGCTGTTCACAGCTTCTGACCGGCAAATCGCGCTATTCCTGAAGGGGTACTTCAGTGGCGACGGTAATTTCTACGCGGGGACCACATTATCAGTTTCGGCATCGTCAATCAGTCAGCATCTGCTCGAGCAAATCCGGGTTCTATTGTTGAGACTCGGAATCGATTGCACCATCTCTGAGACGACCAACAGTTCCGGGTTCCACAGAAATACTACCCAGTGGATTCTGGCGATTAAGAGAAAACGAAGTCTTGAGAGATTCTTTGCGAAGATTGGTTTCCTTCAGAGGAAAGACGAGAATCAGATGGTATCTTCGAAGAGGGGGTACAACAGGTATCCAATCGCTTGGAGAAGAATCAGATCAATAAGACCCGTGGCCACACACGGACGGGTTTTCGACCTCTCAATAGAGGAGACCGAACGATTCATCGTGAACGGAATCCTCGCCCACAACAGCGTGCAGTGGGACAAGACCGACACGCCTCCTCCCGCAGTAATCAAGAATCTCCGTGAATTCACCGCTGGTAAGAGGCCCGAAACAGAGATCTTCCACGAGGTCACCTCAGGCATGGTCAATCAGTTTCTTTCCTCCATAGTTCCCGGCCTGAGCGCCAAGGTCTTCAGGACCTGGTACGCCACGGAAAGGGCGAAGAAGGCACTCGAGTCGAAGAGCGTCGACGGCATGGACGACATCGACAAGCTCTACCACGCCAAGGAGGCCAACCTGCAGGCTGCCATATTCTGCAACCACCAGAGGACGCTTCCAAAGACCTGGGAGCAGTCCTACGAGAAGAAGAAGCAGAAGCTCGAGGAAGTGAAGGCGAAAGGCAAGAAGGACGACGAGCGGCTCAAGAGGCTCGAAAAAGAACTGGACTTCTATGTCCGCACAAAGAACTACAACCTCAATACTTCGCTGAAGAACTACATCGACCCACGCGTCTACAAGAGGTGGTGCGACCAGGTGGGCCTAGACTGGGCAAAGATCTACTCCAAGTCATTGCAGAGGAAGTTCTCCTGGGTCGCTGGCTCGAAGCAGGAACAGCGGGGGAAGCCAATACCCGCGGTCGCAGCTTCACGCTGAACGCGCGAGAGTTCTCCAGAGCTCGTCTTCCGGAGCAGCCTTGACCGCGCGCAGTCTTCCATCCTTCGCGTGCAGATGGCGGCCGCTCCTTGTGAACCGTCCCACCTCGGCTACGGGTGTGATTCCTCTGAGCGCTCTGCGGACCCTTCCCTTGTTCCTTTGGGAAGCGGCGATGAGCAAAGAGCCGGAGCCGATTAGTTTCAGCGGGTCCAGTCTGAGCCTGTCGCACATTACGAGTGTCTCCCTCGCCACCGGTATCTCCTTCTCCCACAGCTCGAACCCGAGTCCAGACGCGAGTGACATCTCATAGACTGCGCCCAGCACTCCGCCCTCTGTGCAGTCGTGCATCGCGTGCACAGCTCCGGTCTTGTATGCGCGTACGGCCTCTTCCACTATGCTGATTCTCCTCTCGAGGCGCCTCGACTTCTTCAGCAGGCCCGGGGGCAGCCGCCTCCCTGAACGTCCCAGCTCGGAGGCGAGGACTGCCGTCCCTTCGAGTCCCGCTGTCTTGGTCATGAGGATGGCGTCGCCTTCCCTCGCCATGTCCGATGATACGAACCGCCCTCCGAAGCTGAACGTGGTCACAGCCACTATGGGCCTCTTCAGCCCGGGGGTCACCTCAGTGTGCCCTCCCACGATGCTGATTCCCAGCCTCTTCGCCGCTTTGTCCATGTCTCTGGCTATGACCCACAGGTCCTCTTCGGTCGAGCCCTCGGGCAGCAGTACCGACTGATCCGATGAACTGCGGGCGGATGCCGCTGGTCGCTACATCGTTTGCGCTCACGTTGACCGCATGGCTGCCGATGCCCTCGGCCACTCCCGTGACGGGGTCCGACGACACGATCATGTAGCCGCCTGGAACTCTTATCGCAGCGAAGTCAACGCCGGCCTTGGGGCGCGCCACCAGTCTCCTCGAGCGCGAGCCAGTCATGCGAAGAACCGTCCTGTTGAGTATCTCGATTGGCATCTTCCCCAGGGCGAGCCTGTGCATTCCTCTACATCGCCTGAGCGGGGATGACTTGATGCGGGGCGCCCCTCCCCGCGATTCTTCTGTAGCTCCTCACGACAGGAATCGCCACGATCAAACCGACCAGCACCTGTCCGGCGTTTATCGGAACTTCAACGGAAGCGGTCACGAAACCCAGCTGGAGGCCGATCGACTCGAAGAGGAAATAGCCCAGAACCATCTCGGAACCCCCAAGCAGCACGGAAAGGATTGTCCACCCCAGCCTTTCGTCGAGGGAATATCCCGCTGCGAGTGCAAGGGCGAAGGTGATTGCTCCTACGATTATCCAGAAGTACTGGGGAACGAAGAAGTTGATTGTGAACTGCGGGCCCAGAGGCGTCGTCGGGCTGCTAGAGAATCCAAGATAGAGCTGCTGCGCACCGGACAGGTAGTTCACGCCGAGAAACGAGATCAAGACTGCGACTGCCAGTCCCAGGGACCCGCTTATGAGCATCCACCTCTTCTTCGTCAGACCAGCAAGGCGAAGGTTCGTCAGGTACCCCACTATCAGACCCTCAAGCCCCTTGATGACGAGGGTTCCGGGTGCGTACTGCGGAGCGAGAATCGCGTCAGAGATGGCCGAGCCGACGCCACCGGCGAAGGCTCCCACATAGGGTCCCATCAGCATTGCCACGGTGTAGACCATTATCTCGCCGATGTCGAAGTATCCCTTGGTTGCTGGGATGTAGATCACAAACACCATTGTCACCGCGGCCACGAACGCAGTGAACACTGCCGTGCCCGCGAGGGTCTTCGAGTTCACCGTCACTCTTTCTGCCCCTGGATGCCAGATATACGTTGCGTCCGCGCTCTACTCGAGGATGGAGACCAGGCTGGCAAGGCTGTCGCAGATGTAGAGAGGCGCGACACCCGCCGGCAGTGCCTGCGCGTACCTGTTCACCCATGCGGATGATATGCCCAGCTTGCCGGCCGGGATGATGTCGTGGTAGACGCTCTGGGCAACGTGCAGGATCTCTTCCTTCTTCGCACCCGTCTTTTCCATGAACCTCAACCAGTGCCCGAATGCGGGCTTGTATGACTTGCACTCCTCGGCTGTTACGAAACCGTCGACCGAGAGCCCGCTTTGCGCTATCGTCCCCCTAAGGAGGTCCGTGTCCACGTTCGAAAGGATGTACCTCTTGTACCCCTTCTTCCCCATGGCGCGGAGCGCTTCAGCCGTGTCTGGGAATGCGGGCCAGTCCGGGACGGAGGCAGCGAACTTGGCGAGGGCCTTTGGTTTCGCTTTCATTCCGAATCCTTTGGCCAGGTCGCCTGCTGTGCTTGCCAGGACTTCTCCGTAGCTCTTGTATTCGCTTTCCTGCCGCTTCTCGGCAGCCTCGTAGGCGTCGAGCAGTGCGTGCCCCTTCAGCGGCATCTTTCCCATGGCGATGTTGAGAGCGGTCTCGATCCCTCTCCTCCAGTCGATCAGGGTCCCGTAGCAGTCGAAAGTCAGGTAGCGGAAACTGCTCATGATCGCAATCTCTTACCGAAGATGGCGATCATCGCGATTGCCAGCGCAGTCGGAAGCCAAAGGGCGAGGCTGATGACCACGTTGACGTCTACCATGGTCTCCATGGCAGCGGCCGCCAGGACGGCTACGACGACAACGCATGCCTCGAGTAGAAACACGCCTACCTCTTTGTGCAGAGTCTTCCTTCTCCAAGCGACTAGAACCATGCTCCCAGAACCCACTGCGATGGCGTATGAGGACAACTCCACTATCGCGAACGGGAAGACGAAAAGGAGCAGGCCGAACGCGGGGCCGGGGAAGCCTGAGCCGATCGCCTCCACCTGAATCACCTGCCCGGTGGAGAAAGTCACAAAGGCGAACAACAGGGCGCCTGCAGCCGGAATCATCTCCAGCAGGGCTATCCTGACGTTATTCTCGAAGATACCAACAAAGGCCGCCGCCGGCCCCTGCCCTACGGTGGCGTTGGCGAGTGCCTGGGCTTGCTGTTGCAGCGCCTGCTGCTGGACCGGGTCGATGGGATAGACCATGGCCCCGAAGTAGATGGCGAGCTCTACTGCGAACGCGCCCGCGAAAAGCACAAGCCGACCGTGCTGGAATAGCAACTTGGCGAGGCTCGCAGTCGGCTCCGGCTCGGCGGGAGCCTGCTCTGGCATTGGCTGTTCGGACAATGTCTTTGTCGCCGAGTCGCCCTCTAATTAATCGCTCCGCGCGGTGAGGTCACAGCGACCCGACGAGCAGGCCCACAGCGTAGAGAATGCAGAGCGCCAGCGCACCCACGGCCGCCGACCTGATTCCTTCTTTCACGTTGAAGTTCTTGAGTATGAAAGCCTTGGAACCGAGGACGAACAGGGCCCCCAAAGAAAACGCGGCAGACAATGCCAAGGCGTCGAGCCTGGTCATCCCTGCCGCGTACGGCAATAGAGCAAGCAGGCCCAGGACGAAGAACGAGATTCCGGCGGGCGCAGCGCGCTTGACTGGCGCACTGGACAGTTCTTCTGCGTGCATGTGCAGCTCGTGTGTGAGCTGGGCCCGCAGCCACATCTCCTTGTTCTTGGTGAGCCTGTTCATTATCACCTCGACCTCCCCAGGTTCGTATCCCTCCTTGGCGAGGAGCTCCTCCAGCTCCCTCTTCTCTTCATCCGGCTCAGTCTCTATCTCCATTCGCTCCCTTTCCATGTCTATGCGGAGGGATTCGAGCTCCGCCCTCCGCGAGAGATAGCTGCTGAAGAACATGGAGAGCCCGCCGGCAACGGCGAATGCGAAGCCAGCCAGGAGTATCGTCCGAAATTCCACACCCGCACCGTTTAGGGCAGCCGTCGTGGCAACGCCTTCTATAGCACCGTCGCTGCCACCTAGGACCACCCAGTCGATTATGTTCCTTGCCGGAATGTGAGGATGCTTCTCCTCTGGAACGCCTGCCACTTGCGGAGGGTTTCGCCCATGGTTGAGATTAAGGCGTTTCGGGGCCAAGGAAGCTGGCTTTGCTCAGGAGATGTCGCCGCACTCCCTTGCAGGACCGTACCCTTTAGAAATTGCTTGAGCTAGCGAATTCCGATCATGTGAATGCTTAATCTTATATCACGCTCACACCCTACCATCTGTCAATGACTCTCGACGAAAAAGTGCGGTACGGAATGCTGGCCCTGACCGGCGCTAGTTTTGTTTTCGCCGCGCTAGGCCTGAAGATAGGACCTCTGGACCCAATGGGCGGATTCGGATCAAGCTAGATAACTAGCTTGATTCCCTCCTTATTTGCTGCAATAGGTTCTCAAACCGCACTTCTAGCTCCCCTCTGTTGAATACCCACTTTCTGTTCCTTTCGTCGTATAGCTGAGGCGCAATGGTGAAGCTGATGGCATTGGTCTGGTCAACAACAAGCATCCTCACCTTCTCCTTGACCTTCATGATCGCGTCGGACACGTAGAGGAGGCTCTCTGTCAGATAGTCCACAGGAAACACGAATTCCGCGTAATAGTTCCTACCGCTAGCTTCAGCCCAAAGGAAGGGGAGTTGATTGACCTTCTGGCGAATGACGGCAAGGCTCATCGTATCCACGTCCTCAATGATCAATATCCCAGGCATGTACCTGTGTTTGCGGTGGAGGGCCTTCTCAACCTTGTAATCGTATTTGGTTCCGGTCCATCTGACGAAGTAACCACGTAGAAGATTCTTTCCTATAACGTGAGTGTTGTGATGCCATGCCAGCTTCTTATAGTTCATGTTTAGTTCTTCGGCTATTTCTTTTATTGACTTGTTCGCATCCTTCTGCAGCTGTTTCATTATTAGGAGATCGATAGCGTCGAACCTAATTGGAGGAGATGGAGCGTACTTGGCGGCTTCGAGGTCCTCCGCGTGTGGCCCTGAGAAGTCAAAGTCCCACCTGCCCTCGTCGAAGTCATAGAACTCCGGCTTCATCGGCGGGTTTCTTAACCACTCGAAATCGAACAGGTTCACGTAGTCGAACATCCCGCGTTCTCTCAAATGATTCAAGAGCTGGCCCATAGAGGTCACATGCTCAGCCGGAACGCTGATGTTCACGACGAACTTTCCGTCGGGCAGGGTCTTTGCGAAGCTCTGCACATAGCAAAGCTCGCTCATGGCCGTCAATATTGACTGCGCGTACTTTTCGTAATCATCTGCGAACCCAAGAATCGCTACCATCCTCTTCAGCCCTAGCCTTTCGTGGTCGACGGAGGCTTGGACAGCGAATCCCTTGTTGAGGATCTTCTCCTTGTACCTGTACCTTACGGATTCTTTGAACTGGCCGAGGTTTCTAGCTATCTCCGGAATGTCGGGGCCAATCTCGGTCAGCAATTGAACGAGCTGGGCAGTCTTGACGCTTACGTCCTTGAAGTGGCCCTCCTTTGCTTCTAGTTCCGTCTCTGACCCCTTCCTACGCCAGTGTTATCGCGAATAGATTCGGCTATAAATCTATGTATGTTCCAAAAGTCAACTTGCAGGACGGCGCTTAGGGATTTCTTACCACCCTGGCCGTCGGACAGGCCCAGCCACGGACCACCAATCGTCGGAATAATTTCAATAATCTGACAAGCATGTGGTGAATCGCCCCAGCTCCCCGTTCCGGCCAATCTACGTGTTCGAGGTTGGCGAGCTCACTTTTCCCTTGACTATCGTTCGACTCTCCTGCGAAGCTTCAAGGTGTTCGGAGGGAGTAACTCACTCCAACCGTGCAACCGTCTAACGATGCGTCATCGCAAGATGCCTCGAGCCAGCCTCTATCTTCGCCGAGTCCGAGACGGGCCACAATAAGGGCAGTTGACCGAGCCTTTGACGGTGAATCTGGGGTCATCACTTCCGATGACAGCCAACTGGTCGCCTTCACCATGAGGAGCTGCGCGCGTTCGTTCATACACCGACAGCGAGTCCCTTGTTTGCCGACTGAACGAGAATTCTGAAATCGCAATCATGCTTTTAACGGCGCGGAAGAGCGGCTCGCAGCAATGCCCCTGAAGAACAGGAGGGGTGAATACAGATGGGGCCCGACTAAGATGACGGGCCTGAAGCTGATGACGGACAAGAAGAGTTACTCCCTCGAAGACAACATTGTCGCCAACCTGGGATTCAGGATAGTGGGCGGCCTCAGGGAGGCCTTCCATCCCGACGTCTGGACTGTTGCCTGGGAAGACTACGACAAGATACTGAACCTGGCATTCCGAACCTCCCTTCTTGCTAGGAGGGGGCCGCTCTCCAGAAGAATCGGCGATACGTCGAAGCTAGTGAGAAAAGCGAGCTTCTATTGGAGCAGGGACCCCGACCTCCCATACAGAATCTGGGCGATGATCATGCCCGAGGACGGTGGCCCTCCGAAGATACCGCTCAACGTGGAGGATGCGAAGTCCAAGATGCTGGATTTCACCCAGACCTTCGAGCTGCCCGCCTCCAAGCTCGGCAAGGGGAAGCAAACGCTGTCTGCCTCTGCGGAGGCGAAGTGGCCCCGCCGCAGCTTCATAGAGAAGGGAGGAGTGTCGGGAAAGGCCGCGCACGTGGTGGTCCAGGTCGGCTAAGGACGAGTGGCTTGCAGAAGTCTCCTGGGCCGGCGGCTACACTTTCCTCGGGACGGACCTGAAAGGGCACACTGTGGTCTACGATTCGGATGACCCCGGGTCGAAGGGCATCGGCCCGATGCAAGGCGCTGCTGACGTCTCTGGGCGCCTGCTCCGGCATGGACGTCGTGGCGATACTGGGGAAGAGGAAGCAGAAGCTCGACTCCCTCAAGGTGATGCTGAACGGGGAGAGGCCGGAGCACGGCTACCCGAAACCCTGGACATCGATCCACGTCAAGTACGTGCTCTCGGGCGAGCTGGAGACAAAGTACGTCGAGGAGGCGATCAACGACAGCATGGCGAAGTTCTGCAGCGTCTCTGCAACCCTGAAGCCCGGCGTGAAGATCACCCATTCGTACAGAATCGTACGCTAGACGGTGAGGACGATCTTGCCGAAGTGCCCGCTCTTCTCCATCTTTGCCTGAGCCTCTGCGGCCTTCGCCAGCGGGAATGTGCTGTCCACCACCGGCTTCAGCCTGCCCGCCTTGACCAGCTCCACCACCCTGAGGAGCTCTCCCTTGCTACCCATGAAGCTGCCGTAGATGGTCAGCTCCCTGTTGTAGACGAACCTGAGGTCGGTGGTCACCTCCGCACCCGTGGTCGCGCCGCACAGCACGAGTCGTCCTCCCTTTGCGAGGGACTTCACGCTCTTCTCCCAGGTCGCCCTGCCTACGTGTTCGACAACGACGTCGACGCCCCGCTTTCCTGTTATCCTCTTCACCTCCTCGGAAACGTCCTGCTTGTAGTGGTTGACAACGTTGTCTGCCCCGAGAGCCTTCGCCTTTGCCAGCTTGCCCTCGTCGCCCGCGGTCGCGATGACCGATGCGCCGCAGAGCTTCGCCACCTGGATCGCGGCCGAACCCACTCCCGACCCGGCGCCGATCACCAGCACGCTCTCTCCGGGCTTCAGCCCAGCCTTCGTCACGAGCATGTGGTGCGCAGTGAGCGTGACCAAGGGGAACGCCGCAGCGTCGACGAAGCTCATCCCCTCCGGCTTCGGGACCAGGTTGGTCCTCGGCACCTTGACGAGCTCGGCGTAGCCTCCGTCGGTGCCGTAGCCGACGATCGTGTAGAACCTGCACTGGTTGTCCATCCCCAGCAGGCACTTCTCGCACCTGCCGCATCCGATTCCCGGGTTGACGATGACCTCGGCCCCCTTCTGGACAATCTTCTCCTCGGAGGGCACCCACTCCACCACTCCCGCGATGTCCGAGCCCGAGATGTGGGGCAGCGGGATCTCCACGTTGGGAAGCCCGTTCCTGGCCCAGATGTCGAGGTGGTTCAGCGCGCACGCCTTCACCCTCACCAGGGCCTCGTCGTTGTTCGGCCGGGGTCTGGCGCTTCCTCGTACTGCAGCACCTCAGGCCCGCCGTGCCTGTGGAACCTGACTGCCTTCACGTGCCCTCCGCTCTCCCTGCTTGCTTTCTGTGTTTCCTCATGAATACTT
>CAVWXJ010000003.1:0-49675 GCA_963759195.1 uncultured archaeon
GGAAGAATTTCTCTCTGAGTGCGTCGCCCTCCCAGAGCTTGATTCGGTGATGTAGGGCGAAGTTCTCTGCAGGAGAGGAGAACCGTACATTTGTCACGAAGAGGCCGTTCTGAATCTTGAGATCCGTCAGCTTCTGGGTGAAGCCCCTGAAGTCCTCGATGCCGACAGTGTAGTTGTCCCCGAAGTTCTTGCATTCGACAGCCATGACCTGCTTTCCCCGCGTGGCGTAGATGTCCAGTTCGTGCCTCGAGCCTCCTTGGTCCTTCAGACCTGCCCTCATCTCCGTCTTGTAGTTCATGTGTTTCAGGATTTCCGCGGTCATTCTCTCGAGCGACTTGCCGAGCTCGTTGATGTCGTACTTCGGTTTCTCGCGCTCCTCTCCTAGGTCACCGCCAGAGACCTCTCCTCCTGGGGTCCGGCCACAGGCGCTACGACAGCGATTTGAGGTGCTCCACATGCCCTGCAGAATTGCGCGTCCTCAGGTACCGGTTTGCCACACTTCTGACAAAAGGGCAATTTGCCAATCAATAGATTCTGACGTTCAATTTAAGGACTTTCCGCACTCCCTCGAAGTCACGTTCATCAGTCTTCTCTCCCTGATTAAGGGGAGTTCCTCCGTCATGAGCTCCGGCCTAGCCACCTCAGGCTTCTCCGGCCGGTAGTCGTCGCACCTGCCGCGCGTGCACTAGTGCAGAGTGTAGAACAGAAGATGACAAGGCCATGCAAACGGGACGACTACCCGTCTAGACAGTCAACCCTACAAATAAGAATTACCTGGTCCTTGAAGGTGGGCCGCGTCCATCGGTCACTTGGATCTGTCTTGGATGGCACCAATTTATCTTCGTCGAGCTACGCAGAGTTCCGCCGACTGAGAGAAGGCGAGTGCCTTATCACACATGATAGCACTCGCATATTATCGGCGCGCGCCTGCACCGCCTGCAGACCAGGAACCCTTCCTTCGTCCTCGCAAGCGGCCTGCCGCAGTAGCAATTCAACTGCCTGCCAAACGACTCTCGATGAGATATCATTTACCCAAACCGCGAGGGAGCGCATCGCACGACCAGAGAATTCCCATTCTTGGGGCGTAACAGAATTCTCATCTGCTTTGTTCGCGCGCATTCTAACTCCGAGCGAGGTTGCAACGTATATACACGCAGCAACCTTCATTCCACGTGCAAGCGGGCTATGGCCACAGCTTTCGTTCTGATCAACTCAAACCTCGGTTCAGAGAAGGAGATACTTGCCAAG
The DNA here is from genome assembly GCA_963759195.1 of uncultured archaeon. Lineage (GTDB taxonomy): Archaea > Thermoproteota > Nitrososphaeria > Nitrososphaerales > Gagatemarchaeaceae > DASPPF01. The sequence continues at coordinate 1,249 of CAVWXJ010000003.1, forward strand.
TTGAAGGAGATGGAGAGCGTGAAAGAGGCGTACCAGGTCTACGGCGTGTACGACATAATTGCCAGGCTGGAAGCCGAGAGCATGGAGAAGCTGAGGGGCGCGCTCGAAGAGAGGGTACGTGGGCTCGAGAACGTCAGGAGCACCCTGACCATGATTGCCGTAGAGTGATTGGTTGAAGCAGGACAATATTCGTGGTTGCTCTGTCTCTCCTTCTCCGATTCCTGCCGACTTGCGGGTCAATCGAGCTCGCTCGGAACCCTTAATATCGCGTTCGGGTTGATCTTCCTTGCTGATTCTGGCTTGACATATCAGGTTGCATGTTCAGCATGCGGTTGCACACTCTACTCCGGGTTCAACCTCAGGAACCCAGCGGACATCCTGAAGCCATTGGGCTTCAGGTGCAAGAAGTGCGGAGCAAAGCTCTCGAGAGACCATTTCAAGGTCGATGTCTGGAGGTCTGAGGATGTCATTATGTCGGCGGAGCACCCGCAGCTTCTTCCATACGCTCAGGCTCGAAGTGACGCCAGAGGGCTTCGGCCTCCCCAGTCGCGCGCTTCGATCAGCCGAGCGCCACCGACCGCGTTCTTCTTACGGCATCGCTGAGCTTCATGGTAACCTCGGCCAAGGCCCGCATACGTGAGTTGGATGACGCCTATCCGGGGCCCGCAGAATGATTGTCATAGCCTTGTGTATATACGTGGAGACCAGGAACCAAGAGAAAGATGAGCCACCACGAGCCTCCTTCACCGAGCCCGCTGGGACCGCTGACCTACAGGTGTCGGTACTGCGGGCAGGTGGTGAAGCCAGAGGACAAGGCCGGGAACGTTACCGTAGCGAACATAGTTGTAATCGAACCCGATGGGTCGGTGCGCAAGGCTTGCAGGAAGTGCGCGAACCTTCCACCCAAGGTGCGGAGACGAGCTAGAAGCACGAGTCGGTTCGTCCAGACTTCGAAGCGCCCGGTACCACCGTGACTCTTCTATCATCGTACGGAATCCCTTCCGGCCCGAACCCTTGGCCTCGATCCTAGCTTAGTTTCATCCCGGCGTGTTATATTGCGGCGACAGCTTCTGTCTCAGGGTCTCCGCATGCAGTTTGCTCAACTATCTGGAAGGGTGAGCCTGAGAAGTCTCAAGGAGTTCGTAGCGAAGAATTTCGACGAACGGACGCCGCTTTACAAAGTGCTGATGTCTGAGAGGGACGAAGTGTCTCGAGAGGAGTTTGCCGCCAAGTTCGACGTCTGGCTGCGTTTGGTGAGCCTCTCCCTCCCCGGCGAGCCTAAGACGGCGCCGGCGGGACTGATTATCGCCTGCGCCCTCGACTCCATCACGTGCTCGCACTTCCAGCCCTTTGAGAGGTATTCTTCCAACTCATCGAGCGATACGATCTTCTGCCCTTTGTCCTCTCCAAAGACCGATGAGAAGAGCTTCTCCCTCGCCTTCTGAGCGACCTGGTCGTCACTCACCTCCAGTAGTCGTTGTTCGACGATCTCTTCTCGGTGAATCCTGCAAGGACGAGCATCCGCTTGTATGTTTCGTCCCTCAGGCTCGGACCCTCGGGGATGGACTCCGCGCTCTGAAGGAACCTCTGAGCCTTGGAGAAGCTCGACCGCATGTCCTCGACCACGTTGGGCTGGAGCACCCGCTTGTTCGTGGTGTAGGTGTGCTCGATGTCGCCCTTGTGCCCCATGAAGAACACCCTGTAGTCCCTGATTATCAGGCCGTTGCTTTCCGCAAGCATGAGGTGGGTGTCGAAAGAGGACCTCAGGTCGTAGGGCCTTGCCGCTATTCCGCAACTCCTCAGCCTGTACCGTATGAGCCTGCCCACCAGAGTCGTCCGGAGGAACAGGTTCCTGCGTGAGTTGTGGTATTCGTCGGGAGCCAGGAGCGGCGACGAGGGGTCGAGCTTCTCGCCTGACCTGATCCTCTGGGTCAGGTACTCGGCAAGGAACCCGCACCCCTCCCGCGTCAGGAAAGTGAAGTACTGATGCCCTGCCTTGCTCAGTTCCTGCCTGACGATCACGATGGTCGGTATCCTGGAGAACATCACCAGGGCCCCTTCGCTCTGCGAGCCTTCGTCGCTGTGGGAGACCTTCATCTCCGGAAGGTCGCCTACCGTCAAGCCGTCGGTCCCGTAGTAGTTGCCTATCGACTCGAGCCTCAGCCCCGCCTCGCCGACCAGCGCAGCAGCGCTCCTCGTCCTGGGGGAGCAGTTTGCAAAGAGCCCGCGCAGCTCTGCAAGGGAGGGCGCGTGCTTCGTAGCGAGACTTGGCGTCTCACGGGCGCCCTTGATCCGTATCTTGCCCGCAACCTGTACGCCGTTGTGAGAAAGCCAGGACTTCACCGCCTTCACGTTCGAGGCTATGTAACTCCCCGCCTTCCCCTCACCCTCCATCTCAGTCACCAGGTCGGCCAGGAAGTTGAAGGCCCACCGCTCCCCATTGCTTGTGGGCTGTTCGGCCAGGGCTGTCGGTGTCAATCCTTTCTTCAGGCAGGTGGCGCCGAGCCTCCTGAGGTAGACGTCCGCGGTTATAGGCGAGCCTCTGCGGACGTTCTCGTACCATCTCCGCAGGTCGGGGTTGTGGAGGAGCTCTCCGTACCCGGCTCTACCGCGGGTGGACCCCATGACCTTCTGGGGGGAATCTGGATTTAAGGCGGGGTTCCGACACAAAAATGTAGCGGGCCCGGAGGGATTTGAACCCTCGACCCTCAGCTAATTGCCCTTTCGGACCGCAGGCTGATGCCCTAATCCGTACTAGGCTACGGGCCCGATTGCTTGGCCCAGGGAAGCCTAGTTATGTCTTGAGGGCTGGAACTCACTACAGATACCTCTCGATTTCCTTCTTGAGCAACGTTCTGTGACATCTGTTCGGATCTTTGTCTGTGCAGAGCAGGGTGAGCGTCCCCTTCTTCGACTTCGCTGCCAACTCTCGCAGGATGTTCTCCTTCCCCTTGAGACTCGCGACGTATCTTCGCGAGAACTCGGCCCAAGTCACCTTCCCTTCTTTCCACAGGTGAATCAGTTCCTTCTCAGTCCCAACGTCCTTTATCCAAACGCCTACCTTGTCCTTCGAGATCCCTCTGGGCCAGGTCCTCATGACAAGTACGCGCAGCCCGTCCGCACGATCGGGCTTGTCGTACACCGTCTTCTCGGTCTTGATTGTCATGGGTGTCTGCTCTCCAGCAACGACCTGACCTCCAACAAGAGCCTTACCAGCATGTCTTCTGTGAGCTTCCCAGTATTAGTGTTTCTCGGGCTCGGGTGGTAGCTCGCAACGAGAAGCCTGCCCCGCGAGATAGGATATTTGGCTCCATGCGCAAATTTCGACTTGAGCGGAGGATAACCGCCTCGCCTCTCGCTATCAATGACCGCCCGGAATGCGAGGCTCCCGAGAGCAAGTATTACTGAGGTCCGTCCCAACAGCTCGAGCTCTGCGTCTAGGTAGGGGGCGCACCTGTTGAATTCGGCTCTCGACGGTCTGTCGCCTGGAGGGGCGCACTTCACCGCCGCAGTGATGTAGCAGTTGGTGTAGATCAGGCCGTCCTCTCTTGACTCGGAGATTGGCTGATTCGCAAAACCCGCCCTGTGGAGCGCCCCTACGAGGAACCTACCTGAACTATCCCCGGTGAACACGCGTCCCGTGCGCAACCCGCCGTGCGCCGCCGGAGCCAAACCAACGATTAGGAGTTCGGCATTTGTGTCGCCAAATCCGGTGACGGGTTTCGCCCAGTACTCCCAGTCTACAAATTGTGGTTTCTTCTTTCTGGATACAAGCTTTGCGTATCTGCGGAGTCTATAGCACTTGGTGCACGACATGATCGCCGCATTGAGGGCAGTGAAATTCTTGTAAGAAGCGCAACGGGCCAAGTTCCTTGCTGTTCTCATCACGACTGCATTATGCGTTTCGCGACCCTCAACATTCCGCTCGAGAGCCTGTAGACCCTGTGCCACTTTGCATTTCGGCGACGCGTGAAATCGACCCCGACCGGCAACAAGTCCCTTCGTGTAACCGCACGCCCCACAAAATAAGGACTGACTTCCGGGGCGACAGCGCTGATGTCGGCTGAAGAGAAACGAGAAGCGCCAAATAGGGAATAGAAGCGCGCAATCGTAGCCATATAGTTGGAATCGAGGGCTTTGGCGACGAGCCTAGCTCTCATTGTAGGGCGTTCCGAAAAGAAATCATGGGTCACGAGATAGAGCGCTCTTTCCGGTGATAGACTGGCGATCACGAGATAGTAATTCCGATTCTTTGGATGGTACACGGATCCAGATCCTAAGAGAGCCCTAAACATCTCTTTGAGTGACAAGGCATAACGTAGTTTACCTTCAGTCAATGTGAGGCTCATCCGCATTTTCGTTGAATTCGATTGCCTCGCGCGTCGGACCGAACCGTCTCCGTCTGAACACCCCCTGAGAAAGGCTAATCCGAACTCGCTGAGCTCGGTGCTCATCAGGTCAACTTCGCCCGAGAAGACAGTGAGGGTGGACTCAATCCCATTAACAAAGACGCTTTTCATACATTCCCCACCAACCCTGATTGACTGCTGGTTCATTCGGTTTCCTTTGGCAGAAATAGTATAGACGCGGAACTCAGAACTCGCCACAGACTTCAAGAGTTTGTGGTACCGATTTATCAACTGGGGATTCGTGTTGCGTAAGTCTGGGGGTCCTTTGCCCTTGTTGCCCTCAGCAAGATAGAATCCTAGGACATACGCAAACCCGATTGCGCTTACCTTGCGTTTTAACATGACCTTGTGGGAGTTTGCCCTTCTCAGGCAAATCCTGCAATCATCTGCCCAGCGAAGATGCGAGCGATCTACGAATGGGAGAAGGTCGAGCCGTCCAGAAGAGAGGCGTAGCGCTCTCGTACCTGCCTCGAGGCGTACAGTCTCCGGTATCGGGCTCTCAAGTTTCTTGACCCAATACTTGGCTGTGGTACTCGATATGCCTATGATTTCGGCAATTTCGTTTGCCGAGCAACACTTCTTGTAGTAGAGTCGTCGAATCTCATTTCTTTCCTTCGCCCGGACCTTGATGTTAGATGCTGTGGGTTGATGCTCTTGCTTTAGAACTCTGTATACACCGGAAGGCGATCGCCTTAGTCGCTTGGCCACTTTTCCTAGTGAATGGAGCTCTAGGTAGAGGCGAGTAGCTTCTTCCCGCTCCTGTGTCGTGAAAGGGGAAGCCCGTCTCCAAGAACCGCGTCGCCCCTCCAAGTGACTGGAAGACCCATGCCGCGTTAGCTAAAACTAGTGATGCCTTGCAACGGGGCTCAAACAGACGGGTCAGTGAATGTGAATCGACTTTGCGGTGGGACGCTACGACTGCAGCACTTTCAGACGCCAAGTGAAGCCAAGATTGCCTTGGCCACGTTCTGAACGCCCGCATCCATCACGTACGGGCCCACCCTCGGCCCCCTGTCTGATCCGACGAGTATGGAGTAGACGACCGGAAAGAAGTCCCCCGGCTTCAGCCCGTTCCCTCTGAGGGCATCGAAGGCTATGGTCTGGACCTCGTCTGCGGTTTTCGCCTTTGACACGCGATTCGCGAATTCTCTGAGCGCCTTGGCCACAGCCGGCGTTGCGTTGACCTTCTCCGGAGCTCTCTTCCCCTCCCTCGCGGCCCAGGCCGAAGCCCAGCCGATCCTCTTCGCAAGTTCCTGCGACACCTCTTTCGCCATGCCGTAGGCAGCGAGCCGCTTCCACACGAATTCTTCACCGGCATCTGCGGGAGCCACCGAGGCAAGCTGCGCGATGAGACGGTAGGGGATGTGGACTGGCATCGACTCCGGCGGCCTCAGAAGCGTGGTGTATTCGTATAGCCCGCGGAGCTTCGCGTCCTTCATCGGGTTTTGGTCTCTCTGCTTCGAGAAGTAGTACTCCTCAAGGTCGTCGAAGTCCTCCATGTAAACTGGAATGTCGTCAAGGGATACGCTCCGGGCTCCGATTATTCTCTTGTACATGAGCAGCCTCAGGCTTTCGGGCGAACCGTAGCGCAGCCATTCCTGTGGTGTGACCAAGTTGCCCACCGACTTCGACATCTTCTTTCCGGACTTGTCCTGGAAGAGCTCGTATCTCGCGTGGTATGGCGGAGGATAGGAAAGGATCTTTTCAGCCACCCAGTCGTTGATCTTGACGGAATCGCCGATTTCTTTTCCGTAAGCCTCGAACCTGATGTCGAACGCAGCCCACCTCGCCGCAAACTCCACCTTCCACATCAGCTTGCCCTCGCCCGAGGTCACGTCGGAGTCGCCCTCGTAGCCGCATCCCTCCACGAAGCTGGTGCCGAGCCTTGTCCCTTCGCACTTGTAGTGGACGGACGATTCCTTTGCATCGTACGATTTCGACTGGGTGACATAGATCCTCTTGCACTGCCTGCAGACGGGCGTGTACGGCAGGGTGGCTTCGTACTTGGATTGCCCCACCATTTCCTTGATCTTGCGCCCTATCACGTCTGCCTTGGAGAGTATGACCTTGATCTGGTCGTTCAGGAGCCCTTTCCTGTAGGCTTCCGCCCCGCTCTGGAATCTGTATTCCACCCCAAGACCGTCGAGTGCTTCCCTGAGGAGCGAGCCGACGTGCTCAGCGTAGGAGCCGTGGCAGGCGAAGGGGTCAGGGATCCTTGCAACAGGCTGAGAGATGTAGTCGTTCAGCCAGGATGGGAAGCCTGCGGGCACCTTCCTGAGACCGTCGAAGTCGTCTGAATAGGCCACAAGCTCCGACTTGAACCCAGCTGTCTCGAGAGCCAGCTTTACCCCATAGCTGCGGATTGCGTCTCCAACGCTGCCTATGTGCGGGAGGCCCGAGGCCCCCAGGCCGCTCTCCACACGGAGGAGCTTGAGGCTCCTCCCCAGAGTCTTCTCCCTGGCGACAGTGTCCGCGGCCACCTTGTCCAGCCACGTCCCGCGCCCGATTATCTTCGCTTCCTGCAATGTTTATCGAACCTCTTATGCGTCTAATTAGGTTGTCCCATGGACTAGGCCCTGATCGCCGCCTCGAAGTCTGCCATGTTGTTGGGACGGTAGTATTTTCCCCCCGTGAGTTTTGCAATGTCGCGCAGCTCACCCGAAGCCGATTCCGAGAGCTCGATGCTGTCGAAAGGCGTTCGCGCCGCTTTGAGTTTCTCCAGCATGGTCTTTACCTTGGGCCCGTCGTTGCCGCCGTCGCTGATCAGCTTCACTCTTCTCTCCGCCCGCACGGAATCCGTAATCGCCCCGGCTGCATATTGTAGTGCGTCGACCAGCGGGCTCCCGCCCTTGCAAGGCATCTCGTTCAACCTATAGAGCTCCAAGCTTGCTGGAGCTGGGTTGAGCGGCACCACCACGTCAATCTGCGTGCTGCCTGGAGTGCCGAGCAACCGAAAGAAGACGATGCCAATTCTCAGCGGCCACGGAAAGTAGGAGATGGGCCATTTCTCCTCGACGAATTTGTTGAGCCCCATCCTGACGATATCTATTTTCGACCTCCCTGCGCCCTTGAGCGTCTCCGACATGCTGCGCGAGCCATCAATGAGGAAAAGCACGTCCTTCGCCTTGGTTTCGTCGTAAATTGCGGCCATGAAGTTGTACTCTGGATTGCAACAGCCAAATGTATAAAAACGATGGGTGTTTAGACCCCTCTATGGCCTATAGAGTAGCAAATCAAGCTCCTCTAGCCCCCAATCCAGTTATCATGGCTTCGATGGGGCACGCAGGAGTCGGAATCGGCGCTGAAGCTTACAGATGGGTTCTGATTGACGTCGGGGCTGATCCGAAGTCGCCGTCGCTGAAGGGAGAGAAGCAGACGCTCGAGGTTCTCAGGAGGTACGGCAGCACCATCCTTCGTTTCGGTGCTTCGATGCGCAAGGGAGAGACGCCGCTTATCCCGAGAGCTCTCCTCGTGGACCTGGACCCGAGGTCGGCGAACCTAATCCTCCAGTCGTACCCGGAGCTTTTCGCCATGAAGGACAAGCACGCCGTCTACGGCCTCGGCGGTGCCGCGAGGAATTGGGCAGAAGGTAGGATGAGGTTCAGGAACGAGATCGTTGGCAAGCAGGACATGAAGTCTAGGATACAGGCCATTTCCCCTGAGCCGGTAAGGGGATTCATAGTCCCGTTCAGCATGGGAGGAGGGACGGGGGGTTCCTTCTCATCTGAGTTCATGTCGTGGGTGAAGAGCGCTGGGCTTGGGGCTGCTACCGTTGCTTCGTTCGGCATTCTTCCCGAGTTCGGCTGGGACCCGGTGATCTACGGCCCTGCCCAGATCAGCATAACCATGAACCTCGCGTACCAGATGCGTTTCTCTGACGCGCCAATCTTGATGGACAACAAGGAGCTGAGATTCCATGCAGACAGGCTCCAGGACCTCCTCGAAGGCAGGAGCTCCATAGTCGATGAGCTCCCCAAGCAGATAAAGGTGGGCTGGCACGATTATCGGAACAAGAACCTCCTCGCCGCTCACGTGATTGCTTCGTTCATGGACTCGTTCATCCGTGAGACCGAGTGGGACATGTCTAACTATAGGACGTGGCTGGCAGCAAGCAAGCCCAAGTTCGTCGTCCCGTGGATGATTCCATTGGTGCCGAAGGGGGGCTCCGACATAAGGGCAATTGAGCAGGGCATGTCGGACGGGAACGAGGGAGTCCTCTTCGACCTGGAGCAGGACGGCCAGATGGAGAAGGGCAAGACGGACTCTGCGGCAGTCATCGTGAAGACGAGCGGGACCCTCACCGCGGAGGAAAGGGAGTTCTTCAAGAAACTGCTGGCGGACAGGTACGACATACAGGAGAGGCGCATAGTCTTCATCAAAGTGCCAACGATGCCAGGGGAAGCGGCTTCGGCCTTGATACTCCTGAACCTCAAGGGCATTGGGAAGAAACTGCTCCCCATAGTGTCCGAGGCGGAGGACGCCTGGGACTCGTACAAGGACGAGTACGAACAGAGGGAACTCTCCCACGAGGAATTCAAGAAGGCCGTCATCGACGTGACCGGCCACATGGGTTAGTCAGTCATGGACCTGACGGAACTGGAGGTTGCTGCGGGCCGTCTTCTGGAGGAGCAGAAGAGACTCAGGGTCATAGACGCAGAGCTCGCCGTTCTGAAGCAGGAGCTGAAGGAGCTGCCGCGCAGGGCGGAGAAGGACAAGGGCTTCTTTGCGCTCATCGGGCTCAACTACGAAGACCCAGGTCACGCTAACCGCGAGGCAGACCTGAAGAAAGAGAAGGCGATTGTACTGAAGAACATTTCAGATGTGGAAAAGATTGTTCTCGACGGTCTCACTTCCGGCAGTCTTGTTGTACCGCTCGACCCGAATCCCATTGTCGACGGGAGGAACTATACATTCAGGTTCCGGTCCATGGCAACTTTCCCCAAGACCATGGAAGAGCTCTCAGAGCTGCTCGGGATTCCGGTGCCGCTCAGGCTGGGTCCCGTCTCGATCTCGGCTGACAGAATCACGGTTACTGAAGTGGACCAGTACTTCGCGAAGGAGAAAATAGTCATGGCATTCGACAACATCCGAAAGTCGGTCAACCTCAAACTCTCCTCGAGGCAGATCGGTCAGGGATTCTAGGATACTGGGGCGATGTTTCGATGGCTGGAGATCCAACGAAGGGGTTCGGCAAGTTCTTCGGGAAGGTCAGAGACAGGTTCGAGAAGCTCTCAGAGTCCGTTGCTGCCTCAAATGGCAACGATTCGGACCTTATCCTGACGGTAATCCAGAGAATCGATGTAGAAGGCGAGCCGGCGCCCAGGACAGAGCTCGGAAGCAAGGCGGAATCGAAAGAGGAAGATGAAGTATACCAGAAGCTGATGAGGCGCCTCCACTGGCAGTTGTCAAGGTCCGGCATCACTGCGGATGACGCCATCAGGACGTTTCCGGGCGAGGTACAGGCAGTGCTTCTGTACAGGTCGTATGACAAGTTCAGAGGAGTGGAATCGAATCTACTGAGGGAGAGATTCATCGAAATGGGCTGGAAGAACATTCAATCCAACCTCTGGGTTCTTCCGCCCAACAAGACACCGGGGGGGACGGTGAACTCGCAGGACCTGAAGGTGTGGGTGAGAAAGAAGCTCGCCAAGCCTTTCGGCAAGGACTTCGACTACGTGTTCCCGGTCGTCGCCGTAATCGACATGAAGAAGACGACAGCCGACAAGAAAGGGATCAGGAAGATGCCTACCGCAAGAACAATCTACAACGTCCTGGAGCCCGACGAGGTCGTGCCCGCCTCACACCTGTATTCTGTGATGAAAGCAAGGGGCCTTGGTGTGAGGGACATCATCCTTTCCGGCGACATCCCATTCCTTGCGAGCGCATTCGCGACCCAAGACGAGCTGATGGCGATCCAGGAGAACGAGGACGCGATTGTTGCCAGCTTGAAGCAGATGACAGGCTCCCAGTCGGTCAACCTTCAGGACATAGCGAACCTTGGTGCAGACCTGCTCGCGGACGCTTTCGGCAGCACGGTCGTGCACGGCAAGGACCTGGCCCAGAGGCTCATTGTGGAGGCGCAATTCTGGATGCGATACTTGGGCGGGACCGTGCCTGCACCCGGGCCGATGCCCTCGACAGCTGCCATGGGCTTGCACCAAGAGGAAAAGAATCTGGAGCATGCCCAGCCCGAGGAGCATTGGGGAGGGAGCGTGGAGGAAGAAGAGAAGGAGGAAGCGGAGCCGATGACCTCTCACGATTCATGGTTCGAGCCCGGGGAGAAGTCGGCAGAGAACGGGGAAGATGAGCAGCCAGACTCCAAGAATCAGGCAGTTGCCGAGGCAAAGATCAAGGACGAACGGCCTTAGTCCTGAGCATAGGCAGAATCACTCAAGGGATTCAGCACCCCCACTTCATCAGTCCGTGTTCTAGAGGAGAGTCTGGAAACTGCCTGTCAGCCCTAGCGGTAGTAGGGCACCGAGATTCTTTCCTTCGGCTTCCCTTCTCTCGATGTCCTTTGCTTCTCGATGGCCTGAAGGAAGTGGCTCATCTCAACCACGGCCTCCTCCACGTGCTTCTTCGCGTCCTCAGGCTTTGGATACTTTGAGATGAACTTCTGAAGCACTATCGACACCGCAGTGTTCGTCAGGGACGCCATGTCTGCTCCGCTGAACCCCTCGGTCATGTCCGTGATGCGTTCGACGTCCACATCCTTGGCTACCGGCACACCCTTCATGTGGATCTTCAGAATTTCCCTTCTCGAGTCCTTGTCGGGCATCGGGATCTGGATCAGTTTGTCGAACCTTCCCGCCCGCAGCAGCGCTTGGTCAACTATGTCGATCCTGTTGGTGGCTGCGAGCACAACAACCCCGTTGAGGCTTTGAATGCCGTCCAGCTCCGTCAGTAGCTGACTAACCACCCTCTCTGTTACCATGGAGTCCCCACCCGTCCCCCTGGTGGGGGCAATGGCGTCGACCTCGTCGAAGAATATGACGCACGGAGCCGCCTGGCGTGCCCTCCTGAACACCTCTCTCACTCCCCTCTCGGACTCGCCGACCCACTTGCTCAGGAGCTCCGGCCCCCTGACGCTGATGAAGTTGGCTTCGCTCTCCGTTGCAACGGCCTTCGCGAGCAGTGTCTTGCCCGTGCCCGACGGTCCGTACAGAAGAAGCCCCTTCGGCATGCTATAGCCTATCTTGTCGTAAAGATCCGGGTACTTCAGAGGCCATTCAACCGCCTCCTGCAGCTCCTTCTTGACGCCCTCCAGTCCGCCTATGTCCGCCCACTTCACGTCTGGGGTCTCGAGGTAGACCTCCCTCATCGCCGAGGGCATGACGTCCTTCAGCGCGCCCTCGAAGTCGTCCATGGTGACGATAAGCTTGTCCAGCGTCTCGGGGCTGAGTCTGTCCTCATCCAGCTTGATGTTGGGTAGGTTCCTCCTCAGGGTCTTCATGGCCGCCTCCTTGCAGAGGTATTCAAGGTCGGCACCCACGAAGCCGTGAGTCACGGCTGCAAGCTTCTCGATGTCCACGGCCTTGTCGTCTGAAGCGCCCTTCTTCTCCTCAGCCTGCTGTACGAGCGGCATGTGCCTGGTGTGTATCAGGAGGATCTCCAGTCTGCCCTTCTTGTCAGGAACCTTGATCTCAATCTCCCTGTCGAAGCGACCAGGCCTTCTTAGAGCTGGGTCAATGGCGTTGGGCCTATTGGTTGCTGCTATCACGATGACCTTGCCCCTTGCTTCCAGGCCGTCCATCAGGGAGAGCAGTTGGCTCACGACTCTTCGTTCAACTTCACCCGTGACCTCTTCCCTCTTCGGTGCTATGGAGTCTATCTCGTCGATGAATATGATGGTCGGAGCCTTCTCCTTTGCTTCTTTGAATATCTCCCTGAGCCTTGCCTCCGACTCGCCGTAGAATTTGCTCATTATTTCGGGGCCGCTGATTGGAATGAAGTGCGCGTTACTCTCCGTCGCAACGGCTTTCGCAAGCAGGGTCTTGCCAGTGCCAGGCGGCCCGTACAGCAGCACCCCCTTTGGCGCCTCCACTCCCAGCTTCTCGAAAATCTCCGGATGTCTGAGCGGAAGCTCGATCATTTCCCTGACTTTCTGAATCTCGTCCCTCAGACCGCCGATGTCCTCGTAGGTTACCTGTGGCACTCCTCTGAGCGCCTCGCCCTTCTCTGAGATTACGAAAACAGTCCGCTGCGTGATCAGCGCAGCGTCGGCCACCGGGCTGACACCCACGACTTGGAAGGTCAGCCTTCCGCCGAAGTATGGAATCATAATGTTGTCGCCCTTCGTGACTGGCACGCTTTCCAATGCGTCTGCCAAGTATCTCTCGTCAATCGGGGGCACAGCTTCCAGAGGGGCAACGACAACCTTCTCCGCGGGCGGAGCCTTGACCTTCTTTACGGCCACAACGTCTCCGATCGCTACGCCGGCGTTGTTCCGGATTAGACCGTCAATCCTGACTATCCCCCTTCCCTCGTCGGACGGGTACAGTGGCAGGCACTTCGCCACCGTCCTCCTCTTTCCCTTTGATCTCGATGACGTCGCCGGTCGAGGCATCGAGAGCGTCCATGGCGTCGTAATCGATCCTCGCTACTCCCCTACCGACATCCCTGGTGTAAGCTTCCAGAACCTTCAGTTGGACCTGTTGCTGACTCACGCCCGACCCACTCTCAGACAACGTTTACCCTCCTGAACGCTTTATTAGCCTTGTCCTTCAATGAGAACGAAATCTCAAGGACCCCGTTCTTGAATTCGGCTTTTCCTGTGTCTGGGTCGACCTTGGCCTCGCAGTGCGACCTCGGCTGCCGTACTTCCGCTGGCCCCTTTCGGCCTTTACCCCCACCGACTCCTCTGCAGCTGTGATCTGGATGTCTTCCTTCTCTACCCCGGGCATGTCCATGACCACTCTCAAAATGCCCGCCTTCTCATCGAGTATCTGGTCGCTCATGGGCGACCTCGAGCCGTCCCCCTGCAGAGGGTTGTTCCCGAAGAACTGGATGCTGGGTTTCCCCTCGGGGCCTATCCGCATCTGAAAACCGGCCACGAAAGGCTTGGAGAACGGCTTGGCTCCGGCGAATCGTTGCCTCATCGCGTCCTGTATGTCGTTCTCGAAATCCTCGAAATAGCGGTCTAGCTCGTCCAGCATGTCCCTCAGATTCTTGCGCATGTCCTCGCTCATTTACTAAACCACTGGTTAATTAGCCCTCAGGTTAAAGCTTTTTATAAATCTTGTGTAGGACTCGTCCAGATGAACCAGAAGGCACTGGAGGAGGTGGTGTCTTCCAAGGCAAGGCTTCGGATTGCTGATTTGATTTCAGTCAGGCCGAGGACCCTCAGGGAACTTGCGGACCTGACGGGAATATCCGTTCAGGGCGTGCTGAAGCACCTCTCGAGACTCGAGAAGCTTGGCCTGTTGAGCGAGACCAAGGTGGACGGCGGTGCCTTGCCCATCAGGAAGGTGTACTCGATCAAGGGAGTTCGCATCGGTGATTTCTCACACGGCGACTTGACAGTGGTCAAGGTGACCGCGTCGACAGAGCGACCGGCGCACTCCGAGGAACCGTTGAGGGAGCTGGAATCGCTTGCGGCGGACGCCCTAGTTCAGAAGAGGAGGGTCAGGGACCAGACGCGCAGGCTCGGGAGGATGATTGACGAGCTCGTGGAGTACCGAAGCAAGGATCGTCGGGCTCGTAGACGGGCTGGGAGCTGACCGACCAGGACAGGCTTCTGCTGCACGCCGCATTCACCGAGGAGAGCATGGAGGAGGCGGAGAAGGCCTTGGCGCAGCACCTTGGGCTCAGGGAGCCGAGAAGGGCTTTAGAGAAGGCCCTCTCAAGGGCGAGGAAGCTTGGCAAGAAATAGAAAGCTGGTAATGGTCACCAACGACGACAGCGTCCAGAGCAACGGCATCATCCAGCTGGCGCGGTCAATAGCGAGGTACGCGGACGTGATAATAGTCGCGCCCGAGCAGCCTCAGAGTGCGACTGCGCTCAGCCTCACCTTCCACAAGCCTCTGCGCGTCAGCAGGATAAGGAGGAAGGAGTTCAACTGCTACGCAGTGTCTGGCAGCCCGGGGGACTGCGTCCTCATAGGCATCAACAAGCTGCTGCCCAGGAAGCCCGACCTCGTGGCTTCGGGCATAAACATAGGCGACAACAACACGTTCGAAGACATCCTGGCCTCGGGAACGGTGGCCGCATCCCTGGAGGCGGCACTCAGCGGGATCAACGCCATTGCCTTCTCGATGCAGGTGGGCGACGAGTTCCAGTTTACCGTCGGGTACGGTCAGCTCGACTTCTCAAAGGCAGCGGCCGTCGCGGGCGAGATAGTGCGGGACGTTCTATTCAACGGGATGCCAGGAGGCGCCGAGCTTCTGAACGTCAACTTCCCATCGAAGATAGACCCGTCGACGCAGCTCGTCCTCACCGAAATCGCGCGACGGAAGTACAACCAGAAGGTGCTTGTGCGGAAGGACCCCAGGGGAAGGCCCTACTACTGGCTCTTCGGGGAGCGCCTCTCCGACTTCCCACCGAACTCCGACGCCGAGGCCGTCCTGAAGAAGAGGAGGATTTCCATTACGCCAATGGTGCTCAACATGACGGGCCCGATTTCGGACGGCCTGGATAGGATGAAGGCAAGGGTCGAGCAGAGGATGGCGGGTCGGCGGGGATAAATAGAGAGGCGTGGAGTTGAGAACCGAATTGATCGTAGACGCTGGGGAATGGCGGGGCGTGGTATCCGGGATGAGGACGCTCAGGCTGTCTCTGCCTGTCCGCCTGCTTGTCCCAGCCCTGTGGGTCTCATCGCTCCCTCGCAATGCAATAGGGTTCTCGTTCGAACGGGGGAAGACCGCCTTGCTTATGGGCAGCTTTCTCATCTTCGCGAGCCTCGCCATCGGAGCGCTTCTCTATCCTGTAGCTGGCCTTCTGGGATTGGCGATGCCGGTCTGGCTTCTAGGGTCAGCTGGCGCCCTGATGGTCGCCACCGCCCTCAGGCCCATGGCTTTCGTGAAGCCGCTCTGCTCGGGATGCAGACTGCTCCCCGTGATAGAGGAGCACGAGGCCATCCACCTCTCAGGAGAAGCGAGCGATGAAGAGATCTGGAAAGTGATGCGCACCAGGCACAGCTGCGAGAGCCTCGGACTTGACGGCGACCCCGGCATATGCTGGTTCTGTCCCATACCAAAGCGACTGGCAAGCCACTGAGGCCTTTCCGATGGTTCACAGAATAGCTGTCGTCGAGCGCGACCTTTGCCAATCGAAGAAGTGCGGTCTCGAATGCATCAGGGAATGCCCAGTCAACATCAACGGGGAGGAGTGCATAGTCTTGGACCCCGAGAAGATATCGCTCATCTCGGAGCAGCTCTGCATAGGCTGCGGGGTTTGCGTCAAGGTCTGCCCGTTCGACGCCATAGACATACTCAACCTGAGCGAGGAGCTCAAGAAGGACAAGATCCACCAATACGGGGTCAACTCGTTCAGGCTCTTCAAGATACCCACAGTGAGGAAGGGACAGGTCGTAGGTCTCGTGGGAAGGAACGGCATCGGCAAGTCGACTGCCCTCAAGGTGCTGGCCGGCTCGTTGGTTCCCAACCTCGGAGACTACGAGCACGAGCCGACATGGGACAAGTTCCTGTCGTACCTCAGCGGCCGTGAGATGAAGGAGCACTTCGAGAGGGTCGCTGAAGGCGAGATCGAGGTCGCGCTCAAGCCCCAGGCGGTCTACAAGATCCCCGAGGCCTGGAGCGGCGATGTCAGGGGGCTGCTTGGCGAGATGGACGAAAGAAAGAAGTTGGATGAGGTCGTGGAAGCACTCAGCCTTGGCGAAGCCCTCGCGAAGAGCGTCAGGGACCTCAGCGGAGGCGAGCTCCAGAGGCTTGCAGTGGCAGCGGCCGCCCTCAAGGACGCGGACCTCTACCTCTTCGACGAGCCTTCTTCCTACAATGACGTCTACCAAAGGCTCGCTGTGTCGAAGTTGATACGGGGACTTGCCGAGTCGGGGCGGGCGGTTCTGGTCGTTGAGCACGACATGGCCTTCCTGGACTACGTGGCAGACTACGTGCAGATAATCTACGGGAGCCTGGCGCCTACGGCGTGGTCTCGGGCCTCTACGCAGCGAGGACGGGGATCAATTCTCTCCTCGACGGGTACCTCCCCAGGAGAACATCCGCTTCAGGGACAAGCCCGTCTCTTTCGGGCAGAGGACCGCTGTCGAGGTGGTGGAAAGCGAGACGCCCGTCGCCAGCTACAGCGGACTGACGAAGTCGTTATGACGCGTTCAGCGTCGCCGTAGCAGGGGGCACACTCAACCAGGGGACGATACTGGGCGTGGTGGGCGCGAACGCCCTCGGAAAGACGACGTTCCTGAAGATACTCGCCGGGGAGGAGAAGCCGGACCAGGGGACCGTGTCCGTGGGAGCCCGGGTCGCCTACAAGCCCCAGTACCTGTCCTCAGAGTTCCAAGGACCGTGGCCGAATTCTTCCAGTCGACCTTGGGGCAGAGGTTTGACGACCCCGTCCTGCAGGACGCTCTTGTGGCTCCCCTCAGGATGGAGAAGCTGCTCGCGCGGAACGTGGGCGAGCTTAGCGGCGGAGAGCTCCAGAAGGTGGCGATAATTGCGACAATGGCCCAGGACGCGGAGGTCTACGCTCTGGACGAGCCTTCGGCATTCCTCGACGTCGAGGACAGGTTCGTCATAGCGAAGGCGATAACCAGGCTTGCCAAGGTCAGGGGAAGGGCAGCCGTCGTCATTGACCACGACCTCCAGGTGGTGGACCTCATCTCCGACAAGCTCATGGTCTTCGATGGGACCCCCGGGAGCAGCGGAAGGGCGAGCCCTCCGATGGGAAAGGACGAGGGAATGAACACGTTCCTGAAGCAGGTGGGCCTCACATACAGGCGGGACGTCACGAGCGGAAGGCCCAGGGTGAACAAACCAGGGAGCAAGCTCGACAGGGAGCAAAAGTCCAAGGGGACCTACTACTACGTTCCCACGAAGGTCGAAGAAGCTGCCCAGGCTGATTAGGTCGCTCGCGAGAGGAGCGGAGTCGCCGAGGACCGTCGAGTGGGCGGTCTCAGGGACTGGACGTGATAGGCGACGTCGCCATCCTGGGCCCCAAAGGGGAGGAAGGGGCGTCGACGAAGAAGCTCGCAGAGCGCTCCTCGAAGGAGCTCCCAACGTGAAGTGCGTCTTTCAGCAGGAGGGCGGAATCGAGGGCGAGTTCAGGCTGCGAAGCTCCGCCATCTTGCCGGCGAGAACAGGACACTGACCTCCACAGAGAGAACGGATGCTCTTCATGGTCGACGTAGGAGGTGCTACTTCTCGCCCAGGCTCTCCACTGAGAGGCTCAGGATCGCCGAGGCAGTCGGCAGGTCCGAGACGGGTCCTGAACATGTTCGCGGGAGTGGGGCCCTTCTAGCATCGTGATCGCCAAGAAGAGCGGGGCGAAGGTGACGAGCTGCGAGCTGAACAGCTACGCCTGCGAGCTCCACGAGGAGAACGAGAGGCTGAACAAGGTGGCGGGACCTCGTCGAGGTCCTCAACGTCGACGCCGCGGAGCTGCGGGAAGACTGGACGGCGCAAGTTCGACAGGGTCCTGATGCCGCACCCGTCGGCATCGAACAAGTTCCTCCGGGCAGGCTATCCGCTGCAGCGAAAGGCGGAGTACGTGCACTACTACAGGCACGTGCTCGGCAGGAGCGAGGCGGAGGCTTCGGAGAACCTCAGGGCGGAACTGAGCTGGAGCTCTGCTTCCAGAGGGAAACGACTATTCGGACGGAGGGTCCGAGAGGTCGGGCCCCGCTGGCTCGAGATGGTCGCCGACATCCGCGTTGGACGGCTAGAACGGAAGATTCTGGCTGAACCTGTAGAGGTGGGCGATTATCCCGAAGGCGACGAGGACGGCGCCTATGTCGAAGAGCGCCATGTTCCTCAGCCCCTGTGTCATGGCCGCAACGGCGAGCCCGTTTAGCGCCACCTGGGATATAATCAGGAGCGCGAATATCACGAAGACCCACTTTCTCGTCAGGATGGGCCCCAAAGGCGCAGCGGCCTTCCTGACCCTCTCCCTTGACTTCACGTAGCTGAGGAATGCGTAGGTGAGGAGGAACGACACCGCAGCGATACCGATCATGGAGCCGAAGTAGAGAGATGGCGGGACTAGGAGCCGTGACAGCGTGGGCAGCGACGTGTCTGGGTTGATGTAGAAGCCCCAGGCGGTGGTCACCAGAATCTCGCGATGCTCGTGATTCCGAGCGCCGTGAAGAAGGGGCTGTCCTTCCAGTTCAGCTTCTTCGACGTGTCGACGAACGGAACGACGATCGCCATCAGGATGAGGAGACCAGGCATCAGGCCGCCCATAACGAACTTGTCGAACTCGGTCCTGAGGAGGGCGTAGATGGCGGTCAGGTACCACTCTGGAATCGTGAGAGTGGGCGAGCTGGGCGAATACTGGGCGCCCAGGCCGCACCGGGAAGAGGCCGCTACAATGAACAGCGCACCTACCACAGCTGAGACGACAGGCAGGTCGAAGACGAGGTAGCGAGGGAAGTGCAGGAAGACGAGGAGCAGCATGATCATGGGGAAGATGAACACGTGGGCGGAATAGAGCCTCAGTATGAAGTCCGTGAATCCCGCTCCGAAGGTTGCCAGCCTTACGGCGCCGCCGAGGACCGGAGATGGCGTTCGCGAGCGAGGAGCCGATCTCTATTGCGAGGCCAGCCCTCTGGTTGAAAATCAGGTCGTAGCCGGAGTACGCCTCGACCGCCTGTTATCATCGCCGAAGATGACACCGGTCACCCACAGGACCTCGTTCTTGATCTTGAATCTTCCACTGAAGTACTGGTAGTACATGTGAAGAACCGCCAGAAGGACCATGGCGTTTGATGCGGTGTAGTGGATGTTCCTGAGCAGCCACCCGAAGGGCACCGAGTCGTTTATCCTCGCGACACTTGAAAATGCGCAGGTCAGGCTCCCGCACCCGGAAAGGGTGGGCTGGTAGTAGATCATCAGCGCACCACCGGTGATTCCGAGGACGAGGAAGGTGATTCCAGTCAGCACGCCGAGGTAGCCAAGCGGACTGACGAACCTCTTGGGGAACGTGTACTGAATCCCCATCCAGACTGTTCTCTGCAAGCCATCCACCAACCAGTGGTAGAGTTTCGAGAACAGGTTGCGCCTTTCAGGCTGAGCTGCCTGCGCCATCGTCTAGGACGAACCTCCAGACGCGGCTGGTCTGATGTAGGCCTCGTAGCTCGATGCGTACCTTCCGTAGCCGAGCACTCCGTTGTGGTTCACGTCCCATAGAGGAGGCTCTATGTTGAGAGTTCCGTCCGGGTCTGCGGTGAGGGTAAGCATAGGAATCGCGTTTGTCGGAGGCGGCTGCTGAGACGCGGGACCTGCCTTGGCGAGGCCGTCGGGTATCTCATAGATGCTTCCGTGGCACGGGCACTCATACTGCTCGTGGCCGGAAGCAGGGTTGTAGTTGGGGCTGCACCAAAGGTGTACGCAGACCTTGCTGAAGGCGACGAATGCCGCAGCGTCCTTGGAATCTCCTTCGAATGGAGATCCTGCGGGGAGCCTGATGAGCTCGAACTTCACAAATGTGTCGGGGTTCTGAGAGTCGAGCGTGATGCTCCCGGCTGACGGGTATGTGACTACCCAGTGCGAATCAGGCGGAAAGGTGGCGAGGTCGTTCACGTTGACAGTCTGACCGGCCGCGGGGCCGTACTTCGGATCGTCATCTATCACCACTTTCTGCCTCTTGTAGGCCCCCGTACTCGAGACAGAAGACGAGAGGTAGGTCCCCCAGGGCACGAAGGGCACAAGCGATAGGACCGCTCCAATGGCGATTATTGCCTTCGCGAAGGTGCGCCTTCCCTCGTTCTTGGGTGCGACCGGCTTCTGTGGAGGAGCAGGGGCAGATGGTCGAGGCGGAGGTGCTGCTGCGGGAGGGCGCGGCGCCTGTGGCGCGCTTGCTGCTGCGGGGGGCACCACTCGCGGGGGAAGGACCGGCGGTTGCTGCTCCTTCTCCTCCGTCGATTGAGCGTCTGGGGTGGAGGCGACTTTCTCTTCCACCATATACTCCAACGGCGCGCGTTGCGCACTATATTTTAGCTTTGGTCTCGCTTTCCTAGGGGTGGGTTATCTCACCAAATCGTTTATACAGAGATTGGCTGCGGGCGGGTCGAAGGACCGGATGGCACGGGGAATATCCTCAGCCGCTGCGGTCGGCGCGGTCGTCTCCATTCTGATAGTAGCAGCGGTCGCAGGCCTCGCCTACTTCCAGTTCAATATCGCGCCTTCGGTGTTCAGTTCGACCACCACGTCCACCACCCCTTCTGTGACTTGCCCCTCCGCAGCCTGCGTTAACGTGACCATTCCATCGGGAGCGTCGTCACCGCCAGCGGGCTATTCCCCCGGTCAGAAGACCCAGTATGGGTTCTCCCCGAGCACGATCACGGTGGTGATAGGCAAGAACAACACACTCTACTTCATCAACAACGATGCTGGTGTGCATACAGCAACCTCCGACACTGCGGGCGCCTTCGACACAGGTAACATACAGCCTGGCTCAACCGCGCAGATCACCCTGACAACACCCGGCACGTACACCTACCACTGCATCTACCACGCCTGGATGCAGGCCACGGTAATTGTAAAGTCCAGCTAGTCCAAGAAGGCCGAAATAGGCCCGAAGCCCAGAACGGGCGATGAAGATTCTGACCAGCGACGATGAGCTTCGCGAGTTCTCCCGCGACTCCGGTATCATCGAGATTCGCCCAAGGGCATGCTACGTCGCTGCAAGCGAGGATGATGTGGCAGAGGCCATGTCCGAAGCCAAAGCGAAGGGGCTCGCTGTTACACCGCGGGGGTCGGGGACAGGCATACCTAGTCAGGCTGTCGGAAGCGGCATCGTCCTGCTTCAGGAAAGGCAACGGGTCATTCTTGAAGATGGGCAAAGCGTTGTCTGTGAGCCTGCCCTGTTGAAGGCTGAGCTGAACAGAGTGCTCGACTCCAGAGGGCAATGGATGCCGGTCGACCCATCGAGCTACGCGACGTGCAGCGTCGGCGGCATGGTCTCCAACAACTCTTCAGGCTCGAGGAGCTACAAGTACGGGTCAACCATCGAATACGTCCAGGAGCTTCGAGTGGCGCTCCCGGAGGAGGGGCTCGTTAGTGTCGGGCCCATGGGAATAGACCGAGCACTCAGCGCGGGTGGGATTACTCAAAAGGTAGCGAAGCTTCTCTTGGACAATAAGGACTCGATAGCGCGAGACGCTCCGAGGGTCACCAAGAATTCGTCGGGCTATCGGCTCGAGAAGGTGGTCCATGACGGAATCTTTGACCTTCCGCTCCTATTCGTCGGCTCCGAAGGAACGCTCGGAGCGATCACCCAGGTCAGGTTCAGAGCCCGGTCGAAGCCCAAGGAGAAGGCTCTCCTAATCTTCGAGACAGGGCTCGGAGAGCTCGACAGGCTGGCAAGTGCCCTGCGGACTCATTCGCCAAGCGCTATAGAGCTGATTGACAAAGCCGTCTTTCAACAAACGGGCAGAGCTGACATGATCAGGGCAATGTCCAGAAGCGGCGAACCCTTCATCGTGTTCGCGGAATTCGACTCCGATGGCCCCGTCATCGCCGAGCTCGAGAGGGTCGCAGTAGACTCCGCCCTAGCCGGCTTCGAGCCCAGCACGCTCATCGACCCCGGCGAGATCTCGCAGGCCTGGGAAGTCCGCAACGAGACGCTCACGATAGCAGCGGACATGCGGAAGGGGACGAGGTCGCCCGTCCCCGGAGTGGAGGATGTGGTCGTACCCCCGGCGAAACTCGGCGAGTTGACAGGATTCCTCGTGGGCGAGTTTGAGAGAAAAGGGCTCGACTACATTTCCTACGGCCATGCGGGAGATGCGAATCTGCACATGAGGCCGCTGCTCGACAGCAGGTCGCCCGCCGACATGCGCATCCTCCAAGGGATAATGGAAGAGACGTTCGAAGCCGTGTGGAGGATGGGGGGGTCGATCACCGGGGAGCACGGAGACGGTATGCTCCGGGCCCAGTACGTGCGCCGGCAGTACCCGCACTCGTACGAAGTGATGACCGAGGTGAAGCGTGTTTACGACCCGAAGGGGATGATGAACCCGGGGGTGAAGCTCGCCTAGAGCGTGGAACCCGCCCGTGCGAGGAGCTTAGCGACTCTGACAGGCTCAGGCAGCGACCCCTGAAGGGTGAACATGTCGACTAGCTTCACAGCGTCAGGGTCGCTGATGCGAGCGGTCCTTGCGTACACATTGAAGCCCGAGGAGAGTCTGAACCTTTTCCTAGGGCCCAGCTTATGGTACGCATCGAGCTTTTCTTTCTTCCTATCGGGGAAGTGACGTATGATCGAGTCTTCTATTCCCTTGGTTTCCTTGTAGGTGAGGCAGACGATGGGCAGCTTGGTCCTTGCGGCCAGCTCGTCAACGTCAAGGATGTTGTACAGGCTCAAGATGGCCCCCGAAACCATGATCAGGTTGACATCGTTTCGCTTCAGCTTCCTGTAGAGGGACAGGATTCTTCGCGTAGCGTCGTCGCCGCCCACAGAGGTCGTGCCGAATGCGAAGCCGTCGACAACGAGGTCCCCCCGCATTACCACTCCTGCAAGCAGCGATCTCTTCTGGCCCTGCCTGAAACTCTCCGCAACCCCCAGCACCCTGGTCCCGCGCTTGTTCAGGTGGAGCCGCATTCCTGCGACAAGACTTCCTTCCAACCTTTTAGCCTTTGGCGGCTCGCCCGATGCCCATGGCGAAGATTCACGCGCTGAAGGCCGGCACGAGCCTGACGGACGAAATCCTTCGCATCGCCAGGAAGGAGGGGATTAGGACGGCCAGAGTAGAGGCCATAGGGGGAGTGAACAAGCTGAAGATTGCCTACTACAACCACAGCACGAAGAAATACGAAGAGCATGATTTCGAAGAGTTCCTGGAGGTGACCGGCATGCTTGGCAACATTACACAGAAAGACGGGAAGCCTTTCCTCCACGCCCATTGCACATTTGGGAGGAGGGACATGTCAGTCATCGGAGGTCACCTGATTTCAGCGACAGTCTTCCCGCTCATGGAGGTTGTGATAACCCCGACTCAGAACAGGGGGACAAGGCGCTTCGACGAGAAGTTGGGGCTTAACGTCATCTACAGAATCGAAGATTGACTTAATAGGCTGACAAACTTTCATCGAAAAGGCCTCGATGAAGTGACAGAGTTACGGTTAGGTCAAAGATGACCGGAAGGCATTTGACCGAGAGGCCGCTCAAGACCTAGTAAGCGGGAGGTCGAGGACGGTTATCAGCCCTGGCCTCGCGTGGGCAACTCTCTCAACGGCACTGACGGTCAGGGCCACGGTTGCGGAGTCTCCGAATACGCCTCGCTCGAACCTCAGCTTAAGGTTCGGGTCGCCCTTCACTTCGACAGTGTCGAAGTCCGCCGAGGTAATGGTCATCTCCAAGTCGAGCCTAATGGAGCACGCGCCCGCCTTGCCCTCAGCGAACTGCCTGACTCCCATCACATAATCCTCAGCACCCATTACCGGGAATACTCCTTGGCTGATTCCGTCCAGGTTTTTGCCGAGTGACTGGGCGATGAGAGAGGCGGACTCCGCCAAACCCACGTGCCCCAAGGTCCCTTCGGCGAGCCCCTTCTCGAACTTCGCCTTTGTGAGCCCGACCCCGGTCTTGGCCTGTAGCTGTCTGCGCCTTCTGCTAACGTCCACGCTTCGTACGACGTGTATGCTTGTGGGGTTCTTGGACGCCGAGGCGACGACGGCCGGAACCCAGTCCATCACGAAGCCAGGATTGACGCCCACGCCGACGACGGTGACGCCCTTCTGCTTGGCGAGGCTGTCAATTCGCTTTGCGGCGTCCCCTGATGCGTAGTAAGGGTAGGCCATCTCCTCGGAGGTGGTAACAACGTCGGCCCCGCTGGAAATGGCTTGGGTGATGTCTGCCTCGATCTTCGAGATTCTGGAGCCGGTCGCAAACACGACCACGTCTGCACCCTCGAGCTGGAGAGCGCCTATCGAAGGCCTCACACGAAGCTCAAGAGGAATCCCAGCCAGTTCGCCTACCGTCTTTCCCGCCTTGTTCATGTCGCTGTCCGCGACGCCAACTATTTCGTGAGAGCGCTCAGCAAGATGCTTCAGTATCTCGATGCCGATGGCACCAATACCGCAGACAGCAACCTTTGCCACGGTCTCAGGAGAAGCGCGCTGTCTTTTTACGGATTCGGAGGCGTTTCAAAACGACTCGAGGAGTCCCCGATAGCCGTCGACCGAATTCAGAAAGCTTCTCAAGGCAAACAGGGGGACCACGGCCGCTCCTGAAGCGAACCTTTCTGATTGCTGTGCGAGGGTTATCACTACAGAGACTATCGGGGGTGCGTCCGGAATCGTTGACCGAAGTTGTTTGTTTCTCTTGTGCTGGTCTTGGGCCACCCTTGCCAAGGTCGAGGCCGACGCCCCTCTCTTCCAGTGCTTGCAGTCGATGGAAAGAACTATCGAGGTTCCCCTGGCGACGATGTCTATCTGCGCAGTGGGTTTGTGCAGGCGCACGTTCTCGCGCACCTCGAAGCCTGCGGATCTGAGAATGTCTGCGCAGAAAGACTCGAATTCCTTCCAACTGAGGAGCGACGAGACTTCTTCCGGAGGAACGCCGAGCGAGCAGAGGCTCAATGCCACGAGGCCAGGGTCGGTCGGCTCGCAGTCCACGCTGAGCGTCTTTCGGTTGCTCTCAAGAAGTGACAGTGCCCGTTCCGAGGAGCCGAGCCTGCGCGCGAGCAGGGCAACCAGGTCTGTCATCTGCTAGAAGCATCAAGTCAGGGGCTTTAAGGTGCACCAGGGAGGAAGTCTACTTGGCTGCCCTACTCAAGATGGAGAAGACGGCATATCCCTGGCTTGTAACACTGTAGTAGTGTTCTCTCGAATCAGTCGTCCAGGACTCCACCAGCCCCCTGCTTCTCAGCTCTGCCAGTGCCCTCGACACGTGGCTGACGTGCTTTTGCTCCATGGAGGCGAGCTTCGTCGGTGTCTTGGGTCCACTCGTGAGCAACCCGAGAAGATTCTTTCGAATCTCACTCCCACTGACGAAGGCGACGAGCGGTTGGGAGCTTTCCTGTGGCAACTGAAGTCTCGATTGTGGAGTGAAGGTCAATAAAAGCGCTTCTGGCTCGCGCAGCGTGAGTTGCTCGGGCCACCTTGGGGATGAGGGACTAGCCGACAAGTCGGACAGCGCCCGCCATGTCAGAGAACGGTTGGTATTGAGTGGCTTCCAGAAACTGATCGTACTGGGCAAAGGATGTGGCGGAGAGATAGGCGGATTTCATGTAGCCTATCTGAGCCTTCGCTACCTCGGTGCTGGCGAACTTTACCACGTTCGTCACGTGGATCGTGCCCCCCACGTCTGTCACCGAAATCGTGGTCATGTTCCCTGACTGCACCAGCCCCGCAAAGTTCTGGATTCCAAACGAAAGCAAAGCGCCGGTGGCGTTGATGACGTAGAGCGCCTGCCTCACGTCCGTTCTTTGAAGCACGTTTGCGAGCGTGCCGTTGGCAGTCTCCAGCGATTGGTTGAGCGCATCTATACCCAGGTTGTCGCCGTTGGCGAAGGCAACAGCGTGGTCACTCGGAATCAGAGCCATCCAGCCAGTGTAGTCTAGGCTGTTGATTGATACGTCCGAAATGAACATGGTCGTCTTGCCCGTGAGGCTCTGGCCGTTCGCTTCTGCCACGGGTCCTGCGAACTGTGAGAACGCAGAGTTGGTGAGGAAGACTAGGCTGACCGTCGCGTTAGGCGCCTGGAACTGCATGCTCTCTTCCGCCCTGACCATGTCAGCTGTCACGGAGATGTTCGGCTTGATTAGATCAAGCAGGTTCGTCGTGGGCAGCGCAGACGCGTTCAGTTGACGAACCATCGTATAGTTGATGACGGAGAACTGCTGAATATCTTCGGGAACGTACTTCGCCCATCCAGCCTGATAGGACGGTACTTGGGCCGGAAGATGGTAGATCGCGATTGCGGTGGGACGGCTGAGGATTACGAAGGCGGTGGCTCCGAGAAGTATGGTAAGAGTGACGACAAATGAAACTATGAAGATTCGGCCGTTCTTTCTCCTTCTTCTATTCACACGCGGACGCCAAAGTCCCTGCACTGCTTATAAGTATTGGAGGGCACCATTCCACCACTTGGCCCGCAGCCTCGACGTTCTCCTCGATTCGGCCAGAGAGAGCTTGCTTTTCAGCGGGATCGGAGTGCTCGTAGCCTTTCCTGTCTTCTGGTTCTTTAGACTGTCTTACTTTGATTCCTTCGGTTTCATTCTCCTCATAGAATCCTGCGGCTTGATGCTGGTCGGAGGAGTGATGGAGTTCACAAGCACAGGGGTCATCAGGAGGTTCCTGTCCATGACAAGCAGCAGGTTGAGCATGGAACCGGCCGCTATGAGAAAGCAGATGAAAGGCGCGGTCCTGTACACTCTGACAGGCGTGATACTGTTCCTAGAGTCCTTGCTTGTAGCGGTTTTGCTCTCTATCTGAAAAGAAAAAGGAGAGTCTCTCAGCTTCCCCGCTTGCGCAGGGACAGTGCTATAGCTAAGAGACCCAATACTATTGCGACACCGAGTGCCGCATATGCTACTGTGGTGAGTGTTGACACTTGCGAGTTGACGTTGTTGACGGAAGTCTGGACCGAGCCGATGTTGGTGTTGGCTGTGCCGATGTTCGTGTTGGCAGTGCTGATGGCCGTATTGGCCGCAGCAATTTCTGACGTCACCGTGCCCAGAGCAGTACTAGTGCTCTTTGCAAGGTTAGACAGAGCCGTCGAGATGCTCGTTGCTAACGAGTTGAATGTCGACGGTAGGCTGCCGATGTTGTAAGTTGACACCGCACTGTACGCTGTCGGCTGGTCGTTCTGAGGCGCGCCAGCAATCAGGAAGCTGTACAGTGTCTGTACGTTGTTGATGGCGTCCCTGTTGACCGTGGTCATGGGGATGCCAGTGAAGAAGACCCTGTAGTAGAAGGTCCCAGTCTGGGTCGGCGTGTAGGTAAACAGGTAGTACCCTCCTGAGGTCGTCGAAGTCCAGAGGAGAGGAGTGAATGTCTTGTTGTCGGTGCTCTGTTCAAGGGTAATGGCGTATCCGTTGTCAGCCGCTCCCTTGATCGGGTCAACGGTGAAGGTGCCTGTGAACGTGATTGATTGGCCCAGCAAGAAGCTCGGCGCGCTAACGGTAATGTTGCCCGCCGTGACTTGCACTGGGGTTGTGGCTGTAGTTCCGCCAGGCGGCGGAGCGGCGTATGCCCCGTACCCAGCCAGGCCGAGATACTTCGCGGCCTGAGTCGGGTCGTATGGTGTTGAGGTTACGCCGGATGCCAATCCAGAATACAGCGAAGCGAATGTGGGCGGCATCTCAGTGATGCCCGGCTGTCCCGCGCCCGATACCAGGTTCTGGATGATGTAGGTCCTCGGAATCAGGTAGCTCATGGCAGTCCTGACGTCCGTCGCGTACCTTGCAGCGTGGGACGGGTCGGTCTGCCCGTTGGGCGTGCCTGTTCCTGTGCCGAAGACTGGGTTGTTCATGTTGACCCCCATCTGTTGCATTCCTGCAGACGCTGACACGGTCTTAGTCACGTACCCCGCGTCGCCCTGGACCGTCGCGACGTTTGCAGTCGAGAACTGGTAGTTCGTGTCAAGCACGTTGACCTGGTTGTTGCCGAAGGCGGCCAGTGCGCCGCTCGGGTCAACAATTACGTCGATGTGGACTGTCTTGACTCCGAACCAACCTGCTCCCTGCAGGCCTGTGGCATTGTAGTAGTTGGGGTTTGCTTGAAGGGTCGCGACCTGCGCGACCGGGTCATAGCCCTTGAACACGTAAGGCCCAGCTCCCATTATACCGTAGAAGTACTTGAAGCTGCCATTCCCTCCGTAGAGGGCCGTGTTCCAGGTGATGGTCGAAGGTGTGTTCGTCTGCCCAGTCATGACCGGGAGACTGTCCCACTTGCTCTCGGGGATCCCACCCAACACGTGTATTGGGAGTGGGAGTACGCCCGTTAGCACTGGGTTTGTGAACACGTAGGCCGCCGGCATCGTGAACTTGAACGATGTCGGACTCAGCGACGTGAAGGTGCTGTTTGCAGTCTTCCAAGCCGCTGGCTTCGTCTCCGTGTAAGTCCCGTTCATGATGTAGTGGGTGGTGCCGTTCAGATATGTGAATGAGGTGTCAAGGCCGAGGAAGGACTGGAAGCTTCCTTCGTTTACGGACACTCCGTCGTTCCTGAGGCTCGACTGGTAGTAGAAGAGGAAGTCGTCTGCCGTCACCGTGGCGCTGTCTTGCCAGGTGGCAGGCTTGAAGTTGATAGTCCAGGTGAGAAGGTCAGAACTCGGGGAAATCGATGTTGCGAGGCCGTTGTCGTATCCGCCAGTCCTTGGGTCAAAGACCTGAAGACCTGCCTCTGTCGCACCATAGCCCCAAAGGTTGTAAATGGTGTTAGAGGTGCTGCTGGGCAACGCATTCAAGTCGTTCAGCTGCCCCGGTACGGCTACGTTCGCAACGTTGCCGCTACCTGGTGCGAGAACCCAGTGCTCAAAGTCAGCGATGTTGCTCTCTGTGTACTTGCTTGAGGCACCGCTCTGGCCCCAAGTGGAGATGTAGTTCTTGAATGCGTACTGGTCGGCAGGGTAGTAGATCACCAGATATGGTGACTGCTGATTCACATCAACGATGATCTGTTGCCCTAGTGTCGTCCTGGCGACTGGATCGGTCGTTGACTGATACTGGTCGATCAGCGCATCTATGGTCTTGTTGGAGAAGTTCGCGTAGTTCCCAGTCGGTGGAGGAACCTCTGTGTGGTAGTGGGTGACGAGTCTCCAGTCAGGAATCGGGGCGCCTCCGCCCCAGCCGATGAAGGCAGCATCAAATCCGCCCTGGGCGTAACTCTGACCGCATGGGCACGAGCTCGGGAAGAGCTTTGTGTCCAGAACGGCGAACGTAACGTATACGAGGTTGACGCTCATGCCTGCCTGCTGGAATGAGTTGGATATGATGGCTGCATACTGACGCCTCACCGGGTTGGTGGTAGGCGCCAGCAGGGTAAAGCTGAACAGTGGACCGCTTGTTGTTGCCGCAGCTACCTGGTTGAGAGGTAGCGATGAGAAGACTAGAATGAACGCAATTATCGCAAGTGATACTCCCGCAGCACTTTCGTTCACTGCGTAGAGACGCAAATTCTTTTCGTGTATCAACGCGTCGAGTGCTATATATCTCTATTTACCACGACTAGAAATTAACAAGTGTTCACTACGCAAATTTCTCTGCGTAGTGGCATGCAACCATGTGTCCATCCCCTAGCTCGCGGAGAGGCGGCTCTTCCTTTTTGCAGAGGTCCGTTGCATACGGACAACGTGGGTTGAACCGACACCCCGGCGGTGGGTTCACTGGGCTAGGGACGTCGCCTGGCAGGATTATCCTCGCCCTCTGCAAATCGGGGTCTGGGATCGGAATCGCAGACAGCAGAGCAATCGTGTACGGATTCATCGGCTTGTCGAAAATCGCGTCAGTCGGAGCGTACTCGAAGACCTTCCCCAGGTACATCACGATGACGTGCGTGCTTATCTGCCTAACAGAGCTTAGGTCGTGCGAGATGTACAGGAAGGAAATCCCCTCCTTCTTTTGGAGTTCCTCCAGAAGGTTGAGTATCTGGGCTCGTATGGAAACGTCCAAGGATGAAACAGGTTCGTCGGCGACTATGAACTTCGGGTTCGTGGCGAGTGCCCTTGCTATGGATATTCTCTGCCTCTGTCCACCCGAGAATTCGTGGGGGTACCTTTCTGCGTGGTACTCCTCTAGTCCGACCATCCGCAGCAATTCATACGCCCTTTCGCGCCACTGCGCCCTCGGTATGTGGCCGTGAATGATGAAAGGTTCGCTGATGATGTCGAACACGGTCATCCTCGGGTCGAGCGAGCCGTAGGGATTCTGGAAGACCATCTGCATGTTCCGTCTGAGGTATCTCTTGTCTTCCGCGTTTCCGTCCTTCATTGTCTCATAGACGTCCTTCCCTTCGAAGAACACCTTTCCCGAATCCGCCGGCTCCAAGTCGAGGAGGGCCTTTCCCGCGGTCGTCTTCCCGCAGCCGCTCTCGCCGACAAGCCCCACAGTCTCACCACGATTCACGGAGATGTTGATACCGTCGACCGCGTGGACGTCGCCTATCTTCTTCTTGAGCAGAACTCCTCGCGAGAAAACTGGGAAGTACTTCACGAGGTTGTCCACTCGGACCAGCTCTTCCTTCATGCGACCGCCAACTCCTTGTCCAGCGACAGCTCCTTCCAGTGGTGGCAGGCCACCTGTCTTCCGCCGTCCATCGTCTCGAGGGGGGGAACCTGGTCTACGCAGACCTGAGTCGCGTAGGGGCACCTCGGATGGTACCTGCATCCGGTGGGCGGGTCAATCAGGTTCGGTATGTTCCCCGCTATGGGCACAAGCTGCTTCCGACGGTCAACTCTGGGGACGGCTCTCAAGAGCGCTGCGGTGTAGGGGTGTCGGGGCGTCTTGTACAGGTCCCTGGTGCTGGCGACCTCCGCGACCCTTCCCGCATACAGAACCACGATTCTTGTCGTCATCTCTGCGATGATGCCCATGTCGTGGGTGATGAGAACCAGCGTCATCCCGAGCTCCTTCCGCAGAGTCTTGAGGAGGTCGAGAATCTGCGCTTGAATCGTAACGTCCAGATTCGTGGTAGGTTCGTCCGCTATCAGGATGTCAGGTTCCCCTGCAAGTGCGCGCGCGATGGCTATCCTCTGCTTCATGCCGCCGCTCAGCTCGTGCGGATATGCCTCGAGCCTCTTCTCCGGCTCGGAGATCTTCACCAGGTTCAGCAGCTCGAGGGCGCGTTGCATAGCGTCACTCTTCCGTGTGGGGGAATGGGCGCGTATCACTTCGACAAGCTGGTTTCCCACTGTGTACAGCGGGTCAAGTGACGAATTGGGGTCTTGGAAGACCATCCCGATTCTGCGGCCCCTAATCTTCCTCATCTCACTCTCCTTCAGCTCGAGGAGGTTCGTCCCTCTGTAGGTGATCGTCCCCGAGACAATCCTGCCCGGCTTCGCCACTATCCCGAACATGCCTAGCGCTGTCACAGTCTTCCCCGAACCCGATTCTCCCACTAGCCCAACCGATTCCCCCTCGTCGATGGTGAAGGAGACGCCGTCGACGGCCTTCACCACACCCGCCTCTGTGAAGAAGTAGATCACCAGGTCTTTGACAGCGATAATTACATCGACCATGATTGCTCTACTCTCTCAGCCTCGGGTTGAGCGCATCAGACAGACCGTCGCCCATGAGGTTGAAACCGAGGACGCTGAACACGACTGCAAGCCCTGGAAAGACTGCTATCCACCAATCCTGGGGCCATTGTATGGCTTCCTGCAGCAGCAACCCCCAGGTCGCCGTGTTGGGGTCTCCGAAGCCCAAGGAAACTGATAACCACCTCAGTCAGGATGTTCGTCGCTATGCTGAGCGAGCCAATCACAATAAGCGGGGAGAGGACGTTCGGAACTATGTGTCTGAACAGAATCCGCGAGTTGCTCGCTCCGATGGCCTTCTCCGCCTGGACGAACTCAAGCTCCCTGATTCTCAGGATTTCCCCCCTGACTATGAAGGCAATCCCAGGCCACCCAAAGGCACCAAGTATTAGCATAATCAGCGTTAGGCCTAGGCCCACAGCTACGAGCGCGACGAATATCCTTGAGAACAGGAGTATTATGATTAGCGCGGGAAGGACAAAGAAGAGCTGCGTGATTCCGAGGAACATCGCTCCGATGGCACCCCTTCTGTACCCTGCGACCGCGCCGACGGCGACTCCTATCACTACCGATATCAGCGTGGCCCCTAGCCCGACGTAGAGGTCGTTCTTGGTGCTCTGGAGAATCTCGCTGTACACGTCCAGGCCCGCAGGCTCGGTCCCCAGAGGGTGGGCCCAGTTCTGGAAGGGAGGAAGGCTCGTGCAGCCAGAGTACAGGCAAGGGAAACTCCTTGCAGGGTATGGCGCTATGCTCGGCCCGAATACCGCCAAGAACAGGAAGAATCCGACCATGACGAGACCTACGAGAGCGGACCTGTTGCGCCTGAATCTCCTCCAGGCTACCGCCCACTGGCTCGCAGACCTTCTCTTCGGCGGTATTTGCGTCGTGGCTGGCTTCTCGCTCATGTGAGCCTCACGCGCGGGTCTAGGAAAGCGTAGGTCAGGTCGGTGACCAGGATGAAGACGAGGGCGACGAGGGTGATGGTCATCGTGATTCCCTGGACCACAGGAAGGTCGAGTGCCAGAGCAGCGTTCACGAACTGGTATCCCAGCCCCGGCCAGCCGAACACCGTCTCAGTTGCCGGCGCTCCCGAGAGCGATGCGGCGAGGCTGAGTCCGATGACCGTGACTACGGGCGTGACTGCATTCTTGAGCGCGTGCTTGTAGGTGACTGATCTTTCGCCGAGTCCGCTTGCCCTGGCAGCCAAGACGTAGTCTTGGCGAAGTACCTCGAGCATGTTCGCCCGAATCAACCTAACGAAGGTCGCCAGAGAGACCAGAGTCAGGGCTGCAGCAGGCATAATCAAGTGAGCGATTTCATCGAAGAACTTGTTCCCCCACCAGTATGGAGGATACGGAGAGACAGAGCCGTTCCCGGGAAGCCAGTGCAAGTCCTGGGAGAAGACTATGATGAAGAAGATGCCGATAAGAAAGACCGGTATCGAGAACCCGAAGATCGACGTTGTAGTGACCGCCGCGTCAGCCTTGGAGTACTGGTGCTTCGCGGAATAGATCCCGATGGGAATGCCGATGGCAAGGCTGAGCGCCAATGCCGTAAGCTGCAGTTCGAGGGTCGTGAACACCCACGGAAGCATCTTCGAAGCCACGGTCCCTCCGTAGAGCGAAATCCCGAGATTACCGTGAACGAAATCATTCAGCCAGAGGAAATATCTCACGATGACTGGTTGGTCCACGTGATAGTAGGACGAGAGCGCGGCGAGCTGCGATTTGCTTATGTTGTGGAGACCAATCTTGATTATGTCCACGGGATTTCCGGCAGCGTTCGCTATGATGAAGGTCAGAATGGACACTGCCAGGAACACCGGGATTATGAACAGCAGACGGCGGAGAATGTAGGACAGCAGTCCCGCCATTGATATTCACTTGACTTCGTTGAATAATAAAGCTTGTTACCAGTGAATGGTTTATTCGGAAGATGAGTGGAGTCGGTGCCCGTTGAAGGCCCGACTGCTCCTGAACATCTCCATGTTCATCCTAATCGTCGGTGCCCTTTTCACTATCGCCGTCTTCGTCCTACCCACCATCAAGACCCCTCAGACATTCACAACGTTCGGCCCTAATACCGCCTACGGCAATTCGACCTACACCATTAGCGGGTACTTCCTCCCGCCCATCGACTCGGGTACCCAGATCAGCCTGACGCTGTCGGACTTCACGCCCAACTCCATCTCCATGTCGCTCTTCCCATCTAACCCGAATTCCGTTGCGCCTATCGGACCTCCGCTCATTTACGATTCGAACGTTGCGGGGCCAATATTCCATGTCGTCGTCGTTTCAAGTGGAGACCAGGCGTACGGCATCTACATTTCTTCGCTCAACCGCACAAGGTACACCATGGCAGTCAGTTCCACCTGGACGCTGTTCTACCCGCTCCGCGGCTATTTGCCAGTCGGCTTCTTCCTTGTCCTTCTCGGCGCAGTTGGCGCAGCCCACTTCAATCAATCGAAGAAGCGGGAGGAAGAATACGACAGGGTGATGAAAGAAGTTCGGTCTCGGAAGGACTGACAAGTCATGACGAGCTTTTCCGAGATCTAGCTCTGCGCTGGAAGCAGTATGGACGACTACGGCATTCTGTTACCCCTTTGCTTCGATGAAGGTCGAGTCAGCCGCCGGTTCGAAGGGTTGGGCAGAGGACGCCTCAACCTGGAGGCCAGGGAAACTACTCTCTGGGTTGAAGAGTCGTCGGCCAAGTTACGGCAATCACAGCAAGTGCCCCCACCCATCGGGAGTGGTTGGCTCAGGTTCGGTAGCCCGCAAGGCAAATCCTCCGCCGGCTCTGGATACAACGTTGAACGCACCGTAAGTGCCCAAGAAGCGCTGAAGGTCCGTAGTCATCACGTGGTATCCGTTGAAGCCAGAGACCAGTGTCGCGCTGGAGACCGAAGTCGAGACGTGTGTTTGGTCACAGAGTTGTGGCTCGAGTTTCGGGACTGACAAAGATGCGAGCCACATTCCGACTTCAGTTGCGCGCGGACCAACAAGGTCTATTGTAACCGCGGTGGGGCTCTCGTAAGCAACGACCAATGGGCTGCCAAAGGTGAACGCCTCCATCAGGTCGTTGGCCTTGCAGTCGAGCTTCATGCACGGGAGATTGAAGAGGCGCTCAATCAGCGCCAGGGTTGAAAGGTGAGAGGAGAGTGTATGGTCCACGTAGCCACGGTAGGCAAAAGGCGAGATTATGATCATGGGTACGCGCATGCCATACCCCGCGCTGGGGGGAGCGACATGATCGTAGTATCCTCCGGCTTCATCCCAGGTTAACAGAATGGCAGTCGAGCTCCAGTAGCTGCTCTTCATCACCGATGTAATCGCAGACTTCACCAGAGTGATTCCGTCTGCGATGTTGTAAGGCGGGTGCTCGCTCTGCTCGTCTGACTGCGGCTCAAGCCAAGAAACGCTCGGGAGCTTGCCGGTTTCGACGTCGTTCTTGAAGACCGCGTAATCCGTGGCTTTGTGGCCGTTTACTGTGAGTGGTAGGGGGTTGAACCCGTTCAGAGAACCTGGGTAGCCAGTGTAGTACTTCCAGCTCACTCCTGCGTAGTTGAGCGCATCGAAGATCGTTGCGTTGAGCAATGAGCCATCGTAGGCGTTCTGGTTGGTAGTTCCGCCGTAGTTCGAGCCAGCAATCATCACGACCCTGTTAGGGAGTGAGGGACCGAGGAAACCGGCGAAGTAGTTGTCCATCAGAGTATAGTTCTGGGCAAGACCCCAGTAGTAGGGGATGGACTTTTGGGTGTAATACCCATATGACTCGCTCTCGATGAAACCGTCCATCTTTCCGCCATCGTAGTCAGTCTGGATACAGGGCGCAGTGTGACACATGTCGGTGGTTGAGTAAGTGACGGGATGGAGCTTCGCCTGAGCCGCCGCAGGGGCGTTGGCAATCCCGTTGGCTCCCGGGAAGGTGCCGAAGTAGTTGTCGAAGGAGTGGTTCTCCTGGACTATGATCACAATGTGCTGAATCGGATAGGTACTTTGCTGAGCTGGTGCAGGTTCGGATCCAACTACGAGAAGTGCGACGAGCAAGAGGAGAACCGACGTGACAATGACTCGACGCGGAGCCCGGGGCTTCATCCCAATCTGGCCGCCTTCGGGGTCGGCCGCACTAAAATACCCCGCATCCGATTCTCAAAGTAAGCAATTAAGCATTATTGCGTGAGATTCTGCAAGAAAATTGTATTGTTTTCGGCGGCTTACCCCACCGCGCAGTCTAGCGTGCCATTCAAGTTTCGTCCCTGATCAGACGTGAAATCGACGGGGACGAAGGTCCAACATGGTCGATTGCACGTGACCGCACGCTCTGTCATTTTTCTCCCGAAGTCACGGCAGCGCTGACGACGTCCGAGCTGGGAGGAAGAAAACCAACCCGGCTTTGGCGAGAGAAGTATCTGACACAGACAATATCGTTCGAGCTTGCCCTATGGGCGTCATGCTGATTGGTATTCGCCCCGGATTCGCTTGCCACGCTCCTGCCAAGGCGAGATCCCGAAAGCGTCAAGCGGAAGTCCTCGCAATCCCGATTCAAGGGCGGCAATTCATCCCGTCGCGCGGCCCCTGCAAAACGGTCTCCGAGCCTCCGTCGCTTCCTAATCAGAGGGGAACAGTTGATGCCCGCCGCGTGGTTATGATACGATCAAGCCTGCCTGGAAGAATGAACAGAGGGGCGACCGCTCATGCCGCTGAGGGGGGAGCCACGCGCCTTCTCTGAACCCAGCCATACAGATAGAGGACGTCGAGAATCACTAGCACTATCAGAATGAGCTGAAGCCAGGCCAGCGTGAGTGGGCTTTGCAGTGATCCATTCGCTCCCTGCAAAGTGGATGTTTCGGTCAGAAAGGATTGGGTGAAGAAGTAGGAGTTGCCTTGGCGTGCCGCATATGTCGTCCTTGTTGCCACATCCGAGGCGACGAAATAAAGGGCCAGCAGCAGCACTACGTTGACCGCTATGATCTCCAGCAGTCTTCCTGCCCTCATACTCCCGCCTTCTCCCTATGGCCAGATTAACGCTTTGCTAATGTTTAACACACCTACCCGGGAGCTCAGGAGGGGAGTTTGAGACCGCTATTCACCACACTAGCCTACGTGCTAGTCCTGGGTTTGCTGGTCGGCTCATTCGCTTACTTCACTCTGGTCTACGCGAGGAAGGTGACGGGCACCAGCATGTATCCGACCCTGGAGGAAGGAGACATGGTTGTGGTGTCGAGCGTGCCGTACTCCTCGCTTAAGGTGGGCGACATTATCGTCTACGACCCACCGTGCTCCGCCACTGGGAACTCCGTGATCCACAGGATTGTGGGCATTGTTGCTAACGGGCTCATAACCAAGGGCGACAACAACGGTGGCACGGACCAAGACGCTAGGATCGCCACTGGCCCGGTGACAGCCTCCTGCGTGGAGGGAGAGGTCATCTTCGTAGTTCCTTACTTTGAGAAGCTCGCCTTCCTTCCGTACGATGCAAACTACGTCCTGGCTGCAATTATCATCCTAGTCCTCGTGTTGAGCGAACTCTACTCAATCAGAAAGAACAGGGAACCGCCAGCAACCGCTTCGCCTTAAATACCGTTTATATAGCAAGCGTCTTTCGCCATCGGGTCTTGCCACAAACCAAAGCAATAGTCAGCATCGAGAACGTTGTCGCATCCGCGTCCGTCAACCAGACCGTCGACCTCAATCAGATAACCAAGAACTTCGTCGACGTAGAGTATCACCCTGACCAGTTTCCAGGATTGGTGTTTAGGCTGAAGAACCCAAAGACCGCGACGCTGATTTTCAGCTCGGGCAAGATGGTCTGCACGGGGGCAAAGTCGGAGGAGCAGGCACGAAAGGCAGTCGAGCAGGTCGTGAAGAGGCTCCGGGAGAGGAAGATACCCATCAAGCACGACGCTGAGGTTGAGATTCAGAACATCGTGGCTTCGGCGAGCCTCGGGGGGAAGGTCCACCTCGAAGAGGCTGCTAGGACCCTGCCGAAGTCCATGTATGAGCCCGAGCAGTTCCCGGGCCTGATCCATCGCATGGCCGACCCGAAGACTGTGATTCTGCTGTTCGCATCGGGGAAGCTGGTATGCACGGGCGCCAAGAAGGAGAGCGAAGTCTACAGGGCCGTGAACAACCTGCACGTCACTCTCGAAGAAAAGAACCTGATGGTCTACTAGCCGCGGCCGACGGTCCTCGTTATCGACTTTAGGTTCTCCTCGGTCATCATTCCCATTGCAAAGAGAGTGTCAGAAAGCTCCAGGATGTCGGTCAGCGCGTGCAAGGCGATGCCCTCCTTGCTCAGTGACTCCCGCGCCCCCTCCAGTCTGTCCACAACCACCGCTGCGTGCTTGACCTCCCCTCCCTCCTGTTCCACCGCCTTGGCGGCTGAAAGGACAGTCTTCCCAGTTTCGGCTAGGTCGTCTATCACCAGCACCTTCCAGCCTGGCCTCACCTCGCCCTCCAGGACCCGCCCGCTTCCCTGCTTTCTTTGGGTCGTATAGAGCAACGGCTTGCCCTTCTCGAGTGCCAGGGGAGCAGCTATGTTCAGCCCAGACACGGGAACTGAGCAGTAGGCGTCGGGCAGAGGCACCTTCTCTATCATCTCGGCCATGGAGTCCACCACGAGCCTGAAGAGGCCGGGGTAGCTTGGCAGCCCCCTGAGGTTGACGTAGTACGGGCTTTCCCTGCCATCGGCTAGGGTGAAAGTACCAAACTGCAGAGCCCCAGCCTTGACCAGACCTTCTGCGAGAGATTGGAGCCGGCCTCGCCTTTTTTTCCAGGCCACCTTGGCGAGGCCAAGATTCGAACTTATAAAACAACACCCGCGGCGATTGACTGTTTGCCAGAGGTTTGGATTCCATACGGCGAGGTCGAGACCCTGGTCTCCGTGGAGGCTGAGAACATTGGGAGCGTCATCAACCCTGATCCGGAGAAGAGCGCCGGCGAGACCGAGAGGCTCTCAGAGAAGATCAAGAGGGCTGGACGACTTTTTGTCTGCGATTCGACCCCAACGACCGTGGAGCTGCTCCGTGACCTTGCTCCCGCCATCGCTTCGGCCGAGTCTCTGAAGGTGGTCGCGAGCGACCCGAAGAAGATGGAGCTCGCGGTCCCCGACCTCAAGCCGAAGATGAGCGAGGCTTTGCAGCCGGTGACGGACGTTGCAGCTAGCGAGCACCTTGGCGCCCAGTGTGAGAAGGTCTTCCTGGGAACCGCAATGCCAGACCCTCTCTTCGGGATCACTGACCCCAAGGTCGCCGCGTGCAGGAACTGGGTGGCTGGTTCGGTGGAGGGGGCTGCACAGAGGAGGAAGGACATGGAACCCACCCCGTTCGAGAGGACCGACGCGTACGCTGCGATGGAAGAGATCGCCTCTCGAATCACCGGGGCGAGCTACGTGACGATAGTCCCGAGGTCTGGGAGGGTGCGCTCGGCAATGGAGGACGCCCCGTTCGAAGCAATACGGAACGGATTCTACAGCGAAACTGTCCCCCAGGCCAAGGCCCTCATAGTCGGCGCTGGCGGCTCCGGCTACGACCAGACCCTCTCCGGCGCGCTGCGGACGATCTGGGGTGTCCTTGGATGCGTCAGGAAGTCAGGTGAGATACTAGTCATGGCAGAGTGCTCTGGAGGGCTGGGGTCGCAGGCGCTCGAAATGCTTGTGACAGGGAGGATCGCTGGGGAAGGCGGCAGGAGGAGGGAGAAGTACGTCCCGGGCCTCGAGGAGGTCTACTATCTCCACAGACTGAAAGAAGACTACGACGTCATGCTTCTCTCCGGTCTACCAGAGCTCTACGCGAAATCGAAACTCGGCTTCGCAACCGCGAAGGGGTCAGGGGAGGCAGTGGGACGACTCATCAGCAAGGCCGGAAGGACGGCAAAGGTGAACGTTGTCGCAAGGGCTTCTGAGTGCCGGATAGAATCAGGGTAGCGGAAACGTCAGAAGGTTCTGAGGTATCGGCAGGCAAAGGAACGCGAGCAATATCGCCAGGACAAGAAGCGCTCTTTTCGAACGCGAAGGCCTGGAGACTTCGTCGAGAAGCTGGGGCCGCTGCTGCCGGCTCGCTAGCAACAAGATGAGCAAGGCTGGTGCCCAGTACGCCGGCGTGTCAATGGCCACGAGCGCGAGGATGCCCAGGTAGGTCGCCGCCCTTGCCCCGCGTTCCCCGAGGACCGCCGCTGCTAGGTACCCCCCGTCGAAGAAGGAAAGCGGCAAGAGTGTGAGGAAGGTCAATCGGAACCCGATTGCTGCAGCGTCGCTCACAGGCGAGAGCCTCACGTAGCCGGGCGCCACCTGTTGCAGGAACGGCGAGAGCGCTGAGTCGATGGCCGTTTGCAGCACACCAGGGTTGACCTGGCCAACCGAGAGGTAGGCGTTGATCGCCTGACCTGCTGTCACGGGCGCGGACGACTGGACAGACGTGAACGCACTGAGCACGTAGAGCACGATGGTGATGACAAAGGCAGCGATCGGCCCGGCTATCGAGATGTCGAACAGCGTGTCCCTGTTCAGAGCGGCCTCCCGCTGGGTCGAGGCAATCCCGATCGATGGAAGGAAAGGGGTGATGAAGGGGAATCCCGGGAGCACATACGGGACAGGTGCTGCTGACCCCTTCCTCTCGGCCAGGTATCTGTGCCCGAACTCGTGGGCGACCAAGACGGCGAGGATGCAGGCGCAGTATGAAAGCAGGACAGCGTAGCCCGGGATCATGGGCGCGAAATCCGCGTAGATGAGGACTTCCAGTATCCCGAAAGCCACGACCGAAGCAACTGTCAATAGTGCCATCAAGACTGGAATCCTGGAGACCAGCGGAAGCAAGGGCTGTTTCTTTCTTACAACAAGGGCGCAGTCCTCCTCCGTCCCTGAAAGCCAGGGAGTGAAACCCCGAGGCTGCAGCTCCGAGCAAAGAGCCTTGAAGCTCTCCTTGGATTCGGGAGCGTATTCGACCCTGTACTCGACTTCGCCATCGGGGAGCTGAAAGCTGTCCTTGACGCTGAACCTTTTCCTCACGGCAGAGTCGAAGTCTGGCGGCGTCTCAGCCAACTTGGTGAACGGGCCTCGCTCTGCGGATAATAAGCTATCTCGCTTTTCGGGGCAATGCTTAATCCATGCCAGCGGGCCTGCGAGATGGGAGCATGCAGAAATCCGTGCTGGGCAGGATCGGAGACTACGAGATAAGGCAGTGTGAGACAGAGGACGTTCCGACCGTCATCGACATCAACATGCGCACACTTCCCGAGCACTACTCGGACTACTTCTACCACGAAATCCTGGCGGAATTCCCCGAAACCTTCCTTGTCGCGGAGCGTGAGGGCAGCGTCGTGGGATACATCATGTGCAGGATGGAATACGGATTCTCCCAGCTCAAGCGGCTGGGGCTCGCAAGGAAGGGTCACGTGGTGTCGGTTGCAGTCCTGGAGGAGCACAGGCAGAAAGGGATTGGGACGAAGCTGATCCAGCTGGCCCAGGACGAAATGAAGAAGAAGTCCGCCAACGAGTCATACCTTGAGGTGCGCGTCTCCAACCAGAATGCTGTGCAGCTCTACGAGGAGCTGGGCTACAAGGTGACTGGAAAGCTGGAGGCCTACTACAGGGACGGAGAGCCAGCCTACGTAATGGCGGCAAACCTATCTTCATGAAAGGCAGCGAGCAATTCTCGGCCTTCGCCGAAACCATGGAGAGGGTGCGCGGGAGCTCTAGCAAGATTGCCAAGGTCGACGCTCTAGCAGCGTTCCTCGCGACACTAGGGCCGGAGGATGCGGAGATAGTAGCCAGACTCTCCACTGGGAGGCCTTCCGCCAGAGGGAGCAAGAACGAGCTGCAGGTAGGGTACTCGACACTCCTTGAGGTTCTGCAGGAGGTCTGCAGCGCGCCTCGGGAAGAGACGTCCAGGGTCTATCTCAAGCACGGCGACCTGGGCGAGGCAGCGCAGGAGCTCCTTGGTCGCAAGACGGCGACGAGCCTCTTCGACGAAAGATTGACGATCTCCGACGTCGAGCAGGCGTTCAAGAGGATGAGGAACGCGAAGGGGAAGGGCTCGGCCGAGTCGAGGAGGGGGGCCGTGAAGTCCCTGCTGCTCAGGGCAACCCCGTTGGAAGGGAAGTACATCGTGAAGGCGATGACCGGAGAGATGAGGACGGGACTTGTGGCGGGGCTACTGGAGGAAGCAGTCGCGAAGGCCCACGGCCTCCCGAAGGAGGAGGTCGCGAAAGCGCACCTGTTGCTGGGCGACGCAGGAGTGCTGGCCGCGACAGCTGCCAGAGGCGAGCTGGGGATGGTGCGCATGATGCAGTTCAGGCCCGTGAACTTCATGCTGGCAGAGCCCCTCGCAACGGCCGACGAAGTTGCTGCGAGGTTTGGTAAGGAAGTCTACGCGGAGTACAAGTACGACGGGGTGAGAGCTCAGGTGCACAAGCGGGGCGGGGTCGTCAGGATCTACTCTCGAAGGCTCGAGGAGATCACCGACAGCTTCCCGGAGGTGGCCGGCGAGGCCCGGAAGATCGAGCACGACTTCGTCGCGGACGG
The DNA here is from genome assembly GCA_963759195.1 of uncultured archaeon. Taxonomy (GTDB): domain Archaea; phylum Thermoproteota; class Nitrososphaeria; order Nitrososphaerales; family Gagatemarchaeaceae; genus DASPPF01. The sequence goes on from CAVWXJ010000003.1 coordinate 43,503, forward strand.
CGAGATAGTCCCATTTAGTGAAGGTCGGCCGCTGCCGTTCCAGCTACTTCAGCGCAGGCTCAGGCGGACGGAGGGGTTCGAAGAGGCGGCAAAGAGGGCCCCGGTGAGGTACTTCGCGTTCGACCTTCTGATGATGGACGGGGAGGAACTCTACGGAATGCCCCTCAGGGACAGGTCGAGGCGCCTCCGCGACCTTGTCGAAGGATCAGGGCTGGCGATCGCTGAGAGGACGGCCGTCAAGACTGGGCCCGAAATCGAGAGGATGTTCCGAAGGAGCAGGGACCTCGGGTACGAGGGGCTCGTGGTGAAGGACCCCGACAGCACCTACACGATGGGGAAGCGCGGGCAGGGATGGGCCAAGCTCAAGGAGGAGCTTGACACACTCGACGTGGTGATCGTCGCGGCCGAGTTCGGGCACGGAAAGCGCGCCGGCGTGATAAGCGACTACACGTTCGCTGTCAGGAATGGCGAGAGTCTGGCGACCATAGGGAAGGCCTACTCTGGACTGACCGACGAGGAGATTGACCAGATGACGGCTAGGCTCAAGGCCATCACCCTGAAGGACCACGGCTACTGGCGGACCGTCAGGCCCGAGATAGTCCTCGAGGTTGCCTTCGACAGCATACAGCGGAGCGACAGGCACGACAGCGGGTTCGCGCTTCGGTTCCCGAGGATAAAGCGAATCAGGGACGACAAGTCGGCTGCGGACATCGACACCCTCGACAGGGTTCACGTCGGTATTCGAGAGTCAGCGGGTCAAGCTGGACGAGCCGTAGAACCGCCTCAGCTCCCCGACGAGGGAGGAGTAGGAGGTCAGCCCCCTGCCCACAGCATCGTTGATGAACTCCTCCCTCCTCTGCAGCTCCGCCGAGCTCCTCGCGGCAGAGTAGCCGTTGGCCCGCGGCGCGGGACTCGAGCTTCCCCGACTCCTGGTCGGGGGCGGCGTCTGGACCTGGGAAGACGACGCGTGGCCGTCGCCGCAGGGCTCCACGACCTCGGCGACCCTCCGCACTCCGCTCACCGGGTCGCGGACCATGAAGACCACGGCGTCGATCAGGTTAGGAGGGAGGGCGAAACCGAGAGCGGAGGCTGCGTGAGCCTCGCCGACAGGGACTCGGCGTTCGGCGGAGTGGAAGGTGGTAAGGCAGCCCGAGCCCGCTGCAGCGCTCTGGAAGAGCGCCTGCACCTCCTGACCCCTGCGCTTCGCCCAGAATCACGAAATCGGGCCGCTCCCTCAGACTCAGCTTGACCAGGTCGAAGAGCGTGATGCTCGGGCCCGCCTGGACGGTGCGCGTGTGCAGGGGCTTCCAGCCCGATGTGCGGGAGGTTGATCTCCCTGGTGTCCTCGATGGAGACGATCTTCCAGGCGGGGTTGAGGACGGTCGCCAGGGAGTTGAGGAGGGTGGTCTTGCCCGAGGCTGTCACACCCGAGACGACGACGAAGCCCTTCAGGTCCAGCAGCATCCAGAGGTAGGCGGCGAGGTGCGGGCCGAAGGTTCCTGCCTTGACGAGCTCGGTAACGGTGAAGGGCTCGCTCCGCTGCTTCCTGATGCTGAAGCAGCTGCCCAGGCTCGTCACCTCCTTCCCCCAGGTCGCGGCGAGCCGGAACCCTTCGGGCAGGACCGCAGTCGACTATGGGCGAGAAGGCGGAGATTGAGCGACCCGACCTGTGGACCAGCCTCGAGACAATCGAGTCCATCTGCTCCTGGTCGCCGAAAGAGATGTTCGTCTCGAGCCAGCCGTCGGCGTTCAACTTCCTGTGCCAGACCTTCACCGGCCTCCCGACTCCTTCGCAGGAGATGTCCTCGATCTCCGGGTCTCTGAGGAGAGGGTCCAGCGTCCAGTAGCCCAAGATGTCCCTCGCAAGATAGTGGCTCGCTGCTGCCAGCTCCTCGGAGCTGAGTTTCCCCGTCAGCCCTTCACTCTCCATCTCCGCGACGAGGTAGCCTATGGGATCCCACTCGACCAGAGGGGACGGGGCGAGCCAGCTGGTGAGCGTCGAGAACGCCTTCGACACGGGGCCATCAGCTTGGGTCCAGGTATGGTTCCTTGACGAGGTAAATGCCGCTTGCCCTTCGCTTCGTAGATGTAGACTGCGAAGTTTCCTCGGTGAGGGAGGCCGCTCCTCCCCTGAATCGCGTATTCGACAAGGTAGCTGGAGACCACCCGCCCGTCCTTGGGCGGCTCGAACGGGATAACGTCCATCGACGCGGAGTTGAGCCTGGAGCGGCTGGTATCAGAGGGTGACCTCGAGGGATTTGCCCCCTATGACGACCGTGGCCGGCCCGTTTGCTCCTTGGGGAAGCGTCAACACACAGAGCGTACCTGACCAGTCGCTTCCACAGCTGGTGGACCATCGGACGGGCTGGGCGTTGACGAGGACCGACCCGACGGGAGAGCTCTCCCAACCGTAGTCAAACAGCCACACGTAGGTGCCGGTGGTGTTTGACTGGAAACCAACCACGCTAACGAGCAGGCCGGCCTCGCGCGCCTCGGTCTGGGCTGACCCTCCAACCAAAGCCGCGGCGCCGTCTATTGAGGAAAAAGCGAGGTAGGACGCGCCTCCAAGGAGCGCGATGGTGATTGCGAGCATCGACACGGAGCCCACCACCTCGCCAACCGCGGGTCTAGAAGCCAAGCACCTGCGTCCCGCCGTCGAAGACTATGGTTGCGACGTGCCCGCTCGCGTAGTAGGGAACCATGAAGACGAACGAGCGAGAGGACGATGACTCCACCGGCACCGACGAGCTCGAAGGCGAGGCGCCTCTCACCTGGACGCCTCCCGGAAGGTTGACCATGCAGCCAGAACCGCCCAGAGAGGACCACTTCGTGCCATCCGGGCCGGACCTGCGCCGACGACGACTCCATCGCCGTCGATCCACGAAGCCCCGTCGCTGGCAACTGAATGGTCCCGGGTCGTGTTTACCGAGAAGAAGGTCGTCCGGATTGGAAGAGCAAAGGGTGCCCGGGTATTGTACGAGAACCGAGCCAGAGCCAGAATGCCCGAGGAGGATGACGCGCCGTCGACCCTGACCTCCGCAGGGTCGTTGGCGCGGACGAGTTGACCTGGACGTGGAGGAAGGAGGGTAGGCGCAGGACGGAGTAGGTGTTCAAGGAGTAGATCGGGTGGGCGGCGACGGGAAAGTAGCATCGGCGAGTAGACGCGAGAGGAGAGCGCTATGGTCACCGCCGCGACCAATGCGCGGCGGAATACGCCTCCGTCAGTCCGCGGCGAATCCGGCTAAGCCTGAACCGTGAAGGCACGCGCAAGCTGGTCTGTCACCACCGTGAGCGAGTAGGTCGAGAACTCGGGGAGCGTCGTGCCCACGACCGTGAACTTGACAGAGACTGGCTCCCCGGGACCAGAACGGGCGACCCGGCGATCACACTGGCGTTGCGCCCTATCACGAACTGTTCCGCGGTGGATTTGTACGAAAGAGATCTTTGAAACAGTGTACTGGACGTCTCCATCGTTCTTGAAGATGACCACGATGGTCTGCCTGTCCGACCCACATTATGTCGACCAGCGTGACGGACGGATTCCGGACCTCCGCCGACTATCGGGACGAGAACTGGGTGTTGAGAACGCCACCGATGGTGAGCGTGATGGCAACCAAAATCACCGTAGCTATGAACGGGCTGATTGCTTTCCTATCGTGCATGCGAGAAGAGTTGCCCGCGATATTTAATCCCCAATCCGCTACGGACTACCGAACAGCAGGAGGGAAATCAGGGCCGAGGCGAGTAGGGGTGGAAGGCCTGAAGTATTCTTCATCGATTGGGAGTGCGCCTTGGAAATAAGAAGGCCGGTTAACACTGTGCATGCGAGTATGGATCCGCCCGCCCCCGTTCCCGTAATGTGGACAGCGAAGAGCTGGAACCCTGGGCTCAGCGCTAGCATGTTTCTGAGGAACCAGAAAGACGCGGCAGAGAGGGCGGGGACCGCGATTCCAAGGGCTGCGTAGGGGAGGACCGAAGCCCTGGCAGATGCCTTGGAATCCGTAACGCGCCTGAAGGAGGAAGAAAGCCTTTCGAGCTGTTCGAATCCTCCGCCCGTCTCGAAGGCCACGGCCAGCAATGCAAACGAGATTCTTACCAACCACGACGGATGCGATATCATCTTCTGCGCTGCGACCGGTGACTTCCCCATCGAGAGTTGGAAGGCGAACGTAGCCAGAGGGCCTCTGAGCGCCACGACTGCGCCGGGATCTTCGAGTAGGCCTGGCAACGCCCTAGGCAGTTCAACGCCAGAACGCGTCATCTCAGCGAGGTCATGCAGCATGCCTGCCGCCTCCCTCTCGCCAGCCCCCAACGTCCTGAAGAACCCTCTAGAGAAGAAAACGTACACTGACGACAAGGCCAAGAGAGCGAAGGCCGCTTCGGAGACCACGATGAGCTGCAAGTAGTACATCGCCATGACCGCGCAACTCGATGCCAGCAGAGCGGTAAGGCGGGCAGCAGGGAAAGACGTGTCCCTTGTGACAGGTTGAGTGGAGTCCATCCAGATTAGAAGGACAAATGCAACAAGGGCCAATGCTCCGGTGGACAGTGCTAGAAGACCCGATGAGCGTCCACCCGCGAAACCTCCGGCCACCATTTGGATTCCCACTGGGAAGATGGCGAGGAAGATGAAGGAGACTTCCGTGATTGACGAGAGAGCCACTGAGAAGGAGCGCCACCCTTCTTCCTGAGCACCGAGAAACAACTCTGTTCTTCTCTTGCGAATTCGTGGACGTCACGCCCGCTGGAGAGAGCTGTCTGGTAGCCGTGGACGAGTTCCCTGATAGACCTGCTTGGATGGTTCTTGAACGTCCTCTCGATGGTGGCCTGCTCGGCTTCGCCAGAATAGGCTAGGTTCCTCCTGAGGCGCTCTGACTCCTTGGATGTCGCTGGGAGTATGTCGTCCCCGAGCTGCTCGGCCTTCTCGAAGGCGCCGGCCAGGCTGACGCTAGATCCGTGTGACAGAATGTAGAGTAGCATTGCGAAGAATGGGAGTTCTCCGTCAACTGAACGGCGCCTTGCTTGGGCTCGCATGGCGAGGAAGAGGATTGGGGAAAAAGCCGCGACGACAAGCGAAGCCAAAATTGGGATGACGAAGGGAGGGCCGATTAATGCAACGGCTGCGGCGCCACCACCGATGGCTAGGAAGCAGCCTAGAAGGAAGAATCTCGAGAAGCTTAATGGAGAAGCGATTAATGCCGCTCCCTCGATCCTCAGCGCAAGGAAAGACAGAAGGAAGGATGGCGGCTCCAAGGGGAAGAGTCTCGAGAGGAATGAAATCACTCGATGCGCTTCCGTCCACGCCGACGAATCGTGTGCAGCTTATAAACGGCTCAGCACAACGTTTCATCCGTGTATTCGCAGATACTCATCTGCGTCTCCCTCATCATCGCATCCTACCAGGACATCAAGGAGCGGGCAGTGTCGGACATAGTTTGGGTGCCCGCTGTGATAGGGGTCGTCTATGCTTTCTACTCGCTTTACCCTGCCATAGAATACCTCGGGGCAAAAGTCGCTCTCGTCGGGGTGATATCCCTGGTCTTTGTCCTGCTCGGATACATGGGGCAGGCTGACGGCATAGCGTTCGCCTTCATAGCCGCTGACCCTCTCCCACTCTCGCCTATCCCCCCGCTTTTCGGGACCGCTGTGGTCGCTCTCCTTCACATCGGATACGAGTACGCCTGGGGCGGCGCCAAGGGCACCCAGACGATTCCAATCGAGCAGTTTCTGAAGGAGCAGAAGTGGATTCCGAAGGCCGTGATCACGAACGGGAGCAAGAAGGAGCTCGACAGGGACGTCAACGTTGCCAGAGACCTAGTCGCCAAGGACCACGTCGAGGGATCGATGGTCGAGGTGACCTACGGCGTCCCCACAGTCGCCTACCTTGGTTTCGGCTACCTGGCTTACCTGGTCTACCTCCTTGTCTTCAATCAAGCCACGTTCTTCGCCCTGCCTTAGCTCGGCGCCCTGCGAGAGCATATAATTACACCCCACAGAAGGCGCCCCCGATTGGTCTTCGTCGTCATCGAAGGTTTCTCGGGGACAGGGAAGACCACGCTCGCCAGAAGACTCGAAAAGGACGGCTGGCTGCGCATGGCGGAATCCGCTCACGTGGTCCCGCGAGACGTCCCCGTGGCGGACAGGGCGGATACCTTCGCAGACTACAGCCTGCT
>CAVWXJ010000004.1:0-178082 GCA_963759195.1 uncultured archaeon
GACGGGTCGAGTACTCCTCAGGAGATGCTCGACTAGCGAGATGGAAGATAAAATCGTAACGACGAGCGAGCTCAACAGTCTCGATATCTCCCACTACCACACTGCCCTCCGATTTGAGTTGCGCGACGTTTTGAAGGGAACCTGTAGAAAGATTATCGACGCAACTAACCTCAGCGCCACATTCTGCCAATACCCCGCACATCCAACTTCCAAGAAACCCAGCACCCCCAGACACAAGCACCTTCTTACCCGAGAAGTCCTTCACAAAATCCTGGAGACAGTACGGAGCTTCATCTGCAAGTACTGTCAATTCTTCCGCAGATACTCTCCAGAGAGCCTCTGAGCACCTCGAGGAATGTCTGTGGCGATTCTATGTCTAGCCTCATTTCGTCCTCCTTCATCATTACCCCCAGGACAGTCCGTCCTCCTTCAATTAGGGATTGTATGGCGTCCGTGAGTTGAATCTCGCCACCTTTGCCCGGTCCCAATCGCTTGAGAGCGTCGAAGATAGAGCTCTTGAAAATGTAGATGGGCATTATGGCATTCTTGCTCTTTGGGTGGTCTGGCTTCTCGATTGCCTCGTTGATTTTGATTACTCCAGCCGAAATCTTGCTTCCTCGGACAACGCCAAATACCTTTGGGTTCGTTACCTCTTGAAGTAGAATAGTCGCGTCGGCACCAAATCTCGTGTGCGCGTTGCTTAGCCTACGAAGATGGCCTGACCTATGAGAGAGTATCAAAGTGTCTCCAGCGTAGACCAAGAAATCATCTTTGATATACGGCCCAGCCCGCAAGACAGCATCTCCGAACCCAATTGGTTCGGGTTGACTCACAAACACGATGTTAGAGCGCTTTAGCCGATCATAGAAATCAATCAGGCCAGTCGAGGCCTTGCCGGCTAACTTGAGGTAATCGGTGAAGGCCGTGTCGGGTGTAAAGTGCTCTTGAATCGCTCGTTTCCCCCTCCCAACCACAATGAAGAAATCTCTGACGCCGACCGAATAGAGTTGCTCGAAAATGGCATGAATGATAGGTTTCACCTGCACACTACGGTCCAGACCCTTGACTATAACTGGCGCCATTTCTTTGGGTATCTCCTTCGAGAAGGGAAGAAGGCGTGTCCCGACGCCACCTGCGGTTATCACGGCCTTTGTTCCGATTAGATTCATGTAGGATCCACCATGATGAGGGAAATCATGATGTGCGGGTTTGTTGTTGACGAGACGAATCGCGCCGAACCTGCCCCTCCAGATGTACTCTCAAAAAGCCTCCTCAACCAAGCTTTGACCGTCAATACATCAAGCCCACCGGACGCCTCGCAGCAACCACCGTTCGAATCCCCTGAGATTCACTGTTGCCTTCTTGGCGAGTGAAGGGCCCCAGTCAACAACCACCGATTGAAGAACTCGCGAGATTCCTTTCATTCCAGTTAAGGAGAACGTCCACGAAGTCAGGTTGCTCAACTTGGACAACCTCACACCAAGGACTGCAAGGAGAGTTGATGCTGCGACGCCGAGGAGAGACAGGATCATTTTGCCAATTGTCACGCCTTGCACGATAACACCGCCAGGCGCAACCCTGTATGGTGCCACAACCGAGACCGCGGCGACAAGGTAACTCCCAATCCACGGCGCAAGGGGTAAGAAGTAATACGGGAGCAATGAATCAACGACGCTTGACACAAAGGCGATGAGGCATATGCCCCAATACACAATCCTGGATCTCCTGTCTCCCGCGACGAGAATGGCAGCAAACGGCAGCACCCAAATCACGTAGTTCTCGGCTACTAGTCTATAGAAAAGAAGGAGGGCGATTATCGGCAGTCCGAAGGCCACGGCTGAGGCGATGAAGTCAGGGCGAGCCATTTTTGATGCGAAGGTGATGTACAAAACGACCAGCGTGAAGGTCACCAATGCCGCGGAGATTACCGATTGATTGAATGACGAATAGAACAGGGTTACGGCGGTCCAAAAAGTGAGTCCGGAGTAATGGAGATTTTGCGAGACTGCGCCTCCTGTGAGTATCACAAAGTAGGAAGCCGTGTTGCTTAGAAGGGGGATTGCCATGAGGATACCTGTTCCACCCACACCTGCTACGGAATAGACAAGACCTCTCGCCCGTTCGGACTTCCAAGCAAGAAGTGCAAGTGGGACAATCAAGATGACGGCATAGTACTTCATCGACGCCGCAAGCGCAAGCGATGCCCCAGCCAGGAAGAATCTACGACCAAGGAGTAGCCAAAGGGCTAGCAACGTAAAGAGGGCAGCCAACGTGTCAAACATTCCCCACCCGGATGACACCCATATGGTCAAGGGATTCAGATACCACAATGTCAGCGCGGACAAGGCTGTTCGTTCGTCGCGAACGTATTTCATCACTAGGCGATATATGATCAGCGCAATGATTGTGTCTGATGCAATCAATGGGATCTTGACCAAGAAATCGAACAAGACGCCAGGTACCACAGTTATGTTCCAGGGTGCACCAGGATTCAACAGCGGGCTAAGAGATGAAATCGGGATGGCGGGGAGACTCAAGACACTCGACAAGTACTGAAATGCAAATGTTGCCGGAAAGACGAAGATGAAGAAGGCGTACGAATAGGGCGCGAGGAAGCTCGATAGTGGAATCGAGCCATTGAGAAAGCCCTCCCCATTCTCATACCAGGCATAGACATCAAACGGGTGAGCCAGGAAAGGGGAGATGACTAGTCTGACTGCCAGCCCGACTAGAATCACACCTTGTAGTTTTGAGATTCTGATCAATAGTCGTACTCCTTGGGCCTGGTGAGAACCACCCTAACCAGCAGCTGGTAGTCCCGGCGCAAGACCTTGTAAGCCTTCCCGCAAGTTCATTCTACACGAAAGCGCTTCCCTATGGCAAGCCGTGATAAGAGCAACCTGCAATCCATCTTATATTTGCCAAAATCGACAGCACCTTGAAGATGGCAGCAACCATTCCTTCGCTTGGTCGCCACACAATAGTCAAAAGTCGGGGAAAAATGACATTCTTGCCAGGTTCTGACAGCAAAACGCGACTCAATTGATGGCCCTCCAAAGGTGATGAAACCGGATGAGAACTAACGCAGTGGGAATTGTTGGTCTAGGGTACGTAGGCCTCACAACTGCCGTGTGCTTTGCCAACCGTGGGTTCCAAACCATAGGAGTTGACGTGGACAAAGGCAAGCTAGCCAAGATAGCTCGAGGTCAACTTCCTTTTGTCGAACCGGGACTGGCAAAAATCCTGCAGAACCAGCTGAGGACGAAGAGGCTCACAGTGACCACAAACTACGACGAGTTGACAAGAGCCCGCGTGCAATTCATAACGGTTGGAACCCCGAGTTCGGATGGTGGTTCGAATGACCTGAGGTATGTCAGGAAAGCGGCTGCTTCCGTTGGGCAAGTGCTTCGAGAGTCAGACGAATACCACCTCGTCGTCGTCAAAAGCACAGTCACTCCCGGGGCAACACAGGTAGTGGTTCGACCGGCGCTTGAATCTGCATCGCGGAAAAAGTTTGGCGAGTTCGGTCTTGCCGCCAATCCAGAGTTCCTGAGAGAGGGGAAAGCACTAGAAGACACTATGCGCCCTAATAGGTTGGTGATAGGGACCGAAGACAAGAAGTCCCAGACGGAACTTCTGACACTGTACAGAGCCCTCTATCGTCATCGCATGCCAAAGATTGTCCTGACATCAACAATAAACGCCGAGCTGATCAAGTACGCAAGCAATTCATTCCTCGCGGCCAAGATAACTTTCATCAATGAGATAGCCAACTTGTGCCAGAGGCTGCCGGGAGCCGATGTTGCTGTAGTGGCTCAAGCAATGGGACTCGACAAGAGAATCGCCCCTGGTTTCCTGAGGGCCGGGCTGGGCTATGGAGGATCGTGCTTTCCAAAGGACACCAACGCGCTACTGAGGTTCGCTTCAACACTCGGAGTCGAGTTGGGAGTCGCCCAAGCTGCCTCGAGTAGGAATGAGAAGCAATACAGGGTAGCAATCGAGTTGGCCGAAAGTCTTGTAGGCTCTTTACGCGGGAAGAGAGTAGCTTTACTGGGGTTGGCGTTCAAGCCGGACTCCGACGACATGAGAGAAGCGACTTCATTGAGATTGGTACACGAACTTCTCAGACTTGGTGCTCGCGTGGTAGCATTCGACCCTGTTGCGAGCAAGAATGCAAAGAAGATAATTGGTGACAGGATAGATTATGCAAGCTCGGTGAAAGACTGCCTTGACGGTACCGACTGCTGCATCCTGGTCACCGAATGGCCAGAGTTCTCCAAGATTAGCCCTAGGCAAGTCAAGGCATTGATGAAAACGCCTGCGGTCGTGGACGGTAGAAGAATTCTAGATGGCAACAAATTCCTAAGAAATGGAATCAGGTTTGCGGCTCTTGGACTGGGAACGGGGTCCGAGCCATCTAAGCAAGCTCTGTCCTCGTAGTGTAGTCGTGGAAACTACGTATCTTTGAGCTGACATAGCCCAGAAAGCATGGGCGAAAGACTAAGGAACAGTCGCTTGCAAAACCTAAAGGAACTAATCCAAGTCGGAGCCGCCAATGGAAACTTGACCTTGCTGCGGCAGTCCTTTGTGGGGGCTGTGTGGAGAGTCTCCGACCGTTAACTGATTACTTCCAGAAAACAATGATACCGATAGGGGAGAAGAAGCGTCCTCTGCTGGAGTACATAGTTAGACTCCTTGCGTTTCACGGCGTACGTGAAATCACATTTCTGGCTGGATACTGAATGGAAGAAATCCAGAGCTACTTCAAAGACGGTTCATCACTCGGGGTGAAGATAGCTTATTCGAGGGACAGGAAGAACGAGAGTGGGAGCCTCACTGCCTTGGCTAAAGCAATACGGAGCGGATCAATACCAAGTTCAGAGACCCTACTGGTCTACTATGGCAACATTCTTTCGAATCTCGACATTAGGCAAATGGTGAAAGAACATCGGAAAGCAAAAGCCGACGCCACACTTATTGTTTCGAAATGGTACACCATGCCTGTAAGAGTAGCAACTGTTAGGAAAGGAAGAGTAGTTGCAATGGAAGAGAAGCCACAACTTGATGTCAGCGTCACCAAATCCCAGAGGGTTGCGACGCCATTCTCCCCGATCCTCAACGAAAATGTGCGGGAATCGAACACATAGTCAGCGCAGTTGATGGCTAGCGGCCGAACGCTTTCAGACTCCCGAAGACCGAGAGCAGCCTCGACTTTCTCGGGGCCTTGCCCTTTCTTTCCTCCGGTTCCTCCATTTCCTCCTGCCACGTCTTCTTCTGCCACTCTCCCTCTCTCTGGGGCTTCGACCTCCGCCTCCGCCTGACCAGGGCGACCGTGGCGACCACCACCAGCGCTGCCACAATCGATGCGGCCTCGCCTATCCCCAGGTAGTTCACCGCGAAAGTGGCTGTCACGCTTCCCGGCGCTCCGACCACGAACGACCCCTGAACCCTGCCTCCCGTCAGGTTCCCCGACCAGTCATCGAACACCTGAAGGACCGACGATGGGATTGCGGTAACGGTCAGGTTTTCTCCGAGCGGGACGAAGACAGTCGAGTTGCCTCCCCCCGAGACTGTTCCAGAGGTCGAACCAAATTGATAGCGCACTGAACCGCCCTGCGTGGAGCCGACGAAGATTCCCGGGCTGAAAACTGCTGTCTCGTTTATGGGCCCCGAGACGGAGGCTGTGGGACTTGCGGAAGTCCCGTTGTACGACCCTGTTCCCACCCCGTCCCAGTAATCGAACCTCCAATTCACGCTCGCGGTGGCCGTCAGGTTGACCTTCGCGTCGGAGTTGTACCACCGAGTCGAGTTCGAGTAGCTTCCTCCCACGGCCGTGTTCGCGCTCACCTTCACGAAGTACTGGTGTTGGTATGGCAGAGCATCGCTGAACGGCGATGTGGCGTTGCCGACCGTGACGGACGCTGCAATCCACCTCTCGTTTGACGCGGAATCCGCGAGGAGAGGTGGAAGGCTCCACTTCGTGCCGGAGTCGACCCAGAGGCTGGTGGGGGAGGTGGAGAGCGTCGCCAGGGTTACTGACCCCATAGACGAGTAGCTGTAGGCCGGCGCCCCGGGCGTCCCACCGCCCAGCACCTGATACGAAACGTTCGCAATGAACTGATGGTAGTACTCGAAGACCGTTGTGACAGCGGCGCTCGCGGTGCCGGACACATGCGAGCCCGTCGCCCACCTCTCGTTCGCGGTCGAGCCAGGCAGCTGAGCGCTGACCGCCCACTGGGAGCCGGCATCGAGCCAGTGGGTCGCAACACTGACCGTCAAGTTGCGTGGCGACGATGAGCCGAAACTTGCGGTGATCAGCTGAGGGGGGTTGAATCGACCTCCCCCGACCACCGAGTAACCCAGCGCGAAGGCATACTGATGATAGTAAGTTGGGAGTATGCTGCCGGAAGAAGAGACGGTTCCGGACGCGAGGAGTGCGATCCACCTCACCGTCGAGGAAGACCCAACCAGAGGGTTGGTGAAGTTGTACCCGCCGCCCGCGTCAGCCCACGTCTGCGCTTGCGAAGATTGATTCGTAAGCACGACGCGGACCGGACCCCCGAACAGGCTCAGAACAGCCGTGGGTGGACTGCTCCCGGATGGCCCCCCTACAACAGAATATCCGAGCGTCGCATAGTACTGGTGAAAGTACGGTATTGAGACGTTCTGGCCGGCAGCGGCGCTGCCCGAAATCGCATTCGACGCCCACCTCTCGTTTGAAGACGACCCCGGCAGTATCTGTGGCGCACTCCAAGGAGAGGCCGAGTCGAGCCACAACTGTGTCAACGATGTGCCGAGCATGGAAGAGCCGCTAGACCCGAAGGCCGTGTAGGCCAGGAGCGGTGCAGAAGGTGCCGACGCAGACCCCTCGAGTGAATACCGGAACCCTTCGAGGACCTGATAGTAGTAGTTTGCGTCGTAGATTTGATTGGCTGCGCTGACGCTGAACGAGGAATGAGGGGAAGACCATCGCAGCGATGTCGAGATTGTGAAGTTGGAGAATGAGAACTGTCTGTTGTAGTCAGACCAGCCCTGGCAAGAAGACACGCCGCCTCCACTAACGAACTGGATTGTGCAGATGGTGGCGCCCTGCTTCCCCGCCCAGGTCCCCGTGACTGGGATGGACCCCGGAGTGGTCCAGGCAGCGGGTGTGAACGGCGTAGCCTTGTACTCGCTTTGCAGCTGAAAGTAGACCGTAGCTGAGAAATTCTGGCAAGAACTGGGTGAGCAGCCGGGGATGGCGAAGGTGCTCACTCCTCCGTACCCAACGTAGCGGGTACCTCCCGTACTAGGTGGGAGCGATGCCGTGATTGGGGAGCAGCCCGGGTCAGTGTGCAGGATTTGCGCCATCCCGTTCGCGACTACGGATGTGGGAAACACCGAGCAGCCCGACAGAGTTATGGTCGCCGGCGGGCCAGAGTTGTCCATGGTGAATCTTACGTACTCGTTAGGAACAAAAGTCACCTGAAAGGTGCCCGCGCTCCCGAGGTTGTTGGCGTCCCCCCCGTAGGTGGCCGTGACGTTTCCCGAATTCTGCGGGGTCAGGGTAGCCTGGCAAGTGCTCGGATTGGTTCCGGACAGCGTGCACGTGTCCGACAAGAAGGTTCCGCTGCTGGTAAAGTTCCACGAGACCGAACCTGTTGGATAATAGCCTGTAACCGTCACAGTGCAGACCGTAGAGTAACCGGCAGCGAGTGTGGAAGGAAAACAATTCACGGTGGAGGACGTAACCACCTGAGTGACACTGACGGAAGTCGTACCAGACGATCCAGAGTAGACCGAGTCACCTCCATAGGTTGCCTAGGACCGTGAGATTCCCAGCGCCGTTGGCAAAGACTGCCTGCGAGCACGTCCCTATAATCGAGAGCGTACAAGAGGTCGGAGCAAATTTCCCAGTCCCTCCAGCCGAGCTGAAGATGACGGCTTCGCCGGCGGAAGAACTAGAAAAGGGAGTGACCGACACCGAACAGAGTGTTGTCGTACCGACTGTGAATGTGGTCGGGCTGCATGAAATCGATGTCGAGGTGGGTGTGAGGGCAGAAGCGGGCCGGCCACCAGCGAGCAAGGGGAGCAAGAACAGGGCAACGAAAAGGACTAGGGCAGCGGTAGGTTTCAAGTCTCTTGCCTCAATGATGTGCCAATGCCAGTGTCTCGAATGATATTACGGTTATCGCCCGACAAACGATTTCGAAGAAAGAAGGTACTTGAAGTGTTGGTAGGTGCACCGTTCCGACTGAACCAGCTCAACTCAATACTGGAATGTGACGACATTCGTTTATGAATAATCCAATCAAGAATCGATATAAGCCATAATCAGGGCAGTTGCCCTCATGCCTATTCTCGCCACGATGACCGGAAGTTGGTTCCGAACCCCAGAAATCAACAAGCTGCTGCCCCAGAGCCCCACGGGTGAAATCTCGCTCGACCATAAGGACGTGATAGAGGTCGCGGAGAGAAGCGCAATCAGAGACCAGGTCCACCCAGGAGGGAGCTCCCGCGGGCTCCATTGGGTAAGCAACGGCGAGCAGAGGAAGGGCGGATACACCTATTATCTTCCGAACAGGTTCGACGGTTTCTCAAAGACCGAGAAGGCTGCGATGCCCTTCACTCCGACGCTTGGCCAAGAATTTCAGGAATCGAACCCCCAGTTCGCCCAGCTTATGGCCAGCGGCCAGCTGAAAGGTTTCGACCTCCCGAAGATCGAGAGCAAGCTCCGATACAAGGGAGCGGACCTCGCGAAAAGGGAAGCCAAAGACGCAGTGAGGCTTGCGAAGCAGGAGGGAGCGAAGCGAATCTTCGTGCCCGCTCCGTCTCCTGGAGTCACGACAATCTTCTTCCCGCCCGGAAAGGCCTACAGGGACCACTACGAGTACCTGTCGGACGTCGGCAAGGAACTAAGGAAGGAGTATCAGGCCATCCTGAGCGTTGACGGCGTGGACCTCCAGCTTGACTCCCCCGACCTGGCGATGGGCAAACAGACGGGCTCCTGGGGCGTGGACTTCTACGAGGCGCTCCCCCATCATGTCGACGCCATCAACGAAGCGATTGCAGGCCTGCCAAGGGACAGGATACGCGTGCACTACTGCTACGGGAACTGGGTCGGCTCCCACAGGTTCGACGCGGACTACGCCCGGGTCCTCCCCGAGTTCCTCAGGCTGAAGGTGGGAACCCTGGTAGGAGAGATGGCAAACCCGAGGCACGAAGGAGACGCACTGGTCCTCCAGGACTACCTGAAAGAACACAGCTGGCCTAAGGGCCTCAAGCTCGCTGCGGGCGTAATCGACGTCAAGACCCCGATAGTCGAGACCGCACAGACGGTTGCGGCGCGCCTGGAGAGGCTGGCAGCCATCGACAAGCTCGACCCCAACGACATCCTCGGCGGCACGGACTGCGGCTTCGAGACATTCGCCAACATGGGGAACGTGACTCGGCTGGTAGGGCTCCAGAAGCTGGAGGCGCTGGCGAACGGAGCCGCCCTGGCCTCTCAAAGGGTCGGCGCAGCGTGAAGCTAATTACCCAGATTCGCGGGAGCTGAGCTGAGATGGCTGGAAGGTACCTCTTCACTTCGGAAAGCGTGGCCGAAGGTCACCCCGACAAATGTTCTGACCAGATCTCCGACGCGGTCCTGGACGCCATTCTGGCCAAGGACAAGAACGCGAGAGTCGACTGCGAGACCCTGATAATGCAGGGGACCGTCATGGTCACAGGCCAGATTACGACGACTGCCTACGTTAACATCATGCAGATTGTGAGGGACGTGCTCAAAGACATCGGCTTCAACAACGCGAAGGACGGCCTCGACTGGGAGACCTGCGGCGTCCTCACTTCCATTGAGGAACAGTCGCCCGACATAGCGAGGGGGGTCAACAAGCCGCCGGAGGAGATGGGAAGCGGGGACCAAGGCATGACGTTCGGCTACGCGTCCAACGAAACGCCCCAGTTGATGCCCCTGCCAATCACCCTCGCGCACGGCATCGTCAGGAGGCTCGCTGAGGTTAGAAAGAAGGGAATAGTCCCCTACCTTCGGCCCGACGGGAAGTCACAAGTCACGGTAGAGTACGAAAACGGCAAGCCGCTCAGGGTCGACACAGTTGTGGTCGCGGCCCAGCACAACGAAACCGCCAACGAGGCGCGGGTCAGGAAGGACGTCATCGAGAAGGTCATCAAACAGGTCGTCCCGAAGCGGCTGATCGACGGAAACACAAAGTTCCTCGTTAACGGCACGGGCCGATTCGTCATAGGAGGCACGCTTGCAGATTCGGGTCTCACGGGAAGGAAGATAATCGTGGACACGTACGGAGGCGTGGGCTCTCACGGCGGAGGGTGTTTCTCCGGAAAAGACCCAACCAAAGTGGACCGCTCGGGGAGCTACATGGCTAGGTACATAGCGAAGAACATCGTCGCAGCGAAGCTGGCCGAGAAATGCCAGGTGCAGATTGCATATGCAATCGGGGTCGCGAAGCCCGTCTCCTTGATGGTAGACACATACGGAACGGGAAAGGTAACCGACGAGAAAATCACCGAAGCCGTCGGAAAGGTTTTCGACATGCGCCCCGGTATGATCATTCGGAATCTCGACCTTCTGCGGCCGATCTACAGGAAGACGGCGTGCTACGGGCACTTCGGCAGAAATGACCCAGACTTCACCTGGGAGCGCACCGACAAGACAAAAGAGCTCAAGAGTGCCCTCGGTATTCGCTGAGATGATGGCATCCGGCACTGAAGCGTGCCGAACAAGCTAGCGGTTCGACAAATGAAGAAACATCCCGCCCGACGCGTAAGCCATCATCGAATTCACCCAGACAAGAGCGCAATACGTCCCGGATGCGCAGAATCAGCCAGGCGTAGAATCACCCCTTTTGACCATATTCCACTCTGCGTCTGCCCTCCCCCTAGTGTCTCAACGGTTGTCTGACTGACGGAGATTGCTGGAGCCAACCAGCCACGTCCCACCAATAGGGGCTCGCACCCACTTGTTGCACCGTCGTTGTTGGGATCTCCGCTGTAAACAGCCTTCCAACCGTACCACCCAGCTGCGACGAATGCCTGCGCTTGCGAGTTCGGAACAGTACCATTCGTCACGGCGACGGGACCTCCCACGTCCGTAGGGGAGCCAGTACACCTTCCAGAATCGAAGTACTCGTACTGAACGGTGCCACCAGCGTCGCTCGTAGCTCCCGGAAGCTTGGCCGAGTCGTTGACCGATTGGCCCACGCTGATTCTGAATGCAGAAAGAATTGTGGTGACTCTCGGTGCCGCTTTGTCAACGATGATCAGTGCGGTTCCGGAGCTTGCGGCGTTGAACGCATCACCCGGATAAGTTGCGGTGATTGTCTGCGGAGAACCGGATAGGACGGTAGGAGTATAATTGACCGAGCAGTTACCCCCACCAACAGTGCAGCTATTGTGGTCAAACCTGCCTGACCCGGAGGCCGTGAAGGAGACTGTTTCTCCTTCGGCGGAGCCGTAGGCTCCCGAGATTGTGGAGGTGCAGGTTGATGCAGTTTCTACGGCCGCCGGACTTTGACACGAAACCGAAGTGGTTGTGCTATAGTTGAGTCGGTTGGAGAACATGTTGATGGAGTATTCATCTTGAGGGTCCCTCATGAATTGACCCTTGTAGACGTCGTAGGTTCTGACGCTTATCTTGTTCCTGCTTGTGTCAAACGTCAGTATAGTGACAGTCGCGGCCCCAACTTTCAGCTTGTCGCTTGTCGCAACATCGGCGGGAGGGCATCCAGGGTTGTCGAGGCAATCCTGTCTGTTGAACATAAGCTCGTTCCGATTGTTCGTCGGGTAGGGCGTATGATATCCGGTCTCGGTGTAGAAGTGACCGTTCAGGGTCAGGAAGACTTGAGCGGAATGCTTGTCCATTAGCGATGTCAGGTTGCGGATGAAATCGGCCAGATACGTTCCCCACCTCGGGTCGTTGAGGCTCCCGTTCATGTCGATATACGCGTGGGTAGCTATGATGATATTGTAGTCGGCGTACAAAGGATTGTCTAGGATTCCGGCCACCCAATTCAAGACGGTTCCTGGGTCGCCGTTCCACTCGATGTTCACGATCAGGAAGTCAAGCCCGTTCGCGGTAAATCCGACTGCCGTGTCCATGCCGTTGTGATAATCGCCGGCCCAGAAGGTGCCGAGCTGTGCGTTCGCATCGGCCTTGGCGACGGAGGCATTGAAAGCCGGGGCCCAGACATTTCCATTCCATCCTGAGTCCTGGTTGTTCAGGATGAGGTCGTCGTGGTTGCCCGCATCCCAGGTATAGGGTATACCTCGGTCGAGGAATACAGACATCGCAGCGTTTGCGTTCCTCCACTGTGTCTTGTTGATGCCATCTTCTACGATGTCTCCGGTGTGAACCACCATTCTGCCGTCATATGAAGCCCAGTTTGCCGCAATCCATTCAGTTGTGTTCTTGAACAGGCTGGGATTCGACTCTGACAGAAACTGCGTGTCGGTGATCCAGAAGATTGAGAAATTGCCAGGCTCCTGCGAACCGCTCGTGCCCGAAGACGAGGTCGAATGGCTCGACGACGTGAGGGCTGTGGATTGTTTGGATACAGACAGCGACGATAAGGTCGATGACGCGACTCGGCCGGAACCAAACACGGCGGCCACAGAGCCGATGGGCTGAGCAATAGGACCAGCAGAACCTGTCTGCCAGGTTACCGAGACAAAAGCCGTAGCCCCCAAGAGGATAAGCACCACTGTGACCGCAGAGAGTACTCTCCGCGCGTCGGCTCGGGTGGGGGGTTTCGTCATGGTTCGGCTAAGAGTGAATAAGGGGCCTGAAATATTAAAAGAATATTCTCAGAGCCGAGAACGATGTCTGGCAAGCGACATCACAAGTTAGAAGAACACTCGGTCAGCGACTTCGGCTACTGCGCCCTTCCTTTTGCGAACGCGACTCAATGACTCGCCAATTCGTCCAGAATCCAGCCCGACGCATAGATTATTATCGAATACAGACCGCCCAACGCGCAGTAGGTCAAAGATGCGCAAAATCAAGGTTGCAGTACTGGCCGCTACAGGCATGGTGGGACAGCGGTACGCCAGCATGCTCTCCGACCATCCCTACTTCGACCTCGTCGAGGTGACGGGCCAGAGCAGCGTCGGCAAGAGGTACGGCGAGGCAGTCACGACAAACCTCCCCCTCTCCCAGAAGGCTAGGAACCTTCGTGTCAAGGCAACCGACCCTGCCGAAGTGCACGCCGACCTCGTCTTCTCCCCTCTCCCCACGGACGCGGCCAAGACGCTCGAGCCGAAGTTCGCGAAGGCGGGCTTCAGAGTAATCACTGACGCCAGCGCCCACAGGATGGATCCCGACGTGCCCCTGATGATGCCAGAGGTCAATCCAGACCACCTTAGCCTGATTGAGCATCAGCGCAAGACGAGAGGCTGGAAGGGCTTCCTAGTCGCGACTCCCAACTGCACCGCCGCGGGGCTCGCGCTGCTGCTGAAGCCGCTGCACGACTCCTTCGGGCTCAGGAAGGTCATTGTGTCCACGATGCAGGCTGTCTCTGGTGCCGGCTACCCCGGCGTCCCCTCGCTTGACATACTCGACAACGTGATCCCGTACATCAAGGACGAGGAGGAAAAGGTGGAGTCTGAACCGCTGAAGATCCTGGGCACGCTGGCGGGGCAACGAGTCAGGAACGCTGGATTCCAGGTGAGCGCCATGGTGCACAGGGTTGCCACCACGGACGGCCACCTAGAGTCCGCCTACGTCGAAACCGAGGAGAAGTTCGTGCCAGAGAAGGTCGAGAAGGCCTTCGCCGCCTTTAGGGGTGAGCCCCAAAAAATGAAGCTCCCCACCGCGCCGGAGCAGCCCATCATCGTGACTCTGGCGCCCGACAGGCCGCAGCCGAAGCTCGACAGATATGCAGGAAGCGTGCCGGGAATGAGCGTTGTCGTGGGAAGGGTGCGGAAGGGCCTCGACGAAAAATCAGGTAGGCTGACATTCCTTTCCCACAACACTATCAGGGGCGCGGCTGGTTCCACAATTCTCACTGCTGAATTGATGTTCCGCAAGGGACTGCTCGCATAGTTGAGGCTCATCGTCGTAGGCCTCGGTGTCGTTGGGGGCGGCCTTGCTGACCTGCTTTCGAGGATGTCAAGTGAACTCAGTTCGCGAGGGCTAGAATTCAGGGTCGTCGCCGCAGCAGACTCCAAGGGAGCCGTTCTCGACAAGAGAGGTCTCGACCTCACCAAGTTGATGGCTCGAAAAAGGAAGACTGGCAGCGTTGGAGAAAGCGAAACGCCGACGGAAGAGGTAATCCGAGAGGCAGACGCAGACGCATTGGTTGAGCTGACGCCGGGCACGATCAACGGGGAGCCAGCATTCACCCACTTTAGGGCGGCAATACGCTCGTCCAAACATGTCGTCACAGCGAACAAGATGCCGCTTGCGCTCCATTACAAGCAGCTTCAGCTGGAAGCCAAGAGGAGGGGCGTCAGAATTCTGTACAGTGCCTGCGTCGGTGGCGGGCTCCCAGTTCTCGAGTTCGGGAAACAGTGCGCGGAAGCAGAACCGGTGGACAGGATTGAGGGCGTTGTGAACGCGACGACCAATTACATCCTCTCAGAAATGGAAAATGGAGTGAAGTACGACAAGGCCCTCAGGCGGGCGCAGGACCTGGGCTATGCTGAGCCTGACCCGTCGTTTGACGTGGAAGGCCTTGACGCAGCCTGCAAGATAGTAATCCTCGCTAACCACGTGATGGGAACAGAGTTCAGACTGAAGGACGTGAAGCCCCTGAAGGGCATCCGAGGCGTGACATCCGCCAGGGTCAACAGAGCGAAGCGAAACGGAAAGGCGCTGAGGCTGGTGGCTATGGCGGCCAGGTCCCCGAGTGTCAGTCCCGTCGAGGTGGATGAAAGAAGCCCCCTGGCGGCGAGGGGCCGGTCGCACGCGGTCGTGTTCCACTGCAGATACTCTGGTGAGAGGACGATAATGGGAAGCGGGGCCGGGAGCGTAACAACCTCGCTCGGCGTCTTGAGGGACCTGATCTCGCTGGCAGAAGGGACGGTCGCTTAAATGGTCGGAACCAAGCGCAATACGAGAGGAGCGAAGAGAAGGATGAAGCTGGTGATGAAGTTCGGCGGGAGTCTCATGGGGTCCAAGGGCGGCGCCAAGCGGGTCGCAGATATCGTGGCCACACATGCTCGAAGGAATTCAGTGGTGGTGGTCGTCTCAGCAATCGGCGACGTCACCGACATCCTCCTCGACGCGGCTGAGAACGCCTCAAACTGGGACGCAGCAGAAATCGCGAAAGCGGTACAACGCCTGAGGAAAATCCACCTGCTCGCCATAATGGATACGTCGCTCGACCCCAGAGCGAGGGGTAACTTGGCGAAGGAGCTGGACGGAATGCTGACCAACCTCGGGACGATCCTGACGGGGGTTTCCATTCTAGGAGAGCTGTCTCCTAGGTCTAGGGACATGATCGTCTCTTTCGGCGAAAGGATGGCCGCGCCCATCATCGCAGGAGAGATACAGTCGCGGGGAGTGAAATCCTGGTCGGCGACGGGCGGAGCCGCTGGCATAGTGACCGACTCTTCTTTCGGAGAGGCCTCGCCCGATGTTTCAGCGACGAGGAGGGCGGTGCGGAAGGCGCTGCAAAAGCCCCTTTCGAGGGGCGAAGTGCCCGTGGTCACCGGTTTCATCGCTCGGTCGAGGGCGGGCGACGTCACGACTCTCGGGAGGGGAGGCTCTGATTTCACAGCCACCATAATCGCAGACGCCATCGGCGCTGATGAGGTGTGGATCTGGACCGACGTGGACGGCATCCTGACGGGCGACCCGAGGACGGTGAAGAAACCCAAAGTGATTGGCCAGCTGAGCTACGCAGAGGCAGAAGAGCTGGCGTTCTTCGGCGCGAAGAACATGCATCCTCTCGCCCTGGGCCCGGCAAGGAAGGCGGGAATCCCTGTGAGAATCAAGAACGGTTTCAAACCCGCGGGGAGTGGCACGCTGATCACAGACAGGACGGCGCGAAGCGACGGCGTGGTGAAGTGCGTGGCAGTGGTGAAGCAGGTTGGGTTGCTGACCGTCGCTGGCGAGTCTCTTCAGGGTAAGCCCGGCATCGCTGCCAAGGTGTTCGCTGCTCTTGGCGCAGCCAAGGTGAACGTCCTGATGATATCGCAGAGCGTCTCCGAGGCTAGCATAAGCATGGTAGTGCGTCGAAGGTCGCTCGGCACGGCCAAATCCGCAGTTACAACAAGACTAGCGGAGGAGAAGATGTTCGCAACAGTGGAGGCGGACCCGCACGTTGCTGTTGTTGCTGCGGTGGGAGCGGGAATGAGGGGAACGCGCGGAGTCGCCGCCAAGGTCTTCGGAGCAGTGGCTGGAAGGGGAATCAACGTGAAGATGATCGCGCAGGGCTCGTCGGAGCTCAACATATCGTTCGTTGTGGACGAGCGGAAAGCCGACGCTGCGGCAAGGGCCCTGCACGAACTCGTGGTTGCCAAGGGCGGACGAAGTTGAAGAGCAGGCGCGTTGTCGTCGAGGCTCCCGCCTCCTCGGCCAACCTGGGCTGCGGCTTCGACGTGTTTGCCCTCGCCCTTGCTGCGCCCAGAGACAGGCTGACGCTGGAACGAACCGAGTCGGGAATCTCACTGCAGGTCAAAGGCACAAAGGAGCTGCAAAAGCATCCCGAGGCGAACGTCGTAGCAGCGGTGGCTTCGGTGATGATGGGCGAGCACCGGCTGAAGGGAGGCGTATCGATGAGGCTTGTGAAGGGAGTGCCAGTTGGGCAGGGACTCGGGAGCAGCGCCGCCTCATCTGTTGCAGCGGCCGCGGGAATGAACCGCCTCTTCCGGATGGGACTATCTGACAAAGAGCTGATCAGCTACGCGGGAGTGGGTGAGAAGGCAGCCTCAGGGACCGCGCACTACGACAACGTGGCTGCGTCCCTGGCGGGTGGGTTCGTTGTCGTCCGGTGGGATCAGAGCTTCGTCCGGATGGAGCCTCCGAAATCGATGGCGCTCTGCTTTGTGACGCCTAAGGTGAAGCTGCCGAAGGAGAAGACAAAGTATGCTAGGTCACTGCTGCCCACAGAGGTCCATCTGGAACGAGCCGTCGCGGTCGCGCGGGCTGCGAGCATGATGGTCCACGGGTTTGCTAGGGGAAACCTCGCCGAGATCGGAGACGCCATGGCGGTGAGCCTGGTCGACGACAGAAGGGCTCTGATGGTACCCGGCTTCGAGCGCGTCAGAAGGTCGGCCCTCTCCGAGGGAGCTGTCGGGGCATGCATCAGCGGTGCAGGCCCCACAGTGCTCGCTTTGTGTGAAAGGCCTCTGAGCCGCGACGTGCTCAGGACGATGATCAAGGAATTCCGGACCCGAGGAGTAAGAAGCACGGGCTTCGTCACCCGTGCAGGGGATGGGTGCAGGATCATTGAGCGGTAGAGCCGCTTCGATGCGCTGCATATCATGCGGAGCGGTGGCCGAGTCCGAACTCCCAGACTCGTCCTGCGGGCGGTGCGGGAACCTCCTCGAGATAACCTACGGGCGGCTCGAACTCTCGAAGACGCAACTGTTCGGTGCCAAGGGTCCAGGAATCTGGCGCTTCAGAGCCGCCCTTCCCTTCGGGAGCAGGGTGGAACCGGTCTCGCTGAATGAAGGCAACACTCCGCTGGTCCGTGCCCGGAACCTGCAGGCCGCCGGCAAGGTGCGCAGCCTTTTCTTCAAGAACGACGGGCAGAACCCGACGGGCTCGTTCAAGGACAGAGGGATGTCTGCCGCAGTCACGCGTGCGAAGACCATGGGGGCGAAAGCGCTTGTCTGCGCCTCGACCGGGAACACTGCGGCCTCGCTCTCAGCCTACGCCGCAAGGGCGCGCATTCCTGCGGTGGTCGTAGTGCCAAAAGGAAAGATAGCGACGGGCAAGCTCGGTCAGGCGTTTTCCTACGGCGCGAGGGTCTTCGGGGTGGATGGGAATTTCGACGCTGCCCTGAAGCTGGTCTTTGAACTCGTGAGGAAGAACAGCGAATTCTATCTGGTCAATTCAGTCAATCCTTTCAGGATAGAAGGCCAAAAGGTCGCGGCCTTCGAAGTCTTCGAGCAGCTCGGCGGCGTACCAGATTATGTCGTCCTGCCCGTGGGCAATGCTGGGAACATCAGCGCCTTTTGGAAAGGGTTCAAGGAGCTGAAAGCGTCGGGGATTTCCAGAAAGCTTCCCAGGATGATCGGAGTCCAGGCCGAAGGCGCCGCACCAATAGCGCAAGCCGTTGCCGCTGGAACCGATGTCAAGCCATGGCCCGAGCCGACCACCGTCGCGACCGCGATCAGGATTGGAAACCCGGTGTCTTGGAAGAAGGCAATCAACGCGATCAAGGAGTCGGGAGGAAACGCGCTCACTGTGTCAGATGAGGAAATCCTAGCTGCTCGGCAGGACCTCGCAACGAAGGAAGGACTGCTTGTGGAGGCGGCGAGTGCAGCCCCAGCCGCTGCTTTGCAGAAGCTGAGATTGCCCAAGAATGCGAGCGTAGTCTGCATAGCTACAGGTAATGGCTTGAAAGACGTAGCAGACCACAACATACGAATGGACGTAGAGAGGGTTGAGAACGCCTCCGACCTGGCAAACTCCTTCGCCAGTCAATGATACGAAACAGCTGTCGGAAGTCTAGGAATCTATTTGATATCTTAAATCAAGGCATAGGCAATGGGAAGACCTAGGACGCTCCTCGGGACTGAGCAAATCGCAGTGCGCATACCTGTCACCCTGATCGAAGCGCTGGACCAGTGGGCTGACGAGGATGGGGTGAGCAGGAACACTCTGGTGAGCAGGGAACTTGCTACCGCTGTGAACAGAAGAAAGAGACCCAGCTGAATCGAACGGGACAAGAGCACGCGCAAAGCGGCATCGATGCCGAACGAGTTTAAAGAGGGGAGAGCCGAAGCAGATTTTCTTGTCAGAGCAGAAGCTAGTCGCCCAACCCGGCCCCGAACGCCAACTCCTCCCGAAGCAGCCTGAGGTCAACATAGGGACCACGGGCCACGTCGACCACGGGAAGAGTACTCTGACGCAGGCCCTGACCGGTGTCTGGACGAGCGCCCACAGTGAAGAACTCAGAAGGGGGATTACGATCAAGGTAGGGTACGCCGATGCCGCGTTTTACAAGTGCCCACAGGACCATGGACCCGCCAGCTACTCAACGTCGCCGAAGTGTCCGGTTTGCTCGAAGAAGACCACCCTGTTGCGGGCTGTCAGTTTCGTCGACTGCCCAGGGCACGAGTCTCTGATGACGAACATGCTCGCCGGCGCGTTCCTCATGGACGGAACGATACTGGTCATAGCAGCCAACGAGCCAGTGCCGAAGCCTCAGACCAGGGAGCATCTCCAAGCCCTGCAGATGCTCGGGATGAAACGGATAGTGATCGCGCAGAACAAGATTGACCTCATTTCGGACGCCGAGGCCAAGAAGAACTACGACGCCATCAAGGCCTTCGTTGCCAACACAGTCGCCGCCGACGCGCCGATTGTTCCAATCTCAGCGCAGCAGAAGCTGAACATAGACGCGCTCATAGAGGCGCTCGAAGATACCGTACCGACTCCGAAGAGGGACCCCAAGGCGGACGCGCTCATGTACGTGGTCAGGAGCTTCGACGTGAACAAGCCGGGAATGGAGATAGACGACCTCTCGGGTGGAGTCCTCGGCGGCAGTCTGGTCAAGGGCGAGCTGCGCGTTGGAGACGAAATCGAACTAAGGCCCGGGATGCCTGACGAAAGGACAGGAAAATACGTGCCTCTGGTCACAAAGATATCGAGCCTCCAGACAGGCGCAGGGATCGCCGACAAGGTCGGACCAGGCGGGCTCGTCGCGGTAGGCACTCATCTCGACCCGACGTTCACAAAGGGAGATCAGATGGTGGGGAGCGTGATAGGGAAACCTGGGACGCTTCCGCCGGTGTGGGAGCACGCCACGCTGAGCGTGGAGCTCTTCGAGACTGCCGTAGGCTCGGCCGAATTGGTGAAGGTGGAGAAACTGAAACCGAGCGAGAACCTCAGGCTGAACCTTGGAACTTCGTCATCTCCCGCGGTTATCACGTCGGCTAGGGGAGACGTCATCGAGGTCGACCTCAAGAAGCCAGTAGCAGTAGAGCAGGGAATGAGGGCCGCCATAAGCAGGCGCATAGCGGAAAGATGGCGATTAATCGGTTCCGGCGTCCTGAAGTAATGGTCCTTGTCCTATTCGACAGCAGCTTCCTGATGGCGATAGTCGAACATCCCACAACCTGGTTCGAGGACATCACCGACATAGTGGGGAAGGTGAGACCTGCGGTACTGAAGTGTACAGCCGAAGAGCTGCAGAAGATAGCCCAGAAGCAGCTGAAGAAGTCAAGGACGGCCGCGCTTGCTCTGGAGTTCACGAAGGAGTTCGCGGTGGAGAAATCTGGCAGCGGCAAAGTTGACGACGAGATCGTGTCGTATGCCTTGGCGAAGCACTGTGCTGTGGCAACAGTCGACCGTGAGCTGGTCAGAACTCTGAGAGCCCGGAAGGTCCGCGTGTTGGGGCTGAGGAGCGGACGAGTCGCCGAGCTGTAGACTCGAGCAAACTTGCACGCAAGGGATTAATACGAT
The DNA here is from genome assembly GCA_963759195.1 of uncultured archaeon. Classification (GTDB taxonomy): domain Archaea; phylum Thermoproteota; class Nitrososphaeria; order Nitrososphaerales; family Gagatemarchaeaceae; genus DASPPF01. The sequence continues at coordinate 20,591 of CAVWXJ010000004.1, forward strand.
AAGCGAGCGCAACAGATGAATGGCCAGAGGCCGCGGAGTTCTGGACATGGACTACGGGTCGGCTGAAAAAGGAATCCTCAGGTTCATCCGCAGAATCGTCAAGGAAGCGGGCACCAAGGGCGTTGTGCTTGGTCTGAGCGGCGGTATAGACAGCGCGGTGGTCGGCGCGCTTTGCGTGAAGGCGCTTGGGAATGCCAAGGTAACGGTCCTCCTCATGCCCTCGGATTTCACGCCGAACGCTGATACTGAGGACGCCAAAGCGATGGCGGCTCAGTGGGGAGTCAAGACCTATGAGGTCAACATCTCGAAGATCGCTGAGCAGTTCGTTACAGCCTTTGAAGTAACGAGCGGCAAGATTGCGAAGGCCAACGTCCAGGCAAGGGTCAGGATGGTGCTCAGCTATTTCGTGGCGAACTCGCTCGGCCTCTTGGTTGCGGGCACCGGTGACAAGTCCGAGGACCTGATGGGTTACTTCACGAAATATGGGGACGGAGGAGTCGACTTCCTTCCAATCGCTCACCTGTACAAGACGCAGGTGAGACGACTAGGAGTCCGGTTGGGAGTCCCGGACAGGGTGGTCAACAAGCCCGCTTCTCCCCAGCTTTGGCCGGGTCACACCGCCGCTGAGGAACTGCCCGCCGACTACGACAAACTGGACCCGTTGCTGCACTACCTCTTCGATGCCAAGATGTCGCCGGCTGCTGCGGCAAGAAAGGCGGGCGTCAGCGCGAGCCTGGCAAAGGCGGTCATGCGGCTGCACAAGTCCTCGGCCCACAAGAGAACCTATCCTCCGATGCTAGGGCACTGGTGACCGGTCAGTGACGGACCGCACCACGGCCCTGATGTAGCCCCTCACCTTCGCGTCAATGGCAGCCACCAGTCCGAAGTAGAGCGCAGTCCCGAACAGGATTATCAGGCCAAGCCTAAGACCGTATTCCAGCGCGTCGAGCCCGCTCGTCAGAAGCTGGCCCCCAACGAGATAGACGGCAGCTCCCATCAGGATGCCGCTGGCGGCGTACACAGCGACCCAGCGAGAAACGGTGAACCGTATCCTGGACCTGAGCCTCATCATCTTGACTCCGGCTAGCACCGACCACGTGACGAGCTGAGCGACCGACCAGTAGAGGGCGACTTTGGGATCTGAGATTCCTCCCCGAGTTCCAAAGTAACCTAGGAAGAAGACGATAGCGACGTATGCACTCGTAAACGCGACGTTTGCAGCCGACACAAAGAAGAGGTCGCTGCCGAGAATTTTCCTTCTCCTGTCTTCCTGCGCCAGGTCCGCCCTTTCGCGACCCATCAGCGACTGGTCCATGACCACCGATAACGAGGCTCGCTACAGCTGCGAATGAAAGGACCACGAGGGCAGGGCTGCTGGCAACATACTCAGGCTTTAGCAGGTAGAGGATCTTGGGAGCGATGGCAATTGCTCCTGCCGCCATGGGCATCGCAAACAGCAGCGCGAACTCCAGAACCTCCCCGGGAAGCTTCTCGGTCGCGTTCCTCAGCATTAGCGGGTAGAGCGCCACTGACAGATAGGTGGCGTAGGAGACTATGGTCGCGATCTGAAAGGCCGCCTGGTAGTAGCCTGCCAACGAAGTTCCTCCCTGACCCACAGAAGCCGCGAAGGTGTCCGCTATGCTCAGAATGTAGCTTGCTGTCACTAGGGTTGGCACATGCCAGTCCTTCAGCCAGCCAACTCCAAGCGACAGGCTGAACTTGTCTGTGCTTGCGGGCCTCAGCCTGTAGGTGGCGTACAGCCCCTGGACGAGGTAGGAGACAGCGATCGCAGTGATGACGCCGTAGATGCCCGCCCTGAACACGAAGAGGAGCGGATATGCGACGATGAGCTTCGCCGGCTCGGAGAGAAACAGGGAGTAGCCGCTGATTGCTGGGTCGTAGCCTGAGACCAGAGATGCTGCCGACTGTGTCCAGTAGGCCAGCGGGACCAGTGCGATTGAGAGCAGAAAGGGCCCCAAAGCCGAGCCGACTTCGCGGTAGCTCAGGAACGCCAGCAGCAGGTAGACTCCCACTCCGAGGACGCTCGTTAGCTGGCTCGTGAGGAGAGCCGTCCTCGCGACGGGCTTGCCCCTGGCCACCTCCCGGGTGGCCCAGTAGGTGATTATGCCTGTGGGGTAGGCTGCGAACGCCACCACGTCGATGATGAACTCCCAGAGCCCGAACTGCGACGGCGTCAGCCATCTTGTCATCATGACAAGGAAAAGCAGACCCGTGAACACGCTGACTATCCTTGACGCGAAGACGATTAGACCGGTCTTCCTTGGCCTGACCGATGCACTCAAGCTGTTAGCGCGCCCCCATCGAGTTGGCGATTAATAGAGAAAATTGGCCGATTTTGCTGCAAAGATTAATATCGCCCATTTTGAGCGAGGGCTCGGTTTCTCCGCATCTATGTTCCAACTCGTGAATTTGGACGATGTCGTAAGGGTGCCCCCAGACAAGTTCGGGTCCCCCTGGAGCAGGTGGCCCTCGAGCTGCTGAAGCTAAAGTACGAGAGCACCATCAACCCTGACTACGGCTATCTGATTCTTGTAACGAAGGTAGACGTTGACAAGGTCGGCAAGATCATAGCCGGAGACGGCGCAACCTACCACAAGGTGAGGTTCGAGGTCCTGACCTTCTTCCCCCTGAAGCAGGAGCTGGTTGAAGGCGAGATCGTCGAGGTCACAGACTTCGGGGCCTTCGTCAGGATAGGGCCCGCCGACGCGCTACTTCACCTCAGCCAGATCATGGACGACTACCTGACCAGCGACGTGAAGTCGGGCATAATCACCGCCTCCCAGAGCAAGAGGTCCCTCAAAGTCGGCAGCAAGGTGAGGGTCAGGATAACAGCGGTCAGCCTCGGACACGGAATCTCGATGGGAAAGATAGGCGTGACGTGCAGGCAGCCTTTCCTCGGGGCGCTCGAATGGATCGACGACGAGATCAACAAGGCCCAGAAGCAGAAGAAGGCCGAAGAAAGGGCGGAGAAGTAGGTCGGGACGCGATGAAGGAGCTTGCCTGCAGGAAATGCAAGGCGCTGACCAATGAAAAGGCCTGCCCCAACGACGGCACCACGGAGCTCTCCAACGAATGGTCGGGACTCATAATCATAATCAACCCGGCAAAGTCCCAGGTTGCCAAGACTCTCGGGATCACGAAACCCGGCAGGTACGCGCTCAAGGTAGGCTAGCAGCCTTGGCCGCGCATTACCGGCTTCCCGAGGAGATGCGCGAAGAGCTCGCCAAGCCGATGGGAAGGCTGTTCAAGCCTGCTGAGATTTCAAGCGCGGCGTTCACCGACGCCATCAAGCACGGCTCGTTCGTAATCACGGTCGGCGACAGAGTCACAGAAACTACTGGGAAGCTAGGCAGGATCCCGGACGTCCAGATAGTGGACTCGAAAGAGAACAGGAAACCGAGGTTGCCCCCGGACGTATCATTCGTGTCAGGATTTGATGCGGTCAACCCGGCGGGAGGGATAGCCGCAGCTGCGGTGGAAAGCATCAGGAAGGCGATGACTGCAAAGAAGCCCGCACGCGTTCTCGTTGACGGAGAGGAAGACCTGCTCGCAATCCCTGCCATACTTCTGGCGCCGGAAGGCTCCCGCCTCTTCTACGGGCAGCCGGGCGAGGGCATAGTCATGGTCACAACCGACGCCGCCGCGAAGCAGAGGAGCAGAGCCCTGCTCAGGCGGATGGGGTTCTCTGGAACGCTCTGATCCCCGCATCGTTAATATGCGTGCCCAGGCGGGGTTGCCCGAGTTGCAGGTACTGAAGAGGACCGAATCGAAACTGCTCGACAGGTCGTACGTCGAATTATTGATGGATGCGAAGGGAGGGAAGCTGGCCAGGAAGGATGCCATCGAGATGCTGGCGAAGGAGCTGGGCGTTCAGGCCGAGAACGTCGGTCTGGTCAAGCTGAAGGGTCAGTCGGGGACAACCAAGGTCGTTGGCGAGTTTTACGTTTACGGCTCCCCGGAGTCGAAGAAGCGCGCTCACCCGAAGTACCTCGATGTCAGGTTGCTCAGCAAGGAGGAGAGGGAGAAGCTGAAGCAGGCGAAGAAGAAGCAGAAAGCACCGGCTGCAGCTGAGGAGAAGAAGAAGTAGAGATGCCGAAGGAGCAGCCAAAGCCAGCGGCAGCACCCAAGCCTGCGCCAGCCCCGGCACCCGCGCCAGCCCCTGCGCCGGCCCCTGCGGGAGCCCCGGCGCCTGCGGAGGAGAAGAAGCCGAAGAAGGAGGAGAAGCCGAAGGCCCCCAAGCGGAGGATACAGGTCTACAAGCTGTACAAGCTCGAGGGCGACAAGCTGACGAGGCTGAGGAAGGAATGTCCGAGATGCGGACGCGGGTACTTCATGGCGCAGCACAAGAGCAGGCTGACCTGCGGAAACTGCGGCTACACGACGTATGTTAAGGCCTAGGCGAAGTCTTCCAGCACTTCCCTAAGCATTCCCGACATCCCGGGAGTGAGGAAGGGCAGGAACGGAGTGAGGTATCTGTTGCTCCTTGCGCGTTCAATCGCAGCCGTCTCCCCTTCCGACACATACCCCTTCAGGAAAGCCGCGGCCACTTCCTTCATCTTCTCTTCCTTGTTTGAAAGCTTGGCAGTGTAATACAGGAACTCCGCTAGGTCCCACGCCTTGTCGCCGCCGGCCAGTGTCTGTTCGAGGTCTGTAAGGTAGAGGCCGTCCTTCGCAACCACGACGTTGCTCGCTTTCGCGTCTCCCAGCGTCATGCCCTCAGCGTGAACCTTGCCGAGCACCGACCCGTAGGCGGTCACGCTCGCCAAGCCGTCGTGCCTCCCGGCGAGAATACCGTCTATGAGCTTCGAGAGGGGCGGACCTTCAACGAAGTCCTTGGCCATCAGCCTTTCACCAGGTGCGACCGCAGCTATCTTGGGGGTCATGACTCCGCTCGACCTGAGACCTATCGAGGCGCTGTATTCCCGCTCCAGCCTCGCGGTGGGTGACATGTTGAACTTCCGCGCCGTTGCAGCCCAGACGCCGAGTATGGCCCACTTGAGCGACCGCACGTCGGAGAAGTTCTTGACTACGAACGAGCGCTCGTGCGCCCCGCTCTTGATCGTGACCAGCGTGGTCGTGGCGTAGGGCTCGCCCAGGACCTTCTCTGTCACCTTCCACTCTGAAAACCCGGCTACCGCGGCGAGCTCTTCGTTCAGCCCCGCTGCGTCCGCCACGAACCGCCCTTCCTCCAGCTGAAGCAGGCTCCGCGGAGCGTCGAGTTCTCTCGGCGGCTCCAGGTTCTCCCGCATCCTCCTCAGCTTGGAGAGGGCTTCCTTCCTGAACACGCCGAATCCCACCCTGCCGGCATACCCGTGCACAGCGTACTGGGTCACTCCCCTGGCGGTCAGAGAGAACAGCGAAAGCGCCTTCGTGAAGGCGTCGCCCTTCATCTTCTCGGGCAAGAGCTTCACTCCGTCCTCCTCCGGCACCAGGAATCCCTTTCCAGCGATGGTCTCCGAAGCTTCTCGGAAACCGTCCACCGAAGCAGCCTTGTTCTCGTCTCCCAGCCTTCCCTTGTAGGTCTGTACGTAGCTGTAGAGCGCCGGTGGGTAGACCTGCGACCGTTTCCTCAGCTTGTCGAAGAGGAAGTACTCGTACGGGACGAAGATGTGCCTGTTAAATTCGCCGTAGTCGGATGACAGCTCGATGAGCGCCTCGGTTATCACGCGGGCCTTGTAGTCGACCTCGACCTCCTTGAGAAGGTCGCCGTTGATGATCGGGTCGTAGACGTTGAGGAAGCGCCCGGCCACGAACTCTCCGAGGTAGGCGTTCCGCGCGTCCTGCCGCAGCATCCTCTCGTCCACTATCAGCGCTGACGCTTCAACCGGCTCCTTCAGGTACTTGTAGCGGACTCCTTCGCCGTAGCGCTTCGCGACGACCAGGATGTCGTAGTCCGAGTCGGGTCTCGCATAACCTGCGACCTTCGACCCGTAGGCGCAGAGAGCAACGACAGAGGTGAGCCCGAGGGAAGCCGCGGCCTCCTCCAGCACTTTCCTTTCAGACTCTTTGAGCCTCAAGCTTTCAACTTCGATTCGATTTGAGATATTCTCTGGAGCAGCGCGGGGTCGTACTTCGCCCCAGCCACCTTGTCCATCGCGAGCCTCGCGATGTTGTCGTCGATGGAGACCGACCGCATGGGGAGGTTCTTGGCAACCCACCCTTCCTCAACCTTCCTGTTCAGGCCAGGGTCTGAAAGCCCGTCCTTGAACTTCCTCTTCACCAGCGCTACAAGCGACTTCTCGCCGAATATTGCGGATGGGGGCACGGTCCTCTCGCTGTCGGCGTATGCTGCCTCGAAAAGGGTTGTTGCCCTTTCGTCGCTCAGCACGTTCGACTGCTTCAACCGCCTCACGAGGTCGACGTAGTGGGTGAACTCGTGGGCAGCGACGGCCTCCAGAGTCCCCTTGGGCGCGAAGGCCACCAGCGCGGCTGTGAATTGAACAATGATGGAGAGGTTCCCAGTTGCTGTTATCGGGATGACCCTGGCGAAGAGCACCCCCATCTGCCCGAACTCTGCGGCCGTCCTTGTGATAGGGAGGGTCGGCTCGACATAGTACGGTGGATAGCTCAGGCCGCTGGCTCTTTCGACACGCGCCACTGCGCCCGACAGGTAGTTCATCCGGGAGCGGACCTTCTTCGCGACTCCCTTCGGGATCTTGCCCTGCGCTTCTGCCTGGTTCAGGACTACGAGGGGATCCACACGAATTCGGCCGACCGAGCGCGCTTAAGAGTTTTCGAGACTAGTCCGATAGACGGAACTTCACAGCCGGCACCTTCCTCGAGACTTCCATGAAGATCTCCACGCTGGTAACGCCGGGCATCCTCCCGATGATGTCGTAGACCGTCTTGTGGAGCTCGTCGAGGGTCTGCCCCCTGAGGTTCACCAGGAGGTCGAACCTACCGGTGATCTCCCGCATGAGCCTATTCGCTTCGAGCTTCTCAAGCTCGGCCACCACCGCCTCCCGCTGCTTGGGGTCGATGTTGATTCCCGCCATGGCCGAAGCGTTGAGTCCCAGCTTGTCCTCGTTGACCAGGATAGTGAACTTCTCGATTATCCCTCTGCGCTGGAGCCGCTTGATCCTGCTGTAGGTGACCGAGAGGTTGATCCCCAGTTGCTTGCTCAGCTTCGGGACGGAGATGGAAGCGTCGGCGTAAAGCGCAGAAAGTATCTTCATGTCGATTTCGTCAAGTTTGCTCAAAGTCGCGGGCCCTTACGAAATTATTGCATCGGGAGGTGTTATTTAGGCTTCACTACTTAGCAGTCTTTGGTTCCGGCGTTTTAGCAATCGGGGCTTCCTTCTGCTGTTCTTCCACTTTCTTCAGGTTCAGCTGGTAAATCTCCTCCATGACTGTGTTGCCGCGAACCATCTTCCTCTTCTTCACCCCATCTTCTTTGGAATGGTATCCGATGCCGCCGGTCATCAACACGTAGTTCTTCCCGCTGCCGAGCACGTCCCTTCGCATCGGGAATCCGGCCTTGTCGCTGCCTCCAGTGATCATCACTCTTCCCAGACCAATGGATGACGCGTCGACAACATCGCCGAGCTTCTTTCCCACAAAGATCCTTGCCTCAGCGTCCTTGACCTCCTTCGATTCCGCCTTCTTGGTTATCGGATCTGAGACGGTGAGCTTGAAAGCCGGCAATCTACCACCCGCGAATTGGACGTGGATATAAGCGAATTCGGAAAGATGTTCTAATGCGATTCCTGTTAGCTCTGGGTGATTTCTCAGAAACCGTACATCGGGTCCGACGCCGACTTCAGCTCAACTATTTCGTTGAGAGCCTGGAGGTCGTCCTCGGAGAGGGCGGCGAAGAACTTGGACCTTAGCAACTTCGCTTCGTGGCTCCTCGGAAGGGTGTAGAGGACATCGTTCTCCTTGATGGACCTCCCTAAAGTGGGCCCCCTCACAGAGATTGCGACCTTGTCGCCAAGCTTCACTTGGGGGAGGGACTTGCCCTTGTCCTGGATCTGCTCGACTGTACCGAGTTCGTTTCCGCGGCTGTCCATGAGCCTGACCTTTGGCCTAAGCTTGCCAGCGAGTATCTCTATACCGAAGACTGCGGGGTCGTTGTTCCTGAAGAAGTTCCCCGGCAGGGCCTTCAGCTTGCATGGAGGAGTGACGCCCGAAAGAGCAGCCCGCTCATCCTCTGCCCGCTTCTTGGCTGCCCAGTCGACGTAGTTGTCGATCACCTCGTATATCACCTTCGATGTGAAGATTGGACTATCGCCGGCGTACGCCTTCGCGTCGGAGAGGACCTTCGAGTCAAAGGCAAGGACGGCCCCGAGGTAGGGGTCATGGTCTCCCACGACCTCGGCGTTGACGATGTCGTTCCTTGAGATGTCGCCGATGTCACCTTCTCTCACTGGGATCCCTCTCTGCTCGAGCATCCGCAGGAGCGCCTCCAGGCCGCCCACGCTTCCCGCCTTCACGATTACCCCCATGTTCTCCGTCTTCACCACCACGTTGGTGAGTTCCTTCTCCAGCTCCGCCTTCAGGGACTCGAACTGGGACTCGGAGGAGAAAGATGCCACAGAGGTTCCGGCGACCACGCCCTTCAGGTCAGGCGACACGAGCTTCACGCCAGCTGCAGCGAAAACCTCGGTCACGCTCGTGAACTTGTCACGCGGGTCCCGCATCTCGTCGAGAGGCTTGGGCATGAAGAGGGCCTTCACCTTTGACCTCAGCGCCCCCTCCCTCCTGACCAGCGCGATGTTGTCGCCGACCTTCAGGCTTCCCTCCGTCAGTATCATGTTCGCAGTCTCTCCGATTCCGACCTCCTCCTGCATCTCGAGGATGATTCCCCTGCCTTCGTTCCCCTCGCCGATCATCTGCAGCTTGCCTTTCAGGAACTGCTGCGCGAGGCCGATTAGCATCGCAAGAAGCTCGGGGACTCCGATGCCATACCTCGCCGAAACGGGGACTATCGACACCTGCTGGCGGAAGTCCTTGACCCTGTAGTAGGCGTCAGACTGGAACGAGAGCCTGGAGAGCCCGCCCACCACGTTGTAGAGCCTCTCCTCGAGCTCGTCGTTCCACTCGGGCGGTTGCTCTTTGAACGCCTGCAGAAGGGCGCCTTGGGTTTCCTTCTTCCAGCCCTTGATCATGTCGATCTTGTTCAGCGCGACCAGGAAGGGCACCTTTCGCTGCTTCAGGATGTCGATGCTCTCCAGCGTCTGGTTCTCGAGCCCCTTCAGCACATCGACCACGACGATAGCGATGTCGGCGGCCGAGCCGCCCCTCATTCTGAGGTTCGAGAATATCTCGTGCCCCGGTGTGTCGATGAAGAGCAGGCCCGGAATCTGCAGCTCCCCGCCTGCCCTTTCGAGTAGATGGCCGCTGATGGCCTTCAGAGTCTCGAGGGGGAAGAAGCTCGCCCCGATCTCTTGCGTTATGCCGCCGGCTTCTCTTGCCTGGACGGCCGTGCCCCTCAGCCTGTCGAGTAAAGATGTCTTCCCGCTATCTACGTGTCCGAGGACGACGACGATAGGTTGCCGCAGGCGCGCCTTGGCTTCCGACATGACCCAGGAATCCCTCGCCCCTCGAAAACCCGCACCTTCTACGACCTGAAGAACGTCCTGCTTTCGTGAGCGAAGCTCTCTGCAGAATCTGATGCGTGGATCATGTTGTCAGTGTAACCGAGGCTCATGTCGCCCCTGATCGTTCCAGACTCGGCCTCCCAGCTCTTCGTAGCGCCGACCATCCTTCGGACAGTAGCCACGGCGTCCCTGCCAGACAGGATTGCACCTACGACCGGGCCAGAGGTGATGAACGCGACCAGGTCGTTGAAGAACGGCTTGCCCTTGTGGACCGAGTAGAACTCTTCTGCCTGCGACTTCGTCATTGTCAGCATCTGCAGCCTCTTGATCGTGAACCCCTTCTTCTCAAAGCGTGAAACGACTTCGCCGACGAAGCCTCTCTTGACACCGTCCGGCTTCACAACGATAAGCGTCTCCTCGGACATCGAGCTCATGGCTGCTTCTCCTTCCTGGCCCACTTCAGCTTCCTAGGGTCGCGACCAAGCTTCAGGTCGTTGACTCTGCACTTGTTCGAGCAGTAGGACTTTGTGGAACCGTCGTTCCTGACTAGGAGAACTCCCATCCCGAGGAGTACCTCTCTGCCACAGAATGCGCATTTCTTAGGAACATACACTGCAAGCCATCAGCCCCTGTTATTTTCTCACCCCGTGCGGTCTTCCTATAAAAGATGTGAGCCGAGAAACGTCCACGGAAAGTGATTTTGTTGAAGCCCTTTCCCTTGAAGCCGTTTAGGAATGGCTACCACGAGCGCGTGACTAGATTCGGGAGCAACTTAGTGCAGGAGTGCCATCTGCAGGGCCAAAATAAGACCCAGGGTCAGCGCTAGCAGAGTCAGCCCTCTCACCTTCCGGGCTTCGCGCTCGGTTTCTCTCAGGATCAGCACGTCCGCCATCCTGATCGGCCCCTTCACGTTCCTCGTCAGAATCCTTCCCTTCTCCTTGCCTTCGAGGATCTTCACCCTCACCTGTGTGATTTCGCCTGCGACTCCTGTCCTGCTGACGATCTGAACAACCTCGGCGGGTGTCAGCGTTTCGACTTCTTTCTTGCTGCTCATGCCGGCTTCTTCAGTTTCGAGAGCGCCTGTACGACCTGCTCGAGAGTCTGAGCTCCCTCTCCTGCGTCGAGGACGGCTGCCGATGCCGTCGACACGTCTATGCCAATCGCCGGGCCTATCGCGTCTTTGGAGGGGACGAAGACGTAGGGAATCTTCCTCTCCTCGCAGAGTATCGGGAGGTGGGCGACCACTTCAGGAGGCTGGACGTCCTCGGCAATCACGACGAGCTTTGCGAGACCCCTCTCAATCGCCTTAGTCGCCTCGTTGGTCCCCTTGCGGACCTTGCCGGTCCTCGAAGCCTGCCTCAGGACCTCGTAGGCAGCCTCGGAAACCTCCTTTGGTGTCTCGAACTTCACGTAGTAAGCGCGTGGGGTCATCTAGATTCGCCCGTAGTCGCCCTTCGAGGCCGCAATATAAACGGTTAGGAGTTCGAGATGACTTTCGAGCAATCCCCGAGCGCGTCGGCAGACCTCGGCCTGTTTCTTCTGTGCGAGTGTCCGGCGTCATTCAATATTAGGGCTGAGGGAGCGGGGTCGGGAGCGATGCACAAGGTTCTGGTAACCACCGACACGATTGACCCTGAGAACCTCAGACGGCTGGCCAAGTACGCTGAGGTTGTGGAGGGATGGAAGCTCGACGAAGGCGGAATCCGAAACGTGCTCCCCTCAATCTACGCTGCAGTGTTGCTGGGCTGGCCAAGCTACTTCACCCGTGATAATCTCGCGAACATGAGGCAACTGAAACTCATTCAGACCGTGAGTGTCGGTGTCAACCAGATTCGATTCGAGGACCTGCCCAGACGGGTCACGGTGTGCAGCAACGCCGGTGCATATTCCACGGCGGTAGGGGAGCACGCCTGGGGGCTTCTGCTGGTTGCCGCCAAGCAGATTGCGTTGACCAATTACACGATCAAGGAGAAAGGAGGCACCATCGAGGGTTTCAGGAGGGACACGAAGGACACGCTTGTCCTCAAGGGTGGGACGATGGGCATCGTGGGCTACGGGGGCATAGGCAGAGCGGTCGCGAAGTTCGCCCTTGCGTTTGGCATGAAGGTGATAGCTTTCGGCAGAAGAGGCAGCGGGAAGAAGGGGGTGAAGCTCTATCGAGGCCGCAGCGGACTGGAGAGGGTCCTCAGGCTCAGCGACGCAGTCCTGATTTCGCTGCCACTTACTAGGGCCACGGAACGGCTAATCGGCCCGAGGGAGCTCCAGATGATGAAGAAGAATTCTGTCTTGGTGAATGTCGCCCGGGGCGACATAGTCGACCAGCAGGCGCTCCGCGAGCATCTTGAGGCGAACCAGTCTTTCAGGTACGCCACAGATGTCTGGTGGTACAATAACGGGAAGGAGACTCTCGAGGCGGATAGGTCCCTCATGGAGCTTCCGAACTTCGTGGGTACGCCTCACACATCAGGGCCAGCGGGGGTCGCAAGCGGCGAGCCGCAGCGGGCTGCTGTGGGGAATGTAATCCGGTATCTGCGCGGACTCGAGCCCAAGAATATGATGGACCCGGCTGAGTACCTTTCGCGCTAGCTGCACTGTCTGGATTGCTTGCGACTGTCAAGCTTCCTCTATAGGGTGTTCACCTGTGCGCAAGAATGAGAGAAAGTGGAGAATCCACCCGACAGAAGCCGAACCTCGGGAACTGGACAATGTCCCCCGTCTTCAGGCTCTCTATCGCCCGCTCACCGTAGCCCTTTGTCTCTGTCAGGCTATCCTTGTTGAACTCTCCTCTCGAATCGAAGAGCTCACCAGGCACCTGCACCTTGGCCTCGGCGTGGTCGTCGGTGACCCACTGGACCTTGCGCGTATCCAGTATCATCTCGTCACCGACGTACTTCGCCTTGGGACTGCTTCCCTTCGCCAGAAGCTTGACGTTGTAGAGGTCCATCATCCTGAATGTCTCGCCCTCGGCGATGGCTTCGAGGTCGTCACTAGGAACGTAGAAGTCGCCGGCGGTTTGAATGGTTCTTGAACCCATGTCGGCCTCCGGGTGGAAGCGGAGAGTTGCCAGCTTGCGCGGAGCAGCTTCAACCTTCAGCCTCACCGGGTCGGGCACAAAGAAGATGCGCTTCGAAATCGGGTCGAGGAGTTTCCTGTTGACGGCGTAGAGGAGGCTCCAGTCGTACTCGTGCTCTGCCTTGGTGTAACCTACCTGCAGGGTGAACTGCCTTATGGTCTGCGGGAGAATCCCGCGCCTTCGTATTCCTTCGACCGTGGGCATCCTCGGGTCGTCCCATCCGGTCACGAGCCCTTGCTCGACGAGCGGCCTCAGGAGACGCTTGGCCACCGGCGTCCCCTTGAAGTTGTAGCGCGTGAACTGTATCACTTCGACCTCCCTGAAGCCTAGCTTCTTCCGGAGCAGCTCCTGCAGCGCGACAGGAAACTCGGCGCTCCTTAGTATGTGCGTGATGCCGCAGACTTCGTCTTCTATGGTGTTGGCCAGGTTGTAGGTCGGCCACACCGTGTACTTCGAACCGGTGAGCGGGTGCTCGTGATCTATGATCCGGAATATGTTCGGGTCGCGCAGCGAATAGTCGAGGCTCGACATGTCGCTCCTTAGGCGGACGACGTAGGAGCCCTCGGCGTGCTTCCGAGAGAGCATCTCGCCCCATATTCGGAGGTTGACTTCGATGCTCTCCTTCCTGTGAAGGCATTCCTTTCCGTCGAACCTGTCCTTCTTCACCTTGGCCTCGTCGCAAGAGCAGGCGTAGGCTTCGCCCTTCTCCAGCAGCGTCCTCCCGTAGTCGTAGATCAGCTCGTTGTCGTCCGAGAGGTTCTTCTCGTGGTCTGGGGAGATTCCGAGCCACGCTACCCCCTTCCTGAAGTTGTCGTAGTACTTGGTTGCGACCTTCTTCGGATTCGTGTCCTCGAACCTGAGCCAGAGCTCTCCGTCGTACATCTCGCTGTACAGGTAGTTGATGGTGAACGCCATAGCGTGGCCGATTGTCATGAAGCCCGACGGCTCGGGCGGGAGCCTGAAGGCGGTCTTCCCCTTGATAGCGTTCGGCAGAGGCGGGAGCTGCCTGGTCTCCGGAACCTTGGGCTGGACAGCTGTGGCGTCTGGATATTTCGAGCGAAGGAGCCTGGTCTGCTCGGCCAAACCCATCGAGTTGACCCTCTTCACCGCTGCGCCGGCCTGGGCAGCCACTTCGTTGGCCTGCTTCCGAAGGTCAGGGAACTCGCCGAGCAGCCTGCCCACGACTGCGCCTACCTCCGCCATGCCGTCATGCTTCGAGGCGTTGACCAGAGCATCGCGCTCCATGGCCTCCAGCGCCTCCTTCGGGATGCCCCCGCCCTTCTTGTCTACCATTGCCTCTCGATGGCGAACCTTGCGACGGCCTGCAACATCTCCACGGACGACCTGTCGCCCCTCATCTTGACCTTGCCCAAAGCCCCAAGAGCCTCGTTCAGCAGTTCTGACGCCCTCTTCTGGGCGTAGCCTATGGTGTCGTAGCGCTTCATCATTCCGAGAATCAGTTCGATGTCCTCCGGCGACTTCGCTGAGCGCGGCTTGCTCATTATTGACACTATGTCTCTCCGCTCTTCCGGTCTTGCGACCTTCAGCAGCCTCAGAAGCATCATAGTCCTCTTCCCCTCCAGCAGGTCGTCCGACCGGGCCTTCCCGTATTTGGACTGGTCTCCCACAAGGTTGAGCGCATCGTCCTGGATCTGGAATCCCACCCCCAGCTTGAGCCCGAACTGGAGCAGGTTCTCCAGGTCAGATTCGCTCGCACCTGCGACCATCGCCCCGAGGCGGCACGGGCTGGCCACGGTGTACCAGGACGTCTTGCGAGTGACCATCTGGACGTAGTCCGACTCTTCGAGGTTCCAGTTGTTCTCTGTCACCCACATCAGCTCCATGTGCTGTCCCTCGGTGGTCTCGTTGACCATCCTGGAGAACTCTGAGATTACTTGAAGAGTCTTGTCGGGCCCGAGCCTGGCCTTGTTGCCTGCCAGCAACCCCCACATCCTGGCGTGGAGTGCGTCGCCAGTGTTGATAGCCAGGGGTTCCGAGTACTTGCGATGCAGGGTGGGCTGCCCCCTTCTCATCTCCGAGCCGTCCTCTATGTCGTCGTGGATCAGAATCCAGTGCTGGAAGATCTCCAGGCAGGCCGCCGTGAGCAGTGCGTCCGACTCCTTTCCCCCCATGGCCTTGCAGGCCGTGATGCAGATGAATGGACGAAGACCCTTGGCGGGCCGCTCCGGATAGTCGCGCATCATCTTGTAGAGCATTTCCACCTCCCTTACGGGACTCGACTTTGGCAGCAGCTCGTCCAGTATCAGCCTGTCCACTCGTGACTTCACTTCCGCCATTTCCTTGGATAGGTCTGCCATGGATTGCACCTGGCTATCGGGCCGCGGCTATGGCTTCACTACGGTTCCGTAAAAGTCCAGACCCTTGAGCGCCTTTGAGAACTCGTTCCTCCTGTAGCCCGAGACGAAGCTCACCGGTACCCCCTTCGACGCGACCTTGGCCGCGACCTCCAGCTTGGGCTTCATACCCCCTGTTGCGTCGTCTCCCCTCGGGATCCTCATCTTCCTAGCTGCTGCTATGGAGAGCTCCGGGATTATGACCCTGGTGTTCGTCTCGTAGACGCCGTCGACGTCGAGCGCGAAGACGCACCTGTCGGGCTTCAGTATCTTGGCCAGCTCGAGGACGATCTCGTCGCCGGAGATGACCTTGAATCCGCCGGCGGTGTAGGAGACGTCGCCGAAGGTGACTGGGGTCAGGCCCGCCTTCAGCAGACCCCGAAGCCAGTTTGCAACCGCAGTGGGTGCGGCCATGGGGAGCAGGTCGAACGGGGAGAACGGGTAGGGACTGACCTTGAATTCCATCATTGTCTTGCAGACCATCTGGTTCAGGTCGTACATCGCGCCTCTCGTCTGCGAGACGCCAGTGCCCGACGGGGTGGGAGTTTCGGAATTGAGCCCGTACTTCTTTGCCTCGGAGTGGCCGTAGGATCCGCCGCCGTGCACTGCGACGACCTTCTCGCCCGACGAGGCGATCTCCTCTGCCAGAGCCGAAACTACGTCTGAACGGAAGGAGAAGGGCTTGGACTTGTCCGTGATGACGGACCCGCCCAGCTTCGCGATTACTGTCTTAGCCAGCTTCTCGCGCCCCCAACAGGAATCTTGGCTTCAAAAGCTTCGTAACCCCGCCGCTTCAGCTCCGAAAGAGCTCTTTTTTCCTTTCCCTCGGGCGGCACGGCGACGACGCTGCCCCCGCCGCCAGCTCCCGTCAGTTTCGCGCCTCTGCACCCGAGCGAGAGGAGGAAGTCGGCCAGCTCGTCTAGCCGGGGGTTCGAAGCCCCGATGAAGGAAAGAGCGGCGTGGCTGAGGCTTAGGACTCTGCCCAGACCTTCCATGTCGCCTTCAGCGAGCCTTTCAGCAGCTGTGCGGCTCATCTCGGAGGCGGATTCGGCGAGACCTTCGAATAGCGCGGGATAGCGGGCCCGCGTGGCAGCGACCCTGTTGATCAGGTTCCTAGTCCTTCTCTTCCTCCCAGAGTAGACGACGAGCAGCTTCGCTGGCCTAGACATTCTGACCGGTTTTGGAAGCTTCCCCATCTTGAACAGAAGGACTCCTCCGAGGGCGCAGATGTTCACGTCTATGCCCGAAGGGTTGCCGTGTATCTCCTTCTCCCCAACCATGGCGAACTCGACGACCTCTCGTCTGCCGAGGCCGAGCGACTTCAGTCTGGAAAGAGCGGAGACTAGCGCGACCATGGTTGCGGCCGAGGAGCCGAGACCGGCGCCAGCGGGGACCTCGGAGCTGATGTCAACGCGCATGTTCGGCTTGAACGAGAACTCACGGGCCATCGTCTCCACGACCCTCTCAGCCGGGGCCAGGGCCGCGCGCGTGATACTCTGAGCGTCCGAGTGAATCCGGAACTTGTCCGAGGCCTCAAGGTCCACCTTCACCTTTTTCCCAAGCGCGACTGCGAGGGCCCACGCGCCGTGTACTACGAAGTGTTCTCCGGTGATTATCGCCTTGCATGGAGCCTCTGCGGACGCTTTCAATGCCTACTGGAACCTCAGCGAGGCGTATCCGACAACCTGCGCCAAATCCCCCGTGGTGTCGCCGCTGTTCGCGTATTTCAGCAGGCTCCCTTTGACGAGTCCGAGGGCCTTCGAAGCCTGCATGATGGTCGAAATGGCGCCGAATCCGCAGGCTGTGACCTGCAGCCTCTCCAACGTTGAGTAGAAGCTCGCGGCGTCCATCTTCAGAATCTCAGATATCAGAGCTGTGTCCTTCTTCCGTGCGACCTCCGCGGGCTCGTAGTGGGTGAGGTCCGACGACGCTATCAGGACTGTCCTCCGCTTGCCCGCAATCTTCGCCACCCCAGCCGCAAGGGTCGTCGTCGTGTCTTCGTCCTGGAAGGAGATGCAGACGGGCAGAATCGGCACCGAGTCCCCGTAGATCATCTGGAGAAACGGCAGCTGCACTTCGAGCGAATGTTCGAGCCTGTGGGAGGCTGGGTCGAAGTCGACGATCCCCGTACTGTCGGCGAGCTCTTTGCATGCGGCTTCATCGACCTTCAGGGTTCCCAGCGGGGTCTCCCACGAGCCCGGACTGTACACCGAGACTCCGCTTCCCAGGCCATAGTGGTTCGGAGCCACGATGATTATGAGCTCTGGGTCCCGCATCGACGACACGTGAAGGTAGCTGTGGGCTGCTACTGGTCCCGAATACTCGTAGCCAGCGTGAGGGCAGACTACGGATACGACCTTGGCATTCGTGGGAGGGGCGGGAGGCAGCTTCCCCGGGCCGAGGGGGTGAAGATACGAGTCCTTGATCAGCTGCTGTAGCTCGCCCTTGTCTTTAGGATAGAATGAACCCGCGACGGCCGGCTTCCTGACTGGCAATCAGCCTCTCGTTGACTCCTTTTGCCGGGTAGCTACTCCGGGACCTCTTCCTTTGGTTCTTCCTCGACCTTGGTCTCGAAGTCCTCGATGGAGTACTTCATGGGCTGGTCCTGGGCGAGCAGACCTGCGTGGGCGAGTGTAGAGCGCGCCAGCAGCCAGAATATGGCCGCGATGGACTTCCTGCCTCTGTTGTTCCCTGGAATCACGAGGTCGACGTCGTCTGTCACGTTGTCGGTGTCGCAGATAGCTATCACCGGGATTCCCATGCTTCCAGCTTCGACAATCGCCTGAGTGTCGGAGAGCGGGTCAGCAACGACGACCAGTTCTGCGTCCAGGTGTCCGGGAAAGAGCGGGTTCGTGAAAGTCCCGGGCATGAACCTCCCAACTTGCGCTATGGCTCCCGTGAGCTCGCAGAACTTCTCCACTGCCACTGTCCCGTGCTCCCTGCTCGTGTAGACCACCGTCCCCTTTGCGCCCGCAGACGCGATGAACTTGCCAGCTATGTCGATTCGGGATAGAGTCTTCGAGTAATCGATCATGTGGAGGCCGTCTGGCCTTGGCCGCGTCGTGTACTGCTCCATTGTCTTGGTCCTCACGGGAGTGCCAATCCTGATGCCCGTGGCGAGCAGGGCCTTCTCCGATAGCTGCGGGGTTACCATTGTGTCTGCTGAGCCCGCATCGTCGTCTTCGAACTGCGCCAGGCTCAAACCAGCTCCGCTCTAGAGGTTGTCTGCCTTCCTGCTGAAGAAGGGAAGCACCTGGTCGATGACGTCGACGGAAGAGATCAGCATCCTCCTGCAGCAGTATCGCTTCACGCCAAGGTCGTCGAGGACCTTCGCCGGGTCCTCGCCAGCCTTCACCCTCTGCTTGAAGGGCTCGAACTTGTCGCCCACGAGGTTCCCGCACGTGAAACACCTGATTGGTATCATCAATTCGATTTTTCACCTGTAGCTCTTCTGGCGCTTGCGCCGCGCTCCCGGCCCGCCGAATTTCTTCGGCTCGGCTTGTCTCGGGTCGCCCGAAAGCAGGTATTTATTGTATGCATTCATCCTTTCCCTCATCTCGCTTCCCCTTACCTGGTCGACGTAGGCCCTGGCGATGGCCATGGCCGCCGCGTCGGCCTGGCCCATGAATCCTCCCCCGGCGACGCTGACGTCGAGGTCGTACTTCTCGCTGCAGGTCGCCCACCACCATGGTCGGGCCCATCAGATGAAGCCTCGCCACCTCGGGCTCCCAGAGTCTCGACGGGCTTGCCGTTGATCCTGATCCTTCCCGCGCCCGGGTAGATGGCAGCCGTGGCCCTTGCGGTCTTCCTTGCGCCCGAGTAGAGCTTCGGCGGCTTCTTGACCGGGACCTTGGCTTGCGCCTGCCTGGGACTTTGGCATGCCTACTCGTTCCACCCCAGGTTCTTCGAGAGCTCCGACATCGTGACGTAGACTGGAACGGGCCTGGTGGCTGCCGTGTCGTCGAACTGCGTCAGCTTACCCGCCTTCACGCCCGGAGGGACACCGATGTAGACCCTGAGCCTCTTCATCGCGGTGAGACCGCTTGGGCTTCTTCCTCGGCACCATGCCCCTGACCATCCTCCTCAGGATGTTGTCGGGCCTCCTGGGGTGTATCGGACCGTAGATCGGGTTGACATGGCTGCTCAGCTCCAGCCGCTCCTTCCACTGGTTGATGACGGAGTTCCTAGAGCCCGATATCAGCGACTTCTCCGCGTTCAGGACGACGACCCTCTTGCCGGTGAGTATCAGCTTGGCGACCTTGGAGGCGAGCCTCCCCGCTATCTGGTTGGTGGCGTCCACGTAGATGGTTTCGCTCACTTGACAAGCTTCACGCCGCTCCCGTCTGGGTACTTCTTCAGGAACTGCTCGACAGTCATGGCTGAACCGCCGCTCGACTCGATCTTCTTCTTTGCCGAGGCGGAGAAGGAGAACGCGCCGACGACCAGCTTCTTGTCGACCAGACCGGTGCCGAGGACTTTGCCCGGGACGAATAGGGCAGAGTCCTTGCCCGCGATTCTCGAGATGCGCCCGACGTTCACCTCGACCCTGAGCTGCGTGGGAGCTCCGAGCATCTTGGATGCCTGGTTCCAGATCGGAGCCTTCTTCGCCTTCGCGGCCCGCTCGAGCATCACCGCTGCGCTCCTGAGAAGGGGGTTCGAGGCCGTCACGCCTCTCCGCCTCCGACGTAGACTTTGATTTCCTTCAGCTTCTCCTCAAGGAGCTCGATCGCCTTCAGGACTATCTGCCTGGCTGGCATCCCGCCGGCGGACTCGACCATGAGGTTGAATGCGCCCTCCGTCTTGCCGTCTGTGAGGACCGCGACCGTGCACGGCTGCCACTTCGCGTGCTCCTTCCCCCTTCCGAGCCTGGCGTAGGCCTCGAGCTTGACCGTCTGGCCCTGGGCCAGCTTGACGAGCGGAATGGTCTCGCTGACCGGCCGTACTCTCTGTCCTCGGAGACGAGGTCCCCGGACAGACCGTCGTGACCTTTTCCTTCCCTGTTGCGTCGAGGACGAAGAGGACCCTGCACTTGTTGCAGCCGAGGGGGCTGCCGCAGTCGCACTTCTCGGGGAGGACGTACCTCTCCAGGTCCGTCTTGATCGGGACCATGCCCAGCCTGTGCGCGAGGATCTCGTCGTACAGGACGGAGGAGTTCTCCAGGATCACGACGTCGTCGATGGCCATCGAAGGCACTTCAGAGATGCAGAACCGCCTGACAGCGTTCGCGTAGCTCCTGTCGACGCCTTCGAGCTGCAGGGTGACGGAGTTCCCCTTCTCTTCTACTAGCTTGGTCCTAATCAAGGCTGGAACGCTCCGAGTCGACATGTGATAACCTACGGTATTGCAATTTTCGCGGCTTCGAAATGAATTGTGGTTAAAAAGGTATCTGGAAGTATTGCAAGTTGTCAGCAGAAAACCGCACGAGCAAAGCGGCTAGAGGCGTGCGATTTGGGGATGGACGAGGCCGAACCATCGACTGCCGGCCAGACTGATTCCAAGTTCTGATTGCTGAGCGCAAGCGGCCTATGAGCAAGAGAGCCGACCCATTCCAATTTCGGACGCAGCAACTGGGTTTGGCTTCAAACCTTATAATGGGAAGGGTCGGGGCAGCCCAGCAAGCTTGTCGGCGGAGTCGGAGTTCAGACACCTGGTAAGGATAGCAGGCAAGGACCTCGAGGGGAACAAGAAACTGATGGCCGCGCTTTCCGACATCAGGGGCGTTGGGGACAACTTCGCTGCAGCTGTCGTCAAGAAGATGGGCGTAGACCCCAGCGTAAGGGTGGGGACGCTTTCAGAGCAGCAGGTTCACGCAGTCGAGAAGGCGCTGCAGGACGTTTCCACCTCGGCGCTGCCACAGTGGTACTACAACAGGAGGAACGACCGCGAAGCCGGCGAGACGAAGCAGCTCCTCGGCTCCGACCTTGACTTTGCAATCAAGAACGACATCGACGCCGAGAAGAACGTCCAGAGCTGGCGCGGCATTAGGCACAGCCTGGGGCTCAAGGTGAGAGGACAGAGGACGAGGACGACCGGCAGGAAGGGCGCGACCGTCGGCGTCAGGAAGGCAGCGCTGCAGGAGGCTGCGAAGGCAGCGGCTGCAGAGAAGAAGGAGGAGAAGTGATAGTTGGGAGACCCGAGGAAGGCGAGGAAGACCTACAGCAGGCCCAGGAGCCCCTGGCGAGCCGACCAGCTGGCCCAGGAGCTGTACCTCCTCGGGACGTTCGGACTCCGAAACAAGAGCGAGCTTTGGAAGGCGCAGACTCATCTCAGTTCTGTGAGGAAGCAGGCTAGGACGCTGCTCGCAGCGACGCAGCAGGTGAGGGTCAGGGAGGAGAAGAAGCTGCTTACCAGCCTGAACAGGCAGGGGCTGGTGGCCGAGGGGGCAGCCCTCGACGACATTCTGAATCTTACAGTTGAGGATGTCTTGGGCAGAAGGTTGCAGAGCCTTGTCTTCAAGAAGGGCATGGCGATCTCGCCGCTGCACTCGAGGCAGCTGGTGGTCCACGGCCACGTCGTGATAGGCGAGAGGTCGATCACTGTACCGGGCTACTTAGTGAAACGGGACGAAGAGGAAAGCATCAAGCTGACGGGCCTGAAGGCGCCGGAACCCCCTGCGAAACCTGCCCCGGCTCCCGTCCCAGAGCAGAAGGCTGCAGAGGCAGTAGCTCCGGAGTGATGTTAGATGACACTTGATGAAGAATCGCTGAAAGACAAGTGGGGTGTCGTGCACATCTACTCATCATACAACAACACGATAGTCCACATCACAGACCTTACCGGGGCTGAGACGATTGGCTTCTCCTCGGGTGGGAGGCACGTGAAGGCAGACAGGTTCGAGTCGTCTCCCTATGCGGCCATGAGGAGCGCTTCGGCCGCTGCCGATGTGGCCAAGTCGAAGGGAATCACGGCGGTTCACATCAAGGTGAGAGCGGTCGGAGGGACGGGGCCAAGGACTCCAGGGCCGGGAGCGCAGGCTGCGATCAGGGCGATAGCAAGGGCTGGCTTCAGGATCGGCAGGATCGAGGACGTCACCCCGATCCCACACGACACTACCAGGAAGAAGGGCGGCAGGCGGGGCCGAAGGGCGTAGCCGTCAGACCTGGCGCAAGAGCTCTACAGAATCGACCTTACCGTCCCCGTCTTTGTCTTGCCCCCTGAGAACGCAGGCGAAATCCCCCGACCTGTACTTTTGGAACAGCGTGTCGGCGAAGTTGCAGAGCCCGATGATGGCTGCCTTGGTACCAGCTCCGGTCAGGCCCGCCGCCACGACCACCGTCTTGCGCTCGTCCCATGGGTTTCGCCTTTTGACCACAATGCAGTCGAGCTCCGACGAGTACTCTCGCCCCTGGGAATCCACGATTGGCCCCCAGACCCCCTGCTTGAAGCCAACGGGCAGGTGCAGGTTCAGCTCCTCAGCGATTAGATTAGTCCTCGGTCCACCGACCACGATGAGGTTGGAACCCTCTAGCCTTTCGGACTTGATGTCGACATCCAGCTTGACCGGGAATCGGTCGGGCAATCTCACAAACTGGCCCAGAGCGAAGCCCAGTTGGACAGCGTAGTGGCCGTCCCTCGCCTGGGTCCCGCCGGCACCGTGAGGGATGGGAGAGCCGACGACCAGCCAGCCGTCGAGCTGGGCTTCGTTGGTGAACTCCTTGAAGAAGCGGCCGAAGGCCCTCGACCGTGCGGAGGCAGGAAATGCCGGAAGCTGTTCCCCCTTCGTCGCGAACTCCACTGCGTAGCCATCTGAGGAGAGCGCGAAGAGAGTCGCCTCTCCGCCGCGGATCACTTCGCTCTTCACCCTGGTGATGAGGCCTGCCTTCTCGAGCCGCTTCATGTGATAGTACACTGTCTGGTGGTGGGTGCGGAGAGCTCTCGCTATCTCCGCTGGATAGCTCGGTCCCGAAGCGAGGATGCCCAGTATCTTCTGCCCGGCCTTCCCGAAAGCGGGCCTGAATTCATCTGGTTTCTCCGACGAGAGAAGCCGCTTGGCAGTCCCGGAACTCGAGCGTGGATCGAATATGAGCTTCTCACGAGCCATACCTCTATCGGGCAAGTGCACCACTAATAAACCGTTTTGCATGGTCGGCGACTGCTGGCTCGGGACACGCTCGTTCCATGCACTGCCGGTATTGCAGGGAAGAGGCAACTGATGAACGGAAGTTATTACCTCCTCTCCTGCGGGACCAGTCGTGTGCGGCATAGTAGGGTGCGTCAGCGATGAGCCTGTGGCGGGCCTTCTACTCGACGGCCTGCGCAGGGTGGAGTACAGAGGATACGACTCTGCGGGGATGGCCACGATCTCGGACGGCAGGCTGGGGGTGCGGAAGGGCGCCGGAAGAATCGCAGCGATCGAGGAGAAGCGGAAGATGTCCGCACTGCATGGCAACATCGGGATGGCGCACACCAGATGGGCCACCCACGGGGGCGTGACGGACGCGAACGCCCACCCGCAGACGTCCTGCGGCGAGAAGGTCGCAGTGATCCACAACGGGATCATCGAGAACTACCTGGAGCTCAAGAAGCAGCTCCTAGCTGGGGGACACAGGTTCAAGAGCCAGACGGACACTGAAGTGATAGCGCATCTCGTCGAGCAGGAGTATGCCAGGACCTCCGACCCCACCAAGGCGGTCATAGCCGCTACGAGGAAGCTGAGCGGCCAGTATGCTATTGTCGTGATGTTCCAGGACAGGGATGACCTGCTGATCGGAGCAAGGAAGGACGCTCCCCTCGTTATCGGGCTGGGCAAGGGCAAGAACTTCATCGCGAGCGACGTGCTTGCCTTCATCGAGCACACCGACAGGACCATATTCCTGGACAACCTTGAGGTGGTGAGGATAACCAAGGACAAGGTGAAGATCTTCGGCCAGAACGGCGAGGAGCGTCGCAGGCAGCCCACCCAGGTCGCCTGGGAGCTCTCCGAAGCATCAAAGCTCGACTACGCCCACTACACGCTCAAGGAAATCAACGAGCAACCGAAGACTGTTGTCAGCGCCGCGATGCAGGACAGGGCCAAGCTAGACGCATTCGCTACTGCCATCAGGAAGGCCAAGTCAATTTTCATAACCGCGGCCGGCACAAGCTACCACACAGGCCTTCTCATGAGCTTCAGGCTGAGGAGCGAGGCTGGAATCCGGAGCGAGGTTATTCTCGCGGGAGAATTCAGGGAGCACGCGGCGTTCGTGGGGAAGGGCTCGCTGGTCCTCGCCTTCTCTCAGAGCGGTGAGACAGCCGACGTGCTGTCCGCTGTCAAGGAGGCCAAGAAGAGGGGCGCGAGGGTCGTCAGCATAGTCAACGCCGCTGGTTCTTCGCTCGCGCGCGAGAGCGACTTGTTTCTGTTGCTGAACTGCGGGCCCGAGGTTGGCGTCGCTGCGACGAAGAGCTTCACCTCTCAGGTGATGGTCGCGAACCTGGTGGTCGATGCGCTGCTGGGGAAGAAGAGACTTGACGGGACGGAAGAGCTTTCGAAGGCGCTGGAAGAGACGCTGAAGACCGAAGACCAGATCGCGAAGATTGCCTCATTGTACAAGAACAAGCCCGACTTCTACTTCGTCGCGAAGGGTTTCCACTATCCAGTGGCCTTGGAGGGAGCGCTGAAGCTGAAAGAGCTTTCCTACATTCACGCCGAAGGCATGCCCGCGAGCGAACTCAAGCACGGGACGCTGGCGCTGATAGAGAAAGGCACTCCCGTGGTCGTCATCAACCCTATGGGCGACTCCCACGCCGACACGCTCTCCAACGCGGAAGAGCTGAAGGCGAGGGGGGCTGTCGTGATCGGGATATCAGACAGGATGGACCCCGTCTACACGCACTTCGTGAGAGTGCCGAGGGTTCAGGAAAAGTACATGCCAGTGGTGGAGTCTGTGCCCCTCCAACTGCTCGCATACCACGCGGCCGTGGCCAAGAAGAACGACCCTGACTATCCGAGGAACCTCGCGAAGTCCGTGACCGTAAGATAGATGAGATAATTAAGCCGAAACGGCGGACTCTGGTGCGTGGTAACCAAGCATCAGGTACTTTCGAACCCGGTGAAGACAATCAAGGTCGGCAAGAAGAGCGTCTCCCAGCTCTTGAGCGAGATGGGTCAGACCGGCTTCCAAGGCAAGAAGCTGGGTGAGGTCGCCAGCATATGGTCAGAGATGGCGCGCCAGAAGGGCCTGACTGTGTTCCTAGGGCTTACGGGCTCGCTCAGCACCACCGGCCAGTGGAAGATAATCAGGTGGCTGATTGAGAAGAGGTACGTGGACGTCCTCGTGAGCACGGGGGCCAACATATCGGAGGACATCCTGGAAGCGCTGGGCTACCACTACTACCAGGGGACCTGGCTCGCCAACGACGAGGAGCTCCTCAGGCTCAAGATTGACCGGTTCTACGACGTGTACGCCGACGAGTTCCAGTACCGAAAGCTGGAGAACACGATATACAAGTTCGCGAGCACCCTGGATGATAGGAAGGTCTACTCGACCCGGGAGTTCCTCTACCTCTTCGGGGAGTACATGTCCAAAAGAGGAATCGACGGCATAGTGGCTGCGGCCTACGAGAGGAAGGTCCCCATTTACTCTCCCGGCCTCATAGACAGCGGCTACGGTGTGGCCCTCAGCCTACTGAGGAGGCAGAAGGGGAAGATGATCAGGCTGGACCAGACCAAGGACATGGAGGAGCTGGCCCAGATCGCGGAGAAGACCAAGAGGACCGGAGTGGTGTACCTCGGAGGCGGCGTCCCCAAGGACACGATACAGCTTTCGACGATCATAAAGTCGCTTTCGATGGGGGGAGAAGAGGAGACGCCCCACGAATACGCGATTCAGATTACTGCAGACAGTCCGCAGTGGGGAGGGCTATCGGGCTGCACCCTTGAGGAGGCGATAAGCTGGGGCAAGATTTCGTCCAAGGCGAAGAAGGCCACTCTGTATGCAGACATAACGCTGGCCCTGCCGCTGGTGACCCACGCGCTTAACGAGAACGTCCAGAAGCGCAGCTACCCGCCAGACCTTAGCTGGGTTTTCAAGGGCTAGATGAAAGAAGGGCATTCACCCTGCGAGCGGCGCCCTTCGCAAGCGATGTCGACATCCCATCGTAGGCGCCTGCACTCGTCGCATAGCTGCCTAGGCTCTGGAAGTCGCTCCGGTCGATGGCCCTCTTCACTTTCTGGTATCCCCTGCTGTCTCCTCTAAGCCTCATCGACAGCTGGACGGCTTCCGCCATCACCTCCGGGTGGTTTGAGAGGTCGCGTTGCATTGCCCGCCTGTCCACAGACATGACCCCCAGGGAAGCGACCAGCCTCTTGGCTGCGACGAGCGAGTGGGCGAGGGCCTGGCCGGTCATCCTCTTCACGACCGAGTCGGAGAGGTCCCTCTGAAGCCGAGTGGTCTCGGGCTTGTAGGCGATCAGAGCCAGAAGCGCGTTGGATATCTCGGCCTGCCCCTCGGCATTCTCAAGGTCTACCGGATTGACCTTCTGCGGCATTGTGGAGCTGCTTATCTTCCCCGGCCTTGAGAAACGGACGTATTCAAGGGACTGGTAGGTCCAAAGGTCCTTCGCCAGTCCAGACATCAGATTGTTGAGGTTGATCACGTAGTGAAGGATGTCGGAATTGGATTCCCAGGGCACCACCTGGGTCGAATACGGTTCGTACCGGATGCCCATCTTCTCTACCATTCTCCTGAAGGCGCCCTGCCAGTCCTTCCTGCCCATCAGCATGAACGAAGCGTATGTGCCCACCGCGCCTGAGAACTTCGCCGACGGCCTGGTGGAGCGTAGCTTCGAGATTCGTTCTGCGACCCGGACTGCGAAGACTGCCATCTCCTTGCCGAAGGTGGTCGGCAGGGCGGGCCTGCCGTGGGTGCGCGCGAGCATTGGAGTCGAGGCCTCCCGGCCGGCAATCTTGGCGAGGGAGAGGGCGAGGGTGGAGTAGGCAGGAATCATGACCAGCTTGAGCGACCGGCCAAGAAGGCGGGCATAGGCCAAGCTGTTGGTGTCTTCGCTGGTCAGCCCGAGATGCACGAACGGCGAGAGCCTGGAGGCGCCCGAGGCCTCCAGCCTTCCCTGCAGGAAGAGTTCGACCGCCTTGACGTCGTGACCCACCCTCCCCTCAATTTCTTTGACTGCCTTGGTGGAGACCTTGACCCTAGGGATTCGCCGCTTCGGTGCGATTCCGAGGTCCTGGAGCAGCTGGAGGTACGCCAGTTCCACAGCGACCCTTTCCCCGACGAGGGCGCTCTCTGAAAAGAATTTGGCCAGCTCTTTGGCTTCGGGGTAGTACCTGTCGTCGATGGGCGAGATTGGCTCAGAGTTCAACGGTTCTCCTCCTTTCCTCGCCGTACGAAAGAAGCTTGACGGTCGCTCCTGTCTCGTGTTCGATGATCTCGATTAGTCTCTGCGCCGCCCTTGGGATCCCGTCATGGAATTCTGCGCCGTACAGGCTGGGCAGCGACTGGTAGACAGGCCTCGCTGCATCAAGGTTGCCCATGAAGCGGTAGAAGTCGTCCGACTCCGAACCTCCCTGACTGTACGCTACGCAGACTCTCGGGTTCCTCACTTTTGATAGCACGTCGACCTTGGAGAGAGCGAGTTCTTTCGCGCCGTTCAGCCTGACTGCGTACTTCAGGGCAACAAGGTCGAGCCAGCCGATTCTTCTGGGACGACCCGTGGTGGTTCCGAACTCCCGTCCGTGGTCGCGGATCGCTTCTGCGGGACTCCCTTTTTGCTCGCTGGGGAACGGTCCGGCCCCGACCCTTGTCGCATATGCCTTTGTCACTCCGAGCACCTTGCTGCTCGCGCTTGGCGGGAGCCCCAGCCCCGTGGGCGCGTTGCTCGCGAGTGTCGACGAGCTCGTGACGTATGGGTAGGTTCCGTGCAGTAGGTCCAGCATTGTGCCGTGGGCCCCTTCGAAAAGGACTCCGCCGCCGCGTTCATTGATCGAGCTTACGGCCCTGGAAACGTCCCCGAGCCTTGTCTTCAGGAGCGAGCGGGAGAGTCGCAGCCATTGTCCGAGGTCGAACCGCTTGTGCAGAATTGCCACGTAGAACTTGATCATGTGCTGGAGACTAAACTCCTTTGAGAAAAGATCCATTGCCCTGGGCGACATCCGAAGGGCCCTCGCGGCGTAGGCTGGGCCTATGCCCATCCTGGTGGTTCCGATGGCCCCGGCACCCCTGAGCCTCTCCAGATATCCGTCGAACTCCTTCTCGAGCGGAGACACGAGCGAGCATCTCCCGTCCACCAAGATGCTTGGCCGAACGCCCATCTTCGACAGCTGCGTCAGCTCTCCCTTCAGGATGACGGGGTCAAGGGCAACGCCAGCGCCGATTAGCAGCTTCTTCCCCTTCACCGCCCCCGACGGGACGAGGTGGAATCTGTACTTGGTTCCTCCGACAACGACGGTATGGCCGGCATTGCTTCCGCCGTTGTACCTTGCGACAGCCTGGAATCTGTCGGAGAGGTAGTCGACAACCTTCCCTTTGCCCTCGTCGCCCCATTGGAGGCCGACGACCGTCAGGTTTGCCCTAGACTGCCTTCTCGATGTCGTGAGGAAGGCTCTCCTTGTGGCCCGCCGCAGTGATTCTCATGAACTCGGCGTTCTTCTGTAGCTCGGCGATGGTCCTCGCGCCGCTGTAGCTCATCCCGGAGCGGAGCCCGCCCAGAAGCTGCTTCACCACCTCCTGGACCTGCCCCTTGTACGGTATCAGCCCTTCCACTCCCTCGGGAACGCTCTCTTCCACCGCCTGCTCGATTAGCTCTGCGTCGGTTGCGGCGCTCGGACCTCTGTCCCGTATCTTCCTGTCTACGGTCGCAGCAAGGGAGGCCATGCCCCTGGTCAGCTTGTATCTGACTCCGTCCCTGAGTATCGTCGGGCCCGGGCTCTCCTCCGTGCCCGCGAACAGGCTCCCTATCATCACAGTCGAAGCGCCCGCAGCCAGGGCCTTCGTCACGTCGCCCGGGTTCCTCACGCCTCCATCACCTATTATCGGGACGTCCGACTCCTTCGCCCCCGCGGCGCTGTCCATGATCGCGGTGAGCTGTGGGACGCCCGACCCTGTGACTACGCGAGTAACGCAAATGCTTCCGGAGCCGACTCCCACCTTCACCCCGTCGGCCCCG
Organism: uncultured archaeon; assembly: GCA_963759195.1. Classification (GTDB taxonomy): domain Archaea; phylum Thermoproteota; class Nitrososphaeria; order Nitrososphaerales; family Gagatemarchaeaceae; genus DASPPF01. Next base: position 49,678 of record CAVWXJ010000004.1, read on the forward strand.
GCCTTCACCAGGTCGAGGGCACCTCGCGCAGTTGCGACGTTACCTGCGACAACCTCTATTTCGCGGAAATCCTTCTTCACTCGTTTGACTGTGGCTATGGCGTGACTGGAATGACCGTGGGCTATGTCAACCACCAGCGCGTCGGCCCCTGCCTCGACCAGCTTGTGGGCCCGCTCGAGGTAGTTTCCTGTCACACCCAGGGCGGCTGCAACCCTGAGCCTCCCCTTGGCGTCCTTGGTGGCTGAGGGATACATCCTCCGTTTCTTGATGTCCTTCGAGGTGATGAGCCCCGCGAGCCTGCCCGCCTTGTCGAGGATCGGCAGCTTCTCGACCTTGTGTTGGTGGAGGATCTGCTTTGCCTTCTCGAGAGTAACCCCCTTGGGTGCAGTGATGAGGTCCTTCCCTTTGGTCATCACATCGCGCAGCTGAAGGTCGAGGTCGTCCTCCAGCGATACGTCGCGCGTTGTCACCAGACCGAGAACCCGTTCTGTCTCTGTCTACGATGACGATTCCCCCAATGTTGTTCTTGGTAATGACGTCGAGCGCTTCGCGGACACTCCTCTCGGGCCCGAGCGTGATCGGGTCTTCAATCAAGACCCCCTCCGACCGCTTCACCTTGGCGACCTCCGAGACCTGTTCCTCTATGGGAAGGAATCTGTGGATCACGCCGATCCCTCCTTCCCGCGCCATGGCGATGGCCATCCCCGACTCCGTGACTGTGTCCATGTTCGCGCTCACAATGGGGATTGCAAGCTTGATCCCGCGTGAGAATCTCGTGGAGGTGTCTACGTCCTTGCGCGAAGAGATGTCGGAATATCTGGGAACCAGTAGGACGTCGTCGAAAGTGAGGCCGACCCTCATCCGGGAATCGGATGCCTTCACTTGACTTCGCCTTCCTTCTTCAGCTTATAGGATTTTTGGCCGGTTGTCGCGTCGGATTGCGGACCCGCACGCCCCACGCCTTAATAGGTCGACCGGGGGATGAGGACCGGTTGCGGGGAAGGCTTCTCATCTTCTGCGGCATCCCTGGAAGCGGAAAGACCACCATTGCCAAGCTGGTCGCCACCTCAGTGAAAGACTCGATTCTGATTCAGACCGATGGCGTGAGACTCATGCTGTCTCATCCGACATTTTCCAGCGCGGAATCGCGATTCGTCTACGACGCATGCTTCGGGATTGCGAGGGAGGCGCTGAAGAATGGTTACCTGGTCATGCTCGACGGCACTTTCATGAGGGAAGAGTACAGGTCCGAGGCGCGCAACGAGCTGAGGAGATTCTACAGCCGAGCGGACACAGTCTGGGTTTCGTGCGGCTTGGAAACGGCACTCAGGAGGAACGGCAGGAGGAAGGCACGAGTGCCCCCGGAGAAGGTTGAGGCGATGTTTCGAGGCTTCGAGCCACCCAGGAGAGCTCTCAGAGTGGATTCTTCAAGGCTCTCTCCAAGTGCTGCAGCCAGACGGGTAGTCAAGGAACTCCTATCGCACCGATAGTATTCAGACGCCGGGGGTGGGATTCGAACCCACGACCCGCTTTCGCGAGACAGGCTAGCCGACCAGATCGGGCTCCAGGCATGCGCGTGTTAGACTCTGCGCCCTACCGAGCTAGGCGACCCCGGCGCAAGGCCGCCTGACCGACCCCGCTTAAATGGGAAGCGGCAAGCATTCTGACGCTCGAAAAAGGAAAACAGTTCCCACCGCAACATCGGCAAGGTTAGGGCAGGCCAGTGTCGCTAGAGTTCGCCCGAAAGCGACGATAGACTCGACATGACATCCAGGGTGCTTTCGAAGAGATGCCCCTGCGTGACGCGACCGACTATCTTGCCTTCCTCGACGACGAACAGCCTTCGAATGTCCTTCTCGACCATCAGGCTCATGGCCTCTCTGATGCTAGCGTCGGGGCCGATGGTTATCAGCGGGGAACTCATTATCTTCTCGACGGGCAGACGGTCCGGCACGAGCCCCTTGGCAAAGCACCTCCTGATGAGGTCGCGTTCAGTGACGACGCCTTCGGGCAGCCCGCGCTTTACGACCACGACCGACCAAACGTTGGCTTTCAGCATCTGCTTGATGACGTCCGCCACCGTCGAGCCCGAATCGACGGTCACCACGTTCTTCTCCATCAGGTCCTTGACCCTGAGTGTAATGCCCATAGGAACTCGAAGGCAGCGGTCGTTCTGCTTCATTTAACCATGGGAGACGTTTCTCAATTGGGGTAGCGAGACTATTGATGGCTAATGGAGTAGGTCAGCTTCTTCCGCCCTGTCTATGATGTGTTTGGCCAACCTGGAATGAACCGCGTCGACAAGCGAGCCGTCCATTTTGATTGCTCCTCGCCTTTTCTCCTGAGCACTCTTCATTTCATCTAGGACCCTAGCTGCCCATTCTATCTCCTTCCTAGAGGGAGAGAACACTTCGTTCGCGAGTCGTAGCTGGCTGGGATGCACAACCTGCTTTCCGATGAACCCCAATGTCCTCGCGGCAGCTGCCTGCTTCCTAAAACCCCTGGTGTCGTCCAGGTCGAAGAAGACATTGTCTATGGCGTCGATGCCCGCTTCCGCAGCAGCTGCCACAATCATCGTCTTCACTGCGAGGTTGTCCTGGTAGGCGTCAACCGAGCCCCCCACCGAGGCTGCGAAGTCTGCAGCGCCGTAGGAGATGGCGACTGCGCCTCTCGAAGCGGCAATCTCGCGAACCCGCATCAACCCGGCGGCAGATTCCACCACGGGTATCAGGTTCTTGCGCGCCCTAGAACCAATCTGAGAGCAGTCACCCTCTGCCTTTGGGATGACGATGCAATCAATCCTAGAGCAATCACCTACGGCCGCGATGTCTTTGGCGAAGGGCTTCGTTCCCTTCGGGTTGATCCTCACGCAGAGTTCCAGCCTTCCCCAGTCAATCTCCTGCGACAGCCTGGCGACCGTTCTCCTGGCGTCGTCCTTGCCTTCCTCGGGCACGGCGTCTTCGAGGTCCAGGATGACCGAGTCGGCGCCGAGATTCGCCGCCTTCACAATCATCTTTTGGTTGTTTCCAGGCACATAGAGCTGGCTCCGGCGGAGCACGAACGACGAGGACTCGGGTTTTGGTTTAAGCCTTGCTGGGAAGCCGCGGCTGGCCTGCCTTCTTGTGCTTCCACATCATCGGGTAGGTGCCCTGCTTCATCACGACTCTTTCCACAGTGGAAGCTAATCCCTTCCGGGCCTTCTCTGTTTCGTCGGCGTTGATCAGGGCTTTGCCGATGGCGACCAGCTCCCCCTTCGCGGACATTATGGCTATGGTCTCTCCCTTGGACATCCCCTCTGAAACAGAGAGAATGCCAGGTATGGCGAGCCTGGCGCCGTGACAGACCGCGTCTACAGCCGAATCGCGGATGACCAGCCTGCGCAGAGACCCGACGCACCTTTCCACAGGACTGACAACGCGCCTCATCGCCGATTCGTCCCCGCCGCTCAGCTTGAAGATCGCGTCGCTGAGCTGGTGGAGGGTGACGAGGCCGTCGGTTTCTAGGAGGGGGCCCACCTTCGTCCTTCGCAGCTCCACCATTGTTGCGCCCACCCCGAGAACCTCGCCCATGTCGTAGACCAGCTTCCTCATGTACGTGCCAGACTGGCAGAGGCACCTCAGCAGGTACAGGTTCCCCTGCGACTCGGTTATCTCCAGCTCGTGGATCATCCTGCTCCGGACCTCCCTCTTCACTGACGAGCGCTGGGGAGGCCTCTGGAATATCTCGCCCGTGAATTCCGAAACGACCTTGTCGAGCTCCCTTCTGGGCACGGACGAATGCAGCCTCATTACCGCCATGTACTCCTTCGGGAAAAGGAGCAGGAGGCTCAGGGCCTTGGTCGCTTCCCCGAGCCCTATGGGCAGGACTCCCGAGACCGGCGGGTCGAGCGTGCCGCTGTGCCCCGCCCTCTCCTTTCCTAGCATCTTCCTGACCCAGGCAACAACCTCGTGGCTGGTGGGACCTCTCGGCTTGTCGAGTACTACCAGTCCGTAGTCGAGAAGTTCTTGCAGCGGCCTTACAGACGGTGCCCAGCCGTGTTGCGGGTCGGTCTCCTCCTCGTCAAGGACGAGGGTCCTGCGCGGCTCCAATTCAGCCACGCCGGTTCCTGACGTAGTGGAGGATAATTTCTGCCACCCTTGACTCGTCTATGGAGTCTGTCTCGACGACCAGGTCGAAGGGGGAAAGGTCCTTTCCGAATTCGATAGAGTAGATGCTCTTGTAGAGGTTGTGGTTCTCGAGGTCCCTGACGGCGAGAATCTGCCTGCACTTCGCCTCTTCCGTGTGGTCCCTCTTCGCCATCCGCTTCGCCCTGCTTTCGACGCTGCCCGAAAGCCAAACCTTCAGGCCTTTCTTCGAAAGCCAAGGCACAGGGTAGCTCGTTATCACTACGTCTCCTTTCCCCGCCTTGTCGATGAGCCTCTCGTCGACCAGCTTGTCGAAGCCGGGGGTCCCCTTCCTCTCCTCGAGGAAATTCATTCCCTCGTTTGTGTCCCACCAGTCCTCTCCTCCTGGCCTGTATCCTTCCTCGACCGCCATCTCCTTCAGCACGTCTCCGCCGCCGACCAGCTTTAGCCCCAGGCTCTCGGCTATGATCTTGGAGACGGTGGTCTTTCCGACCGCAGGCATTCCAGAGACTATGATGGCGTCCGAGGTGCCCACCCTAGGTTGAGGTCCCGAAGAGCTTGGTAAGCATCGGGCTGAACGTGAGAGACGAAATCGAATACCACCAGAAGAGAGGAAGGGTCCCCTGGGCCGAGACGAGAAACGGTATCGGAATCGGCGAATTGGCGACCGTGACGCTGAAGCCTCCCAGGAATCCTGCCATGACGTAGTAGAGGACGATGAACGGTACGAAAGTTATGGCGGTGACCCTGAGCCGGGCGGTCGAGACCTTCGTGTTCATCTGGTTGATCGCCACCTGCTTCTTCCTGAGCTTCTCCTCCTTGGCCTTGTCCTTGGCCCGCATCGCCTCCCTGAGCTCCGACTGGTACTGGTTGATTTCAGCCCTCATCTTCCTCTCTGCCTTCAGGTCGACGAATCGTATGGTCACAAGCTGCGTGACCACGGCCAGGGCTATCGAGGTGAAGCTCACGATGAGTGTCGACTCGGGCGGGATTATCGTGGGAATCGAGAGCGAAGCGCGCAGTGTCTTGCTCCCGTCGTTGACGGCCACGCTGTAGGAGCCCGATGACAATTTAGGAATGGTGAAGGTGCACCCGGCAAGGTCCCCCGCCGAACTCGTTTGACATGTTCCCCCGAGAGCCAGGGGCTGGCTATTGAGTGCCGCAGTGACGGTTCTGTTGGGGGCCATTCCCTTGCCCAGAATCGTCACCACCGCTCCCGAAATGTTGGTCGAAGGGCTGAGAGAAACTGCGGAACCTGCGGGTGCTGGCGGATAGAGAAGCGGGACGACCACGTAGTAGACGGCAATGATGATGGCGAAGATTATGACGACGTAGAGGATGAGTCGCGAACCCCCGACCCCTCCAGACTTGCCCTTGCTAGTCAATGGGCGGCCTCCATGAGCATCCTGGCAAGGTTCCGAGCGACTTCGCCCGACTTGCCGTTCCTGTTCGATGCGATCAACATGGGCGCGCCGGTGAGCGTGGAAGAGACGGTCAAGAAGCTTCGCGCCAGGGAGAGTTCAGCCTGCAGCTCCTTGCTGTTGACATCATCCCTGTACCTCGTCTTGTCGTGCCAGCCTGCGCGCGAGGATCTCCTTCGGGTCTGCTTCCACCAGGATGAGGTGGGTCGGCTTTAGCGCCCTCACTACCTCGAACGGAAGCCCGGGCCAGAATCCCTCCTCGGTCCGGATGAACAGGTGGGTGTCGACGAAGATGACCTTCCCCTTCATTCTGGCGATGTGGGTCGCTGTCAGTTTCTGAAGCTGCTTCTGCTTCTCGACTGGGAGCTTCCTGAGCTCGTCCCTGTGCCTTATCCATCCCAGTCGCTTCCCCTCCTCAAGCATGACTGTGCCGAATGTGACGAGCTTGGACCCGCGTATGGCCCCGCTCAGCTTCTCGACTACGGTGGTCTTGCCCACGCCCGGGACGCCCACCACCACGACCCTGAGGTTCGTCGCCTAGGTCGCCCCTAGAACTCCGGCCAGCGCCGGCGAGAACTCCTCCACCTGTTCCTTGAGGAGCATCTGGTAGTACTGGAGGATGATGTCGACCATCAGCAGTATCCCTATGCCCGAGCCGAAGACGCCGAACAGGTCGGAGACTCCTGCTATCAGACCGATGAGGATCCCTCCTATGATGGTCAGGGTCGGGATGTACCTGTTGAGCATCTGCTCTATGGAGAGCCCCGTCCTCCTGAAGCCCGGGACCTGGACGTCGGCGTCCATCAGGTTCTTGGCCACTGCCTTCGGGTTGAGCCCGCCTATCTCCACCCAGAGCCTGGCGAAGAGGACTGCCATCCCCACTAGATACAGCGAGGTAGATCACGGAGTGGATGGGGTCGGCGAAGGTCTGGCTGAATCCCCTGGGGCGCGGTCATGTAGTAGACGAGGCCCCCCGTGGGGTAGGTGGAGGTCGCGTTGGCGCCCGTGGCAAGGTGCCGAGGTACTTGATCCACGAGCTGCCCGGTGCGTCCCGTAGTAGTTGTGAGAGCATCCTGCGTGAAGAAGGTGACGTTGGCAGCGAGCGCCGAGACCAGGATGACGGGATGTTGGAGACGTAGAGCAGCTTGATCGGGTAGACTCCCTGGAACCCCCTGTACTTCGTCGAGGTGATGGGGAGCTCGACCCTGATGCCCTCGATGTAGACGAGGACGAGGATCATGACGAGTGTGAGCACGAAGGTGAGGAGGCTCGGGTACTTGGAATCTCCTGATCACGTATGTCAGGGACCGTGTTGGTGAAGAACGCGCTGATGAGCGCCGGGACGAAGCCGAAGATTACGGTCGCGTTGGACGTGGCCGAGGCCCTCAGAGTGAACGGGCGAGAAGGTGTACCACATCACGGTCTGGCAGACGCCTGCCAGGATGAAGAGACTGACCCCGCTCCCTATCCCCCAGCCCTTCTGAATCATCTCGTCGAGCAGCAGGACCATGATGCTCGCGATGAAGAGCTGGACGAAGATCACGAGCGCCTGGTTGGGCGTGAGGGCGCCCAGAGCGCCTCCCAGTATGTAGGCCACGGACTCGCCCACTATCACTATCATGGTGAGGAACTTGGTCGCCGAGCCGAAGATCGCCCTGTCCGCCGAGTCGCCCATGTTCAGCTTGATGATGTCGCTGCCGACCAGCAGCTGGAGGATCAGTCCGGCCGTCACTATGGGCCCGATGCCCGAGCTCCATCAGCGTGCCCTGTGCTGAGGCGAAGACGACCCTGAGGAAGGCGAGCTGGTCCGTCTGGTTGGCCGTGCCCGCCGAAGCCGTAGAGCGGGCGTGACCGCCATGACGAGGTAGGCTATCAGGGCGAAGGCTGTCCAGATGAACCTCTCGTTGAGCGACGGCTTCTTCTCCGGCTTCGGGATTTCAGGGAGTACCGTCGCTACGCTCTTGATGAAGTCGCGCATCGAGGCCATGGGTTCGGGCCCTACTCCTTGGCTGCGATCTTTCCGCCCGCTGCCTCTATTTTAGCCTGAGCTTTCTTCGTGAAGGAAGCGACCTTGACCTGGTAGGCGCCGGACACTGTGCCCGAGCCCAGGAGCTTCTCCGACGCCCATGGACGTGAGGTCGAGGACTTTGCGTGCCCGACGCCATGGTGTCCAGGTCTCCGACGTTCGACCAGGTGGAAGGCTTCTCGTAGTAGCCCGGCGGCCTGAACGGGTCTCTTCCGAAGTGGTCGGGGTCGTAACTTATCATCCAAGACCACTTGTGCTTGTGCAGCCCGGCCTTGCCGTGGCCTCCCTGCTGGCCCGAGTGCCTGTGCTGGCCTATCTGGCCGTAGCCGTGGGTCCGCATCCCCCTGTATCTCCTTGACTTCCTCACGCGCGTCGGCATCTATACCATCCTCCCCACGATTTCTGGCAGCTTCGGGTTGCTTCCCGAGGATCCCCTTCTCTGTCGCCTGCCTTCTCGAGCGACAGCTTGAAGCCTCCCCTCGGAGGGCTCAGCCTGAAGAAGGGCCTTATGCCGGCATGGGCTGAAAGGCGCTTGCCCGTCCTTCATTATCTTGTCAGCGAGATCCTCGTACTTCTTGAAGCCAAGCGACTTCAGGGCGCTCCTGGTCCAGCTTCCTGCTCTCGCTCACCATCCCCTCGCCTTCAGCAGGCTGGTCAGGAGCTTCTGGTCGACGGGCGCCCACGCCACGTAGTCCTTGCACGACTTCAGCATGCCGACGTGTGGGCCCGTCGTCGGTGACCACGGTGGCGGAGAACCTTCGCTCCACCTTCAGCTCGCCAAGAGCCTTCCTGACGCCATCGGTGGAGTTGATCTTCCCGCGGAGGTTGAGGACTAGGAGCAGACCCATTCTTCTTGCACCCTCAGACGTTCAGTCCGTGCGACATCCTGAAAGCGTCGTAGACAGCGTTGGCGAGCGAGGACATGGTGTTGGTCGAGCCGAATGTCCTGATCCAGGCGTCCTTCACTCCCGCAAGCTGCAGGAGGTTCTTCAGGGCGGGCCCCGCGACCAGGCCCAGGGACCTGGGGCCGGGTATCACTTCGACCGTAACGCTCCCGGCCTTGCCGCTTATCCTGTAGGGAACCGAGTGAGTCCTGCCGCACCTGCACTCCCAGCTGCCGCATCCGAGCTTGACGGGTATTATGTTGAGCAGCGCTATGTTGGTCGCCTTCTCGATGGCCTCCCTCGTCTGCATCGCCTTTGCCTTCCCGACGCCGAACCATCCCGCCCCGTTCCCGACAGCGACCACTGCCGAGAACCTGGTCAGCTCGCCGGCGTCCGTCTGCTTCTGCACCACGCCGACGCCCACGACTTCGTTGCGGAGGTCTGGCAGCAGCTTCTTGACTATCTCGGCCTCGCGGATTCTCTGGCCGGTCTTGAAGATCTCTTCCAGCGAGGTGATCTTGCCCTCGTTGACCAGCTTGCCCAGCTTGGTCCTGGGCACCCAGACTTCCTCGGCCTCCTCCCTTTCTCTGTCTCGCCATCATGCTCATTTCTTCGGCTCCCGCGGCTATGGCTGCCTTTGTCTTCTCGAACTGGGCGGGATAGTCCTCAGGCTTGAAGCCGCCCTTGATCAGTCGCAGAGAAGCGCGCCCTGTAGGCCTCCTTGTCTTCCTTGGCCAGGCTCGCAGCGAAGTCCGCTATCGTCTTGCCCGTCAGCCTCTCCTGCGAGGGCAGGACCTCCTCGTCCACGGCCATCGGTAGACGCCGGAGTCGACCACGCCCTTCACGAAAGCGGCGATCCTCGACCCCTTGATGAACGGAACGAGCCCGTTGTAGAGGACGGCCTCCTTCACTCCCTTGTCTTTGGCCTTCTTCCCTGCAAGCAGCCCGAGGAGGTAGCACGCCGGGGTGGACTTCAGCGAGCCCGCCCAGCCGAGCTTGCGGAGCTGCCTGGAGTGGGCCGAGGAGAGGACCTCGTCACCCTTGACCTTCGGCTTCACGAACTGAGACGAGACGTTCTTGTTGGAGACCCTGACGACGAGCAACGGCGCGCTGCGAAGCGATGGCCGCTTTCTTGCGCGACCGGAAGTCCGTGAGACCCTCGCGCCTCCGCCTCTGGAGCGGGACGTAGTCTGACAACTACTTCTTCGCCTCCTTCATGAGGTCGCAGCAGGTGCTTGACATCCTCTGACCTGGCCGCCCTTCGCTCTGCTTGTACAGCCGCCTGTAGGCTCCTTGCGTGATCGTGCCCCTGTCCTTGGCCACCTTCAGCCTCCACCTGAGAGCCCTGACCTTGGTGACCCACTTGTCCTTCCTCGGAGTTCCTGGCGGACTTGCTCCCTTCGATGGAGCCCGGGCCCGCGGCCGCGTCTTGAGCTTCAGGGACCTGCTCCCTGTACCTGCCCATGGAGGTCCCCTTCTTGGGCGCCGCCTTGATCGCTCCGAACCCCACCAGCCCCCTGATCGTGCTCCTCGTGATCGCGTCCTGGATGAGGTCGGAGTACTCCTCGTCGAAGATGACCCTGTCCAGCCCCACGTCCATCACCGAGGCGGCGAGTCTTCTCTTACTTCTTAGATTCAATTATTCTCAACCCCGTGGGATTCACCACCCTGATCCCGAGCTCCTTGGCTCTTGCCAGAATCTGCGCCCTCTTCTTCGCGCCCACCGTGGAGCCTATCCTGGCCACGTCCCTCCCCGGGACCAGCCCTTCGATGTCCTGCGGCCTGTGCGCCAGGACTTCGAAGTGACCGCTCGGATGAGGCCGCGCGATTCTACCGGGCCCCTGTACCCGACCCTGACGAGCATGACCGCGCCCTTGTCCTGCCTCCTGACCTTGTTGTCCACGCCCTTCGGCTTCCGCCAGGGCGACTTGATTCTGACGTAACCTCCAGCTCTCCTGTCGGACGAACCTCGGCCTGTGCCTGTTGAACTCGTGCCGCTTCTCGACGAGCGCCTTCAGCCTGTTCTCTTCCGACTCTTTCTTCTTCGGCAATTCTCACCAGCCCTCCGATTTTTCGAATATGTAAAGACCCGTCGAGGAAGACCCTCTGGTCCTTCCGCTTGATCTTGGTCGCCAGCTCCACGTTGGCTGCGGTCTGACCTACGTCCTCCAGCGAGACACCCTTTACGATGACGTCGTCGCCCTCGACGGTGACCTTGCATGCGCCCACTATCTTCGCCACCCTGGGGGACCTCTCGCCGACGAAGTTCTCCACGAGAATCTCGTCGCCCTTCGTCTTGACAGAGATCGGGAAGTGGGCGTAGACAACCTTCACCCTGTAGGTGTAGCCCTTGGTCACTCCGGTGACCATGTTCCTGACTATGCTGAGGACGGTGTTGATGACGACGTTGTCCTTCTTCTTCTCGGAGAAGGGCTGTGAGCACTATCTTGTCGCCCTCGACGGAGAGGTTGACGTTGATCTTGTCGAACTGCTTCCTGGCCTCTCCGAGCTTTCCCTTGATGATCGAGCATCCTTCCCTCGAGGGAGGCCGTCACGCCCGCCGGAAGCTGAACCGCCTTCTCTTCTACGGCGCTAGTAGACATAGCCGATGAGCCTCCCGCCCAGCTTCTTCTCCTGGGCCTCGGCGTGCGGCATGACTCCCTGGGAGGTCGAGACGATCAGAGTGCCGACTCCGACGGCGGGAAGGTAATCGGTGCTCCCAGTCCACGAGCTTCGCCGATTTCACCGGGAAACGCGGCGAGATGACGCCGCACTTGTTGATTCTTCCGAGCAGCTGGACCCTCAGCTTGCCGCCGACGCCGTCGTCTATGAACTCGAACTCGCCCGACGTACTTCCTCTTCTGGAGGACCCTGCAGCACCTCGCTCGCCAGCTTGGAGGCCGGGATCACCATGCACTCCTTCTTGTTCCTCATCTCTGCGTTCTGGAGGCTCGCGAAGAGGTTTGAGAGCACGTTTGTCGCTGCCATGCATCCTCTCTCCTAGTCGTACTTCCTGAAGCCAAGCTTCTCGGCGACCTCCCTGAAGCACTGCCTGCAGAGGACCAGGTCGTAGGCCCTGATGACTGCGCCGTACTGCCCGCACCTGCGGCAGTAGTGGGTGGACTTGCCGTAGCTCCGCTTCTTTGGATGCCTCTCCTTCATGCGATTGTCACCCCGAAGTTCGTTCTGAAGAATTCCATGGCGTCCTCCTTGGATATGTAGTGGCCCTTCCCGATTCTTGACGTCCTTCGCTTCCGCCTCGACACCCTGATAGCCGGGTCTTTCGAGGAGGACGGACACGTTCATCCCCAGGATGCCTATGGCCGGGTCGTACTTGATGCCCGGAATCTCGATGTGCTCCTTGATCCCGAATGAAACCGAGCCCCTTGGGTCGAAGCAGGACTCGGCCAGCTTTCCGTCCCTGGCGACGAGCAGCCTCTTGATCAGCTCTGTGGTCTCTTTCCCCCTGACGGTGACGAGCGTTCCGATTGGTTCGCCCTTGTGGATGCCGAAGTCCCTGACGCTCTTCTTGGCGCGGGTCTGAACTGGCTTCTGTCCCGTGACCTCCTCGAGGACCCTCTTGCCCCGCTCGATCGCCTCCCCGGACTTGCCGAGGCCTATGTTCACCACTACCTTACCCACCCTAATCGTACGCATCGGATTCTCCTGGACTGTCTTGAGGCTCACTTCGCTGCAACTCCCACGGTGATCAGCGGCTTCGCGGTCCCCACAGGGAAGACGAGCCTCGACGGGATTTCTGCCTCCCCGCCCGGCAGGGACAACTTAACCATTCGCTCCCTGGTTATCGTACCCTGCTTCACTTCGAGTATCTTGCCAGCCTGGCCCGCCCTGTCGCCGGAGAGGACCAGTCCAAGCGAGCCCTTGGCCATCTTCACCTGGTCCAGCACGTTCTGGGAGGGCAGCTCGAGGAGCACAGCATCGCCAGGGGAGAGGTTCAGCTTGTCGTCAACCAGCGACCTGCCGTCGTGCAGGCCGTACTGGATGTGGCCTCCCTTCGTCTTGGACTTTGACTTTATGCTGCAGAGCTTCTTCCCTGCTTCTGCCGAGTCGACCTTGGAAAGCAGCAGCCCCTTGGCGGACGGTACAAGCCTGAACGAGACTCCCTCGGCGGAAACGCTGACCACGTCGAAGAGCCCGACAGGGAAGCTCGGCGACTGCCTGGCCCTCCCGTCGACTGCGACCTTCCCCGTCCTGGTGGAGAGCTTCACTTCTTTTGACGTCCCTGCCATGCCTGCGAGGTCGCGGACGACGACACCTAGCGGATAGGATGAGGCGATGGAGTGGGGCCCTGGAAGCGGCTTGAATACGAAGCGGTCGCCCTTTCGGGAGATGTCCCAGGAGCGAGGAGCGGCTAGGCGCTTGAGCTTGTTCCTTCCGCCCTTCTTGCCCATCTACTCCTGCACCTCCATCTTTGCCTTCCTGATCTTGTCGTCGAGGTTCAGGGACGTTATCATTACGTTTGAGGACGCGATTGGCACGGCTGCGTTCCCGCCCTTCATCTTCTCCCTGGAGACGCCTTCCACGTTGAGCCGTCCGTCTTTGGTGATCACCTTGGTGACCTTGCCCTCCACTCCAGGAACTCTCCCCTGACTATCCTGACCGAGTCTCCCTTCTTCGGCCTGAACGATCTCCGCTTGTACTTCTCGCGGAGTTCCGTGGACAGCATGGAGGCGAATTTCATCCAAGGCACCTCATACTATTATCGAAGCGAGGTTCGCGATTCTGGGCCACTTCTCTGCGGCCTCGCTCGCAACCGGGCCCTTGATGTCTGTGCCCTTCAGGTCGCCTTCGGGTGTGACTATCACAGCTGCGTTGTCCTCGAAGACCAGCCTCTGGCCGCTGACCCTCCTGACAGGGTACTTCTGCCTGATTATCACTGCGCCGAAGACCTGCTTGCTCAGCTCCGGGGGGCCCCTCTTGACGACGCAGACGATGCTGTCGCCCACGGACGCAGCCGGGTACCTGCTCAGCCTCGTCTTTGCCTTCGTGACCATGACGACGCGGAGGGTCTTCGCACCCGTGTTGTCTGCGCACGTGATGACTGCGTTGAGCGGTATGGCGCGGGTGATGTAGTTCTTGAATTCCTCTACGCCCTTGGCGGAGACCGCACGAGACTTGGTTGACACTATGCTCCCCTCCCCGCTGCGACCACCACAAAGGAGATCGTCTTTGACAGCGGCCTGCACTCGCCGATTGTGACCCTGTCACCCTCCTTGACCTCGATGCACGGCGGCAGGTGGGCGCTGATCCTGCTCCGCCTTCTTTCTCCCCTGCCGTACTTCGGGACCTTGTGGAGGAACTCCATCTGGACGACCACGAAGCTCTTGCCCGCTGTGGAGACAGCCCTCCCCGACAGGAGCTTGCCTCTCACCTTCAGGTTGCCATGGAACGGGCACCTTTCGTCGTCACAGGACTTCTTGGGCGCTGCGACCTGCAGGCCGGCTGTGCTCAACCGCTTCTCCCCCTTATCCTGTCCTCGAGCCTGCCGAGGATGTCGTTCCCTGCCAGCGGCTCGTCGTCGCCGTCAACCTGGAGAACTGTTCCTGCCTTCTGGATCGTGATCGTTCCCTCGGCTGTCTTCAGGAGTAGAGTGTTCGCAGTTTCAAGCACTATCTCGCCCTTCCTTCCCCTGAGGCTCCCGTCCTTGGCGTCGATTACCAGCGCCTTGGTGCCTACCACGCTCATTCCGTCACTCCCTTCTCCCTCATGATAGTGAGCACCCTGGCGATGTCGCGCCTGACCCTCCGGACCTTGCCGACGTCCTTCTGGACGAGGCCGCGCTCCTTGTTGCCCGCAAGCTTGGAGAGCTCCCCCCTGAGTTGGAAGAGCGTCTGCCGCAGCTTGTCAGGTTCTTGCTGCCTCAGTTCCCTCGGCTTGAGTTGTGCCATTTTCTTTCTCCTCCTGTTCCATGTCCGCCCGCACCTGGAAGTCGGGCGGAATCGCATCCTTCAGCGCTATCTTGACCTTGATGCCGTAGAGGCCCAGCTTCAGCAGCACGTCAGTGGTCGCCTCGCTAACAATCCTTGCCGCTGTGTCTCCGCTCTTGGGGACGACGCCGGCTCTGTACTTCTCGCCGTGGGACCTGTCGCTCCTGAGCTTTCCCCTGACCGACACTTCGACCCCGGCTGCCCCTGCGTTCATTATGTTGTTGACAGTCCACATCGCCGCCCTCCTGAAAGCGGTTCCTCTCGAAACTATCTGAGCGATCCGTCCCGCCATTATTCTGGCGTTGAGCTCCGGGTTGGCGACCTCCGAGACTGCGATCTGCGGATTGGGGAGCGCGAACTGGGCTGCGACCTTGTCGGTGAGCTCCTTGATTCCAGTTCCTCTCCTGCCTATGGCGAGCCCCGGCCTGGCCACGTACACCTTCAGGGTAGTTCCGACAGACGACTTTTGGACTTCGAGCCCTCCGTACCCGGCGTCGCGGAGCTGCTTCTCCAAGAATTCGTCCAGCGCTGCGAAGGACCTCGTCGTCAGGAGGATGGACCTTGCCGAACTTCGCTGCTGGACCGACATGTCAGACTTCTTTCCCGACGAGCTCTATGTGGACAAGCTGGTGGAAGTTGGGGGAGGAGCGGCCGTAGGCCCTGGGGACGAAGTCCTTGATGGTCCTTCCCGCGTAGGCTGCCGCGTGGATAATCATCACGTGCTCGGGGTCGAGCCCCTTGAACTCGGAGTTGCCCTGGAGGTTCTTCAGGACGTTAACGAAGACGCTGGCCGCCTTCACCGGGTAGGAGCCTGACGGGAAGCCCTGCAGCTCGCTCCTGTGCCCCACCTTGAGCTTGTGCCTCCTGAAGGCAATCGCCATCTTCTTCTTCTTGACGAGCTCGAGCAGGTCGATGGCCTTCGTGACGGACATACCCTTGATCGTTAGTGCGACTTCCCTAGCGGCCTTGGGCGAGATGTTTACCTCTCTTCCGCTAGCCCTGACATGTACCGCTGGGTCGAAACCCTCGAAACTGTAACCGTAGTGAGGCAATACCGTCCTCTCGTAGCCTATTGGCGATTTTCGAAGCTGTTAAAAGGTTATCCATGATGAAACGACCCGACAAACCGAAAACGAGGATTTCCAGTCAAGTCGCCGTCGGTTGCAGTTCTCTTTTCCCGAAGCAAAGCCTAAGTGGAATTGACGCGGGCGGTTGACAGCTGAACCAGATGGTGGAGAGCCTCAGGCACGACATCGTCATAGTCGGCTCCGGCATTGCTGGTCTGAGGGCGGCCATCGAGGCTGCGCGCAGCAGCGACGGCAAGGCAGACATCGCAGTCGTCACCAAGGTTCAGGCAATGCGCTCGCACTCCGTCAGCGCCGAGGGCGGGACAGCGGCTGTGCTCTACCCTGAGCTGGGAGATTCGCTCGAGTCGCACGCCTTCGACACAGTGAAGGGCTCTGACTACCTGGCCGACCAGGACGCGGTCGAGAGCTTCGTCAAGATGATGCCGCAGGAGATCTACCAGCTGGAGCACTGGGGGATGCCCTGGTCGAGGCGGGAGGACGGCAGGATCGCGCAGCGGTGGTTCGGTGGCTACAGCTACCCGAGGGCCACCTTCGCCGAGGACAAGGTTGGCTTCTTCGAGATGCAGACGCTGTACGACACGGCGACCAAGTACGACAACATCACCTTCTACCAGGAGTGGTTCGCGACTTCCCTTCTCGTCGAGGGCGGCGAGTTCAGGGGCTTCACCGCCATCGAGATGAAGACGGGCGACTTCGCCGCAGTCCTCGGAAAGGCGGGAATAATCGCCACCGGGGGGTCCGGGCAGGCTCTACAGCTTCGCGACCTACGGCTACAGCTCGACGCCTGACGGGATGTGCCTTGCGTACCGGGCGGGGGTTCCGCTGAAGGACATGGAGTTCATCCAGTTCCACCCTTCGGGATTGGTCCCCTCGGGCATCCTGATCACCGAGGCAGCGAGGGGCGAGGGCGGAGTGCTGCTGAACAAGGACGGCGAGCGCTTCATGAAGAAGTACGCGCCCGAGAAGCTCGACCTGGCGTCCAGGGACGTGGTGTCCAGGGCCATAATGACGGAGATAGAGGAGGGGAGGGGATTCAAGGACGAGGCGAGCGGGCTGACCTACGTCCACCTTGACCTGACACCCATAGGCGCGGAGAAGATCAAGCAGAGGCTCTCCGGGATCAGGGAAATCGCGATCAAGTTCAGGGGGATTGACATCAGTCGAGAAGCCTGCGCCCGTCAGGCCGGTCTGCCACTACGTGATGGGCGGCATAGACACCAACATCGACGGTGCGACCAAGGTGAAGGGGCTCTGGGCGGCTGGAGAGGCGGCCTGCGTCAGCATCAACGGCGCCAACAGGCTGGGTGCCAACTCCACGGCGGAGTGTCTGGTCTGGGGAAGGATAACCGGCGCCGAGGCTGCGAAGTACGCTGCGGGCAAGAGCCAGGTCGGCCCGGCTACCGAGCAGGTGATGCTCGAGGAGAAGAGAATCTTCGACGGAATATTCCACGGCAACCGGAGGGACCAACCCCTACGAAGTCAGGGACAAGGTGCAGAAGGCGATGGACGGCGGACGCTTTCGTCTACAGGACGGGCGAGGGGCTGGCGAGGGCGCTGAAGACCATCAGGGAGCTCAAAGGCACGGACTTCCGCCACTGCGAGGACAAGTAGCAGGGTGTACAACACGAACCTCAGCGACATCCTGGAGGTGGAGGCAATGCTCGAAGTGGCGGAGGTGGTCGTCGCCGGCGCCCTTGCGAGGACCGAGTCCAGGGGCGCCCACGCGAGGAGAGACTATCCCAAGAGGGACGACGCGAACTGGCTGAAGCACACGCTGGCCCTTCGGACCCCCGATGGCCCGAGGCTTGAGTACTCGCCCGTCACCATAACAAAGTACCAGCCGGCGGAGAGGCACTACTGAGATCAGTAGTAGCGAGAGGGACTTGGTGCAGCACAGATGAGGTCAGGACGACCGCGTTCTGAACAGGAGGGGGATTCGAGGCTGGCTCAACCCGTACCACTACAACCTGGAGAGGTGGGCCTACGTCTTCCAGAGGCTCACCGGAGTTGCTGATACTCCTCTACGTCATCGGGCACATCGGGGACACGAGCTTCTTCGTGGGCGGGCCTTTCGGGTCAGGACCGAGCCAGTCCAGCTGGGCGCTCGACCTGAGCGTGACTGAGAACGTCGTCGGGCCATCTGATTCTCGCTGCTCACAGTGACCATCGTTGTCTTCCACGGGTTCAACGGCATCAGGCTGATCCTGGCCGAGTACGGCTTGATATTCCAGAAGCCGTCGAGGATCGAATACCCCTACAAGGCCAAGGGGCTCAGGCCTCTTCAGAAGCACCTGATCTGGGCTGCGATAGTGCTTGCCATCGTGGCGGCTCTCTGGTCGGGGACGATACTCTTCGGGTGACATGATGAAGAGAATCAAGACTGATGCAGCTCCAGTACGCGACCGCCGTCGCCGCGCTGGTCCTCGTGTCGGCTGCACCTCCTCATGCAGGGGGTCCTCGTGCCCTACTGCGACAGCGCTGTCGTTCCAGCACGTGCTCTCGATCTACAGGAGCTGGATAGACGGGAGCCTGCTGGAGATGCTGTTGGTGGTCGTCGTTGCGCACGGGTTCAACGGCCTCAGGATGATCCTGCTCGAATGGAGGCAGACGAGCCCGCTGGACTGGCTGGGTCAACGGCGGCACGCTGCTGGCGACGCTGGCTCGCCATGGCCTACGGCACCAGGACGGTAATACTCGCCGTCGTCGGAGGGGTGAGCTAGAAGGATGAGCGAACTGAAGCTGAGAGTCCAGAGGTTCAACCCCGAGTCGGACAGCAAGCCGAGGTTCGAGGAGTTCCAGGTGCCGAGGAGAGCAGGGATGACCGTGCTCGACGCGCATCCTCCACGTGAGGGACTACATGGACCACTCCATCGGCGTCAGGTTCTCCTGCAGGATGGCGTCGCTGCGGGTCCTGCGGCATGAAGATCAACGGAAGGCCGAGGCTGGCGTGCTACACGCCGGTGGAGGAGCTGAAGGCGGAAACAGTGATGGTCCAGCCCATGGACAACTTCCCGATAATCAAGGACCTGGTCACGGACCTTTCGGGATTCTTCGAGAAGCACAAGTAGCTGCATGCCCCACATCGTCAGAGCCGACGGTGCAGGAGATGGAGAACCCGACCTCCGAATACGTGATGAGCCACAAGGACCTGGAGGCGATCCTGCAGTTCACCTACTGCATAAAGTGCGGCCTCTGCACCTCTTCCTGCCCCACGGTGGCGCACCGACACGCTCTTCCCCGGGCCGCAGGCGCTCGCCCAGGCCTACAGGTACGTCATGGACGTGAGGGACGAGGGCGGAAGGAGAGGTTCAAGCTACTGGACACCGAGCACGGAGTCTTCAGGTGCCACTACGCGGGCTCGTGCTCTGCGGTCTGCCCAAAGGGGGTCGACCCTGCCCTGGGAATCCAGCTCCTGAAGAGGCACGTGATGTCTGCGAAGCCTCCGCGCAGGAAGGGAGAGGGGGCAAAGTTCTGGACGCAGCCGGCGAAGGAGTAGCCTAGTGCTTCCGTCTTTCCAGCTTCGCGCCCAGGTAGCCGTAGACGCCGGTCTTCAGGACCTTCATCCCCAGGAGGGCGCACTTTATCCTGGCCGGCCCGAGCTCAGGGTTGCCGAGCATCTTCAGGATGTCCTCCTTCGAGAGCTCCTTCACCCATTCGAGTGGCTTCCCCTTGGCGAGCTCGGTGAGCATGGACGCCGATGCCTGGCTTATGGCGCAGCCCTTGCCGGTGAACCTGACTTGCTCCATCGATCGCTGCCGTCGCCCACCTTCACCTGCATCTCGATCTCGTCGCCGCAGAGGGGGTTGGTGTCGTGCGCGTCGATGTCGTGCTTCTCCAGCTTCCCGTAGTTCCTGGGGTTCCGGTAGTAGTCGAGGATGATCTCCTTGTAGATGTCCGCCGCTGCTCATAGCTTGAAGATCCTCCTGACCTTCTCGAGGCCGACCACCAGCGCGTCGACGTCGTCGTAGGAGTTGTAGATGTAGAAGCTCGCCCTGCTGGTCGGCGGCACGTCGAGCCAGCGCATGAGCGGCTGGGCGCAGTGGTGGCCCGACCGGATGGCGATGCCCTCCTCGTCGAGTATGGTCGCAAGGTCGTGTGGGTGGACGTCGCCGAGGTTGAAGGAGATGACGCCGCCCCGTCTGTTCCGGCTCGCGGCGGGCCGTAGGCCGTGAATCCCTTCACCCTTGAGAGAGCTTCCAGGGCGTACCTCAGGAGCCTGACCTCGTGCTCTCTCACCTTTTCCATTCCGAGCGTACTGAGATAGTCGACGGCCGCGCCCAGCCCGATGGCGTCCGCGATGTTCACCGTCCCTGCCTCGAACTTGTATGGGACGTCGTTCCAGGTGGCGTGGTCCAGGAAGACCTCCCGTATCATCTCCCCGCCGCCCTGGAAGGGGTCCATGTCCTCGAGGAGTTCCTTCCTGTCCGAAGAGAACGCCGATGCCAGTCGGACCGAGCATCTTGTGACCCGAGAAGGCGTAGAAGTCGCACCCGATCTCGGAGATGTCGACTGGCATGTGGGGACGGACTGGGCGCCGTCGACGACCGTGACTGCGCCGGCCTTTCTCGCCTTCGCGCAGATCTTCGCCACGTCGTTTATGGTCCCGAGCACGTTAGAGCAGTGGGTCACGGCGACGAGTCTTGGGCGACTCTGCGAGCAGCTTCTCAAGCTCGTCCGATATTCAGGGTCCCGTCGGGGTTCAGGCCGACGAACTTCAGGGTCGCGCCCTTCTTCTTGCGCGAGCAGCTGCCACGGCACGATGTTGCTGTGGTGCTCCATGATGGTGTGCACCAGAGTGTCGCCCCTGCTTCACGTTCTTCTCTCCCCAGGCGAACCTGACCAGGTTGATCGACTCGGTGGTCCCCCGTGTGAAGACGACCTCCTCGGGCTTGCAGCCGAATCGAAGCCCGGCGACCTTTCCGCGCGCGTCCTCGTAGGCCTCCGTGGCCTCCTCTCCGAGCGTGTGGACCGACCTGTGGACGTTGGCGTTGTAACTAGAATAGTAGTCGACGAGAGCGTCGATCACCTGCTTGGGCTTCTGCGTCGTGGCTGCGTTGTCGAGATAGACCAGCCTCTTGCCGTGCACCTTCCGCTTCAGGATCGGGAAGTCAGCCCTGATCTTCTCGACGTCGAGCAGCTGCTGTCTTCAGCATGTCTATGACACCGCCCTGCTAGACCTCGACAAAAATCGTCCCGTCCTCTATTTTAACATTGAAGGTCTGCAGCGGCTCCGTTGCCGGCGGGTTCATGACCTCGCCCGTCCTGAGGTCGAACTGATGAAAGGTGGAGCGGGCAGATCACCCTGTCCTCGATCAGGAAGCCGAGGCCGAGGTCGGCCTCCTCGTGGGTGCAGGTCCCGCTGACCGCGTGGACCTCGCCGCCAATCTTGGCGAGCAGGAGGTGCACACCCGCCACGTCTACGGTCGCCATGGAACCATCGGGAAGTTCGGCGTCCTTCATCGCTTCGACGAACTCACCAGTCGATCACCGGTACTTGTAGTGCCGCTCGAAGATGTCTTCCGTGGGCCTTGCCTCGGGCTCGACCTCGCCCGTCATGGCTATCAGCGTCTCCCTGTCGACGAGCCTCCTCCTCTCGCCCTCCCACTTGCCCTCGATCATGAACCTCGCCCCCTCCCTCGTCTGCTCGACTGGGACGCGCGAAAGCACGGGCTCGAAGAAGCCAAGCACTATCATCTTCTTCGCCTCGTCGAGGGTGAGGCCGCTGGCCATCAGGTAGAAGAGCTGCTCGTCGTCAATCTGGGCCACGGAGGCGGAGTGGGTCGCCTTCACCTCGTTGGTGAGTATCTCGAGGCCCGGGACGCCGTCGGACTTCGCCGTCCTTTCGAGCAGCATCGCGTGGTGGGCCAGGTAGGCTCGGGAGTTCTTTGCGGTCGGTCCTATCCTGATCATGCCCTTGAAGATTGACTGGGACTCGCCCTTCAGGACGCCCCTGGCCTGGGTGGAGCCGGTGGAGTCGGGCGAGTTGTGGACCAGGTTGGACTCGAAATCGTAGTCGCTGCTTCGCATCGGTGAAGAATATCTCGAACCCCTCGGCAATTGAACCTCTCCCGTTGAGGAAGAAGTTCATCCTCGACCTCACGACGTTGGCCCCGAGGGAGAGGGCGCTCACCGTGGCCGTGGCGTCGTTCTGGATGTCTATCGCCCTGTTGGAGATGTGGACTGCCTGTTCGTCGAGGAGCTGGATGGAGCTGTAGTCCACCTTGCTGCCTGGACCAGTGAACACCTCGACTGTGGAGCCGACAAACGACGGTCCCTTCGCGGGACCGGAGTAGAGCTCGTCCAGGAAGACGAGCTTCGAACCCTCCTCCGACAGATAGGAAGGTGAGCTCGATAACAGCGGTCGTGGGGTTGGAGGTGACAAGCATCGTGCGGAGCGGACGGGGAACCTTGACCTCCTTTGGGACGTGGGCGAAGGTGCCCGAGTTGAAGAACGCGTTGACCAGTGCAGCGTACTTGTCGTCCTCAGACTTCACTAGTCTCCTCTCGAAGAGCTTCTTCACCATCGGTTCGTCTTGTCTGAGCGCCTCATGGAGAGGGAGAAGACTGACTCCCAGGCCGGAGACGGACTCCTCGAGTTCGGCATGGACCTCTGTCTCGTTTCCCTGAAGTATGATGTTGTTCTCTCTCCCGGTCAGGTAGTCCTTGAAGAAGCTCCTGAGGTCGACTTTGGACTTCTGGGGAAGCACCGAGAACTTGGACCCGTCGAAGCTCGAGATGTACGCGTACTTCGTGTAGAGCGGGTTCTTCTCTGGCGGGAGCGAGGCGAAGGCGCGGAAGGACTGCAGCCGAAAGTCCCGCAGCCAGTCTGGCTCCTTCAGGAATTCGGAGAGAGCCCTGACGGCGTCCTCGTTGAACGAACCCATCAGCTGCTGAGCCAAAGTGCGACCCGACCAATCCTGGACCGGAAGGTCAACCTACGGTGTTGGTCATTTCCATGGACATAAGTCTGTTGAACTCTACTGCGTAGGTCATGGGAAGCTCTCTTGTGAATGGCTCGAGGAAGCCGTTGACGACCATGCTCAGAGCGTCGTTGTCGGAGATGCCCCTGCTGCTGAGGTAGAACAGCTGCTCCTCGCCCACCTTGCCGACGCTCGCCTCGTGGGTGACCGTTGCGTCGTCCTCCTGGATCTCCATGTAGGGATAGGTCGCTGTGGTGCTCTTCTCGTCGATCAGTAGCGCGTCGCAACGTGACGCTGGACTTCACGTTCGTCGCACCCTTTGCGATGTGCAGCAGACCCCGGTAGGCCGTGTGGCCCCCGTCCTTGGAGACAGACCTTGAGATGATCTTGGAAGTCGTGTCCTTCGCCAGGTGGATTGCCTTGCCGCCGGTGTCCTGAATCTGTCCGGCTCCCGCGTAGGCGACAGAGATGATGTCCGCCTTGGCCCTCGGACCGAGCAGGTAGATGGACGGATACTTCCTGGTCAACCGCGAGCCCCCGTTGAAGTCCACCCACGAGACGGTGGCGTCCTCGTAGGCGTGGGCCCTCTTTGTGACAAGGTTCAGCACGTCCCTGGACCAGTTCTGCAGGGTGGTGTACTTCACCAGCGAGCCCTTCTTCGCGATGATCTCGACTATGGCCGAGTGGAGAGACTGGGACGAATAGACGGGAGCGGTGCATCCCTCGATGTAGGTCACCTCGCTGTACGGCTCGGCGATGATCAGGGTCCTCTCGAACTGGCCCATGTTCTTCTCGTTGATTCTGAAATAAGCCTGCAGCGGCATGGTGACCTTCACGCCCTCGGGGACGTAGACGAAGCTGCCTGCGCTCCAGACGGCCGTCTGGAGCGCGGCGATGTAGTTGTCCTGGTAGGGCACGACCGTCCCGAAGTACTTCTTCATTATCTCTGGATACTGCTTCAGGGCAGTGACTGTGTCGGAGAAGACGACTCCCTGCTTCGTGAGTTCTCCCTGGATGCTGTGGTAGACCGCTTCGCTCTCGTAGATGGCGCCGACGCCGGCCAGGAACTTCTTCTCCGCATCGGTGATTCCGAGCTTGTCGTAGGTCCGCTTGATGTAATCAGGGAGCTGCTCCCAGGAGTCAGCTGCCTTTTTCGTGGGGCTGGCGTAGTAGTGGAAGCTCTGGAAGTCGATGTCGCCAAGCTCAGGAGCCCAGGTCGGCGGCTTCCTGTCCAGGAAGTTCTTCAGCGCCTTCATCCTGATCTGCTCCATCCAGGCTGGCTCGTCGTGGAGCCTGACTATCTCCTGGACGACCCTTTCGCTGAGGCCCTTGGCTCCCTTGTACCGCGTAGCTTTCGATAGAGTCGCTGAATCCGTACTTCTCCTTGTAATCCTCAGTTACGATGTCTGTCTTGGACAAGACTCAACCCCTCGATATAACATAGGTTATTTTCTCTGTTAAAAGGGTTATGGGGCCGCTTCGTGCGCTTCCTCTTCGGCTTTGTAGCCGGTTATCCAGGTGTATCCCTTCTCCTCCAGCAGCCTGGAGAGGTCCTCGCCGCCCGACTCTATGATTCTGCCCTGGAACATGACGTGCACGAACTGGGGCTTCACGTACTTCAGGATCCTCTGGTAGTGGGTTATCAGCAGCGTCCCCGTCTCCGGCCCAGCGACCTTGTTGATCCCTTCGGCAACTATCCTCAGGGCGTCGATGTCGAGTCCCGAATCGGTCTCGTCGAGCACAGCGAACTTCGGCTGCATGAGGGCCATCTGAAGAATCTCGGCCCGCTTCTTCTCGCCGCCCGAGAAGCCCTCGTTCAGGTACCTGGTGAGGAACGAGTCGTCCATCTCCAGCATCTTCAGCTTCTCCGCTGCCACCTCCCTGAACTCGAAGATGGTGGGCGGCTCCTTGGGGTCCTTGGTGTGGGCAGCGTTGTACGCCGCCCTGAGGAACGAGAACATGCTCACGCCCTGGACAGACACAGGATACTGAAATGCGAGGAAGAGCCCCTTCCTCGCTCGCTTGTCAGGGCTGAGCCCCGCGATGCTCTCCCCGCCTAGAAGGATCTCGCCCTTGGTGACCTGGTACCTGGGGTGCCCCATCAGGGTGTAGGCCAGGGTGCTCTTGCCAGAGCCGTTCGGCCCCATCAGGGCGTGCGATTCTCCCTGTTTGATTGTCAGATTGACTCCCTTCAGGATCTCCTTACCTTCTACGGTGGCGTGGAGATCTTTGATCTCGAGGTTCATGGCTGAAGCCCGCCGCTCGTGCTTGTCGTATTAAATTTTCACGGTGCAGAAGGCACGGAAGCTTAGGGCCAGCGCTCGGCAACCTTTCTGCCGACGGCCTCCAAGAATTCCCGGTCCACGGAGGAGAAAGAGTCGAGCTGGTCGCTGTCTATGTCGATCTCGCCGACGACCCTGCCGGAGCTGAGAATGGGGACCACTATCTCCGACTTCGTGCTAAGGAAGCACTGCAGGTACCTCGGGTCCTTGCTTACATCTGACACAATCTCGGTCCTGCCCGCCTTTGCCGCGAAGCCGCAGACTCCCCTTCCGATTGGGATCCTGGTGTGCTCCGTCGCAGCCGGGCCTGACCAGGCGTCGAGGACCAAGTCAGATCCTTCGACCTCGTAGATCCCGACCCAGGAGTAAGAGGGAACCTCAGAGTTGAGAAGCCGTACGACCAGCTCGCGAGTCGAGTGCCCGCTTGACGAACCGACGGCCGAGTCCAACCTTTTCAGGACCTCCTTGGCCTGTTCTCTGCTGAGCCTGACCACGCTCGCCTTCAAAGTCTTCCAGCGCACGCCCTATGCCGTATTTATCTCCGATGTCGATTGGCTCTGTAAGGTTGTCGGTTGATAACGAATAGGTGTCACGCTCCATCAGCCGAAGACTTGGCAGTACCTCAATGTCCGAGGCTTTTCCCAGCTCGGGATTGCGCGGTTTTTTGCGTCGGAAACTGCGGGCCCGCAATTTGATTTCTTTCATGAGTTTTTCTCAATGGCGAGGTCGAACCGGTCGAGGTTCATTACCTTGTTCCACACCGCTACAAAGTCGTGCACGAACTTCTCCATGGAGTCCTCATATGCGTAGACTTCCGCCAAGGCCCGGAGTTGGGCGTTCGAACCGAAGATGAGATCGACACGGGTGCCGGTCCACTTGAGTTTGCCAGTTGCGCGATCACGACCCTCGAACACGTCTTTGTCTTCCGAACTCGGATTCCAGGTCGTGCTCATGTCGAGCAGGTTCACGAAGAAGTCGTTCGTCAGCGTCCCGGGGTGCTTGGTGAAGATGCCGTGCTGGGACTGCCCGAAATTGGCATTCAGGACTCGCAGGCCGCCAATGAGAACCGTCATCTCAGGCGCCGTCAGCGTCAGCAATTGCGCCCGGTCGACCAGCAGTTCTTCGGCCGATACAGAGAATTTGGTCTTGAGGTAGTTGCGGAACCCATCCGCGATTGGCTCGAGCACGGCGAAGGAGGCTGCATCGGTTTGCTCCTGCGAGGCGTCCATGCGTCCCGGCGCGAAGGGAACCGTCACCTCGTGACCAGCACTCTTCGCAGCATACTCGACGCCGGCGCAACCGGCCAGAACGATCAAGTCAGCCAGTGATACCTTCTTGCCGCCTGACTGCGCGCTGTCGAACGCGCTCTGGATTCCCTCCAAGGTTTTGAGCACCTTCGCTAGCTGGGCAGGCTGGTTGACTTCCCAATCCTTCTGCGGCGCCAGACGAATGCGGGCACCGTTGGCACCACCGCGCTTGTCGGAGCCACGGAAAGTGGACGCCGATGCCCAGGCGGTCGAAACCAGCTCCGACACTGACAGGCCAGAAGCCAGGACCTTGCCCTCGAGGGAGGCGATGTCCAATGCATCAATCAGTTTGTGATTGACGGCAGGGATGGGGTCTTGCCAGATGAGCTCTTCTGCTGGAACCTCAGGTCCGAGATAGCGCGTGCGCGGGCCCATGTCGCGGTGCGTCAGCTTGAACCACGCCCGGGCGAACGCGTCCGCAAACTGATCCGGATTTTCCATGAAGCGCCGTGAAATCCTTTCGTACACAGGGTCGAACCGCAAAGCGAGGTCCGTGGTCAGCATGGATGGCGCGTGACGCTTTGACGGGTCGTGTGCATCCGGCACAGTGCCGGCGCCTGCGCCACCCTTCGGCTTCCACTGGTACGCACCGGCCGGGCTCTTCGTTAGTTCCCATTCGTAGTCGAACAGGTTCCGGAAGAAGTTGTTGCTCCACTTCGTTGGCGTCCGAGTCCAGATGACTTCTAGGCCGCTGGTGATCGTATCATCGCCTTTGCCCGTGCCAAACTTGCTCTTCCAGCCGAGACCTTGTTCCTCGATGGGGGCGGCTTCAGGTGCGGGGCCCACGAGTGACGCATCGCCAGCGCCATGGGTTTTGCCGAAGGTGTGACCGCCAGCAATCAGTGCGACGGTTTCCTCGTCGTTCATCGCCATACGCGCGAATGTCTCGCGAATGTCCTTGGCAGCAGCAAGCGGATCCGGATTACGGTTCGGCCCTTCCGGGTTCACATAAATCAAGCCCATCTGCACAGCAGCGAGAGGGTTTTCCAGTTCCCGGTCACCAGAGTAGCGCTTGTCGCTAAGCCACTCCCTCTCGCTCCCCCAGTAAATGCCCTCTTCGGGCCCCCAGACGTCTTCGCGCCCTCCGGCGTAACCGAAGGTCTTGAAACCCATCGATTCCAAGGCGACGTTGCCGGCGAGGATCATCAGGTCGGCCCAAGAAATCTTCGGGCCGTATTTCTGCTTGATCGGCCAGAGCAGCCGGCGCGCCTTGTCGAGGTTCGCATTGTCGGGCCAGCTGTTAAGGGGTGCAAAGCGCTGGCTGCCGGACCCTGCGCCCCCGCGGCCATCACCTATGCGGTAGGTGCCCGCGCTGTGCCACGCCATTCGGATGAAGAGCGGTCCGTAGTGGCCGAAATCCGCCGGCCACCAGTCCTGCGACTTCGTCATCAGTTCACGGAGGTCCTCCTTCACGGCCTCCAAGTCGAGACTCTTGAACTCTTTAGCGTAGTTGAAACCCTCGCCCATCGGATTTGACTTGGAAAGCTGGCGCAGGATTTCAAGCCTCAACTGATTCGGCCACCAGTCTCGGTTCGTCGTGCCGACTTTCTTATCCAAATGACATACCACTCTTGACTAAACGGCGCCGTTGTCCGGCGATATTAGGTTTGTGCAATTGAAATCCAACGCTCCGTCCATGAACAGAGCTCCGGGAAAGTTTCATTCCGTTGAGCCATGATTCACTCTCTTAATTTACAATGGGTCGAGGTGTCGTCGTTCTTCTTCAATTCTTGAGATACATGATTCGTTGCGTAGCTTGTAGCGTATTATCGGTCACAATATTGTTGTTGGTCTTAACGTACGTGACGTCGAACAAGCATGTTCATTAGGGTGGCGGCCCGCCATTTGTATCCGCACGGTTTCGAACCCGAGTCAGCGAATCGAAATGTCTTCTGCCAGCCTTTGAAGTTGCGTTTTTATTCGCAGCGCGAATACTAGAAATCGAGTGGTCAGACGTTGGGCGAAGAGGGAATTCCTCGAGCCTCTTTGCACCTATCAGAAGTGAAAGGGGAAAATCCGGCTGTCCCAACATTCCCCGTCGAGGTTTCTCGATAAGCTCTCTGGCTCGAAACATGGTTCTGTAAAGTCGTCGGTTGATAACGAACGGGTGTCACCCTCCACCAGCCGGAGACTTGACAGTACCTGCCGATTGCTAGCCTTCGAGCAGGTAACTGTACACGACCGACGCGAGAATCGCACCAACCACCGGGCCAATCCAGTAGATGTACCAATAGGATGGCAAGAAGCCGCCAGCTATCATGGGTCCCATTGCCCGGGCGGGGTTCATGGCTGCACCCGTGAGCGCCCCTCCGAAGAGGACATCGCAGAGAATTGCCAGGCCGAGCCCGTTGGCCAAGGCCCCGACCAGAAGTGCCGAAAACGGTTCGGAACCGACAAGGTACTGACTGCCACTGCGGAGCCAGCGCCCACAAGGACGAACGCGAAGGTGCCCACGAACTCAGCTCCCAGCTTCTTGGGAAGCCCCGGTCCCTGCGCCAAGTCGGATTCAGGCTCGGGCAGTCTTTGCCCTCTTAAGACTTGCGACCTTCCTCGAAAGGTTTTTCGACCTGAGGATGAGCCACGGAAACCCTGTTCTCGAGCAAGTTCATCGCCATAGCGGCGTGCCTGATATTCATCGGTTCGCTCACCGGCTACTACTACATTGTGGAGAGCGGGTTCAATCCCAACCCGCAGCAGAGCGCCCTCTCGGGCGCCAACATATGCTTCCCGGACAGACAGGTCTGCCAAGGATTCGTCCTCGGCAATCTAACCCTTCGAGAGTTCAACAGGACCGACATCAGCAGTCAGCAGGTCTCGTTCACTGTAACCGCCGCGGAGCAGGCTCCACTGGCGAGAATCTACGTCTATGTAGACAACATTTCGATGGGAACCGTGGGGGGGCCTTTCGCCTCCGGAGTTCCACGCCTTGTCGCGCTCGGAGTGCCGACCACCATCGACGTCACACCAGGCGTCAGCTACACCGTCATAGTGGAGGGAGTCCTCGGCGGCTCCTCCGGTACCGCGCCTGCGGATTATTGGCAATCAGTTTCTGTGGTGGCTGTCGGCGGATAACTCTTATATCCAACCCAAAGTTGTATAGTTGCGGGATTTAGATGTCAGCACAAGGACAACAAGTGATAATACTGAAGGAAGGCTCTGGCGAAACCAGAGGAAGGGAAGCCCAGAGGAACAACATCTCTGCCGCGAAGCTCATCGCTGAGATGGTCAGGACTTCGCTCGGACCCCGCGGCATGGACAAGATGCTTGTCGATTCCATGGGAGACGTCACGATCACGAACGACGGGGCCACCATGCTGAAGGAGCTGGACGTCCAGCATCCCGCTGCGAAGATGATGGTCGAGATCAGCAAGGCGACGGACAACGAGGTGGGCGACGGCACTACCTCAGCCGTAGTGATTGCTGGCGCGCTGCTCGAAAAGGCCGAGGAACTAATCGACAAAGAGGTTCACCCCGTTGTGATTGTAGAAGGTTACTCGAGGGCGGTCGAGAAGGCACAGGAGATATCTGGAGAAGATCGCTGAGAAGGTCGACCCGACTGTCAAGGCAGACCTGCTGAAGGTGGCTACGACGAGCATGATGACGAAGCTGGTGAACGAGGACGCTCCGCACCTTGCATCGGTCGTCGTGGATGCGATCCTTATGACGTCGGAGAAGGTGGACAAGGGCTACATGGCAGACATCGACAACGTGAAGGTCGAGAAGAAGCCGGGCGGCTCGATCACAGATTCCCAGCTGATCAGAGGGATGGTCCTCGACAAGGAGGTCGTCCATTCGGGCATGCCGAGGAAGATCGAAGAGGCCAAGATTGCCCTGGTCAACTCCGCCCTCGAAATCGAGAAGACCGAGTTCTCCGCGGAGATCAGGATCGACGACCCGGAGCAGATGCAGAAGTTCATGGACGAAGAGAGCAACATCCTCAAGGGGATGGTGGAGAAGGTCACCCAGGCCGGAGCGAACATGCTGATCTGCCAGAAGGGCATCGACGACCTGGCCCAGCACTTCCTCGCAAAGGCGGGGATCCTGGCCGTAAGGAGGGTGAAGGAGAGCGACATGGGCAAGCTGGCAAAGGCAACGGGCGCGAGGATCGTCACTAACCTGGACGACCTGACGTCGAAGGACCTAGGCTACGCGAAGCTTGTGGAGGAGAGGAAGCTCGAAGAGGACAAGTGGGTATTCATCGAGGGATGCAAGAACCCGAAGGCGGTAACGATTCTTGTCAGGGGCGGCACCCAGCGCATCGTCGACGAGGCGGAGAGGGCGCTCCACGACGCACTGATGGTGACCAAGGACGTTGTTGAGAAGCCAGCCATAGTGGCGGGTGGCGGTGCACCAGAGGAAGAGGTGGCTGTCCAGATCAGGACGTGGGCCCAGAAACTGTCCGGAAGGGAGCAGCTCGCTGCGCTGAAATTCGCAGACGCCATGGAGTCGATACCGTTGACTCTGGCAGAGAACGCGGGCATGGACCCCATAGACACCCAGGTTGAGCTCAGATCGAGGCACGGCAAGGGCGACAAGTGGGTCGGCGTCGACGCTCTGAACGGCAAGGTGGCCGACATGTACAGCAAGTCGGTGGTGGAGCCTCTCGCAGTGAAGCTGCAGATACATCAGGTCCGCGACCGAAGTCGCCTCCATGATACTGAGGATCGACGACGTGATCGCGGCAGGGAAGAGCAGGCCTCCGGCAGGGGGACCTGGCGGGATGGGCGGCATGCCCCCGATGGGCTGAGCCGAAAGATTCAGAAGCTGAAGTTGCCTTCTGGGTAGTCTCCCTTCTTTACGGCCTTGTCATAGACGAGGCTCGCTGTCGCCACATCCTCTATGGCCACGCCGTTCGACTTGAAGAGAGTCCTCCCTTCAGGGCGAACCCTGCCGCTGACTATGTCCTTCAGTTCAACGGCGCTCTCCCATGTGAAGAGGCCCTTTCTTTCCGCGCCAACAAGGTCTCCTGCCTCATTTCTCGATTGACCAAGATCGTCTACAGCGACCGTCTGGAACCTGGCAATGCATTCCGGCGACGCCTCGGCCCTGGAGGGCGAGTTGGACCCGCAGAGGTTGAGGTGCCTTACAGAACTGATCAGCTCCGGCGTCAAGAAGGGTTCCTTCGAAGTGGTGATCGTAGTGGCGACTTCTGCTCCTTGCAAGGCGTCTGAGACCGAGCCGCGCGCAGAGGCTACGAAACCATGCATGGCCAGCTCTTTTGCCAGCGACTCGCGCCGCTCGGAATGGGGGCTCCAGATTCGCACAGACTTCAATGCTGCGACTTCTGCCATAGCGAGCACCTGCGTGAGCGCCTGCTTCCCTGCGCCGCAGACGGCGAAGTGGAAGTCTTTGGAACGATGAAGGTGCTTTGTGGCCACGGCCGAGGCAGCCCCGGTCCTGAACCTGCCCAAGACGTCCGCCCCCATGATTGCGAGCGGCTCTGCGTCTCTGAGTTGGAAGAGGATGAAGACGAACCTCGTCCCCTTCCCGGAGGAAAGGTAGCACTTCACACCCGCTCTTCCGAGATAGGGAAGAGATGCGTGCATCACGTTGAGGACTGAGCCCTCAGCTGCTGCCCTGGTCCTGGGAGAATTGACTGCACCGCCGGAACTCTCCTGCTTGAAGCACTCCTCGACAGCCTCCACCACCTCCTTCATGTTGAGCAGAGAGTGAACATCCTGCTCCGACAGAAAGAGCGTCAAGGAGAGCTACGGCTCTTCCTTTTTCCCTTCTGTCTCGGGCTTGCCCCAGCGGCCCACTTTTGGAATATCCTTCGTCCTGAAGAGTGCCATCCCCTGCTGGTATCGCTGGAGCTCGACCTCCAGGAACCTGACGTCCGACGAAAGGGAAGCCAGTTCTTTCTCCTTGCCCTTCGTCCCCTTCAGTTCTGCGATTTTCGCCCTCCTCTCGCTCACCATGCCCGCCAGGAGCTGCTCGTACTCGGTGGTCATTGGGAGGTCGCTGAACTCGACCTGTCTAAATTAAAAAGCATTGTCAGGGAGCGGGGGCGGGTTGCGGCCCCAGCTAGTCGGCGCAGGCGTCCTTGTGATTATCCTGGGCGCGGTCTTCTACGTGCTGGCCATACCGTTGGTCTTCTTCTGGAGCATCCCCTTCGCAATCGGAGGGGCCGTGATGATGGGCGTGGGCCTCTTGATTCCTGAAAGCGCCGGCCCGGTGGAGCCGCCAGAGGGATACAGGTTCTGCCCGTTCTGTTCCAGCCCGGTGAGGTCTAGACGCCACGCGATGCGACCACTGCAACGGCATCCAGCCTACGGGAGCGGCGTGAAGTCTAATGAGGGTGGAGCACAAAACGTTGGAAAGAGGCGTTCTCCTCGAGAGGATTGCCTTCCATGGGCACCCGATGGTCCTTGCCCTCCACCCGACAACCATCGAGATAACCACCGAAAGTCACCTCACGAGGAGGGGAGACTGCATTGTCGGCGTGGCAGCCGAGAAGGGATGCGCAGGCTTGAGCGCTGAGATGAAACAAGCGCTCGCAAAGTCGAACGCCAAGGTTTCAATCCGCATCGTGGTGGACGACCAGTCGTTCGAGCTGGCGGGTCGCGGGGATCCGAGGCTCACTCTTACACACCAGCACGACATCGTCATCCGAAAGAGCGACTATGTCAGCGACAGGACTCTTGCGGTGAGGGCGAACGCAGCTGCGAAGGACATCCCACGAGGAATGGTGAGAACGCTGAGAGACCCGAGCGCCACCGGCTACCTGGAGATAGGTGTGGAAGAGAATGGCTGAGTTCTCGGCCGAGGCTTTCACAATGCAGGCCCTGGTGAAGTACCACGGCTTGAAGGATTGGAAGCTTAGGCTGCCCTACCACGACAGCATCTCTGTCAACACGACGACAATGAAGACCGTGGCGACCATAACCGATTCCAGAAAGGGCGGCGTGTTCGTGGGCGGCGTGCAGAACGAGTCTGCGAACGCGAGGCTGGGTGCGGTTCTGGAAAGGCTCGCCCCCGGGGCGCAGGTCAAGAGTTTCAGAATAGACAGCAGGAACGTGCCGCCTGGCAGGGCAAAGGGAATCGGCTATTCATCGTCGGCGGGGGCCGCGCTCACCCTGCTTTGCCACAAGCTTCTCATAGGAGGAGAACCTGACATGAGGGCGCTCTCAAGGCGCGCTCGCGTATTCGCTGCATCCGCTTCAAGGTCCCTCGTCGGTGGCTTCTCTCGGCTCTACGCGGGAAGGTCCGACGAGGACACCTACGCGGAGAGGTTCGCGGACGGCAGAGACTTCGACCTGAGGATGGTGATTGTCCCCTTACCTTCGAAGGTGAGGACCGAGGACGCCCACAGGGAGGTGCTGACGTCGCCTTTTTTCGACGCGAGGGTGGCGGCTGCCCAGAAAAGATGCGACGAGATGGAGAAGGCAATCAAGGGTGGAGACCTTGAAAAGCTCGGAGTCCTCGCGGAACGCGACACCTTGGAGCTTCACAGCCTTACGATGACCGGAGAGAGCAGGCTGATCATAATGACGGAAGACTCGATACGGATCATAAACAAGGTGAAGCAGATGAGGGGCGAGGGCACGGACGCATACTTCTCGATGCAGACCGGCCCATCCGTGTTCATCAACACGTCAGAGAGGCACGAAAAGAAGGTCCTCGCTGCGATCGCGAAGCTCGGCTACAAGGCGTATCTTTCGAGGGTCGGCGGGGAGGCAAGGATTGTTCCCCTCGCCAACGGTTAATACCGACACGCGATTCCTCGACGATCTTGGCTGCGAAGGTCCGGACTCTGGGCGAGTATCTCAAGGAACTCGAAAAGACGAGGAAGGGCAAGCCCCAGCAGGTGTCTGACGCGCTGGACATCTATCTTGACCTCTGGAGCAAGGCGGTCGAGAAAGGAACGGTCAAGCTAGCCGACGAGGTCGCGGACGCACTCTCCAAGGTCGAGCAGAGCGGGGGTCTCTACAAGGCGGCAGGGGACTAGTTCGAGACTTCTCCGCCGTCTATGACTATCGATTGGCCTGTAATGAAGCTCGACTCGTCGCTCGCAAGGAAGAGGGCGAGCTCAGCCGCGTCTCTGGGCCGGCCCAGCCGCTTCAGTGGGATTCCGGCTCGATAGTACTCGAGCTGCTTCTTGCCCAACCAATCAACCCAGGTCGTTTCGAACGAGCCAAAGACCATGCAGTTGACCCTGACCCTGGGGGCCAGCATCCTCGCCAGCATCTTGGTCATCGAAATGACGGCTCCCTTGGCGGAAGCGTAGACCAGTCCTTCGATGTCTCCGCTCAGCGCTGGCGTCGAGGCGACGTTGACTATGGAACCGCGCTTCCCCATCAGTGGCACTGCAGCTTGGCTGCAGAGGAAGGTCCCGAATGCGTCCACAGCGAACACCTTCTGCCACATCTGGAGCGTCGTGTCTTTCAGCTTTGGAGCCCAGATTGAGCTGTCAGCCAGACCCGCGTTGTTCACCAGGATGTCAAGTCCGCCGAGTAGACGCCTGGCCTCGGAGAACATTCTCGCTACGCTGGCCGGGTCGGAGACGTCTCCGCCGACAGCGTATGCCTTTCCACCTGAGGACCTGACCGACCTTACGACCTTCTCCGCTTCTTCGCGTGATTTCCTGTAGTTGACTATCACTCGGGCGCCTTCGCGGGCGAACAGCTTTGCCTCCTCGGCTCCGATACCGCGCGAGGAGCCTGTGATGAAGGCCCGCTTGCCTTTCAGTCTCAACTGGGTCCCGACTTCCGAGCTGACATCTTAAGGGTTTGACGCAACCCCGGGCCGGCCCAAGGTTATAGTCAGCGCGTTCCAGCCCGCTGCCAGTTGAAACTGCTGCTCGAAGACAGGATCAAAGCAATTCAGGACGACCCGCACGAACGGCTTGCGAGGATTGGCCTGCAGCCCGGAATGCGAGTCGTGGACTTGGGCGCTGGCAAGGGACTCTACTCACTCCTGTCCTCGTCGATGGTTGGGCGCGAGGGGATGGTCTACGCGATCGAACCGGACAGCTCTCGGGCCGCCATGATTGAAAGGAGGGTTTCTAGTGAAAGATTGGAAAACGTCAGGATTCTGGCCACGGGGGCCGAAAACCTTGCCGAGGTTCACTCGTCGACGGTAGACATAGCATTCGCGCTGAACTCGATGCATCACTTCAGCGATAAGGCGGCCGCATTTGCTGAAGTGTACAGGGTGTTGAAGACTGGCGGGAAGTTCTATGTCAGAGACATGATCAGGAGCTGGCTCACGTGGCACGGAACGAGGAGAGAGGAGATACCGAACCTGCCTTCAGCCGGATACTCTGGTAAGTCGGTCTCAGTCACCAGGTCCAGGCTCGAAGCGACCTTCACAAAGTGAGGTTCAGGGCCGGGGCGCTCTATCTCTGGCCGTAGCACCGACGGAGTACTTCTTCAGGAACTCGATGTTGAAGAGCGAAGTGCGGGCTGAGTTGCTCACTATCGCTTCCTTGTCGGCGAGGACCTTGCGAAGTGAAGCCTCAGCCGAGGGGCTGCCTATTGAGCCCAGAGCAGCCGCCGACTCGTGCCTCACTATGGGGTCTCGATCGGTGAGCGCCGCCTTTTCCAAAGCTTCGTTCGCTGCCGAGAGTCCGATTTGACCGAGCGAGAATGCCGCCTCGTGGCGGACTAGCGGGTCTGGGTCGTGGAACAGCACGTCCGAGAGGGCGGGAATCGATTTCGCGCCTCCCACTTCGGCCAGAATGCAGACTGCGTGGACCCGAAGTACTAGGCTCGGCTCTTTCTTCAGCACCTGGATGAAGTAGCTCTCGTCCTTGTTGGAGAAGGCCGACTCCATCCCTTTCATTACCTCGATGCAGTGGGCTTCGTCGTCAATGATTGTTGAAGTGTACAATCCGGCCCGCCTTCCCTTGTTTTGGCGTATAAACGAATTGGACGGTTCGAGAATCTGAAAACTAGAGCGGGCCTGGTGGGATTCGAACTCGTGGGCGCTGTTGCGCCTCCCACGACATGCTGGTGTCTCCCACTAGCTAGCTAAGAGCCAGCCGCTCAAGTCGAGATTCCTCTCTAACCTGGCTGAGCCACAGGCCCGCGGGTTCAGGGCCTCAGCAGATGGGATATTTACTTTATTAGCCGTCGGACGTTTTGGCCAAATCTGATGGGGAGCCTGAATTTCGTGGGACTCGGATTGGGACCCGGGGGAGTCAGCGTCGAAGGGCTGGACGAGATGAAGGAAGCGGACGTAGCTTTCCTCGAGTACTACACAAACCCCCACGACCCGAACCTGGTCAGGGAACTTGAAAGGCGCGGCGTGAAGAATCTGACAGTTGTGGACAGAGCGTTCGTCGAAGACGGGAGCACGATTCTCGCGGAGGCCAGGTCAAAGAAGGTGGTGCTTGCAGTTCCCGGAGAGCCCATGATAGCAACCACCCACTCCGAGCTCAGGGTGCGAGCAATCAGGGCCGGAATACCAACGGGGATAGTCCACTCCGCAACAATAGCGGCAGCGGCCGCCAGCTCTTCGGGCCTCCACTTCTACAAGTTCTCCAGGACCGTTACCGTAACCCGTGAATCGGTGCGCAGGCTCACCCAGGCGTACCAGATACTGCATCAGAACCTCCTGGAGGGCGCGCACACTCTCGTGCTGCTGGAATACGACGTAGCTGCAGGCGAAGGAGTCTCGCCCGAGGAAGCCGTCCGAGGACTGATGGCAGCAGAGGCCAACTTCAAACTGGGTGTGGTCTCGCCTAGCACCTTTGCCCTTGTGCTGAGCAGGATAGGAAGCAAAGGAGAGGCGTGCATTGCGGGGTCGCTCAGGGAGCTGGAGAGCCTGACCTTCGGCGATGCGCCCCACAGCATCATAATCCCCGGATCACTTCATTTCACCGAAGTGGAAGCCATAGAGGCAATCTGCAGAATAGAAAGATCGCGGATCCGTGGCAACTCGGAGGGAATGAAGCGGCCGGCCCAGACGCTCGTACCGAAGTACTTTGAGAAGACGCGGAAAGCGCTTGAATCCGTGAAGGGAAGCTTGAGCACCAAGTACGATTCCGTGGTCGAGAACGTCGAACTCTATATGCGGGACGCCGAGAGGTTCTTGGCAAACGGTGATGACGAGCGAGCGATGCTGAGCATAGGTTATGCGGAGGGACTCCTGGACTCCCTCAACTTTGCAGGCGTAGTAAAGATAGAGTGGTAGAGATTGAACGAGAAAAAGCTCCTGGGCGAGGTCTTCTGCGCGAAGCTGACCAAACGAAGCTCAGGAAGCATCGCGAAAAGGGTCGGCGAAAGTGAGGCAGTCCTTGGACGACAGCTCGCCTTGCTCAGGAAGAAGGGACTCATCGTCGGGAGTTCTTCGAGACCACGCCTTACGGAAAAGGGAAGGAGTAGAATTAGGGTGGTCTTCACCGGCGGCAGCTACGAAATAATCCACCCCGGCCACCTCTTCACCCTACAGCAGGCGAAGAAGTTGGGCGACGTTCTTGTGCTGGTGCTGGCCCGCAGCTCCACGATCAGAAAGCGCAAGGGAAGAGAACCAGTCGCCCAGGAGACCGACAGGCTGGCGCTGATGTCATCGCTGAGGCAGGTGGACGCAGCGATCTTGGGTGTCAAAGGGAGCATCTACGTGACCCTTGACAGGGTGAAGCCAGACGTGGTCGCGCTGGGTTACGACCAGTACCACGCAGAGGAAGAGATAAGGCGGGAAGCACGAAAGAGGGGAATGCGCCTTAAGGTGGTCAGGTTGGCCGCCCAGGATTTCGACATCAAGACATCGAAGATACTTGCCGAATTCATCTAGGAGCTTCGGCCGAGCTTCATGCTGACGCGGTCCATTGATGCTGTGACCTGCTCTCTCCTGACTTCCTCCGTGAGCAGTCCCCTTGCATCGTCGACTAGCATCCTCGCCACGTCGATCTTCCTGCGCGTACCGTTCACCACGTGGTCGTAGACAGCCAGGGGTGAGCATTCGTTGTAGAGCATCTCCATGCTCCCGAAGAACTTCTTCGCCCGCCTGATGTCGCCTTTCATCACCGAATTGAGCACGAGCCGTTTCAGCTCGCCGACTGTGTCCAGCAAACCAAGAAGGTAGGCGTCGGGAGAAGTTCCAAGAGACTCCCTGGACGGTATCCCCCCGCCACCGGCAAGCGAGTAGACAGCGGAGGCCTCGACGAACTCGGTCTCCGGCGACACCAGGTACCGCGCCAGTGGGCCATCCGCGATTTTCCGCAGCACCTTCAGCTGCCTGAGGGCCTGCGACAGCTCTTTTGCTGCCTCGGCCTTCTTTCCGCCGTGGACGTTTATGATAGCCCTCGAGCAGGACGATATGACGTCCCGGCTCTCCTTCAGTAGCTTGTCTCGGCGCTCCAGCTGGCTGGACAGGCGTCGTTCCACTCCCTTCAGGGATTCTCTCGGCTCTTCCATGTCTGTCGACCACTCGGCCGATGCTGTCATAAGCTTACCCGTCAGGGTACCCACAAGTTGCGACTGCCCTGCTGCGGGGTGTGAATGGCCCTTTGCCTCTTCAGGGATTGGGAGACGGAACGTGGATTGTTCTGGGTTATTCAAGTCTCCCGAGAATGGAAGACATGATTAGACATCGACGTATAGTAGTTTCACAGTTCTGCCTAAGCGAAGATGGGAATTGCCTGATTTCTTTATCACATTCTTGGACGATGAACACTACGAGACTTGCTGAATCCTACTTGAATGCGAAGTCCAACTGGCGGACCATTAAGATCTGCTGTGCAACTTGCGGGAAGCTATTCTCTCGCAGGGGTA
This sequence comes from uncultured archaeon, assembly GCA_963759195.1. Classification (GTDB taxonomy): domain Archaea; phylum Thermoproteota; class Nitrososphaeria; order Nitrososphaerales; family Gagatemarchaeaceae; genus DASPPF01. The sequence goes on from CAVWXJ010000004.1 coordinate 88,394, forward strand.
ACTGGGGAGAAAGATACTGCTCAAAGCGATGCAAGACGGAGCACCATACCGAACTGCGTCGCCATTATGTCGCCAAGAACAAGGAGCGCGTGAGACAATAAGCTGTGGATTATCACAAGAGGGTTTGGGGAACAAGTAACCAGTTGATTGCGGACGAAGCTGAGAACCTTGCGACAACAGCAATCTTGCCGAGACTAGGCTTCTCGGAGCTTTATCACGCTTCAAGGGTTCGGAGATTCGTACCTTTCGACATCATCGGAACGCTTAACGGCGAACGCGTACTTGTAGACGTAACTACCGGCATGGGCAAGAGCGGACCTGTCTACAGAAGCGCAGTCTCATTCGCAGGAGCCCTTCGGATGAAGTTGTACGTGTTGTTCATCAAACCCGACCTCTCCCAATTCGCGCTGAAAGCCGCTTCTGAAGAGCATGGTTTACATTGTTCTCCCAGGGACCTTGTGACGGTTGGTTAACCGCAGGTACGAGAACGGCAGGGCACGTGAGTACCGCGCTATGATGATGCTCAAACAAGAAGGCTGGGTTGTTTCGAGGAGCGCAGCTTCCCACGGAGCTGTGGACGTCTTCGCAGCGAAGGGGGGCAGGTTGCTTCTCGTTCAGGTTAAGAGCGGCAAGGCAAGGGTGAAGAAGGAAGAGATGGAGGAGCTGATTCGCTGGGGAAGAGAGTCGAACGGCGACGCCGAGGTGTGGCACTTCAAGGGCAGGGGCCATCTCGAAAAGAGGAGGGTTTACGTTTCCAAGGAGAGAGCGCAGTGAAGCCGAAGTGCTACTTCTGCGACACAGAGCTTGAAGTGGTGGTCCACACTTTCAAGTTTGGACTGAAGGAAGAGCCGGTCTGCGACGCGTGCAACATCAAGACGATCAACAGGCGAAAGGCGTCCCAGCAGAGCTAGGGGCCGTAGAGCTCCCCTCTAGGCCGGAGCGCAGATCCTCCTCAGGCTCCTGAGCAGGTCCGAGCAATTGGCCTCAGCCTCGGCGTCACCCCCTGGACATGGCACTCCAGCGCCTTCTCGTACTCTTCCACCGCGTAGAGAGCGCGCAGCTCTGGCCTCAGCTCCGGCCTATTGTACACCAAGGATGCAGCCGCCTCGTACCATTTCGCCGCCTCACCGACCTGCCCCAGCTGGCGAAGCGAGCCGGCGATCCCATCGCAGGCCTCCGCTTTGTGAGGAGAGCCGACGATGCTACCGAACTGTTCCCTGAGAAGATAGACCACGGGGTTCCCGCTGCTCATCGTCTGCAGGTGGAAGGCGGCGGAGTAATCGATCAACGGACCCGATGTCCGTGTTTCACAGTATAACGCGGCGGAGAGGAGAAAAGTTGAGCCCGTTGCCAATGGCCGCTGACAGATTATGGCTCCTTGAAGGCCTCGACCTCCGCCTCCCTGAGCTTCCTTCGGGCGAAGGCCTGCTTGAAGCGCCTCTTCTCGTCGGGAGTCTGCGGCAGCGAGTTTCGGGATCTTCGTCGGTCTTCCCTTCTTGTCTATGGCAACATAGGTGAGATAGCAGGAGCCCGTGTGGACCGTCTTCCCAGACTCCGGGTCCTGGGCTTCTATCCTGACGCCCACCTCCATTGATGTCCTGCCCACGTAGTTCACGGAGGCCTTGAGAACCAGGATGTTCCCCACGTAGACGGGCTCGTAGAAGTTCATCCTGTCGATGGACGCCGTGACAGCGTTGGTCCCAGCGTGCTTCCAGGCCGCGATTGCCGCAACCTCGTCCATGTACCTCATTATGGCGCCGCCGAACACGTTGCCCATCACGTTCGCGTCCGTGGGCATCATGAGCCTCGTGGTCGTAATGGCGGACTCGGACGGCCTCTTGGCAGCAGGCTTGGGCATTGTGGGCAGCGCCCTCGAGTTCTGTTCATAAAGTTGACATTGGTGCCGCACCGTTGGAGGAATCGATTGGCAGCGATGAAGACGGTCCAGCTGAAGGTGGGGCCTATGGCGAATTTCGCTTACATTCTGGTGGAAGAGGAGAGCAAGGATTCGGTCATCGTAGATTCAGGGTGGGAGACGAAGCCCATAGTGACTGCTGCGAAGAAGGAGGGCGCCAAGGTGAAGTTCGTCGTTGCCACGCACGAGCATTTCGACCACACGGCCACGTTGGGGGAGCTCGCCAAGGAGTTCGGGGCAAAGGTGGTGGCGCACTCATCCTCCCCAATCGAACACGATGTCTCGGTTGCTGATGGCGAGGAAATCAGGCTGGGGAGCCGGACGGTCAGAGTGATGCACACCCCGGGCCATACGGCAGACAGCATCTGCCTCTACGACGGCACCGAGGTGTTCACTGGCGACACGCTTTTCGTAGGCACCATTGGGAGGTTCGAGAAGCGGAACGCTGCTGAAATGTACCACAGTCTGTACGACGTCATACTGAAGCTCCCCGACTCCACCCGGATGTATCCCGGGCACGACTACGGGGAAGTCCCCTCGAGGACTCTTGGGGAGGAGAGAGAGGCTAACGTCTACCTGGGTGCCAAGAACGTCAGCGAGTTCGTTTCGACTTTCGGTTGAGGATTTTGGCGAGCAGGGGGACCGAGATGTTCCCGCCGCTAATCACCAGGACCATCTTCTTGCCCCGCTCCTTCTTGAGTGGCCCCTTCATCGCAGCTAGGGGCGACGCCCCTGCCGGCTCTGCGAGAACGCCTGCACTTGTCAGAAGTTCGTAGACGGCGGCCTCAAGCTGTCTGTCGCTTACGAGACCGATCTTGTCCACGTACTTCGATACGGCCTCGAAGGTTAGGTCTCCTGGTATCGCGGACTGCATGCCGTCGGCTATGGTTGGCTTCGGCTTCACCCTTACCATCCTTCCCTTCACAATTGATTCGTACATCGATGGTATGGCGTAGGTTTCGGCGCCGTAGACTCTTACGCCCTCGATGCTGTTCTTCAGGGCAATGGCGATGCCAGAAATCAGGCCGCCGCCCCCGATGGCAACGGCCGCGGAGTCAAGGTCGCCCAACTGCTTCACCATCTCGAGCCCGCAGGTCCCCTGACCGGCTATGACGTCTCTGTCGTTGAAGGCGTGGACGAAAGGCATGTTCCTTCGCCGCGCGACGCTGAGGGCATTCTCGTACGCCTCGTCGTAGGTGGTGCCGAACCTCAAGACCTCCGCTCCCTGGTCCTTGATCGCGTTGACCTTCTGAGGGTTGGCGTTGGTCGGCACGCACACAACAGCCTTCGTCCCAAACTTGCGGGAAGCGTATGCTATGGCAAGACCGTGGTTGCCGGACGAAGCGGTAACGACTCCCCTGGCGAGGGCCGAGTCGCCCATTTGCAGAAGCTTGTTGAAGGCGCCCCTGATCTTGAAGACGTGGATGGGCTGGAACACTTCGAGCTTGAGATAGATTTCCCTGCCCAGGGCGGAGGAGAGCCTGCCTGAGTATTCGAGCGGCGTCGGAGGGATGAACTTCCGAATCCTGGTTTCTGCCTGCTCGATTTCCTCGAGGCTCGGAAGCGAGGCGCGCCGGCTCAGCCGAACCACTTCTCCAGAGTCTCCGACTTCGGCTTGGTGGTCGCAGCGACCCGTCCGAGGGCCGCCTGGACCCTGTCCGGAGAGAACGAGTGTTCGTCGACGAGGTACTTCAGGAGGGCCTGAGGGTCGGGCTGCTTCCATTCAGGCCGAACGCCCGCAGTAGCCGGCGGGTGCAGGTAGAGGTCCCTGATGGCGCCGTAGTTGACCTTCGAGATTTCCTCCTTCAGCTCGGTCACCTTTTCGAGGCTGCCGTAGCGCTTGAGGTACTTCAGAGCCCTCACTGGCCCCACTCCCTCGAACCCGTCGGGATTGAAGTCGGTGCCGAGGAGTATAGCGAAGTCGACCAGCTGCTCTCTCGTCAGCCCGGTGGCGGAAATGACCGACTTCAGTGTGATCCTCTCCGGTTGGACGTTGATCACGATTCCCTTGCTGGGCAGTCGCCTCTTGCCCGAGATCGTCACGTTTCGGACCAGGATTGGGGCGCCGAATATGATCGAGTCGTGGTCCTGCGAGGCGACTGCGTTGACCGTGCCCTCTGCTGCCATCACCGAGGCCTGAGCTTCCCCTTCGGACGGTGCGTCCACGTACGGAATGCCCATGGCGTCGAGAAGCTGCTTGGCGTCGGCCACCATGTCGCGTCGAAGGACCGTTGATGCCTCCGCGTACTTCCTTGCCTGCGCCATCTCGCCGGCCTGGAGGGCCTTCAGGTACTGATCCTTGGCCTCCCGCCTCTGTGCGGTGCGGCGTTCGATCTCCTCGGCTTTCAGCTCCGGGGGCTTGCCGTCGAATACGTAGACGAGCTTGATGCCCAGCTCCATGAGGTTGATGTTGCGATAGAAGAGGCCGCTGATGTGAGATGTGACCCTGCCGCGGGAATCCTTCAGGTGCTCACCAGACGGCCCCCGGATTATCGCCAGGAATTGGTAGAGCGTGTTGTAGGCGTCGACCGCGAGCGTCCAGCCGCTGATGTCCTGGAGCTCAATCTTCTCCCTGGGAATCGCGTCCCCGAGGTCAACCCCCATCGCAGAACGAAGGCAGAGTTCAGCGCCATTTATCGCTTTGGTGGTGCGTGGGCCGAACTAGTCACTCGCTTCTCGGTGAAGCGGTGCAACGGCTTCACTCGAGTTCGACTCTGGAGGGAGCGGCATTTTGGTCGCCGACGTGGACCGACCTCCATTCATCGGGGGCCTCGAGACACGTTACTCTGTGCGTTCGGGCTTGGCTGTGCTGGTTCTCAGGGGAAGAATCTTGCTCGGCGGAGCAGCGTCCCTGGCTATCAGCGAGCCGTCGGGGGCTATCTCAACCCTAACAGCCGAAGTCAGTCGATGGCCCTTGATCCTGCTCTTCCATCTTGAGCGAATGGCGGCCAGCACGTCGTCGGCCGAGCCGCGGAGCTTCACCCCGAGGATGTCAGCCCTGAGGATAATCATGAAAACCGCCTCGAAAACGGACGTTCCACTCGGCACCAGCACCTCCCCCTTCGCGTCCAGCTCCTGAAGGGCCGCCAGTGTGGCCTTCGCCGCGCTTATCTTCATGCGAGCCCGATGCTCAATTTCGTTCACGTTCTCCCGCGTTGTGTTAAACAGCTTGGCAAGTTCTGCCTGGGTGATGCCTTGGGCTCTGTAGCGTATGACCTGCCATTGACGCGCCGTCAAGCTCGTGCTGTGGAAGGTCTTCTTCCTTGCCAAACCAACTCTGGGATGACGCGTTCTCATTTGAGTATTGTGGCCCGGGCCGCCTACAAGATGGGCAGCACAATCGCGCCTGGATAAGACCCAAGGGAAGAGGTTCGAACCTCGCCAAAGATTCGAAAATCAGTTAGGGGGAGAATCAGGACCCTACTTCACTCGTTGATGCGCGGGATCCGCGCCTCTTCTTCCACCTTCTCAACGACCTCGAGCCTACGCTTGTCCTTGGCCACCCAGCGGACCGTCAGAAGACCGAGAATCTCAAGCTGCATCAGGGTCTTGTTCAGGTCGTCGCGCGAACACTTGTTGCCATTCTTGTTGAGGGCTTCGAACATGTCGTCGTCTGTTGCGCTCTTCTTCTCTTTCAGCCACTCGAACGCCGCATATTTCAGAGGAAATCTCATGGAATCACTTCGCGGAAAAACGGCAATCACTGTTGGCTCCTTGGGGTATAAAAGGTCTGCCGAGGATTGCTCAGTGAGGCGGGAGCTTGCTGGACATCCGGCTTACGCCCATTGTCTCAACCTGACCCACGAGCGGTGCCGATGATACGGCCTGTTCGACCTTATCGATGGTCCCCTCCTCCTCCGGCGCAACTACGTCGAGAATGATTGCGGAGAGCCCGAATGCGATCGGTTCTATCCGGATGACCCCGCACCTGGGCAAAGGACGGCAGCTTACTCTTGACGGAATCGATGATCTTTTGGTGCTCTGTGGATGTGTCTTCGGGGAGGACCTTCATCCTAATCACGTACGAACCCAAGGCTCGCACCTACGGGCCTTCGAATCCGCAGTTCGAGCACTTGTACCTGCGGGAGAACTTCCTGCACTTCTCGCATCTCCATATCAGGACCTGGTGGCAGTTGGGGCAGTAGAACTTCGTCGCCCTCTCGCCCGGCTTTACGGGCCTGTTGCACGAAGTGCAAAGGGGAAGCGATATGGTGCTCTGCGACATTTCTCTTGAAGCCCCCTCGAGGAGCCGCAAATATACGTTGCTGAGCGGCGGGGTTCTGTCAAGTTGACTAGTTCTCGGCTCTCTACTTCGTTTGGGTTACTGTTGCCGTCGTTATGGTCGTTTGGCAGCCTGTCACGGTCGTTGTGGAACCGTAGTTTGTTGCGGTGAAAGTTGCCGTCGTCGTCACCGTGACTGTGGCTTGATTGCTCGCCGTCTCGGTTGATGTAATAGTCACGGTAACTGTGCTGCCGCATTCCGTCACCGTGGTTGTCCCTGCGGGATAGTTGACAGTCGTGGTTATGGTTCTGGTCATCGTTTCCACAGTACCTTGCTGGGATGCCGTATTCCCTGAAGTCGTCGTTGAACCTGGAGTGGTAGTGGTTGTGCCCTGTATGTAGCTCGTCGTACTGCCGCTGGTAGGTCCCGTGGTTGATCGTGGCGGTTGCTCTACGAAGGTCGCGGAGGGCGTTGCGTACAGGGTGTAGGCAATTGCCCCTGCGACGACGACTACTACAATCAACAGAGCAACGGCCGTTGTGCGTGACCTCATTGGGACGACTTCATCCTCCCAATATGTTGGAAAGCATATAGTTCTATGTCCACGAACGGTACCCGAAGGTTAACAGGCCTAATCAGGATCCCTCAGCTTGGCAGAACCCTGAACGCCTGTGCTCTCATGACGGGGCCAGCAGTGCCTTGGCCTCCGCAGACGCGACCACCCTAGCGATCCTCAGGAGCCCGCCGACTCCGAGAGCCGAGAGAAGGGCCGTGGCATGGAAGTCGAAGTCTGACTGCGACAGTTTGGAAACCAGCTTGGGAACGGCGACTGTCGCGACGATCGAGTCGAGGTCGCTGTTGGAAAGCTTCTCGAAGATCCCCTCAATCTGATCATGCTCTTCATCTCCTTGAGGAAACGGTTCTCCCAGTCAGTCTGGTAGTTCCCAAGCAGCGTGCTGTCCTTGAGCTGAACCGCATCGCTGACCCATCTGGCTGCGATCACAGCTCCAGCTATCGACGTCATGATGCCACCCGCTGTGGTCGGCTTCACTTGGCCGGCCGATTCGCCGATCTGAACGCTTCGCCCCGAAACGAAGCTCTTGGCCGGGCCCCCCAAGTATATGGGCGCAGACACCTTCCGCAGGACCTTGTGGGGCCGAGAGAGAAGGAAGGCGTCAAGCGCCTTGAAACCGTGGATTCCGTGACCTGCCGCCCCCACCTTCGCAAGACCGGGCCCGAATGGTATGACCCAGGCGAAGAACCCCGGATACTTTTCCGCGTCCAGAAAGACCTCGACCACCCTCTCGCGAATCCAGTCAGCCTCCACTTCGTACTTCGCTGCCGGCATGATTCCGTGCCTTGGTGAGGATGAGGGACCGCAGGCATCGACGTAGAACCTGGCCTCGAGAGATTCGTGGCCGACCTTGACGACCACTCCGTCGTCGGTCTCGCGGAAACCTTCCACCCTGGTTCCCGTGCGTAGCGCAGCGCCCCAGGACTCCGCCTTCTCGGCGACCTGCTTGTCGTAGGCGCTCCTGTCCAACACTACAACGTCAAGGGCCGTTGCGTTGACCACGAGGTCCCGGCCCGAGGGAGAATGAATCGCACCGGAAGCAATCTGATTCTGGATGACATCCTTCTTTGGAGCGAACCCGTAGCGCCTCAACCCTCTCAGGCTGACTAGGCCGTCGCACTTCTCAGGCTCGCCGATTTCTTCGTGCTCCTCAGCCACGAGCACCGACAGGCCTCTCTTGGACGCCTCCGCAGCGAAGGCCAGACCGGCGATGCTGCCGCCTCCGACGATTACATCATACGGCCTGCCCAAGAAACGGAGACCTTCTGCGCAAGGCTTAACCTCACTGGTAATAACCGTTGGCGAGACCCGGGCAATGAAACAGGCGATTGTGGCGAGGACCGACATCCGCATGGGAAAGGGAAAGCTCGCTGCCCAAGCTGCCCACGCTTCGCTGGCTGCGGCGGAGGAGGCGATGAAAAAGAGGGAGGAGTGGTACGAAGAATGGAAAGCGTCGGGACAGAAGAAGATAGTAGTGAAGGTTGGCTCGGAGGAGGAACTGCAGGAACTCTACAGGAAGGCGAAGAGCGCAAAGCTGCCCGCTGCGTTGATACAAGACAGGGGGCTGACCCAGCTCGAGCCGGGGACTGTCACCTGCCTTGGGATAGGCCCCGGTCCTGACGACGAGATCGATTCCCTGACTGGGAAGCTCAAGCTCCTTTGATTCCGCCGTCGGATTCCGACAGGGCCGTCGGCATGGAGGTGTACGCCACAGACTCCCCGCCGTGCAGCGCGCGGCTGAGGGTAGAGCCTGAAGATTTCGAGGTGGAGGAGGCCTTCAGCGCGAAAGCAGTGAGCGCACAACCTGGCGCCGGCTCCGTGCCTCTCTATCGCGTGGAGAAGCGTTCGATGGACACTCTGCACGTTGCCCAGGCCATGGGTCGGTCCCTCAAGAGCAGGGTGGCCTACGCGGGCATGAAAGACAAGCGAGCTGCTGCCGTCCAGTACATGACCCCCACGAGCACCAGGTCTGAGCGTCCCCAGACCGTCGAGGAGCCGAACTTCACGGCTACACTGGTCGGCTATCTCCCACGCCCAATCTCACGCTCGATGATAGCTGGCAACAGGTTCAGGATCACAATGAGGGAGTGCTGCCCTGATGTCGGACAGCGAATCGTCCAGGCGCTTGATGCTGCCGCATCGCTGAGGATCCCAAACTTCTACGGTCCGCAGCGTTTCGGCACACGAGACCCGGTCACCCACCGCGTTGGGAGGGCGATTGTCCAAGGAAGGTTCGACGAGGCAGTCAGGATACTGCTGTTCATTCCCAGGAGCGCCGACGACGAGAAGACTGCCGAGGCAAGGCGGCTCCTGGCAGCTGGGAAGTACCAGGAGGGAGCCGGGATGCTGCCAGAGAGGCAGGACATAGAGAAATCGGTGGCCCGCCGGCTTGCTCGGGAACCCGCGAACATGATTGGCGCTCTGCGGGCCGCCCCCATCGCTGTGCGGAGGCTCTACGTCCAGGCGTTCCAGTCCTACCTGTTCAACAGGACGCTGAGCGCAGCGATGGCCGAAGGCATCGACATCTCTTCTCCGCGCCAGGGGGACAACTGGGGAGAGCTCGCAGGCGACGGCCTCAACCTGGCGAAGGTTCACGGGGTTCGGGAGCCGATGGTCGAGGGCGCAGTTCCTTTGGTCCAGCTCGCGGGCTTCGCATACAGGGACTATGGCTCAAGGTTCGACGAATGCCTGCACAGGGTGATGGAGGAGGAGCAGGTCGAACCACGCAGCTTCTTCGTCAAAGAAATGCAGGAGGTCAGCGTTGAAGGAGGATTCAGGCGGCCCCACCTTGCTGTCAGCGAGCCCACTAGCGATGTCACTGGCGATCTGGCCAAGCTGAGTTTCGCGCTGCCGAGGGGCGGGTACGCGACAGTCCTGCTTCGCGAAATTGTGAAACCTTCCGACCCTTTTGCCAGCGGATTCGCCTGAACCTCGGCAAGGCTTATACACCCAACGGCTCGGCCGAAACCGAATCCCCCTTGCCGGAGGACGTCTTCGACATCACTATAATCGGTGCCGGTCCTGCGGGGCTTTTCGCTTCTTTCTACGCGGGCCTGAGGCAGATGAAGACAAAGGTGATCGACGCCTTGGAAGAGCCCGGAGGTCAGGTCGCAGTCCTCTACCCCGAGAAGTACATATTCGACGTTCCAGGGTTCACGAAGATCCTCGCGAAGGACCTTGTGAAGAACCTTGTCGAGCAGGCCTTCCAGTCGAAACCCACAGTGGTCCTCGGAGAGCGAGTCTCCAGCTTCACCAAGAACGACGGCACCTTCGAGCTCGTTACAGACAAAGGATCAAAGCATCTGACCAAGACCGTATTGATAGCGGCCGGAGTTGGCGCTTTCTCGCCCAACAAGCTGGATGCTGAGGGAGTCACCAAATACGAGGGAAAGGGAGTGTACTACTTCGTCAAGGACAAGTCGGCGTTCAAGGGAAAGCGGCTCCTGATAGTGGGGGGAGGGGACTCGGCCGTCGACTGGGCCCTCAACATGAAGGACAGCGCCAGGAAGATCACGCTCGTCCACAGAAGGGACGTCTTCAGAGCGCACGAACAGAGCGTTGCCGACCTGATGCACTCGAATGTCGACATGAGGCTGTTCTACGAGGTGAAGAAGGTAATCGGCGATGCGAATGGAATCAAGCAGGCTGTGATATTCGAGAACAGGACAAAGGAGGAGACTACCCTAGACGTGGACGCGATTCTGGTGAACATTGGTTTCAGGGCAGACCTGGGGCCGATAAAGAACTGGGGCTTGGAGATAAATGGCAGGGAGATAGTCTGCAACGGTAGGATGGAGACAAACGTGCCCGGCATCTACGTTGCTGGCGACATTGCCGGCCCCCAGAACGCGGTGAAGCTGAACCTCATCGCGACCGGATATGCCGAAGCTGCAATGGCTGTGAACGTTGCGAAGGCGTACGTCGACCCGAACTCGAAGGTCTTCCCGGGACACAGCAGCGAAATGAAGCAGTAGGCCTAGCTCACGAGGCCGAATGCCCTTCTGTAGTTGTAGTCGTTCCTGATGGAAGGGTTGTACGGGTCGGCTAGAATGCATTCATACCAAGCGAAGCGCCCGTCCCTCCAGAGTATGTAGGACCCGAGGACCTTCATGTTGGGGTACCGCTCGGAAACTCTCCGCTCCGCGACCTTCTGCGCCGAGACTGCAGATTTGATCTTCAGGACACCCATGTGCTTCGGCCTCCTCCCCGACACTGGCCTCTTGTGCCTCATGCCTCCTCTGGAGACTCTGGCGCGCACCACAACTATCCCCTCCTTGGCCTTGTAGCCCAAGGCCCGGGCCCTGTCGAGCCTTGAAGGCCTCTCTAGCCTGAGAAGCGCGGGCTCCGTCCTCAGTTGCACAGCCCGCTCCCTGATGTTGCCTGCCTTGTTGTGGAAGATGTCTTGCCAAGTCTTGGAGATCTGGCTGTACATTGACAAATGGCGCCTCGTTTCAATTCGGCAGATAAAGGTTCTGAGCCGTGTCAGGCTCTCGAGAAGAAAGCCTTCATCTTCTCGCCTATGACAGCAATCGCATCAGACTGCGCTTCAGCCGTCTGACCCCCTATGTGAGGTGTGAGTATGGCATTGGGCGCAGTGAGAATCTCGCCCGTCGGAGGCTCCCTCTCGAACACGTCGAGGGCCGCCCCAGCGAGCTTGCCCTGCTTGAGCGACTCTGTGAGCGCGTGCTCGTCAATTACGCCTCCCCTCGATGTGTTTACGAGGAAGGCTGACTTCTTCATCATTGAAAGCCTCTTCCCGTCTAGCATGTGCCTCGTCTGTTCGGTCATTGGGACGTGCAGCGTTACATAGTCTGAGGCTGCGAGGAGCTCGTCGAGTGCGACCACCTTGCATCCGACCTGTGCGACTACGTCCTGGGGGATAGGTATGACATCATAGACCAGAATCTTCATGCCAAGCACGCGAGCGAGCTCACCAATCCTCTTGCCGATTCTCCCAAACCCAACTATCCCGAGCGTCTTTCCCTTCAGCTCGACGCCCTGCAGGGCTTCCTTCTCCCACTTCCCTGAGGCTGTTGTAGAAGCAGCCATGGGGAGCTTCCTGCTCAGGGCCAGCATCAAGAGCAGCACCTGCTCGGCAACTGCCTCCACCAAAGACTCGGGGCTGTTCATGACCTGGACCCCCTTGCTCTTCGCGTACTCGACGTCCACATTGTCAAGCCCTGTTCCGGGTCTTGCGACAAGCTTCAGCTTCTGGGCGCGGTCGAGGAGTTCCCTGTCGACCTTCGTCCTGCTCCTGACAACCAGCGCGTCGTAACCGCCGATGAGCTTCATGAGATCGTCCCTCTGGATTCCAGGCTTGTAGTCGACCTCAAAGCCCGAGCCCAGCGAGAGTTTGTCTATCTCCACGTGGTCGCTGACAAGAACCTTGGTCAATGTTTCAGTGCGCCCTCTCTTGCGGTCTCCTCGACGGGCAATATAGCGCTTGAAGTGATGCTCTCCGTGTATGCAAGCTGGTCGACAGTCATCTTGGCGGTCACGATGATCGGGAGGGTCTCGGCCATCCCAGCGACGCCCTTGCCAGCAAGCTGCGCGCCCAGCACCGTCCTCGCCTGCCTGTCATAGACCAGGGAGCAAGCAAGTTCGCCCTTCCAAGTCTTCGAGGACTCGACGACGTCCAATCCAAGCCCAGCAGACTCGACCAGACCAAGGCCGGCGGATGCGACGCTCACCCCCGCAAGCTCCATGAAGAAGGAACCGACCACGCTCGCGGACGCCCTTTTGCCTGAGGCGTTCGCTCCTGCCACTGCTCCCATGAGCCTTGCGGAGGATTCGAACATCACCGACATCGTTGTTTTGCCAACCCGGACTTCTGCGCAGTCTCCGGCGCCATAGATTGACCGACTGCTTGACTGCGTCATCTCGTCGACCACCACTCCTCCCGACCGACCAAGGGCGGTGTGCAACTCGGGTACGCAGGGGACCACCCTGGGGACAACCACGAAGCAGTCGCCTGGAATCACATCGCCGGAGGCTACGACAGCTTCCACCCTGTCCACCCCGACCACCCTGTCAGGTCTAACCTCCACGACTTGGACGCCCCAGGATGAAAGCGCCTCCATGACCACTTTCCTTGGCGCGCTGTTCAGGACTTGAAGCACTCCGCCGGGGGCAAGCATTGTCACTGCGACGTGCCTCGAGCGAAGCTTCTCCGCCACCTTGACTGCCACCGGGCCCGACCCTTCGATGATAGCCTTGTTGCATCCGCCCAGCTTCTGGCCGAGCTCGCCAAAAGCAGCCTCCGAGTCCAGGACGTGGACGCCAGTCTTTCGAATCCCTTCAAGCCTTTCGGGGAGGGCGGTACTTCCCGTCGAGAGGACGACTGCGTCGAACTGGGTCTTGTGACCCGCGGCAACGACGCCAAGGTCTTCGCCGACCCTCGAGACCGGTTGATTGAGCAGAAGCTCGACACCCGCTGAGCTGAGCTCCGCTTCCGTCTTGCTCGCCCCGCGATGATTCCCCGCATCGAGGAGCGTTGGCCACGAGCTCTTTGGAGATGGAATCCTGTCCCTCGCCTCCAGAAGAACCACACGCACCCCGTTGCTGGCTGCCACCCTCGCGGCTTCGATGCCCGCCGCGCCCGCGCCGATTACGGCCACCCTGGGCATTGGCGGGGGACGTTTCTCTGATGGTTATAACATCCCGTTCGAGCGGCGCTGCCATGCTTGCGGGGGTCATTGGAAAGCCCAACGTTGGGAAGTCGACCTTCTTTGCGGCCGCGACTATGAAGGATGTCGCCATCGCCGACTACCCTTTCACAACGATCAAGCCGAACATCGGAGTCGCACACCTGAGGACCCAGTGCGTATGCAAGGAGATGGGCGTGAAGGACAAGCCGAGGAACTCGGTCTGCATTGACGGTGTACGGCTGATACCCGTGGAACTTGTCGACGTCGCAGGACTAGTCGAGGGAGCGTCCCAGGGGAAGGGCCTCGGGAACCAGTTCCTTGACGACATCAGGCAGGCCGATGCGCTTATTCACGTGGTCGACGCCTCCGGCTCGACGGACCTGGAGGGGAGGAAGGTCCAGATGGGTTCTCACGACCCGACTCAGGACGTGGGAATGGTGGAGCGCGAGTTCGACCTGTGGGTCTACGGGTTGCTGAAGAAGGACTGGGACAAGATGGCGAAGCTTACCGAACAGACGGGAGGGAAGATCCTGCACCACATCGGAAATCGGCTGACCGGGCTCTCGATTTCTGAGGGCGAGATCGAGCAGGTGATGCTTCGTTTGCACCTCATGGGGGAGAAACCAACCCTTTGGACCGACGAGCAGCTGATGCAGTTTGTGACGCAGTTGAGGCAGCTCGCAAAGCCCAGCCTCATTGCAGCCAACAAGGCGGACCTGCCTTCGTCGGCGCCAAACATAGAGAGACTGAAGGCAAGCGGAAGGACGGTGGTGGCTTGCGCCTCGGAGGCGGAGCTTCTCTTGCGAAAGGCGGCTGAGCATGGGCTGGTCAAGTATGTGCCAGGAGACAGACAGTTCAACGTCCCCGCCCCGGAGAAGCTCAGCACCGCGCAGTCTGCGCGCAATCAAGATGGTGGAGGAGAGAGTCATGAAACCCTTCGGCGGGACAGGAGTCCAGGATGCGATCAACGAAGCCTACTTCACACTTCTGAAGGCAGTGGTGGTCTTCCCGGTCGAGGACGAAACCAAGCTGACCGACAAGGACGGCAACGTGCTCCCGGACGCCTTCGTGATGAAGGGAGGGTCGACTGCGCTCGACCTTGCGAGGCGCGTCCACACGGATCTGGCCGAGGGATTCCTCTACGCCATCGATGCGAGGACCGGCAAAAGGCTGGCGGCGGACCACATACTCGGAAACAGGGACATCGTCAAGATCGTGTCAGGCAGCAAGCGGGGCTAGCGCTTCGGGCGCTTTCTGCTCGGGCCTCGAAACGAGCTTGCTCTTCCTTATGCCGACGTGGCGGAGGTGGGTGACCCTCTTGGCCTCGTTGTAGACGTCTGACGCTACCTTCTGGAGGACCATCTCCTGGGCGAACTGGTCGTAGGTCAGGCTGGCTGCCCTCTCGCCGATGACCCTGTCCATGATGAGACGAAGGTCGTGCTTCTTGGAACTGTTCATCTTGCCCTGCGAGAGCGCAGTGCAGTAGACCCTCACGCCGTAGCCGTCTTTGGTCTTGTACTCCTTGATGAAGTCAGACATGGAAGATCCTCTCCTTATCAGGCTCCTCAGGAATTCCCTGGAGTACTCGTGCCCCTTGAATATCGAGCGGGCGTCTTCACCCTCTACCTTGTCCACCTGGAAGAACAGCTTGTAGTTGTAGTGCTGCGGGTCCTGCTTCAGTATGTCGTACAGGGTCGTTTCCACCACCCTTCCTCCGGGCTTCTCAATGTCAGTGAGCGGGATTCTCGCCACGGGAGCGTCGCCGAACGAAGGTGAAGCGTGGACCGTTACCCAGGACTTCAGCTTCCACTTGTCCCTTACTTTGGCGACCTTCTTCGGCAAGCTTGAGGCCCCGCCGTTGACGAGCTAATAAGTTCACTGCGGTTCCAGGCGTCTGACGCTGCCCATGTATGGGTGCAGGGCCTTCGGTATGGCAACAGTGCCGTCCTTCTGCTGGAAGTTCTCCACCATGGCGACTAAGGTCCTCGTCACGACAGCCGTGGAGTTGAGGGTGTGCACCAGCTTGGTCGGCTCGCCCGGCTTGTCCCTGTAGCGGATAAGGAGTCTCCTCGCCTGGTAGTCTGTCACATTGCTCGCCGAGGCCATCTCCCTGTACTTCTGCTGCGATGGTAGCCAGGCCTCTAGGTCGTAGGTCTTGGCGGACATGAACCCGGTGTCAGCGCTGCAAAGGAGTACGACGCGGTACGGGATTCCAAAGTCTTGGTAGAGCCTCTCGACGTTGGCGACCAGCTCGTCGTGGAGCTTCCAGCTGTCTTCTGGCCTGCTGAAGACGATCTGCTCGACCTTGTAGAATTGGTGCGCCCTGAATATCCCCTTGGTGTCCTTGCCGTGGGATCCGGCTTCGACCCGGAAGCAGGGGCTGATTCCGCAGTACTTCACGGGCAGCTTGGAACCGTCGAGGATCTCGTCCCTGTGCATGGAGACGAGCGGGTGCTCCGAGGTGGCGATCAGGTGGAGGTCCTCGCCTTCTATCTTGTAGATGACCGGACCGAAGTCTTCGATGTTGACCACGCCTTCGTAGGCTGCCCTGTTCAGCATGAACGGAGGCTCGACCGCGGTGAAACCTTTCTCCTTCAGGAAGTCGAGGGCGTACTGCAGGATTGCGTGCTCGAGCTTGACTGCGTCGCCCTTGAGAAAGGAGAACCTGGCTCCCGAGACCTTCGCAGCGCGCTCCATGTCCACCATCCCGAGGTCAGAGAGGATGTCGATGTGATGCCTCGGCTCGAAACCGAACTCCGGGAGCTTCCCCCACTTCTTGACCACCTTGTTCTCTTCCTCGCTGGTCCCCACGGGAACAGACTGGTGCAAGATGTTGGGTATGCCCATCAGGATCTGGTTGAGCCTGGCTTGCTTCTGGTCCGCCTCCGCGTCGATCGCCTTTATCCTGTCCGGGATTTCCTTGACCTCTTTCAGTTTCTCCTCCGCCGACTTGCCCTGCTTCTTCAGGGCAGCCACCTCCGCCGTCACTTGATTCTGCCTGTGCCTCAGCTCCTCCACCTCAGTCTTGAGCTTCCTCCACTGGACGTCGCACTGTATCGCCTCGTCGACAAGCGCCTTCTTCTGGGCTGCCCCTCGCCTCTCCAGGCCCGCCCTGACAGCGTCGGGGTTTTCCCTGAGCAGCTTCACGTCTAGCAACTGGAATCCTCTCTCCTATCCGCCCTTCTCGGTTGATATTAGCCATATCTCCCGAAAGAGTTCGACGTCGCGGAGGACGCTCCTGACCGTGTTGAACCCTGACCGAGCCCGCTCAGAGTCGACCTTGAACGTGAGGCCTCCCGACTCCACCGACATGGCGAACCGTTGGTCAGAGGGGACTGCCCTGTTGTCTGGGGCGAGGACTGCAGCGAGCTTCTTCGCCGTGCCAGCGTTTCCGCACCTCACCCTGAGGATGAACCTCGCGTTCAAGCCGAGATCTTTTCCAGCACCAGCTTCGAGAAGGCTTCCGCCTTGGAGGTGGGTATCTTGGCTCCCGCGGCCATGCTGTGCCCGCCGCCTACGCCGTCAACTGCTTCCGCAGCCTCACGCATGACGACGCCAAGGTTCACTGGCCTACCGTAGGCGTCTCCCACCCTCGACGAAACCTTCAGCTCAGACTCGCCTGACTTCGCAGTGGCGATTACGACCTTGTCCTTGAACTGCTGGGATGTGATTATGGACGTAACGGGACCCAGGATCTTTTCGTCCACCATGTCTTCTCCCCTTACCAGTATCACGCCTCCGTGCTGGACTGACCTGGCGCTGTCGCTGGTCAGACCCTGGACCGCCTTGTTGATGCTCAATCTGTAGTCTGCCAGATTCTTCAGCGCGTCCCCTAGGGCGGCTGCCCTGTCTCCGAGGCAGAGCGCCATCCCAACTCCGGCGTGACCCATCCTTCCGCATGCGTTGAGGAGGGTGCCGAATTCCCTGGCGTCTCTGAGTGGGGTGAAGGCGTCCTCGAAGGCTAGAGTGTACACCTCACCGATCAGGCTCGCCACTGCGTCAGTGGCTCCGCCGTTGGCACCCAGCGCGCCTGCAATCAGCTCGGTGACCTTCATCTTCTCGTCGCTGGTGAGTTCTGAAACGGTTCGCCACCTTGAGCCTTCCTTGATCGGAATCCCGGCCTGCAGTAGAGTTGCGAGGACCGCGTCTTTGCTCCCCGACAAGCCCGGCAGGAAGGGCGAGGTGGTGAGCGCTATGGATTCGTGTATCGGCCTTGTCTCCCTCCCTGTGAAGGCGAGGTCTTTCGCAACACGAATGAGCCCGGCCGATTCTGCGTCTTCGAGGGCCCGCCTGTTGAGCCCGATGAGTGACCGCCCTGGGCCCGAGTCCTGCCTGTCGGCTAGGGCACCGATCACAGCAAGATGCGAGAGGTCCTTGTTTGGCAGGTCCACGGCGGACGCGAAGAAGTAGGCCATGGTGGACGAGCAGGCCTCCTTCCCTCCGTCGTAGCCGTACTGCCAGGCGTTGAGGAAGTAGGGCTTTGTGGCGTACTCTTCTGGGATCTGGTGGTGGTCGATGGCGAGGAACCTGCCGTCCAGCGCCTCCTCGAGTTCGGCCCCCAGTGTTGCTGCGAGGTCGGTGAAGACCACGAAGTCGTTGTCCTGCTGCCGAAGCTCTTTGATCCTCCTCCTGTCGAGGTCAGGTATCGAGCGCACTGTGACATCCGCGCCGAGCCGGGAGAGCGCCGAGAAGATGATTGAGCCGCTCGCGAGCCCGTCGGCGTCAATGTGGGTGAGGACGAGGAACTTCTTCCCCTGCGCTGCGAGCCTTTGGACGTCCTGCGACAGGGCCTTCATTCGTGTCAGAAGGCCTTCCAAATCTGGCGTTTGACGGCGCCACCTCTACTCTAGGCTAGCTGGGCAACTACCGCAGTGTACTTGAAGTTCTTTGGAAGCAGACCTCTCTCCTTGTAGTACTTTGAGAGGCGGTAGATCTTGGCCTCCACCAGCTCGAGTGAGTGGACGTTCTTCCTGTCTCCCTTGTGGACAACCAGGTGCTTCTGTACCCTCTCGGCCCTGTCGATCAGGTCCCTGAGGTCCTGAGGCAGCGAGGGAGCGGCTTTCCCTTCTGCCAGCACCTCGCCTATCGACATGCCCAGCAGGGGCTTTGCAAGAGGGACGCCGTAATCATCTCGCAGCGCCATACCGATCTGACCCGGGGTTAGCCCGTCTTTGGCGAGCTTCAAGATCGCAGCCTTCGTCTCGTCGGCGCTATACGTCACCCAGGAAGGCGTGGACTTGCTTGTCGGCCTTGTCTGATGCGACTTTCCGTGCCTGTGAGAATGTATCCTAGCCAAATCCCAAACAGCTCGACCGACTCCTACGAGTTGTGCTCATAAAGATTCCCTGCTTTTTGAGGAAACCAACCACTGGCCCATCGCCTTCAGAGCCTTCGCCCTGTGAGAGACAGCGCACTTCTCTTCCAGGCTGAGCTCGGCCATGGTCCGTCGCAGGCCCGCGGGTACGAAGACCGGGTCGAAGCCGAAGCCGTGCGATCCGCGGGGCCGATTCGAAATGCTTCCCCGGAGTCGCCCCATGAAGAGCCGCGGGGTCCGAGAATCTTCTACGAATGCCACAGCGCTCACGAACTCGGCCGACCTGTTGGACGAACCCGACAGGAGTTTTAGCAGACCCTCTGGTCCGACTGTCCTGTTGACGAAGGCTGCGTAGGCGCCAGGGAAGCCGCCGAGCGACCTCACGAAAAGCCCGGTGTCTTCAACGAAGAAGCGACGACCCCCTCCGACTGCGAGCCCGGACGCCGCGGCCGAGGCCACCGCAGCAACATCATCGGACTGCTGCTCCACGCCCTTGCCCCTTAGCCTGCCCAATCGGACACCGTAGTCCCGCAGGACGAAGCTGGCCTCCGCGAATTTTGAATCGTTCGAGGTGGCGAAGTAGACCCTATTCGACGCGCGCATATCTTCCCCTCCTCTCGATTTCCCTCAGCTGCCTCAGGGCTGCCTTCGATGCACGTTCCCCCACCGTGTCTCTGTAGCCGTCGAAGAGGGCCTCGGTGGCTTTTGCCGCGATCTGCGCGTGGGCTCCAGTTATGGTCTCCTTGATCAGCCTGAGGTCGACCGCGAAGTCCTCGACCCTGGTGGAGTGCACGGAGAGGCCGAAGTCGATGAAGACCAGCCTTCCCTCTCTGACTATCACGTTAGCGGTAGTCAGGTCGCCGTGCATTATCCCGGCTTCGTGCAGCTTCGCTACCGAGGCGCCGAGCTTGCGGAAAAGCTCCGCTGCTTCGGCAGTGCCCCCCTCCGATACCGCATCCTTCATTCTCGTACCGGCAACATGCTCCATCACTATTGTCGCCCGCGGAGGGCTGAGGAAGAAGATGAATGGTGACTCGATACCAGCCTCCTTTGCTGCTGAGATCATTCCCGCCTCATGAATGGTGCGTTGCATCCTAAGCGCGGAGTCGAGGGCTTCCAGCCTGTACTCCAGCCGCTTTCGGATCTTGTAGACAGCCGGCGTACCCGACCAGGTGCCAAGGAAGATGTCCGCCTCGGCACCCCTGTAGATCAGCCGGCCGGGGGCTGCCTCAGTTTCTCCAAGGGATGTCGACTGAATCAAGCCTCCATGATTGAAGGACGGTCGCCGCTGCCAGTGGGACACTGATGCCCGACTTGAAGGCGAGGAGGCCCGTCCACGCGATCTGGGCACCGCAGTCTCCGCTGTATTCGACCGGGACCGACCTGAACCTGGCCGAGTGCCTCGCCGACATGGTCGTCATCATTTCGGAAAGCCTTCTGTTGGCCGCGACGCCGCCCACTATCATCAGCTCGTGTTTTCCCGTGAACGCCAGAGCTCTCTCCGTCACCTCGACTATCATCGCGAAGGCTGTTTCCTGGATCGAGAAGCAGACGTCCTCGAACTTCGAACCCCTGTCTAGCATGCGCTTCGCTTCGGTCAGCATACCGGAGAGGGAGACGTCGTTGCCTTTGACGCTGTAGGGAAGAGGAAGGTAATTGGTGGACTTTGCAGCAGCCTGCTCTATGGCCCTCCCGCACGGCGACGAGAGCCCCGAATGCCTGCCGAATTGGTCGAGGAGCTGTCCGAGGGTCAGGTCGAGGGTTTCGCCGAGCACGCGCCATCGGCCAGACGAGTAGGCTAAGACCATAGAGTGCCCGCCCGAGACCAGGAGCACGACCGGATCCTTTGTCTGCGTCAGCATGCAGCCAAGCTCGATGTGACCGACTGCATGGTTGACCGGGACCAGTGGCTTCGACAAAGACGACGCGAGGGTTCGCGCGACGACAGCCCCGACCCTCAGGCATGGCCCCAATCCCGGGCCCATCGAGTAGCAGATGGCGCTGATCTGATTCCTGGCGACACCGGCTACGTCGAGCGCTTCGCGGACAACTGCGGAGGCCGACTCCTGGTGGCTCTTCGAAGCTTCGAAGGGATGTATGCCGCTGCCCTCCGGAGGGACGTAGACGCTCTTGGCGTTGGAAAGAATCCTGCCATCAGAGGAGACAACTGAGGCTGAGAACGTGTGGGCCGTGCTCTCTATGCCGACTACGTACTGCCTCATTCGCCTTCCTACATCTTCCTGGACTGCCTGTATAGGTCGCCCAGCAGGTTGATGTACGGCTTGACCTCGACGAGGAAGTCGTCGAACTTCGCCCTTTCGAATGACGATGTGCGCTTGCCGTTCTCCTCCACGATCTTCGCCCCAATGACAATCCCCGGGCTCCTTTCGGCCTGCGACTTCAGCTTGGGGAAGTGGAATCAGGGCGCCGTATCCTATCTTCTTCTTGCCCTTGGTCAGGACGAAGTTGTAGTACATGCTCATCGTCTTTGTGAACTGCGCCAGCTGCTTCTTCCTGCTCTCGCTCCGCTTTACGCTTTCGAAGGCCTGTGAGGCCAGGGCGTCTATCATCTCCTTGAGCAGCTTCATGTCGCCCAACCTTCTTCGTGTAGCCCGCGTACTCGATGGGCATCTTGTAGACGCTCTGCATGACGGCGTCCCAGTCGTCACGGACGACGAACGTCTTGGTGTCCAGGTTCATCTCGCGCTTCAGCTCGTCGGAGAGTATGTCGTCAACCGTGAGTTTGCGGGCCATGCGAAAGGTGCGCGAAGAGCATATAGTTATGACTTGCGGACTCGACAGTCGTTGAAGGGCCCGATTCAGTCCCTGGAAGTCTCCTACTTCGTGCACGCCACCGAGGACCTTGGGAAGATCGGCGCGGCCGTTGCTTCGCTTCTCGACTATGCCGGAGAGGCGAAGACAGACGAGATGGAGGGGCACTTCGGGAACTCCATAGTTCGCGTCCGCTACCACATCACCGGGGACGACGCCCAGCGTGCATTCGAGCAGGTGACCTCCAAGATGGGCCAAAGCGTGCGGAATCGATTGAAAGACGAGCTGGACGAGCACCTGGACGAGCACTGGGCGCTCTACGTGAGGCTGGACAAGCAGCGGCTGCTGTCCGGAAGGCTCGAGCTCACAGACGCAGACCCTGTCCGCATCCGGGTCAAGCCCCGCCTCTACACAGCCAAGGGTGGCGCTCGCTCGCTCTTCGTGGGGCTTCTCTCATGAGGGAGAGGAAGCCGAAGCGCTACGTCCTGATTCAGGCCGAAGGAAGGCTCTCTCAGGAGGGCCTGAGCACCCTCACAAGGATGCTTGAGCAGCGGCACGGGAGCCTTGGGATGACACTGGTTGATTCCGAGCGGACTTCGTTGATTGTGAAGACGGACAGAGCTGTGGCGGAAGCCATCAGGGAGTCTCTCGCCGCAGCGACGTTCGACGGGACGCGAGTGAGGACCGTACTCACGTCAGGGAATATCGGTAAGCTCAAAAGGCGAGTTCAGGGGAGTTCCTCCAGAGACGATGCCAAAGTTCCTCAGTGACGAGTTCTTCGGCGAGCTGCAGGGAGCTCTCTCCTCCGACCCGAAGTGGACGGAAGCCATGGGAGGAATGAAGACCACGATCCTGCTGGGCGTCACCGACACTGGGTCCAACTTCATGATCAACGTTGACGGCGGCGCGACCACGATACTAAAGTCCGAGAAGGGGGCCTCAGCGGAGTTCAGCTTCGAGGGAAGCTACGAGGCTTGGACGAAGGTCGCCAAGGGCGAGATGGACATGCAGTCGGCAGTTCTGAAGGGGCAGCTGAAGTTCAAGGGTTCGATAACGAAGATCCTGATGTACAGGGACAGGTTCATGCGGATAGCCGAAGTGCTGAAGGGACTGCCCAAGGAATACTAGGCAGCCACGAAGACGTAGTACGGATTCCCTTCCTTGCTTGTCCTGGCTTCGACGCGCATCTTCATTCCCGGCTTCGCCTTCTCGGGGGGAACCCCCTCCAGCCAGGCGAGCACCTTGAGCCCGCTGGCCAGCTCGCCGATCGCTATGATGTAGGGGTCGGAGTCTGCGAAGCTCGCCGGAGTAATCTGGACGTAAGTGAAGGTCACCAGGGTTGCCTCCCTCCCCAGGTCGACCCAGCTGAATTCGCCGCTCATGCACTTCGGGCAGTCGGCCTGCGGCGGGAAGCAGACGTTGCCGCACTTCGAGCACTTGGTGGTGACGAAGCGGTCCTGCCTTGAGGGCGTCCCAGAACTCGTGTGTCTTCGAGATGGGTATGTCGAACCTGAGAGTCAGGGACCTCCGCGAGTGAAGGACGTGCTCTCGGATCCATGCTCTCAGTTCCTAGAAAGGAGCGTCACGTAGGCATAGTGGCCCGTCCCCCCGACGTTGTGGACTAGGCCAAGGCCGTTCTTGATCCTGGCCTGGTGGCTGCCGGCCTCCTGCCTGAGCTGCTTCGTAATCTCCACCATCATCGAGACGCCAGTCGCGCCTATGGGGTGGCCCTTCGCCTTGAGGCCCCCGTCCAGGTTCACTGGAATCCTGCCTCCCAGCTCGGTCTCGCCGTTCGCGAATGAGCTTCGCGCCCTCGCCCTTCTTGCAGAAGCCCAGGTCCTCGTAGGCCATCAGCTCCGCTATGGTGAAGCAGTCGTGGCACGTGGCGACGTCGACCTTGTCGGGTGATGTCTTTGCGGCCGCGTAGGCTCGCTTTGCAGCGTCGACGGACGCCTGGAGCCCGACGTAGTCCGACCTCTTGCTCAGGTTGGCGGAATCCGAGGAGTATCCCACTCCCTTGATCCAGATCGGCGTGTCGGTCAGCTTCTTCGCGACCTTCTCCTCCGCGAGCACCACAGCGGCCGAACCGTCGGTTAGCGGGCACGCGTCGTAGAGCTTCAGCGGCCAGGCGACCATCTGAGACCCGAGCGCCTTCTCAAGGGTGATCTCCTTCTGGAATTGGGCGAGGGGGTTCATGGCTCCGTAGTGGTGAGCCTTCACTGCAACCCTCGACATGTCCTCTTCGGTGGTGCCGAACTTGTTCATGTGCGCTACGGCGTAGAGGGCGTAGTATGCTGGGAAGGTCATTCCGTAGTTCTCGAACTCCCACATGTAGGAACCCGCTCTTCCGATTAGCTCCACGGAAGTGAGGGTGTCCACCTCGGTCATCTTCTCGACCCCGACGGCCATGGCCACGTCGCCCTCGCCGCTGAGGATGCTGTTGTAGGCCGCCTTCACCGCAGCGCTCCCGCTTGCGCAGGCTGCCTCGACCCTCATGGTTCCCACGGAGGTCAGACCAGCGTACTCGTTGACTATCACTGCCGGCAGCGACTCCTCATACCAGCCGCCCGCGCTTCCCACCACGACGTTCTTGATGTCCTTCTTGTCCACCCCGGCGTCATCGATGGCCTGCTTGATCGATTCGAAGGCAAGCTCGGCGACGTTGACGTCTGTCCTCTTGCCGAACCTGGAGTGGCCTATGCCCACGACTGCGACCCTCGTCATTCTAGAATCTGCTGCCCCTTCTCGCGCTTCGCTTGTATTTGAATCCCGTGCGGCCGTCCATCTATCCGATTACCCCCATTTCCTTTGCGACCTCCTTCATTATGGTGAGCCGCTGGATGTCGTTGGTGCCCTCATAGGTCTTGATAATCTGCGAGTCCCTGAGGATCCGTTCAACGTCCATGTCTGCCGAAACTCCGGCTGCTCCCATTATCAGCATGGCCATGTGGGCGTTCTTCTCGGCAGCTTCTGTAGCCGTGATCTTCGCTATTGAAGAGGCAATCACGAAGTCTTTCCCCTTCATGCTGCGCGTGGCTGCCCAGTAGGTGAGGAGGCGCGCAGTGTGGACCGCGGCTGCCATCTCCGCTATCTTGAACTGAACCTGCTGGTAGGTCAGAAGTGGATTGCCGAACGTCTGCCTCTGAGTGGAGTAGTTCAGCGCAGCCTCCAGTGCGGCCTGCGCGAGGCCCGTTCCCTGGGCGGAGACCCCTATTCTCCCATGATCGTATGTGTTGAGCGCTATCTTAACCCCACCCCCTATCTCTCCCACTATGTTCTCCTCGGGCACCTCGAGGTTGTCGAAGGTGAGCTCTACGGGCTGGTCTCCCCTCAGGCCTATCACATCGATCCTCTGGCCGACGTTCAGCCCAGGAGTCCCCTTCTCGGCCAGGAACGCAGTGATGCCTCTGTGCCTTTTCTCCGACGGCATTGGGCTCGTTCTGGCGAAGAGGAGGAAGGTGTCCGCCTTGTCGCCGTTGGTGATGAACATCTTCCTGCCGTTGATGACGTACTTGTTGCCCTGCTTGGTTGCGGTAGTCGTTATGGCTGCGACGTCAGACCCGGTCCCTGGCTCCGTCATCGCGTGGGCGCCTATCTTCTGGCCCTTCACTAGCGGCACAAGGTAGCGCTTCTTCTGCTCCTCGGTGCCGAAGACATAGAGCGGCGTGGAGACAAGATAGGAAGCGCCGATGACCGCAGAGTAGGCAGCAGAGAATCTGGCAATCTCCTCGGTGGCTATGGTGAGGGAGAGCTCGTCCCCGCCCGCTCCCCCGTATTCCGCCGGGAATGAGACGCCGAAGAGACCGAGGGTCGCCGCCTTCTTGACGAGTGCCATGTCCATCTTGTTTTCCTTGTCTATCTTCCTCGCGACCGGCGCCACTTCCTTCTCAGCGAACTCCCTCACGGCTCGCCGGAGGGACTCGTGCTCTTCGGTGAAGACGATGGTGTAGTCGGACGGGGAGTGCGACAGGGTGCCCATTCAGTTCCCGCCCGTCTGTGTCGCTGATATCAGTCTTACCTATTCTCCCTTGAACTCCGGTTCGCGCTTCTCCAGCATTGCGGATATGCCTTCGGAAGCGTCCTTGGTCGAAAGAAGGAGACTGAAACCGGTGGCTTCGAAGAGCTGGCCCAGGTCGGTCGGAACCTGGGTTGACATGTTGAGCGCGTGCTTCGCGAATTTCAGCGAGAGCGGGGGCTGCTTGGCAAGCTTGGAAGCGAACTCCGTGACTCCTGCTTCGAACTCTGGCTTCCTGAACACACGATTCACGAGCCCGACCTTTAGCGCCTCTTCGGCGGAAAGCTTCTCGCCGAAGAAGACCATCTCCTTCGCCTTTCCCATTCCGACGATGCGCGCGAGCCGCTGCGTTCCTCCGGCTCCCGGGATGATACCCAGTTTCGTTTCTGTGAGACCAATCTGGGCATCCTCTGAAGCGAGCCTAAAGTCGCAGGCCAGGGCGAGCTCGCATCCGCCCCCCAGGGCAAGACCGTTGATGGCCGCAATCACGGGTTTGTTCAGCCTCTCCACAGTGCTGAAAGCCTCGAACCAGCCTCTTGCCAGGTCGAATATCGCAGCCGGCGAGGAGATGTCGAAGCTTGTCAGGTCCGCGCCCGCGCTGAAAGAGCGGTCTCCCTCCCCCCTCACTATGACGACCCGCACCGAGGCGTCGGCTTCCAGTTCCTTCATTGCGGCAGCAAATTCGCCTATGAGCTTCTGGGTAAGCATGTTGAGCCTGTGGGGCCGGTTGAGGATAACCCAGGCAAGTGGCGGCTGCTTCTTGATCGCTATCTCTTCCATTCTCTTCTCGCTCGCCCCGTATTGGTAAAACCCTTTGCCGGACTTGGTTCCCAGCTTCCCCTCGGCGACCATCTGCTCCAGGAGAGGGTCCAGCTTGTAGAACTCTCCGTTCTTTTTCTGCTTGGCCTTCAGGGACGCGACCACGCTGTCTATCCCCCATCCGTCGGCAAGCTTGAGGATCCCATCCGGGAATCCGAGACCGAGCTTCACCGACTTGTCGAGGTCGTCGGCACTGCAGACCCTGTTCCTCAGCAGCCAGGCGGCGGCGTTGACAGCCGGAGAGAAGACGAGCAGCGGGTCCATTCCTTCTCCCGCCTGTCTGGGTATGTTGGGCCTCTCCCAGTTCTCCTTGCCGTAGGTGTAGAAGCCCTCTCCTGACTTGCGACCCAGCTTTCCGCTTTCGAACTTCTTCCTGAATAGTGGAGCCACCAACACGTTGGTAGCGTCTCTGGACCTGACAGCTTCGCCCGCCTTGTAAATCGTGTCGATCCCGCTGTAGTCTGCCAGCTCGAAGAGTCCCATCGGAAGGCCGACCCCGTAGAGCGCCATGGAGTCTACCTGCTCGACAGTGGCCTCGCCCCTCGAAACCGACCAGGCAGCCTCGTTGAGAAGTGGACCCAGTATCCTGTTGACTATGAACCCAGGCACGTCCTTCTCGCAGAGGACGACTTCCTTGCCGAACCTCCTTCCCAAAGCCACTGCAAGGTCGAAAGCCTCACCGCTGGTCTTGTTTCCCCTGATGACCTCGACCAGGGGCATCAGCGGAGGAGGGTTGAAGAAGTGTATACCCACGAAAGAGGATTCCCTGCCTGTGGACGAAGCGATTTCGCTTATCGGAAGGGTGCTCGTGTTCGAAGCGAAGAGAGCGCCCTTGGGGGCGGCCCTGTCAACCTTCGCGAAAAGGTCGCGCTTTATCGCCAGGTCCTCGGGTGCAGCCTCGATGACGAGGTCGGCGTTCCGGACGGCGTCCACCAGCAGCAGCGTGCCCTTTACTCTAGAGTAGGCGGCCTTGGCGGCGTCGTCTGTTATTGTCTTCTTCTCCGCGAACTTCGAGAGGCTCCACTTCATCTTTTCAAGGGCAGAATTGATGAACTCCTGTTTGACATCGAACAGCGAGACCTCGCACCCTGCGAGGGCTGCCACTTCTGCAATCCCATGGCCCATCACGCCAGCGCCGAGGACTGCCACCCTCCGCACCTCGTCGGCTTTCATGATAACTGGCCGGCAACCAGTCGAAAGGCGATAAAAGCGTTAGCGGCTCAGGAGATGGCTCCGGACGTTCTTAGCCTCGAGACCTCTGCCCTGGTGTAGCCCAGCGTCCTCATCACACTATCTGTGTGCTCGCCTAGCGACGGAGCGGCTGTGTAGGGCTTGGACCGCATGGGAACGGACGTCCTCAGTGGGTTGTTCAGGATTGTCCCGTCTCCCTTCACTCTTGTGAGCATGGAGAAGGTCTTCGACCAGTCGCCCTCCAGAGCCTCTGCGATGGTAAGAACGGGGGTGGCGCAGGTTTCCTTCCACATCAGAAGCTTGGCCCACTCGTCCCTCGTCTTTTTCGCGAAGGCTCGCCTGAGCTCCCGAGTGACCCGGCCCCTTTGCGCGGGGGATCCGAATCTCATTTCCTCGATATCGGGGATTCCCAATTCTGTGACAAGGTTGTGCCAAAAACGTTCCTCGATGGCTGCGACCGCCATGTGCTTGCCGTCCGATGTCTCGAAGATGTTGTAGTAGGGGTCAGACCCAAACACCAGGCTGTCGCCCTCCGTGGGCGAACTGCCCGTCGCTATGTAGGATGACGCCGGAATCACCATCCAGGATTCCAGCGCCTGGACTATGGGCACGTCGATGTAGACAGCGCCCTTACCGCGAGCCAGAGCTCCGAGTATCGCAAGCGCTGCGTACATCCCGGATACCATGTCCCCGAGTTGGGCCATGGGGACTGCGGGCTTCTTCGAGTATCCAAGGGAGCCGCCCATCGATTGGAAGTTGATGTCGTGGCCGGGCATGGAACTGTGTTTGCTGCGCTGCCCGAAAGCGGAAATGGAGCAGTGGATGATTCTCGGGTTGAGCCTGCGCACCTCAGAGAAAGAAAAGCCCAGCCGCGTCATCGCGCCCGGCCGGAAGCCTTCTATGAAGACGTCTGCCTGCCTGACGAGCCTCCTGAGGACCTGCTTGCCTCCTTCTTTCTTCAAGTCTATCCCTATGCTCAGCTTGTTCCTGTTTGTGGTCTCGTGCACCGGACTCCTTCCTTCCCTGGTTGGGGGCGTGGCCCGCATGTAGTCACCGAGGCCGGGCTGCTCCACCTTGAACACCTCGGCCCCCATGTCGGAGAGGAGCATGGTGCAGAAGCCGCCGGGAAGGAGCCTCGTAACGTCGACAACCTTCACGCCGTCGAGCCAGCCCATGGCCGAAGGCCGACGAAGGGTGGACAAAAACCTAAATGACGCAGCGCTTTCGAAGCAACGACGATGAGGTGAACGCCGTCCCAGTCATATCCCGGAGTAAGCTCCCGGGCAGATGATGAACTCGCGACGATACCGAGTCAAAACCAGGAATTGAATGTCATCGGACTTTGGTCGTCTAGTCGCCGAAGCTGAAAGCCATCCCTTCTCGGGGTGGGACTTCGCGTTTCTGAACGGCCGGTACGTGGAGGGACGCTTCTCGTGGGACTTCGCACAGGAGATGCGAGGCATCGTCGCGCATGTCCGATCCATGCTCGACCTGGGGACGGGTGGCGGCGAGTTCCTTTCCTCTCTCGCTCCCCTGCCCGAAAGATGCTTTGCGACAGAGGGGTACGGCCCGAACATGGGCGTCGCTCGCGGCAGGCTCGCCCCGATGGGTGTCGATGTAGTCGGAACGTTCTGTGACGACAACGGCCAAGAGCCCCAGCGAGGCGCGCTCCCCTTCAGGAGCGGGACCTTCGACCTTGTGATGGACCGCCACGAGTCATTCGTACCCATCGAGGTTGCGCGGGTGCTGAGGCGCGGCGGAATCTTTGCAACCCAGCAGGTCGGGGAGGGCAACAACTCGGAGTTGCGAGAGTTCTTCGGAACGGACAAGTCGAAAGTCCGAAGAGAAAGGGTGCGATGGAATCTCTCAAAGGCTATTCGCGACCTCGAGTCGGCAGGGATGAAGGTTCTTCTCAAAAAGGAGGAGAAGGCGAGCTCAAGGTTCCTAGACGTCGGCGCCCTCGCGTACTATCTGAAGGTCATTCCGTGGGAGATACCCGGCTTCAGCGTCAGGGGAGAGATGGCAAGGCTCCGTGAGGCGGATGCGATGATACGAGAGAGAGGAGGTTTCAAGGTGACGTCCTCCCGTTTCTACATCCAAGCCCGCAAACAATAATCGGCAACGCGAGCGTGCCCGTGGAAGAATCGCTGCGTCCTTGTGACCAGTCCCTGCGGACGCGCGCTTCGACCAACGGAGAGCAGTCTTCCCAACGAAAGCGCGGCGATTCCGAAGAAGACCACCGCTAGCCACGCCGAGTTGTCTCCATAGACCTGAATGGTCAGCGCCTCGTATCCGAGCACCGAGCCAAGAACAGCCAACAAAGCCCAGTACAGGCGCTTCGCTTGGTCACTCAACGACTGCCCTTTTCCTCGAGTTGTTGGTCAGGCGTTCTTCGGAAGACTCTTTTCGCGTCCGTCGAAATCACGACTGGCGCCTCCGCACAGACACTTATTAGACGAACGCAGATTCGGATGTGCTGTGGTCAAGAGCGTAAAGGTCCACGATGACACTCATAGGGTGCTCAAGCAACTGAAGGCGCAGCGGAGGAGCAAGAGCGTGGACGAGGTGATAAGAGAGATGATCAAACAGTCCACGGGCCACGCTGTCGAGAAGACAGGGTCGAAGAAGGGGGCCGAGCTCACGACGTTCCTTTCAGAGTAAGCGGGAAGACAGAAATACGGATTCCGGACGAGCCGAATGCTCACATGGCCAAGTTCGACGGAATCGTAGGCAAGGCTCTCCTGACAGTCGAGGAGAAGGAGAACGAGCTG
The DNA here is from genome assembly GCA_963759195.1 of uncultured archaeon. Lineage (GTDB taxonomy): Archaea > Thermoproteota > Nitrososphaeria > Nitrososphaerales > Gagatemarchaeaceae > DASPPF01. The sequence goes on from CAVWXJ010000004.1 coordinate 118,634, forward strand.
ACCCTCGTTTTTGCAGACAACAGGTACCTTTTCGTCAAGATGGAGAACGGGAAGCTGAAGTCGGATAGCGTCCCGGAGTAGAGGTCACTCCTTCTCTAGAATCTCTACGGTGCGCGTGCCCGCGAGAAGTCTCTTGAAGTTCTCAGCGTCCGCTTTGCTGCCGACTATTGCTCCCCAGTGCATGGGCACAGCGACCTTGATCTTCATCGCCTTCGCCGCGTCCGCGGCTTCGGCAGCGGTCATGACATAAGTTCCCGATACGGGCAGGAAGGCAACGTCCACGTCCAGCGCCTTCATCTCCGGGGTCGCGTCGCTGTCACCCGCGTGGTAGAACCTGACCTTGTCCAGAGTCACGATGTAGCCAACGCGGCCGTCCTGCTTCGGATGGAACACCTTCCCCGGCTCCCTGAACTTGTTGATGTTGTACGCCGGTATGGTTTCGATGACTACGTCCTTTAACTCTGTCTTCGTCCCCGGAGCTACAAACTTCTTTTCGTTGGAGAACTTCCTGAGGCCGTCCTCGCAGACCTTTGGTGCCACAATGATGGTTGACGGGTTCGAAAAGCGCTTGATGTCTTCTTCACTCAGGTGGTCCGAGTGTTCGTGAGAGATGAGGAGCAGGTCGGCCTTGTAGTTCCCCTGAGCTTTGAACGGATCGATTACGATTGTCTTAGACCCGGCCAGCACCATCGAATCGTGACCCAGCCAGTGGACGTTGACGTTCTTGTAGGTCCACAAAGCAGGATCAGCTTCTAAAGGGGTAGGGACTCCTCTTTGATGCCCGTTCGATCGAGGGTCATAACGTCGATGCCGTTCCCGCTCATCGCGTCCCTAGCGATTGCCGCCCTTATGGATGAGACGAGAAGGTCCTTCGCTTCCTTCTGGGCCATGCCTGGACTGTAGGCCGCCTCCACCACTCCTATGGCCGTCTCCTCGCCCGTTCCGACAGTGGCATACTGGTCGGGAATCACGCTGCCCAACGGGTCCAGCACGTACACGAGCGGCTTGTCGGCCATTCCTCCCAGAATCACCTGGGTAAGCAGTGGCGCGAACCTGTTTTCGAACATCAGCGTCGACATCAGCTTCGCGACAGAGTTGGGCCTCATGGGCTTCCTCGACTCTAGCTCCTTCAGCTTGGCGTAGACAGAAACCTGCCTTGAGAGGTTCTGCATGTCCGCCACCATCCCTGCGCAGACTACCCCGACCGAGTCTGTGATTTTGAACACCTTCTTCCCGGACTTGCTTCTCACGAAGCTCCCCAGTGTGACTCTCTTCTCAGCGCCGAGGACCACTCCGTCCTTGTAAGCTATGCCGACGGCCGTTGCGCCGGGCAAAAACTGCTCGTAGGCCAATCTCAGTTGCCGAGCGCAAAGACCCGCCTTTTTAGACGTTGTGCTCTGAAAGCGGAAAATGTCGGCATCATCCGCGAGATGCGGGAGTAATCCTGAGAACAGAGGATGCGCCCTGCGGCTCGATAGAATAACTGCAGGAGGTGAAGAGGCGCGCCACGTGCAGGTTTGTTTCGAGGTGTTTCGTCGGGCCCGGTATCCTGATTTGCGATTCACCCTGCGCCATTGAAAGGATCGGCGCCAACATGTCAGCTAGGTTGGAGTCGACGCAAGCCGTTGAACTAACTATGCCTGCGAAGCGCTCGCCTGCTTCTGTGCCTACACTCTCTGCGCTCTTCCCTCTCGCGCCTATGGAGTCTGACCCAATCGCCTTGTCCATAGTCAGGTCCCAAATCACTACCGAAGAGCCTTGCGAGAGCGATTGTTCCCTTACGAACGTAGACTGAACAACGGGGATTCCTTTCGACTTCAACGCTTCCGCTGCAGATTCCATCTGCCTTCTTGCGACGTGGTCCGGAAGGCTACCGCACCGGCTCATCACCGAAGCTCGCACGGACTTTTGAGGGTCGACCATGACCAGCGCCCTGGGGGTTCCGCACCCCTCGATCGAGACATTCGCCCGTCCTCCGCCCTTGGGGTAGTACCCCCGCGACAGGGCCTCGGCGCGGAAGACAACTCCCACCATTGAGAAAGCGTGGCGGACAACGTTGGAGAAGTAGTCGAAGGTCGGGCTCCAGGGAACGTCCGTCCCACCCACTAGCTCCAGCGACAGAGCACTCCCTGAAAGGGAGACGGCAGGCACCACAGCCTGAAGCACGAGGGTGATGCTCGCCGCTGTCTTCAGGTCAAAGAAGAGCGAACCCCCAGCACTGGCGCCAGGAAAGAACGCGATATTCTGGGAGCCGACCCTGCAACCTTCGAGCCTACCGCCGGAGACGGCGGCCAGAATCTCGAGCGCCGATACGTGCTGCTGGCGAAGGCCCGGAACCTCCCTCCCCGCTCGAATGTTCGTAACTCGGATTGGTTTTCGAAGAGCGATAGCGAACGCTGCAGCCGTCCTGAGTATCTGGCCTCCCCCTTCGCCGTAGGAACCGTCGACCTCTACGGACTCCACAGTAGTGCCCGATTCGGGTCGACGGATAAGAAATCGCCCCATTCTCTTAAATACGACACGCGGGGTCGGCCGAAATCGAAGCGCCATGCGTGTCGGGCTCCTTGTTGGCCGCTTCCAACCGTTCCACTTCGGCCACCTCGCAGCGGTGAAGTTCGCGCTCAAGCGGGTCGACTACCTCTACGTGGTTGTGGGCAGCGCCCAGAAGAGCCACGAGAGGGACAACCCTTTCACTGCGGGTGAAAGGATTTCGATGATAAAGAGCGCCCTGGACGCCAACGGCGTGGATCCGTCGAGGTGGATGGCAATCCCGATAGCAGACGCGGACTCCCACTCCGTTTGGGTTTCTTCCGTCGAGTCCATGGTTCCGAAGTTCGATATCGTGTTCACCAACGACGCACTGACCTTCCTTCTCTTCAAGGAGGAGGGAATCGAGGTGAAGCCCGTGCCTTTTCTGGACAGGAAAAGCTACTCAGCCACCAACGTCCGCGACAGGATCTTAGAGCGCAAGGACTGGAAGCATCTCGTGCCCCCGCAGGTGGCGAGGCTTGTGATAAGGTTCGGCGGGGTTGAGCGCGTTAGGGAGCTCCGCAGGAAGGATCTTGGTGGGAAGAATGACTGAGAAACAGCAACTGATCATGCTTCCTGGTCCGACCAACGTCTCCGACAGGGTGATGAAGGCAATGCTTCGTCCTGTGATCAACCACCGGGGCGATTCTTTCAGGGAGATGTACAAGGGGCTTCTTGCGAAGACCGGGCGCCTGTTCCAGACGGAGCAGGGCTCGGTGATATTCTCCTCCTCCGGAACGGGGGGCGTCGAGGCTGCTGTCTGGAACATCATCAGGCCCGGAGACGTCGCTGTGGTGCCTGTCTTCGGAGAGTTCAGCGCGAGGCTCGCGGAGACAGTCGAACTCGCAGGCGGGAAGGCTGTCCAGGTCAAGTCTGAAGAGGGCTCGGTTCCATCCCTTGGCGACCTTGAAAATGCGATGAAGAAGCTTGGCAAGTTTAAGGCGCTCTTTGCGGTTCACAATGAGACGAGCACCGGCGCTGCGATCCCCTACACCCAGGAGGTGTCCAGGCTGGCTGCCGAGCACGGGGCCTTCGTTGTGATAGATGCCATCTCGAGCCTAGGAGGCTATGCCATACCCGTCGACAAGTGGGGTGTGGACATCTGCGTGACTGGCAGCCAGAAGTGCCTCGCTGCCCCGCCTGGCCTCGCACTGCTCTCAGTGAGCAACCGCGTCTCAGAGTACCTGAAGACGTCCCCGCCGAAGACGAGATACTTCGACATACCCCGCTACCTCGAATACGGCGCAAGGGGAGAGACGCCGTTCACTCCAGCGCTCCCACTCCTCTATGCACTCGACGAGGCTCTCAACGAGCTGCTCGAAGAGGGACTGTCGAAGCGGGTCGAAAGGCACGACAGGATGTCGGCGTCGATCTACGACGGCCTCGCCAAGATGGGACTGAGCGCAGTGCCTGCGAAGGAAGTGCGGTCAAAGACTGTGGTTGCAACATTCTACCCGCCCGGAGTGGACGACGCGGAGTTCAGGAAGTCGATGGCTCACGACAAGGGGGTCGTTATCGCTGGAGGCTTCGGCGCCTTCGCGGGCAAGGTCTTCAGAATCGGGTGCATGGGTCAGATCAGGGAGGAGTACGTGAAGAAAACGCTGGCCGCAGTGGCAGATACGCTGAACAAGTTTCAGAAACGATGAAAGTCTATAAACCCAAGGAGAAGGTCTGCTGAAAGTTCATGGCTCTAGAAAAGGGCTCGCTGATATTCGCCAACTACACCGCGAAGGTGAAGGACACGGGGGAAACGATAGAGACCACCGTTGAGGAGGAAGCCAAGAAGCTCAACGTCTACGACGCATCGCGCAAGTACGAGCCGCGGCTTATCGCTGTGGGAGAGGGTTGGGTGCTCAGCGGGCTGGACGAAGAAGTCAGGAAGATGGACGTAGGCCAGAAGAAGCAGGTGGAGCTGGCTCCGGAGAAGGCTTTCGGGCAGAGGGACCCCACACAGACGAGGATGATCCCGCTCAGGAAGTTCGGCGACAAGGCAGCAGAGATGGCCACCGGGGATACGGTAGAGGTGGACAACAGGGTCGGAGTCGTGAGGTTCATTGGTTCAGGGAGGGCGCAGGTGGACTTCAACCACAGGCTCGCAGGCAAGAACATAGTCTACGACGTAGAGATAGTGAGGAAGGTCGAAACGGACTCGGACAAGGTGAGGGCGCTCATTGAAAGAAGGTTCGGGAGCGAGGGGAGCAAGGTCAACTTCAAGCTGAACGAGACCTTACTGGACGTCGAGATACCAGAAGAGCTCTTCCTGCTAGAAGGCCTCCAGATAATCAAGCGCGGCATCTCCACCGACGTCTTCAAGTTCGTGCCCAAGCTCAGGGAACTGACCTTCACGGAGAAGTTCGCGAACAAGAAGCCAGAGGAGAAGAAGGAGGAGCCGAAGGCTCTTCCGGTCGAGGAGAAGAAGGAGGAGCCGAAGGCTCTTCCGGTCGAGGAGAAGAAGAGGAGCCGAAGGCTCTTCCGGTCGAGGAGAAGGTCGAGTCTGCGCCGAGGAAGAGGAAAGAAACCGCGGCTGCAAAGCGCGCCTAGATGGCGCCGGTCGACTCTGCCAGTTCACGGGCCCTCTTCTTGCTGAGCTTGAAGCGCGAAAGTATCGTGTAGCGCTCGGGCCGTATGGAGCTCGCCCTCATCAGCGCCTCTACAACCTTGTCGTCCTCGACTCCGAACTCGGAGGCTTTCGTGGGGGCGTGGACGTTCTTCAAAGCTGAGCGAACCAGCCTCCAGTCGCCGCCCTGCAGCTTCGCCATCATTATCGTGCCCAGGCCGCACTTCTCCCCGTGAAGGCCAGCACCCGGGGCGACGATGTCGAGGTAGTGGCTGAACAGGTGCTCTGAGCCGCTGCAGGGCCGTGAGCTTCCTGCGATTCCGGCAGCTACACCGGTGCTGATTAGTCCTTCGACCAAGTCTCTAACGCCCTCCTTGCCGAAACGTCCGATTCTGCGCGAGCCTTTGATAACGACGTCAGCGCTCATCAGCGCGAGGCTGGCCGCGTAGCTGCCATAGTACTCGCCGTTTGCCTTGTGGGCGAGCTGCCAGTCCTTGACTGCTGTGAGCTTTGACACGAGGTCCCCGCAACCGGCTGAGAGCAGCCGCCTTGGAGCCTCGGAAATGACGTCCACGTCCGCAAGGATGCCCAGCGGCGGCTTTGCCTTCACGGAATACGGCCTGTCCAGCCCCTTCAAGGACGCGAAGGGCGAAGAGATCCCGTCGTGTGAGGCGCTTGTGGGCACGGAGTAGAAGGGTAGGCCCTTGCGAAAGGCTGCCAGCTTGCCCACGTCGACGCTCTTCCCTCCCCCGATGCCGACGATGCACCTCGCGTCGGACGCGGAGGCCATCACCTTCTGCACGTTCTCCAAGTCGGCTGCGGTGACCTCCACCCAAGTGCCCCTTCGGCTGAGGGCGTCGTCCACCCGTCCCTTCACTTTCTTCTGGACGTTGGAGCCAGACGCGATTACAATCTTTCCGCCCCTTGCGGATTCTTCTATGAAGTCTCCAAGCTGCGACAGTACTCCGTCTCCTATCAGAACCTTAGTGGGCAGCTCCATCAGGTGAGATACAGGAGCCACCTGGGCTGACGACTTCCAAGATGATTTAAGCTCGCCGCGATGCTTCTGTATTTGTCAAGCGCCGGGGTGGGTCACACGACATTGACGAGGGAGAGAGCGGCTTGGGCTTCTAATTGGAGTGATACAGCTATGGCGTGCACGGACTTCGATTGACGAGTGAAGCCGTCGAAAGATTAAATAGGATACGAGTCGGACATGATTCTTGTCTCTTTAGGGAGGCATGTTTTTTCGGATGTCAAGAGAAACCAACGGAATGAGTGGGAAACCTCTAGGCGCCGCTGTCTATCACGGCACCACAACTGTGGGCCTGGTCTGCAGCGACGGCGTGGTTCTGGCTACTGACACCAGGGTTACCGCTGGAGGCTTCATAGCTCACAAGCGCGGAAAGAAGCTCCTTAGGATCGACGACAACATTGCAATGACGATATCGGGCGGCGTCGCAGACGCCCAGAACGTCGTTGACATCCTGAAGTACTACACAAACATCTACAGAATCGAGAAGGGAAGGCAGCTTCCGGTAAAGTCTGCGGCGCAAATCGTCTCGAACGTGCTCTTCTCCTCAAGGCTGTACCCATACATCGCCGACGTCCTTGTTGGCGGAGTGGACCGTTCCGGTGGCTCGCTCTTCAACGTGGACTTCTTCGGCTCGATAAACCAGGAGAAGATGGTGGCGACGGGCAGCGGCTCGCCCGTGGCCTACGGGATCCTGGAGGGAGAGTTCAAGGAGGGGATGCCCGTCGCAAAGGTCTATCCTCTGGCCGCAAAGGCCATCATCGCTGCCACGAGGAGGAACGTGTTTACTGGTGACCACTTCGACGTGGCCCTCCTAGACAATAGCGGATTCAGGGAACTCAACGAACAGGAGAAGGACAAGCTTCTCGCGCAGTTCACGAGTCGCAATTAGAGTTTGGAACAGAAAACGAACGGAGCGGACACGATGAGCACCATACTGAACAATATCCCAGCGGACGCTCAGATCACGAGGATAGAATACGAAGGTCCCAGGATTGCGCTCTACACAAGGAATCCCGCCTTCCTGCACAAGAACAGCTACGTGATTTCAGACATCGTCAACACCCTGAAGAAGCGTGTGGTCACTCGGACGGAGAAGTCCATTCGCAAGCCGGAGAGCGACGCACGGAAGATACTGGAGCAGCTGGTTCCGCCGGAAGCTGGTGCGAACGGGTACTTCTTCGACGACGCGCTGGGCGAGATAATAGTGGAGGCTGCGAAGCCGCAGGCTGCTGTCCACAGGAGGCAGGCTTCGACCTCGGCAACGCGATGGACCAGACGGGCTGGAAGGTGAGGGTGAGGAAGGCGCCCCACATCCCGTCGACGGCCATCCAGAACGTGTACTACACGATGAAGGCGGAGAGCGACGCCAGGGAGAAGTTCTACAAGGAGCTCGGCGAGTCCATATTCCGCCCGAGGCTGACCTCGACCGAACACGTCACCATCAAGACCCTGGGAGCGTTTCAGGAGGTTGGGCGGTCCTGCCTCCTCATCGAGACTGCCGAGAGCAAGGTGATGCTCGACTGCGGTATCCACCCCGGCTCGCGCTACACCTGGGACGCCTATCCGCGCCTCGACTGGGCCGACGTCTCACCCGGGGAAATCGACGCAATAATCATCAGCCACGCGCACCTCGACCACATGGGCTTCCTTCCGGCCATGTTCAAGTACGGCTACGACGGACCCGTTTACTGCACCGAGCCGACCCTTCCCCTGATGACGCTGCTCCAGAACGACTTCGTCAAGATCGCCCAGATAGAGGGAGGAAGACTCATCTACGAGCAGAAGGACATCAGGGACGAGATCTCCCACACCATTACGCTCCCCTACGGTATGGTCACGGACGTCTCGCCCGACATCAAGCTCGTCTTCAACAACGCAGGCCACATCCTGGGCTCCGCGACCGTCCACCTGCACATAGGCGACGGCGCCCACAACATAGTGTACACAGGCGACTACAAGTACGGAAGGACCCAGCTCTTCGACTCCGCGACCTGGAACTACCCCAGGGTCGAGACGCTGATCACCGAGAGCACCTACGGCGCCAAGGAGGACATCATGCCCGTCAGGGAGGAGGTGGAGGCGAACTTCGTGAACGCCATCAACGGCACTCTGAAGGGCGGCGGCAAGGTGTTGATACCGATACCGGCGGTTGGGAGGGCGCAGGAGATCCTCCTCGTGCTCGACCACTACATGAAGAGCAAGGTGCTCGTAGAGGCGCCTGTGTTCATGGAGGGCATGATATCCGAAGCGACGGCCATCCACGTATCCTACGCAGACTACCTGTCAAGGGAGCTAAGGGCCAAGATCCTGGAAGAGGGCGTCAATCCGTTCACCTCAGAGTACTTCACCGAGGTCGAGCACCCGACTGACAGGGAGGAGGCTTACCGGGAGGGGCCGGCCATAATCATGGCGACTTCGGGGATGCTCGAGGGCGGACCCGTCCTCGACTACTTCGAGAACATCGCCCCTTCGGAGAGGAACAAGATCCTCTTCGTGTCCTACCAGGTGCAGGGCACGCTTGGGAGAAGGGTACTTGACGGAAGCGGCCAGGCCAGCCTGATGGACGAGGGCGGGAAGATCAAGATCGTCGACGTGAAGTGCCAGGTCCAGAAGGTGGAGGGCTTCAGCGGCCACAGCGACTACAACCAGATAATCCGTTTCGTCGGGAAGCTGAGGCCCAAGCTTCAGCTTGTGCTCGTGAACCACGGCGACAAGAGGAAGACGGAGAACCTGGCGTATGCGATTCAGCGCATCTACAGAGTGCCGACGATGCACCCTGCGGTTCAAGAAGCCATCAGGGTCTACTAGAGCGACAAGACTGACCTGAAATTCCAGCGGATGAGAAGAGGAATTCCTTACTGGAGACCGCGCCAGATGCGGACGCCAGGCGGAGTGATCACGACGCGCTCGTCTCCGAGCCTCGCGATGTCGCCGCCGACGGACGTCGCGAACTCGTACAGCTGCTCGACGGAAGACTTCAGCTCGTCCAGACTTTTCTGCGCCAGAGGAGTGACCTTCAGGATCACGATCGTCTTGTTGGAGACGTCCTCCTGGATCTTCGGGATGTCCTCGACGCTGCGAAGCGCTAGAGCCTTTAGCAGGATCTCCTTGCCCTTGCCTTCCATCTTCTTTTCCTGAATCACGTTCGATGACAATTTGCGCTTGTTGCTCCTTCCGACTCTGTGTCATTATTAAACTCGAGCCCCCAAAATTAGGCGCACCGCTGAATTGCTAGACAAGATTGTTGAGATTAGTTGCTATGCCCAGGTCAGCGGCGGGAGGGGTCGGTGAAAGTGTCTCCTCGTTTATCGCGTATCATGCGATTGCGAACAGCTAGACCTGCTTGTGGATGGTCCAGTACCTGTCGCCCACGTGATGGACGTTCTTGAGGCAGACGCCCTTCGTCATTGACTGAGCCTCGGTGCTCGACACCGACGCTTTGCCGACTGCGATGGAGCGCCCCTTCTTTTCTTCCTTGACGATCACTATCTTTCCGGCTTCGCCCCACTGGTCGAAGGATTTGATGCCGGGCCTCATCACGTCCGCGCCGTTCAGCATGAACTTAATCGCGCCCTCGTCGACGGTCGCCGACGGGAATAGGTCGAGCGCCTCCTTGGAGCCCAGAAACGGGAGGAAACCGTCCTCCATTTGGACGAAGGTCAGCCCGTCCAGGTTAACGAAGACGACGCCCTCCACCGGCTCTTCGCACTTGGCCTGGGCCGACTTCCCTAATCCGAGGCTCAATCCGACTGACGCCTCCACTTTTGCGACCATATCCATCGAGTCGCGCCGCGAGAGGACCCACTTCTTCATTCGTTTTACCAGCTTGTTACTGCTTAAATAAATCCGTTCGACGGGAGGTCGAGTAATTAATGTCAGTCGACATGGCAGTAAAGGTCCTCGACGAAAGTCTAGGCAAGGTGGTTCTGATCAAGCTGAAGGGCGGCAAGGTGATCAGGGGTTCGCTCCAGGGCTTCGACCAGCACATGAACCTCTCCCTGGAGAATGCCGAGGAAGTTCTTGAGGACGGCAAGTCCAATTCGCTCGGAACTTTGATCGTACGCGGAGACAACATAATCATGATATCTCCTCCGCCCGGCTGAATCGTGCTTTAATACCGAGTTCTGTTCAGCGTCTGCAACGAGGACGTAGCCTTGGTCGACTTTCTCTCGGCTGTCTTGGGCGCAGTGGTCGGTGTCGTCGCGGCTGCCGTGGTTTCATATTTCGCGTTCTACTCGCGCCCCAACGCCAAAGTCAAGACCGCGGTCAGAGAGCCCGACGGGACGCTTTCAGAGGCGACAGTGCCCGCCGCGAGCCTGGAAAAGTCGAGAAGGGAGATGAGAGCGCTCATGGTCGAGAGGGACCTGCTTTCATCTGCTCTCATGAAGGTCTACGAGGCAGAGACCGACGGTAGGATAAGCAAGGACGAGAGGGAGATAATCGCCAAGAAGTACAGCGACCAGATCAAGGACCTGCAGTCGAAGCTCAAGGACGTGGAGCTGGTCGTCGAGGTGGGAGAGCTTGAGGCCCTTCGGGAGGAGCTCGTGACCATGTTCCAGGAGAAGGTCCAGAACCTGGAAACGAGGCTGGACCAGGCCAGGGAGAGGCTGGAGGCATTCGCGCCGCAGCCCCTAGTCCCGGTCGCAGCGCAGCCATCCGCCAAGAAGGAGGTGGCCTCGAAGGTCGAGAAGCCCACCGGAGCTCGAGAAGATGGTGGAGAAGAAGGCGAAGCCCGAGCTGTCGGAATCTGAGAAGCGGATGAAGGAGATCAGAAGCGAGGTCCTCGAGGCCTTAACGAAGCTCGAGCGCATAGACGTAGAGAAGAAGCAGCAGGAAACCTGATGGAAAGCCAAAGACGGGCCCTGAGAGGCGTCGCCGAGGAAATTTCCAAGAGCATCTCCCACGGAGACACCATAGGGCTGGGCAGTGGCTCCACGGTTGCGGCACTCCTCGAGGAGCTGGCGCCGCTTCTTGTGGCCAGGAAGGCCGAAGTGCTCGGCGTGCCTACATCGACGCAGATAGAGATGGTGGCTGCCAGGAACGGGTTCAAGCTCACTCCCTTCCAAGGGTCTGTGGACTTCGTCATCGATGGAGCCGACCAGGTGGACGAGGAGCTCAACCTCATCAAGGGAGGAGGCGGCGCGCTGCTGAGAGAGAAGATAGTCATGGGCAACAGCGGGGGGACGGCAATAGTCGCCGCGGAGAACAAGTTCGCGAGGAGGCTATGCGAGAACGGAGTGCGGGTTCCAGTGGAGGTCATTCCCATGGCAAGGAAGAGCGCTAAAGTCGGGCTCTCGAGGCTGGGAGGGCTTCCCGAGGAGAGACTTCTTCCGAAGGGTTACCCCTACTTCACCGAGAACGGGAACATCATCCTGGACACTGCATTCGAACCTTTGGAGAAACCGAGGGAGCTGGAGATGAGCGCGAAATCCTTGCCGGGAGTGGCGGAAGTTGGAATTTTCACTTTCAAGCCGATAACTGTGTACAAACTGATTTCTGACGGAACCTACGACGTGTTTCAGTGAAAGACTGCGAAGTAGTGCTTATATCGGGGCTCCTGACGCGGAATTTCAAGAGCCACCGTGACGAGAGAAGTCGGCTACAAAACTCATCCGATAGATCCGAATTTCCAGCAGAAGGCTGCTGAGTTTCCGATAACAGGGGAGCACAACGGGCACAAGGTGAGGGCCCAGGGCATGCAGCGAATGGACGGCGAGGGCAAGCCGTATCCGACTGCGCACGGTATCCACGGGACCGCGGTCGCGGTCGACTGGGAGAACTGCACTGCAGACGGCGTTTGCATGGACGTGTGCCCCGTTTTCGTCTTCGAATGGCTGCTCAGCCCGGGACAGGCGGGGACTGGTAAGGACAAGGTCCTGGAGCCCGGTTCGGAGGAGTACAATCAGTACAGGTCTGACAAGTCGGACCCCGTCAGGGAGCCGGACTGCATCTTCTGCATGGCGTGTGAAACGTCCTGCCCCACGCAGTGCATCAAGATAACTCAGCCTTAGTCGAATGCCGAAAGGCGATGGCTGTTTCAACTTCCTATTGGCGAGTGTTTCATCAGGTAAGTCGTCTCAGCAAGCGCGACGAAGTCTCTGACTTCGTGCTTTAGGGATCTTGCGGAACGCCAAGATTCAGGGCGAGACTGTCGGAGTACCGCCGACCAGGTGCCGTGCAATGCGAGCGCAAGTCTGCCTTCGTTTGAGTTTCTCTGGATGCCTCAATTGGAAGTGCTGGCTAACGAAGTCCATGAGACCATGCCACAGCCGAACGATGGAGAGCTCGCCAGTAGTTCCATCTGTGGATAATCTCGTACTTTTTGGTGCGGAGCCCTTCTTCTTGTTGAGTCTCAGACATGATGCCAAGCTTCCTACGCTTCGCTTGGACTGCTATCCAGTCGAGAATCTCGCGGTTCGAGTTGAAGTAATCGACAAAGACCACTACTCTGCCCTTAACATCGTTAGTAACCAGAATGGAGCCTTCCGCGTCTAGAAGTCCGGCCAGATAGCCGAGGACGCGCTCTGCTGCATCCCTACCAATCCAATCCTTAACCGCCCGAAAGTCGGGGACGAGAAAGGCGAAGGATTCGATCCAAGAACCTCAAGGTTCCACTCGTAGCTGCTTGTGTCTTTCTTGAAGCGCGGAAGCTGGTAGACGTGCCCATACTTCCCGAACAGGCTGTGAAACAGCTCTGCCATGGCAGGGTGCGTTGTGCTTGTCGACACCCTCACCACACCCTTCCACGGCCTTGAGACTGAGAGGTCGCCGTGCCTCAGCCCCAGCATGTAGGCCCTGTCTTCGTCGGTGCCGTCGAAAGGCTTTCTTTCGTACTTCCTGCGCCTCTCCCTAATCGCTTTGAGCCTCGACTCCTCGAAGGGCCGGACTGGGACGCCGAGAGACCTGTAGAGCCACGAGGTGTAGCCGCTCGTCTTGTTGCCGATCAGCTTGGCAATGTCGGAGAGAGATAGACCCATTTCGTGATGGAAGCGAGAAAGAAACTTCGTTAGCTCCTCCCGTGTCTGATCGTCGATGTTCTTGATGGACAGCCCCTTGGTTCGGAGGAGTTCGAGCCACCTTCGCTCGTCTCCTGACAGGGCGACAGCGTCTTCGCCTTCTTCCATGTCCTGGAGCGGGATGTCGTATTTAGCGTCCCATGACACGGCGCGGGCCTTTTCGGTTTGCCAACGCTTTCCTTAAAGCGAGACCGAGTCGAGCGGGAAAAGTGGCGCTAGCCAAAGGCTATGGGCTCCTGATCCCGCTCTCGATAATCTGGGGAGGGGCGTTCGTCGCCATAAGGGTGGCTGACTTCGAGCTCTCATCCGTCAACCTGACGCTTCTGAGGTGGTTCATAGTCTGCGCGGCCTTCCTCGTCCTCTACCCGTTCATAGTGAAGCCGAGGACCAGACTGGAGCTGCGTGACATTCCCAGGTTCCTGGTGGTCGGCGCTTTCAACGTCGCAGTCTACCACCTCTCTCTCAACTACTCGGAAAAGACCGTCGACGCTTCGCTCGCCGGATTGCTGATTTCGCTGGCCCCGCTCTTCGGCGTAGTGCTGTCTGTTATCTTCCTTCACGAGAAGGTTGGCCGTAGGCTCTTCCTCGCGCTTGCGCTGGGTCTGACCGGGACCTTCGTGATATTCGTACCCGACCTGAACCTCGGGATCACCACGCTGCTTGGCCCCCTCGCTGTCGTCCTCGCGAGCTTCGCTTCGGGCGCATACACGGTCGCATCGAAGCCGCTGGTCACGAAGTACGGCCCGATACCAGTCGCGGTCTGGGCATCACTGATCGGGACGGCGCTCCTTCTCCCTCTTGTCACGCCGAGCCTCGTGCAGCAGGCCGAATCGCTTTCGTTCAACGGCTGGGCGTCCGTCCTCTACCTTGCCCTGCTGAGCACTGTGCTGTCCAACACGATATACTTCATGCTCGTGGGGCTTCAGCCGGTGTCGAGGCTGAGCGTCCAGCTGTACCTCATACCCCTGGTCTCCGTGACGGGCGGGATTCTTCTCCTCGGCGAATCACTCAGCGCGTTCACCGTTGCCGGCGGTGTCATCCTCCTCCTCGCTGTCACGCTGGTAACGTGGCGGAGGCACTGAGCAAGCCATTTATCGGCGGGGAGTCAGGAGGGTCGGAAAACTTGGAAGAAGACAACGAGCTCAAGCTCATCGAGAAGAGGAAGCTCGCCGAGATGAGGAGAAGGATTACAGCGGCGCCGGCTCCGGCACAAACGGCTCCGAAGGAGGAGAAGACCTCTCGGCAGCTCGTCGAAGGAATGCTATACGACAGGGGGAACGAGGTTCTTGACGCAGCCTACACCTACTTCCCCGCGCAGACGCCGAAGATAGTCGACGAGCTCGCGGCCATGGTCAAGGACAGAAGGCTCGTCGACAAGATTTCGGGGGGAGAGCTCTACTCGCTATTCAGGCAAATCGGGCTTCGGTTCAACCTGAAGACATCGATCAGGGTCCAGGACAGGGGCAAGCTGGTGGAACTAAGCGAGAAGCTGAAACAAAAAGAGGAGGGCTGAATTTGCAGACATCCAAGCGCGCCGTTGCAGGTGTGAAGGAGCAGGTGCTGTCAGTTCCAAAGGCGAAGAGCCCCGTGCTCATATGCGGGATGCCCGGAAGCGGCTACGTTGGGAAGCTGGGCGCCGACCATCTGATTGACCTGTTCAAGGCCAAGAAGGTCGCAGAATACAGCTGCGAAAGCTTCCCGCCGCAGGTGAACGTGAAGGAGGACGGGACAGCAGAGACGCCGAAGGCTGGTCTCTACTTCGCGTCGCAGCGCAAGGCCCCTGACATCTTCGTCTTCACCTCGGATGCCCAGCCCACCACTTCGGAGGGCGAGTACGAACTCTCTGACGCAGTGGTAACCTCCGCTAAGAAGATGGGCGTGAAGACTGTGTATACGCTCGCGGCCTACATCACTGGCGCATTCGCCAGCTCGCCGCGCGTGTTCGGTTCGGGGACCTCGAAGGAGATGATTGCTGCCATCTCGCATAGCGGCGTCACAGTCATGAAGGAGGGAGGCATCAGCGGAATGAACGGCCTGCTGATAGGAATCGCTTCTCTGCGGGGGCTTGAAGGTGCGTGCCTTCTGGGCGAGACGTCTGGCTACGTGGTGGACGCCATAGCTTCAAAGGCCGTCCTGGATTCTCTTTCCAAGATAATCGGGGTGTCAATTGACACTGGCAAGCTGAAGGAGAAGGCTGTGGAAACGCAGAAGCTCATAAGCCAGCTCCAGAGCATGTCGGCAGAACAATCGCAGGAAGCGCCGCAGCAGCCGCGAAGGGAGCAGCGTCCGGGGTACATCAGCTGAGCCTTCGAAAAGTTAATAGGAAAATCCGCCCAAAGATTCCCCCGTGAAACCAGTCGCCTACGTGTTTCCGCTGACCGCAATCGTAGTCTTCCTGCAAGCAATCACAGGCTCGGCCTTGGAGATGGGCTTCTACGACTTCGGGGCCCACGAGATGTCAGGGTACCTCGTGGGAGTACTTGCGCTTGCTTCAACCGCGGTCGCCTTCGGTGTGAAGCCAAAGTACAACGCCTTGAGGTATGCCTCGCTGACTCTGCTCATATTGGTCGTGTTGCAGGGAACCCTCGGGTTCGCGGCTCGGACCAGCGACGAGCTTGTGGTAGTGCACTTCGTGAACGCCCTCATCCTGTACGGGATTTCCATTGCGATCACGTTCTACGCGTTCAGATGGGGCAGGATGCCAGCAGCCCCGGCGATGCCAAGTCAGAGCTAGCTTCGGGTGCACGGGAACGCCAAGGGCTTTCCCGAGAGGATTTCTTGCTTTATTCAGCCCTTTATGTTTCCGATCGGTCTCAGGGCCACTACCTTCTTCGAAATGCCGGCCCTGTGCATGGTTTCGACCACCTGTGAGATGTCCTTGTAGGCCAGGCCCGCCTCCTCCGCAAGTCCGTCCATGGTCGCAGCCTTGACGTAGATTCCGTGCTCGAGCATCCGCTTCTGAAGCTCGTTTCCCCTCACGCTTCGCTTCGCTGCCGTCCGGGACATGGTCCTCCCCGAGCCGTGGGCCGTGGAGCCGAAGGTCTCCTCCATGGCTTTCTGTGTGCCGACGAGGAGGTAGGAACCCGTTTCCATCGAGCCTCCTATGATCACGGGCTGCCCGATGCTCTTGTAGGGGCGGGGCACGTCGGGATGGCCGGGCCCGAAGCTCCTGGTCGCGCCCTTCCTGTGCACGACCAGGTCCATGGTGGAGCCGTCGTAGGAGTGCCTTTCGACCTTCGCTATGTTGTGGCAGACGTCGTAGATCAGGTGCATGTCGAGCGCCTCTGCGTCCTTGTGGAATGTGCGCTCGAACGCATCCCTCACCTTGTTTACTATGATCTGCCTGTTCACGAAAGCGTAGTTCGCCGCGCAGACCATTGCCGAATAGTAGTCCTTCCCCTCCTTGGAGCTGAACGGCAGGCAGGCGAGGTCCCTGTCCCTGACCTGGATGCCGAACTTCCTCATGCCTGTCTCGAAGTTCCTGAGGTAGTCGGTGCACACCTGGTGGCCGAAGCCCCTGCTTCCGCAGTGGATCATCACCATGACCTGGTCTTCGTGTACGATTCCGAACTCCTTGGCGAGGTCCGGGTCCAGGTACCTTTCGGGGTCGACCACCTGGATCTCCAGGTAGTGGTTGCCCGAGCCGAGGGTGCCGAACTGGTTCACCCCGCGCCTGATGGCCTGCTCTGCTGACCTTGCGATGTCTGCCCCCTTGATGTAGCCGCCCTCCTCCACGTGCTCCGGGTCGTCGTCCCAGGCGAGGTCGTGCTCTGCGCACCAGCGGACTCCCAATGAGGTGATGTCACCGATCTGTGAATGCGGCGAAGCCCTGGGGCGCTTCTGGCGCCAACTCCCGCCGGAACCAGGCTGTAAGATCAGGTCGACGAGCTCGCGTATCTTCGGTTGACTTCTGCCGACCCGGAGGTTGGTTCTGATGAGACGCATGCCGCAGTTGACGTCGAAGCCGACGCCGCCGGGAGAGATGACCCCCTTCTCGGTGTCGAAGGCGGCGACTCCGCCTATCGGGAACCCGTAGCCCCAGTGAGCGTCGGCCATGGCGTAGGCGCACTTGACGATGCCAGGAAGGCAGGCGACGTTGGTGACCTGGTCGAAGACACCCGAGTCCATGCCCTCGAGGAGGGTCTTGCTGGCGTAGATTCTCGCCGGAACCTTCATGCCGGGCTTGAAAGACGGCGGTATCTCCCACGAAACTTCGGAGACCTGCTTCATCCCTTCGACTGATTTCATGGGCGGAAAGCCTCGAAAAGCGAGGCCCTTTGTTCGTTCTTTAAGCGTTTAGCGTGTCTCGGTCATATGTCGAGGACGATCGTTGCTCTCCAGCTCCTTCCGCTGTGACGAATCCCGAACATGTGCATGGTCACGGCCTTGGCGTCGTTCCTCAGGTGTTGCCTCTCCCTGGCTATCTCCTCCCCGGCAGCGACGCACACGAGCGACCTGGAGTCCTTCCCCAGCTTGACATTGTAGCTCTTGAAGAGCAGGGAGTCCGACGTCCTTGATTATGATGAGCTCCGTCAGGAAGTCGTAGAGGAGCCTGTCCGTGTCCTCGGAGGAGACACGCAGAGTCCTCTTCTCCTTCGCCCTGACGGTTCGAGGGTCTACCATCACGTCCGTCAGCCCCTGGGCGGACGCCTCGAAGAGGCCCTTCAACGAGCTCGCTGTGGCTTCGTAGGCGACGTCAGCGAGCGCGATGTCCGGAAGGAACCTGAAGGGCATTCGCTGCCGCGTCAAGACTCTGGTTGAAAACTGTTAGTCCGCGACCCTTAGGAGCGGCTGGAGATGACCCCGAGTTCCCTGCCTGCCTTCTCGAAGGCCTCCACCGCCAAGTCAAGGTCCTTGTCCGTCAGCGCCGCGTTCATTATCGTCCGTATCCTCGCTTTACCCTGGGCCACCATCGGAAAGACTATGGGGAGCGCGAAGACTCCGAGCTCGAAGAGCCTCGAGCTGAGCCTCTTCGCCAGACCGCTGTCCCCGACCATCACCGGGGTGATTGGAGTCTCGCTCTTCCCGATGTCGAACCCCAGGTCCCTCATGGCGCCCTTGAAGCGGCGGGTGTTCTCCCAAAGCCTCCTGACGTGCTGCGGCTCCTTCTCAAGGACCTCCACTGCGGCAAGGCAGGCGGCCGCGACCGCCGGGGGTGCAGACCCGCTCAGCAGCCATGTCCTAGACTTGTTGTAAGCGAAGTTGATCAGGTCCCTTGAGCCAGAGATGTGACCGCCCACGACCCCGAAGGCCTTGGAGAACGTCCCCATCTCCACATGCACCTGCTTCCTGGACAGCCTGAAGTGAGAGACTATCCCCCTCCCTCCTTCCCCGAGGACGCCTTCGCCGTGGGCGTCGTCTACGTAGACCATCGCTCCGTGCTTCGCGCCGAGGGCGGCGATCTTGTCGAGCGGAGCTATGTCTCCGTCCATCGAGAACACGCCGTCAGTGATTACGAGTATCCTCCTGTGCGCCTGGGCGGACTTCTCAGCTTCTTCCAGGACTCGGGCCAGGTCTTCGACGTCGCAGTGTCTGTAGATTACGCGCTCCGCCAGTGATAGCTTTGCCCCGTCGATTATGCTCCCGTGGTTCAGTTCGTCGCTGACTATCTGGTCCCCCTTGCCAGTCAGCTGCGGTATCAAGCCCGCGTTGGTGGCGAAGCCCGACTGATAGGCCAACGAGGCTTCGGCGCCCTTGAACTTCGCCAGCCTCCGTTCCAACTCCAGGTGGATGTCCATGTTGCCCGCTATGGGTCTGACCGAGCCTGACCCGGCACCATAGGACTTCACTGCCTTGATGGCTGCCTCCTTGACCTTCGGATGGTTGCTCAGGCCGAGATAGTTGTTCGAGCAGAACATCAGGACGCTCTTTCCGTCGATGGTGCACCGGGGCGTGCTGGGTCCGCTGAGGACCCTGAGCTTCCAGTCGAGGTCCTGGCCGACCAGCTGATCGTACTCTTCCTTCAGGAAACCGTCAGGGTCGCGCAACTGGGCCTCTGCGCAAAGAGGCGAGAAGGGAGTTTAATCGGCTTTTCTCCGCAGCGGGAAGCCGCTCTGCGAGCTTCAATATCATGTCGTCGGTCATTTTCGGCATGTCGTACAATGGCGCCCATCCCCAGTCACTCCGAGCTCTGCTGTCGTCTATGGATTCGGGCCAGGAGTCCGCGATCCGCTGGCGTGAATCTGGCGTGTATGAGCATTTGAAGCCCGGGATGCGCTTCCGGATGGCGTCCGAGAGCTGGCCTGGAGAGAAGCTCATGGAGGAGAGGTTGTAGCCCGTGTGGGTCTTCACCCTTGATGGCTCCGCCTCCATCATTGTAACCGCCGCCGTTATGGCATCAGGCATGTACATCATGGGCAGGGTGGTCTTCTCCCAAAGGAAGCAGGTGTACTTCCCGGACCGCACGGCTGCCTCGAACATCTCGACTGCGTAGTCCGTCGTTCCCCCTCCGGGCCTCGTCTTGCTGCTGATCAGGCCCGGATAGCGGACGCACCTGGTGTCGAGGCCGTGCGTGACGAAGTAGTAATTGCAGAGCAGCTCCCCCGCCACCTTGGTTATGCCGTAGAGAGACGTCGGCGTGAGCGGAGCGTCCTGCGGAGCTGACTTTCTTGGGGACCCGGGCCCGAAGACGGCCATGGAGCTAGGCCAGAAGACGCGCGACACTCCGGCCTGGACCGAAGCGTCGAGGACGTTCCTGAGCCCCTGTATGTTGACGTTCCATGCGAGGTCGGGCTTGGACTCGGCCACAGCTGACAGGATTGCTGCGAGATGGTAGACCGAGTCTATCCTGTGCTTCCTTAGAACGGAAAGGAGGGAGGCCCTGTCGGTGACGTCGAAGTATTCCTCTGGGCCGGTTCCTCTGTCCGCCGCCTGAAGCCCCGGGAGAATCCCGGCGACTACATTCTGAGAGCCGTACTTTTCGCGCAGTGCAGGAACGAGCTCTGACCCAATCTGTCCGGTCGACCCCGTCACGAGAATCTTGGGTCCCATTCGAAGGACGCCGCCCGCATACCTCGTTTAAGCCTTGACGATGTCTAGGAGACGATTTTCATTGTTACCGTAGAAAGTACTCCCGGGTTGGCTCTCAGCTTCTCTGTTATCACTGTCTTCACTTCCTGATCATCCGCTCCCTCCACGAGGACAAGGAGGTCGTAGATGCCGTAGGTCTGGTAGACCGCTGCTATGCCCGGGGTCTTCTTGAGAGAAGATATGCTGGTGTCCTCCATTCCGGGCGAGAGATTCACAAGGACGATCGCCCGTTCCATACGAGCATTGATGCGAGACCACGATTAAAGAGTATCTCGACTGTAAGGGAAGTGGCGAACCTTCCCTAGTCTCTGAGGCTCAGCGTTTCCAGCTGCTTCAGAGCCTCTGAAAGGACCTCAATGCTGTCCAGGTAGTCATCAACGGAAACCGCTTCCTCGTCAGTGTGCGAGAGCTTCGAGTCGGCCGGGCCATATGTGACGCACTGGGCGCCCGTTGCGGCTGCGAAGGTGTTCATGTCTCCCGAGCTCGTCTTCCTGACGAAGACGGGTTTGTCCTTGAGCTTCAGGATTATGGCGCGCTGGAAAGCCCTGACCAAGGTTGAGTTCGGGTCCGCCTCGTAGGCCTCGGTAGCCTCGTCAAACTCGACCACGACGTCCGTCTTCTCCCTGTGCGAACCCGCGATTATCTCTCTAATCTCCCTCTGAGCTTGGGCCGATGTATGTCCTGGGGGAAGCCTGATGTCGAATTCCGCCTTGCAGATTGGCGGGATGACGTTATGGTATGTCCCCGACTGGACTAGCGTAGGCGAAATGGAAAGCGACCTGAAGTGGTCGACGCCGGCGCTCATTTTCGCCTCGAACTCCTTTAGTGCTCCGAGAATCGAGTTGAACTCGTCGAGGGCGCTGACGTAGGCCCAGGGCGAGGCAGCGTGGCCGCCTTCGGTCTCTATGGTCAGGCGCATGCCGAACCTTCCCCTGTAGCCCACTGCTAGCCTGTTTGCTCCAGAGGGTTCACCGAAGACTGCGAACTTGTGTCGGTTCTTGCTCGCGATGATCGCCTGTATCCCTTTGCTGTTCCCTTCTTCCTCGGTGGCGCCTGCAAATGTCAGAGAGAGCCTCGCGTCAAAGGCACGAGACCCTGCGACCATTAGAGCGCAAAGCGCGGATTTTGCGTCGGCCGCGCCCCTTCCGAACACCTTCCCACTGTTGCGGGTTACGGGGAGCTTCCCGGGAACAGTGTCCATGTGGCCGCACAGCAAGACGGCCGCGCCACCCGCCCCGATTTCGCCCACGGCGTTGCCCGCCCTGTCGGTCCTCACCTTCCGGTACCCGAGCTGTTTCATCTTGGATACAAGATAGGAAGCGAGGTGAGCCTCCTTTCCGGTCGGAGAATAGATCTTGAGAGCGCCCTCCAGGAGGGCCACAGGGTCGGAGACCACGCCGCTCATCTTTTCTGGAGGGATACTAAATACTCCACTATCAGCTTCGGTATGTCCACGCCCGTGGCAGGGACCGTGTTCTTGAACTCGGTCGTGTTGTTGACTTCGTGCACCAGCAGCCCATCCTCAGATTCCATCAGGTCGACGCCGGCTATCTCGCAGTTCGTCGCCTTTGCTGCTTTCACCGAAAGGTCGTCGAGCTCCTTGTTGATCTTGCAGCTCTCGGCCCTCCCTCCCCTCGCGGTGTTTGTTCTCCAGTCGCTGGGGCCGCTGTACCTGTAAATCGCAGCGACGGTCCTGCCGCCAATCACGAATGAGCGTATGTCTCTGGGAGGACGCTTCACGAACTCCTGGAGGTAGTAGACCTGGTATAGGGGGAACATGTATTCCCTGTCTTCGATTATGGCCTTTGCGAAGTCCTCGTCCTTGAGCAGCGCTGAGAGCCGGCCCCAGCTTCCGACCACGGGCTTGATGACTGCGGGATAACCCAGTCGAGCTGCCGAGCGGATTGCAGATTCCTCGGTGAAGGACACCCTGGTCCTCGGCGTGGGTATGCCGTTCTTGACGAGCCTGAGGGAGCCGAACAGCTTGTTGCCGCAGACCCAGGCGGACTCGAAGGAGTTCACCACCCTGATTCCCGCAGCCTCGAGTGCCGCGGTGGAATGCACGTTACGGAAGTAGCTGACGCACCGCTGAAGGACCACCTTGTCCCCCATGCCGGTCTGGCCCGAGTTGATTTCGACGTCCAGGTCCTTTGAATCTGTGAGGTTGACTTTGACTCCCATCTTTTCGGCCGCGGAGACTATGGCCTTCTCTTCCCAGCGGATAGTGTCATAGAGAAGGGCGAACGAGACCGTCGGCTATTCGCCCCAGTCTTCCTCTTCGAGCTCCGCAGTTCGCAGGGTGAATAGTCCGCCGCTTTCCTTGACGAGTTCGTAGGTTGCACTGCAGTCCCTGCAAGTCAGTATCTCTCCCTGAATAGCGTCCGAGGGGACCGACAGTTCAGCGTCGCATTCTGTGCACTTCAAACGAATTCACCCCCGCTCCTTGCGATTCCAATCGCGGGAGGATTGTTATAAAACGATATTCGTGCGAAATCAGCGAATTGTGCGCAAGACCATGGTCGTGTTCGTGTTGATGACCCCGTCCACACGCCGAATGGCCTCGATGGACTTGTTGACCTCGACGATATTCGCGCCTTTGACGAGGACCGCGATGTCGAACTGGCCCGCAGTCTCGTAGACGACCTCGACACCGGCCACGCCCTTTACCTTTGAGCTCACTTGGCCCGTAGGGACGGAGGGGTTCACCGACACCCATGTGATGGCGCTGCTGAGCCGCTGGTCGTCGACCTCGATCGTGAACTTCCGTATTCTTCCGCTCTTGGTGAGGTTGCCTATTCTTCGCCTTATCGCGGACTCGGACATGCTCAGCCTCTGTGCCAGCTCGGTGTTCGAAATCCTAGAGTCCTGGGTAAGGATTGCTATGATCTGTTCGTCAGTCCTATCCGAAACGTCTTTTGTCCTCGGCATCCAAGACTCCCCCCAGCGCCTCCAGCCCCCTGGCTATTTGGCTGTCGTCCATGACTAGGGGCGGGAGGAGGCGGAAGGTCTCCTTGCCAGAGTAAGCGAAGATGGCTCCCCGTCCAATAGCGTCGAGAAGGAGCTGGTGGATGTCAATCCTCGTCTCGAGTGCGAGCATCATTCCCATGCCTCGCGCCTCCCTCGCCACCTTGTGGCCCGAGGCGACTTTGACGAGGCCCTCTTTGAGTCTCTGACCTTTAGCTTCAGCCACAGCCGGGAGGTTGTTCTTCCTGATGAACTCCAGCGCCGCCGATCCTGCCGCGCAGGCGAGCGGGTTCCCGGCGAATGTCCCGGTGTGCTCGCCCCTCTGGAGCCGCGACGCTATCTCAGGTGTGGTGACGGCAGCGCCTAGCGGAACGCCCCCGCCAAGACCCTTGGAGATGGCCATTATGTCGGGCACCACGCCCCAGTGCTCCGAGGCCCACATCCTTCCGGTCCTGCCCAGCCCAGTCTGGATCTCATCCAGTATCATCAGGGCGCCCGCCTTGTCGCAGATCTCCCTGACCTGCTTTAGGAAATCAGGAGGCGGAATTATGACACCGGTTTCTCCCTGGATTGGCTCTGCGATGACTGCCGCGGTTTCGCTGGTCACCAGAGGCGCGAGTGAGGAAGCGCTGCCGAACTCCGCGAAGTCGAAACCGTCGAGCAATGGAGTGAATGGCTCCCTGTACTTCTTGTTCCAGGTTGCCGAGAGCGCGCCCATGGTCTTCCCGTGGAACGCCCCCTTCATCGATACGAACTTCTTGCGGCCGGTGTAGCGCCTGGCCAGCTTCAACGCAGCCTCGACTGTCTCGGTGCCGCTGTTGGTGAGAACAGCCTTCTCAAGCCCCTTCGGTGCCACGGAGGCCAGCTTTCCGAGGAACTCCGCGCGGGCGTCGTTGTAGAATGACCCGTGGCACGTGATGAGCTTCTCTGCCTGTCTCTTCACCGCCTCGACTACTGTCGGGTTGCAGTGGCCGACGATGGCCACTCCTATGCCCGCCATGAAGTCCACGTACTCCTTCCCCGCTTGGTCCCAGACGATGGCGCCCTTGCCCCTGACGATGGTCAGAGGGAACTTCTGGAATATGGCTGCGCCGAACTTCTCCTCGAGTTCTTGGGGGGTTTCCATCTAGGCTATCACCGTGCAGCCCCTGTGGGCCAGCGCGTTGGACAGAGGTTGTTCGCGATTCCCCGAACAGATGATCGCCTCCTTGACGCCCGCGTTCACCGAGTCTACAGCGGCCATCACCTTCTTCTGCATACCGAAGCCGACCTCCGAGAGCCGCGACGAAGCGGAGGAAGCTGAGATGCTCTCCACGAGCTTGCCCTCCAGCATGAGGCCATCAACGTTGGTGAGGAAGAGGACCGCGTCCGCAGAAATGCCCGAGGCGAGCGAGGCCGCCGCCCTGTCCCCATCGATGTTGAGCGGCTCCGAGTCTTCTCCTACGGCCACCGGTGACACCACGGGCACGTAGCCTCCTGCCAAGAGTGTCTCGATGAGGCCGGAATTCACTGACTCGACCTTCCCGGTGTAGCCGCCTTCGATCAGGAGCTTCCTACCGCGCTCGTCGACTATCACCAGCTTCTTCTTCCTCTTTCCCTGGAAGAGGGAGCCGTCGAGCCCAGTGAGGGAGACCGCCCGGACCCCCTTGGCCCGAAGGGCGAGGACTATCCTCTTAGCAAGCATTCCGCTCATGACCATGGTGTAGATCTCAGCCGTCTCCCTGTCGGTGTACCTGCTCTTGATGCCGTCAGGCGAGACGACGAACCGCTGTTCCTTGCCGAGTTTGGTGGCGATCTCCGTCACCACCTCGCCGCCGCCGTGGACCAGGGCGACCTGGGTGGTGGGCGATAGAGCGGCAATGTCCGCAAGTAGCGTATCCGGGACACCGCCCTTCAGCAGGCTGCCGCCAATCTTGACCACCATTCTCATTTTCTCTACACCGGGTGGAGGGGCGCCTGGGTCAGGCCCGTCTTCTCGTCGAATCCGAGCATGAGATTCATCGATTGGATCGCATTGCCCGCCGCGCCCTTGATCAGATTGTCTATGGCGCCCAGGGCGACTATCCTTCCCGTCCTCTCCTCGATCTCGAAGCCCATGTCGCAGAAGTTGGAACCGATGACGACCTTGGGGTCTGGGAGCCTGAACGGGCCCTGCTTGTCCCTCACCAATCTGATGAAGTAGCTGCCCGCGTAGGTCGACCTGTAGGCCTTCCAAACGTCGATGGGCTTCACATCGACATCGGTGAACATGTGGCACGTGCAGAGGATTCCGCGGACCATGTTGACTGCGTGGGCAGACATCGAGACCTTCACGCTCTCGCCCGAGACCATCGACATCACCTGCTCGATTTCTGCGGAGTGGCGGTGGCCCGCAGGCGCGTACGGTCGGACCACGTTGTACCGCTCTGAGAAGTGGGTGGCGGTGGACGGCTTCCCTCCTGCACCGGAGGAGCCTATCTTGGCATCAACGACTATTTTGTTGTGGTCGATGCCCAGAGACCTTTCCTTGAACAGCGGGGCCATGGCGAGGATGGAGGTGATGGCCATGCAACCAGGCGATGCGACGAGCTTCGCCCCCTTGACCTGGTCTCGGTTCAGCTCTGGGACTGAGAAGACGAACTTCTCCAGAAGGTCGGGCGAAGGGTGCTCGTAGCCGTACCACCGCTTGTACTGCTCCTTGTCGCGGAGGCGGAAGTCTGCGCTCAGGTCGACTATTCTGATGCCCGTAGTCGGCCAGCCCCGGCATGAATTTCACTGATTCGCCGTGGGGCAGGGCAGCGAAGACGACGTCCGCGTTCTCTGTGACCTTCGACTGGTCGTAGGGCGTGAATTTCATGTCGGTCACACCCCTTAGGTTGGGGTGCACCCTGAAGAGATACTCGTCGGCGTACCTCCTGCGAGGTCGCCATGGTCAGCTCCACCTTCGGGTGCTGCAGGAGCAGGCGGACGAGCTCGCCTCCTATGTAGCCAGACGCTGCAAGGACCGCTGCCTTGACCATCAGCGCTTCACCGTGCTCGCGATGTATTCCATGATCTTCTTCGGGATGCTCCACTCGACCGCCGACTGCGCTCCCTTGAACTCGACAGTGTTGTTCACTTCGTGGACCACGTAGCCCCTTGGGCCCCTCCATGGCGTCAACCCCGAGCACGCCCCCGCCGACGACCACTGCGGCCTTCATTATCATCTCCTTCAGCTCCGGTGTCGGCGTGAACGCCTTCGATACACCCCCCCTGGCCACGTTGGTCCTCCAGTCGCCCTCGGGCGCGTACCTGTGGACGCAGGCCACCAGCTCGCTGCCAGCTACCACGGCCCTGATGTCGCGCGGAGGCCTCTGGATGTACTCCTGGACGTAGTACATGTGCTCGACAGGATTGGGGAGCTCTTCCCTGAGTTCTACTATGGATTGGAGCGTCGGCTTGTCCCTTATCACGCTGACCATTCTCCCCCAGCTCCCGACGAAGGGCTTCAGCACCACGGGGAAACCGAGCTCCTCCGCTGCCTTCTCGACCATTTCAGACGACAGCGCGACGAAGGTCCTCGGGGTGGGAATCCCAGCCTTCGCCAGGGCCATGGTGGTGGCGAGCTTGTTCCCGCAGAGGTCGGCCACCTCGTAGCGGTTGATGACGTGCGCTCCAGCTCCCTCGAGCATCCTCGTGAGGAAGAGGGACCTGTAGTGGCTTATGCACCTCTGGACAACGACGTCGCCCAGCCCGTGGCCGTTGCCCTTGGAGATGTCGAAGATGAGGGCTTTGGCGTCGACGAGGGAGGCCTCGATGCCCATCGAATCAGCCTCGTCCTTCAGCGCCTTCTCTTCCCACCTCAGTCTGTCGAATGTGATGCTTGCCTTCATTCACTCACCCCAGTCTTCCTCGACCTGGTCGGCGGGTTTGATGACTGCGGACCCGCCCGTGATCTCCGCGACCTCGTACTCGGCCCCGCAGTCCTTGCAGGAGACTATCTCTCCGACAATCGCGTCGCCGGGTATGGATATCACAGCGTCGCATTCGGTGCATTTCGTCTCCATTGCTACCTTTTCACCCCCGTTGCCAGCCGCTTAACGGTTCGCATTAGCAGCCTTTCGGACCCGGTCACCGACTTTGCGATGCCAGCTAGGCTGCCCTCGTTGGATTTCAGCAGCCGCGACCTGGACCGGACCTCCGCGGGTATGAAACTCGGGTTGCTCCCCCCTTCGTCTTGATCTCCGCGAGAAACCTCGAAGGATCGAGGATGACGGCGGCTTCCTTCTCTTCCATCACGATCCGTTTCCCCATTCTCGACGAGATCGCACCCATGTGGCGGGCGACCGCTCTTTCCAGGCTGACGTGTTCGCCTATGGACGTCCTTACGAGCTCGCCGACGATCGCGTGAGCCGTCCTGAACGAGACGCTGTTGGCAGAGACGAGATAGTTCGCTAGGTTGGTGGCAGTAGAGTAGTCATTGATCATTGACTTCCTTATCGCGTCGAAATTGAACTTCGCAGTCGTGAGCATGCCCGCCATCATCTTCACGGAAGTGATTGTATCATCTAATCCGTTCCACAGGTGGAGCGTGGCCTCCTGGAGGTCCATGTTGTAAGCGAAGGGGAGCGCCTTGGCTATCGTTAGGGTCGCAACTAGTGCCCCGAGGACTGAGCCGAGCTTCGACCTCGCGACCTCCGCGACGACGGGGTTCTTCTTCTGAGGCATGATGCTGCTCGACGTAGCGAATTCGTCCGATACTTCGACGAAGCCGAACTCCTTTGAGCTCCATATGACGAACTCCTCCGACAGCCTGCTCACGTCTACCATGACCATGCAACAGCATGCGAGCGTCTCGGACAGCAGGTCTCGCGAAGCCACCGAGTCCATAGCATTTGTGGTTGTGCCGTCGAAACCCAAGAGCTTCGCCACCCTGTCCCTGTCCACGTTGACGGAGGTGCCCCCGAGGGCAGCCGAGCCCATGGGCGATATGTTGACGCGGGCGTAGAGCTGCAGGAGCCGCTGGACGTTCCTCTCGGACGAGTCGAAGTAGGCGAGGTAATGGTGGGCCAGAGTGATAGGCTGCGCCCGCTGCACGTGGGTGTACCCGGGTAGCATGTTCTCGCCCTGCTTCGAGGCTATGGTGAGCAGAGCACGCTGGAGTCCCAGCATCTCCGAGATGAGGTCCGCTATCCTCTCTCTGAGCTTCAGCCTGATGGCTGTCGCCACCTGGTCGTTCCTGCTCTTTCCCAAGTTGAGGTAACCTGCGGTGTCGATTCCTATGGCGTCCACCGCCTGCTGCTCGAGATACTGGTGGAAGTCCTCCGCCAAGGTGTCTTGCTTTCGGCGTTGGGGACGCCCGCAGGAGGAAGCGCAGGCATCTGCCTCCGATCTTCGGAGCGACCTCACCGCCTTCGATGAGGGCGACCATGTGCGCCATGTTGACCTTGATCACCGCTTTGGCTATCTGCCCGTCGAACGCCATGGAGGACGTGAAGGCGGTGACTTCGTCACTATGCTTCCTTAGCCTTCGCCCTCTGACGTCCACTCTTTCCCCTGTCCTCCTTGAATGATTCCAAGCTCGCGGCAACTCTCGACTGGAGCCCCCAGAGCTCGATGAACCCGATTGCGTTCTTCTGGTCGAAGGTGGAAGCCTTGCTGTAGGTCGAGAGGTTCAGGCTGTAGATCGAGTAGTCGGAAGACCTTCCGACGACGCGCATTCCTCCCTTGTACAGCTTCAGCTTGACCCTGCCGGTCACGCGGTGCTGAGTAGCCTTGGATGAATCTGTCGAGGTCGACCCTCAGAGGCTCGAGCCAGAGGCCCGAGTAGACCAGCCAGGCCCACTCCCTTTCGACTCCGACCTTGAAATCGAGCTCGTGGCGGGTGAGCACGAGCTTCTCCAGGTCCCTGTGAGCCTCCATTATGGCAACGGCGGCGGGGCATTCGTAAACCTCCCTGGACTTTATTCCGACAAGCCTGTCCTCGATGTGGTCGATTATGCCGACGCCGTGGCCGCCGACGAAGCGGTTGAGGTGGTCGATTAAGGCGAGGGGTTCCATCGTCCTTCCGTTTATCTTGACGGGGACGCCTGCGTCGAAGCCGATTTCGAGGTAGCCTGGTGTGTCCGGCGCCTCTTTCAGGAAGCGTAGTCCATTCGAAAGCGTCGTCCGGGGGCTCGGTCTCCGGATGCTCGAGCGGCCCACTCTCTATGGAACGGCCCCAGAGGTTCTGGTCTACGCTGAAGACGGATTTCTTGGGCTTGATCGGGATATCCATGGTTCTGGGCGTAGACTATCTCCTCGTCCCGCGCCATGTTCCAGTCCCTGACAGGGGCGATAACCTCAAGGTCCGGGTTCATCGCCCTGACGCTCACGTCCAGGCGCACCTGGTCGTTTCCCTTGCCTGTGGAGCCATGAGCCACGGCGAAGGCGCCCTCCTTCTCTGCCACCTCGACCAGCTTCTTCGCAATCAGGGGCCTTCCGAGGGCGGTGCTGAGCGGGTACTTCCCCTCGTACATGGCGTTGGCCTTTATGGCAGGGAAGACGTAGTCCGAGACGAATTCCTTCTTGGCGTCGATCGTGTAGTGTTTCTTGGCCCCCAGCAGCTTCGACCGCTTTTCAATATCGGCGAGGTTCTCCTGCTGGCCCAGGTCGAGGGTGACTGTTACGACGTCCGCAGCGTACTTCTCCTGAAGCCACTTCACGCAGACAGAGGTGTCGAGGCCGC
Source organism: uncultured archaeon (assembly GCA_963759195.1). Taxonomy (GTDB): domain Archaea; phylum Thermoproteota; class Nitrososphaeria; order Nitrososphaerales; family Gagatemarchaeaceae; genus DASPPF01. Next base: position 148,450 of record CAVWXJ010000004.1, read on the forward strand.
CGGAGAAGGCAAGCGCGATTGTCTTCGGCATAGATGAGTAGCGCAGACGGCGAGAAACTCTTTTATAGATTTTGGCCGCGTCTGACCGAAACTTGGCACGCCGTGGTCTGAAACTGGTCAGCCCCATCTCGGTCACATCGGCCGTCAGGGAGGAGGTCAACTTCGACTTGTCTGTTCAGGACTCGCTGGCGCGAGACTACGTCAACCTCAGCGCACTCGCCAGGATGCTGGTCCCGAAGGTCGCGAAGCGGACCAGAAGGAAGGTGAGGGTTGAGGGCGTGATAACCGCGCTCAAGAGGCTCCGCGGGGCGCTACTCGCCCGCATCTCACGACATAGGGAAGGTGATTGCCGGGAGCGTGGTCAACGTCAGGACGCACGTCTCCAAGGTGTCGGTGGAGAAGAACAGGCGCACCCTGCAGGCAGTGGCGTCGATGCTGACCAAGCACCAGGAGGACTTCATCCAGGTCTCCGAGAGCCTGTCGGCGATCACCCTGATCTTCGACCAGCGGCTCCACAAGAGGGTCAAGAAGGAGCTGTCGGGTGGGGAGATCCTCGCGGAGGGAGACGACCTTGCGGCGATCATCGTGCAGAGTCCTGAGAAGATCGTTGCGACTCCCGGCTGCGTCATAGCTTTCTACAACCAGCTCTCGAGGAGGCACGTGAACATGGAGGACACTGTCAGCTGCCACACAGACACGATCATGGTTGTGAAGGTGAAGGACGCCGGTAAGGCGTTCGAGGCCCTGACCGAGCTGATAGACGAGGAAAGGAAAAGGCTGGACTAGGAACTTCAGTCTCCCTTGGAGACCCGCTCCAGGGCGTCCTTGAAGGGCATCTGCGACTCGATTCTTTGGCGCATGTCGCGGAGATTCACTGTTCCCGAGGCGAGTTCCTTCTTGCCTATGATCAGGGCCCATCTCGCCCCCATGGCGCTAGCGTCTTCGAGCTGCTTGCCGAGGGGCCTCTCCAGCGGCGGCGTCTCGGCCCTCACACCGGCCGACCTCAATTTCGAAAGCATCTCAAGCGCATTCGCATAGACGTCTTTGCTGGCGAAAGCGACCACTGTGAGGGGAAGCTGCGCAGCCTTGACGCCTTCCAGGGAGAGGGCAGCCCTGTCTATGCCCCCAGCGGCGCCGGTTGCGGAAAGCTCCGGCCTGCCAAGCAGCTTCGGAAGGAGGTCGTACCTCCCGCCCCCGCAGAGGGAGCCCAGGTCCGGTCGGGCCGAGTCCATGACCTCGAAGACCACAGCTGTGTAGTAGTCGATACCTCTGACTATGCTTAGGTTGTACTCGTAGTTTCTGATGCCCCTCCCGGAGAGCCTGTCCGCGAGCTCCCCTAGCTCTGCTGCGCTTTCCAGCTTCAGCTCGCTAAGCCTGGAGAGGACCGCCTTCGGAGTGCCCTTCAGTCCGCCGAACTCGAGAAGCTTCTCGAGGTCCTTGGCCTCGAATCCTTTCTCCGTGTATTCCTTCAGCAGCTCCGTGCGCGACTTCTTCTGCACCTTGTCCAGAGCGCGCATGACCTCAACGGCCCGCTCGCCCGAGTCTATTTTCAGGTGCTTGGTGATGAACTCCTGGATCACGCGCCTGTCGCCTATCTCGACCGAGTCTTTCGCCATGCCGAGCCTGTCGAAGACGCTCCTGCTGAAGTCGATCACCTCCGCGTCGGAGTCTATGGATGCCGCCCCGTAGACCTCGATGTCCCACTGGGTGTGGAACCTGTAGCGCGCGTGCTGGGGCTCGTCGTATCGCCAGACGCCTCCCACGCAGGCGAGCTTCACCGGGGGTCTCAGGTCTCGTCTGGAGCAGACGTACCTCGTCATGCCCACAGTCAGGTCGAAGCGGAGCCCGACGTCGCGGCCGCCCTTGTCCTTGAAGGAGTAGATCTCCTTGTCCACCTCTGCGCCGCTCTTGGCCCGCAGGACCGAGAGGGACTCTATGGTTGCAGGCTCCATCAGCTTGAAGTTGAAAAGCGACGCGGTCTCTTCGAACGCGCGCCTGACCCTGGCGTGCCTTTCGTACTCCTCGGGCTCGACGTCCCTTATTCCCCTCGGGAGGGAAAGGTCCGTCCTACTCGCCCTTCCCCTTCAGGGCAGACAGCTCTGCCAGCATCGCAGTGAGCTGAAGCTCTGGCTGGGCCCCCTGGACGAGCCGGAAGTCGTATTCCGCTAGTATCGTGATGGCCTTCGCGGCCGTGGCCGAATCCGACGAAGCGACGGATTCGTTTGCGAAGCGCAGGAAGTCCCTCTCCGGGACGCCGTAGACCCTGGTCAGCTCGACCATTTTCGAGCGGGCTCCGTTGAAGTCGCCGTCGAGCGCCTTCTTGATTATCTCTGCTGCCCTCGCCTTCACCGCTGTCCCGGTCACCGCCGCAACGCTTTCCAGAGTCAGTTCCCCCGAAACCGAAGCGGCCTGGAGGAGGTTGATGGCCTGCCTGAGGTCTCCCTGGGTTGCCTCGAACACCGCCCCAAGGGTGTTGGCTCCGACGACCTTCACCTTCTCTTTCGCAGCTATCTCCTTGATTTGAGATACCAGGGCCGCTTCGTCGAGCCTGTGGAACCTGAAGATGACGCATCTGCTCTGCAGGGGCTCGATGATGCCGGAGGAATAGTTGCAGACGAGTATGAACCTGGTGTAGGTGGAGGTCTCCTCCATTATCCTGCGAAGGGCAGTCTGGGCGTCGTTTGTCATCTCGTCACACTCGTCGAGTATGACGAGCCTGAAGGGAATCCCCTCGCGCCTGTCAGAGAACCTGGCGAAGGTCTTCACCCTCTCTCTGACGATGTCAATCCCTCTCTCGTCGCTCGCGTTGAGGGAAAGAGTGTAGTCCCGCCACTGCTCCCCCAGCAGCTGCCTGGCTATGATCAGGGCCGTGGTCGTCTTGCCCGAACCCGGAGGCCCCGCGAAGAGCAGGTGAGGGAGCTCGCCCTTCTTCTCTACGAGGAGCTTTAGGCGCTGCTTGATCTCCTTCTGGTCGACGAGCTGGTCAAGAGTCCAGGGCCTGTATTTCTCGACCCACATGAGCTGTTCAATGGGCAATCAAAGATACACCATTCTTGTCTGAGGTCTCCCTTGAGTTGGATTTCCGCTCGGCCCGTATTCGTATATATTCGTTGTAGCGGAAAGCCCGCGAGCGGGCTAGGCGACCTTGAGCCCCAGGTACATCTGAGCCAGCTCCTTGTGCGAGAGGAGTTCGCCGGCGCTTCCGTTGAAAGTGTTCCTGCCGCCGACGAGAAGGTAGGCCACGTCACCGATTTCGAGCGCCCTCCTGGCGTTCTGTTCCACCAGCACCACTGTTATCCCGCGCTCCTTCGCGAAGGATTCGACCGTCCTCAGGACCTGGAGGGCCAGCTTCGGCGAGAGGTTCGCAGTGGGCTCGTCGAACATCATCACTGTGGGCTTCCGCATCATGGCCATCGCCATGGCCACCATCTGCCTTTCGCCTCCGCTGAGGCTCTGGACCTTGGTGCCCATGTACTTCGAGATTTGTGGGAACATTTCGAGGGCCGTCCCCAGACGGTCAGGGATGTCCGTAGCCTTCACGGTGTACGCGGCCATCTTGATGTTCTCCTCGACGGTCAGCGCTGCGAACGTGCTATCCGTCTGCGGGAGATAGGCCAATCCCTTCCTAGCTATCTCGTGGGGTTGAAGCTTTGACAGAGACTCGCCGTCCAGGGTCACACTTCCCTGGTAGATGTTGGTGAGACCAGCTATGCTCTTGAGCAGGGTCGACTTGCCCGACCCGTTCGGGCCCACAACGACAGTGACCTTGCCTTCCCCTGCTTCCAGTGAGACATCGCTGAGTATCTGGAGCTTTCCGTATCCGGCTGAAATTGCGTCGACCTTGAGCAATCTATGCACCCAGGTAGGAGTCTACCACTTGCTTGTCGGCTAGGACAGTTTCTGGCACGCCCGCGGCTATCACCTTCCCGAAGGCCATGGCAGTCACTGCGTCCACGTAGCTCAGGGCGATGTCAAGCCTGTGCTCCACAATCAGGAATGTCACCCCGAGTTCGTCTCTCAGCTTCAGGATTCGGGCGAATATTTCGTGCGCCAGCGTGGGGTTCACCCCGGAAACAGGCTCGTCGAGGAGTATTATCCTGGAGCTGCTCATGAGCGCCCTGGCAAGCTCTAGGAGCTTCATCTGGCCTCCGCTGAGCGTGTTCGACCGGGCGTTCCACATCTTGCCTATGCCGAGCAGCTCGAGAATCCTTGTGGCCTTCTCCGTCGCCTCCGTCTCTGCCTTGACCCACCTTCGCTTCAGCAGGGAACCGGTGAAGGACTCCCCCGGGTTGCCCTTCGCAGCCACAAGCACGTTTTCCATCACAGTCAGTTTCCAGAAGAGGTTCGGTATCTGGAAGGTCCTGCCAACGCCGAGCGCGTAAAGCTTGTAGGGCGGCAGGCCGGTGATGTCCTTGCCGTCCACCAGGACGGACCCAGAGTCAGGCTTGTAGAAGCCGCTGATAGTGTTGATGAGGGTGGTCTTCCCCGAGCCGTTCGGTCCGATCAGGATGTTTACCGTCTCTGGTTCGACGTCTAGAGAAACGCCATCCAGCGCTTTCAGGTTGCCGAATGATTTCCTAAGCTCGCGTACTTCTAGGAGTGGGGCCATTAGGAGTCAAAAAAGAAGGTAGGGATCTCTATTCTTACGGTGGGCTTACCCAGGATACTGTGTCTGTGTTGAAGTCCCAGGTTCCCGCGAGGACCCAGGTGAAGCTGCTTCCCTTTGCGACGACCTTCCAGATCTGGTATGAACCAGGAATCCTGTCGTTGCCGCTAATACCTTCCCAGCCCGTGAGGCCGTAGAAGCTGTTGGCGACGCTCGGGTAGACAGCGTGGATTGCGGTTCCAGAGTTCTGGCCCGCAGTCATGATTGATAGCGCCGCTAGCCAGACGTCGTCGTAGCCTTCAAGCGTGTAGAAGACTCCGCCGCCGACAATGGCTGCGAGCTGAGATGTGCCCGCGTACTTTGCGAAGAACGCAAGCGTCTTGCTGTTGTTGACCACATTGAAGAGTGTTGATGGAAGTTCGACGTGCGAGGTGTACTGACCGACTGTCGAGTTGCTCAGAAGCGAATTCTGGGCCTCTCCGTCACTGCCGTACCACGGCACGTTGTTGTAGATTGCAGGACTCTGCTTCGATGCCTGTTGCAGAAGCGTACCAATTTCTTGGAACGCGACGTCGACTATTGCGACGTGTCCAGTCGCTGCGCCGGTGTTGAGCGTGTTGAACGAGTTCGTAATCTGAGTGATCAATGCTGTGAAGTCGGTGGTTGCCGGGTCGTACTTGAACGGACCTGCGATCTGTGACGCAGCCATGCCGTCCGCCTTCAGGGACGAGGCCGTGGCGTTACCCAGGCCGTCCCCGTAGGTGTCGTCCCTGTTGACAATTACTACCGCCTTCGCCCCTTGGGTCAAGACTTCTCTGGCGATTCCCTGTCCCTGGGCGCCGTCGTTGGGCGCTGTCCTGAACAGGTAGTTGTTCGTGACGTCGGACACGTGAAGTGCCTGAGAAGTTGACGATGGGCTGATGAGTACGATGTGGTTCGAGTTCGCGTAGCTGAGGATTGCGCTTGCGGTGCCGCTGTTGAGCGGTCCGATGACCACCTGCGTTCCTGCGGCCGCCATGGCCGTAAGGTCATTCAGCGCCTTTGTGTTGTCAAGTCCGTAGTCCTGGTTGTTCAGAGTGAAGGTGAGCTTGCACCCCGCGCTCTGAAGCTGTGCGTTGATTTCTGTGATTGCAATTTGCTCAGCCGCCAGGTCACCCTTCCCTTGAGCGGAAAGTGAGCCGCTCAGGTCGTTAAGCGCGCCGATGGTGATTGTCTGGCCGTTGCACAGTCCCCCGCCTGCTGCAGCGGAGAGTGTTGTGGTAGAAATGACTGTTTGTGTGCTGCCGCCGACAGTGGTGGTTGTTCCACCCATGCCGAGCGACGGTGCTGCGACGTAAAAGACTCCTGCACCAATGAGAAGACCCACGATTAGAGATCCAATTACTGCTGTAGTTGATGCCCCTCTCTTTTTCGACAGAGCCCGCGTATTAGCTGGTAAAGTATTTTAACTCTTTGTGGCGTTTGACCCTTGTTAAGAAAATTTGGTTCCGGGATACCTGATTTCTACTCTGGTGTACGGAACCCTGTTCGCTCTGATGGCGATGGGTCTCACTCTTACCTACATGACAACCAAGGTGCCCAACTTCGCCTACGGTTCGTTTGTCACCATCGGACTTTACACCGCATACCACTTTACGAAAGTCTTCAAGATCAATCCCTACGGTGCCAGCATCTTCGCGTTCATCCTGGCCGGACTGGTCGCGGTCCTAATGTACGTGGGGATACTTCGGCCACTCGCGCGCAGGGGCACCTCCCTCGTTGCTCTGATGATAGCCACTTTCGGGGTGGACATCGGCTTTGTCGGCGTCTTCGGCATCTACACGGACTACATGCAGTCCAGGTACAGGCTGTCCGACGCGAGCCAGTTCTTCGCGCTGCCGGGCGACATCACTCTATTTGGAACACAGGGAGTCGTTTTCATCGCACCCATCGTTCTCGCGCTGATCACCATCGGTCTCTATGTGCTCCTCACGAGGACCAGGTTCGGGATAGCGATGCGGGCATCCGTGGAAAACGCTCCGCTCGCCCGGGTGCTCGGCATAAACGTCGAGCGCGTCTACGTAGTTTCGTGGATGCTCGCTGGAGGTTTCGCCGGACTCGCGGGCGCACTCTACACTCTGTGGTTGCCCGGAGGCACGAGCACCGGGTCGGACCTCATCGTCGAGATATTCGCTTCGAGCGTCCTCGGAGGGCTGGGCAACATCTTCGGTGCGGTGGCTGGAGGTCTGATGATCGGCGCGAGTGAGGATTTGGTGACGACGGGGCTTGGCTCCGGCTTCGGCTACATCATAACAGGAATCTTCGCAGTCGTCATAATATTGGTGGGCGTGCTGGCCTGGAGGAAACACGGGAAGGATTCGAGGATTCTCGCGGGTTTCTTCTGGATCGTTGGGTTGTACATGTTCGTTGAGATTGCCACGGGCTTCAAGACGGACCTCTTCGTGGGAGGGTTGGTCAATGGATTCGGGCCAGACGTAACCCCGTTCCAGAAGGCGATACCTCTTCTCGTGATGGTGATCACCCTGCTGATACTGCCGAAGGGAGTCGTCTCGATCAAGCTGAGCAGCTTCAGGAGGAAGAAAGAGTAGATGAGCCTGCCGGCGTTTTTCCTGTTCCCCGGATTCAACCTGGTGACCTTCCTTACCGGGTTCGTGAACTTCTACGCTCTGTACCTCGCAATCAGCGTGTCGCTCAACCTGGAGTTCGGATATGCCGGGGTTCCGAACTTCGGGAAAGTTCTCTTCATAGCGGGGGGCGCGTCGGTGGCGGGCTCTGTAACCGGGAGACTGGCAGCCTTCGTGCTGAACGTGGGCACCCACGAGGACTTCATAACCTTCAACGCGAGGATAATGAACCAGGTCGACGGCCTCCTGCCCGCGGTGCCCTGGCTAGCCGTGGAGATTCTCCTCTTGGGACTTGTGATCGGGGCGGCAATCGGGGCGCTTTTCGGCTTCCTCGCCTCGTACCCAGCCATCCGCCTCAGGGAGGACTACCTCGGGATGCTCCTCCTCGGAGCCGCCCAGTTCTACCAGGTGATACTGCGGACCTACACGCCGCTGACGGGCGGCGCCCAGAACATCGAGGTTCCCGACCCGTACTTCTATTTCATCTCCCTCGGCCCCGGATACCGAGACCTGGCCGCCGCTGTGGTCGTGAGCATCTTCGCTGTGATCGTGTTCATCTACGCCGAGAGGGTCGCTCGGTCCCCGTTAGGAAGGACACTCAAGGCTGTAAGGGAGAGCGAGGACGCTGCGAGGTCCCTCGGCAAGGACGACGTGGCAATCAGGAGGAATGTGCTGATAGTCGCTTCGGCAATCGCTGGAATCGCCGGCGCGTTGTTCACCTTCTACGTGGCCTCTGTGGAATACGACACTTGGACGAGGTTCGCCTGGACCTTCTGGCCCTTCCTCATAGTCATAATCGGCGGGGTTGGGAACAACTATGGTGTTGCCCTTGGCGCGTTCTTCTTTGCGCTCGTCTACAAGGGGCTCGCACAGATTCAGCCGTACCTTCAGCCCTACATCTTCTTCGACGCGAACTGGCTTCAGGACCTGTTGTTCGCTTCTCTGCTGATAGCGATACTGATGCTCCGTCCCGAGGGAATCTTGCGGGAAAAGTCCGCGCCGACTCTTTCCAAGGGCAAACTTTCTGCAATCATCAGCTCCGGAGGCGAGCCTGTTGAAGAACACGTAGGCGGCGCCCCGCAGGCGGATTCGCGGATGGCGCGACTGAAGCGATTGATATCGCGGGCAAGGAACAGACCACGCCCTTCAGGCAACGAAGATTCTCCCAACGTTTAATTAGAGAGCGAGGCTTTCGCGCCTCTCTGCTTTGAGGGAAGAATCTCCCGGCGTCAAGGCTGTAATGGAAGAAAGGGAACGGGATTTCATGCTTTCAAAGACGAGAGTGACGATGAAGTCGTCCCTCGAGAACATAGACCTCGGAGACTACAAGATCGACGGAGTGAAGGCAGGCGAATCAGTGGAGCTGCCCCGATGGATTGCTGAGGAACTGGTCCAGATGAACCTGGCCGACGCGGCCGAGGAACCCTTCGAGACGGAGATAGTGAAGGCGCTCAGCAGGGAGAAGATGATGGGCCCCCTGCAGCTGTCGCAGCTGCCTGTCGACTTCTACGTCAGGATGCGCAGGAGGCTCGCTCACCTCGACGCTGCCGTCAAGGAGGGAAAGGTCAGGCGGGAAGACCACGAGAGGGTCAGGGCGTCCAGCTACGACCTCATAGGGATCAGGCTCAGCAAGCTGCTCTCCCTTTCGAGCAGCACTTCTTCCGCGAATTCGCTGGGCGACAAGCTGACCCCGGAGGAGAAGGCGTTCTTCTCAACATCCCAGACGTTCTCGAAAGAGTGGAAGGAAGCGATGCTCGGTGGGGGGACCTAGATGGCCACCATGGCGAGCGGAGAGCTCTCCCACCTCTTCGAGGACTTCCTGAAGGAGGCGACCGACAGGGCCGGGACCCCGATCTACAGGGAGAGGATATCGCAGATGATCTCGGACGGGACGAAGTCGCTCGTGGTTGACTTCGGCGACCTGCTGAAGTATAACGACGACCTGGCCAACAGGATCCTCCAGAATCCCGACTCCGCTCTGGCCTCGTTCAGGACCGCGGGCTACGAAACCATGCGGAGCGAGAACGTGCTCTACGCTGACAAGATAAGGCGAGACCTCGTGGTGAGGATAAGGGGAATCTCCGACCAGGTCCCACTGAGGAAGGTGGACACATCCTTCCTGGACAGGATGCTGGCGGTATCCGGAATGGTCGTCCGCACTTCGGAGCTAAGGCCGCTGGTGGTCGACGCCGCTTGGACGTGCCCGAACGGCCACACGACGATACAAGAGCAGCGCGACCTGCAGCTCGAGAAACCGCCAAGATGCGAGCTCTGCGGCGAGGTGAGGAACTTCGAGCTCGACAGAAAGCAGAGCCGCTTCATCGATTTCCAGATATTTAGAATTCAGGAGCTTCCGGAAGAGCTGCCTCCGGGCCAGCTTCCCCAGTTCTTCGATGTCAACCTCGAGGGCGACGTCGTGAACACTGCCAGGCCGGGAGACAGGATTGTTCTCTCGGGCATACTCCGGGCGGTCCCCGACTACTCTCCCGGGCAGGTAAGGATGAGGCTCTTCAGGTCTCAGATTGACTGCAACTTCGTGGAGGTAAGGGGAAAGGAGCCCACCGAGATTCTGGTGACGAAACAGGACGAGGACATGATCAGGAGCATCGCGAAGGGCCCCGACGCATACGAGAAGCTGATCAACTCCATGGCTCCCGCGATACTAGGCCACGACCCGGAGAAGGAGGCGATCTTGCTGCTTCTGGTTGGGGGAACTTCGAACACCCTTCCCGATGGGACCAAGCTGAGGGGCGACATCAACATACTCCTGGTGGGCGACCCCGGGACGGGCAAGTCGGAGCTGCTGAAGTTCACGGCCCAGGTGGCGCCCAGGGGCCTCTTCGCTTCAGGGCGGGGAACAACCGCTGCGGGGCTGTCTGCGGCGGTGATCCGGGAGAAGAACGTGCTCATGCTGGAGGCTGGAGTTGTGGTTTTGGCCGACCAAGGAATCGCTTGCATAGACGAGTTCGACAAGATGAGGGCCGAGGACAGGAGCGCATTGCATGAACAAATGGAGCAGCAGTCCGTTACAATAGCCAAGGGCGGAATCTACGCGAGCCTGAACGCCAGAACCGCGATACTCGCGGCGATGAACCCGGTGCTGGGCAAGTACAACCCGTTCCAGAATCTGACGGACAACATCGGCGACGTGCCCATCCCTCTGCTCACGAGGTTCGACCTCATCTTCGTGATCAAGGACCAGCCGTCGCTGGGTGAGGACGAGAAGCTGGCGACCCACATACTCTCGGTCCACACCAGGAAGACATACACCAAGCCGCCGCCAGTGGAGTTCGCGCTCCTCAAGAAGTACATCTCATACGCGAAGAAGGGCACGCCAAGGCTCACCAAGGATGCGATCGACAGGATGAGGGAGTACTATCTGGAGCTCAGAAAGAGCGGCGGCGAGGAGGGGCAGCTGCCGCCGACGCCCAGGACCCTCGAATCACTGATTAGGCTTGCGACCGCGAGGGCGAAGCTGCTGCTGAGGGACGAGGTGAGCGAGGAGGACGCGCTGGCTGCCGTGGCGCTGATGAACAGGATGGTCCAGGACGTGCTGACGGACGCGACGACGAAGAAGACGGACTTCGGCATCCAGCTCGGGAAGCCCGTTGGTGAGAGGAAGAACATAGGCCGGGCGATGGAGATATTCAAGTCGCTGGAGGGGCCGGACAAGAAGCCCGTCGAAAGGAAGGCCTACAAGGAGGAGCTGCTGAAGGCGAAGTTCACAGACGAAGACGCGGAGAAGATGATCAAGACGATGTTCAGGGAGGGGCTGATATACGAGTCGAAGCCTGGCTTCTTTAGAAGGGTCAATGCCTAGAGCCAGGAGACAGCCGTTGAGGTTTGACGAGCTCCAGATTCCGACCGAACTCCTGAACTTCATTAACAAAAAGGGATACTCGGAGCTGTATCCGCCCCAGGAGGCGTCCGTGAAGTCCGGGCTGCTGGACGGAAAGAGCCTGGTGGTGGCAAGCCCGACGGCATCCGGAAAGACTCTGATAGCTATTCTGGCCGCCTACACCAAGGTGAAGGCTGGAAGGAAGGTGGTCTACCTGGCGCCCCTGAGGGCGCTGGCGTCGGAGAAGTACGGAGAGTTCTCGGAGCTGTCAGGCCTTGGCATCAGGACTGCGATATCCACTGGCGACTACGACATGAGCGGCGAGTCGCTCGGGCGGGCGGACATAATCGTCCTCACCAACGAGAGGTTCGACTCCGTGATGAGGCACAACGTCAGCTGGCTGCACTCCGTCGGGCTCTTCATAGCGGACGAGGTCCACCTGGCGGGCAGCGACTCCCGAGGCCCCACGCTCGAGATGATCCTCACGAAGGTGCTGCACGCGGGCCTGGACGCCCAGCTGCTGTCGCTGTCCGCAACGATAAGCAACTCCAAGGAGGTCTCGGATTGGCTGAAGTCCGAAGCCATAGAGGTCGACTGGAGGCCCGTCCCGCTGAAACAGGGCGTCTTCGACTACGGCCGGGTGGTCTTCACAGACGGCGAAAGCAGGAAGATACAGAGCTCGACCTACGGAGCTGCCATCGACGTGGCCATGGACACGGTGAGGGGAGGAGGGCAGTCCCTCATCTTCGCCAACACGAGGAGCAGGGCTGTGAGCCTGGCGACCAAGGCGGCGGAGGTCACGTCGGGGTTCGTGAGCGAGGAGGAGAAGCGGGCGCTTTCCGAGGCGTCTAGAAGGATACTTGCGTCAGGGGAGGAGACCAGCCTGAGCAGGCTGCTGGCGGAAATCGTGGCCAAGGGCTCGGCTTTCCACCATGCGGGCCTCGAGGCCGAGCACAGGAGGATAGTGGAAGACTACTACAGGGCGAGGGCCATCAAGGTCCTGGCAGCGACGCCGACCCTGGCCGCTGGCGTCAACCTGCCCGCGAGGAGGGTCGTGATAGCCGACACGAGCAGGTACGACGTGGAGAGCGGCGGAAATGCCGAGATTTCGGTGCTGGAGTACAGGCAGATGGCGGGGAGGGCCGGCAGACCCCAGTACGACGACTACGGCGAGACGGTCCTTATCCCACCTGCTGCCTTGCCCGCCATGCAAGTTCTGGACCACTTCGCAAAGGAGCCGCCAGAGCCGATCAAGTCGCGCCTGGCCGAAGAGGGCGCGATGAGGGTGCACACGCTCGCGACGATCGCGAGCTCTTCCGGGCTTTCGAAACTGGACGTCCAGAGCCTGTTCGAGCGGACCCTTCTCTCGATGCAGATCGGGGCGAAGAGAGTGGAGAGGCTCATCGAATCGGGACTCGGCTACCTGCTCGCAGAGCGGCTCGTCGAGCCGAGGGGAGACCTGTTCTATGCAACCGACTTTGGAAAGAAAGTTTCCATGCTCTACATCGACCCCGTCACAGGGGTGCAGTTCCGCGAGGCCATCAGGAAGATGCAGCCAGGCAAGATCTACACTGCCGGCCTTCTCCATGTTGTGTCCAGCTCCCCGGACTTCGAGCCGAAGTTCCCGCTGAGGAGCAAGGACTACGACCAGGCTTCGGTCTTCATGGAGGAGCACTCCTCCGAATTCGTAGACAAGCCGAGCCGCAATTCGTTCGCTGACTTCGATGAGGTGCTGCAGGGGACCAGGAGCGTGATGGCGCTCTACGGCTGGATTGACGAATGGAGGGAGGAGCAGCTTCTGTCCAGGCTCGGAGTGGAGCCGGGCGACATGCACAGGGCGGTGGACAACGCGGACTGGCTGCTGCACAGCATGGGCGAGCTCGCCAAGCTGTTCAAGAGAGACGAGACCGCCAGGCAAGTGGAGAGGCTGAGAAGGAGGGTCGAGAGCGGCGTTAGCGACGAGCTGATCGAGCTGACGAGCCTTCAGGGCGTGGGAAGGGTGAGGGCTCGAGCCCTCCACTCGGCAGGGTTCAGGACCTTGGAGGACCTGAAGGAGGCGCCGGCTGACAAGATCGCCCTGGTGGAGAAGGTTGGCACTTCGGTGGCGCGCAAGATCAAGGAACAGGTCGCACGCTATTGATCAGGTGCGGAGCTTTCTGCTTCGCCGCTGACGCCGGGAAAGCGGAGGTTGCAGTAAAGTCAGCCAAGCGGTTGGCCGTGGCAGGCGCAAAACTGAGGGTCATCGATGCACCTGGCGTCCGTGCCCAAGACCAGGGCAAGATTGTCTCCCTTGCCTACAGTGGATCGGGCCTCCCTGCCGTTCACGGTTGGCTGTCGGAAGGAGGCCAGGGCGAATACAGCCTGCTCTCCGCGACTGAAAGCGGGCTCGAAGCAAGCAGAGACTATTGCGGCACCAGGCCGCTCTACCTGGGGAGCTCTGGAAGCTGGGTCGCAAGCGACCATCGATTCTTTCCAGGGGAGAAGAAGGAGCAACTGCCACGAGGCGCCAAGCTATTTGTGTCGAGTGGCAGGGTCCGGGCTGACAGACAGACGGTTGGGAGTTTCGAAGGCACATTCGACGACGCCGCTGGCGAACTGGCAGCCTTGATTCGTGGATCTGTAAAGTCGCGAGTAGCTGGGAGGCGACGCGTTGCAGTAGCGTTCTCAGGCGGGCTCGACAGTTCGATAGTCGCACACTGCGCCTCTTCCCAGACCAGGGTGGTAGCGTGCTCTGTGGCAGCAGAGGGCTCCACGGACAGCAAAGTCGCGCGAGAGGCCGCAGGCGTTCTTGGCCTAGAATTTCTTGGCATGAAGGCTGACGCAAAGGCTGTGAATAAGGAGCTGCTCGGGATGGACCTTCCTTTCGAACCCTCAGCCATGGACAGGAGCCTCTGGTGCATTTACTCCATGACATCGAGGCTTGCCGCAGAGTCGGGTGCGGAGATCGTGATGCTCGGCCAGCTTGCCGACGAGCTATTCGGCGGCTACGCGAAGTACGAGGCTGCGCTGAAGAAGGACGGGGAAGCGGAAGCCGGCATGATGATGTCTCAGGACGTCGACCAGTGCGGAATGAGAGGGCTTGTCAGGGACGAGGCTGCCTGCAGGAGGTGGTGCGAGCCCAGATTTCCTTTCGCGCAAAAGGAGGTAGCGGTTTTCGGCGAAGGCCTGCCGGTTTCCTTCAAGTTAAAAGACGGCGTCCGCAAGGCGGTTCTCCGAGAGTCTGCGACTCTCCTCGGGCTTCCAAGAGAAATAGCCTCTAAGCCGAAGAAGGCTGCGCAGTACAGCTCAGGCATGATGAAGCTGCTGAGCTAGTTCAGCCTTTTTAACGGCCGACGGAATCTGAACGGCATGATACCCACACCCCAACCAAAGGGCAAGCTGCAGGGGTTCAAGCCGCTGCAGGAGAGGTTCAGCTACTACGCCCTCAACGATGGCATGATCATCGGCATAAAACCAGCCGTGGTCAAGGTGTACAGGCTCCAGAACCCAGACGGCAGCCTCGCCTTCACCCCCGACGGCGCGCCCGCGTACTTCTATCAGACGCAGAACATCACGCAGGTGCTCAGCCAAGAGGAGTACAGGTCGGTCAAGGGCGACGACATCGCGGAATGAGCTCCGGGACCTATCTCTCCTCCGACGACTCGGCGCTACTGAGTAGTGCGCTTAGAAGATACTCGGGAGAGGCTTGCCTCGAAATTGGATCCGGAAACGGGGGTGGCCTCATCGAGCTCTCGAAGAGCTTTAGGCTCACCGTCGGCACTGACCTTCAGCGCCCTTCCGACCTTCCCGGGATTAGAGGTGATACGAACTTTATCCTCGCCGACTCGGCGAGCTGTTTCAGAGAGGGAAGCTTTGACCTTGTCGCCTTCAACCCGCCTTATCTTCCATCCGAGGAAATAGTTGACAGAACCGTTGACGGCGGCGAGGGTGGAGAGGCTGTCACTTTGCGGTTTCTAGCAGATGCGATGCGTGTGTCCAAGCAGGGAGGTAAGTTGGTCGCTCTTCTCTCAAGCGAGAACCCGCTTGAGCCGATTGAACGGATGTGCAGGGAGAGAGGATTTTCGATGAGGCTCCTACTGACGAAACGCCTTTTCTATGAAGCCTTGAGCGTGTACGAGATCGCAAGAAGTGAGAGTGGGCGATAGCTCCTAGAGCCAATCAGGCCCTCAGAGGGCGAGGCTCCAGGTAAGGAGCCATCGACTTCTCGTATCCTTCGATTTGGGGAAGGTAGTTGGCGGTGGTCAGCGCGATGTCATCCATGCCGCTCATGAGCCGCTCTTTGATATGAGGCTCGATCTCGAATCTTATTTTCTTGCCTGCGTGGGTCACGCTTTGTTCGCTGAGGTCGACCGATAGAATCGCCCAGCCGGCGGTGATCGAGGATCGGATTTCGTTCAGCGCCTTGTCAGGCAGTTTCACGCAGAGGAGGCCGTTCTTTGCCGCATTGTTGTAGAAGATGTCTCCGAACGATGAGGCCATCACGGACCTGATTCCCATGTCGAGCAGCGCCCTGACCACGGGCAGCGTCTGCTCGTAGGTAGTCCCTGGCGGATAATCGACTTTGAGTTCCACCCTCCTGACTCCCGCCTCCGCGAGCTGAGTGGCCACCTTCAAGCGCGTCTCCACGGGGAGGACCCTGAACAGCTCGCCCTCCCTTAGGGTGGAATCGAGAGATCTCCAATTCGGGAAAGGAGTTGCGAGAATCGTATAAGAACCATTTGTTTCGCAGGTAATTTAGCGACTGGCGTCGATATTCGCTCTCTTAACTGCGACCTAAGGCGTGCATGCTGAACTGAGAGACGAGATTGCTTGGCGGGCCCGGAGGGGCCCAGTATCATCTGATATCGGGCCCAGTTCCGTTAAAAGTCGCCAGCAACTCGGCTGGCATGAAGAAGGCCCAAGCCTCCCGCTGCTGGAGGGGCGCGAAGCCAAAGTATAGAGACCTGTTTGAGGACCCAAACATCAAGAGATGGTATGACAACGTATCCAGAGGGTCAAGGATAACCGCAGATGTCTACCTCAGGCGACTAGGTTCAATATGCAGCTCAAGGGGGATGCAGAGCCCAAAGGAGCTCTTGGCCCTAGCAACCGGCAACGATGGAACGCTGTGGGCGTACAACTTCATCATGGACCTGGTGACAAAGCTTGAGGCTGAAGGAAAGGCGGGCAGCTACATCCACTCCAATGCGAAGGCCCTGCGATCCTGGTTCGCTCACAACGGCATCAATGTAGAGGGAAGAATAAAGATCAGGGGCGCGCAAGACAGTCCCAGCCTCAAGGATAAGCACGCACCGACGAGCTCCGAGCTCTCCATGTTCTTTTCAAACGCGCCTCCCCAGACGCGGTGCGCGGGGGCGCTGGTTGCTCAAGCCGGTCTCAGATTGGAGGTGGTGGGGAACTACGATGGCTCTGACGGGTTAAGGATTGGCGACCTGCCGGAGATTGCAATTGGGCCAAAGGTTAGCGTTGATGTCACCAGCGGCCAAATCAGTTTCTCGAGGACTCCGGCGATAATCGTCGTCAGACCAGAGCTGAGTAAAGCAGGACATCAGTACTTCACCTTTCTGGCCAAAGAGGGATGTGAATACATCGCGCAGTATCTGACGCAGAGGGCGAAGTCGGGCGAGAAGCTGGACACTTCGTCCCCGCTAGTGACTCCAGGAACCACGAAGCCGAGGAAGAACCCGTTTGTAAGGAGCAGCTTGGTTGGGGCCCTGATAAGGAAGAGACTGCGCACCTGCGCCATAAAGGCCAGACCCTACGACCTGCGCTCGAGCTTCGACACGTCCCTGATGCTCGCCGAAAGCCGGGGGCTCATCATCAGGGACTATCGGGTGTTCTTCATGGGACACAAGGGAGACATTGAACACAGGTATACGCTGAACAGGCACACGCTTCCTGCCGGCGTGGTCGAGGACATGCGCGCAAGCTTTGAAAGGGCCCAGAAATTCCTTCTGACAACGCCGTTATCTGGGGAAGACGATATCGCGACCCAGGTCAAGAGGCAAATGCTACTGACCGTGGGCTACAAACAAGGTGAGCTGGAAAAGATAGCCTTGGCGGAAATGGGTGATGAAGAAATCCAGAACCTAGTAAAGCAGAAACTCTTTGCTGTAATGGTTAACAACGGGCAAAGGCAGAAAGTCGTGGCGCCTGAGGAGGTTGAGAAAGCGATCACAGAAGGCTGGGAATGGATTGGCAATCTTCCGAACGGGAAGGCTGTCTTGAGGCTACCCTCCTCTTAGCCTAAGGAGCCTCAGCCAAACCCTGCAGTTCGCGAGGTAATCGTCTGGCGCTACTTCATCAGGCTGTGAGAGGATGTCATCGCGCAGCGGACCCTCTCGAAGCTTTCCCAGTGCGAATCGCTTTATGGCAGTAAGCCTCACCTTGCTCTCCGCAGTTGTCGCTGACTGCATAATAGGGTGACTGAAGGAGGCTTTTAACGCCTAGATTGATTTGCCCAAATCCTCGATATTTTCTGGGGTCACCGTATGCCAGAAGACTCGGTCCAGCGGTTTCCCTTTTAGTTCCTTTGTCTCCGGACTTTTGGAAAGTTTGAGAAGTCCGGATCTAGCTTTCTCCATGTCTCTCGGATTGGTCGATTTCGCGCGGTTTGAAATGGATTTTGAAAGAGAAAGGAGCTTCCCCATTTCCTGAGGCGAGAGCTTGTCCATGAAATGAAGCTGAATCAGGGAGGCTAAGAACCTCATCCGAAGGATTCTGCAGCTCCATTCGTATAGTTTGATCCCCATTTGCGACTCGCTGACATAGAACTGCTGGAAGTCGTTCACTGCTTTCTTGAACGATTTGTCTGCTGAAGTAAGGTCGACTCTGGAAAACTCAGTCATAGTCCTCTTCACATCTTCAAGAGCGTCTACCGGCTCGACGAGCCTTTCTCTGAAACTCGCTTCAATGGGGGTCAGAACCTTCACCGCCTTGACCGCGTCCATCAGCTCCCTAACATCACAGTTCCTTTGGTAGGCTAGCATCTCGAGGTCGTAAAGCTGCTTCGGGTAATCCTCAACCTGCTGAATCCCTATCGAATCCTTTGCAAGTGTAAGAAGCTTGTCTCCTATGAGGGCACCAGGCGTCGAACAGGTCACATTCATGACCGTAGCGGCGAAAGTTTTCGAACTCTTGATAGTGTGGAAGGGCACTTCCATTTCGATTAGCAGGACATCCAGCTTTATTCTGCAGCTGTCCGTGAGAACACTGGGCAGGCTGACGTCGTATGTTTTCATTGGCAGGTTGGCCGTGGGGTTCTTTGGCTTGTACTCTTCGAACTGAAAGAAGGGCGCGCGCGAAGCGAACCTCTTTCTCAGCGCGCGTATTGCCTCTGCGAGCGGCTCCTCATGTGGAGGACATATCAGGTCTATATCGACGCTTCCGCGCTGCCTCTCAATCGGGATGTATAGCTGGGCCGCTGCTCCGCCCTTGAGGATGAAATCCTTGGACTGACGTTGAATCTGCGATACGAGCTCAAGATCCCACCTGAAGAGTTCGACGACCTGAGGCTGAGTGAAGCCAGCCGACTTGGATAGCTCGAGCAGTTTTTCCTTGGAAAGCAGACCGTACGTGAGAATATCCCCTAGTTCGGCCATACGCTCATCTCACAGTATCGACCAGGACGGCTTTGACATGCTTATTCAAGAACGTCTTATCTCTCTCGGCGGGAAATTCGGTTCCAGCCTTCAGAACCGCACGAATCTCTCCAGCAATGCCTCGCCTCGAAGCGAGTTTGGTCAGTCGCGAGACGTCCAAGCCGCCCATCTTTGTGGCATTCAGTATGATTCTTCCAACCTCGACTTCTGGGAAAGGGATTCGCCTGCGTGTGCTCTCGAAGTAAAGGTCGACCAGCCCCCTCTCCACGGAGGCTATCCCACCCTTTGTGTTGCCTGACAGCTCCCTCCTTTCTCTGACGATGAGCAGATCTCCTTTGGTGAGGCCAAGAGTGAGGTTCACCTCCCTCTCGCTTTTCGGATTGAGCAAACCAACGAATCCGCCGCGCTCCAGAGCTTCGACGGCGCTTTCCCCTGCTCCTAGCTCCACGTAGACCAAGTACACAGATTCTCCTAGGGAAGAGGTGAATGAAGGGGCCCAGCACTGAATACCCGGTCAGCATGAAATTGATTCCGGCGTCCGATAGCAGCTTCCTCGCCCTCTCAAGATTCGGGGGGAGGCTTCTTCCTTTGATCTCGATACTTTCGCCTCTGGGTTCTGCCTTGAATATACCATATCCTACCTTGGTAATCTTGCCCTCTCGCGTCAGGTCGCTGAGAAGTCGGTAAATCGTACCCCTGCTGTAACTTCTCAGCACTTTGGCGGCGTCGCTGGCCGTGAAGCTACTGTGTGCGAAGTGATTCCGGGTTTCGGCTAGCGCCTTTTCCTCCCATTTCATTGCCCATGAGTAAGACTAGGCAAGTTTTAAATCTTTTGACTAGTCTTACTATCGCCTGAAGCGCGCCTCTCTCTGGTACATAGTTGCCACCTGATCTCCCTCAGAGTCACGATGTGTGGACAAGCACGTCCCTTAATCCCCTTCAAACCTTGAGCTACTTCAGAAGGTCGTCCAGCTCGAACCTGAATTTCGCATTAATCTCCTCCGACCCGACTACGGGTGTGGATGAGTTTACCCTCTTGTTGTATTCGCTACAGCTCGAATAAAGCGAAACATAGGCTCCGTGCTTCCAGCAGATGCCCCGGCTCGTGCCGCCTTCTGTTGCAAAGTGCACGCACTGATTGCAATAAGGCAGTCTAGCCCCTTCTCCTCGTAGAACCTCACGTAGCACGGAGGTATCATCAATGCGTTGGATTCTCACGGGTGAATTAAGCTCAGAGGAATTCGCCGGGCCCTAGTTGGACAGAGATTTCCGAAACTATTGCTCCTCATTGACCCGAACCCGCACATGCATTGGTTCCGCCCCGAGCTTTCAATCCCGCTCGAACGTTTCAGAACTGATTCGGCACCCGCAGGCCTGCAGCCTTCGATAGCGGTATATGTCCTGATGCGGACTCACAGGTGGTTGAAGGGCCCGATTCCAGAGCTTTCGAAGAGGCAGAAGGTATTCGTCGAACGCCTCAAGATACTCTGCCAGCGAGCCGCAGAGGAACCCATTCCTGTCAGAATCGAGGAGGTGTGGGCTTTCGGGAGCTTCATCCGCCTCAAGGAAAAGCCGGGGGACCTGGACCTGGCCGTGAAGTACTCCGAACGCCACCCACTCTGGGAGAGGTTCGACAAAGAAATGCAAGAAGCAATCCACGCCCACCGAAGAGAGCGCGGGGATTACCCCACTCCTGCAGACGCTCTCCTAGCCGAACTCAGGAGGACGAAAAGCCTTGACGATCACTGGGAGGTGTACGCCAAGTGGGCAAAGTTCACGACCTGGGGTAGGGTCGACCGAGACTGGATGGCAGGGAGAGGCTTCTACTGGGATGGAATAGCCAGGGAGATGCTTCTCGAAGGGCTTCCACGGGTGCACATAGCCCAGATGGAACCAACGGATTCGAAATTCTGGTTGTTGACCGAGGTGAGGGTTCTGATCTGGAGCAGGGTGAAGCCAGATGTCGAGAAGAACCTAGCCTCTGCCTTGGGCAGCAAGGGCCTCGGCAGGAACCTTGCGAATGAAATCACCGGGTTCGACAGGCAGATGGAACCCCTTCAATTCGAAGCCAAGATACAGAGAGCTCTGTACGAGACGGTGTCGTCGAAGAGTGTCACCAACGCCGAGCTTGCGCCCCTGAATTCCCTAGCGAAGCGGATTCTCCCCGAGGAAGATGCCAAACGAATCGACAGGTGCCTCCAGAACTCCCAAGAGTTCCTTTGGGAGGAGGTCAAGAAGCCAATTGACAGGAAAGCCTTGGCGAGGTACCTCTCGGTTCCAACCGAGGAACTGCAGTCTCTCGCTGAAAAGAAGCGGGTGGAGCTGAAGGCTCTGCGCGACGAGGTTGAGGTGCTCCGCAACATGGTCGGCGCAGCCGTGGACTGGATTCAGATGCCGGAAGAGAGGCGGCAGTACCTCGCTCACTATACGGCGCAGGATTGGGTTGCGGAATGTGCCCTTAGATGGGCTGGAAGGGAAGCGGGCATGGAAACCAGAGTCAGGGCCCTTCTGCGAGCCCACGGCCTGCCCGAGTCCAGGATAGTCTATTCGAAGCAGTGGCGGGAGTACCTGCTGCCCAAGGACCGGGGGCAAGCCGAGACCGTGGCTTCATCGAACGCGAGAACCGATGCCGAGCGGAAGTTCAGGGCAGAATTCGGACCGATAGTACGCAGGTTCAACCCTAGGCTGCAAATCTACCCTGTGCTGTCAGATGATCTGCAGCCCAAGTCAGCCACACTGTTCTATTCCGTCGACAATACAGAGAAGGGCGAGGGCTGGAGTGCCGAGCTCGAATGGCTGAAGCAGCACGGCTTCGAGACTGAGGAGCTGCCTTGGCGTACTAGCGCCAAGACCTCCCTAGACCTGGCAAGTTGCAAGGACAATGCCGAAATTGCAAGTTTAATCAAAGAGAAACTATCGGCGCCCTAGTCCAGTAGTCTCTTTCTACCCTGCTAGCCTTCTTCGGCAAGGCCATCCGCCTTTTTTCTCACCGCGTGCAGGAATCTATTTTTCTGCCCACAAAGAGGCAATTACCGAAGTGTCAGGAATCCACGTTCACGATGCGGGGAAGCCAGTTTCCTTCAATATGGTGAAGGAAGAGGGATACCTGTATGAGCTTCCAGACGGCGCTGTCGTGAGAATCAAATGTCATATTCATCGCTTGGTTCTCACTCAGCTGGGGACACTTAGGCCCGAGGGAATCACGGAGTTAGTCCTCGAGGCCCCTAGCCCGATTATGACGAATTTCCAACCTGCTAGATTCGAATACCCCCCGTGTCTCAGTGAAGGGCGCTATACCCTCAGCACCGACTTGGGCCAGGTGAACATCAAGCCGTCTCTCACATTGGTTGAACGAGGTTTCGGCCCAGGAGGGGCATTGGTGTACAAGGCAACGGCGTTATGGATGGCAGATCTCAATCAAGACAAGGTCAACGAGGCGATGACGTTGCCGTCCACCTTCGCTCGCATAGGTGGAAGCCAGGACGCTGTGACCCTAGCAGTCATCCGGCAGAAGGAACTCTTGGAGTGGCTCTTTCAGGGCGAACACTGGTTCAAGGAGAAACGGAACGAGGGTCATCCAGCGTACACCGATTGGCAGTTTTGCAAGCAGATGATAGAATGGCATGGTCGAAAACCCGATTCACTAAGGGCTGAGGATACACACTTCGCTGTCAGAATCACTCTGAATACTTGCAACATGATCAAGCTGACGGAAGGCGACCTCAAACAGCTCACGCCGGGCGCATTCGCATCGTTCGGTGACGAGAACGTGCAAAAGAAGATACGGACCAGGGTGTCGGACCCTTCGAGCTACGAGGACCTTCTCGTAGAGTTGTATACTGCCTCATGGCATAAGCAGAAGGATCGTGAAGTTTCGCTTCTCGAGACAACAGGGTATCCAGATGTGAAGGTCCACATCAAATCACTCGACTTCCCGGTCTTCATCGAATGTAAGCGGCTGAAGGTCTCGTCTGTGAATCAGATCCAGGGCGATGTCAAGGACGCGAGCAACAAGATAGCCAGGGCAAGTCAAGGAGCTGATTCAAGTGCCTACGGTGCCGTGCTCCTAGACTTCGCCTCCCTCGTTGGACTCCGCAGGCAGGAGGACAATTCCCACCCTCCAGCCATTGTGGACGTCATGCAGAAGGTAAGGCAGGCAATAAGAGGCGACAAGAATACCCACGTCAATTCAGCCATTGTCGTCTGGGACGACTATGGTCTAGTAGGAGAAGAGCCAGAGCAGCTGATGGTTTTCCGGCGAAGGGCAGAGATCTTCCACCACGACCGTACTCGTCATCCATTGGGGCGTGACAAGCTCTTTGACGGCTATGCAGTACGGTCACTGCTTCGGCAAGTTCCTGACGAGGAACTCTAGTGGTACCTCCCATTGCGCTCGGGTTTAGCTCCACTTCGACTACGTACGCGGTTCGGTTCCTGTCGAACCCGCGCTTGGATTCACTTGATTCCGTAAGCGACTCCCGTGAGACTCGCGTCATGCCGAGATCGTGCTATCCATCACGGACACGGGTATCGGGATACCAAAGGACGAGCTCGGGAAGATATTCGATCCCTTTCTCCCGGGGGACCAATTCCCGGAGGGAGCAGGGCTTTGGTCTCGGGCTGACCACTGTACGTTCCATCATTGAAAGTCATGGTTGGAACGTCCTAGTGCGGTAAGAACGATCGGAGAGGGGACAACGTTCACAATCCGAATGCCCATGACGGTGAAGGTATCCGCATGACAACCCACGCGCTGTCCGAGTTGATCCGTGAGCGGTGCGAGTTCTCCTATGCGCGATCAGGGGGACCCGGCGGACAAAACGTGAACAAGGTCGCCACCAAGGTGATGGCCCGTCTTCCCTTGTCCTCGCTTTCGTTCCTTACCGAGGAGGGGAAGGGGATGCTCGAAATGCGCCTGGCCAACCGCATCAACGCGGAAGGGGAGATCGTGGTCGCCGTTCAGGACACCCGGGAGCAGGCCAGGAACCGGGAGATCGCAGTGGAACGGTTGTCCGAGCTTGTCTCAATGGCGCTGCGCAAACCTCGAAGGCGCGTAAAGAACCGGCCCAGCCGCGCATCCCGGGAAGCCCGCCTGCGGGGCAAGAAGCTTCGTTCCACCGTCAAGCAGGGCCGTCGCCTCTTCCCGGACGACTGGCGTTTCCTTGTTTCCTTGCCGGCCACGGGTAGAATGCCCATATGGAACTGCTTCTCTCCGAATATGGCTGCCGGTCGCGCCAGCCCTCACCGGTGAACCGGATGATGTCGTCCTTTGCCGCGGATTTCCGCGAGGGAGTGGACATCAACCTCGGCGTGGGTTACGTGAACGAGAACACCATCCCCCAGGCGCTGATCCGGGAGGCCCTCGACGGAGGTGCTCGCGCAGCCGGGGAAGTACCAAGTCTCCCCTCAACTACGGGGGCCCCAGGGCTCGCCGCGCCTCATCGAGTCGATCCGGCGTTACCACGTCTCGCGCGGCGTCGGCGGGCTCACGGACGGCGTCGCTTCCCGCAAGGAGATCATCATCGGCCCCAACGGCGCCACGAGCCTGCTGGAAGGGCTTGCCCACGTCCTTCGCCCCGGCATCGTCCTCACCTCCGACCCCATGTACTACATCTACTGCGACTTCCTGGAGCGCAGGGGCTTCACGGTCGTCACGGTCCCCGAGCGCCTCGGACGGCCTGCACGCGGAGGACGTGGAGGCGCGAATCGAAGAGCTTGCGGAGAGGCGGCGCGGATCAGCTTCCTCTACGTCGTCACGGTGAACAACCCCAGCGCAACCATCATCGCCAACAGGGAGCGCACGGGCCTGGTGCCGGCTGGCCGCGCGGCTTTCCCGAAGGCTGGGGAGGACCGTTCCCCTCATACTGGACAAGGCGTACGAGGACATGATCCACGACCCCGCGCGTGGAGAAGCCGCGCTCGGGTCTTCTGGACGATGAGGAAGGGAGTCGTCTACGAGATCGGCACACTGTCCAAGATCATCGCCCCCTCGCTGCGCATCGGCTACATGATGGGCGCCGACGGCCCGTTTCTCCAGGCCATGATCCAGCGGACAAGTGACGCAGGCTTCAGCGGCCCGCTGATCAACCAGGAGATCGCGAGCTGGCTGCTGGACAACGTCATTGATAAGCAGCTTGCCGAGGGTGAGACGCGGCTACAGGGAAAAGGCCCTGGCCGTGAAGGGCTGGCTGGATTCCGCGCTCGGGGACGCCATGGAGGAGTGCCGGGGAGGGCAGGCGAGCTTCTACTACTACCTCACGCTGGGCGGCATCTGGACGGATGAGGGCTCCCCGTTCTTCCGGTGCCTGGCCCGCACAACGGGGAGGAGGAGCGTGGACGGTCCCGCCGAAGGGAGGCTGCCCCGTGTGGCCTATATCCCGGGAGAGTTCTGCGTGCATCCGAAGGGCGCCATGGTGGAGCAGGGCACGCGACAGCTTCGGCTTTCCTACGGATACGAGGAGCTGGGCACCTGCGAAGAAGCCATCGGCTACATGGCGGAAGCGGCGCGCAAGTACGCACCGGACCGCCGGGCTCTCTGGACAGGAAACCGGCGGCCCGGGTAGGCTCTGCCCCATGGCGGCCAACCGCATGCCATCAGGCTTTCTCGCTGCGTTGAACATCATCCCGCGGCAATCGATGCGGAAGGTCTGCGACGATTTCCTGGCAGGAGATGACCCGCGGCCTCGAAGGGACGGCCCTCCTCCCTGCCCATGATCCCCACCTTCATCGAGACGGCCCGGGAGGTGCCGCGCGGCGAGAAGGTGATCGCGCTGGACGCGGGCGGCACGAACCTGCGGGTGGCCGTGGTGAGGTTCGATGCGTCGGGGAAGCCCGTGATCGAGGACCTGGCGCGGCACCGGATGCCGGGCGTGGATGAGGAGATCGGCAAGGACGAGTTCTTCCGGCGGATGGCGGGATTCGTGCTGCCGTTTGCCGGCAGGGCGGACAGGATCGGCTTCTGCTTCTCCTACGCCGTGGAGATGATGCCGGACAAGGACGGGAAGCTCATGCATTTCTCCAAGGAGATCAAGGCGCCGGGCGTGACGGCCAGCTGATCGGCGGCAACCTCCGCCTGGCGCTGGCCAGGGCGGCTGCAGGGACCCCCCGCGGGTCGTGCTGTTCAACGACACGGTGGCAACGCTCCTGCCGGGAGCAACGCCCTCCCGGGCAGGAGATTCGACGGCTTCATGGGCATTGTCTGCGGGACGGGAATAAACGCAGCCTACGTGGAGTCCAACTGCGAACATCCGCAAGCTCCCCGGCCTCGATCCATCGGGCTCGCAGATCATCAACACCGAATCACGGATCCTTCGGCTTGACACTTCGGGAAAGTGGACGACGAGTTCGACTCCACCACCGCCATTCCCGGCGAAGTACCGGCATGAGAAGATGATCTCGGGCGCGTACCTGGGCCCTCTGGGGCTTTTCACCGCCAAGCGGGCCGCCGCGCGCCGGCTGCATGTCCGCGGAAGCAGCGCGGGAGCTGCCGGGACTGCCCGCGCTCTCCCGCCGGGAATTGAACGACTTCCTGCTTCATCCCGACGAAAGGGACAACCCGCTGGGTGCGGTCTGCGGCCGGGTTCCCGCAGAGGACGACCGGGCTCTCTACGGCCTCTGCGATGCCCTGGTGGAGCGGGCAGCGGCGCTCGTGGCAATGAATCTCTGCGCCCTTGTGCTGAAGACAGGCAAGGGCCGGACCCCGGCTCCCCGATCTGCATCACCGCGGACGGCACGACTTTCTGGCAGCTGCGGTCCTTCCGCATGCGGGTGGAGTCGCACATGCGCGGATTCCTCGCGGGAAAGAACGAGCGCGCATGGGAAATCACCTCGCGTGAGTGACGCGCCCCTGCTGGGCGCCGCCATCGCCGCATTGACCAACTGATTCCCCGGCGAGATTCTCATTCCCATGCAGAACTCACCGACGAGATGATTCCCGCGCAACTACGAGACTGCGAGGAAGACCGTATGCCCTGTGGGGCGTCGATACGGACAAGGCGCTTGCCGCGCTCGCTTCGATACCCCTTTCCCTCCATTGCTGGCAGGGAGACGACGTGGGCGGGTTCGAGGGAGGCGGCCTGTACGGCGGGGGGATCCAGGCCACGGGCAACTACCCCGGGCAAGGCGCGGACCGCGGAGGAGCTGCGCTCGGACTACGAGGTGGCATTTTCCCTGATCCCCGGGCCGCCACCGGGCAAACCTGCACGCCATCTACGCGGAGACCGGCGGACGGAAGGTGGAGCGGGACGCGCTGGTCCCCGGAGCTTTTCGCCGGCTGGATCGCCTGGGCAAAGAAGCTCGGGATCGGTCTGGACTTGAACGAGACCTACTTCAGCCATCCCATGGCGGAGTCCGGCTTCACGCTTTCCTCCCGGGACAGGAAAGTGAGGGATTTCTGGGTGAACCATTCCCTGCGCGCCGGGAGATCGGCGAGGCCATGGGACGGGAGCTGGGCACGCCCTGCATCGTGGACCTGTGGATCCAGGACGGCTACAAGGACCTCCCGGCGGACCGCTACGCCCCCCGCGCTTTCCTGAAGGAGTCCCTGGACCGGATCTTCGAGAAGAAGCACGACCCCCGGTACATGAAGGACTCCGTGGAGGGGAAGCTTTTCGGGATCGGGTCGGAGAGCTACGTGTCGTGGGCTCGCACGAGTTCTACCTGGGCTACGCGCGTGAAGAACGACATGATGCTCACCCTCGACATGGGGCATTTCCATCCCACGGAGTCGGTCGCGGACAAGATCTCCTCCGATCCTGCTTTTCGTGCCCGGAGCTGCTCCTGCACGTGAGCCGCGGCGTGCGCTGGGACAGCGACCACGTGGTCATCCTCAACGACGAGGTGAAAGCGGTGGCCGCGGAGGTTGCGCGCGCGGACGCCTGGGACAGGGTGCACGTGGCCACTCGACTACTTCGATGCGAGCATCAACAGGGTGGCTGCCTGGGTGATCGGCGCCCGGGCCACGCTGAAGGCTATTCTCCTGGCGCTCCTGGAGCCGTCGGAGATGCTGAAGAAGGAAGAGGCCGCCGGGAATCACACGGCGCGCCTGGCCCTCATGGAGGAGATCAGGGACCTCCCGTACGGCGCGGTGTGGGACCGGTTCTGCCCGAGCCAGGGCGTCCCGGCGGGCTGCGCCTGGATGGACAGAGTCACCGAGTACGAGAAAACGGTCCTCGCACAGAGGCGATAGGGAGAATCGCATGGACCTGAAAGAGCTCATCGAGATATCCCGTTTCTACGGGAGGGAAACGATTTCACCATCGCCGGCGGAGGCAACACATCAGTCAAGGACGACGGAGCGCATCGCCATCAAGGCGAGCGGCGTCGGTCTCAAGGACATCACGGCGGCGGGCTTCGTCGAGCTGTCCCGGCACGCGGTGCGCCAGATCCTCTCCCGCACCTACAGCGAGGATCCGTTCCAGCGGGAGGAGCAGATCAAGAACGACCTGATGGCAAGCCGCACGGACCCCGACAAGGGCGGCCGCCCTTCCGTGGAAAGCTCCCTGCACGAGATGCTGGACTGGCGCTTCGTGGTGCACACGCATCCCTTCGAAGTCAATGCCCTCATGTGCGCGAAAGGACGCGGAGAAGGAGGCCCGGTCGGCTTTTCGGGGATTCCGCGCTCCTGGTCCCCTACACGGACCCCGGCTACCGGCTGGCAAAGCTGATGTGGGACGAGCTGTCCGCGTACAGGAAGCGCCACGGCGCGCATGCCCCGCATCGTGCTCATGCAGAAACCACGGCCTCGTTGTCGCCGCCGACACCACGGCGGAGATCCGCGCCCTCACCGAAGAGGTGCTGCTCGAAGATCCGCGGGAAGTTTCGAAACCCGCTTCCCATCCAGCCGCTCCCGTCCCGGATGCCGTGACGCGCCTTGTGCCTGGCGCTGCGCATGCTGCTTTCCGAAGGGGAGGCCGCCAAGGTCGCCGCGGTCCGCAACAGCTCCCTCGTGGAGCATTTCCTGCGGCCCGAGAACAGGGAGAGGATCTCCCTGCCCTTCATGCCGGACGACATCGTGTACTGCAAGTCGGCGCCCCTGTTCCTGGATTTCACGAAGGATCCCGAGGAGCTCCTCGCAGTCTTCCCGGCAAGCTGGCCGAGTATCGAAAGCGCTGGGGCTACCCGCCGAAGATGCTCATGGTCTGCGGGCTCGGCCTCGTGGCCGTGGAAGACACGAAGCGCTCGGTGGAGACCTGCCTCGACGTGTTCGAGGACCTCATGAAGGTGAGCTGGCTCTCGCGAGAGCTTCGGCGGCCCGAGGTTCCTTTCCGCCCGGGACATCGAGTTCATCGACACGTGGGAAGTGGAGAACTATCGGCGCGAAGGTGGCGAAGAGCGGCTGCTGCGCGGAGGCGCGTTGACGGAAAGATCGCGCTCGTCACCGGCGCTGCCCAGGGATTCGGCAAAGGGATCGCCGAAGGGCTCTTCCGGGAAGGGGCGAACGTCGTCATTGCGGACCTGAACGAGACGGCCGGCCGTGCCTTGCGGAGGAGCTGAACGCCGCAGGCGGTCGGCGTCGGGGGCGGCCAACAGGGCGCTTTTCGCCGCTGCGGACGTCACCAGACCCGCGTCCCTGCAGGCCCTTGCCCGTGAATGCGTGGCGGGCTTCGGCGGGCTGGACCTCCTGGTGAGCAATGCCGGCGTGCTCAAGGCCGGCTCCCTGGAGGAGATGACGCCGGAGGCGTTCGATTTCGTCACCCGGGTCAACTACACCGGGTACTTCCTCTGCGTGAAGCACCTCTCCCCCATCATGAAGCTGCAGCGCCGGTTCGCTCCCGGCCGCTCACGGACATCATCGAGATCAATTCCAAGTCGGGCCTGGAGGGGAGCAACAAGAACTTCGCCTACGCGGGGAGCAAGTTCGGCGGCATCGGGCTCACCCAGTCCTTTGCCCTGGAGCTCGTGGAGCACGGCATCAAGGTGAATGCGATCTGCCCGGGGAACTTCTTCGAGGGGCCGCTCTGGTC
>CAVWXJ010000005.1:0-286050 GCA_963759195.1 uncultured archaeon
AGTGCATGAACCTGATGTTGGGATTTGAAGAAACGCTGGGGCTGGAATTTTCCGGCCTGCACCCGATTTAGTAGTAATGACTTCAGTCGTTCGCTAATAAGCGACTAAAGTCGCCTCTACAAGTTAATAGTCTATGAAGATAAAGGCATCATTATGAGCAATAATGTTATTGTGGTTAAGCTGGGTGGAACGGAGGGAGTGGATTTCTCCGCCATCTGCCAGGATGCCGCCAGACTGCTCAGCCAGGGGCAGAAACTGGTGCTGGTGCACGGCGGCTCGGCCGAGGCCAACCAGTTGGGTGAAGCAGTTGGTTATCCGCCGCGCTTCATCACCTCCCCGTCCGGTTACACCTCCCGCTATACCGACCGCCGCACGCTGGAGATTTTCGCCATGGCGGTCAACGGCAAAGTCAATACCCTGCTGGTGGAAAGCCTCCAGCGGTTGGGCGTCAACGCCCTCGGGCTGAGCGGCCTGGACGGCCGGCTGATGGCTGCCACCCGCAAGGATACCATCCAGAGCATCGAGAACGGCAAGCGCAGGATCATCCGGGATGATTACACCGGAAAAATCGAAACCATCAACACGGCGCTCTTGCAAACCTTGCTGGAAGCCGGTTACCTGCCGGTCATCGCGCCCCTGGCGGTCAGCGCAGCCGGCGAAGCCCTCAATGTGGATGCCGACCGGGCCGCCGCCATGCTGGCTGCCGCGCTGCAAGCCGGGACGCTGTTGCTGCTGACCGCCGTCCCCGGCCTGATGCGCAGCTTCCCTGACGAAAGCACGCTCATCCGCAACCTGCCGCAGCAAAAACTGGAAGAAGCCCTGAATTACGCCGAAGGCCGCATGAAGAAGAAAGTGCTGGGTGCACAGGAAGCGCTGCAGGGCGGCGTGGGCCGCGTGATCATTGCGGACGGGAGGGTAGCAAACCCCATCTCGGATGCGTTGGCAGGCAAGGGAACGGTCATTGAATGATGAAGGCAAAATGCAGAATGAGAATAAACATATATAAGGTCTGGATAAAGTACTATAATCAGGCGGAACCAATTTCTGACAAAGACACTGTTCAACTTACCCATTCTCATTCCATGGTTTTGGATAAAGACAATCGCCATGAACCAATCGCCCAGTTGACCTTAGAATCAGAACAAAAACCTATGCCTGCGACTAATTAAATTTATCAAGCCCGGGGTGAAGCGGTGAAGCCCAGGTGATCGGGAAACAATTGCTGCGGAGTGGGACATCTGTTGGAGCGCAGTATCGCGTAGCCTGTCGGGCCAAATCTCCGGCGGATTTCATCAACAAAATGGAAGGCAGCTTGCAGGAACTCGATGAAACGCTTTATTGGCTTGAACTGCTTATCGAGGGGGAGATTCTGCCGTGACAACTGCTCATTTACAGAAAGAAACGCGACGAATTGATTGCTAATCTTCGTTGCATCGGTGAAAACTGCAAAACGGAACAAATGAAAAGGGAAATACTGAATTCACCAATCGCAATTCTCTATTCATCATTCATGCATTCATCATTCAGCATTCATCATTTCCTAGAGAGGTTTTTCCATGGATATTATCAGTACTGAAAACAAGCATACTTCCGGTTTGTATACAAAACAGCCGATCATCTTCGTGCGCGGACAGGGCGCTTCCCTGTGGGATGCGGACGGGAACGAGTATATCGATTGCGCGGCCGGGCATGGCGTGGCAAACCTGGGCCATGCCCATCCCAAAGTCGCCGCCGCCATTGCGGAGCAATCCACGCAACTGGTGACTCTCTTCGAGACCTTCTACAATGACAAGCGGGCTGCCTTGATGGATAAGATCACCGCGCCTCGTCCCGGGGCTGGACCGGGTATTCTTCTGCAACTCCGGCACCGAGGCGGTCGAGGCGGCGCTCAAGTTCGCCCGGGTTTCCACCGGGCGCAAGGAGGTGATCGCGGCCATGCGCGGCTTCCACGGGCGGACCATGGGGGCGCTTTCGGCCACCTATAATAAGAAATACAAGGAAGCCTTCGAACCGCTCGTGCCCGGTTTCAGCCACGTGGCCTATAACAACATCGCCGCCCTGGAAGGCGCCGTCACCGACCAGGTGGCGGCGGTGATCCTCGAAGCGGTGCAGGGTGAAGGCGGGCGTTTACCCGGCCGATCCGGCCTATTTGCAGGCCGCCCGCCGCATCTGCACGGAACGCGGCGCGTTGTTGATCCTGGACGAGATCCAGGCCGGGCTGGGGCGCACCGGAAAAATGTTCGCCTTCCAACATTCCGGCATCACGCCCGATATCGTCTGCATTGCGAAATCGCTGGCAGGCGGTCTGCCGATGGGTGCCGTGTTGTTTGGCGATTCGGTCAAGAACCTGGCTCCCGGCCTGCATGGTTCGACCTTCGGCGGAAATCCGCTGGCCTGTGCAGCGGCGCTGGCCGCCTTGACCGTCATCGAAGAAGAAGATCTTGCCCGGTCAGGCGGCCGCCAAGGGCGCCTACCTGATGGAGGCGCTGAAATCCATCGAATCGCCGCTGATCCGCGAAGTGCGCGGAGCTGGGGTTGATGGTCGGGATCGAGCTCAAGCAAAAAGTGGCTCCTTACCTGCAGGCGTTGCAGGACCGCCACATCCTTGCCCTCAATGCCGGGCTGACCACCATCCGCCTGCTGCCGCCCCTGGTGATCACCCGGGAACAATTGGACCGGGTGGTTGCGGCCTTGAACGAGGTTTTGAATTAATATCCGAAAATTCAGGAGGTTCGCATTTTGAGTGTGTGCGGCTAGACGCACACACTCAAAATGCGGTTCCATTATTTAAATACTCCAGCTTTAATTGACGATACCATATTTCTATAATGGATTCACCCCGAAACCCTCTTAACCTGGTTAAGATCTACAGCCCTTCCGGCCGGGAAGCCGCCGCGGTCAATTATCTGGTCAGCCGCATGCAGGCTTTGCATTTCACGCGGGCCTTCATCGATGAAGCTGGCAATGCCGTAGGTGTGATGGGCGATGGGCCGCGCCAGATCGTCCTGCTGGGGCACATTGATACCGTCCCGGGCGAGATCCCCGTCCGAGATCTCCCCCTCCCTCAACGGGAAAGGGGCCGGGGGGAGGGCTTTGTTCGGGCGCGGCTCGGTGGACGCCAAAGGAGCCCTGGGCGCCTTTGTGGATGCGGTTGCAGGCTGTGGAGCCGAACCCGGCTGGCAGATTGTCGTCATCGGAGCGGTCGGCGAGGAAGCCGATTTGCCGGGTGCGCGGCATGTCGCCTCGCTCTACCACCCGGAATTTGCCATCATTGGTGAACCCAGCCATTGGGAGCGGGTCACGCTGGGTTACAAGGGCAGCGCCTGGGCTTTGGTTACCGTCCGGCGTTCGCTCTCCCATACGGCTGGACAGGCGGAAAGCGCCTGCGAAGCCGCCATCCGGGCCTGGGAGGTAATTCGCGCAAAAGCAAATGCAACAAACCTCGACCGGGAGAAGATCTTTGACCGGCTCCAGCTTTCGCTGCGCGGGCATGGAATCCGGCGGGGACGGCTTCGAGGAATGGGCCAGACTGCGGGTGGGAGCGCGCCTGCCGCTCGACCTGCCGCCTGAGCGCTGGTACGAACTGGTATCCGGCGACCCGCTGCTTGCAACCATCCCCGGCCTTTCCATCCAGCCGGTTGGCTTTCCCATCCCGGCTTACCAGGCTGAAAAGAACAATCCGCTCGTGCGGGCCTTCCTGGCTGGCATCCGGGCGGCTGGCGGAACAGCCCGGTTTCGTCCATAAGACCGGCACCGCCGATCTCAATATCGTGGCTCCGGCCTGGGGCTGCCCGGCCCTGGCCTACGGCCCGGGTGATTCCGCCCTCGACCATACCCCGGATGAGCATCTTTCCCTGGATGAGTACCGGCGCTCCGTTGAGACACTCAAGTTTGTGCTGAAACGCTTGTGCCAGCAAATATGACCTGCCAGAGTTGACCGGTCATTTACCTAATGCAAACGGGGGCCTCAGATTAAGCGCGGCCAGTTGCCCGCCGGATTTGCCAAGCCATCAGGACGGAAACCGAACCGGGCGCCACACCTAATTTCTGGAAGTTGTCCAGGGGCAGGCCGATGATAATGCGCCAGCACCAGCTTGATCGGGTCGCAGTGGAAGACCACGGCAACCATATCCTTCTGTTTGTGCGCCGCGCGGATGGCTTCGATTTCCCTGACCAGCCGCTCCTGCAGTTCCAGGAAGGATTCCCCGCCCGGGAAGCGCACCTCGGAGGGCTGCTCCTGCACCTGCTTCCATAGCGGCAGCTTGCGCAGTTTCTTGAGCAGCAGCCCCTCCCATTCGCCCACATCCGTATCCAGCAGGCCCGGGCGGAGCTGGATCGCCAGGCCGAGCGCCTGGGCCAGCGGCTCGGCGGTCTCGACGGCGCGTTCCAGCGGGCTGGCATAGATGGCCCGGATCGGCAACTTCTTGCAAGGTTTCGGCCAGAGCGGCAGCCTGTTCCTGCCCGTGCTCGTTCAGGTGGATGCCCGGCAGGCGCCCGGGCAGGCGGTCCTGCTTTGACAAAATCGTTTTCGCCGTGACGGATGAGCAGCAAGATGGGCATATTATTTGATATGCCGTCTTCATCTCGTCGATCTGCTCCTGGGTCAGGTCGGGGATCTCTTCGAGACGGGTGATGCCGAGCGCCTTGCGCTGGGCCTCGCGCCAGCGCTTCAGCCGGTCCGCCACTTCGACTTCATAGCCCACGCTGGAAGGTTTGTAGAAGTAGGTGCCCAGCAGTTCCTTGGGGAGATATTGCTGGGCAAAAAAGTGCTCCTCGTACATGTGCGGATAGACATAGCCCTGCCCATGCCCCAGCGCGACGGCATCCCGGTTGGCATCCTGCAGGTGGGTGGGCACGCTGCCGACGCCCTCCTGCTCGATGCGCTCGAAGGCCTTGAAGTAGGAGGTGGCGGTATTGGATTTGGGCGCGGTGGCCAGGTAGAGGGTGGCTTCGACGATCGGATAAACGCCTTCCGGCAGGCCGATGAAGGTAAAGGCCTGCATGGCCGAGGCCGCCACTACGATCCCCATCGGGTCGGCCAGGCCGATATCCTCCCCGGCCAGGATGATCAGGCGGCGCAGGATGAAGCGCGGGTCTTCCCCGGCGTACAGCATTTTCGCCAGCCAGTACAGGGCGGCGTCCGGGTCGGAGCCGCGCACCGATTTGATGAAGGCGCTGATCGTGTCGTAATGGGCATCCCCATCCTTGTCGTACAGCACCGCCCGGCGCTGGATCGATTCCTGGGCCACCTCCATGGTGACATGGATCACGCCGTCCGCATCCGGGGGGGTGGATTCCACCGCCAGTTCGAGGGCGTTCAAGGCATTGCGGGCATCCCCGCCGGCCACGTCGATCAGGTGTGCGCGGGCATCCGGGTCCAGCACGCACCTGGCGCGTGCCGTAGCCGCGTTCCTTGTCCGCCAGCGCCATATCCAGGATCTTCCCGGTCTGCTCGCCGGTCAGCGGCAGCAGTTGGAAGACCCGGCTGCGCGAGACCAGCGCGCCGATCACCTCGAAATAGGGGTTCTCGGTGGTGGCGCCGATCAGCACGAACGTGCCGTTTTCGACATGCGGCAGCAGGGCATCCTGCTGGGCCTTGTTCCAGCGATGGACCTCGTCCACGAACAGGATGGTCTTCTTCTGGTACAGGCGCCGGCGCTCGAGGGCGGCATCGATCACGTCCTTGAGCTCGGCCTTGCCGGCCAGCACCGCCGAAAGGGTCTCGAAATGGGACTTGGTCTGGTTGGCGATCACCTGGGCCAGGGTGGTCTTGCCGGTGCCGGGCGGCCCCCACAGGATGATGGAAGAGAACAGCCGGTCGGCCTGGATGGCGCGGCCTGAATCTC
Source organism: uncultured archaeon (assembly GCA_963759195.1). Lineage (GTDB taxonomy): Archaea > Thermoproteota > Nitrososphaeria > Nitrososphaerales > Gagatemarchaeaceae > DASPPF01. Next base: position 5,847 of record CAVWXJ010000005.1, read on the forward strand.
CTGAGGACGTCGCTCGCAGCCGTGGTCCTGGCCGTTCCAGCACTTTACTTCGGCTTTAGCCCTGCGATAATCTACGGTTTGGCCAGCGGAATCGTCTCTCTGACGGTCGGCGATTCGCTCTTTCTGCTGGGCATTCGCGAAATGGGGGCCTCGATAGCCGCCCCTGTAGTCTATACCTACGTCCTCCTGATCCAGCTGACAGCCCCCGTGGTGGGCGAAGTTGTCCCATTCGTGAATCTCGTTGCAGCGGTGATGGTCGTTGCGGGTGTCTACGTACTCTCAAGGGGCGGGGGCGGTACACCCCGAGTCAAGGGAATCGCCTTTGCACTCGCCGCGAGCCTGGCCTGGACGGTGGGGCAGGACCTGATTAGCGTCGCCACAAGCGCGGGCGGGAACTTCGTTACAGTGGCATTCGCCAGGAACGTCGCAGCCGCAGCCGGTCTGGGCGTTGCCGTCCTTGCGACGGGGAGGTTGAAGAAGTGGCCCAGTGGTGTGGGTGTCAGGGAGTTTGGTTTCCTTGCATTCATTGCCATCACGGACCTTGTTCTCGGTTCGGTCCTCTTCATCTACTCCATCTCCCTTGTCGGGGTAGCCCTTACTGTCATTCTGACCAGCCTCTCGCCCCTTCTGACGCAGCTGTTCTCTCGGGCTCTCGGAAAGGAGGCGCCCACCAGAAAGGACTACGCCGGCGGAGTCCTCATTGTGGCTGCCCTCGTCATAGCGCTGAGCCTCTGAGTTTGGAAAATCTTATGCGCCCCAGAATCCGGGCGGGTCAAATCCGAAGTTGCAATACAAGTACATCGTCCTGACCAACACAACACTCGGGGCGTTCATGGCGATACTCGACGGAAACGTCGTCCTCATCGCCCTCCCGACCATAATCGCGGACCTCCCAGGGACGAGCACGTTCGACGGAATCTGGATCCTCATGGGATACACATTGATCACAGCTACCCTCCTTCTAACGTTCGGGAGGCTATCCGACATTTTCGGAAGGGTCAGGCTCTACACGCTCGGATTCGCCGTCTTCACAGTAGGCTCGGCCCTCTGCAGCCTCTCGCCGAACGGGACCACCCTTGTGCTGTTCAGGCTAGTCCAAGGCACGGGGAGCGCGTTGCTATTCTCAAACAGTGCCGCACTTCTCACGGACGTCTTCCCTCCCGATGAAAGGGGAAGGGCGCTCGGGATAAACCAAATCGCCGGGACGGTAGGGTCTGTTGGCGGACTAATCGCAGGAGGTGTCCTGACCGGAACCCTCGGCTGGCGGTCAATATTCTGGATCAACATCCCCGTGGGAGTGTTCGCGACAGCCTGGGCTTTCACCAGGCTGAAGGAGATGTCGCAGCCCAACAGGAACGAGAAGCTTGACCCAGTGGGAAACGCCCTATTCGCCATCGGCCTTTCAGTCTTCCTCCTCGGGCTGACCTTCGGTGCCCTAGTGGGATACTCGCTCGCGCTGGACGGCGCGATGGTCGCTGGAATCGCCATGCTGGCCGCCTTCGTGGTGGTCGAGATGAGGGTCAAGTTCCCGCTGATGGACCTCTCACTTTTCAAGGCGAGGCAGTTCTCTGCTGGCATCTTCAGCAACCTGCTCAGCTCGGTGTCAAGGGGCTCAGTCTCACTTGTCCTCGTGTTCTATTTCCAGGGGGCCCTCGGACTCGACGCCCTTACTGCGGGGCTGCTGCTGATCCCGTTGGCTCTGGCGTTCGTAACCTTTGGTCCCCTCTGCGGTTACCTATCTGACAGGTTCGGGGCAAGGTTCTTCACCACAACAGGAATGCTAGTGATGACCGTCGCCCTGTTCTGGCTCTCCAGGTTCCCGTTCGGTGCGCCGTACAGCCAGCTGCTCCCTCCCATGTTCCTTTCAGGTGTGGGGGGAGGCATGTTTGTGGCGCCCAACATAGCTTCGATAATGAACGCCACTCCGCCCGCCCGCAGAGGTATAGCATCCGGCACATCGTCCACCCTCGTCAACACGGGTTTCCTGCTGAGCATGGGGTTCGCATTCGCGATAATGGCCGCGACCGTCCCCTTCACGACTCTGCAGGCGATATTCGCTGGCCAGGCGGTGGCGATTGACCCCGCGGGGATCCAGGTGTTCCTGAGCTCAATCAGGCAGGTCTTCCTGGTGATGGGCGTTGTTAGCCTGTTCGCTGTGGTGCCTGCCTCGATGACCGGACGACGGAAGTAGAAGTCACTTCAGGAAGGCCGCGACGTTCGCTTCGTTGTTCTCCGTCTTTATGAAGACGGGAACGTTCCTTTGTTTCGCAGCCTTGAAGGAGACGAAGATCCACTCTCCAGTCTCCAGCTGGGCCGACCTTTCGAGCGCCTCGTAGGGAAGGCCGAAGGCGTCCGCTATCACCATCCTGTCGTACATTCTCGGGAGCGTGCTGACGAAGTAGCTGTGGAGCTGCTGGAGGGCGTTCACGTTGAGGTGGGCAACGCGCTGGGTCGCCATCCAACAGTGGAGCCTGTACTTCCGTCCCTGCCTCAGCAGCTGTTCAACGGCCGTGTTGGACTGGTACGTGTACGCCTTGTCCGTGGGGTTGTCAGGGATGTACTCCTGGGCTTCGTCCAGGACCACGAGCACCCTCTGCTTGTTCCCGTACCTCTTCTTGAGGAAGAGGAGCCGGGTGATCAGCCGGTACGCAGTCTGCCTTGCGTCCATCGGTTCGGGGAGGTAGAGGATGTTGAGCCGCGCGGCCTTTCCCTTCGCAAGCTGGTCAGCGAACTTCTCTGGGGTGAGCGATTGCGTCTCCTTCGGCTCCTCCCCAGCTCCGTGAAGCATGTCTACGATCTGCTTCGTTTCCATGAATATGCCCGACCTGTCGCTCACGTTGCTCTTCACCTCGTCGAGCAGGGCGATGAGGGCCGTGCGCGAGGGCTCGTCGAGCTCCGTAAGCTTCGTTGACTGGCGCATGTGCTTCTTCTCGTAGAAGTCGGTGGTGAGCTTTCCGAGGGCGAGTTTCGCAGCTGTCCCGCCTGTCTTCGCGCCGTCCACTGTCCCCTCGAACATCGTCTGTATCCAGCCGAGGTCGATGCCTCCCGCCTCCTGAAGCGAGAGCCTCTCAACACCGGCGCGGTAGACCTTCGTCAGGCCCTTCTCCACAGCCTGCCTTCCCACCGCGTCCTCCAGGCTCTCGGGGACCGCCTGCGAGTTGAAGAACTGCTCCTCGTTTTCCATCATCTCAGTCGTGATGATCTTCGAGTCCTTGCCGAGTAGGTCGATCAGATGGACAGCGTACTCTCCTGCGATGTCGAAGACGACTACCGTCAGCTCCGGGTCGGCCTTGATTGCCTTCCTGACGAGCACGCTCGTGAGGTTAGACTTGCCAGACCCAGTGAAAGCGAAGAACCCGCAGTGGTAGCGGATCAGGTTGGCCATGTCGACGGTAAAGGGTAGGCCGAAGCCCGACATTGTCCCGATCTTCTCCGCCTGGGGCAGGCAAAGGAACTTCTCGACGGAATCCTTCGAGAGGAGGAACGCTTCCGCGCCCGGCAGCGGCTCATAGGGCGCCCTGGCGAACTTGAGCTCGTTCCCTTCAAGCTCTGCGACGTAATCCGTCGGTATCGCGCTCAGGTCTATCCATGTTTCCTGAGACTTGCCCCAGCTCTCCTTGATCGTGTCCAGGTACTCCTTCCTGAGGAGCGTCGGCATGGAGGAGTCCACGCCCGGCAGCTGATAGTGGGTGGGATTGACGCCCACAACCTCGTAGATCACATACCTGGTGGACCCGTCCACAAGTCGCTCTATGGCTATGAAGCTCGGGAAGTAGAGCCTGTCGAGCACCTTGTAGCTGAATCGGGCTTCGACCACTGCCACCCTGGCGGAGACTGTGAGCTCCCTGCCTTCGTTCCTAGAGGTCCTTGTAGCAACGGTGTTCCTCCGCAGCCTTGCCTCGAACTCGCCGCCCATGTCGTCAAAGGCCCCCGGAACCTTGGTGGCCACATCTATCAGCTCGCTGACCTCATTCGCGCGTGTTCCGACTCCGCCCTCTGCTCTCTATAAGTTGTGACGAGGCCGAATATCTTCCTCCTCCTAGAGACTCCGCCCACCCTCAGGTCCGCGACGCCTCTAAGAGACGCCCTCATGATCCTGACGTCGGCCTTCACCGCCTTGTCCGCCAGGTAGAGCAGCTGGTTATGGCCGAACGCCTCGAACACCTCAGGGTTGTCATTCATCGAAAGTATGCGAAGAACCAGGTTCGAGAGCGGGCTCGGACGGTCCCCCTCGAAGTAGGCGTCGATGTCCGTGCTTCCCACTCTCTCCTTTACGTTGAACCTTCGGACGGCTTCTGAATCCGAGCCCTCGTCGAAGAGCCTGTCGAAGAGGAAGACCTGAGAACGGACCGTGGGGTCGGACCGGAGCGTCCTCAGTTGGAAGAAGGACCTCACGAAGAGTCTTTCGCGGGAGACCACTCGGCGGGCTGCCGTCAAAGTCCCGTCAATCTCCACGACTGTAGAGAAGGCCGAGTCGTAGCCGACCGTCCTCCATGGGGTTTCGATTGACGGGTTTTCTGAGCTTAGGATGGCAAGAAAGGCCTTATCGTTCTTCAGCATCGGCGAGACCTCCGTGAGCTTGATGAACCCTGACTCCTGGGCGTAAGGAAGGACAGAGCGCGCGACGTCAGTTGCGGTCGTGTCCTTTGCTATCCCGATCAAGAGCGGACCTCCTAACTTGGAAAGTCTGTGCAGCTCACAGAGGAGGAAGAGACACACAGTGTTGACGTCTAGGATTGTCAGGTACTCGTCTCCTCCGAGGGAGAGCGGATGCCCGTTCTGCTCGAAAACCCGTTTCGCGTAGGCGATAGAGAGTGCAGACAGCCTGTTCCAATACTCTTTGATGCCCTCCCGAAGTTTGACCTTTTCTGCGGTTAAGTCCTCGATCAATGCGTTGCTCCATTCCTCGTCCAACTTCTCGAGCCTTTTGACAGCCCTCGCGATTTCGGGCTCTGTGCGATGCAGAGTCTTCGAAAGTTCCTGTGTGGACATGGGGCCGCTCATCAGCTGCTTCAGGACTGCCAGGGCGAGATACCGCCGCCTGGTTGGAACGCCCATTGTGGGAGAGCCTAGGCTTATTCCAAGCTGGATGTCGAAGAGGGTGGCGCCGTCAGCGCCCGGCAGCTTCAGCAGCTTGCTCTCCCCCCGCTTGATCAGGTTTCGAGCGTCCCTAGAGAGCGTGGAGAACGTTCCGGACAGGGGCCTGTCGAGGAAGATGATACTCGACTTTGCAGTGGCGCGAACAGCAAGGTAGAGCTCTCCCAGAGTCATGAAGCAGTTCGGAATCCTTTCCATGGAGTGTTCCAGCTCTAGGTCGATCTCGGGCTGGTTGCTGAAGACGCTTCCTAGGTCCTCGGCCCAGAGCGGCACGGCCGCAGCCGCCGCGAGCCGGGAATCTCGGTGTGCCGACGCCAGGTCGAAGGCCAGTCGCTCGCCCACGGTGAAGGTGCAGTTGTAGGCGGCTGCGTTTGAGTAGAAGAGCATCATCTGTAGCCTCTCGTCGAAATCCATGGAACCGTCGATTCCGGTGGCAGTGTGCTCACCCTCTCCGAACACATTCCTGGCGAGCCGGTCAGCGGCTGGGGCATCCACGTGGACTGTAAGCTTCGCCAGGTCCTTCCTGTTCGAGAACGTGTTTGCTCTGCTCTCGAACCTCGCTATCAGGTCCTTGGTCTGCTTCGAGAGTTCAGCTGCGATTTCTGTTGACACTAGTTCCCGACCGTCATTGCGGGTGAGTAAAAAGCACCAACGCCCAGCGGCAGTCATCAAACGGAGCCGAATATGTTAAAAGCCGAAACCCGACCGTCGGACTTGGGATGAAGGTACTCCTCGAGCACAAGCTCCCGAAGAGACTGAGGTACGCCAAGGTCTACGTTGAGACTGGGAGCGCCTCTGTCTACTTTTCCCTCGACGGAGACACCGCCGATTGGCACGCTTCGATAGGAAGGAAGAAGGGCGTCGAAATGTCGGATAAGGAGTACACGAGGCTTAGGGCGAGCATCCCTGCGATTGAGACCCTGGACGACGACGGCAGAACGCTCATAATTAGAAACGCCCTGGGTTTCGAGGAACACTGGAGGAAGCCCAGGTGGGTGCTGACGCGCGCTAGAAAGCCCGGCAATGAACGCGAGACGTCTGGCCAAGCAGATTAGCAGTTCTTTGTTAAACGACACGAGTCTGCAAACACGCCTTAAATCAGATTAGCAGCAACTTGCAGTAAGTTGGAGAGTGTCGTGATGCTCCCGGCCAGAGGTCTGGATGCTGCTGAGCAGATCATCAACCTTGGCGAAAGCCGCGGAGTTCGGCTGAGGCTTCTCGGCGGATTGGCTTTCAAGAAACTTTGCAAGAGCGCGAGCGGGGCTCGCTACAACAGGGAGAACAAGGACATCGACCTGATAGGGAGGCGCGAGGACCAGAAGGAGGTAATGCGAATAATGGAAACACTAGGTTACAAGCCTAGAGAGATGTTCAACAGGTTGAGCATGGGGAAGAGGCTGATCTACTACGACCTTGGAAACAGACGGAGGGTTGACATCTTCCTCGACGAATTCGAGATGTGCCACAGGTTCAACTTCAAGGACAGCCTCAAGCCCGGGACTTTCACCCTTCCGATTACCGAGCTCGTCATGACCAAGCTGCAGGTCATGGAGAAGACCGAGAAGGAGTACCGGGACCTCCTCGCGGCCTTCAGCGACTTCGAAGTGACTGAAGGAGGGCAGGGGATCGACGGAGGCAGGATCGCTTCCCTGTGCGCGGCCGACTGGGGGCTCTACACCACCTTCAGCAAGAGCCTTACAGCGCTGAAGCGGTGGGCGGGGGACCTGGCTGGGGACGACAAGGCTGTCATTTCAGCAAGGATCGGAGAGCTTCAAGCCCTGCTCGACGCGAAGCCGAAGACCCTGTCGTGGAGGATGAGGGCCCGCATCGGCGAAAAGGCTAGGTGGTACGAAGTCCCAGAGTCCGATGGCGACGCCATGCTCGGTTAGACCCTCCTTATTCTCACGATGGCTCCTCCTTCCTTTCCGACCTCGTAGTAGACCCTGGCGCTGGATATCCTTGGCCTTGCAAGCACCCCTGCTACGGCTGCCTCACTGGCGACAGGCTCGTCTTCAGCCTCTACGACCACCAGAACCTTCGAGCCCTTCTTCGCGCGAATTCGCCTGCACATCTCCGGAGTGAGGAAGACGCCGTCGTCCATGTCGTCGAATTCCAGGTCGATTGACCGTCCGTGATAGCTCGCGGAGCCCATGAATCCCTTCTTGGTGAAGGACGAGACCGTTACCACCAAGACCAGCTCTCCTTCGGCAGCCTGGCTCAACAGATTTCAGCCGCTATTCTTCGCTGTCGTCGTCTTCGTCCTCAGTTTCCTCGGGCAGTTCGAGTTCCTCCTCGATTATCTTTTCGCCGTTCTCGCCTACGAGTCCATCGACAGGGTACCAGTGTCGCCTGCCGTCGAGGGATGGCATGTCCACCTCGCAGTAACCGGCGATGACAGTGCCGGTCAGAATCCCGTTTCGCCCGTTATCCTTGGGAAGTGCAACCTTCCTTACCTGCACGGCTTCTTCGCCGAAGACTGCTTCCTTGTCGGCCTCGACCTTCACCTTGATGCCCTTCGCGGGCTTCTGGTCCATCAAGGTTCACGCTTCGCCGTTTCAGCTAATTAAGGTCTCGATGGGCGCGAGTTGTTGTGCGTCTCGGGGCCTCGAAAGTGACCCACCATAATTCGCCACTAGACTAATTAGCTGCACCACGCCCCGCGAAGGCGATGCCAAAACTGCTCACAGCGAAAGAGGTCGAGCGGGAGCTCCGCGGTCTAAAGGGATGGCATCGTCGCAGCGGCTTCATCACAAAGACTTTCGTCTTCGATCATTTCATGGATGGGATTTCGTTCCTGAACCGAGTCGCAAGAATCGCCGAGAAGCAGGAGCATCATCCTGACATCAAGGTGAGATACACCAGAATCACGCTCTCGATACAGACCCATTCCGAAGGCGGCGTCACGGCCTGGGACATCGGCCTCGCCAAGGCAATCGATAGGATCAAAACCTGACGGGTGCCGTTCTGGTGCAGCGAGGCTCACTCTGCGGCACGCGGCAGGAATCCCTTCTGCAAAACTTATAACCAACCCGAAGTTGTATACCGCCGAGTGTATCTTCTGTGTCAACACAAGCCATATCTGCAATGACCTCTTCGGGTCAGCCGGTTCTGATTCTGAAGGAGGGTTCGAGTCAGAACAGGGGAAAGGAGGCGCAGCACAACAACATAGCTGCTGCCAAGCTCATCGCGGAAGTGGTGCGCACGTCCATCGGGCCTAGGGGAATGGACAAGATGCTGGTGGACTCTCTGGGCGACGTTACGATTACCAACGACGGGGCGACCATGCTGAAGGAGATAGACGTACAGCATCCAGCTGCGAAGATGCTCGTGGAGGTCTCGAAGACGACCGACAACGAAGTCGGCGATGGGACTACCTCCGCGGTGATCCTGGCCGGGGCGCTTCTGGAGAAGGCCGAGGAGCTGCTGGACAAGGATGTTCACCCAACGGTCATAGTAGACGGATACACAAAGGCAGCCAGGACTGCCTTGGAGGCTCTCAGGGATATGGCTGAGAAGATAGACCCCCAGGACAAGGCGTGGCTCGGCAAGATTGCAAGGACCAGCATGCAGACCAAGCTGGTGGCCAAGGAGGCCCAGTTCCTTTCTGACATGATTGTGGACGCCGTCCTTGCAGTTGCTGAGAAGTCAGAGAAGGGCTTCAAGGTCGACATCGACAATGTGAAGGTCGAGAAGAAGCCAGGAGGCTCCCTCGGGGATACCAAGCTGATTCAGGGCATAGTCTTGGACAAGGAGGTCGTCCACTCTGGAATGCCCAAGCGGATGGAGAAGGCCAAGATTGCGCTCGTGAGCGCTCCCTTCGAGATCGAGAAGACCGAGTTCGATGCGAAGCTGAACATAAACGACCCTTCAATGATGAAGCGGTTCCTGGACGAGGAGACCAAGATGCTGAAGGGCATGGTGGACAAGATGGTCGGCGTCGGCGCGACCGTAGTCGTCTGTCAGAAGGGAATCGACGACATCGCGCAGCACTACCTCTCAAAGGCGGGCATACTGGCAGTCCGCAGGGCAAAGGAGAGCGACATGACCAAGCTCGCAAAGGCAACGGGCGCCAGGATGGTCAACAACTTCGCAGGACCTTTCCGAGAAGGACCTTGGATATGCTGCACTCGTTGAAGAGAGGAAGGTCGAGGAGGACCGCTGGGTGTTCGTCGAGGGATGCAAGAACCCCAAGGCCGTGACGATACTAATCAGGGGCGGAACCCAGAGAATCGTAGACGAGGCCGAGCGCTCGGTCCATGACGCGCTGATGGTGACCAAGGACGTCGTCGAAAAGCCCGTGGTCGTGGCCGGAGGCGGCGCTCCAGAGGCCGAGGCCGCCTACAGGGTCATGAAGTGGTCTGAGAAGCTCACCGGAAGGGAGCAGTTGGCAGCCCAGAAGTTCGCCGAGGCGCTGGAATCGATACCCATAGCCCTGGCGGAGAACGCGGGCATGGACCCCATCGACGCCCAGGTGGACTTCAGGGCGAAGCACGCTGAGGGCGGGAAGTGGTTCGGCATAGAGGCCTCCGACGGCAAGGTGAAGGACATGTATCAGAGGCAGGTCTTCGAGCCGCTGTCAGTGAAGGAGCAGGTGATCAGGTCGGCCACCGAGGCCGCATCGATGATACTGAGGATTGACGACGTCATCGCTGCAGGCAAGATGAAGGCACCACCGATGCCTCCAGGAGGAGGCGGCATGGGAGGAATGGGCGGCGAAGGCGGCGGCGACTTCGACTAGGGTCCAGAACCACTTCAACCGTTATATAGAATCGGCCGCCTGAAGCGGCAGATTGCAAGCGCGTGCCGCGAGAGTCACTTCGGACAGGATACTTCAGGTTGCGTCGAAGCTCTTCGCGGAGAAGGGATACGCCAACGTCTCCATAAGGGACGTTTGCAAACAGACCGGCACCACCGCTCCTGTGATTTACTACTACTACGGCAGCAAGAAGGGACTCTACGACGCAGTAGCCAGAAGCAAATTGTCGATGTCCAGTTTCATAGCCAAGCTGGCGAAGGCGGCGGACGAGAAGAATCCCGTATCTGGGCTGGAGTCGTTCATCGAAGTGTACCTGTCGTCGTTCCCAGAGCATACCTTCGACCCCGGGTTGTACCTCACGGACTCCGCGAGCCTGGACAGGGATAGCGCGAAGGCAATAAGCGGCGAGCTGGAGAAGATACAGACGTTGGCTGCAGGACTCGTCGGCAGGTGCATTGCGGAAGGCGAATTCAGGAAGGCGGACACCGGCCTCGCCTCGGAATGCCTGCTGGGCATGCTGAACAGAGTCATATTCCAGCACCTGCACTTCGCCAAGGCCTCCGACAGGGACGCCTACGGGAAGTTCGTGACCGACTTCTTCGTCCGAGCGATGAAGCAGTGACTTTCAGAGGCTGCTGACTATTCTGTCAGGGATGATCTCGATGGAGACCCTCTCCTGCTTCCAGTAGCGTTCCCTCGCAGCCTTCTTTCCCTCCTTCTCGCCCGTATACCTGATTGCGAGGCTCTCAATGTCCTTGTTCGCGTCGCGCTCAGTCGCGATCCTCGCCTTGCCGAATACGGAGACGTGCGGGTAGCCGTCGTCGATGAGCAATGCGACCCTCGGGTCCCGCTTCATGTTGCGGTACTTGACCCGGTCCTTGCTGGTGTTTACGATCAGCTTGTCGCCCTCGTACATGTACCAGATGGGCGTGAGCTGGGGGCGCCCGTCCTTCATGAGGGTAGCCAGCTTCGCGAAGTGCTTCCCTGCAAGGAACGCCTGCGCCTTCGCGTCGAATTTCATGCCTGTCCACCACTTGTGCTCTATTTCAGTTTCTTCGCGTACTCTTTGAGCATCCTGATGTAGATGCTCCTTGGCGGGAACCCGATGCTGCAGAGGTAGGTGGAGAACTTCACCCGCTTCTTGGGGTCCTTGATCCCTTTCTCGATTGCGCGGATCTGTTGCCCGACGATGGCGTAGGACGTTGCGTAGCCGGGGAACATGCCCTCGTGGGCCGGAAAGAGCTGGAAGTAGACGCTGCTTCTGGGTACGCCTGTGTACTTGTTCGCCCAATCGACGAACTCCATGAGGCCCTGCTTCCCCGTGTTGACCCTGACGTCTCCCACCACTCTCAGGAATCGGGTTAGTCTCCATCGCCTCGTCCAGAACTCTATCTCCATGTTGATCAGCTTGAGGCCGCCGTACTTCTCCATCAGCTTCACGTAGGCTCGCTCGGCGGGAGTTAGTCTGCGCTTCTTCTCCAATCCCTTTGAGACATCGAAGAACTCCAGTTCTCTGTTGAAGGACAGGCCCTCGGTGATGGGCCCGCCGGTCTCGAGGCCGGGCAGCAGCTGAAGCTTGGGCAGCTTGCCAAGGAACCCGACCGCGCTGTTCGAGTGGTGGACGCAGTGGCCGTACTCTTCGTGCACTAGCAAGTTCATCAGGCCGGTTACCGACTTGTCCGGGTCCCTCTTCGGGTCAGTCGTCTGGAAGAAGTATTGGAAAGGCTTCTTGGTGTAGGTGTCGAAGAACTGTGCCGCACCCGTTGGAATTGTTCCGGTGAGGTAGGAAGGAGTCTCGATTACCTTCGTTCTGTATTTTGGGTTTATTCTGTGGACGTCCTCGTTGACAAGCCTCTGGACGACCTTCCTCAGAGCGATTGTTGTCGCGACCAGCTTCTTGGGGTCAATCTGCATTCTGGAGTTGATTTTCGATTCTATCTCTTCGGGGACGGGTTTGCAGCTGAACCGCTTCGCAAGTTGGGCGACTACGCGCCTGAACTTCGGGAGCTCCTCGTCAATCCAGGAGATGGCCGCCTTTTCGAGCTGTTCTGGCGTCTCTCCGTAGTCGAAGCCGTCTGCCAGCGCCTTGGGGTAGAAGCTCTCTCTGCCGAGGCTGAATCCGTACTTGGAGAATACCTTCTCGACGTTCTCGAACTCCCCCTTCCCAAATCCCTCGATGTTGAAGAGACTAACGAACTCGGTCGCCTTCGTCTTGAGGGAGTCGCAGGCCTGCTTCACCCTCTCGTCCTTGGACTCGCCCTTCACAGTGTCCAGAATGTCTAGGACCCCGCCCAGCCTGTAGAGGGTCAAAGCCTTCACGCCGATTGGTATCTCCCTTCCAGCGAAACGGTCCCTCGTAGCGTCGATGGCGTCCGACGATTGATTCAGGAGCGAAAGCAAGTGCTCGTCGTTGACGCCCTCCTTGGCGAGATGGGCAAAGATGGCGCCCACTATGTCGTCGAGAATGGGCTGGGGCTCGTCGAACTCGATCATTGTTTCGGCTGAGTTCAGTACCTTTCTCTGTAGCTCTGAAGTCGCTCTGCTTCGGAGGTCCTTCACCTTAGCGAGTGCTGCGGAGAGGTTCTCCTTCGAGGGGATGAAGACCCTGCCTGCGTATTCGTTGAAGCCTATGATGTACGCTCCCGATGGGGAGAACTCCTTGACAGCCTCCAGAATCTCGTCGTCGAGGGATGCTTCCTGCATGCCGCTGTGTCGGCCTTCTGGGCGTATTTTTAGTTCGCTATGTCGAGGGGCTTGAACTTCTCGACCGTCTCCTGTAGCTCGCGGGCCAGCCGCTTCTTCCACGCATCGAAGCCTTCCGGCGACTCAGGATACGCCAGGTTGATGTCGACCAGGCTCGAGCTCTTCTCCACAGTGTAGCGCAAGCCCCTGGCAAGGGAGAGCTGGCCGAGGACCCTGAACCACATCGCCGGGGTTCATGAACCGGGCCCTGTTGAACTCGGGGTGCTTCCTTTCGGTGATGGCGGAAACGTCCTCCTCTGAAAGGAAGTGCTTCATCCCGTAGTTGAGCTGTTCGTCTGTGACCGTCTGGAGGTATCTTCTCAGGACCTCGAAGCTCGCCATTGGGTATCCGTGCGTGTTCATGTACTCGACGTTGTACTTCCAGAGCGAAGCTCTCGCTGGTGTCGCCCGCCTCCAGCGCCTCGGCGACCACCTTGCCCAGGATGGTGCCGCCGTAGATCGAGGGGCTGATTCCTCCCGCATCGATCGGGCGCGGCATCCACGCGGCGTCTCCAACCACTGCGAAGCCGTTGGCGACCATGCAGTCGTTGTGCCTCCTCACAGGGACCTGCCAGTTGCCCTTGGTGTTGCCCGAGTCCGACTCTCCCTGGGGCTGCTTCGCGTTCTTGATCACGGGGTTGTCGGCGACGTACTTGTCGATAAGGCTCTGCAGGTTATCGTTGAGTCCGAGCCGTCTGTTCCGCCGTTCCAGGCCGGACTTGGATATTCCGAGACCGATGTTGACCTTGGTCTTTCCCTTCGGGAAAACCCACGCGTAGCCCGCTGGCGCCATGAACTGGTCGAGGTGAATGATGCAGTAGTCTGGAGTGAAGAACTCTGGGGCTTCCTTCGCCGGCTCGAAATCAAGGATGTACCTCCCAGTCCCGACCACATCGTCTCCGTCTATCTCCTTCTCGATGAACGACCTTATCGTCAAGAAACGTCGAAGGACTGATGAGGAGCCCGTGGCGTCGATGACAATCTTGCCCGTTGCGGTGAAGGCTGAACCATCTGATTTTCTGCCACTTACACCCGTGACGAAGTCGCCGTCATAGAGCAACTTCTCCACAGTTGCGCCGAACATGAACTCCGTGCCGTACCTCTTGGCGTCGTTCACCTGCCGCCGCGGGGCAATCTTCCTGTTGAAGAGCCAACCTTCTCCCTCGAAGAGGACCTTCGTCTTCCTGTCTGGCGAATAAACGTAGACGCCTTTCACCGGATGTTCGAGCTCTGGCGAGCCGTAGCGCACCCCGATGTGCTCCGCAAGGTAGTCTAGACTACGCTGACTCGTGGCGTCCCCGCAGGTCCAGCCGTTGTGCGTCTTCTTGCCCGGCTCCTGCTCGGGGTTCCTGTCGATGATCAGGGTCCTGGCTTTGCCCTTCGAGTGGTAGCCGATGGAGGCTGCGGTGATGAGCCCAGCCATTCCGCCTCCGGCTATTACGACGTCGTAGTCGGACATTGGCATCGGAAGTGAACGCCTTCTCGGTCTGGGATTAGTATGTATAACCCTTCGGCGCTCAAGTCGGCTTGGAACAAGGCTCCGCTCGGGGCGGAGCGGTTCCGGAGGCCATTGCTAGCTCACCCTAGCCAGAGTGAACCGAGAGAAGTGGGTCGCTATGAACTCGAGTCGAAGATCGACATTCCGGAGGCTGTGGGCACCTGGGGGAGCGACTCGTTCATCCGTTTCTCAGCTATGGCACCAGCCTCTGCGAGGATCTTGTTTGCCTCCTCGCTCGACTCTGGGGTGAAGAAGTCCCCACCCGATATGCCGCCCACGTCGGACATTATGGACGTCAGCTCGTTGGTGACTTCGCCCAGCGCTCCCTGCGCGTCAGGCACCGCCTCAGCAAGTGTGGACCTCACCTTCTTGACCACGCCAATTGCTGGAGCAATCGTGACCGCGAAATCGCCCATGTCCTTGACAGTCTCGAGGCGGGTCGTCACTGACTCGAGAGCGAGCTTGGACTGGGTGACCACCTTTGTCATCTTCCTGACCTCCGCCAGCTCGTTGGAATATGCCTTGCTGGACTCCTGATCGTGCGACTGGACCGCGGCAACAGTCTTCTTGAAAATCGAGTTCTCCCTCTGCCTGAGCCTGTTCGTGGTGCTCTCCAGGCGGTTTATCTCACCGTTGAGCTGCTGGGTGGCTCTCAGAATCTGGGGGCGGACCGGCTTCTGACCCTTGATGGCATCGCGCGTCTTCTTGCCAAAGCTGTCCTTCTCCTGAACCTTCCAATCCTTGGTGAACTTGCTCATGACTGAATCTGCTTCGTGACCGTCGGTGAAGGAGATGACAGGCGCTGACAATATCTGTTGACAGTGAGGTGAACTTTCGGCTTCCTGTACGTATCTCACACAGTGAAGCTGTGCGGGATGGAGGCTGGGAACGACACGCCGAAGAGGGCCCCGACTATCAGGTTGAGGACGAGAGCAACGAGGACCGAGATGATAGCGATTCCGAAGGCGCCGAGCCAGCCCGTGTGGAAGGCAGACTTGTAGACGCCGAGGAAAGCAACGAAGCCGAGAATCACTCCCCACACTATTGCAGTCGGGCCGATGACAGCGCCCAGGAAGAACCCGACCAACACGATTGTCAGGGCGTAGACGATCACCCCGCCGAGCGTGGCGCCCATGGCCTCGCCGAAGGTCGCCTTCCCTGCCGGTCACCATCTTGCCTGCAACGTAGGCAGGAAATGAGGCGATGATCCAGATGACGATGAAGGCCCCAAGCAGGACTATGAGGTCCGGGAGCATCGCAGTTCAAGAAGCAGACTAACTCGAGCGCTATGAATCTTGCGTGTTGAATGCCGGATTGGCGCTTAAGAGCGTGACCAGACTCGGTTTCTGTTGGAGGAGCTTCAGTGGCCGCCTATCGAAGATGACCTTCGGCGGATGTATTGCGATCAGAAGCTCTCAGCCGCAAAGATAGCTCGTGCGTACGGTCTGAAGTATCCTAACCCAAAGTCGGGAGAGACCCTTGTTCTTTACTACCTGAAGAAGTTCGGAATTGCGAGGAGGGACAGGGCAGATCACATCAGGAAAGTGACGGAGGAGATGGTCAACGAATGGGTTAGAAGATATCAGTCTGGGGAGTCGCTGAAGCAGATTGCGGGGAACAAGATAGATGTTACGACTGTCTGGAATCATCTAACGAAACGTGGAATAAGACTGAGAGACAAAATCCAAGCACAAATTGAAGCCGTCTCAAAGTATGATAGACGCCCCCTCTCTGGGAACAGCCTTGAGAAGTCGTATCTGATGGGACTGAGGTATGGCGATATGCACGTCGTAAGGCATGGTCGCGCTGTCCGTGTTCGCGTGAGTACGACACACCCAGCAATGGCCAACCTCTTCGAATGTCTCTTTTCACAGTATGGCCACGTTTCGAAATATCCTAGGACTGCTAGCCTTGTCCCATACGAGTGGTCATTGGAATGCGATCTGGACAACAGTTTCGAGTTCTTGTTGCTCAAGCTTAGGAAGGCGGAGATGGAAGCGCTCACAAGCGACGAGTTCGCCGATTTCCTTGCCGGACTTTTCGATGCGGAAGGTTCGGTCCATCTTCACAGGAAGCGAAGCCGATACAATCCAGAAGCGAGCGTAACAAATGGCGACGCTGAGTTGCTAGATTTCTTGACAGGAAGGCTACGGAAGTTGGGCTACCACGCCACAGTAAGATGGATTAATCAGGCGACGGATAGGCAGGGTGTCACGGGTCCAAGTCTTATTGGAAGGTTAGAAGTATTGCGTTTCCTAGAAGCTCAACGTCTACTTCGAATGTTGCCTATCAGGCACTCCGAGAAAATTGCCAAGAGAGAACTTGCACTCGAATTGCAATATGGGTCGTCAACTTCGGAGTTGTTGGAAGTAGTTGGGAAATGGAAAGCCCTGTCTGATGCCATTCACTGCGAAACTCGAGGATTTGTAGAGAACGCGAAGGAACGTATTGACCAAGTTCGGGAGCGTAAACTCAATCACTTGAGCCATGATTAACGAAAGAAGCATGAAAACAGCGTCTAGAGTTGATTCTGAGGACGATTCTGACTATTTAGCGGTCGCTCTCCACAGGCCAAAAATTGGTCGACCAATATATCACCGGTATGTCCGCCACGTGGCAATTTCTCAATAGGTGCGGCAACACTGCGAGGTTCTTGAAACTTGGTGTCCCTATCTTCAGCCTGTACGGCCTGGGCGTCCCGTCGCTTATGATGTGATAGCTCATCTCGCCGCGCGCAGCCTCGGTTCGGCTGTACACCTCTCCCGCGGGCACCCGCGGCTGGGGACCTAGCTTAAGTCGCACTGGACCCGGCGGAATCTGCTTGAAGGCCTGCCTGATTATCTTCACGGACTCACGCATCTCCTCCACCGCCACGTAGCAGCGTGCCCACGAGTCGCCGCTCTTGAGGACAGGAACGTCAAAGTCAAAATCCGGATACGCGCTGTATGGCTCGTCCTTCCTGACGTCACTCTTGACGCCCGAAGCCCTGAGGACCGTTCCGACAGTTCCCAGCTTGATCGCATCTTCTCTTGAGAGGACGCCGACGCCTTCGGTCCGCTCCAGGAATATCGGGTTCTTGAAGAAAATCCTGTCGTACTCGTCGATGCGCTTTTCGAACCAGTCGCAGGTCTGCAGGCCCTTTTCTGTCAGCCCATCTGGCATGTCGTTCCTGACTCCGCCGGGAATGATGTAGGCGAAGGTGACCCTGGCGCCTCCGATTCTTGCCGCGAGGTCGATCCAGAAGTCCCTGTCACCCATCGACCACTCGATCATTGTGGAATGTCCGGTGAATATTCCCATGATTCCCAGGAAGTACATGTGGGAGATGATGCGGTTGCATTCCGCCATGATGACCCTGAGGTATTCGGCCCGTGGAGGGATGTTGTTGCCCATCAGCTCGTCGACTCCCCTCGCATAGGCGAAGAGGATGTTCGAGCTGTCGAGGATAACTGGTCTCTCCAGGTGGGGGACGTTCTGCGTGTAGTTTCTGTACTCGCCCATCTTCTCCTCTCCCCTGTGAACGTAGCCAGGGTCAGGTTCCGAGCGGACGAGGAAGTCGCCGTCCAGCCAGAGTTTGATTCGGAAGTGGCCCGCGCCCGGATGCTGAGGGCCGAAGGAGACGGCCATGACCCTGTCCGCGTCGGGCGAGTATTCTGATTGGATTGTCATCCCTTTCATCTTCCGGGTGAGTTGTAGTCCTTTCTCAGAGGCGGCAGGTCGTTCCAGTCCTCCGGGAGCAGCAGGTGGCCCTGGTTGGGATGACCCTGGAAGTTGATGCCGAACATCTCGTGAGTCTCCCTCTCTTCGAACTCCGCCCCGGGCCACACCTCGATGAGCGTAGGCACGACGGGGTTGTCTCTTGGGACCCTTTCAGCCACGCCTATGACAAAGTCCTCGAGGCCGGGCTTGGAAACGGAATTGACGAAGTACACCACCTCGAGCTCGTTCTTGGCTATCCAGTCCACCCCGCTGACCGTGCTGATGTGGTCGAAGCCGAGCTCGTCCCTGACGAACAGGCAGACATCCTTGATTGTCGGCAGGGTGGCAGTCACTTTGAGCCTCCTCTCCTTCATCCAGTCCACCTTGGCATCCGGGAATTTCGCCGTAATTCTGGCTGCGAACTCCTTCGCCCTTACTGGCTCGGGCTTCGGCTGCGCGGTCTGCGCTTGGCTCATGGTCGGGTCAGGCACCGCTTAGGCTTGGGGCTCTCCTGATCTTCTCCTGCAGCAGGACTATGCCCTGCAGGAGGGCCTCGGCCCTCGGAGGGCAGCCTGGGACGAAGACGTCGACGGGCATGATGTCGTCAATGCCCCTCAGGACGTTGTAGGAGTCGAAGTAAAGACCACCCGTGATCGCGCACGCGCCCATGGCGATTACGTAGCGGGGCTCTGCCATCTGGTCGTAGATCAGCTTGAGGCGCGGAGCAAGCTTTCGCGTGATTGTCCCCATCACTATGATCAGGTCGCAGGCACGAAGTGAGCCGAAGGCCTCCAGCGTACCGAAGCGCTCAAAGTCGAACCTAGATCCAGCAGCAGCCCCCACCTCCACCGAACAGCAGGCAGTCTCAAGGTGAACCGGCCAGAGAGAGTAGAGCCTGCCCCAGTTCGCGAGGTAGCGCATTGGGTCGCCTATGGCGTACTGGACCACGTCGTTGAGCTTCCCTACGAGCACCTGGAACGCGCCCGACTTTTGGACGCTCTGCGCCTCTACCAAAGCTCGCGTCTCCCAGCAAGGAAGAGGGCGAAGCCCATGGGCAGGAACAGCATCCCGATGAAGAGTGTGACAGTCCAGTCGGAGGCGAGACCTAGCAGCATCGGGCGGTAGGCCGCAGCCCAGGCGTAGAGGAACATGCCCATCACGTCGAACACTATGAACATCAGAAGGTAGGCATAGTACTGCATCATGTAGTGCATCTTGCCCGAGCCCACGGGCACCTGGCCGCACTCAAACGGGGCGTTCTTCAACGGGTTGGGCCTCCTCGGGGCGAGTAGCCGGGGCAGAATGACTGTGGGCAGCGTGAAGACAACGCCCACCCCTCCCATGAGGAAGACTAGGGCATAGTCGCTGACCAGAGGCATGCGAAAAATTCCACGTCGCTGCTTTCTATTTAGGTTTGGCGGTCTTGGAGTCCGTCACGGGACCAATCAGGTCAGTCGATTCCGTGCACGTCCTCGTCTTCTTCCTTCAGGAAGGTCTGCAGCAGCTTCTGCTCCCTGAAGAAGTCCCTGATTGAAAGCACCCCAAATAATGTTCCGTCGTCGTTCTCTACTACTAGGTGGCGAATCCCGTTTTCTAGCATCAGCCTGACCGCTTTGGAGGGCCTGTCGGAGCGTTTGACCGTGATCAGCTTCTTGGTCGCGATTGAATCGAGGGACTTGGAGAGGGGAGCCCCTGCTGCTACTGCTCTAACGACGTCCCTCTCTGAAAGTACGGCCTCAGCCTTGACCGGGCTCGCGGAAGATGCCACGACAAGAAGGCCAATCTTCTCACGCGTGAATACTTCAGCGGCCTGCTTTATTGAGGCGCCAGCTCCGATTGTAACCGGGCTCCGCTTGACCAGCGCCTCGACTCTCATCTCTGCGTCACCGCGACAGGCGTCCTCTTCTCGAGGGGGACGTACTCGGCCTTCAATGTGCCTACGTATTCGGCCCTCGGCCTGATTATGCGGTTGTCGGAGTATTGCTCAAGGACGTGCGCGAGCCAGCCCGGCGCCCTTCCTACTGCGAAGACTGGGGTGAAAAGGTAGCTAGGAATGCCTAGGTGGTTCAGCGCCAGGCCCGAATAGAGGTCGACGTTGGGGTAGAGGTTCTTCTCTGCCTTCATCATGGCCTCCACCTTCTCGAGGATCTTGAGAGACTGCCTCTCCCTTTCATCGCTGACGAATTTGCGGGCCATCTCCTTCAGGATGGCAGCCCTCGGGTCCATGGTCTTGTAGACCCTGTGGCCGAAGCCGGTGATTTTCTGCTTGTGGGCTAGCTTGTCAGAGACGTAGGCCTCCGCCCTGTCGGCAGTACCTATCTCCGCGGTCATCTCGACCACCTTTTCGTTGGCGCCGCCGTGAAGCGGGCCCTTGAGCGCCCCCACCGCCCCTGTGATCGCCGAATAGACGTCTGACAGGGTGGAAGCGATCACCCTTGCGGTGAATGTGGAGGCGTTGAGCTCGTGATCAGCGTGAAGAATCAGGAGGACGTCCATCAGCCTGGCGCTCTCTTCGGTCGGCTCCTTGCCCGTGACCATGTAGAGGAAGTTTGAGGAGAAGGTCAGGTCGGTCTTCGGGTTAATCATTGGCTGGTCGTGCTTGTGCCTGTGGATGGCGGCCACAATCGTCCCGATTTTGGAGGCAATCGACATCGCTTTCTCCTGCTGACTGTACATGGGATCGTCGAATATTCCGAGGGAGGCTACCCCCACGCGGAGCGCGTCCATCGCGTCGCAGTTCTTCGGAAGCGTCGTTAGAATCGAGTAAACGTCTTTCGGAATGGCCCGCTTCGAAGCGAGGTCGCCAGAAAAAGCCCGTAGTTCGTTGGCGAGAGGCAGGTGCCCGTTCCACAGAAGATAGGCCGTCTCTTCGTAGCTCGAATGGGGAGCTAGGTCTACTATGTCGTAGCCGCGGTAGAGGAGCCTTCCCTCGTGGCCGTCGATGAAACAGATTGAGCTTCGCCCAGCGACGACGTCCTCTAACCCCTTCGCCTGAGTGGTAAGCCGCTGGATTACTTGGTCCATGGATTCGTTCCACTTTGCTAAGCTAGCGAGCTTAGTGTGGGTGTCTTCGGATACCTTGACTACTTTCGACAACGGTGGTATACGCAGGTTACTTGGTATTTTAGGGTTAGGGCTTCGAAGCTGAATGAGTCCCCAAGCGGTTAGGAGATTTGGCGGGAGGGTAGTAGTGGGTCCTGTTTAGTAGTAGAACTTACGACTGCTCAGCGTGAAACAGTCTATCTTGTGAGACTGCTTGCACACGAGATTCTCATAGCGCTCGACCACTTGACTAGATTCGGCTGGCGCTCTTGCGGAATAAACGACACGGAAACTGTCAGGTCTTACGCCGGCTCCTTGGAGCAAGGCAGCAGCGGCACCATAGGCCGCTCTCAGACTCATGCGGGTCGCCTTCAGAATGGCACCCGTATAGACCTCTCAGTGGGCATACTTTTCAGACTAAGACGACCACTTTGATGTGCAAGACAGATATCTCGCTCTATCGGCTGCCAGTTGATTCGGGTTGGAAATCGCAGTCGTCGGCACCGGCGCTGGCTCAGCAGTGGGCTAGCCCGCAATCTGCGCCACCCGCGCCTGCGGTAACGCTGTAGTCGAACTTGCCGCCGCCGGCGGTCTGAATCGCAAGCGAATGAACGCTGCCCCGAACTGGCGGGAACATGAATCCAGGGCCGAAGGCCAGCGTCATTCTGCACTCTAGACCGATAAGGAAGTCAGCGCAGACACCGTTGGACGTCATGAACGAACTGCTGACTGGCGAGCCGTCGAAGTACACGTTCGCCACGCTTGTGTTCAGGCGCCCTATGTTCTGCATGACGAAGAGCAGGTTCCCCGTCGTCCCGTTGAGCTGGAAGTAGTAGAACAAGAGGGCAATCTCGGGGGTGCTGGCAGCGACAGCGGTCCCCTGCCCGTCCTGCGCAAGCTGGGATGAGGGGCTCGGTAGTGCGCAACAGGCGACTCGAGCGAACTGCAGCGGGACAAGCACGCCCCCCAGGATGACAGCAGCGGTCGCGACCATGATGGCGATTGACCTTTGTTTCATCCCGATGACAGCAGTCCAGGCGTCGCTCCGCGGCCTTTAACCCTTTGAGCTTCGGCTAGCGGCTGAGCAGATTGACGGGCGAATGGCCGCCTTGGCTCGCGAAACAGATGTCTCCCAGAGCCCGCTGTCACCCAATTCAACGTGAAAATCGCGGTCGTGGGTGCACTTGGGCCAAGCAGGGAGGCTTATCTTCTCGTCCCAAATTGTGAAGAGTGGAACCGCGACCTTCGGTACTTCCGTGGCGGAAGGGCAGAGCATATTGCGCATGGATGCACGACGAGATTCTGAGGTTGATTCCCAAGAGTCGCCTTGAACAACTGTATTTCGAAGAGAAGCGATCGACGAAGCAGATAGCGAGAAGCTACAATCTGTCGCAATCATGCATTTACAACCTCTTTGGGAGATATGGTTTGAAGACTCGAACCCTTCAAGAGGCGATGGCTCTTCAAAGGAAGCCAGCGACTAGATACAAACGAGTTCGCTGGAGGGCGATAGAGTTCCTGGGGGGCAGGTGCGTTCATTGCGGATGCAATGATCTACGAGTTCTTGAAGTTCACCACAAACTAGGGGCGGCGGACTGGAAAGGCGAAGAGGGGGTGACGCATTCTGGCACAACATACTTAGCGGCAGGAGAGGGATATCAGACCTAGAGGTGTGCTGCAGGCCATGCCATGCGATAGAAGAGGTCAAGAGGCTTTATGGACTGGATTATTTCCATGTCGAATGGAGGGGATCGTAGACGCGTATCGCAGTCGTCGGCACAGGAGTGGCTGGCGCGTACCTTCTCAACAGAATCCCTAGCGAGCACCAGGTCGAGGCGTTCGAGATGCGGTCAGAGGAGAACTGGTACACGGTCTGCGCGTGGGGAACCAGTCAGCCGTACATCAGGGACCTGGTGAAGATGGCGGGGTTCAACTTCGACGACTACGTGCTCCACAAGGGAAAGAAGATGGTCGTCCAGCTGGACGGCGAAGAGTTGGAGATACCGCTCAAGGGACTGGTCACCTATGACAAGCACCAACTTACCCACGACATGATCAAGGGGAAGAATGTCCACTGGGGGTCGCAGATCAAGGAACAGGACGGGCATTTCGATAACTTCGACATTGTCGTTGACGCCACCGGGCTCCACAGGTCTCTGCTTCCCAAGATTCAGGGCGACATCGTGATTCCGTCGCTCGAGTACCAGGTGAAGTCGAAGGAGCTGCCCTACGATGATTTCGTGATAAGGCCGTACGAGGGGATTACGGGGTACTGGTGGTACTTCCCGCTGGGGGACGGCATGGCCCACGTCGGGGCGGGCGACCTCCGCGGAAGGTACAGGGGGGAGCTGGACGAGTTCGTTAAGAAGTACCACTGCGAAGTGGTGAGGAGGATCGGGAGGCCAGTCAGGGTGACCCCGCCCAAGCTGTGCGAGCCATTCTTCGACGGGAAGGTCGTGGGCGTCGGGGAGAGCATCGGTACAGTCTATCCGATGCTGGGAGAGGGAATAATTCCCAGCATGCAGTGCGTCAACCTGTTCGTCGACCACCTTGGGGACAAGGAAGGCTACAGGAAGGCCGTGTTGGAAAAGTTCGCGGTGTACGCCAAGGTCTTCGATTTCGTAAAGGCAAAAATCGACGGGAATTTCAGCATGCTGAGGATGTGGCCGACGCTTCTCGCAATCTACAGGTACATGCACAGCAACGAGACGAGGTACGGTCTCAAGGTCCGAATGTCGGACTTCTACAAGATTGCGACGAGGCTCTAGTTGAGCGAAGACGAGGTCAGGACTCACTCGGCGCTTCACGTTCTGAAGGGCGCACTACATAGCGTCTTGGGGGCGAAGTGGACCTCGTCCACCTACGTTTCAGGCAGGCACGGCAGGCTGACCGTGAAGTTCGACAGGGCGCCTACAGCCGAGGAGCTGGACAAGATAGGGAAAGCCGCGAACCAGAAGGTGGCCGAGGGAGCCGAGATACTGGAGTTCGAGATGGACAGGGAGGAGGCAGAGAACCACTTCGGCGACCAAATCTACGACCTCTTTCCCGTGCCCGCGAACGTGACGAGGCTCAAGCTTGTGAGGATTCCCGACTGGAACGTGAACTGTTGCGTCGAGAGGCACGTGGAAAGCACCTCCCTGGTCGGGCCCATCAAGCTGGGCAAGCCGAGGTTCAGGAACTCCAGGAAGGAGCTCGAGATGGAGTTCGACCTGATATGATGCGCCCTCGGAATATGTAATATTCCTCCTCTAAGCGGGTCGGAGATGGGCCCGTAGCGCAGATCAACCATCGAGCGAAGTATGGACAGCGCGGCAGCCTCCTAAATCGAGGAGAGAGCTGTAGGTCGTGCGTTCAAATCGCACCGGGCCCGCACAAGTCTCTGCTCGCACCCCATCTCAAACTCATTAAGGGGGCACCAGCTGCCATTAGTGGAAATGAAAGCTGCCATACGCACTGTATACGGATCGCCTGATGTTGTTCAGCTCAAAGAAGTGGAGAAACCCGCTCCTGAGGACGGCAGAGTATTAGTGAAGATTCTTGCGGCGTCCGCAAATCCTCTGGACTGGCACGGCATGAGGGGTGCGCCGTTCATTGCCCGCTTAGGGGAAGGGCTGCGCAAACCAAAGGACCCGAGACTAGGAGCTGACATTGCCGGGCGGGTGGAAGCCGTTGGCAATAATGTAACGCAATTTCACCCTGGGGATGAGGTATTTGGGACGTGCGCAGGAGGTTTTGCAGAATACGCATCAGCCCGTGAAGACAGGTTGGTGTTGAAGCCAACCAATTTGTCGTTCGAGGAAGCTGCCGCGGTCCCCGTAGCCGCAATCACCGCACTGCAGGGTCTTCGCGACAAGGGGCAGATTAACCCGGGCAAAAGTCTGGTGAACGGTGCGTCTGGTGGCGTGGGCACGTTCGCCGTGCAGATTGCAAAGTCGTTCGGGACCGAAGTCACGGCCGTGTGCAGCACGCGGAACTTGGAGAATGTGCGCATCCATGGGTGCAGACCACGTCATAGATTACACGCAAGAGGATTTCACCAAGAACGGTCAGAGTTACGACTTGATTTTTGCCGCTATGGGAAATCATTCGGTTTCTCGATTACAAGCGCGCGCTTAAGCCCCAAGGAATCTATGCCATTGCTGGATTCTCAGGCCTGACGCGTTTAATCCAACATATGGTCCTGGGTCCGCTGATGTCAAAGGATGGGAGGCAAGAATCTAGGGCTCATGGGGCTGGCGAAAGTAAACCAGAAGGACTTGGGATTCTTGAAAGAGCTTCTTGAAGCCGGAAAAGTCAAACCTGTAATCGACAGGCGATACCCATTCAGCGAGACCGCCGACGCTATCCGGTATCTTGGGGAAGGGCACGCCCGCGGAAAGGTCGTCGTCTTGATGAATCTCGACGCGTGAGGCTGCGGCCGAATCACTGAAGGCTGATGCCAGTAGATTCTAAAGCGACTGACCCCGAGAAGGGGCGCGGACTTGGCGGGCCAAAGCTTGTTTTGCGACTCGCTCACGAAGGTGTACAGCGGCTCCGAAGGGAGAGAAGGCTCTCGACGGAGTGGACCTCGACATCCCCTCCAAGGGCGTCTTCTCCCTCATCGGGATGAACGGCGCCGGCAAGACAACCCTAGTCAGGATACTGGCCACCCAGCTCGAACCGACGTCGGGCTCGGCGTCAATCAACGGGCTTGACGTGATGGAAGATGCGAAGAGGTTGAGGGAAATCATCGCATGCGTGCCCCAAGAGGCGAGGACGTCGCCCTGGATGACCCCCAAGCAGACCGTCCTGAGTTACCTGATGTGGAGGGGTCTTTCCTACGCCGAAGCCAGGAAGAAGGCTGTAGAGGGTCTCGCGAGGGTCGGTCTGGAGAAGCAGACGGACGTTCTGAACAGGCGGCTCTCCGGCGGGACGAAGCGCAAGGTCCTGGTGGCGACGGTGCTCTCCTCGGAGGCCGAAATCATCTTCCTTGACGAGCCGACGACTGGCCTGGACCCCATTTCCCGTCGAGAGCTCTGGGACGTGTTGAGGGACCTAGCGAAGAATCGCTTCCTGATACTCACGACCCACTACCTAGAGGAAGCCGAGAGGCTCGCGAACAGCACAGGCATACTACACTTGGGAAAACTCATCGGCCTTGGGACGTTAGACCAACTGAGGACGACGGTGAAGTACCAATACAGTCTGATGATGGGCCCTGAGCCGGACATGCCAGAGGTGAGAGAGGGCACCGTCACTGTCGGCGCGACAGGACAGACTCAGATTCTCACCGATGAAGAAGAGGCCAGCAGGATTTCCAGATTGCTGGTCGAGAGGGGGACCAGATTCTCAATGAACAAGGTCTCTCTCGAGGACGTCTTCTTCCACCTGGTTCGAGGTGCGCGCGAGGAGGGCCAGCAGGAATGAAGTCGGGATTTTCAAACGTGCTTGCCGGAGTTCTGATGAATTCAATCTACGAGATGAAGAACTATCCTATCGTTGTCGTGAACACGGTGCTCGCTCCTTTCTCGTTTCTGATAGTAATCACGTTCGTGAGCCGAGGGCAGCTGATTGGAGAGGCAATCGAGGGAGGACTGATAATGAGCATGTTCCAAGCAGGAATCTCCCTGCAAGGCGACCTCTCCCACTACAAGAACGACTTCAAACTGCAGGATATGATTGTCAGCACGCCGACGACCTCTGGCGCCTATGTCGCCGGCATGGCGATTGGCGAGTTGATTTACTCCCTCCCCGCACTCGCGGTTCTCGTTTTGCTCGCTGCCGTCGACATCCATCCCGGGTTGGTGGGAGCGTTGGAACTTTTCGCCGTGCTTCTCATGGTGTTCCTCACCTCAATCTCCCTGGGCTTCACCCTATCCACCTTCTCCAGCGATATTGTGCAGAGCTTCGCATTTTCGAGGCTGATTTCCACCCTCTTCTCCACGCTCCCACCGGTCTACTATCCAATCACGTACATCCCATTGCCGTACCGTTACGCGGCGTACCTTTCGCCCACAACCTATGCAGCGGAGATAGCGCAGGGGGCGAGCGGTCTGATTAGCCTTTCATTCACCTCGGCTGCGGCCGCCTGGACAGTCTTGGTCGCGGTCAGCGTGACCCTGCTGATCATATCCGCCAAGAAGGCAAGATGGAGAGAGGTCTGAGGGACTGCCCATTGATCCTAGTGGCCTGCGGGCAACCCGTCTCCCCGAACGTCGCAGACTCCCTTCTTGGACTGTGATAGTATCTCGACTCCGTGGCAGGTGCCGCTCCTTCCTGGGTACGGTCCTTGATTGAAAATGTACTTAGTGCCTTGCGGTAGATCGTAGCCAGCCTCGACTTCCACCTGCTTGCCGCCGCTCCACAGGAACCTCGGGTGGTCTATCGACTGCTCCAAGGTCATGTGATAGTCGACGATGTTAGTCACGAAGAGCGTGTGCTGAACCGGCCTGTATTCTCCTCCGCTCGTTCCCAGAGCCAGCTTCGGTCCGTCCCCTCGGTCGAGTATGAGGCTCGAAAGCGTGTGCAACGGGCGCTTTCTGGGTTCTACTTTGTTCGGTCCAGCGAGCACGAAACCCGCCCCTCTGCTGTTCAACGCCAACCCGCACTCTTCCACGAAGACGCGCGAACCGAAGTGGTGGAACAGGCTCTGAGCCACTGACACGACGTTGCCTTCTTTGTCGACCACGGAGAAAGTGGTCGTGTCCCTCTCTCCCAGACTCCGTTGCCGCGAAGGATTGGAAGTAGAATCGAGTCGCATGAACCTCTCAAGGTCTATCGGCCCGAACTTTGGGTCGCCGAGCATCTCGTCCCGCCTCGCGTACGCAAGCTCTGCCGCCTCCAGCGTCAGCCGCATTCGGTTGAGGGAAAGCGGTCCAGTCTTCGCCAAATCGGTCTTCGAAAGAAACTCCAGCATGAGCAGAGAAGTTGTTCCCATGCTGTTCGGCGGGGCTTCGTAGACCGTCGTGCCCTTGTAGTCGAGTTTCAGCGGCTCGACCCACTCAGGTTTGAACGCGCTGAAGTCGCTCTTCTTGGTCTCGACGCCCAGTTCGGTGAGTCTCTCCGCCATCTTCTCCGCGGGCCATCCATTGTAGAAGGCCTTGGCGCCGTCGTGAGAGACTTCTTCGATGACCTTGCCAAGTTTCTCCTGCCTGAGCCAGTCGCCTGGGGATGGAGGATTACCCTTCGGGGCGAAGACCTTCTTTGCTGCGTCAGACAGCCCGTTCAGGTTCGCCGCAATTGACCTGCAGAGGCTTTCTCCAACTGGAAAGCCCTTCTTTGCGTAACCGATCAGCCGGAGCGAGGAGCTTGGGGAGCGGCTGAGAGCCGTATTTCCTGTGAAGTTCGGCCATCCCCGCCACTGTTCCAGGGATCATAGCCGAGTACGGTCCCACCACAGGGACGTCGCGCAAACCCTTCGATTTCAGGAGGTCGACTGTCAATCCCGACGGCGCCCACCCACTCGAGTTCAGGCAGCGCATCTTCCGCTGCTTGGCATCATGGACCAGGACAAAACAATCGCCGCCTAGCCCACCCGCAGGATGGTAGGTGACTGCCATGACGAAGCTCGTAGCGACCGCAGCGTCGAAGGCGTTGCCGCCCTGCTTCAGCACTTCCGCCCCAACTGAAGAAGCGAGCGGATGCTCGCTCGCCACGCGCCGTGCTCGAAGTAGGCGACTCTGCTAAGCGACATCGACGTGCTCCGAGGGCTCGAACCCGCCAATCTATTTATACGACGGCGACCCCCGTATACAACTTCAAGGTGATAACCTCGCAGGTCGGTTGGCTGCAGGAGTGTAGGCCCGGATGAGTCAGGCGGAACTGGACTCTGTGCTGGGGACGGTCGAGAACCCGATCAGACGCAAGATCATCGCCAAGCTGGCCCAGGAGCCCAATTACCAGCTACAGCTCTCCAAGGAGCTAGGCTACAGCCAGCAGCTCGTCGCGAAGCACCTAGTCAGCATGGAGGAGTCAGGGTTGGTGGGAACTCTTCTGGAGGACAGTCCCAGAGGACCCCAGAGGAAGGAGTATCTTCTGAAGAAGAGCCTCTCGGTCACCATCGATGTGACGCCCAATCTGTTCAGGGCCAGAGTTTTCTCATTCGGGGCAGTGCCAGGGATGGAGAATTCCGAGGCGGGAAAGGTCATTTCAAAGGTCAACGAAGTTCTCCGCTACCCTGACGAGGTCTCGAAGATCAGACCGCTCGCAGACATAGTCAGGGAGGTCGACAAGAAGCTCAAGGAGATGGAGGAGGAGAGGGCGGTCTTGCTCTACCTTCGGAATTTCGCGCTCGTTGAGGCTGCAAAGGCGACGACGTCCCTGGGGACCGTGGGTAAGGGAAAGGTGCTCAGGTACCTGATGAAGGAGCAGAGAGACGGAATAGGCGACATCTCGTCATCGCTCGGACTGAGGCAGCAGGTCGTGGGCGATATCCTCGAAGAGATAGAGAAAGAGCTCTCCCGAAAGGCGGAATAACAAAAAACGGGACGGAGGAGTGTTTGCTCCTCTACATCCCTAGGTCTGGGAAACTTGCTGGTGGAACTCCAAGCTGGCCCTGCAGGGTCCTGATACGGGTCGCATACTCGACCATGCGCGCGTTGTCGTGCTGGACTTTGGCGATCCGGTAACCCTTCCAAGCCTTCCTGAGGGCTCCCCATACTTGTCCTGTCGTGAAATCTGCCATGTCCCTATCAAGCGCTCGGCCCCGTACTTCACGAGCGAAGTCGAAATTAGTTGATATTGTAATCAAGGCGTGATACACAGTGATATTCCGTGATATTGGCTCAGACGAGCGACCTTAGCAGAAGCCAGACGTTGCTTGGATGCTCAGTCAGTCTACGTTTCGAGTACGCGAGCCAGCTCGCGCCGTAGGGTAGGTACTCGGAGACTCTGTAGCCTGATTTCACAAGCTCTAACTTCAGGTCGTCCCTTATTCCCTTGAGAAACTGGAACTCGAAGTTCACGTGCTTCGATTCGGCAAGCCGCTTGGCATGCGCGATGAGTTCCGAGTCATGTGTGCCCACGGCGAAGTTGTTGCTTCTTTCGAAGAGTAGACTGAGCAGCGACGCGTAGCTCTTCGAGATTTCTTTTCTTGTCGGGAAGACAATTTTCTCCGGCTCCCTGTAGGCTCCCTTGACGAGCCGGATGCTCGCCCCTCGGTCGAGCAGGGCCTTGACGTCTGACTCGCTCCTCCGTAGGTAGGCTTGGATTGCGATTCCGATTCTCTTGTGCCGCGTCAACGCTGCCTCGAAGATCTCCAGTGTGCTGGAGGTCACTGCAGAGGATTCCATGTCTACCCATAGGAACTGGTCGAGCCGTTCAGCGTTGGAAGCCAGGAGCTCCAGCCGCCTCGGAGCCCAGTCATCCTCTCCCCCGAGGCCGAGCTGGGTGAGTTTGACAGAGGCGCATCCTCTTACGCCGTTCCATGCAAGCGCATTCTGCAGGGTGACGTACTCCTGCACCTGCGTGTCCGCCGTTGAAGCGTCCTTGATGTCCTCGCCGAGGTAGTTGGCCATGACGCCCATGCCCCTCGCGTTGGAACGCTTCGCGTCAAGAATCAGCGATTGTTGGTCCTTCCCCGCTATCCAGCGCTTTGCCACCCGGTAGAGGAGTGCTTCGCCTGCGCCCACGCTGAACACGAGCGGAATCAGTACAAGATATTAACGATGTCCAGACGAGCGCAAGGCGAATGAACAAGACTAGCATACTTGGGTCAAGGATCAGGCGGGTTGCTAGGGAGGCAGCGAAAGCTGGCCTGCACGGGGTCATAGTGGTGCCAGGGCCGAATCTCCGTTACCTGACTGGCGTACAATCCTTCCTAATGGAGAGGCCGTTCATGCTCATGGTTCCAGCCGCGGGAACACCACAGCTCGTCGTCCCAGCCCTCGAAGCCGGACCATACAGGAAGGTGGACGTGGGACTGAAGATTCACGACTGGACCGACTCGGCCGGGCCGTCTCAGGCAATCATAGGGGCTGTGAGGAATCTCGGTTCCGGGGGTAGATGGGGAGTTGAAGGCAAGGCTCCATTCCTTTTCCTCGACAGGCTGCTGAAACACGCCCGCATGAGATTGATGGACGCGGAGCCAATCCTCCAAGGGGTCAGAGAAACGAAGGATGAGGCCGAAGTGAAAGCCATGAAGAAGTCGGCAAGCATCCTGAGCGACTCCTTCAAGCGGTTTCCAGACTTCATTGCCCCCGGCATTACCGAAGCAGAGCTGGCCCGCAAGGTAACGGATGCGATCTACTCCAAGGGCGCAACCAACGTGGACGACGTACTTGTTCAATCCGGGCCCCACGCAGCCGTTCCACACGCCCAGCCTACTTCAAGGAGGGTAGCCAGAGGAGAGAGCCTCGTGATAGACATAGGGTCGACGTTCGACGGCTACTACGCCGACATCACTAGGACATTCTGCCTCGGAAGGTCGAAGGAGGTCGAGCAGGTGTACGACGAAGTCCTCTCGGCCCAGCAGAAGGCGATAGCAGCCGCAGGGGCCGGCGTTACAGTAGGAGCTGTTGACGCCGGGGCAAGGCAGCACCTCGCCCGGGCGGGACTGGGGAAGTACTTCACACATAGGACCGGGCATGGACTGGGTCTGGAGGTGCACGAGGCGCCGTACATCGTGGAAGGTGGGAAGGAGAGGCTTGGGAAGAACATGTTCTTCACTGTAGAACCTGGGGCCTATCTCCCTGAGAAGCTCGGGGTACGCATCGAGGACGACGTGACAGTCGAAGGAAAGAGAGCGCTGGTGATCACCGACCCGCCGAAAGAATACGGCTGGTGGCAGTAGGGCTACTTCGACTTCGCGAATTGGGACACCATAGTGTTGGTGTCCTGTATGTGCTTGATCTTCTCGACGCTCTCCATGACTACGTTGTAGACCTTCTGGTCGCTCGGAACGACGGCTTCCCGCTCCGTTTCTATGATCGCCAACAGGTCCCACTCGCCTGGCACTACGTGCACTTCCTGCACGTCTTTCAACTTCAGCAGGTCGTCCATGACCTGCTTTTCATGACCGGGTTCGACCTTTAGGAGGACAAACGCTTTCTGAAAACGAGGCAACTGCCCAAACTGACCCAAGACTGCTTTTAAACTCTTGTAGCCGAATTCCTACGGCGTTGAAGAACCAGGAGGTCGCAGGCCTGCTCGACCGGCTCGGCGACTTGGTGGAGGCCAACGGGGAGGACAGGTTCAAGGTAATCGCATACCACAGGGCTGCGACCAGCATAAGGAACTTGGAGGAAGACATCGAGGAACTATGGAAGGACGGGAAGCTCGAGGAAATCAAGTACGTTGGGTCGGGCATAGCGAAGAAGATCGACGAGTACCTCAGGACCGGAGGGCTCAGGCTCTTGCAGGACCTCGAGAAGAAGGTGCCGCCCGGAGTCCCGCTTCTGATGAAGGTCCAGGGCGTGGGGCCGAGGACCGCCTACAAACTCTCTCACGATTACGGCATAACAAGCGTCGAGGAGCTCAAGAAGGCGCTTGATTCTGGAAAGCTCGACGAAGAGTTCGGACTCGCGATGAGGAAATCGTTCGCCACGGGAATCGAGAAGCTTCAGTCGTTCGAGAAGAGGATGTTGCTACCAGAGGCCGAAGGAGCCTATCAAAAGTTCGCGAGCTACTTCGGCGCACTGGGTATCAAGGTCGAGATGGCAGGGAGCCTGCGAAGGGGCAAGAGCACCATCGGAGACCTTGACCTCCTGTCCACAGACAAGAGAGCCACCGAAGCCCTGTCTGGCTGTCCCGGTGTCGCCCAAGTCCTTGAGAGCGGGCCGAAGAGGGCCAGCGTGAAGCTGAAAGACGGGGCTCAAGTCGACGTGCGGGTCTTCGATGAAACGGAGCTTGGAGCTGCGATGCTCTACTTCACCGGTTCGAAAGACCACAACATAGCGATGCGAAACCTGGCGATAGAGCGCGGCTGGAAGCTGAATGAATACGGGCTTTTCGACAACAAGACAGGCAAGAGACTGGCTGGTGCGAGCGAGCAGGAGGTCTTCAAGAAGTTGGGACTGGAGTTCATACCGCCCGAGTTGCGCGAGAACAGGGGAGAGCTGGAAGCGGCTCAGAACGGGAAGCTGCCGAATCTGGTCAAGCTCGATGATCTGAAGGGCGACCTGCAGATGCACACGACGTGGAGCGACGGCACAGCGGAGCTGGAAGCGATGGCGAAGGCGGCCAAGGATAGGGGATACGACTACATCGCTGTGACTGACCACTCGGTTTCCGTGAGGGTCGCCAACGGGCTGACAGAGGAGAGGTTCAGAAAGCAGTGGAAGGAGATGGACAAGCTGAACGAGGAGCTCGCGCCTTTCCGAATAATCAGGGCCGTCGAGCTTGAGATAAAATCCGACGGGTCCCTCGACTTTGAGAAGAAGTTCCTAGATGAGTTCGAGCTTGTCGGGGCATCCCTTCACCAGAACTTCAGACAGGACGCGGAGAAGTTGACATTGAGGGCGCTGAAGGCGATTTCCAACCCTTCTGTCGATTTCCTGTGCCACCCTACGAACAGGCTGCTGGGAAGGAGGGAAGGCAACCCGATCGACCTGGAGAAGGTGATCAAGGCGGCGAAGGACAACGGGAAGATGCTGGAGATAGATGGCGAGCCCGCGAGGCTCGACCTCGATGAGGTATGGGCGAAGAAGGCGATGGAGGCTGGCGTGCCGCTCGTGATCGATTCGGACGCGCATTCCTTAGGAGAGCTGGACAACGTCGGCTACGGCGTGACCGTCGCCCGGAGGGCTTGGGTAGAAGCCAAGGATGTCATGAACACCAAGAGCCTCAGGGCGCTGATGAATCAGGTTTCGTGAAGCTGAGGCGAGCCGGAACCGACGCTCATCGAGACCCGAATCTGATAGGAGCTTATTACCAGGTTACACCTTTCCTCTGGTGACTCGAGGGCCCGGAAGCCAGACAGTTTCTTACAATCCGATTTTTGGTCCGCAGCTCATTCAACTGTATCGTTCCGGACTGAGCTTGCTGGATATCCAAAACCAGACGTCCATCCCAAAGGAGAGGGTTCGGATGTTCCTTCATGGAGCGGGAGTCAGTATGCGACACACTCGCGCAATATACCACCAACCGAGGGACCGGCTTGACCGCGATGTTGCCTTGTTGCTTGGTCTTCACGCGGGGGACGGTTTCTTGTCTGAAGCGTGGGGCCTGTCGATTAGTGGTCGCGACATTGAGATGGGTAGGAAAGTGGTTGAATTGGTCAAGCACGTTCTTGGAGTTGAACCCAGTATTGACTACGGCAAGCGCAGGGGCAACTACTTCGTAGTTAGGTCGGGCAAGCGACAAGTCTTCGAATTCTTCGAACGATTCGGGTTCACCTCAGGACGGAAGGCTGCAACTGTGGATATTCCTGAGGTAGTGAAGGTGAGCGATGATAGGGAGGTGCTGATAGGATTCCTCAAAGGAGCGTTCAGTTCCGACGGTTCCTTCTGGTATAGGAAAGGTTGGGGACAGTGCCGATTTGAAGTGTCAAGCGTTCGTTTCAGAGACGGATTCATCTCATTGGCGAGAAAGCTTGGCTATCAGTTTCGCAGTTATTCATATGTGCATCATGGCGGCCACAATAGGCTGCCCCTCCACACCGCGTACCTTGGCACGGGCGATGAAGTGACTAGATGGATGGAGCAGGTCGGGTCCATGAGCGACGCCCACATGGCTCGGTATCGTTTGTGGAGATTGCGTCTTGGGGAGAGAGGGATTCGGTTCGGTAGAAACGCTTTAGACGAGAACGTTGCGCTAAACAAGGCGCGGGGGTAGTCAAGCCTGGTCAAAGAGGTCGTAAGATCTTGGTGACGTGGGACTTAAGGTCGCGCCTAGATTGGTCGCGATTAGAAATCCCATCCCTCAGGGGTTCGTGGGTTCGAATCCCACCCCCCGCACTATTTCCGTCGGGCTTCGCCGAATTTCCGTCTCAGCAGCATAAGTTCAATGCTCTTGCCGTCGACCTCTTCTCTCGTCAATCCGGCCCGGATGAAGCCGCTCGCCTCGTAGAAACCTATCGCTCGCTTGTTGAAGGGCTCCGTCTTCACAATGATGGATCTGAACCCTTGGGCAGAGGCTGACTCGATGGCTGCGTTGATGAGCGCCTTCCCTACGCCTCTCCCAGTGTACCGCTCCTGCACGATTATGCCGGCCAGCTCCGTCGTGGCTTCGTCCACTGTCCGATTGACTGCAAACCCTACGATTAGTTCGCCATCTCTCGCTAGGAGTATCTTCACCTTGGGGTTCGAGATCAGGCGTTGCAGGTGTTCCAAGGAGGCCAGAGCCTGCACGCTCTCCTCAGTAGCCCCTGTCCAACCCCACGCAGATGGGCCAGCCTCCCCCCAGGATTCGAGGATGAAGTCGTGAATTGATTGGATGTCGGAATCGAACGCGCCCGTGACTCTTAGGTGCTCGATGCGATGCTGCGTCAATCTTGTTCTGGCTTGGCAGGGCGGATGACTCTATTTGAGAACCTCCGGTGTTTCTCATTGATGGAAATTGGGCCGCCTGGCTGGCTCCAATTTGGAAGGTATGTCCGCGAGTCTTCGAATCCGATCGGTGGCCTCTAGAGCTTCGGATTGTCTTCCAGACCCATCAGGTGCCCGCCGAAGCCTACGGCCCAGAGAAGAACCGGGTAGACTACCATTCGCTCCATGCCTCCTGCCCCTAGTCCCAAGTAGATACTTCCCACATACAGGAACAGCGCCACCAGTGTCACTGCTCCCAGAATAATGGACAGATAGGAGAGAGGAGGTTTCTGCAGCCAGAAAGTGATTATCGCCGAGAGCCCAGCAAAGAGGAAGACAATCAGAGAGAAGATGCTGTGCCAAATGCCCGTCGTTTCGGGGAAGAGACCCACTCCAAGAGCCCCGATGCCTGCCAGGGCAATGAGCCCAGTGGCGGGCTTCCACGCAAACGATTTTTGAATGAAGTAGGCCGCGACTAGAATCAGAAGCCCGAGGAGGATTATCGACCCGTTGAATATGTTGGACGTGGGCTGATAGATGGTACAGGTTCCTCCGTTGGGACAGTAAGCCCCGAGGTCGCTTACGTAGTTGGTTGAGACGTTGTATCCAGGGAAGTAGATTTCTGCCAGAATCATCCCGATACCGAACTGCACCGCCCCGATAAACAGCGCGAGACCCGCCTTTGTGGCGTGAGTGAGCGCCAACACCGCGTTGTGCCCGCGGCTAGCTAAAAAAGATGAGCCCGAGGGTCGTCGAGTTGAAGGTCGACCCCGAAGACCTGCCCCCGCTGAACCTTGGGGGCTTGCTGATGCTTTAGGGCTTCGCTGGAGGGAGAATCATCAGGCCCTCCTTCGGGTCTCCTATGGCGCGGTAGTTGTTCTTCGCGTACATCAGGCCGACCAATGCAGATGTTATGCCGTCGAGTTCGTCGCCAGTGAGCGGGGATTCTGCCTTCCAGCGTACGCCGTAACGCCGGAGTGCAGCCTCGAGCTTGTCGACGCCCGCCTGCTTCCTAGGCATCCCGAGTATGTCCTGGATGGCGCCGGGGAAGCTCTCTATCACTTCGAGATTCCGCTTCTCGAATACCGACCGGAGCCTCATGCCCCTGGCAGTGAGCATCCTCATCGGTCCAAGGGAGATAGGGAAGAACTTGATCTTCATGCGAAGCAGTTCCTTGTCGCATTCCCTGAAGTGAGGAGGGCCTTTCACTTCGAGGCTTGCCCTTCCCATCGGAAGGAAGAGGGGTGCGTCGATGCTGACAACCCGGGGACGCGCAGCGATTGTCTTGGACACGATCTCATCGTCGGTATGGAGGACCTCGGTGCGGCAGGCCATCGTGCTCTCCATGACGCAGAAGCCCGTGTGCCTGCGCTCGCTTCCGGCCAGGTCGAGGCCAACAACTCGCAATATTTCGTCACTGCCGCTTCCCCGAGTGGATATGAGAGCTTTTATCGTCGGACATGAACATGGCGTCCCGTGAGTCTTCTACAGGACGCGAAAGCCATCGAACCCGAAATCATAAGAACGCGAAGAGCGCTTCACCAAAGGCCTGAGCTCTCCTACCACGAATTTGCCACGTCGAGACTCGTGGCCAAGCGACTGAAGGGCCTCGGAATAAAGACGACAGAAGGAGTCGGAGGAACGGGAGTGGTGGGCATCCTGAAGGGGTCGAAGCGAGGAAGAGTTGTCGCCCTCAGGGCAGACATGGACGCACTTCCAGTAACCGAGATCTCTGACGTCAATTTCAGGTCACAGGTCAAGGGTGTAATGCACGCCTGCGGCCACGACACCCACGTGGCCATGCTGCTGGGAGCGGCTAAAATCCTCGCAAAGCGCAGAAACGAGCTCCACGGGACCGTGAAGTTCCTGTTCCAGCCGGCCGAGGAACAGGGCGGGACAGGCGGGGCGAAGCCCATGATTGAGGCGGGCGCAATGAAGAACCCGAAGGTGGACTACGTCTTCGGGCTGCACATCTCTAACAGGAGCAAGTCGGGAGAGTTCGGCATCAGGCCCGGAGCTTTCATGGCTGCGCCGGACGGGTTCAAGATTACGATTCACGGTCGCGGCGGCCACGGCTCGGCTCCCCACGAGACGGTAGACCCGATCTACGTGGCCTCGCAGGTCATAGTCGGCCTTCAGGGAGTTTCATCTCGGATGATTGACCCCGTCCAGCCTTTCGTCATATCTGTCTGCAGCATCCACGGAGGGACCAAGGACAACATCATACCAGACGACGTCGTCCTCGAGGGCACCATACGAACGCTGGACAGGAGTGTGCGAGAGGATGCCAAGGAGAAGGTCAGGGAGGTTGCGGAAGGTGTCTGCAGGACATTCGGCGCGCGTTCAGAGATCGAATTCATCAAGGACGCTTACCCCATAACCTACAACGACCCCAAGACCACAGACAGAGTCATCGGAGTCCTGAAGGGGATCCCAGGGACAAGGACGAAGGTCGTCGAACCCGTTCTTGGAGGGGAGGACTTTTCGAGGTTCATGGAAAAGGCGCCGGGCGCGTTCTACTTCCTTGGCACTCGCAACCCGAAAAAGGGATGCGTCCATCCCAACCACAGCTCGAGGTTCAAGGTGGACGAGGACGTTCTGAAGTTCGGGGCGGCTTCGCTGGCGGCCGTGGCGATGGAGTTCACGAAGCCGAAGGGCACCTGAGGCGGGCCTAGGTGCTGGTGTCGAAGGTCAGCGAGAGGGTCTACCTTCTAGACACGATGGCCCTCGGTCAGGCTGGGACTGTCGGCGCGTTCTTGATCAAGGGACCCAAAGTCACGCTGGTCGACTGCGGCTACGCCAGTTCGTACCAGAGCGTCCTGGATGGGCTCGCCGAGGTTGGCGTATCCCCTTCTGATGTGAGGTATCTGATTCCGACCCACGTCCATCTGGACCATGCTGGGGCCGCCGGCCGCCT
Organism: uncultured archaeon; assembly: GCA_963759195.1. GTDB lineage: Archaea > Thermoproteota > Nitrososphaeria > Nitrososphaerales > Gagatemarchaeaceae > DASPPF01. The sequence continues at coordinate 44,039 of CAVWXJ010000005.1, forward strand.
CCTGCGGGAGATGCCCAACGCAGAGGTGATCACCCATGAGAAGGGAGCGCCGCACCTAGTTGACCCGACCAAGTTGATCGAGAGCTCGACTCGGGTGTTCGGCAGGTCGATAATGGAGATGTACGGATTGCCCGAGCCAATCCCGGCGGACAGGGTGACTTCGGTTGGAAAGGAGACACATCTCGACCTCGGAGGAGGCATGAGCGCCACCCTGATTCACGCTCCCGGTCATGCCCCGCACCAGCTTTCGGTTATGCTCGACAACCCTAGGGCGCTGCTGACCGCCGACGCCGTCGGCATCACCTACCCTGGGATGAAGACCGTGATACCTACGACGCCCCCACCCAGCTTCGACCCGAAGCTACTAGTCGCCACAGTCGGGGAGCTCGGACAGACAGACCCCAAGTCGTTGCTGGTGCCCCATTTCGGAGCCAGGAAAGATGTCGACTTCGTCTTCGACGACACCACGGCCAGGGTGAACGAATGGGTCAGGGCCGTCGAGGGGATGAGGAACTCAAAGAAGGGGTTGGACGAAATCACAGAGGAAATGACTGCGAGGGTCGCGTCCGAGGAGGGCGTGGATTCGATTCCGGTGTACGCCCAAATCTCCGTGAGGACCTCGGTCATGGGCATCCTTCACTATCTCGAGAAGAACGCTTGAATATCGCTGGGAGCGCCTGAGGGCAGCTTTGCCGCTCGTCTATGCTTGCATAGCGCCTCACGGCGGCGAAATCGTACCCGCGTTGGCGGGTCGCCAGCTGGAAGCATTCGCCCCCACCAGGAGGGGGATGAGGAAGCTGGCTGCTCAGATGGAGGAGGCCAGACCCGACTGCATAGTGATTGCCAGTCCCCACAACCTGCGGCTTCACAAGCACATCGGAGTTGTGCTGTCTGAGAATTGTTCGGGAAAGGTCTCAGAGGGAAACAAGTCGATTTCGCTGAAGGCGAAGTGCGACGTCGAGCTGGCTTGGAGAATCCTAGAGGCATCTGAGAAGTTAGGACTTTCCGTTGTGGGAGCCAACTACGGGACCTTTGAAGGTCCGCTTTCCGACCTTGCCATGGACTGGGGCACCCTGATTCCTTCCTGGTTCTTTCTCAAGGAAAGGAAGCTAAAGAGCAGGCTTGTAGTAGTGACCCCATCCAGGGAGATTCCTCTTCGGGAGAACTTCGAGTTCGGGCGGGCGGTTGCGAAGGTCGCTGAGAGGACGAAGAAGAAAGTGGCCTTTGTGGCGAGTTCCGACCAGGCTCACGCGCACAAGAAGAACGGCCCTTACGGCTTCAGCGAGAAGGCTTCTGTCTACGACGGACTAGTGGTGGATGCTGTCAGGGGCGGACGACTGTATTCGATAATGAAGCTCTCCCGTTCGCTCATCGAAGCTGCGAAGCCCGACAGCCTATGGCAGATGGCAATGCTTGCCGGAGTTCTCCAGGAAGTCCAGATGCATGGAGAGCTGTTCTCTTACCAAGTTCCCACCTACTTCGGGATGCTCTGTGCGGGATACACCCGGGCATAGGGCACTGTTGCTGCGACTCCACCGACGGTGTGAGTCTCTAGTGGTTGAAGCCTGGGATGTAGGGAGTCACCAGCATGCTGAAGAGGAGCACGGCTAGGACGACTCCTGTGATGTACGCATAGGTCTTGTCGCCCTCTGCTGAGAACAGCAGAACTGACAGCAAGACACGCGCAGCAGGGGTTGCGAGGAGTACTAGGACTCCGAGTTCAATAATGGACTGCGGGTCGAAAACGGCCAGGCCAGCCACCATGTGACCAATGCTGGGGTCAAAGTTGCCGTGGGGGAATTGATTTGGATTGTACACCACGAACTGCGAGAGCTCCTGAGAGCCGCTCCCCAGGAGAAGAAGGATCGTTCCAATCGTGATGATTACAGCTGAGAGGATGACGCCGTACCTTAGGAGGTTGCCTATCAGTGAATTCATGGACTCGGGGTCCCTAAGATTCAAACCGCATTCCTCCCGGTGCCTTCAAAGTCCGAAGACACCTGCAATCATCTCGAGTGCCGTTGCCGCGAGCACGACGGCGAAGATCTTCCTGACGGTCGGGTTCCTGGTCCTTGGAAGCAGCCTCGAACCAACCAGCGCCCCTGCGAGTATCCCCAGGGCAACGGGAGCCACGATGAAAGGATCCACGTCCCCCCTTACGATGTAGATGCCGGCGCTGGCTGCGGCAGTGACGCCAATCATGAAGTTTGAGGTTGTTGTCGACACCTTCATCGGAAGCTTCATCGCCAAGTCCATCGACAGGACCTTGAAGGCCCCGCTTCCAATCCCGAGCAACCCGGAAAGGAGGCCGGCGATCACCATTCCGAGCATGCCCGCGCCCGGCCTGGTCGCGTTGTAGCTCACCACAGTGCCATTGGTTTCGGTGTATGCCCCGTGAAGGGACAGTCGCTTCGCCAAGCCGGTGAGCGCTGGATTCTGGGGGATATCCTCCCCGACCTTCTTCAGTATCGGAATGAGACTAATGAGCAGTACAATGCCGAAGATTGCTTTGAGCAGCGTAGAGTTCGCATAGACCGCCAGCGCCGCGCCGACGATTGCTCCGCAGGTCGTCCCGAGCTCGAGGAACATTCCGACCCTGAGATTGGTGAGCTTGTCCTTCACGTAGGAGGCAGCCGCCCCGCTCGACGTTGCAATTATGGAAACGATGCTGGCACCGATTGCAAAGTGGATGTCGATGCCGAGGAAGATGGTGAGCAGGGGCGTCACCACCACTGCGCCGCCGAGGCCGAGAATCGAACCGAGCACGCCTCCGACGACGGAAACCAGAAGCACGATGAGCGTGAACTCGAGAGCGATCATCTGATTTCGAGCCGAGCGGCGCTGGATACTTTAGCCTTGTGCGCTCTTGATTGATTCGGCATCAGGCAGACGCATTCAGGGCTTTGATTATCCGCTCGTGGGTCCGCTGGATGCTCTCGACGCCGGTGTTGAGGATAACGCAGGGGACCTTCCAGTTCTCGAACATCGCCCTGAAGAAGCGCGTCTGAGCAGAGTTGTCGAGCTCGAGCAGGTAGGGGTTGTACCAGGGCTCGGTGGAGATGGTCCCCCACTTCTCTTGGGGCCCCGCTCCGGGAAGTATCATGTATTCACCCTTCTGCAGCACCTCAATGGCCGAGTCCGGCGTGAGCTCCACCTCGGCAGGGCTGTGGTCGTCTCGCCTGAGAAGGACGACGAGGTTCACAGGGACCTCGTCCACAACCTTGTCTGGGCCGAGGAGGTCCTCCCTCCTCGCTAGGACCCTCGAGTTCCCGAACGAGTAGTAGCACCAGCGGAGCCCTTCGTTGAATACGCACTTCCCCTTGGTCAGGGAGCAGCCGTCGGCGCCCGCAGGAAACTCGCAATCCTCCTTGCTGATCGTGACGTTCTCGTTCATCGACCTGTCGAAGACACCCCGCAGCCACCCTTGCTCCTTCTGGGACTCCGAACGCATGTAGAGGGCCCGTTCGGGCTGTCTCGCAACCAGACGCGCGCCTGCCCTGGGGGTCAGGTCCTCTGGGAATTCCACGTAAGCCCAGTCGTCGCCGCATATTTTGCCCTCGAGATTGCTGAATATCTTGAACGACTGGGTCGTCTTCCCAGTTCCCGTGGGGGCGATGATGACCACCCCCTTGTCCTTGTAGAGCGCCGTGGCCCCGTGAATCGAAAGGGTGTTGAACCTCTTTTCCAGTATGGCCGCAGCCATCCCCAGGGCCCACGACTTGCACTGGCCGTAGTATTCCGTGTTCACGAAAAGAGACGTGTTTAGGGTGGGACTGTAGTAGGCGCCTGCTTCAAGGCCTTCCACTCCCATCACCGAGAATATTCTCGCGTGCGGCAGCACCCTCCCTTCCGCCGGCCACCAGTTGTGCTCCCAGAATTGTCTCTGGTGCTCGCTGTTGGTGACTAGCTCCACGATTACTCCGTTCAAGTTCGCCTTGGAGGATGTCGACCCGTTCACTGCCAAGACCGACCGTGCTTTCGCCAGGAGGTCGTTGAACTCCTTAATTCCGGTGTTCTTGTTCGCCTTCACCCGAGACTTGGACTGGGTTACGTAGTTGTCCAGTTGCAAGGCCTTCACTGGGCGTTCTTCGGCGAGGCCGATGAAGTCGGTTTAAAACTATTGTAGGCATGCCGGTGATATTATCCGAATGCCGAAGCGCGCGGAGGTACCGGGAAACCTTCGCGTCCAGATGATTCAAGGGCGACCTCGTCGCGAGCGGGGCAGGATCCTTGAATGAACCACAGTAGAACTCCCTCTAACAAAGCTACTAGACTTGGAATGGTGAAGTCCTAAGTTGGCTTCGGCAACCCAACCAATCGGCTGGATGCCCTACAGCGGAGCGGGGGCGGTACTCCTTGCCGTGACTCTGTTCGCGATTTGTGTCTTGCTAGTCGTGCTTGGGCGGAGGCAAGCCCAACCCTGGAATGTTGAATTGTCGAACCTGCCTCAGGCTGATGCTGGCCCGATCATGCCGGAAACATCACGACCTCTCCGTCTGTGACGCAGGGGACGTACATCTGACCCGTCTCTGGGACGAAGAGAGGCGCACCGAGAGTGCTCCCTGAAACGAAGCGGGGAGTCGAAGCGTACGAAGTTGTGTCGAATTCCACCACACTGTAGTTATCGCCATTTGAGACGTATGCCATACCAGTGCAAGGGTCTACCGCGACGCCAGATGGCAGCCATCCAACGTCCACGGTCCTGACGACCGAGTGGTTTCCCTCCGCGATTGCCGTGACTGTGCCATCAACGAAGTTGGCAACGAAGACAATGCCCCTGGTCGTGTCCACTCCCATGCCCATGGGGAACATCCCCACGTTGACGGTGGCCACAATTGAGTAGTTCAAGTCGCTTATCACCGAGACAGTGTTATTGTCCGCGTTGGACACGTACACCTCATTTGTGTCCGGGTCGAAGAGAACGCCGTAGTACCCGCTTCGCACGTGAATCGTCTGCACTACCTGGCGGGACTGAACGTCTATCGCGTACACCGTGCCTGAGCTGTCTGCCGCGAAGACCTTGTCTGTGTTTGAATCGTAAGCTAGACCGAAGGGTTGCCTCAAAAGAGACATGGTTCCCACAATCGCGTCGGTGCGGGCGTCGATGATGGTGATCGCGTTCGCCGCATCGCCACCGCAGTTCGCAACGTACACCTGGTTTACAGTGGGGACGTAAACCAAGCCGCAGGGAAACTGCATCGACATCGACGAATGAATGTTGTCGATCACGCCCTCGCTCCCGTCAGTGACGACCACCGCGCTGGCCGTGGCTATGAACAGCTTGCCTCCTTCTGGGTCGAACGCGATTCCCATGGGCATTCCCCCCGTCGATACGCTCGCGGCTGTGTCGTCGGCCTTCGTTTGTCTTGTGGGCACCAAGGGCGAGGCTAGAATGAGCGCAATGATGAGTGCAACCTCGAAGCTGGTTCGCTTGCTGAACAGCCAGCGGGGCCGTCGGAGGGTTACTGCCTTCATGGCGCGACTGCAGTTTTGTCTTCGGTCGCGTTAATGAACAGCCGGCTCCATTCTCGGTTTTGAGAAAGCCAGAACAAACGTTCACGGCCCGGCAAGCGACCTTCGGAAAACCTTCAGGGTGGCCATTAGGGATGGAGGTTGAAGACTTGGCAAACGAACCATGTGGAGCGGCACAGAGTGGATAACGGCCTCCAACTGTTGGTAGTGGCACACGAACGTGCGCGGAAGAGAAGTGAGCTCGGCTCGAAAGGTCGAATGACCTTCAGAAGTGTAGAGACCTGACAGTATCATCGCACTCCCGAAATGGGGAGAACTTACGAAGACGCAGAAGTTGATGAAGTGGGACATTCCTGACCAAATATGGAGGCAGGTCGGGATGGTCGGTTCAATCTGTCGCTAAACACCTTGTGGAAGTCGACAGGTCATTACGAGCGTTCTTGCGAAGACCACTTCGAGGCATGGGCAAGGGAGTTGAAGAGAGATTGCAGCAGATTCCGAAGAAGAATATTATTATTCGAAGAGGCGCAGGCTAGAGTTTATATCTGCACGCTCTTGCAAGGGTGCCTTACGTGTTAGGGAACAGCAAGGACATCTCGAAAGCTCTTGTTGCGGTAATCCTAGTGTTCGCCATAGTTTTCGGAGGCACGGTCTACTACCTGTCTACCGCCATGACCCCGATTACTGCGACGGGGATCTTCGCTCCTGCTCCGGGGTCCCAGTCCTCCCCCAGCAGTTCCTCGGTCGCCGTATTCACATTGACGACCTCCACGACTCAGACATTGACCGCAGGTAGCGTGGTGTGCGGAGGCACGACTCCTACCACAGGAACTGTGAGCGTGGGAATGACTAATGGAGCCGCAGGGCCGTTCACGCCTCAGACCGTCACCGTGGTCATCGGCGTCAACAACACTGTCACTTGGACGAACAATGACCCCAAGGCACTCGCGCACACTGTCACGTCCAACGACGGGTTGTTCAACTCGAACACCCTGACTGGTCCGTTCACCTGCACCTTTCTTTCTCCTGGGACCTACAACTACCGATGCTACTTCCATCCACTGATGGTAGGCTCCGTAGTCGTAAAATCCCACTAAACGGGGTCCGAATGGGTATCCCGTAGGCAACCTCTTTCTTTCAAATCTACACAGCGAATTGAGGTCGTTTCCCGCTTCGAAGCTCGACCAAACAATTCTGCAGACCTAATAGAGGGACTTTTCACGCGCATTCGTGACCAGAGGGAGAACTTACAGTGGGAAATGAAAGCTCTCGCGACAAAGCAACCGTTGTTACTTATCCAGACGAATTTGCCAAGAATGAGATAATCGAACTCGCCAAGGCGGCGGGTTACTCGGTTCAAGCAGTAATCACACAAAAGAAGATCGTGAAGTCGGAGTACGGCGTCGGAGTGGGGAAGGCCCAGGAGCTCCAGGAGCTGGTGGCGGACAACGAGTCCAAAACGATAATCGTTGATGAGAGCCTCACTTCTTCTCAGGCAAATAGACTCGCGAAGGTCACGCAGACGGAAGTTGTTGACCGCGAGAGGCTCATCCTGAACATATTCGCAAGGAGAGCAAACACAACTGAGGCAAAGCTGCAGGTCGAGTTGGCGGAGCTTCGCTATGAGATGCCGAGGGCAAAGGACGCAGTCAGATACTCCGTCACTGGGGAACGGGCGGGTTTCTCGGGGTTGGGAGAGTCCGCTGTGGACGTCAAGTTCAGGGCCCTCAAGCGCAGGATGGGTGCGATAAGGGAGAAACTCGAGAGCAGCCGGACGAGCAGAGAACTTCACACCGTAGAGAGGCGGAAGCTCGGCATGCCGTTCGTCTCGCTTGCGGGCTACACCAGCAGCGGCAAGACGACCCTTTTCAACAGGCTTGCTTCAGAGACGAAGGAGGAGTCACCCAAGCTCTTCACGACGCTGACAACGACCACGCGGGTCGTGAGCTTTCCAGACGCAAGAAAGAAGGTGCTTCTGTCAGACACTGTGGGTTTTATCTCAAGGCTTCCCACTTACCTGGTCGAGTCATTCAAGTCGACACTTGATGAGCTGAGGTATGCCGACCTCGTCCTCCTGATGGTCGACGCGAGCGAGAACGCCGACAGTGCGCGCACGAAACTGGGAAGCTGCCTAGCCGTCCTCGACGAGCTGGACGTGGACCCCCAGCGGGTGCTCCTGATCATGAACAAGATCGACCTCCTGAAGGACGGAAGCAGTGAGAGGATTGAGGAGGACCCACGCTTCAAGGATTTCTCGTCGATGAGGATCTCGGCGGTCCGAGGCGACGGGTTGCATAGGCTGAGAAGCCGAATCGTAGAGCTAACCCGCCCGAAATCGTAGGCAGTCCCCGCCCACGGCGACCGGCGGCGCAAGAGGTTTTGGCTGCGACTCAGCGTCGGACTGGAGTGAGAGATTCTTTCAAGGCCTGGGTCTGCGTCTTGAGAATCGCTATCGCTTCCTCCAATCTCTTACAAGCTGCAGCCTCTGATGCGAGAGCGGCCTCAAGTTCTGCGATCCTTGTTGGGGCACTGTCGAGGTCTCGTGAAATCTGACCGAGGGGTGTGTAGTCGAGTCTGCGAGGCATGCTGGCGAAGAGGTCTCTCTGCAGGCTGTTGATTTCGCTAAGCTTACCGGGATCGGTGGCAGCGAGCCACTGCACTTCCCTGGCGGCCCGGAGGGACTCGTAAAGCTGGTCCTGCAGGTCCACGTAGGATTCCCAGTATTTCAGCCAGGCTTTGCCAAATGAGTCGAATATCTTCTCTATTCTCGTTTGCCCGCCGCTTGCAGGGTCCAATGAGGATTAGACCCCGAGAGCACACTAAAGGCTTTGCCCATCCTTAATAGGGGGGAGCTACGTATGGTGTTGTGAATCAACCCCAGTATCAGCTCTGCGTCACTCATGGAATACGAATGACGTCAGACGGAACGAGCGACCGCCCCGTTTGCCCTGTCTGCGTGCAGCTGAACAATCAAGAACAGCTCCGAAGACGATCAAGGCGGCGCTAAGAAGTTGGCCGAACCATCCCTCCAGTCGCCAAAGTCGCCCAAGATTTGCCCGAGATGCGGCGCTACGGAGAGGCTGTACCGAACACCTTGGGGGCTCAGGTGTGAGAGGTGCGTCAAGGAAGGCGATTCGGGTGGGTTTAGCTTCGGGTAAGTGATGCAGAATACCCTCCGAATCAAACTACTCGCGTCTGCTGAAGCAGGAGAGGTCGCTCGACAAGTGCCCTAGATGCGGGAAGAACAGCATGGTAACGGATGGTGTTGGCGCGGAACTCTGTTGCAGCAGCTGCGGTCTAGTCATAAAGGACAAGATAGTCGAGACCGGGCCCGAATGGAGGACCTTCGCAAGCGACGGAAAGGACGACCGCAGTAGGACGGGTACTCCCACTTCGATCGCAATGCACGACATGGGGCTTGCGACTGTGATAGGAGCCGTAAACAAGGATGCGGCGGGAAAGTCGCTGTCAGGGTCGATGGCGTCCACGGTCGAGAGGATGAGAACCTGGGATAGGCGGAGTCAAGTACACGAATCTGCGGACAGGAACCTAAGACAGGCTTTCAACGAGCTGCGAAGACTCTCGGAAAAGCTTTCGATTTCTGAATCTGTGGCTGAACGGGCAGCCTACTTCTATCGGAAGGCTCTCGAGCGGGGCCTTGTGAGGGGGAGGTCTATCTCTTCGATCACGGCCGCATCGCTGTATGCCGCCTGCCGCGATAGAGAAATCCCCAGGACCTTGAAGGACGTCGCAAAGGCCAGCAACGTCAAGAGAAAGGACCTTGCGAGGTCCTACAGACTGATGCACCGAGAGATGGATTTCAAGATGCCAGTCGCTGACCCAGCGAAGTGCGTGTCAGCAATCGCATCTAGGGCGGGGATGTCCGAGAAGGCCCAGAGAAGGGCTCGCGAGATACTCCTCATGGCGCGAGAGGCGAGGATATCTGCTGGCAAGGACCCTATGGGTCTGGCGGCATCGGCCCTCTATGTGGCCTGCACCTTGGGCGGCGAAGAGAATACTCAGAAGGAAGTAGCCGAAGCCGCGGGAGTGACTGAAGTGACGATTAGGAATAGGTACAAAGGGCTCAGAGAAGCCCTCGGAATCTGAAAGCGGCTGCGATTCACGAACACAGAAGGGGGTAGGTTGATTCTTTCTCGAATCAACCAACATTAGTGCGGCGGAGCCTACAACCGACTAGCTGTCGGTCTTCTCCGTCGATTCAGAGGTGGTTGCCGCTGTCTTTTCTGAACTCTGCACGACCTGTCCAGAGGCAAACCGCTCCGAGACTTGCGTGACCTTTATCCTCACGTTTTGGCCCTGCTTCGTGCCTGGGACAAAGACCACAAATCCGTCTATCCTGGCTATGCCTTCGCCACGTCTGCTGGTGTCGGAGATGCTGACGTTGTACTCCTTACCAACTTCGACTGGCTTGTTGAAGGAACCGGAACCTCTTCCGAATCCTCCACGACTGCCGTATCCTCCGCGCTGTCCGAAACTCAAATTCTTTCACACATCCTACCGTTATTCCTTCCAGTAAGTCACGTGTTCCCTGCGGCCTAATTAAAGGGGCGTAATTGCGCCCATGCCCTGCTGGCCGTCGCCTAGCGTTGGAATCCTCCCACCTTCGCCGTTGACATACATCCTTCCCGCCCATTTAGAAAAGAGCGGAGCGTAGGAAAGGGTCTATCGTGCGATTGATGCTATGAACTTGCAGCTGCCCTTATCCATGATGTTGACTTGCTGCGGATGCGTAAAGAATGTCACCTGGCCTAGGCAAGCGATTAGCTCGACGCCCTTCTTTCCGTCCAAGTCTTCGGAAGATCCTGACGCCACCATGGCCCGAAAGGCACCAGTGGTCTTTGGTACTCCATGGACCTTGATGTATTTGGCGAGTGATTTAGTGCCGTAGAATTCCGCCCTCGTTTCTTCATTCCTTATCTCGTTCGACATGTTAAAGAGTAGAATTCCCTTCGACTATAAGAAGGAGCGTATTGTCGGGTACCTTGTTTCCGTCTGACGTAAGCTGCTACAATCAGACGAGAGGGACTGCGCGTTTGTTGACTAGAGTCAGCCCATGAATCTTTCCCACTGCTCTTCATCGTCGACCTCGTCCTTCAGCAGGTCCTCGAATAGTTCGTGGGTGACCATGTCGGTTGTGCGGTATTTCTCTGCCATCTTGCTGTAGAATTCGATGGCGCACGCCTCGGCCTTCAAGACGTCCTGAATGACCTGCTTGAGATCAGTTGGATTCTTGGTCGGCTCGGTGAAACCACACCCAGCGCTTTCCAGTAGTTGAGCAGGGTGCGCCACTGGGCGTCCACCCAACTGAAGGATTCTGTCAGCAATCTTGCCTGCGTGGCCCAACTCATCCGCGGATTGCCCTTCCAGGACGGGCCTCAGAGTGTCTGCATCTAATCCCTTGATCCATTTTGCAGTGTACCAGTATTGAAAGTGCGCAAGCCATTCGTCAGAATAAGCGGTGTTCAGGTCCTGCAGGACCTCGTCTATGTTCGCCCGTACGATTGCCTTCCCTTTCTTACCCATGTCAGTTTGGTAGAGCGCGCCCGCTTAAGGCACGCAGGCGTTTCCCACAAATGGGAATCAACCCTGAACGGAGTTGACTACAGAACGTTTGATTTCTGCCCCGGCCGGGATTCGAACCCGGGTCGCCGACTCGAAAGGCCGGCATACTCTCGGCACAAACGGAGCATGACCGGGTTGTACGTCGATGACTCTATACTACCGGGGCCGAGGAAGCCCAACTCAGTCAGCAATTAGAGCTTTTGCCGAGTCTACCTCAAAGAAAAGAAACACCATTCGCCCAACTTGTCAAAGAGACCGAGAAGCTCCTTCTTTGGCAGCGGGGCGGGACTGAGCGACAGAATGGAATTGCGTGGAAGGTAGGTGTTCCGTGCCTTGGTTGACCCCATTCCCCTGAGGGTAGATGCAGCCTCCGCAGGCTTGAGCCACGAGTCGTAGTACTGCCCCCGACCTATCCGGCGTACTACGGAACCTTCGACGGGGAAGTCGGTCACCAGCGGCGTCAGCGCGGTACGTGAAGACAGAACCGCAGAGTAGACCGCTCTCTCGTCGGGCGTTAGGGCAGAGGAGCCAGCGGAGCGCAGCTCGCTCCAGTATGACTTCGATTCCAGCCTCGGCGAAAGGCGAAGGAGCAGCTTGTCTCCGCGCCTCTCTGAAGCGAAGTAGGAGTCCCGAAGGACCCCGAGAGAGACCTTCTTAGGCTCGAAGGTAAGTATGTCCGGCAGCGCTGGAGCGATTGCGTCGGACAAGTCTTGGTTTGAAGAGCAGAGTCCCGATGGGTCGACAAGTATCCTCACGCCCGCCTTGAATGCCCGCATCGGGTTGTTCCCGGTGGTTCTGAAGCCGATTGATTCGAGCCTGTGGCGAATGGTCGCAATTTGCCACGGCATCAGCTTCGGGAGCGGCGCGTGGAAGCGGCCACCGAGAAAAAACTGGTAAAACGCGAAGCGGAGCATTTGGCATCCGAGATACTATATCATTACCAATCCTTGCCGTCCAGAATACGGATTGCGTTTCGGGCAGGGCTTCGATATTGTTTCCTCTTTCTCCGCAAAGCCTGATCAGCTAGCTCCAAATCTTTCATTGCCTTGGCCGTCTTGACTCCCTTCTTGAAGACCCTGACGAATCTGGCACTGTCCTCGAGGCCGAGTTGTATAGCGTATCCTCCAGCTCCCGATCTTAGGATCGGACACGCTGTCATGCCAGCGTGTCTCTTCAGCGCCCTGCGTAACTTCTGGAGGGGTTTCTTTCTCTTCTGAGTTATCAGTATAATCCCAGTTCTTCTCGCGACGCTTCCTTCTGTCTCAAACCAGTTCTCGACATCCTGCAAATCCCAATCACGGAGATTCGGATGGGCTATTCTGTTGGTAATCAGGTTCTGTTCGCTTTAGGCTCTTAGTATTCGAACACGAATTAAGCTCCTGGATGTGATGCGGCTTCCAAAGGGAGAGCGGACTGGAAGTGTTCTAGCATCCGTTGCTTGTCAGTGAAGAGCGTACGTCCCTACGTCTTGAGAAGAGGCAAATGGGTTATATACAATACTCTCGCGAAATTTGAAGAAACCCCGGTTGGCCAGTCGAAGAGCTGTTTCACTCGAATCGATAACAACCAGGATGGGCAGCTACGCCGAGAGGGTGGATGTCGCCCTTGAGAGGGAGCTCTCGCTCTACAAGCACTCCAGGTTCTACGGTCCCCTCGTTTACGCAGTTGAGGGCGGAAAGCGCGTCAGGCCGTTGCTATTCCTCCTCTCTGCGGAGGCGCTGGGCAAGACGGACGACTCGATCCTGGACGTCGCAGTTGCCATAGAGCTGCTTCACACCGAGTCCATAATCCACGACGACATAATCGACGAAGCCGTGGCACGCAGGGCTAGGATGACGTTCCACGCGAAGTACGGGTTCAGCGCTTCGCTCCTCACAGCCGACTTTGTTTTCGCGGTGATACTCGCGATAGCGTCAAGGTACAAGAGCAAGAGAATCTCAGGGGAGATCAGTAGGGCAGCGCTCAGGATGGCCGAGGGCGAGTATTCCGAGCTCACCATAGACCCCAAGCTCTACCACCTCACCTGGGACGAGTACCTCAAGATTGTCTCTGACAAGACGGCCTCCCTGTTCGAGACATCGACCAAGCTCGGAGCCCTCACGGCAGGTGGCAGCGAGAAGGAGGTCGCAGCGCTGGCGACCTTTGGGAAGTACTTGGGCATCGCCTACCAGCTCAGGGACGACCTCCTGGACTGGAGAAACCAGGACAAGATATCGATCGGGCTTCTGAAAAACCACAGTGAGAGCGAAGTCGTTGGAAAGATGACCGCCCTCTCACAGACGTACGCAGAAGAGGCAAAGAGGCAGCTTCTCATGCTCAGGAGGAGCGGCGCCACGGAGTTCCTAGAGGACATCATGGACTACGCGGTGCAGAGAGAGCACTGAGCAAAAGAGTATCGCGGCAGGTTTTGGGAATCCTAGATAGTAGGCTGTCCGAGAATCAGTATGGCGATTGCGAACCCGTAGATTGCGATTGCTTCAGCCAGCACCACGAATATCAGAGCTGTGGTTCTGACCTCGGCTTTCTCTGTCACTGCGGCAATGGCAGCCGCTCCTGACTGGCCCACACCGTAGCCTGCTCCGAATGCTGCTAGTCCGAAGGCAATCCCTGCTGCCAAGAATTTTTCGCCCGCGCTCGGGCCCACCGCAGTGCTCCCAGTTGCTTGCGCAAAGGCTGCGGGTACGACCGGAGCTAGCGTGAAGAAGATTCCGGCGAGAAGCAGAATCAACGGAAGCTTACGCATGAGTTGACTGGCGTGCCACTTTGAGTTTGTCTTATAAACGTTCCAACGATGAAAGAGAAAATCAGAAAGAAAAAGAAATTCAGAACCTCAGCCTGGACAGAATGTTCTTCGGCTCGATGTGTGCCTCGACGCCGATCGCTATCGCAGCGAGGTTGCCCACTTCGAACTCGAGGAGCTTCACCAGGGCCAGAGCTGTCCCGGGGCTCAGCCCCTGCCAGACGAATGCCTTGGAGGCCGTGCTCTTCATCTCCTTTGTGAATTCCTCCTCGACCGAGTCGATCAGCTGCTCGTCTCCCTTGGCTCCCTGAGCGGAAAGCGGATAAGCCGACTCGAGCAGCTTTGCGGCCTCGGAAATCGACTCGGTGCCGACCATCCTGTTAAGGGTGGCAACGGTGACCTTGTAGGTCGGTGTGATAATCAGCTCCTTGGCGTCCTGCTCTGGGAGTCCCCAGAGTTTCGATCGAAGTATCGAGAGCGCGTTGTAAGCGTCGATGTCCAGAGAGACCATGTCTCCCACCCCAGCCACGTCCGTTGCCCGCGGAGAAGCGTAGACCTTGTGGTTCGTGGCGTATTCCTTTGAGATCTGCTGGAGCACCGCGTGGTCGATGTAGATGTCGAAGAACCTCACGTCTCCTTTCGAAGAGAATGCGGCCAGGGACCTCGAGGCGTCCTCGTGGAACTCTGTCCCTGAAAGCAGTGAGACCGCCTCAGTGGCATCCTTCGCGGACAGTACCTTCACAATCAGGTCCCTCCTTCCAGCGAGCGTCTCTGCCTTCATGTCGAGGTATTCCGCCGTCTCTTCGTAGGACTTGGCAAGGGCGCGCGACTTTAGGGCGACCTTCAGGTCCCACGCTATGTGCCGAAGGTAGTACAGTTCCAGGATTTTGAACTTGCCAGCGGTTGCCATGATGGAGTGGTGGACCTCGGCTAACCGTTCTCTGAACAAGAGCTCCAGTTTCCTTGCGGAGAAGGGAGGTGTGAGGTCTGCGAGGGTCTCGCCGTAGGGCGTCCCCCGGAGCCTGTTGACGAGCTCCTCGAGAGTGGTTGTTTCTGCGAGCTTCTGGACCGAGCCTGGGTCGAGCAGCGTCCCCCTCAAGGCGAAAGCCCTGGTGCCAACGAATGTCCTGCTGGACGTGTCTCAGTTCTCCCTCCGTAATACCACGCCGAAGCCTGTTCGGACTAAAACGTTTCCGAGAAATGGCGGAGACGGCTCCAAGCCTTAATAACGGAAGAGGGTGGCGCCTGTCGAATCTTGGGCCTCGCACGCCTCTCCAAGGTGACAGTGATAGCACCCCGGAGCGAGTATGAGGCGGTCGCACGGGCGCTGGCTCAGTTCGAGGACTTCCACAGGATCGAGCAGACAGAGCCGAACTTCGACCCCGCACTCCAGGAGCTGACGGTAAAGGCGGTTCGACTCTTCGCTCTGGCGGACCAGACCGTGAAAGACTTGGGAATCCAGTTGATGCCTGGCACAGTCGACATCGTCTTCAGAGGTGTGAAGGTGCCGAGGCGCGAAGTCCAGGCTGAAGACTGGGAAGACCTGCTCCAAAAGGCGGAGCGAGACATCAACCCCATCGCCGACGAGGTGAGGTCGCTGAAAGCACAGTTGCAGAAGGTGGCAAAGCAGGAGACCGACTCTGCCATCCTTAAGGACGCGCTTGCGGTTGTCTCGAACTTCTCCCTGGATATCGGCAGACTTTCGGGCCTTCAGAGGCTGGAGGTCGTCCTGACAACGGCCGAGAACGAAAAGGTCGGAGAGCTGCGCAATTCGTTGCCCGACGCGGCAGTTCTGTCGCAGCAGCTCAGCCCAACTCACAGCCTGGTGCTCGTCGTCATGCAAAAGTCGGCAGAGGCGAGGCTCGACAAGACGATGAAGGCATTTGAGCTGAAGCCGCTCTCGATACCTGCGGGTCTTCCCCAGAATCCTGCTGATGCCTACAAGAAGGTGTCAGAGGACGAGAAAGTCGCCGCCGATTCCAAGATGAAACTGGAACAGAAGTTGGAAGAGGTACGAGCCGAGAACGATGGAACCATCCTTGCTGTCAGAGAGCTGACCGGGCTGGCGCGCGACGTCCTCGACGAGGCCAGGGTCTCCGGCGGGCTGAGGCGGCTGGCCATGATTTCAGGGTACATACCTTCGCGCAGGGGGGCCGAATTCTCCCAACAGTTCACGCGCTGGATTGTCCAGGTTGAGCCTGTCCCTCACGAAGGCCGCGAAGCGCATGAAGAGAAGGTTCCGACACTCCTGGCGAACCCGACGGGCGCCAAGACTTTCGAGCTCATCACTGGGCAGCAGGGAACTCCAGGACTGGAGGAAGTGGACCCGACACCCCTCGTCTCCTTCGTGTTTCCGATATTCTTCGGTTTGATGTTCGGGGATGTGGGCCACGGTCTGATACTGACGTTGGTCGCGCTCCTGATCAGGACGAGGGGGACGGGAGCCCTTAGGCAGTGGGGAAACATCTTCCTCGTGGCAGGGATCTCTGCGACTGTGTTCGGAGCGCTGGTGGGAGAGTTCTTCGGCTCCGCGCTGAACCTCTACCAAGTCCTTTCACCTGTGACGATTAGTCAGATCCAAATCCTGACGCATCCTCTTGGGGTGGACACACCGAATACGGCTGGAATACAGAACGTGATGGTAATCGCGATTCTCATAGGGATAGCCCACCTGATCACGGGCCTCTCGCTCGACGTCTATCAGGCATGGAGGGCGGGTGAGAAGATGGAGGTTCTGGTTGGAAAGCTTCCTACCCTCACGATGTACATTTCGGGTGTCGGCTACGGCTTCGCCTTCATCGGGGCAGGCTACAGCTTCAACGTGCTGAAGCCGGCGGGGGCAGCGCCGCTAATCGGGATACCGAACGAACTGCTCGGAGGAGCGTCCCTGGCGGTATTGCTCGTTTCGATGCTCGTCCTCTTCTGTGGGAAGGCGGTTGCCATCGGCATGGGCAAGATGAAAGGCGGGTCGGTGATGGGAGCCCTTTCCGACGGCGGGCTAGAGGTGTTCGAAAGGATTTCCCAGTTCCTCTCCAATACGATAAGCTACGTCAGGTTGGCAATCATGCTTCTCGTGCACGCGGTCCTGCTCCTGATCGTCAACAACTACTTCCCACTGACCAACCCGGTGATGATCGTGCCCTGGGTCATCCTGAACTGCCTCATCATCGCCTTCGAGGCGTTCGTGGTCTACGTCCAAGACCTGAGGTTGCACATCTACGAGTTCTTCACCAAGTTCTATAGGGGCACCGGGACGCCTTTCAGGAAGATACTCCCTGACAGAGTCAGGATAGACATCAAGTGGACCTAGGCGGCCCTAGCTGTAGATGTTGGGAATCGCCCCAGATGCGAAGTTGATCAGCTGCTGGGGGAAGACCCCTATCCCTATTATCAGACCGACGGCAATCGCGAAGACGATCACGAACCACGTGGGTTCCTCCACCCTATCCGTGCTCTCCCCCTCGTCCATGTACATCCTCTTCACCAGCCAAGCGTAGTAACCGAGGCTGAATGCGCTGTTCAGGATTCCCGCCAACGCCAACCATCCAAACTGACCGTTGGCCACGGAAAGGAAGAGGAAGAGCTTGCTCCAGAACCCGCTCAGCGGAGGGACCCCGGCCAAAGCGAGGAAGGCGACAGCCATGGTGAAAGCCGTCACCGGCATCCTCTTCGAAAGTCCGTCGTAGGCCCCCAGGTCTCCCCGCTTCAACTGCATCAGGACGAGCGCGGCCGCAAGGAAGGCGACGCCCTTCATCACAGCGTGGTTCACAATCTGCATTATCGCCCCCGTCATCCCCACGGTTGCAGCTATGGAGGCGGGGTTTGCCGCGAAGGGTACGAAGCCAATCAGGATGTAGCCGGCCTGTGCGATGCTCGAGTATGCAAGAAGGCGCGTCATGCTCTTCTGAGTTAGCGCGCCGACGTTACCCACTGTCATCGTGAGCAGGGCCAGGACTGCGAAGACGTTGGCGAGCGTGAAGATGGGATTGTTGGTTATGACGAATAGAGTAGCCAGCGCGAGCAGGACCCTGATGGCAGCGATGAAGCCGGCTTTCTTTGTGGCCGCAGCCAGGAGGGCGCTGATTGTCGTTGGGGCCCCCTCGTAGGCGTCGGGGATCCACATGTGGAATGGGACTATGGACATCTTGAAACCGAAGCCGGCGACGAAAAGCAGGACGGCGACACCGGTGAGCGCGTTCTGCTGCGACGTGAATCCGCTCACTACGGCGGAGATCTGAGTGCTCCCTGTCAAGCCGTAGGCCAGGCTGATGGCGTAGAGAATGATGGCCGAGGACATCGCCCCGATTACGGCGTACTTCACGGACGCCTCGTTGGAGCTCACGGTCTTGTCAAAGCCAGCGAGGACATAGGTCGGCAGGCTCATCAGCTCCCACGCCACGAAGAGCATCAGCAGGTTCTGCGAGTACGAGAGTAGGACCATGCCGAGCGCCGTGAAAGAAAGGAGCGCGTAGTAGACGGAGGCGCTGAGTCCCTTCTGGGAGTCGAGGGAGGCCAGGGTGACCATGAGCGTGACCCCGAGCGTCACGAGCGCGAAGACCCCGCCGAGCTGGTCGGAGGCGAGCAGCGAGCCGAACCATGGGCTGGAGGTCGGTGCCGCGGTATTCAGGGCGACCAGGACCATCGCAATCGCAAGCGCGACGGCGAGGATGTAGCCGGGCAGCCTTCTCTCCCGAATCTTCGAAAGCTGGAGGAGGGGCAGCAGCAGCGATGTGGCGGCCAGAAGAGCAATTGTGATTGTGAGAAAGTCGACCAATCTAAGATGCCAACCCCTTCAGGAACTGCGCGACTGGATACGCCGGTGTGAGGACCAGGTAAGATGCGACTATCAGCAGCACCAGCGGTATAAGGTAGACCGCGAAGGCCGCGACGTCTGAGAGGGTCATGTCGTGAACCTCGCGCCCCAGCTTCCGGGGTCGAGAGCACCGTGCGCTTGATCATCCATAGGAAGTAGCCTGCCGTGATTATCGGCACAAGCACTGACACAGCAGTAAGTGAGCTGGCCGAAATGCCGGCCACTATGACCATGAACTCGGCAAGGAAGCTGGCGAAGGGCGGAAGGCCCATGGCCGCAGCTGAAGCCAGGACCAGCACCGCGGCAGTCCTCGGCATCGTCGTCCCGAGCCCCTTCAGCAGCGGGATCTCCCTGGTGCCTGCCTGGTGCTGGATGTAGCCCGACAGCATGAAGAGGCCCCCGACCGCAAGCGCGTGGGCGAACATCTGGAAGATGGCGCCCTGTATTCCGAGGAGGTTACCTGAGATCAGGGTGGCGTAGGCGCCGAAGAGGACGAAGCCCATGTGGTTTATGCTCGTGAACGCGACCATCTTCTTCAGGTCCTTCTGGAGTATCGCCACTTACAGCGCCATAGAACATGGAGAACAGACCGAGGGCGAGGAAGACCCACGCGTACTGGGCGGAGGCGTTGGGGAAGAGGCCGATGCTGATCCTCAGGAAGCCGTAGCCTCCCATCTTCAGGAGGACCCCCGCCAGCAGGACCGAGATGGGCGATGGGGCTTCGACGTGGGCGTCAGGGAGCCAGGTGTGGAACGGGACGAGGGGGAGCTTGACTGCGAAACCGATGAAAGAAGCGAGCAGGGGAGGTACTGGAGGCTGAGTGGGATGTGGCCGGCCAGGGCGGGGATGTCGAAGGAGCTGGACGCCGACGTAGACGTAGAGGAAGCCAAGCAGCATTATGGTGCTGCCCGCGTAGGTGAACAGGAGGAACTTCATCGCCGCGTACTTCCTGCGCGGGCCGCCCCAGACTCCGATGAAGAAGAACATCGGGATGAGAACTATCTCCCAGAAGACGTAGAAGAGAACTAGATTGAGAGAGGTGAAGACGCCCATGATTGCGCCTTCGAAGAGGAACAGCAGGGCGAAGTACTCCGCCTCGTGATGGTCGATCAGCTTCCTCGAGCTGTAGACAACGAGCAGAGTCAGCAGGGCCGTGACGAAGATGAGCGGGGAGCTGAGCCCGTCGACTCCGAGGTAGTAGTCGATGCCGAAGAAGGCGAAGTTGACCCAGCTCGCCTTCTCGGTGAGCGAGATACTGCCCCTGGGGAGGAGGTGCGGAGAAGACGGCCCAGAAGACGTAGGTTGAGAGGAGTAGCACGAACAGTCCGAAGGCCGCGGAAGCGTAGATTCCGTAGTTCTTTTCCGCCTTGAAGGCAAGATAGACCAAGGGCGACGCGAGGAACGGTAGGAAGATCAGCAGGGAAAGGACGATGCTCAAAGCTTCACCCCCAGGGCGATGAGCAGCAGAACGAGCATGACGATTATGCCGAGCGCGAAGACCTGGGCGTACTGTTCGGTGACTCCAGTCTGGATCCTTCTCACGGCCCTTGAGAACGCCTGGCCCACTGAGGCGAAACCGTTTGCGGTTCCGTCGATGATCTTGACGTCGACCCAGTTGCCCGCTGTTGAGAACGAAGTCCCGAGGACCGACCCTGCTTGGTTGACCCTGAACAGGCCGCGGAAGTCGAAGGTTTCGCTCAGCCACCTAGAGGCGACGATGGGCGCGTCAACGAAGACCTTGTAGTAGAGCGCGTTGATGTACCACCGCTTCTCCAAGAAACCATACAGGCCGTGCATGAAACCGCTTTCGCCGACGATGCTTGACGGACTGATCCTTCTGGTGAGGTAGATCGCCGCGGCTGCCAGGAAGCCCACGGCCACAAACAGACCGGTCACTCCAGAGGCGGGTACGTTGAAGGAAGCGCCAGCAGCCGTAAGAGATTGGGTGGACTGGGACGGGTAGAGGCCGTTGATGTACGTCGCAGCCGCAGATTCGAGGGCGCCCTCGATGTTCAGCGACGGTATGACCTGCCCAGCGAGGGCGACGACCCCGATCAGGACTGTGGCACCCGCCAGTATGGTGTATGGCACCCACATCAGCGGGCCGGGTTCATGGACGTGGTGCCCCTCCGCTTCGAGGCTCTCGAGTTTCGAGCTTCCCTTACCCAGGAAGATCAGGCCGATCATCCTGAACGAGTAGAAAGCTGTGAGACCCGCGGTGGCGGCACCCAGCACGAACAGCCCATACTGGCCCGCGCTCCATGCGACTCCGAGTACAGCGTCCTTGCTCCAGAAGCCGCTGAACGGCGGTATGCCAGAGAGCGAAGCGGCCGCGATCAGGAACGCAGCGAAGGTGATTTTCATCCTCGTCCTCAGGCCGCCCATGTCGCTGATGTACTTCGAATCGGCAGCGTGGATGAGTGCGCCCGCAGCGAGGAAGAGGCACGCCTTGAAGATGGCGTGGCTCAGGAGGTGGTAGAGACCAGCTGAGAGGCCCTGGGTGAAGTCAGTCGATAGGCCCGCCAGACCCATGGCCAGCATCATGTAGCCGATCTGCGAGACTGTGGAGTAGGCGAGTATCTTCTTCAGCTCGAAGCCCACCAGTGCCTGGGTCGCGGCCAGGAAGGCCGTGAAGGCGCCAATCCACGCCACCGTCAGGAAGAAGGGCTGGACGAGCGCTCGGGTCAAGCACGAATGCGAAGTAGAAGAGCGGTGCGATTCTTGCGACAAGCACTACGCCTGCCTTCACCATCGTGGCTGCGTGGATAAGAGCGGAAACCGGGGCGGGGCCGGCCATCGCATCCGGAAGCCATTCGTGGAGCGGGAACTGTGCCGACTTGCCGACGGCCCCTCCGAAGATGAGGAGCGCAACTGGGACAAGGAGGCCAGCGTTTGAGAGCTTCGGTGCCCAGGATCGAAGAGGTGGCCGCGAGCTGGTAGTAGTTGAAGGTCTTGGCGTAGTAGAAGAGGATCAGAATGCCCGCGAGCATGGCCACGTCCCCGACCCTTGTCATCACGAACGCCTTCATCCCCGCGTGCGATGGCGGGTAGGCCTGCTCCTCGCCCAGGGCCTTTTCGCCCGGAGTCCCGACCCAGTCCTTGGTCTCGTCCTTGTAGTAGTGCCCGATCAGTGCGTAGCTGCAGAGGCCGACCATCTCCCAGCCGACGAAGAGGGAGAGCAGGTTGTCTGAGAGGACGATCAGCTGCATGCTCCCTATGAACAGGGTCATGAAGAAGAAGAAACGGGCGGAACCGTCGTCGCCTTTCATGTACTCGAGGCAGTAGACCATGATCAGGAAGCTCACCCAGGCTACTACGTTGGTCAGAATGGCGGTGTAGGGGTCCGTGAGGACGCCGACTGTGAGGTTGAGGCCCGAGATCCATGGGACGCTCCTGGGGATAATCGAGTCGAAGACCGACGCGGACTGACCCGTCGAGCACGGGCACGAGCAGGTCGAGTGCGAAGAGTGCGGAGAGAAGGGAAGACGCGACCGCGACGTAGTCCCTGACCCTTCCTGCCTTGCGAAGAGCCGCTGTCACTAGGGCGCCGGCGAAGGGCAGGATGAAGATCAGCCAGACGTAGTACGACGGTATGGCGTAGCTCATCCAGCCACCCCCCTGAGGTGCAGCCCGCTCGCGAAGGAGTAGAGCGTCTTGAAGACGAGGTCGGGATAGATTCCGATCAAGATCGACACGACGACGACTGCGAGCAGCGGCAGCGTCATCGATCAGCGGCGCTTCCTTGACGTCATCGAGAGTGGGCGGCAGAGCCCCGAAGAAGATCCTCCTGATGGGCCAGAAAGTGTAGGCGACGGTAAGCAGGGTGGCGATCAGACCCAAGCAGCGCGACGGCGAGGTAGGAGGAGCCCGAGGCCCCCTGGCTGAAGATGCCGGCGAACATCGTCCACTCGGCCTGGAAGCCGCTCGTGGGTGGAACGGCGGACAGAATCAGTGCGCCGAGGACGAACAGCGAGGCGGTGAAGGGCATCTTTGCCGCGAGCCCGCCCATCTGCTTGAGGTCTCTGAGTCCAGTCTGGGTAAGAAGGATGCCAGCGACTGCGAACATCACGAACTTGCCCAGTGATGTGGCTCAGGAAGTAGAAGACGCCCCCCGACGCGCCGAGCAACGAGAAGCTCGCGATCCCAAGAATCGAGTAGGCGTTCTGGCTCATGGTCGACCAGGCGAAGATGTACTTCACGTCGGTCTGGGCCAGCGTGACTGCGCCGCCGTAGAACATGGTCAGGACGGCCCACGCCATCAGCGGCAGGCTGAACGCCTGGAAGATGGTGGGCATCCCGAAGAGAAGAAGCCTCACGATGACGTAGCTGCCTATGCCCGAGACGACGGCCATGGTGGGCGCGAAGGAAGTGGGCGGCTCGGCCTCCGTTATCGGGAGCCACATGTGGACGCCGAAGACGGCCATCTTGACAAGCCAGCCGACAAGGATGAGCCCGACGATCCAGTAGGCCAAGCGAGCTGGACGGCAGCCTGCTGCAGCGATGAGATGTCGAAGCTCCCTGTGGCTGTGTAGGCCAGGGCGATGCCCGCCAGGAAGATGAAGGCGCCCAGCTGGTTCCAGATGATGTAGATGATGCCGACCCTCTCCTTCTGGACATAGCCGAAGAGGCTGATGATGACGAAGGTAGGAATCAGGACAAGCTCGAGGAAGAGGTAGAGCTCGATCAGGTTGGTCGAGAGGATGATCCCTGCTAGGCCGGCTGAAACGAGCAGGAAGTTCAGATAGTAGAGTCCGAACCGTCGACTCTTCTCGCCCCCATTCAGGGCTTCCAGCCTCTTCGCCATGTACGGCATGGAGTAGATTGTCGATCGCGGCGAGGACGAGGTTGACTATGACAGAACGGGAAAGCTGAGGCCGTCGGCCAGGAAGCCGAAGGTCAGGCCTGCACTTGGCGCCCATGTGTAGGACTCCGACACCTGGGAACCTGCCGGAGTAGATCTGTTGCCCAGCGGAGGTAAGAAGCAGGGCTGTTGTAAGTGCCGTTGAGGCGAATGCGAGCCATCCCACTGCTCTGCCGAGCCTTGGCGAGGCAATGTAGCACGCACCGCGCGAAGACGAGAGGGACGACTACCGACTGAAGCAGGACGATACGGCAGGGCCGTGGCCTACTGAGCACCGTCCGCCAGAGTTGGAGCGCACTGTGTCCAGTCTGCGCTGTCTATCCCTCCAGCGTCTTGAGCTCGCTGACGTCCACGTCCTGGTGCAGCCTGTAGGCCACGACGACGATCGCAAGAATGACGGCGGCTTCGCCTGCAGCCAGGGCGATGGAGAAGAGCACGAAGGTCTGCCCGATTGCGTTGGTGAACAGGAACTGGCCGAACGCGACGAAATTGAGGTTAGCGGCGTTGATCATTATCTCTACCGCGAAGAGAAGCCTCAGTGCGTTCCTCTTCGTGACGAGGCCGTAGACACCCACTCCCAGCAGCATGGCTGAGACTATCACGAAGTCGGCGAGCGAGTTCATTCTTCGGCTCCTCCTTGTCTGCCCGCGAGAGGGTGAGCGCCCCGATTACCGAGGCCGCCAGCACGAGCGCCAGCACCTCCAGGATGGGCGCGTAACCGGTCGAAATCAGCTGTCCTATCTGAAGGAAAGTGGCGGTGTTCTCGATGGTGGTGTCACCAGAGAGGTCTGATGACGACTGCAGCGAAGACTATCGTGCCTGCCACCGCGACGCCGCTGAGAGCCCCGCGAACCTTGGTCCAGGAGGTCGGGCGCGACCTCCTTGGCCCACTTCTCCTGCCTGACGAGCATGACAGTGAAGAGAATCAGCACTGCGACTGCGCCGACGTAGACGGTCATCTGGAAGACAGCCACGTACGGAGCGTTCAGCAGGAAGAAGAGGGTGGCCACGCCGAAGAGGCTGCCCGCGAGCCCGATGGCGCCGTAGACGATCTCCTCCGCCTCCAGCGCCACAATGGCGCCCCCGACTGTCACGACGGCCATTGCCAGGAAGACGAGGTCAGCCGTGCGTTGCCGTCCCCCTTCTCGGTGTCGATCTTCACCTTGTAGGTCTTCCCTTCGAGCTTCGGAGGGACGGCGAGCATGTCTGGTGTGTACTTCAGGCTCGCCTTGTCGTAGGCGGCCAGCTCGTAGTCGTTGGTCATGTAGAGCGCGTCGAAGGGACAGGCGTCAACGCACAGTCCGCAGAAGACGCACCTGCCGTAGTCTACCGCCGGCCAGATTTCCTTCTTGTTCTGGGCTTCGCCCTTGGGTATGTGCTGCATCTCGATGGCAACGGCGACGCCGTCGCAGGCGATCGCGCACAGCTGGCACCCTGTGCACTTGTCGAAGAACAGGATGTGCCTTCCCTTGAAGCCTGGCAGGCCGACTCCCTCCTTCGGGTCGTACTTGTAGCCTGGTGGTAGGCCCGCGGGTCGCCTCGGCGTGACTAGGGGTATCCTCGAGGTCGAGCTTCTGCTCCGGGTAGCGGAGGGTCATCCTGGGACGCGCCATGTGCCTGAGTGCACTCCAGATGGCAATCAGCATTCCCTTGATGCTAGACCATGTCCCCATTCACATCACCCTAGTGGACGATCCCCAGCGAAACAATCACCATCGTGAGGAAGAGGTTGGCGAACGAGAGGCGAGCAGCTTGACCCAACCCGTCCTTATCAGAACGTCTAGCCTTACCCTCGGCACGATACCTCGCGGAAGCATCATGACGATCATCACTACAGTCGTCTTCAGTAGGAACCAGACCTCTGGTGGAACGCCGGGCAAGCCGAGCCAGCCGCCCAGGAAGAATGTGGTGAAAAGGCCGGCGAGAACGTACATCCTGGAGAAGTTGGCGAGCTGGAAAGTCCCGAACAGCATGCTGGTGTACTCTGTCTGCCACCCGGCGACCAGTTCGCTGTCGGCCTCCGGAAGGTCGAACGGGATTCTTTCGAGCTCGGCGAGGGCACCGACGAAGAAGACGATGGCCCCAGGGGCTGCAGGAAGATGTACCAGAGTCCGCTCTGAGCCTCCACTATCTGCATGAGGCCCAGCGAGCCCGAGAGTATGACAGCGCCGAGCAGGGAGAGTATCAGTGGAATCTCGTATGCCACGAGCTGGTGAAGGGCCCTCAGCCCTCCCAGGAACGGGTACTTGCTGTTGCTGGCCCAGCCCGCGAGCAGAACCACCAGTGGGGTGAACCCGAGTATCGCGAAAGTAAGAATGGCGCCGACTGAAGGGTTGGCGATGTATGTCGTCGGCGAGAGCGGGACAAGCGCGATCAGGGCCCCAGCCACTGCCATGAGTGCGAATGGAATCGCGATGAATGTGGCCTTGTCGACGCCGTCTGGTATTATTATCTCCTTGAAGAGGAGCTTGAAGAAGTCCGCGAGGTTCTGGAGGATCCCCTCGAACTTGCCGGCGTACATGGGCCCGGTCCTCAGCTGAATCTTGGCGGTCAGCTTCCTCTCGACCCAGCCCATGAGGATCGTGGAGTAGAGCGCTACGAAGGTGAACCCGGGAAAGACGGTAAGAGCGAAGAGCGTCCTGAACGGCTCCTGGCTCAGCAGCCCGAGGGTGAAGGCGATGGCCGCGTCTGGCTTGGCCGTCAGGTTCACGAGGTCCACGGGGAAGTGGAAGATAGGAGTCCAGCGCGTAGTAGACTGGGAGAAGAACGAAGGGCGAGAGCAGAAGGAACCAGAATATGACCTTGAGAACCCTTTTGATGAAGTCCTCGAAGGTCACAATCGGCTTCGCCAATGCGAATGCTAGCCTTCCGAGGCGTCGGGTCTTCGGTCCTTTTATAAAGATAAACGGCGCGAAAGCAAATTCTCAGGCGACAGTCAGAGGACTTCTATCGAGCTTTCGGAGAATCCGTGCTGCTTCAGGATTGCGGCCGCGTTCTCTCTGTGGTCGCCCTGCAGGATGAGGATGCCGTCCTTCACCGTGCCTCCCGTCGCGAGCCCTTTCTTCATGCTGGTGGCGAGCTGCTGCATGTCCTTCTCGCTCATCTTCAGGCCCTCGATGACAGTGGTTGGTTTTCCAAAACGGCGCATTTCCATCCGTATCTTGACCCTGGCTTCCTCACGGTCGAGCTCGGCAAGGATGTCCTCGAAGCCTTCGTCCTGGTCTTTGCTCACTGTTTACGGTCGGACGTGCTCTCTGGTCTCTAATTAGCCTTTAGCCGGGATTGCTTAAAATCGAGAGGTCTCGCCCCCGTTGAAACGAGGGCCCGTAGCTCAGAGCCTCAGGGCGGGAAGTTCGGTCAGAGCGACCGGCTCATACGGGTGACCGAAGACACCGGTCGGTCGAGCGTTCAAATCGCTCCGGGCCCACGCCTTCAGCATCAGCGTTTGTGTTCGCTAGCCGAAGCCCAGTCTGGGAACCTGCTGAAGTGTTCATGGGCAATCTTCCAGCCCCGATCGGTCTTTGTGAGCACCATTGTAACGCGCGCCTTGGAACCAACGGGGGTTCCCTCGAAGGAATAGTCGTTCACGAACATTCCCTTGTATGTGAGGTAGAAGGTCGCGACCGCAGAGCCGCCCAGCAGGTCCACCCGAAGGTCATCAATCTGATACGAATAGTCGGAGATGTTTGCGAAAGCTGCCTGCTCGTAGACGAAGGCCTCCTGAGAGTTCTGTCGGGTGTACGGCGGGTTCTCGTCGAACTTGGAGAAGACTTCCCGCGGAGAGTGAAGGTCGGCGAGCGCGGCCAAGTCTTTGTTTTTGCCGGCCTCGAAGAACGCGTTGATTACGGCGATGACCTCCCTTTTCTGCTCCTCTCTCGACTCCAAGGACCTCTCTGGACTCCGTCGGCGGAGATGGCTCAACAACGTTTTTGAGGATAACTCTCAGCCGACTCCGCGCGGCGCTGTAGCTCAGAGGTTGCGGTACAACCGGGCAGCGTGGTAGAGCAGCAGGCTGTTAGCTCGCCAGGCAGAGACCTGTTGGTCGTCGGTTCGAGTCCGACCAGCGCCGCTCCTCAGTTCGGACGGGTCGCTGGAGGCTGCGGCTGAACAATTGCTCGTATGGCTTCCTCTGGCTTTCCAGGCCTTCTTCGTCTCAGCGTAAGCGCGAGGACAGCCAGTATTGCAACTACAGCGGCTACGATTGCTATTTCAGTCAAGTCGAAGGTTGGGAGAAGAAAGGGCGAGGCGTTGCTCGTAGATTCTGACGAATTCGAAGCGGTAGAAATTGAAGTGGCAGAAGTCAAAGCGACGAACGGTGACCACCATTGATCCATTGCGGCCATATCGAATGCGGTGGTGCTCTGCTGCATTTCCTGCTGAGTCATCCCAACGGTCGAGTTTGTGATTGTGATCATCTGGCCTGCATGGATTTGGACAGAGCTCTTTGCGGTCAGCTCGGTGACTTGGACCGAGCCAGCGATGACCACCACCGTTGTTCCTTTGCTCGAGGTTTGGATTGCGAAGCGGGTCCCCAGCGGCGACACGTCGACAAAGGGTGTGAGCACGTGGACGTTCGCACCGGCAGGATACTCGTCTGAGACCCCGAAGCTCCCAAAAGACTGGTAGAAGGCGTACGCGGCCTGGTATAGTGAAACGACTCCTCCCGTGTTCAAGGGAGCACAGAACTCCCCGTCTTGGCCCATCGTGATTAGCATCTTCCCGTCGCCCGTGGTGATTGACGCCAGGCCGCCTGAGATCCCAGTCGGGGTTGCCGCCGAGGATGTTACGATGCACTCGCCGGGTTGGAGAACCTCCCCGACGTAGGGTTGCCGACAATTGTTCATGCCGGGCTCGCACACCTGCACGAGGTTTAGATTCCCGCCTAGGCCCATTATGCTCAACTTCGTGTCAATCACACCACTCGAAGTCGATGAGGTTGAAGTGGTCCCTGTCGTCGTCGATGAAGGTGCCGTGAGGGTACTGGAGGCAGTGGTCGTCGTCGTAGTCACTGTTGTGGTCCCGCCGTTTACTCGCATCGTGACGCCGCCTGTCATTGGTGACGGGAAGTTCTGCGCGTATGTGTATCCATTGACCAGCAGGATGCTATAGGTGCCGGCGGCCGTGCCCATCTGGCTAGGGATTGGAAAGTTGTAGGTCTCGGTCGCTGGTGGGGGGCTTGGGTTTGGGCAGGTCACGGTGAAGGATGTCGGTGCCGTCGACGCAGACGTGGTAACCTGAATCGTCGCGTTGTGAGTCGCCGAATTCGTCATCTGTCCCGAATAGGTTTCGCTTTCAGAGAAAGGGAACGTTCCGCCGCCGCTGCATCCCGTCGACGCCGTCACCGTTATTGAACCGCTGAAGCTACCCGTCCCTGAGATTTGACCCTGGCCGTTGACATTCAGGGTAGAGACACCAGAACCCGAAATCGTTACGGTGGCAACCCCCATACTCAGGCCTGCTTGAAGCGACGTGGTTATCGTCCACTGTCCCAACTGCGCGCGATCCGTAGGGGTGATTGTAAGCTGGACAGAAAAAAGCAGCAATATCAGAATGGCCAGAACTCCCGCTACCCTCGTCAGACCTCTCTCCATTGAGGTAATGATATTATCGCGATTGCATTACATAAAATATGGAGACGATTTTCACTAATGAGAAGGCGTTCTAGGAATCGGATTGTGATATTGCAACGCCGTGGCGGCACAATCCTTCTCTGTGCAGTCTCGACAAAGCAGCATAGAGGAAGTTAAGCAGAGTCGCCCCGAAAGGAGCGGAGGCTGCCACGGTCGAACTCAGGCTTCCAAACGGCAATTGGCGAACCAAGTCAGGAAGAGCCTGGGCTCCGCTTCTGATCTGACCGTTGGGAAGGACGATGTGAAATGACCTGAATCTGATTTCTTGAGGTACACTGGCAATGATGCCCATGTCCTCCGCTTCGCTCAGCGACATGAAACTGAGGCTTCCGCGAGGGTCCAGGAAGTCAACGACCCTCTTGAAGTCAGAGCAAGCGCTGCAGGTTGCATCGTAGACGACCAAGCAGCTTCGATCCAAAACGGGCGTCTTTCGTCCGAGTGAACACTAGAGTTAAATAAGCTAGCTAAGAGTTTTTTCTTGCAAGCAATTCTGCGTTTGTTGATTCGGAAAGTTTGTGGGTTCTGACTCTCTGACGAGGACATTGCTGGGAGAGAATAGAGATTGAGCACTTTCGAGGAGATGCAGTTGAACCCAGCCCTGATGAAGGGCTTGGTAGGCATGGGTTTTGCGAAGCCCTTCCCGATACAACAAAGGGCGATAGTTCCCCTCCTCGCAGGCAGAGATCTCATCGGCCAGGCGCGCACGGGCACGGGCAAGACCGCTGCTTACTCGCTCCCCATGCTCCAGGCCATCGAACCCAGTTCACACAGAGTCCAGGCGCTGGTGCTGGCCCCGACGAGGGAGCTGGCTGTGCAGATAACTGAGGAAGTGAGGCGGCTCGGGGCGCACACTGGAACAAAGGTCGTAACTATCTACGGAGGACAGTCGATGAACGTGCAGAGGGACTCGCTCAGGCATGGGGCGCACATAGTCGTGGGGACCCCGGGGAGGGTAATCGACTTCCTCGAACGCGGATGGCTTGGTTTTGATTCGGTCAAGTACTTGGTCCTAGACGAGGCCGATACCATGCTCGACATGGGGTTCATTGACGATGTGGAGATCATACTTGGGCACATCCCGCAGAGTAGGCAGACCTGCCTCTTCTCGGCGACGATGCCGTACCGGATAACAGAGCTCGCCAGAAAGTACATGCGGACTCCGGTGACGGTCATGGTGGACTCGGAAGAACCGTCGGTAGAGACCCTCGACCAGTATTACGCTGTGCTGGAGCATCAGAACAAGCTGAGCTTCCTTGTCGAGCTTCTGCAGCGGGAAAAGCCTGCCAGCGTCATCGTATTCTGCAGGACGAAGAGGGGTTCTCACCGTCTGGCGATAGACCTCCAGAGAAGAGGATTCGACGCCGTTGCGCTGCACGGCGACCTCAGCCAGAATCAGAGGGACAATTCGATGGGAGCGTTCAGGGCGGGCCGCGCCGACGTGCTGGTTGCCACCGACGTCGCCAGCCGCGGCATAGACATTTCCCAAGTCGCCATGGTGGTCAACTATGACGTTCCCATGGACCCCTTGCTTTACTTCCACAGGGTCGGAAGGACAGCCCGGGCGGGGAGGGGTGGAAAGGCGATCTCATTCGTCACGGGTGAAGATTCGGGAGACTTCTCGAGGATTCTCCAAATGACAAAGGCCCAGATAACCCCCTTGCGCGAAAGCGACAGGGTGCTGCCCAGACACGTCGGACGTGCTTCGTCTGGGAGATTTGGCAGGAACCGCTATCGAGGCAAGAGGCAGGGCGGGCGCGCCGCCTATCGCAAGTGGAAACGCTAACCCCTCGCCGCAGGCGGAAGCCGACCTTGGGTTCAGCTAGCCTCTGTGGTCTTTCCATCCTCAATCAAGAACAGGTGGTCGGCAAGCTTACCGTCCGACCTGTCAAGCGAGGAGAACACGACGTCCGCACCCGACTTCTTGGCCAATCCCCTGTACACGCCCATGAAGGTCTCTTTGTCATGCAGGTTCGCAAAGGCCTCGTCGACCAGAATCACGCGTCTCCCGGAGAGTAGGGCGGTCGCGAGACTGACTCTCTCCTTCATCCCCAAGCTCAGACGCCTCACTTCGCCGCCGAAGTCGATTCCCAGGCTCGATTTGATCTCATTGACCCGGTCTCGGGGGACTGGGATTCCGCCTCGCTTGGCACCCCACATGATGTGGGAATCTACGTCGAGGTGCAACATGGGTGAGGTGGGAGTCACCATCACTACGTTCCTTCGTTCAGGTGGCAAAGCTGAGACATCTCCGCCGTCAACCTTCACGTGTCCTTCGCACCTTGTTAGGCCCGCGATTGACCTCAACAGCGTGGTCTTGCCAGACCCGTTCCTGCCTGCTATGCAAATGAAACCGTCCCCTGACACCTCAGCCTCCAAAGAGAATCCGCCTAGTCGCTTGCTCACGTGAGCCTCAATCATTCTCCTTCCTCCTCAAGATGTGCCCTGCCAACGCTATGGGAAGGGCCACCAGGATCATAGCCGCAGAAGCTGTTACAGCGGCGTTGAGCCCTCCGGGAATCGCACCGCTGAACAGTCCGAAGATTGTCACCGATGCGGCGCTCACGCCATAGAAGGGATATTGCAACACATAGTACGCGATTATCGAGATGGAACCGAACTCGCTCATGGCACGGCTCATCGAAAGCAGAGAGGCGGTGGCTAGTCCTCCCACCGAGTCGGGCAGGACGACAGAGTAGAGAGTCTGAAGTCTGCTGGCCCCTAACCCGCGAGCGAAGTCTTCCGGCGAGGTGTCTCTCCCCTCAAAATACTGTTGCATTGATTTTACATAGATCGGAGCAGACATGATCACCAGGGCAGCCACAAGCCCGAGGAGGGTATTGTAGAAGTTGATTCCCACCTTGAGTAGGAACTGTCCCGTCGGAGTCTCCGGGCTATCAAGTATCAGAAGGGCCACGCCTATGATTGGATGCGGCACGCTGACCGGGATGTCCACGAGGGCTTCGGAAATCCTGTCCTTGCTCCTTGCCAGGTAGTATGCCAGCGGAGTGAAGAGAAGCACCCCTACAGCAACGGACAGCGCAGAAGAGACGAGTGTGAGGGCTATTGAGCGAAGAACGGCACTGCTCAGGCCCTCCGGAGATTCGAGCGGGCCGAGCCCATAGTAAAGGAGAACCACAACCGGAACAAGGAGTATCGCAACAGAAATCATGGACAGCGTTCTCAGCCAGTTCATCTCTATTCCCGCCTCGCGCTAGTGATAGGTTCCGGCTTCCAGCAGTACGCGCTGTGTGAGGAGCAATTGGATCACCTGAGGCGGCGAGACGTTATGGTAGAGCATAGGCTGCGGAAATATGACTAGCCCATATGGCGCCAAGGAACCCGCGTTCTTGACCACGTACTGCACGAATTCGAGCGCCTCAATCTGGTTCGCGCTGTCGAGCGGCACTGTGACGACTAGAATTATGGGAGCGCCTGCGGTCGTCCCTGCTGAGTCAATATAGGAGAACTGGGAATAGTAGTTGGCCAAGCTGGGGTCGGATAGGTTTACGTGTCTGTCGAGAGTCAAGTAAGAAATGTGGTCTGCGATTGCGGCCGACTTGTAGATGAACAGGAATTGTATCTGTCCGGATTGCAACGAAGCCACGAGAGCCGCTGCATTGGTCCCAGTGACGTTAGCCCTAGCTTTCAGGGTGGACGAGACATAGGCCTGCTGGTTCCCACTGGCATAGAGGTGGCCCGCCGCTTCGAGCACCAGCCAGCCGCGCAGACCAGCGGGGTCCGTAACGGGGTTGGAGATACCCAGTTTCACACTCCCAGAAGTCAGTGACGCGAAGAAGGAATTCCAGTCTGCACTAACGTTCGATGAGAGAGCGTGTTGGCCCAAACCGACGATATTAGCTATGGCTGCGCTGGATTGACTCGCGTTCGCGTAGGCAACCACCATCTGATCTGAAGCAAAACCAATCGCCCAATTGGAGGAGAGGTTCTTCAGGTAGGCCGGACCAGTTGCGGACAACGAAACAGACACGAATACGTCGTCCGGGGCGCCCGCCGCAATCTGATTGGCGTCGGCGAAGGACCCGCCGGACTTGACTGGAGCCACCGGGACCCCCGTGCTCGTCGAGAATGCGGCGAGGAGGGCCTGGGTCTCACTCGAGTAAGCATCGGCGGAGTACGAGATCAATGGCGACAGAACCAACGATGTCGTCGACGTAGAAACCGAGATGGAGGTGCTGGTCACAGTTGTGGTCGAGGCGACAGGAGGCGTCAGCGTCTCGTAGCCTGCAAATGCAGCCAATACGAAAACTACCACAATCAAGAGGGCCGTAGCGGATGACAGGGCGGGCTTTCGGTTCACCATGGGCGTTATGCAATCATCTGCATAACGAGCTACTTATCCATTTCCCCAAATGGTTCTGGGCAGAGCCTCATTGTGCAGGAACTTGCATAACGCTAATAACGAGAGCCGAATGTACGGCGTAAGAATGCAATCAAGCGGAAGAGTAGCCTGATGCCGCTGAAGCCCGAATTTCGGCTAGTTCTGAGCGACAAATCACGGGAGATTACAGTCGACCAGATCGACGCAATGCTCCTCAGACGCATAGACGAGACGGGGTCCATTGCAGAGGCGGCAAGGAGCATGAGCGTTTCGTACAGGAATGCGTGGGGGAGAATTACAAAGTTGGAGGCCACCATCAACCAGAGTCTGGTGAAGAGGCAACCAGGAGGGAAGGAAGGGGGAGAAGCCGAACTCACCCCGTTTGCGAAGGGACTGCTAGCAGAGTTCAGGAGGACCAGGAAGTATCTCTTCGGCGCCCTCGACGACCGGGACAACTGGGAGAATCTGGCCTATAGGCTGAGCGCCAGAAATAGGCTCAAGGCGAAGGTGACTCAACTGAGGGTTGGCGACATAGCTTCTGAGGTGAAGCTCGTCACAACGGCCAAGGGTACCCTCACCTCGATCATCTCCAATGATGCAATTCGGGAGCTGGGTTTGAAGGAAGGAGACGAGGTCGAGGCCGTCATCAAGGCCACTGAAGTGATGATAGCGAAAAGATAGGGGAGCTGACCGGGCTCAGTTCACAAAGTCGGCGACGAATGTCCTGTACGCTTCCTCGAAGTGCTGTTTCTTCTGCGGGGACTTGAACCCGTAGGCGCAGATCTCACCCACGGCCTTCAACTTCCTCCCTTTCTTCGCAGCATGGGTGGCTCGCAGGACGTCGAACAGTATGTTCCCTGCGTTGGCCCCGTCAGACGACCTTAGGTAGACGTCGACCGTGACCCCGGAGCCTAGAAACCCGTCTCCTTCGACCCAGAAGTAGCTCGTCCTGTCGTTTCCCATGTAGTCGACGAAGTCGGTGGTACCAGCGACCGTCTCGAACTTGTAGGGAACTTCGGAAGCGACTGACGTCGTCTTCACGTTGCGCTTTGCCTGCTTGATTCGTTCGTCTGTCGTGTTGAGAGTCTCCGAGCCACCGCCGACATCGAGCTGGTAGCTCTTGGTGAGCCTGACGCCTCTGTTGACCATGAGATTGACCAATCCCTTGTGAAAGACAGTCCCTCCGAACTGGCTCATCAGGTCGTCGCCCACCAAGGGCAGTCTCGCTCTTGCGAAGCGCTGGACCAGGGCGCGCCTCTTCAGGAGCAGCGAAGGCGTGCAGTTGACAAACGCGCAACCAGCTTCCACGGCGGCCATCGCGTATTCCTCGGATGAAGCGTCGGAGCCCGACGAGATGACGTTCACCAGTATATCTGCTCCGGCGTCCTGAAGGCGCTCGACGACTTTCGCCCTGTCTGTCGTCGAGAGCTTGGCAGAGGAGAGATGGGGTGCGACGTCGCCCTTGGACAGTCCGGGTCCTACGACGACACCTGAATCGGGGACATCGAGGAACCTCTGAGCTACGTTCGGTGCCGTGAAGATTGCCTTGTGGAGACCGAGTCCGACCTTCCTATGATCAATATCGAAGGCTGCGACGATTTCCAAGTCGCTGGGACGCATTCCGGCGACCTTGGGGTGCCACAGCCCAGGTCTTTGCCCCGACGAGTAATGAACGAGACCCTGGATGAACACGGAGGCGCAGTTGCCCGTTCCCGCGATTGCGATTCTTGCTTTCATCGGTGAACTTCACTTGAACTTGGCGAAGGCGCCCAGGAGGCCCACGATGAGAAGGACCAAACCAAGGAAGTAGTACACGACTGCCAACTGTGGAGCGAAACCGGAGTCGGCGGCGTTGATGTACGTGTAGTAGATGAGCGCGACGCCGAATGCCAAGATGATGAACCCCACCATCCGGATAAGAGCGTCCACCCTCGACTGCTGGGCCGTCGTAGACAACGGATTTCTCTTCGGGCCAGAAAGCGATGGGTATTTAGAAGTATTCGGAAATCTTGCCCGTTCTTGGACGCCCGTGCCGTCGTGAGAGAACTACGAGCCAGGCGGGACGAAGCGGCGGTCGCGGGAATGAAGCGGTTTGGGATTGTGGGCAACGAAGTTCTCGGCGTTTCCGTCCCGGAGCTTAGGACCCTGGCGAAGAAAGCCGGACGAAGTCACGAACTCGCTCTCGAACTTTGGGACACCGGAATCCATGAAGCGAGAATCATTGCCGCGCTTGTTGACGAGCCCGAGAGGGTGACGTCGGAACAGATGGATGAGTGGGTCGGGGAGTTCGAATCATGGGACGTTTGCGACGCGTGCTGTGGCAATCTGTTTGACAAGACCACGTTCGCCTACGCAAAGGCGCTGAAATGGAGCAGGGCGAAGGCCGAGTTCGTGAAACGCGCGGGCTTCTCGATGATGGCTGAGCTGGCAGTGCACGACAAAGCGGCAGAGGATGCGAAATTCATCCAGTTCTTTTCCGCGATTAAGGCGGGCTCTACGGACGAGAGGAACTTCGTCAGGAAGGCTGTCAATTGGGCGCTCCGGCAGATCGGCAAGAGGAACGCTCGGCTGAACAAGAAGGCCATCGCTGTAGCGATGGAAATCAGGAAGTTGGACTCGAAGAGCGCGAGGTGGATTGCCGCTGACGCGCTTCGGGAGCTGAAGAGCCCGTGGGTAACGAAGAGGCTGCGCGAAGTCTAAGCTCTCTTCATCAATTCTAGCTTTTCGGGAAGATACTTGTCCACTATGTAGCTGAGGCCGTAGCGTGCGAAGGCTTCCTGCTCGCTCTTCTTCTTGATCTTGAGGAAGGTGTCGAGCTCGTCGTGCCACATCTTGTCCGTGTACCTGGGGTCCGCCTTCAGCTCGTAGAGCCGCTTGATGTCGACTTCTGTGAGCTTGTCGTTGGGTAGTTTGTACTTCACGATGTCCGAGGCCCAGACCCCCAGCCAGACTGCGCTGGGAGTGGTGAGCTCTCTCAGATGCGCGGCTCCCGCAGAGCCGCTCTTTATCACCATGGCTATGTGCGCTCCCCAGGGATCCGCGTCGCAGAGTATCCCTACTGGAAGGCCGAGCTCCTGGTTGAGCCTTTTGATCAGGTATCGCGTCGAGCGCGGCGGTTGCCCCGCAGTGTTGATCAGTATCGCCTTGTACTTCTTGTGGACCCGCTCCTCGACGAACCTCGTGAATAGGCCTCCCTTTTCGATGGCCAGCACCATTTCAGCGTCTGTGTCCTTGAACTCCGCCGTGGTAAGTGCCGGCCCTATCATGACGCCGTCTGGGTTGGCGGACAGGTCCGCTCGCTTCCCCTCGTAGCCCGGCACCGTGTATGCGATCGTCATGTTGCCGAATATGGCGCTCCTCTCCTCAGGATAGATGTTCAGCCCTTCCCTCGCCATCCGGGTCAGCACTTCCAGGTCGGTGATCAGCTCGTCCGACTCCGCCTGGTCCATGAACTCCACGTCGAAGGCCTGGGCCGAGTAGAAGACATCCCTCAGCGTCGAAGTCTTCTTCTCCTGTACCAGCTTCTGGGCGAAGTAGGCCAGCCAGACCAGCTGCGTGAACGGTCTGATGTGGTTGATATTGGCCGCAGACCTCTTTACCATAGCCGGACCGAGAACGAACTGCTGAAGCTTCCTGTCGTAGACGATATTCTTGACCGACCTGCTGCCAAGCGTGACGCTGGGGAAACGACCCTCGTCAAGGTCAGAGTAGATTCGCTTCCCGAGCTCCCTGAGGGTCGCGTCGGCGCTGATCTGCCTGGCTTCGGCGATGCTACTCTTCTTGCTTCTGCTTTTGCTCTTGCTCAATCTCTTTCTCCTGTCCCTCAGCTGAAGTGACAGCCTCGCCTTCTGCGGCCGCGTTTGCAGCTTGCTGTTCTGAGGCCTTCTGCCCCTCGCCAATCAGCTTTGTGTACCTGGGAGACCTCTTCTCGCCGGCAAGCCCCGTGGCAAACTTCGCAATCAATGGCAGGTACTTCCCGTAAATGTTCATCTTCCTCTGGACGGCTTGCCTCGTCTCCATCTTCGAGAGGTAAAGACCGAGGCGCCTGAGCGCCTCCCTGACAGCATTCCTGATGTCCCGTTCGATTTCTGGTCTGTCTGCGATGTACTCCTTGCCGACTGTCTTGTAGGGAATCCTGGTGCTGCAGATGTGTGTGATCATTGCTATGGGTGCATCCTGGGGAACGTGATACCTCTTCCAGTCGATTTCGCTCAGCACTTCGAAGCTCACGTCGCTGCTCTCGTCGTACAGAAGCGGTATCCTGTTGGCGAACCTGTAGAGCTTCACGCCGGGCTGGATCACCTTACCGCCGTAGGCTACGCCGACCTCGACCAGGAACGGGAATCCTGAGTAGGAGGACGGAGGCCTCGAAACGACTGTGGAGAACTCTGGCTGCAGTTCCTTGTTTATCCCGGCCAGCAGAATCTCCTCGCCCACGGGCGAGAGGACGCCCGCATCGGGCTGCAGAAAGTCAGGGAACCTCTGCAGCGCTTCGACCACCGCTACGATCTGGAGGTTGTTGAGCCTCTTGGGCGGCAGTCGGGGGCTGATTCCGGCGAACTCCAGGAACTTGATCGCAATCTTCTCTCCAACTCTATGGAAGTGGTTGACCATGAAGGTCTTCATGTCGTGCTCCTCGGCGACCTTGAGAATCCGCTTGAGCGCCTCGACGTCGATACCGTGGGGGTGGGGTAGCGTCTCCTGCGGAGGGACCGGCATCGAGTTGGTCCCCTTCTCGAACAGTGTCAGCTGTCCCTGGGGGTCCACGTAGGTGATGTTCGCGTAACTGGCGACGAGGGCGGTCTGCTTGAAGTAGTCCATTATCTTCGACGAGGCCCTGGAGTAGTCGCCCTCGAGGGTCAGGTCCACCTTGGTGCCCGTGGTCCCGTCTGCCTCCTCTGAGAAGCGCTTGAGGACGACGGGTCTGTTCTCGCCTATGTCGATCAGCATCTGGAACGAGTACTTCTTCTTCCCCTCGGGGGAGGTGGTGATCACTACGGGCTTGTTGGTGGTTATCTGCCCATAGAGGATTGCCATGGTCCCGCCGAGCCCGAACATGCCCCTCGATTGTCGCAGGACGTACTTGGAACCGTAGAAGACCTTCCCGAAGGCGCTGGGGACGTGCTGCGGTGAGACGCCCGGCCCGTTGTCGATTACGGTCACCCTGTAGGGCTTTGGCTCTGGGAATTCGGGGGAGATGTTCTCTGCAGTTATCCTCACGTAGACCTCTGGGAGGATTCCAGCCATCTCGCAGGCGTCGAATGAGTTCTCGACTAGTTCCCTCACGGCCATGTACAGCGCCCTGGCGGGATTGGTGAATCCTGCGAGGTCACGATTTCGATAGAAAAATTCCGAAGGCGAAATCTCGGCAAAGGATGCTTTGGCGCTCAAAGGACCATCACTTCCACTGAAACTTGGAGTAAACTGCAGCCAACAAGGTGGTTTAGTGTCAAATCGAGTGCCTGAATGAGGACGTATCGCTGGTATCTATTTGAATCTGATTCATACTAACCTTCGAGTTTCTTCAATTTCTCCGCAACCGACTCCGGAGACGAACCCTCCCATAGGAACATCCTCTCCATCTTCTGCTTGGTCCTGGCCTTTTGCAGCGTGTTGTAGACTGTCCTGTGCTGGCTTCCGCGCGCGAGGGTCTTGACAGCGTCGGAAGCGAGCTGGACCTGGGACGCATCTCCGATGATGGAAACGGTCCTGCCGTAGACTGAGACGTAGCACCGGGTGAGCTCCTCAATCACCCTCCTAGACTTGCCCTTGAGTCCGATGACCCTGCCCCTGATCCTTTCAAGCGAATTGGTGCTCTTGCCCGCAAAATCCCTCAGGTCTATCACTTCGAAGACCATGCCTTCCTCAAGCAGCCTCCTTGCACGCTCGGGGGAGAAGCCCCTTCCAATCGCCTCTATCACCCTGACGGCCGTAAGAGGGTCGGCCTCGCCGACGGAATCGGCCCAGACAACCACCGTCCCATCCTTGCTGTCGATTCTGAGCCCGACCCCCAGGTCCTCCTCCAGGCTCTTCTTCGTGGTCCCGTCCCGCCCGATTATGACCCCCACCCTCTCGGTGGGTACCTTGACTGTCTGTTCGAAGCTCATTCGATCAATTCCTTCAGCCAGGAGTCAGCGTCCTTCTCAAAAATGCCCCGCTTCCTAAAGAACCTAACCATGTTGGTGATGTCCCTCTTGAGAAACTCCTCCGCCTGAGGGTGCGAGCTCAGGACCGCAGAGCCCATGTCGAAGAGGACCCGCTCCCCGCCCAGCTTGAAGATGTTGAACTCGGAGAGGTCCGCGTGGACGAGGTGTGCCATCCTGTAGAGCTTAGCCACCATGTCGAAAGTCCACTTGTAGTCCGACTGGTCTACCTCCGCCTCCGAGAACGTGGGCGGTGCACTGGGTGGTTGCCCTATGTACTCCATGACCAGGATGTTCTTGTAGAAGCCGTGCGGAGCAGGGACCCTCACCCCCGCCTCTGCGGCCGTTTGCAGGTTCCTGAACTCCTTGCGTACCCAGAGGTTGATGATCTCCCTGGCATTGGACGGTAGTCTCCCGAAACGCCTGTCGCCAGCGATGTATCCCAGCCTCTTCTTGAACTCCATACTTGCGGTGTAGTAGATCTTCACAGCGACCGGCTTGCCCTGGCGGTTGACCGCGTAGTAGACCCGCGACTCCTTTCCCGCAGCGACGACTCCGTGGAGGTCATCGATGCGCCCCCTGCGCACCAGCTCTTCAACCGCGGCCCGGGTAGCACTGTCGAAGACCTCCTCCATCACCTTCCGCTGGTCCGAGTCCTTCCTGCGGAACCTGGTCTCCCTCTCGAGGCGCATCATCCGCTCCTGCATCTTGCTCGATTCGTCGTCTTCCGGCGTCACGCGCAGACCAGAAAGACGGAAATTCTTATAGATTGCAAACTGGGCGAGTTGAAAATCGGCAGTAAGCTGGAGGAGACAACTTGATGTCCACTGACAAAGACGACACTTCAGAAGAGAACAGACAGACAGATGCGGAGCGGAAGCTAGGGGATCTCCTCGACCAAGAAAGGAAGAGGAATGAGGAACTGGTCAACAGAATGAAATACCTCCAGGCGGATTTCGAGAACTATCAAAAGCGCACGGAGCGGGAGATGCGTCAGGTGGAGGAACGCGCTGTGCTCGGCCTTGTCACTCGGCTGCTGAGCGTGCTCGACGAACTGGAGCTCGCCTCGGCGAACGCGGCGAAGCCAGGACAGGGAAAGGCGGTCTCGGAAGGAATCAAGATGGTATACAGGAACTTGAGTTCGGTCATGAAGACCGCGGGCCTGAAGAAGATCGAGGCAGTCGGCATGCCATTCGACCCCAGGATTCACGAGGCCGTTGAGAAGGTTCAGGGTTCGATGGAAGCTGATACCGTGGTGGGGGAGATACGAAGCGGTTACACGTTCCGCGGTCAGGTGTTACGACCCAGCATGGTAAAGGTTGAATTGGCCTCGAAGAAGGCTGGTGAACAGGAGGCGAAGGCGAACGAGTAGCGCACGTGAGAAGATTCTTGGAATAGACCTTGGCACTACGAATTCAGCTGGCGCCATAATCGAAGGAGGCAGGCCTGTGGTCATTCCGAGCGCCGAGGGAGCGACGCCATCGGGCAAGATGTTCCCCTCAGTGGTGGCGTTCACCCAGGACGGCCAGCTGCTTGTCGGCGAGCCAGCAAGGAGACAGGTTGTGACAAACCCCGACGGGACAATCTTCGAGATCAAGCGAAAGATGGGGACGGACTACGGGTGAAGGTATTCGGGAAGGAGTACTCCCCGGAGCAGGTCAGCTCCTACATCCTCCAGAAGATAAAGAAGGACGCAGAGACCTTTCTTGGATACCCCGTCAAGAAGGCAGTGATCACCGTCCCCGCCCACTTCAACGACAACCAGCGGCAGGCCACCAAGGACGCGGGAGAGATTGCTGGGCTGGATGTCGTCAGGATAATCAACGAGCCGACGGCCGCGTCGCTGGCCTACGGGCTGGACAAGTCAGAGAAGGAGATGAAGATTCTCGTCTTCAGCTTCGGAGGGGGCACCCACGACGCGACGATGATGGAGTTCGGAAAAGGCGTCTTCCAGGTGCTGTCCACGTCGGGCGATACGCAGACGGGGGGAACGGACATTGACAACGCCGTGATCAACCTGCTGCTTCAGGACTTCAGGGCGAAGACTGGAATCGACCTGAGGAACGACAGGACGGCCATGGCGAGGCTGAAGGAGGCGGCCGAGAAGGCGAAGATCGAGCTCTCCAACCTCACCTCAACCGACGTCGACCTGCCCTTCATTGCCACCGACGCGTCCGGCCCGAAGAACCTCCACTACACGCTGACCAGGGTCGAAGCTGGAGGAGGTGGCCAGGCCCATAGTCTCGAAGACGGAAGACACGATCAGGAGGGTGATGAACGACGCGAAGCTCACGCCCAGACACAGATCGACAAGGTCATCCTGATCGGCGGCATGACGAGGATGCCGATGGTCAGGAAGTTCGTGGAGGACGTGGTCGGGAAGCCGGCGGAGAGGGGTGTCGACCCGATGGAAGCGGTCGCGATAGGCGCGGCGATACAGGGGGCAGTGCTCGCCGGCGAGATAAAGGACATACTGCTGCTGGACGTCACTCCTCTGTCTCTGGGCGTCGAGACCCTCGGAGGGATAGTGGAGAAGCTGATAGAGAAGAACTCCACGATCCCAACAAAGAGGAGCAAGACATTCACGACTGCCGCCGACTTCCAGACCGCGGTCACGATTCATGTCATCCAAGGGGAGCGTCCGATGGCGGCTGACAACGTATCGCTGGGGATGTTCAACCTCGCAGGCATTCCGCCGGCGCCCAGAGGTGTGCCTCAGATCGAGGTGACATTCGACATCGACGCGAACGGGATACTAACAGTCGGTGCGAAGGACATGGGGACCGGCAAGGAGAACAAGATCACAATCACGGCGTCGACCAAGCTCTCGAAGGAGGAGAAGGAGAGGCTCGTCAAGGACGCCGACTCCTACGCGGAGCAGGACAAGCGGAAGAGGGAGGAGGCGGAGCTGAGGAACGAGGCTGACTCTATCCTCTACACGGCTGAGAGGACGAAGAGAGACCTGGAGGGGAAGGTGGACAAGTCTGCCCAGGACAAGATGGACGCGGCGGCCAAGGAGCTCAGGACGGCGCTGGAAGGCAAGGACAATGCTGCAATCCGAGACAAGAACGAGGCGCTCAAGAGGGTGCTGCAAGAGGTGGGTGCGTCGGTATACCAGCAGTCCCAGAAGCAGGGAGGTCCGCAGCAGGAGCAAGGAGGTCCGCAGCAGGAACAGGGACCCGAAGGCAACGTCAGCGACGCAGACTACAAGGTAAAAGACGAAGGCAAGTAGGTGGTTCGACGTGGCCACGAAAGACTTCTACGAGGTACTCGGAGTCCCGAAGAGCGCCACCAAGGAGCAGGTCAAGGACGCCTACAGGAAGCTCGCTCTGCAGTACCACCCGGACAGGAACAAGGAACCCGGGGCCGAGGAGAAGTTCAAGGAAATCTCAGAGGCGTACGCGGTGCTCTCGGACGACGGCAAGAAGAAGCAGTACGACGCCTACGGACAGGAGGGGTTCTCCCAGAGGTACTCGGAGGAGGACATCTTCAGAGGCGCCAACTTCGGCGACGTGTTCAGGGACATGGGCTTCGGCGGGTTCGGTGGGTTCGAAGACATATTCGCCCAATTCTTTGGCGGCGGCCAGCGACAGCGCCCGAACCGCGGAGAGGACCTCACCTACCACATCCAGCTCAACCTCGAGGACTTGGTATCTGACACTAGCAGGGAGATCGAGATACCGCGGACCGAGGTGTGTTCGGTGTGCAACGGCAGCGGAGCCAGGCCCGGGACGTCCCCTCGAACCTGCGGCACCTGCAGAGGCTCGGGTCAGGTCCAGAAGGTTCAGTCCGCTGGATTCGCCAGACTGGTGAGGATAGTCGAATGCGGGAAGTGCGGGGGAAGGGGAGTAATCATCGACTCGCCGTGCAGCGAGTGCAGGGGGAGCGGGACAGTGCACAGGGATAGGAAGATCTCCCTGGTCGTCCCGGCAGGCCTTGAGGATGGACACACACTACGCCTGAGGGGAGAGGGAGACGCTGGCGAGCACGGGTCGCCTCCAGGAGAC
This sequence comes from uncultured archaeon, assembly GCA_963759195.1. Taxonomy (GTDB): domain Archaea; phylum Thermoproteota; class Nitrososphaeria; order Nitrososphaerales; family Gagatemarchaeaceae; genus DASPPF01. The sequence continues at coordinate 87,627 of CAVWXJ010000005.1, forward strand.
CTCTACGTGGTGGTCAACGTCAGGCCCCACAGACAGTTCGTCAGGCAGAACAGCGACCTATTCTACGCTACGAAGATAGATGCGGTTCAGGCGATGCTTGGCACCGAGCAGAAGGTCCCGACGCTGTACGGCGACGTGATGCTCCAGATTCCTCCGGGCACGCAGCCTGGGGAGAGGTTCACCTTGAAGGAGAAGGGGCTGCCCCGAATCGGCGGGAGAGGAAGGGGCAACCAGTACGTGCAGGTGAACGTCGAAGTGCCGAGGAATCTCTCGAGCTCGCAGAGGGAGCTTCTGAGGAGACTTTCGTCGGAACGCTAGCGAAAGAACTTGTAGACCATCAGGAAGGGGACGTTCTCGATTTCGCGGATGGCCTGGCGGGCCCCTATGTTGTTTTCCACAGCGAGCGAAACCGACCTGCGCCCGACCAAGTTGATTATGGCGCACTTCCTGATCAGGTCCAGGGCCTCGGCCGCGTCCACCACTTCGCCGAAGTAGAACTCCTTCGAGATGTTCATCTTCAGCTTTCCCTCGGTCACTGTTCTTCCGATTAACTCTTCATCGCAGATGTTGACCAGGACGTTACCCTGGTACTCTGTTGTCCGCACTGCGAAGCCTTCAGGTTTCACTTCACGCGACCTTTGCGACCGAGCGGGCACCGCAGGCCTCGCAGACCATGAACCACATTCTCTTCTCCTTGTCCAGATGTGTGTCTGGGCTTCCGCAGACGGGGCAGAGGACGCCGTCCTTCATGTATCTCTGGAGCAGCTGCGAGAAGGATTCCCTGTCCTTGCGTCCGATGAATATGGCCCTCTCTCCGTCCAGCGACGCTGCTGTAGCGAGCTCCTTGGCGAGGTACATGAGGACCCTGCCGGGCTCCCTTCTGAGAAGCTTTGGGAACTCGGAGTAATTGCGGAAGATCGTCTTGTTGCCCACCCAGATCACGTCGGGCTCCGGCAGCTCGAGCCTTAGGGCGCCCGACTTCTTGGCGTCTTGGACAAGTCCTTCCCTTGCCCTGGTGAGAAGTTCGTCGTAGGAGCGCGCCATCTGAGGAAAAACTCCCCGTGCGGTATTTCAACCCTTCTGGGCGCAAGCGAATAATACTAGGTCTTGCGGCATAGCTGTCATGATTTCGAAGCAGTTCTCGGTGGCGGTAGTGGTCTCGGACGCGAAGAAATCGGCGAAGTGGTTCGAGGCCGAGCTCGGGTTCGGAAGCTCTGTCCACGGGCATTGGGTGCTCGTGTGGCCGAAGGGGTCGGTCACCAAGATTCACCTGTGCGAAGGGAAGCCAGACCCAGGCAATACTGGCATAGCTTTCTATGTCAAGGGCGCTGCGAAGTTGGCCGAGAAGATGAAGGCCAAGGGCGTCAGGTTCACCAGTGATGTTAAGAAGACGGATTGGGGAACCAACGGCTCGTTTGCGGACGTAGACGGCAACGAGTATTGGTTGATCGAAGGTAGCGGGCCGTAATCAAAAGATTAAATCTGTTGGGAAAGGAGCTTCGCGAAATGTGAAGCCGAGGGCAGAGATTGGAGTCTTTGGAGGCTCTGGCTTCTACAAGTTCTTCAAGAAAGCGAGTGTGCTGAAGGTGGAGACTCCCTACGGCCTGCCCAGTGCACCGCTGACCCTCTCGAAAGTCGCCGGGAAGAAGGTGGTTTTCCTTCCTAGGCACGGAGTCCACCACGAGTTCCCACCCCACATGGTGCCTTTCAGGGCGAACATGCGCGCATTCAAGGACCTGGGGGTCAAGAGGGTGATAGGTCCCACAGCCGTAGGCAGCCTGAAACCAGAGGTGGAACCGGGGGACATCGTGTTCAGCGACCAATTCGTGAACTTCACCAGCGGCAGGAGGGACACCTTCTACGACGGCCCGCTCACCACTCACGTCAGCGCTGCCGACCCGTACTGCCCGGAAATGCGGAAGGTGGGAATCGAAGCGGCTGCGAAACTGGGTCTGAAGGCTCATGCATCCGGAACAGTCGTGGTCATTCAGGGCCCCAGGTTCTCGACCAGGGCCGAGAGCAGGTTCTTCAGCGGTCAGGGATGGGACGTCATCAACATGACGCAGTATCCGGAGGTCGTCCTAGCCAGGGAGCTTGAGCTATGTTACCTGAACGTCTCTCTCGCCACAGACTACGACGCGGGCCTTGAGGGGAACCCAGATGTCAAGCCAGTATCCCACGAGGAAGTCGTCAGGGTCTTCAACAGGAACATCAGCAGCCTAAAGGAGTTGATTGTGGAGATTGTGAAGAATCTGCCGGAGAGGAGGGCCTGCGGATGCGGGTCGGCCCTTCGGCACGCGAGGCTGACCGCATAGTGCCCGGCCTGGAGGACGAGGTCGCCCGTTCGATCCGGAACGTCGACGACTTTCCGAAGAAGGGCTTCAAGGGATTCAAGGACCTGACCACGCTGTGGAAGGACGGGCCCCTTACCAAGAGGACCATTGATGCCATGTACCGGTACGCGAAGAAGAAATCGCCCGACAAGATCGTGGGGATAGAGTCCAGGGGATTCATAGTCGGAGCACCGCTCGCAGACAGGTTGGGTGTCGGTTTCGTTCCAGCGAGGAAGCCGGGGAAACTACCGTCCCGCAAACTCGGCGTGGAATACGAGCTGGAGTACGGGAAGGACGGAATCGAGATTCACGCCGACGCAATCTCGAAGGGAGAGAGGGTGCTGATCATCGATGACCTCCTCGCCACCGGAGGAACATCGGAAGCGGCGATGCGGCTGGTGGAGAGGATGGGCGGAAAGGTGGTAGGGTTCATGTTCGTGGTGGAGCTCACATTTCTAAAGGGAAGAGACAAGCTGGCGGGTCACGACATCTACTCGCTGGTAGAGTATGAAAGGGCATAGGACGCCTTCGATAGCGGTCATCGCCGGGACTGGGGTCGCCGAGCATTTCGAGGTCGGGCCTAAGATATCATTGCCGACCAAGTTTGGGAGGGCAGTGGCATTCAAGTCAAGGACTGACACCTTCTACCTGCTTCCCAGACACGGGCCGGGACATACTGTCCCCCCTCACATGATCAACTACAGGGCCAACGCCGCCGGGCTGAGCAGCCTCGGGGTGAAGGACGTCATAGCGACGAGCGCCGTAGGCACCATGAACCCGGAGTTCAAGGTCGGAGCCCTCGGTCTAGCCGAGCAGTTTCTGGATTTCACAAAGAGGAGGGAGGGCACTCTGTTCGACCGCGAAATTGTTCACACAGATATGACGGAGCCATACAGCAGGGAGCTCAACGCGGCTATCACCAAGGCGAGCGCCTCCGCGGGGGTTCGAATCAAGGGAGGACTCACCTACGTTTCGGTCGAAGGGCCTAGGTTCGAGACTGCAGCGGAAATCAAGATGTTTCGGAGCCTCGGAGGCGACGTCGTGGGTATGACGGGAGTGCCCGAAGTCGTCATGATGAGGGAGGCGGGGATGAGGTACTCGGCCATACTGATAGCCACCAACTGGGCTGCGGGCATCCAGGAGAAGGTGAGCCACGAGGAAGTGGTGAGCGTGATGAAGCAAAGCGGCCAGACTGTGAAGAGAGTGATTGAAGGAACGGTTAATGACCTGCTACGGAAGCCCGTCTAGGGTTAGGCCATTGACCAAAGATCGCGGATGCGAAGCTGGCTGAGAAGGGGAAGCTGAACTTCGAGTGGGCAAAGAGCCACATGGGAGCGCTGACGACCCTGGCCGCGAAGCATTCGAAGGGCCGACCTCTCGAGGGGGTCAAGATCGGAGTCTGCCTCCACGTGACGAAAGAGACTTCCGTGCTGATTGACGCCCTCCTCAATGCCGGGCGCAGACGTGAAACTTGCAGGAGCCAATCCGCTTTCTACGCAGGACGACATCGCAGCATACCTTTCGACAAGAACAGACGTCTGGGCGTGGCGGGGAGAAAGCGCGAAGGAGTACGATTGGTGCATCAGAACAGGTTCTCGCCACAAAGCCCACGCAGCTAATGGACGATGGGGCTGACCTCAACGTCGCCGCAATGAAATCGAAGGCGAAGGGAATCGACGGAGGATCGGAGGAGACCACGACGGGCGTGGTGAGGCTTCAGAGCCCTCGAAGCTGACGGCCTGCTCTCGTACCCTGTAATAGCCGTCAACAACGCGCAGACGAAGTTCCTCTTCGACAACAGGTACGGCACCGGCCAGAGCACCATCGACGGCATCCTGAGGGCGACGGCGCTTCTCCTGGCGGGCAAGAGGACTGTGGTGGTTGGATACGGCTGGGTGGGAAAGGGAGTCGCGATGAGGGCGAAGGGGATGGGAGCAAGGGTGACTGTGGTGGAGGTCGACCCGATCAAGGCGATAGAGGCGCACTTGGACGGCTTCGAGGTCTCCAGCATCTCGGACGCGGCTAAGGACGGAGACCTGTTCGTTGCCGCAACTGGTCAGAAGAACGTGATTCCTTTCGAGGCGGTCCAGAAGATGAAGCAGGGCGCAATCCTCGCCAACGCCGGTCACTTCGACGTGGAGATTGACGTCAAGACCCTGATGGCCAAGGCCAAGGGCGTCAGGGCCGTCAGGGAAAACGTCGACGAGATACAGCTGCCGGGCGGTAAGAGCGTCTACCTCATAGGAAAGGGAAGGATAGCCAACCTGGTCGCGGCGGAGGGCCACCCGCCGGAGGTGATGCAGATGTCGTTCGCGAACCAGTTCATGGCCGCACTGTACATCAGGAAGAACCATGCGAAGATGGAGAAGAAGGTGATGAGCGTCCCCGTCGAGATTGACAGGGAAGTAGCCCGGGCTGCGCTCGACTCGCTTGGCATCACCATCGGCAGAGGCCACCAAGGAGCAACTCGACTACGCGAAGAGCTGGTCCGGGTAGAGGGCCAGGCCACACAGCAAACTCGAAAGGTTATTACCGCGATGGCGAAGGTTGGACACAGGTGGATGCACTCAACAGCAATAGCGCGATCATAACTGCGGCCCTTCCCTACGCCAACGCAGACCTCCACCTCGGACACATCGCGAGCACCTACCTGCCGGCAGACATCCTCTACAGGTACCTCAAGCTGAGGGGCAGGAAGGCCATCCAGGTCTGCGCCTCGGACGACTTCGGGACCCCAATCCTGATCGCCGCCGAAAAGGAGGGCAAGAAGCCGAGCGACTACGTCGCCATCTGGAACAAGAGGTTCAAGGAAGACCTTCTCGGGTTGGGCATAGAATACGACCTCTTCGGCGGCGACGAGCTCGCCGCAAAACGTGGCACTCGCCCAGGAGTTCTTCGGGAAACTGGATGAAAACGGTCACATTTTCGTGTCCGAAGTGGACCAGTTCTACTGCGAGTTCGACAGGAAGTTCCTGCCCGACAGGTACGTGAGGGGAAAGTGCCCCTACTGCGGGGCGGAGGACCAGTATTCTGACGGGTGCGAGAACTGCGGCAGGACGCTGCAGCCAGGCCAGATACTCAACCCGCACTGCGCGATTTGTGGGAGGCCACCAGCACTGAGAAAGAGCTCGCACTACTTCTTCAGACTCTCCTCATTCTCAGAGCAATTGCGAAAGTGGCTGGACGGAAACGAGAAGCTCCAAGCGGACGCGAAGAACTACGTGCTGAACTGGATAAGGGATGGGCTCCAGGACTGGGACGTGACCAGGGACCTCGAATGGGGCGTTCCCATACCGCTGCCGGAGGCAACGGGGAAGGTCCTCTACGGGTGGTTCGACAACCACCTCTGCTACATCACCGCCGCATTGAGGGCTGAAGGCAAGTCGGGTAAGGAAGGAGTCCGCTTCTGGAACGAGTCGACGATCTACCACTTCATCGGGAAGGACATCGTCTATCACCACTACCTCTTTCTCCCCTCGATGAGAATAGGCGAGGGCAGGTTCAAGCTCCCCGACCAGATACCGACCAGAGGTCACCTGCTTGTGCAGGGCAGGAAGATTTCGAAGAGCAGGCACTGGTCGATAACGATCAAGGACTTCCTGAATCTCTTTCCTGCCGATTACCTGAGGTTCTATCTGACCAGGATTGTTCCCTACAGCCAGGTCGACGCAGATTTCTCTTGGAGCGAGTTCAGGGAAAAGATCAACAACGAACTCGTTGCCAGCTTTGGGAACTTCGTGTACCGCTCGCTTGTCTTCGTCAAGAACAACTACCAGGGAGTCGTCCCGCAACCTGGGAAGGAAGGCATCGAGGAGAAGGCGGTTCTCGACGAAATCGGACGGGCGTCTGAACAGTCCGCCTCGCTGATCGAGGAAGGGCACTACGACAGGGCGTTACGGCGCGTCCTGGAATTCTCGACGAAGTGCAACCAATACTTCCAGCACAGACAGCCCTGGGAGGACAACGAGCTGCGGCCGACGACCATCTTCTATTCCTGCAACTTCGTTGGCAGCCTTGCGGTGCTCCTGTACCCCTTCCTTCCATTTAGCGCCGAAATCTGCTGGTCGCAGCTGGCCCTCGAAGGCGGCCCGAGGCAGGCAGGATGGGACTCGGCGCTCAGACTCAACGTCAAGCCAGGACACAAGATAGGAAAGATCGTGCCTCTGTTCAAGAAGGTCGAAGATGCCGACCTAGCAAAGGCGGAAAAACTTCTGGGCTAGCTATTCGCACGACGGCAGAATGTCCAGTCCTTCTGAGAGGGCGATGTCCATGTCCCCGTCCATTATTTTGTCACCAAGAATCGAGGCAAGCGGGTCGTAGTCGTCGTACTTCGTCGACTTGAATCCCGATGCGAGGAGGCTCACCTGCAGCTGCGATGAGCCCGAGTAGTTCACGCCGTATTCCACGTCAACCATCTGGTTGTTGATCATTGAACCGAGTCTCTTGACCGCGAGCCCCACTTCGGTGCCCGAGAGAGACGCGTCCCCTGTCAGAATTACGACCGCTCGGTTGGCCTCCTTTGTCTCTGCGAGCCTTCCGATCGAGACTACTGCACCCGCAAGGGCCTCCTCTGCCTTGTCGGGGGAGTCCGAATTTGAGATTCCGAGAAGCGAGTAACCCTCCTGGAGGACCGTGCCGAGGACCTTGTTCAGCCCCACCGGCACCGATGCCTGGGTAGACTTTGCGAGGAGGGATGAAAGGGTCTTCGCCGCCTCCCTGTTGGCTTCTGTGTAGATGTCGACGAGGGAGTCGTCGGGTGACGAATTGAGCAGCGTGTCGTTGTCTATGACAATCACACCTTTGGAAGCAGTCCTCAGGCGGCGGAGAGAGACGCCCGCATAGAACTTGAGCTTCTTCTCGAACTCGAAGGGCATCACGGCTACTCCCACCGTGGCCGCACCGCACTCCTGGGCTATTGATGCTACCATCGGGGAAAGTCCACTCCCTGTCGCCCCGCCCAACCCGGCGACCACGAAAACAGCCTGTGAGCCGCTTACAAGGGCCCTGATCTCCTCGAGGTGCTTGAGAGCGAGGCCCCTCACGAGTGCAGGGGTCAGCTTTTGGTATACGGGCGATTCGATCTTCAGCACCTGACCGCTAGCGCCCTCAAAGTCATTGGCGTCGCAAGAGATGTATGCGAACCTGTCTATGAGAAGTGATTCCTTGCTAAGAAGTGAAACTATTCTGCTGCCGGCGCTGCCGATTCCTACAGCTGTGATACCTGATGAAGTCTCGCCGGACATACTGGAGCGCAGGGGTGCCTCTCGGCACTTGCTTTACGACCCCAGCAGCCAAGAACATAGACAAATCGTTCATACAAAGTTGACTCTTGAAAGATGAGATGTGTGGCTCAGAACGGCTTCGGTCGCGCGTCTTCCTTGTTGACGAGCCTGTTGACGAGGTCGTCCATCATGTGTCCGCTGCACTCGACCCGTGCGGCTTTCACTCCCTCCACAGATAGAGCCTTCTCCCTGATGCTCCTGCCTATGTTGACCGCGAGCGGGCTGTAGGCTGAAAGCGGCTGGAATCTTATCCTCACAGAGCCGCCCGCCATCTCTGAGACCTCGGTTACGATGTTGAGCTCCCCGAACCTGCGCGATGTCTCCTCGTCTACGAGTTCGTTCAGCGTCGCAGCGACCTTCTTTGTAAGCTCGCTCTCCAATTGACGGGACACTGGCTCCTTTTGGCTATATGACTCTGCCGCCTACCATCGGACCTTGAGCGTCAAGGGATGGGAGGCCTTGACCTCGTCTATCTTTCCCACCGACGTGTTTCGCGGCGCCTCCGTGACTTCCTTTTCTCCCAGGGAGGCAGCAATCGAGTTGAGTGCCTCCGCGTACTCATCCAGCATTTCCAGAGGCTCCGACTCCGTGGGCTCGATCATCAGGGCTTCGCTCACTATGAGGGGGAAGTAGACCGTAGGCGCGTGCATTCCGTGGTCCAGGAGCGCCTTGGCGACCTTCATGGCGCCGCCTGGCAGCGGAGATTTGACAGAGACGACAGCCTCGTGCTTCCTCCAGAGTCCTTTGCCGTGGGTGACTGGGAATGCTTCTGGGTCGAGGGAGCGCCAGAGGTAGTTCGCAGCCAGCACTGCGAGCGACGACACGTTGGAGAGCCCGTCCGCACCGAGAAGGCGGATGTAGGCGTAGGCCCTGAGGAGGACCGCCGAGTTCCCCACGAATCCCTTGAGAGGCCCGATCGTGTGTTTCAGGTCCTTGTCTAGGAAGAATCCTTTCTTCCCTCGCGAGACGACTGGCACCGGAAGGTATTCTGCAAGTTTCCGCGTGACGCCCACGGGTCCGGCCCCAGGGCCGCCGCCGCCGTGTGGAGTCGCGAACGTCTTGTGCAGGTTGAGGTGGACGATGTCGAAGCCCATGTCTCCAGGACGGGACCTTCCGAGAAGGGCGTTCATGTTCGCGCCGTCGTAGTACATCAATCCGTCAGAATCATGGACAGCGTCGCAGACTTCGACGACCTCGCTCTCGAAGAGACCCAGCGTGTTCGGCACGGTGAACATCATCCCCGCCGTTTTCTCGGAAACTAATTCCTTGACGGCGCTGGCGCGGACTTGCCCGGTGCTGTCGGAGGGCACCTTGACCACTTTGAATCCGGCCATCGCTGCGCTCGCCGGGTTCGTCCCGTGAGCCGAGTCGGGGACTAGGATCTCATCCTTGTGGCCGAGGCCCCTGTCCGCAAGGTACTTCCTTGTCATCAGAACCCCAGCGAGTTCGCCCTGCGCTCCCGCAGCAGTGGAAAGCGAGAACCTGTGCATCCCTGTTATCTCGGCGAGGAACTCTCCGAGCTCGTAAAATATCGAAAGCAGCCCCTGGGCCGTTTCCGGAGGCTGGAGCGGGTGGGCGTTCCTGATTCCGTCCGAGGAGGAGATCATCTCCGAGACCTTCGGGTTGTACTTCATGGTGCAGCTACCCAGAGGATACATCCCAAGCTCCACGGAGAAATTCATCTGTGAGAGCCTGTTGAAGTGACGCAGCACCTGCAGTTCTGACAGCTCCGGCAGCTTCAACGACCCCCGCAGCATCTTCCGCGGGATGAGCGACTGGGGGTCCCGGATCTTCCTTGACACAACTGGATCGCTCGGTGGCAGGAAGCCAATCCTCCCGGGCCTGCTCAGGTCCCTTGAGGAGCGGCTCGTCCCAGTAGGCCTGTCTGAACTTCAAGCGCGGATCGCACCCTCCAGTGCCGCTGCGAGCCTTTCGATGTCCTCTGAGGTGTGGACCTCGGTTACGCAGAAGAGACCAACCTTGGCGCCGAGTCCGAACTCCGTCGGCAGCGGATGGCCCGCCAGTATTCCTTTCTTGACCATTCTTCTCTGGACAGCCTCGGCTGTCCCTCTGGGATATTCGACAGCGAACTCCTTGAAGTAGGACCCGCTGAAGCGCGGGGACCTGACTCCCCTTATCTTTGAGAGCCGGCTGGGCAGCGAAGTGAGAGTTCGACAGGATTGTCTCGCCCAGCTGCCTGAACCCCGACTTACCTAGAAGCGCGAGGTAGCTGGCGGCAGCAAGCGCAAGCAACGCCTGGTTGGTACAGATGTTCGAAGTCGCTGCCTCCCTTCTGATGTGCTGCTCGCGGGTCTGGAGGACCATGGCGAAGGCCTTCTGGTTGGGGTCGGATACCGTTGACGTGATGCCTATCAGGCGCCCCGGCATGCTCCTCACCAGCTTGGCGTCGCGGACCGCGAATATCCCGAGGTGAGGGCCGCCGTAGTTCATCGGAATCCCTAGCGGCTGTCCTTCGCCCACAACTATGTCTGCGCCGTAGCTTCCTGGTTCCCTGACGAGTGAGAGAGACATCGGGTCGACTCCCGCGATTCCGAGAGCACCGGCTGAATGGGCTGACCGAATTATGTCGTCGGCGTCCTCCTCTATGACGCCGAAGTAGTTCGGATTCTCGAAGTAGAGCGCCGCGACGTCGGCGGAGAGGCTGCGCCCGAGCTGCGCGGAGTCCAGCCTTCCCGTCGAGGGGTTGAAGGGAACTTTCACCACCTGGAGCCCCATTGGTTCCACGTAGGTGTTCAGGACTGCAAGCCGCTCCGGTCCCGAGCTGGCTGCAACAAGCAGCTTCTTCCTTCCCGTTACCCTAGCGGCCATTCTCGCTGCTTCGCCGACGGCCGAAGCCCAGTCGTAGAGCGAACTGTTGCAAACCTCCATCCCCAGCAGATCGCACATGAGGCTCTGGTACTCGAAGAGCGACTGCAGCATTCCCTGGCTGACCTCTGCCTGGTACGGGGTGTAGCTCGTGTAGAACTCCTGCCGCGCGATTATCGATTCCACGGCTGCCGGGACGTAGTGGGGCCAGACTCCCCCTCCAAGAAAGCAAAGTGCCCCCGGCGGAGTGGAATTTGATGCGAGCCTTGACTGGATTTCCCTCCTCACTGTGTACTCCGATTTGGCTTCGGGAATACGAAGCCGTCTCCGCAGCCTGACGCCTTCTGGTATGTCGGAGAACAGATCATCGATGGAATCTGCTCCGATTCTCCTCAGCATCTGAGAGACAAGAGCCGGGTCGAGGTTGGGGAGGAGAGGGTGACGCTGAGACAATCTTCTGACCTGGTTGTCCGCGAAAAATGCTTAAAATAAGAACCTAGCGGGAGCGCGACAATCAGTTGAGAAGGCTATTCTGCGCGCTGCTGTTGCTCTTCCTCGTCGCCGCGGCCCTTCCGGCGCTGCCCGCTGCCCATGCGCAGGGGTCGCCACAGACTACAGTCAACAGCCAGTACATTGTCACCAGGTACGGCTTCGCGGTGGTCAATGAAACCGTAGGGATTAGGAACAACGGGTCCTCATCGCTGCAGGTCCCCGACATGCAGTTCGGGCTTGGCAACCTTTCTTCCAAGGTAGCAAGCTTCAGCGTCAGCGGTTCCGGATATTCCGTCAGCAGTTCGACCGGCGCGCAGGGACAGGTCTATACAGTGAGCGGCGGAGGAAACGCCCTTGCCGCAGGGGGGAACAGCTCCTTCTCCTTCATAGCGCTGCTGAACGGCGTGACCAGGACGAGCAATGGAACCATGACCCTAGCTGTGCTCGACAAGCCTTACCTCAGCTTCAATCCTGTTTCTGAGAAGCTCACTGTAGAGATGCCTAGCAACACAGAGCTGAAATCCGCGCCCTCTGGGTTCAAGCTATCCACAGCGGGCTCTAACGTGACCTACAGCCAAGTGCTCAATGGGACTGGCTCCCAGCAGGCGCTCACCGAATCACTTGCAATACAGAAGAGCGCGAGCATGGACTTCCACCCAATAGTAGTTCAGCATGCCACCAGGCAGATAACGATCTCTTCTGACGGAAGCCCTCTGGTAAAGGACAGCGTCACGCTGCAGAACCTCGGGACGACGGAGCTGAACACGCTCACCGTCGCTCCGCTGACAGCGGTGAACGGCGCGGTGGCCATCCTTCCGTCAGCGACCCCGCCGACCGTGGGCGTCGCGCATGTGTCGTTCAACAACAAAGGGATCGACCTGACCAACCAGGCGATTGGACTGCCGTTGGACCCGGGTGCCAACCTCACCATAACCTACGAGTACCCGCTGGCAAAGCAGTACTACAACGTCTCGGGCGGAGTCGTGAGCCTCACTGTTCCGCTCTCCCCGCCCATCGCTGCGTTCGTCGAGTCGTACTCGCTCGGATTCGCGCTCCCGCCGGGGGTGAAAGTCGTACGTAGTGGCCCCCAGACCATGACCAATGTCGAGCCATTCGCACCCGGTACTGCTACTCTCTCATACAGTCTGTCCGTAGGGTGGGCAATCGACGGAGGCGTGCCGGCAGCGTCGTCACTCTTCGTGATCCTGCTGGTGGGGCTCTTTGCTGCGCGGACGAGGATGGCGCCCGCTGAGGAGGAGGAAGAGGAGACAGCCACAGAGCGGTCGACAGACATGGTCAAGGCATTCGAGGAGAAGACCAGCCTGATCAACGGCATGTTCGATGAGATTACAAAGACCGACCCCAACCAGATGGGCAAGACCTACTTCGACGAGCTGAGGGGAAGATTGGACACGTTCAGGAGCAGGGCGCTGCAGCGTCTGAACGAGGTCAAGCAAAAATCCACGACGCAGAAGTTCTTCGACCTTCTCGGTCAGATTCACGAAACCGAAAGGGAAGTGGACAGGGCCGCAAAGGACATGCTAAACCTCTACGAGCAATTCTACACGAAGAGGATGAGGCAGGAGGTCTTCGACAGGCTCCTCCCCAACTACAAGCGGAGGCTGGAGAAGGCGCTGGACAGGCTTTCCGACGAGCTCAACACGGCCCAGAGAGAGTCGAAGACCCTCTAACGGAGATAATCGACATCCGGAGGCACCAAATTTATCAGGGTGCGACGTGGAAATCTTTCAGTACCTTGAGCGGTAGCGTGAGGAAACTAGTGATTATCGGGTCGGGGCCAGCGGGCCTCACTGCAGCCATCTATGGAGCAAGGGCGGACCTCGAACCAGTGGTGTTCATGGGCAGCAGTTACGGCGGCCAGCTGATGGTGACCAGCGAGGTGGAGAACTTCCCTGGGTTCCCCGACCCAGTGATGGGACCGGACCTCATGGAGAGGATGAAGACCCAGGCGCAGAAGCTGGGAGCCGAGCTCGTGCAGGACGATGTGGTGGCTGTGAATTTCAAGGGCTACCCGTTCGAGGTCAGGACTGCCACAGAGACGCTACAAGGCGCTCTCGGTAATAGTGGCCACGGGCGCCAACCCCAGGCGACTCAACCTCGACTCGGAGATGAAACTGATGGGCAAGGGCGTCTCCAATTGCGCGGTCTGCGACGGCTTCTTCTTCAGGGGGAAGAAGGTGGCAGTTGTCGGAGGCGGAGACACTGCCATGGAGGAGGCGACGTTCCTGACCAAGTTCGCGAGCAGCGTCCAGGTGATCCACCGCAGGAACGAACTCAGGGCGAGCGCGGCTCTGCAGAAAGAGGCGCGGGGGAACCCGAAGATCAGTTTCGTCTGGGATACCGAGGTGGAGAGGGTTCTGGGCGACACCAGAGTTCAGGGTGTCAGAGTGAAGAACCTGAAGAGCGGTAAGGAATCGGATATTCAGGTGGACGGGCTCTTCGTGGCCATCGGGTATGACCCGAACACCCAGATCTTCAGGGGCCAGCTCGAACTTGATGCGAAGGGCTACGTGAAGGTGAAGAACGAGACCGAAACGAGCGTTCCCGGGGTCTTCGTCGCAGGAGACGTCCACGACTTCCGCTACAGGCAGGCTGTGACTGCTGCCGGGGAAGGTTGCAAGGCACTCCTTGACGCGGAGAAGTTCGTGAAAGAGAAGGTCCGGACTGTCCAGGCTGTCAGCTGATCACCGAGACGAACCTTTCGTCGTCGAATGACTTGCTGAGGGGGCCGACGATGGGGGTCTTGTGGCCGCACTTTAGGCACCTGTTCCTGCTGTCGAGCCTGTAGGCCGTGATTTCGTAGCCGTATCTTCCGATCAGGACCTCGCCGCAGCCGGGGCAGTAGGTGCTCTCCGAAGGGTGGCCCGGAACGTTGCCGATGTAGACGTAGTTGAGGCCTGCTTTCTTACCGACGGCGTGGTGCTTCTCGAGAGTCTTCAGCGGCGTGTGGGGGAAGTCCATCATCTTGTAGTCCGGGTGGAACCTGAGGAAGTGGACCGGCGTGTCGGGCCCCAGGTTGTCGTGGACCCAGTTGCAGAGCTTCTCTGCGGCGACGAGTGAGTCGCCTGCGTTCGGGACTATCAGGTCAGTGATCTCGATGTGGACCCTCGTCTTCTTCTTTATGTCGAGCAGGGTTCTGAAGATGGGTTCGGCGTTCGGGATGCCGATGTACTTCCTCACGAACTCGGTCTCGCCGCTCCCCTTGAAGTCTACGGTGATGCAGTCCAGGAACGAATCCATGAGGCCGACGGTCTCGGGCGTGTCGTAGCCGTTGGAGACGAATATGTTGAAGAGGCCCTTCTTCCTCGCTATCACGCCGACGTCTCTGGCGTACTCCATGAATATGGTCGGCTGGTTGTAGGTGTACGCAATTCCTTCGCACCCGTACTCGAGAGACTTGGAAACGATTTCTGCCGGGGTAGCCTCCACGCCCTCGACCTTTCTCCTCTGGCTGATGTCGAAGTTCTGGCAATATCTGCAGAGCCAGTTGCAACCGCTGGTCGCAATCGAGAAGATCTTCGACCCGGGTCTGTAGTGGACGACCGGCTTCTTCTCGATCGGGTCGACGTGGCCCGCCATCACCTTACCGTAGGCGAGAAGGTACAGCTTTCCCCCGACAACGCCCCTAATGCCGCAGAGACCCACCTGCCCCTCGCCGAGCTGGCAGAGTCTGGCGCACGCTGTGCACTGGACCTTCCCGCTCGGTAGGTCGCGGAAGAGTTCCGCTTTCTTGCCCGCAGGCTCCGTCAGTTTCTGGGCTAGCGACATTCCTTTCGCAAAAGCTCGAAGCCTCCCTTAAGGATTTGCGGATTCTCGGTTCATTCGTGATGGGTGACGGGGACTCGCCCTGAGAATGGCATGCTGCGCCTTCGTTTAGATTGTTATACCGGCCACGGACACTCCACGCGGAAGTTGCAACCCGGCAGACTGCGCGAGTTCATGCAATCTTTCGGGCCTGCGTGGATCGTCATGATCGCCGATGTTGACGCTCCCAGCATCCTCACTGCGGCCGCGGTCGGAGCGGCATATGGCTACGGCTTGATCTGGTTCTTCCTAGTGCTCATCGCGCCGCTATTCTTGATTCAGGAAGCAAGCGGGAGGATAGGCATTGCAACAGGAAAGGGCCTCGGCGAAGTGATTCGTTCATCCTACTCGAAGCGAATCGCGGTCCTAGCCAGCCTCCCTATGGCTGCTGTGGATGTTGTCAGCTACGTCGCGGAGTACACGGGAATTGCCGTCGGACTGGGGCTGGTGGGGATTCCGCCAACGGTGTCGATGCCAATTACCTACATCGTCCACGTCGGAATCATCAGGCTGAAGAAGTTCGTCGCAGTAGAGAAACTCCTCATTGCAATCTCCACCGTGCTCATACTCTCCTATGCCGGCTCGTTGTTGGCAAGAGGCTTCTCCTCCTCCAGCATTCTGTACCTCAGCACTGAGCCTCGCTATCTGTTCCTGTTGGCTGCCGGCGCCGGCGCTGTCGTCATGCCGTTCATGCTGTTCTACCAAGCCTCGGCCACTGCCGAGAAAGGGGCCACCAAGCTGTGGGCCATGAGGACCGAGACATTGGTCGGGGCTTTCGCCAGCGAAATTGGGATGATAGTCATCGCCATGGCCACCGCGGGCCTAGGATCTTCTGTGAACTTTGCAGACCCGAAGAAGTTGGCCATGGCTCTTTCAGCCATCGCTGGGGTGTACGCTCCCTACCTGTTCGCGTTGGGTCTGGTCGCCGCAGCCTTCGTAGCCTTGGTGGTCATTTCCCTGGCAAGTTCATGGGCCGTTGTCGAGGCGATGGGTTGGCAGAAGAGCAACTTCTTCTGGGTGTACATCGTCGAATCACTCCCCGCAGTAGCTGTCCCGATCTTCTACCCCGACCTGGTCGGACTGGCCCTGAACCTGATGGTCGTCTTCGCGTTGGTCCTCGTCGGGCCCGGAATCCTGCTGGGCAAGCTGGCGTCGGACAGGAAGGTCATGGGAGAGTATGTATCTCGCAGCGCTTGGAAGGTTGCATACTGGCTGAGCCTGGCGACTGTGCTGAGCCTCGGGATTGTTGCGCTCGTTGGAGCCTAGCCTGACTGGGCCGTTCTCCTCTGGCGGGCCTTCCTCCGATTCGCGCTCAGGGAGACTAAGCCGCTGACCATCTTCTCGTGCTTTCCTTCGTCGATATCAATCCAACGCAGCAAGAGTCTGGCGACAGGGTGGTCAACCTCGACCTCCTTCGTCAGGCTGGCTTCGCCCGCCGAGTCCTCTATGGCGAGCATGCTCTTGAGGAGGGCTTCGTCCGGGATTGAGCCTTCCATTCTTCCTCCCGCTTCGAGCCACGACATCAGCTGAGATATGACGTCGCCGTGCCTTATGCTGTCAGCGGCGATCATCCTTAGCAGGAGCTTCGTGTAGTTGTCCGAGGCCCTGTTTGCGAGTTCTAGGTACTTCTCAGCCGCGTCCAGCTCCAAGCGAAGCCTCCCTCCGAGGAGTTCCATGAGCTTGCTGAGGCGCGGCTCCCTTTCCTCCTGCTGGACGATTCCTCTCCCAGTATTCATGACCATTATCTGGCGAGCAGTCTCGAGTAACTCCGCCGTCTCGACGCCAAGTCCGGTCCTGCTCCTTTCGCTGAGATTCTCCACCAACGGGTCCAGAAGAATGTCGATGTTCGGAGCGTCTTGGAGAACTGCTCCCCTCCTCCCCTTGAGGTATTGGGTGACCGCAGGTTGAGTGACTTTCAGGATGCGCGCAATCTCACTTACGTGCAAACCCCGATGCGAGAGCTTCTTTGCCAGCCTCGCCCTGATCTCTGGGATGAGGCGCTCCTCGCTGGAGTTCTCGAACCTTGGCTGTGCGCGGTTTCTCTTGGACACGTCTACCTATCCTGTTAGTAACAGTGTTATGCGAAAGCCATAACGTCGTTAGCAATAAATATTACGTATGTTATGCCCGACAACAAGGAGAACGACAAAACGACGGATTATCTGCAGCTCCTTCTCTTGGGAGCCATCGCTGGTTTCACGATATTCTTGGGCCTCCCGGTCGTGATGCTCGGAGCCAAGGAGAGGACGAAGAACGCCCTCAACGCCTTCGCCACCGGCATCCTGGTCTTCCTGATAGTCGACGTTCTGGCCCACGCCTGGGATTCGACAACCGGTGCGGCCATTTCCGCCTTCAGCGGCCAGGGCTCCGTCGCAGTCGCTGGAGTCGATCTTCTGGCCATGTTCGGAGGCCTGACGGTTGGTCTGATGAGCTTGGTCGTCTACGGTGGCCGCTACCTCGGTCGAGGAGTGCAGCATGATTCCCTACCCCGCGAGAAGCTGGCGATGATGATTGCGCTAGGCATAGGGGCTCACAACCTGAGTGAAGGCCTCGCAATAGGCCAATCCTACGCTTCTGGAGCCATCGGACTGGCAATTGTGCTCGTTGTCGGCTTCGGAGCGCACAACACGACTGAAGGTTTCGGGATAACTGGTCCCCTTGCGGGGATGAACCCGAGGCCAAAGATGTCGTTCCTGGTCAAGGTCCTCCTGATCGGTGGGGCTCCGACGTTCCTCGGGACCGTGCTGGGCAGCCTGTTCTACTCCCCCGTCGCCTACATCCTGTTTCTCTCTCTCGCAGGGGGCGCCCTCATCTATGTGACCATGACGCTCTTCATGGCCGGCAGGATGCGGAGCAGTAACGAGTTGATGATGACCGGTGTCTTCCTGGGAATCTGCGCGGGATTCCTTACTGACCTGATCGTTAGCCTCGGCGGAGCCTAGTCTCTCAACGCTGGAGTTCGGAAACCCTGCCGACGGCCAGGGGCACAGTCATCTCTTCCCTCGACATACCGCCGTGGTGACCGCGAAGGTCGAGCTCGTAGTCAGGGGTGTCTTTGTACCAGATGGTTCTGTTCCCGTGGGGAAGGATCAGCAAACTGCCGACGCGTTCCTTGAATTTGCGCGACGGCTTGTTGAGCCCGAAGAACCCGGCTTTGACGGCGCTGTCGACTCTCACGACAGATGCCCGCCCGGCGAGTCCCTTGGCGAGAATCTTCCCCACCCTGTCTACTTGGTCAGATTGCACGTGGAGGAAGACGTCTCTCGCGCTTCCTGTTGCAGGTATCGGCCTGCCGGACTTCAGTTTGCGCAGTCCTTTGATTGCGCTGCGGTACCTGTTCAGGTAGATTGTCTTTGCCGGATTCACTGGGACTTGGCCGTGGTCGGCGCTGACGATCAGAAGCGTCTTCCTCGCTGCTGCCCCTCCTAGCCGCTCAATCAACCCCTTCTGGATGACGAAGGATATGGCAGCGGCCTCAAGCTCGCTCTCGTCGGTGGCCGGTCCGTACTTGTGCTCTATGGAATCGATGTAGCTCCAGTACACGTAGAAGAAGGAGGGGCCGCGAGCCGACTCCAGCCTTCTCCTAAGGAGCGCGACCATATCTGAACTGCTTGAGTAGGCCACCTTCGTGCTGGTCCTGTGAACGAGGGAGGTGTATGATGTGCCCGCGAGTGCCCTGCTCACGAACGATTCGACTTGGACGTCTGCCTTCTGCAGCGTCCCGAAGATGGGTTGGCCAGTGAACAGAGCCCTGGGATTCATGTGCCCCCGCAAGGTCTCCCTCCCGAGGTCGGACGCGAAGCTGAAGGGAAGGGTTGCAATGACGGCGTCCAAGTCCTTGATGTAGAGGAACCACTCGTGAAGGCCGTGCTCCTGGGGAGTGAGGCCAGTGGCGTAGGTGGTGAGCGCCGCGGCTGTCGTCGAGGGAAAGACGGTAGTGATGGGCCTTACACTTCCCTTCGAGACCATCGACCTGACGAAACCTTCACTCTCCTGCCTTCGAAATGCGCTCATCCCAAACCCGTCGAGAATCAGGAGCACCACGTTCTGTATCCCCTTGGTCTCGCCGAGGGAGCCTTCCGGAAGTGGAACCCCTACGGGCTTGACGCCGAAATGCTGCATTATTGACGAAGGTATGCCAGAAATGCAATAGGAGCCGTATTTCGGAGTGACCGATCCGGGGGTAGAACGAGCTCGTTCAATCCTTTGGGGCTCGCGGGTTCACTCTTATTGGCTTTCACATGAATCTGGAATTAGGTCGGCTCTTGCAAATCCGAGGGAACGACAACCTGGCCACGTCGTGAACGCGTATGGCACACGGAAAGTATTGAGAATATGTTTTGTCAAGAAACAGAGACACGACGACAATCGCGCAACATCGTTGCTCTTGCGAAAGGCTAGCATAAATAGAGGCAAAGACCGCCTGCCTTTCGAAAACATGAGGATAAGTAAAGGCGTATCCTCAGTTCAAATCGCAATCTCCATTGTTATCATTCTGATAATTGTCGGTGGAGGAGCATACTACTTCCTCACACTGCCAGCAAATGTCGTGACAACGACGATCACTTCAACCACAGGCTCAACAGTCACCGTTCGACCGACTGCCTCAACGGTGACTTCGACAACAACCACAGCATCTACTGTGACCACCACGCCGACGCAAACGGCGGTGGCGGCGCCCACCTTCGTCTATCAGAGGAACGCGGCCTACAGCGATGCTGACCCTCGTGACACGTCGTCCATCGACGTGACGCAGCAATCGTATGAGACCCTGACCTACGCTTCGCCCAGCGGGACCATAACTCCTGGCCTGGCAACGGCCTGGAGCCCCGTCGGCAACGGTAGCACTTGGCAGTACACTCTGAGACAGGGTGTCACATTCCATGATGGCACCAGCTTCAATGCTACGGACGTAATCTTCTCCATCGCTAACACCATGAAGTGGGGCGGAGGCGACGCGCCAGAGGTATGGGACGTGTTCAAATCGGCCGCCGCTTCCGGACCATATACGGTCCTTCTCACTTTCACTCAGCCCGTCAATGCCCCGATCATAACATCGGCTGCCTACTCTGCATTCATCTTCAGCCACAACATCCTGAAGTACGCGAACCTCGGAACGAACGACACTACCGGGCTCCATGCCTGGTTCAACCAGTACCATGACGACGGCAGCGGGCCGTACATCATCAACTCCACTGCGTCGAGCCTAACAGGTGGCGTGTGGACGCTCAACCAGTACAAGAACTACTGGGGAGGCTGGAAGACAGGCCAGATCACCACAATCATTGAGAAGCTCGTGACGTCAGTCCCCACCGCCATTCAGCTGGCCCAGCAGGGTCAGTTGGACTGGATTGGAGTGGGAGGGAGTTTCCAGTACGTTCCGCAACTCCTTGGAGCAGGCCTCAATGTAGTTGAAGGACCGACGCACGGGTCCATATGGCTCCTGTTCAACACCCAGCACCAGTACCTGAACAACCCTCTGGTCAGACAGGCGCTGCTCACAGCAGTGAACTTCAACCAGGTTGTCCAACAGGCGTACTACAGCTACGGCATCACTTTCAACGGAGCAATCAACCCAGGTCTGGCGTTCTACGACAACACTGCCCCAGGCTACAACCTCGCGGGCAACCTGTCAGCCGCTCAGGCACTTCTAGTGAAAGCGGGCTTTCCGAGTGGCAAGCTGCCCGGCGTGACGTGGGTGGGAACCCACTCAACAGGCAGCCCGTTCGAGGCAACCATCTACACTTTGCTCAACACATACTGGGCGCCTCTTGGAGTGACCATCTCGATAGATGGACTCAGCTTCACGAATCAGGCGATAAAGGCCGGCTACATCAATGGGAGCAACGCATTCTCCCCCGGCCCCATATCGTATGCGAGCGGCAGTAATGCCCAAGACCTGGCGCTCCTCAACTGGAACGGAGCGACATCAGACCCGTGGCTGGTCCCGTACGAACTCTTCGCCATCCAGGGCGCTCCCTTCCCGAACACAATACAGTACAACTGGTCGTATTTCTCGAACAGCACATTCACTAACCTTCTGAACAAGTTCAGGGCTGACGAAGTGTCGAACCCGAGCCTTGTGGCTTCGGACGTCAAGACACTCAACCTGATGTTCTACCAACAGTCTCCAGGATGGGACATGTTCCAAGGACAACAGGTGTGGGTGTTGAGCCCGCACTGGAAGGGATATGTGCCCAACCCGAACTACTCCTTCGACTATCCATTCTTCTACCAGCTAACATATTCGCCGTAGCAGCGACTTGAACTTAGGGGCTTTTGTAATTCGCAGAGCCCTCCTAATGGCGGTGGTGGTGCTTGGCACCATCACTGTCACCTTTATTCTGTCTCACCTGGTCCCGGGCAATCCGGCGATTCTGTTCGCAGGACAGCAGGCGACTCCTCAAGAGATCCAGGTGTGGACGCAGCGGCTCGGACTCGACAAGCCGCTCTACGTGCAGTTTGAAGTTTATCTGAAGAATATCCTGACAGGGAATTTTGGACTCTCGTGGTCCTATTCCTATCAGCCCATACTTCCCCTGATAGAGCAGTCTCTCCCGAACTCCTTCACCCTAGCGGCGATTTCCACGGCTCTTGCCGCGCTGATCGGGATTCCGCTAGGTGTCGAAGCGGCCAAGAGAGGGGGAAAAAGAGTCGATTCGATTCTCCGGGTGTTTTCGGTCAGCTTCGTGGCGATTCCTCAGTTCTGGCTGGCACAGCTCCTGCAGCTCGCTTTCAATGTGTACCTGCACGTTCTGCCGCTCTCATCATATGGCGGGACTCTGCTCTACACGCAGTTGCATCCCATCCAGACGGTTACCGGTTCGTATTTTGTTGACTCGCTGTTGACGGGTAACTTCGCAGGTTTCGGCGCGATCGTTTGGAGCCTGATCTTGCCAGTCACCGCGCTTGCCCTATATCCGATAGGAGTCGTAACTCGACAGACACGCAGTGCCATGCTTGGCATCCTCAGCCAAGACTACGTCAGGACAGCGCGTGCCTATGGTGTGTCTGAGAGACAGATCAACTACAGGTACGCCCTGAAGAATGCCCTTCCGCCTGTCATCGTAATACTCGCCCTTACGTTTGCTGGTTCGATCATTGGTGTGGTGTTCGTGGAAGACGTTTTTGCCCTCCAACCCGGCATTGGTCGTCTGATTGCCCAATCCACAGGGACGGGGATCACCTCCAGCGCCATCGGAGCCGTCGACTACCCCCTTGTCCTAGCCCTGACGGTCTTCGTTGTCATCATCTATACCGTATCGAATTTTGTGGCCGACATGTTGCACATCTACCTCGACCGGCGACTGATCAGATAGGGGGAGATCGTGAGAATCTGGTCGCGCTCTTCACCTCGGGCGGAAGCCGGAGGCGTATTCAAGCTACTGCACGCCTTCAGGATACTCGCCAGAGATCCGCTCTTTGTCTTCGGGATTGCGTTCGTTTCTGTCATGGCAGTTGCTGCGGCTTTCGCCGGGTATGTCACACCGTATCCGTCTCAAGGAGTCGGCCTCGCTGCCGAGCCACCCCCTCAGTGCCCCGGATTGCCGACCGCCATAGCCGCCGTTTGCCCTCCGAGCCTGGCACACATCTTTGGCACCGAACAGAATGGCAGAGACCTACTCTCTAGAGTCGTCTTTGGCATGAGGACGTCTCTTCTAATCGGAGTGTACACCGTGGCGCTTGCCGTCGCAATAGGCCTCCTCGTCGGTCTGAGCGCGGCCTTCTTCGGTGGTTGGGTCGACGAGGTGCTGATGAGAATAACCGACATATTCCTCTCATTCCCACACTTGATACTGGCGCTCGTTATCATCGCGACCATCGGACCAGGCTTCACGAGCGTGTTTGTTGCGCTCGGCGTCACTTGGTGGCCCGCGTTCGCGCGGCTGGCGAGGGGGAAGGCACTTTCAGTGAAGACCCAGAACTTCGTTCTTGCAGCAAAGGCGGCGGGAGCGAGCAACGGGAGCATCATTGCGAGGCACATCCTTCCGAACTCTCTTGCGCCCCTGACTGTCCAGATGAGCATCGACATGGGGGTTGCCATCCTTGCGGAGGCAGGGCTCAGCTTCCTCGGGTTGGGCATTCGCCCGCCGACCGCAGACCTGGGCGTCCTGATTTTCGAATCTCAAAACTTTCTGACGACGGCGTGGTGGCTCGCGCTGTTTCCTGGCCTGGTGCTCTTCCTGCTCGTATTGTCTTTCAACTTGGTTGGGGACAGGATCAACACGTATCTCGACCCGCGTCAGTCCCAGCTAATCGTTAAGCACCTGTCCTTCGTAGCAAACAAGTAGATACCGATGAACCTGGTCGAAATCAACGGGCTGAAGCTTTCTTTCCTCACTGAAAGAGGACGGCTCGACCTCTTCACCTCACTCAACCTTGCGGTCGGCGAGAGAGAAATCCTGGCCATCGTCGGAGAGAGCGGTTCAGGCAAGTCGACCCTCGCCTACGCGGTCGTACGTCTTCTACCCGGGAACGCCGGAATACTTGGTGGGGATATCAAGTTCGAGGGGAAATCTTTGCTCTCCCTGAAGGAAAGCGAGATGGCCAAGATACGCGGAAAAGGGATTACGATGGTCTTCCAGGATCCGGGGACTTCGCTCAACCCGGTTTTCAGAGTGCGCGATCAGATGCTCAGGGTCATCAAGAACAACATAGGGCTCGAGGGGGAGCCCGCCATGAGGCACGCGGTGCAACTTCTCAAGGAGGTCGAGCTGGCAGACACGGAACAGGTGATGGACTCTTTCCCCTTCGAACTCTCTGGAGGGATGCAGCAGCGCGTGATGCTGGCAATCGCGCTTTCCTCGAATCCGCGCCTCATCATTGCCGATGAGCCGACCAGTGCGGTGGACGCGACGATCCAGATGCAGATTCTGAGGCTACTCCGAAAGATGAAGGCCGAGCGGGAATTTTCCATGATCCTGATTACCCATTCCATCGCTGTCGCCCAGGAGGTCTCTGACAGGATTGCGGTGATGTACGCAGGCGACATTGTGGAAGAAGGAGAAGCCGAGAGCGTGGTTCGCTCCCCCAAGCACCCGTACACCCAGGCTCTCGTGAGGTGCATCCCTCAGCCGCGGAAGCCGGAGGAGCAGAAGGTTCCCCTTCCTATTGTAGGCGGGCAGGTCCCGGACCTCACCCAGCCCCCACCCGGCTGCAGGTTCAATCCGCGGTGTCCTTACGTGATGGACGTTTGCAAGAAGGAAAAACCGGCTTACTACAGGGTGGATGGGTCAAGTGCCCTTTGCTTCCTCTTCAGAGAAGGAAGTGGAAGAACATGACCAAGATGCTGCAGGTGGAGGGGCTCGCGAAGCACTTCCCCGTGCGTGGGGGACTGCTGAATCGTGTGAAGGCCCGCATAAAGGCGGTCGACGACGTCTCGTTCGAGGTGGAGGCAGGCACCACCTTCGGCATAGCAGGCGAATCTGGGTCGGGAAAAAGCACACTCTGTATGACGATTGCAAAACTGATCGAGCCGACTGCGGGCAGGATTGTGCTCGAGGGCAAGGACTACACTGATACGAAGCGCGAGGAGCTCCGCGAGTTCAGGACCAAGATGCAGATAGTCTTCCAAAATCCTCTTTCCTCCCTCGACCCGCACATGAACGTCGGCACAATCATTCTGGAACCGCTGAAGGCCATGGGGAGGCTTGGCTCCATAGACAAGGAGAGGGCGACTGCCGACCTTCTGGAGAAGGTAGGGTTGGCGCCGTTTCTCGCAAAGAGGTACCCTCACGAGCTGAGCGGGGGACAGGCGCAGCGGGTCTCAATAGCGCGGGCGCTTTCCGTGAGCCCCAGGCTGCTGCTTCTGGACGAGCCCACTTCGGCGCTGGACGCCTCGGTGCAGGCGCAGATTCTCAACCTGTTCAACGAGCTACAGAGAGAGCTCGGTATAACGTACCTGCTGGTTTCTCACGACCTGTCCGTAATCGGGCACATGTGCGACAGGATCGCAATAATGTATGCAGGGAAGTTCGTGGAGACCGGCAGTTTCAGGGAGGTCTTCTACTCGGCCCGCCATCCGTACACGGCGGCGCTGCTGGGGGCCGCCCACCTTGCGGGTCCGCCCGAGAACGAGGAACAGTTCGTCCTGAGGGGAGAGATGCCGAGCCCGAGGAATCCGCCGAGCGGTTGCACGTTGCACCCCAGGTGTCCGTTTGCTACGCAGGTGTGCAGCGAGAGCTACCCCGAGATGGTCGACGTGGGTGGAGGCCACTTCGCTGCGTGCCACAACAAGCAGGCTGTTGTGGCTGCGCTGAGCTCCCAGGCAACGAAGCAAACGGCCTAGATGGTAGCCCGGCCTGGATTCGAACCAGGGTCGCCGGCTCCAAAGGCCAGCATGCTTGGCCGCTACACCACCGGGCTGCAAGCGGAGACCGCCTCCTGTCCGTAAATTAGGCTTGCCTGGCGGTGGCGACAAGGAACCTGGCAATCCTGGGGATGGGGTCCTCCATGGAATTGAGGACTCGGCTTGCCTTTCTGGAGTAGTCGTTCTTGACGTCCCTTTCGAGGAAGTCGCCGACCATCCTGGCCAAACGGGCTGGGCTCCTCGTCTTGTGTACGAGGCCCGCTGAAATCAGGTAGTCCTCAGTGTAGAGCGATCCTTGAAAGGCAGAAATCGTCGGCACTCCCATCAGCGCGGACTCGACGGTCATGGTGCCCCCCATTCCGACAAAGACGTCGGTGGCCTCGAGAAGGCTCCTTCCTTCAATCACTTCGCCTGGCACAATGAACCGGTCGCCGAACTTCCTCCTCACTCTCGATAGCTGGTCGCCGTAACGGCAAAGGGCAACCAGATTTGCGTCTGTGACCGAGTCGGAAATCGCCCGAAGGACCGCGTCGTTCCAGCTTCGCTTTGTTCCAGCCATGTAGGGAGCGTAGCTCTCCTCCAACCTCACCACCACGGTCTTGCGCTTGCTGTTTAGGCGTGGGATGCGGCCTTTCCTTCCTTTCCTCTTCAGCCAGACGGCCGGGTCGAGAGCGTGGTAGCGGGTTATCTTGGAACGCGGGACGCCGAACTTGGCCCAGGCTTCGTAGGGGATGACCCAGGGGCAGAAAAGATGATGGGTGAGCGGCAGCGAGAGGCGTCCTGCAACCTCTGAGTGAGGCGAGTCGTTGACTGCGATATGTTTGATTCCGAGACCGAACGAGACTCGGGCGCACACGCCCGATGCCACGGAGATGGAAACTCGGGGGGCGAACCTCTTGATTCTCGGCGCAATCTCAGCCTGACGCCGGGTGGCTGCCGCAAGTTGCTCTGCCTTGCTTGACCCGCCCCTTTCGCCGACGTAGACGAGGTCGAGCTTGTGCATCCTGGCCATGGGCTCTAGTTCCCTGTACTTCCTCGACGTTGCCAACACTTCGAAGCCTCGCGATTCGAGTTTGTCCTTCAGGGGTTTGAAGAACAGGATTTGTTTGGGAGTCAGTATGTCAATCCACGCGCGTTGCAATTTTAGACCTCGACGTCGACCCGCGCGGAGGGTGCGGTGATTTAACGCTGTCACCGCGGCGCCTCGGTTTGCTCCTGTCAAAGTATAATTACGAAGACATGAGTTGGCGGCCAGGCTCCCTTGGCAAGACTAAAGGTCGCGATGTACGGTTTGACGAGCGAGGGATACCGGCTCTCTGCTGACCTGGCGGAGAAGGCCCAGGTCACAATCGTGGACGAGCTGTTGCAGATGGCCATGGATGTCGATGCGGCCTTCCTGAAGAAGAACCCCAGCCTTGGGGAACTCATGAGCGGCGAGCCGCTGCTCAGGGTGAAGCCGCTCGAGCGCGTCCTGGGGGACGCGCAGGTGGTTTTCTTCACTCCGAGGTTGAGGAGGCCCGCGGAGGAGTCTCTGACCGAGGCCGGCACCAAGCTGAGGGACCTCTCGAAGTACCTTTCGAGCGGTGTGACTCTTGTCAACACCCTGCCCACCGGCCCCGGCGGCAACTCGGAGAATGTGGCGATCGTGGAGAAGCAGACCGGGCTGAAGATTGGCACTACGCTGACCTACGCCTACATGCCGCTTAGGCCCAGGGACCCCAAGCCAAGCATAGTCGCGGTGGCCGGGGGAAGGGAGAAGTCGGCCCTCGAGTCGCTGGGATACGCGTCGAACTCCCAGAACGTGTTCTCCGCGGAGATTGAATACGCGTCTACCGTGCTGGGTATATCGACGGCGTCGGTCATCCAGATAGAGCTGGCCAGGAAGGCGAGGGAGAGCAAGGTCTCAATCCAGTCGGGAAAGGAAATCTACCTTGACGAGCTCGCGAAGTACATCTACGACCTGAAGGCCATCCAGGCAAGGGAGGAAGCTGGGGAGTCCGTTTCCTATCTGGCGGGGGCCACCCTGAAGAGCCTCGAGAACTTCGTGAGATACATTGTGGACGAAACCAGGGACGTCCTGAAGGAGAAGGAACTGAAGGCGAGCAGGACGAAGATCACCCTACTGTGGACCCTCGACCACTACGAGATGAGAGCAGACAGGATTCAGATGGCCGAAGGCATCAAGCTGAGGCTGAAGGACTACGTGACAGACGTGGAAATCGTGGCTGGCTCGAAGACTCGCGGGGGAGCCGAGACGCTCGACCCGCTCAAGCACAACGTCATCATCGTTTGCTCTGCGGAAGACAACGACTTCCTGAAACAGGCGAAGAAGGGGCTGAGGAACGTGGAGACCACGGTGTTGCCTGCTACCGCGAGTCTCAAACGCGACTGACTTTCTTCGGTCTTGAGCATAACCCTATATCTCAACCGAGGGCGCCTCCACCATCTATGACGAGGGTGGGCGTCGTTGGGACAGGAGGATGGGGCAAGAACCACCTCAGGGTGCTCAACGAACTTGACAGCCTCGCAGCATTCTGCGACGTGGACAAGTCAAAGGTCGAGACGTACTCCAAGAAGTATCGAGTTCCAGCTTACACGTCCTTGGACGAGATGATCAAGAAGGAAAAGCTCGACGCGGCCACGATATGCACGCCAGCATCCACCCACTTTTCGATAGCATCGAAGACGCTCTCGGGGGGGCTTCACACTTTCGTGGAGAAGCCCTTCGCAACCAGCACCGCGGACGCGGAGAAAATGATAGCGGAGGCGAAGAAGGCTGGCAGGATGCTCTCCGTGGGATTCATAGAGCGCTTCAACCCGCCAATCTCCGAGTTGAGGAAGATGATATCAAAGAAGGAACTAGGCGAGCTTCTCCTCCTCGAGTTCCACAGGGAGAACAAGAGAGGCGACAACATCGTCGACGTTGGAATAGTGAGGGACGCGTCTGTGCACGACATCGACACCGCCTGCTGGCTCTTCGAGAGCGCGCCCAAGGTGGTGTTCGCGCGGGTGGGAAGGGTTCAGGCGCCCATGCAGAACGAGGACTTCGCCACCATAATGCTCGGGTTCTCAGGCCAGAAGACCGCTTTTCTCGTGACCAACTGGGTGACCCCGAACAGGGTGAGGACCCTTTCGGCGGTCTTCTCAGCCGGCGTGGTCGACGTAGATTTCGTCAGCCAACAGACGAGCGTCCACGAGGCAGGAGGAACCAGGGTTCCCACAAGGCCCTTCCAGGAGCCGCTTATGCTTGAGCTGAAGGAGTTCACATCGGCGGTGGCGGAGAAGAGGACGCCGCTCGTCACCGGCGAGGACGGCCTGAGGGCCACAAGGGTGGCGGAGGCCATCCTTGCTTCAAGCTCTTCCGGGACTCCGATCTACCTTGGCTAGGACAGCAAAACCCGTGAACTACGTCGCTCCGGACGCGAAGCTGGGGAAGAACGTCAGGGTCTGGAACTTCACGTATGTGGGGTCGAAGACTGTGATTGGCGACAACGTCAAGATAGGCTCGCTTGCCCACGTCGACTACGGCGTCCGGGTCGGCAGCGGCACCATGATCGAGGGGATGGTGTACATTCCGCCGCTCTCAAAGATAGGGAAGAACGTCTTCATCGGTCCGGCGGCAGTGCTGACCAACGACCCATACCCGCCGAGCAAGCGCATGATTGGCGTGACGATAGAGGACGGGGCGGTGATCGGGGCGCGGGCCGTGATCAGGGCGGGTGTCAAGGTGGGACGGAGAAGCGTCGTCGCCATGGGGGCCGTGGTTACGAAGGACGTGCCTGCTGGCAAGGTGGTTATGGGAGTGCCGGCGAGGGTGGTATACACTCGGAAGGAGTTCGACGCTAAGATGAAGGAGTGGGAGGCAGGCGCCTCTCCAAGGACCTCTCGTAGATCTCGGTAAGCGAGACGATGACGACGAACCAGAGTACCCCAAGACCGAAGGTCAGTGCGATTTTCAGCAGCGCGATGGCTGTGAAGACGCCTATGGAGTGGAGTGCCGGCCCGAGCGGGATTATCACGTCGAAGAAGACGTAGGTTTCCATGATCACGAGAAGCCAGGCAACCACAGAGATTCCTATCAGAGGTGGGAGCCTCAATTCATTACACCCAGGTGAGGACCGAAGTCAAGACTGAGAGGAGGCAAGCAACCGAAGTGAGGAGCAGTATGTTCTTCACCAGTTCTCTTTCCGAAAGCGGTCCCGGCAAGAGAACGAGTCTGACGAGGGTGGAGGGAGCAGTGGGGTTACCCGATGCGTGCAGCAAGCCGTCTGCAGTCATGTAGGTCGGCCTGGAGCTCATCTGCCTCCTCTCCACGAAGCCGCGCAGACTCGCCAGAATGTAGAACGAATTAAGAATCGAAGGGAGTATCGCGATGATCGCGGCGATCTCGACGCCTCCAGTTATCGCGAGGGCGGCGAACATGGTTCCCAGCATTAGGCTGCCGCTGTTGCCGTCGAAAGCCCGCGAAGGATACCTATTGAAGACGTAGAACACTGCCGAGACTGCAAGCAGAGGAAGTGCTGCGGCAAGCCGCGCCACCGAGAACCCCGGCTCCGCCAGGGAGCGGAGTACCATCCCCACGATGAGGGCGAGCGAGACCAAGACCGTGAAACCAGACATCTCCCCGTTGAAGGAGTCCATCATGTTGAAGGCGTTGGCAACTATGGGGAAGGCCGCGACCGCGAGCAGGGTGTAGATGGTGAAGTGAGCGCCAGTCGCGCCGAGGATTGGGAAGAAGAGCTTCGCCCCGTAAAGGTCGGGCTGGAAGGCGAGAGACGCCAAGATTGGAACGAAAGCGAAAAGGAGCAGGACTGGTTTGACCTTGCCACCGAGGACCGAAAGGTCATCGTATAGTCCGATTGCGAAGGCCACGGCGGAGGCGCCCAGCACCGCCAGCGGTACCAGAGACCCGTAAGTGAGGTAAGCGACTACCTCGCCTACGGCTGCAGCTGCGAATATGATTGGGCCGACCGGTGAGGGAACTTTCGAAACCGGCTGCTTGTGGACGTCGTCAACGGTGCTGCCCCTTCGCACCAAGAACTTGAGGTATGGGGGCATTACTGCGAGCATCAGCAGAAAGGGGGCGATGAATGAAAGCGCGAGTAATGGTAATGAGCCTGCAGTAAGCAAACTCCGCGACTCGCATGGCTTTTCTACTTAAACCGTTTCAGGTGTAATGGGCGCCAAGCCACCAATCTTAATTAAGCCATTTCGTCGACCAGCGGGAGAATCATGAACATCAGCGACCTGCGAGACGGTATGCGGCGGGTGGACGCCGAGGGCGAAATCGCCGAGATTTCAGAGCCGAGGACTGTGAACCTGAGGACTGGCGATCAAGCAAGGGTCGCGGACTGCATGCTGAAGGACGACAGCGGCGACATCAAGCTCTCGCTATGGGACGACCAGATTGACCAGGTGAAGCAGGGCTCGAAGGTGAGGATAACCAACGGCTACACCAACAGCTTCAGGGGAGAGCTGAGGCTGAATGTGGGAAAGTTTGGGAAGCTCGAGGTTCTGGAAAGCTAAGCGCGAACACATTTACGTTACTGTCTGAACAAGACCAGCGAACGCCATGGTGAAGGCTGGAATCCTCCTGAGAAGAGCGAGGGCCTTGGCAGCCGACGAACCCACGGGCTTCGTTTGGATCTACGAAGGGAAGCTTGCTGGATCGGGATACCCAGCATCCAAGAGCCAGGTCGCCTGGCTCAGTCGGAAGGGCATCAACAGCATACTCTCGCTCACCGAAGAGCCGCTGCCGAATTCATGGCTGAAGAGCACGATGAACTACATGCACATTCCCATGCGTGACCACGAGCCGCCGGATCAGGCGAGTCTTGCCTCGGCAGCCGCGAGGATAGAGTCGGAGCTCGCTTCCGGGAGGGTGGTGCTCGTCCACTGTCAGGCAGGGATTGGGAGGACGATGAGCGCGATAGGCGCCTACATGATCAAGAGCAAAGGGATGGGGGCGGACGAGGCGATGGCCTTCCTCGGGGAATCAGGCCGGGTGCTGTGGAGCAGCGGCAGGAGGCATCGCTCCGGGAGTTCGCCTCGGCAGTCGGGCGGAAGGATTCACGCAGTCACTCTTAGCAGCCCGCTCTGCATGAAAGCGTGCACGCTGCAGAGGATGGAGCAGTAGATCTGGAAATCGCCAGACTGGCTGGCAGTGAAGGAAACGTGAATCGCCTGTCCGGGAGCTATCGACTCGATTGTGCTGTCGAAATAGTGCGCCACCTGGAAGCCATGGGCTTGGATATCGGTGTTGCAGACGACTATGTTCACCTGCTGTCCCTGCTTCACCGTAATCACCGGCCATGAATTCTCTGGCACGCCGTGGTCTACGCTGTCGTTGTAGCCCAGCTTGCTGGCGATTATCAGGAACCCGCCGGCTGGCTTTGCACATCCGCTGGGGAGGTTGTTCGAGGGCCTCCAAATGGAAGGAGTCAGAAGCAGTACTGCAGTTGCCCCTGCTGCCAGCAGGACCAGGATGACGACAGCAAACAGCACCCGTCGACTTCGGGTCAATCAGCGGAAAACCTTCAGGAATGCAGCAGGGCCGCGATGTATATACACGTGAACCCCAGCAACATAAGGAAAGGAATCTTCAGAGACTCTCCGCGCGAGTCGGAGGAGAACGAGAACAGCGGCTTCGCGAGCCTGACTGCGGCGTAGATGGACGTCCCGAGGCCGAAAGCGAAGGCGTAGGTGGTATCGTAGTTCAGATAATACTCCGTCGCAGCTCCGAAGAGTCCCGGGATGACGAAGACTAGAGTGAGCAGGATCATGTCCTTCGCAACCCCCAAGGTTCCCTTGGCGTGGTCTTTGGCGTAGACCCAGTAGGCGGCACCCACCATCATGGGCTCAAGTGTCTTGTGAAGGATGAAAGCCACAGCGGTCGAAAAGCCGCCAAAAGCGTCCAGGAGGTTTGAGCTGGACGTGGCTGCTGCCGTGGACCCGAAGGCCGCTCCCTCGCCCAGGCCGTGGAAACCCACAGCGAAGGCCACCAGCAATGGTATCATGAACCCGAGCCTCTCCGTCTGTGTTCCGGAAGAGAAGATCTCTCGGTCCAATGAGAAAACCAGAATCAACCCAACTGCGAACAATGCGAAAATCGTTAGCTGGTAAAGCCCGCCGTTGAACCCGGCGCTCACGTCCAGATTCGCAGAGTCGCCGATCGTGTCGGTGAAAAACCAGAAGTAGATGCCGATGGCGAACGCGGCGAGATACGCGGGTTTGGCGATCTTGGCTGCTGCAGCGACCAAGGCCAGACCGATGAATGCGGGAATCAGGAAGGATGCGGCTATGGCAAGGAAGCTGCTCAGGAACGGGAGCATCGACGCGGCGACTCTGGCCAGTCCTATTGAGCTTTTGGGAACCTTTTCCTTGCTTAATTAGAACCTCCAGTCGGGTCGCACCCGATTCGCAGTGAACAGGCACTCCGTCATCTCTACGATCGTGTCGACGGAGTTCTTCGGATGTGATGCTGTTCGTCTTCGCTGTGGGCTTCCCTCCATTTGACGACATCGCCGAGGTGGACCTCACGTTCCATATGCTGCAGCACGTTATCATCATTGTCGCGGGGGCGACGATTTCATTTCCGTTGATGAAGAAGGGATTGATCCATCCTAGACCGGGTTGGACCCCCAAGGATCATGCTGGTTGCTTCGGCCGCTGCCATAGTATTCTGGCACCTTCCCAGCCCCTGGGACGCTGCAGTGCTGAACCCCGTTGTTCACGCGACCGAGCACTTCACGTTCCTTTCGATTGGACTGGCAATCGGGTCGTATCTCCAGGCTCTTTCGGATTCGGCGAAGATAACGGCGCTGCTGGCAGCCTTCTTCGGGCACATGGGGTACGCCGTCATTCTTGTGGCGCCGTGGAACATACAGGTCTATCCACTATACTCGATTGCGGACCAGGCAATCCTGGGATGGGCACTGATACTCACTGGATGGGCATTCCTGGTTGGAGTCGCCTACATCGTAAGGAAGAACCCGGCATGGCTTCAGGGCTTCTCAGGGAGCGCGGTCAAGCAGACATCCAAGGTTCAGAGTCCGGCGGCAGAAAGGTGGCGGGGCCGGATTGCTGCAGCAGCTTCACTTTCGCTGATCTTGGTGCTGGTGGTCTACTTCTTTGTCACGGGAGCGGCTGTGGCTTTCTCAACGACACCAAGCCCAAGCGGGAGCTGCCGTTTACATAGTCGAGACCCCGATTTCCTGGCAGTATTCGCCGCAAAACGTGGTGGTGGTCATTGGCGTGAACAACACGGTCACTTGGGTGAGTCATTCGACATCCTACGACACAATCAGCAGCGACACCGGTCTATTCGACTCGGGACTGATTCAGCCAGGAGGGACGTTCAGCCACACCTTCTCCACGCCCGGGGTCTACCAGTACCACTGCGCCTTTCATCCTTGGATGGTGGGTAGCGTGACTGTGCTGCAGAAGTCGTCCTAGGTCGAACATCCGTCACCCGAACACGAGCCTGGCAGAATTATCCAGAGCGATTTGAAGCCAAAACCAGATGGTTATTGCCGAATCGTGTGGCGAGGCGACAATGCCTCCGTCGGAAGGGGAGACAATCATGGGCAGGACTTGCGTACTACTTACCTTCCAATCTTACGAAGGGCCTGCCGAAGTTGATTGACGTTATTGAGAAGGCAAGAAGAACGGTGGAATAGACCCGAGATCTGACGCGAGATCCCGTGTGACGGCCGTCATCGCGCAGACGCTTTGGGGTTGGGACATTTCACCATGGATGAATTGTGGGTGAGACGAAACCCGCTGCGCGACTGGAATGCGGGTTGTCCCGATTCCGTTAGGTGTTTAGCTAACGCTCGTTAAGCTTAATAGCGAAATCCGCCGGCCCTCGTCCGATGGTGGAGCTCGTCCCGCTGGGCAGTGCCATCGTAGCCGGCGTGTTCGCAGTAGCTCTTGCGAGACAGTACTCGAGCAGGAGGCGATTCTACCAGTTAATCTGGACCGTGGGGATGGCGCTGTTTGCCCTAGGAGCCTTCCTGGAGTTCGTGATGAGCACGGTCACTGTGACAGGACCACTCTTCGACCTGTACTATGTCTCCATCGGTCCTGAGACTGGCTTGCTCGGCGCGGGTGTCGTCTATCTGCTGAGACCGCGCCTCGGCAAGTACGTCTTGTACGCAGTGATTGCGTTGAGTGCTGCGCTTTTGATTTCGGTGGCGGTTTGGCCGGTGGACCTCTCGGGGCTGGTGACAGGGGTGCCTGGACCGGCCATGACCTACCAACAGTGGTTCCAGAGCTCGGTGGTGTACGGAATCGGCTTCGCGGTCGGTGCGTTTGCGGCGATACCGCGGGACATCACCATGGTACTCAACGTCGCCGGAGCCGTCCTACTGGTAGGAGGCGGATTGCTGAGCTTCGTGGTGGACCGGCGGCGATACTACGCTCTTCTGATAGCTGCCGGGGCTCTGATGAACGCCATCGGCGGTATCTTGCTAGGGATTCTCGGAGTTCCGGGGGTGTTCTTCTACTTCGAGTTCTTCGGAATAGTGCTGTTCTTCTTAGGATTCCTGATGAGCTCAAGATATCGTCATCCAAGGGAACCCTCGCGGTACCCAAGCGAACCAGGTCCCCAGCTCCTTCTGGGACACCGCAGGTCAAGATGGTCCGAGGTGAGATTCGAGGATGGTCTACTGCTATAGTACCGACTTCGGCGTAAGGAGAATTTTGACCTCTGTTAAATCGAATCTATGCATAAAGACACCAGCCCCCAAGGGAATACCCAATGACTTCCTCATCCATAAGTGGGCGGAGACGTTTGAACTTGCATAGTAGCGCCGATGCAAGAATACGAGGTAGGATGGCGAATCATAGGTTACCAAGACTTGGAGCCGTTAGTCGTTCCCGTTTCGGGTATTGGGAGGACCGGCGCGAGGAAGAAGACTAACACCAAGGCGACAACTATCAGTCCTAGAACCGCGAATATGCGCTTCACAATCCATGTTTCTTCACTGGGAAGAATTTACGTCTACAGACTAGAACAAGACGCAAGCAGTGGTGCGGGGGGTGGGATTTGGACCCACGAACCCCTAAGGGATGGGAGCCTCAGTCCCACGCCGTTGACCATGCTGGGCGACCCCCGCAAACTCCGACTCGGGGGCATCACGTCTTGTCTTTAAGAACCCTCTCGACGGAACTTCTGCCTACTCCGTACCTCTTGGAAAGTTCCGCCTGGGTCACCGCATTTGACCTATATTCGGAGATTATCTTCTTGATGAGGTCAAGCGTTAAGATCCTATTCTTTGTGGCCAATCTTTCCACAGCGATTCTGTGTTCCAAGTTCTTGCCTTCTCTACGCGTCCAAGGGATGTCCACGTGTCTAACCTTTCCTTCTCTGCTCCCCTCATCGATTGCGTAATTGAGACGCTCAACGGCTTCCGAACCGCTTATCCTGTTCCGGAGATAGTCGCACGCCACGCTCAACTTGTAATGTTTCTTTGACGAGAAGCGACGCAGTTCGGTTGCTGACTTGAGTACGGCGCTCTGAGCACCTATTTCCAGACGCCGAGCCTCGCTACTCGTGACGCTCCCAACTTCGATTCTGTGAGACAGAAGGAAGTCACGCAATTGAGAGAGTTGGTCAAACGAGTTGTCTGCCCACGAGAGTTGAAATCGTACGACGTATTTCCCTTTACTGAATCCGACACAGCCGTCACCGTCGAAATATCCTGCTACCTCACGCCAACTCTTGTACTGAGGTATTGTGATAGGGGGTCTATACGACGTGCGTTTGAACCGCTCATTCAACACAGGGAATCCCTTCTTATTGGAATTAGTTCGTTTCTTTTGGCGCGCAGCGTTTGCCAGAGAGTGTCATGAAACTGTTATGACTTGGACAAATTAGATGGGGCGACTAATGGGGCCATTGACTCGGTCAAAACGGCTTTAACTGCTGCGGCGCGCGGGTCGAGATTGAGCCGGTGTAGCTCAGCCTGGTAGAGCGTTCGCCTCGTAAGCGAAAGGTCGAGGGATCGATGCCCCGTGCGGGCGAGAAGCCCTCCGCCGGCTCTCGTACTATCCGGGTCGAAATCCTTAACGTTGGAGAGCAACTCGCAGAGACTTGAATCGACAGTTGGGTGAGAGAGCGGGGAGGCAGGCGTCCCAGATTGCCGCCGCTGGGGTGCTACTGATTTCAATGGCCACTGCCCTCTATTCATACGAGGAAGGCTTCATGAATTTCGTGACGCCGAACCTTGCGATAATCTTTGCGCAGATTGCCTACTCCTATCTTGGAGTCTTGCTGGTAGGCGGTTTCCTCGTAGTCCTCGGTGTCCGAAGATTCCTCGCCCAGAGAGTCGCCCTGATGAACTCCAGGGGGGTTGCGCCATTAGATCCAGGATGGATCGTTCCCTACGTGCTCACCCAGCGGCGTTTCAGGCGTTACTTTGTTGTGTCCACAGTTCTGTACGGGCTCTTCTACGCGTTCGTGACGAGCATCATCGTCTACCAGCCCACCGTCGATTTCGTCCAGGCATACCGTGCTGTCTTTCCCTCGGTTCTAATCGGCCCCTGCTGCGGTCCCCCGCTCTACACTCCGATACTGACGGTCTACTTGGTCAACCATCTGGGCCTGCTGATGATTCCTCTCACGGTCATGTTGTTGCTGGTCGTTTCCGTCCTAGTCGGGGTCAACTTCGCCCTAGCAGCTTTTGCCTTCAGCAACCGTGTCAGGAGCTCGGGGCGCAGTTGGATTGGCGGTCTTGGGGCTGCGGTCGGCCTCTTCACCGGATGTCCCACCTGCGCTGGGCTCTTCTTCGCAAACATCATCGGAGGAGCGGGTGCGGTTTCGTTCGCCGCCCTTCTGAGCTACTACCAGCCCTTCTTCATAGCCCTCAGCATACCGGTCCTCTTGGCTACTCCATTCCTGATTTCGCGAAGCCTCTCCAAGGTGATCAAAGAAGGATGCGTGGTCATCGGAGCAAAGAGGGCTTCGAACGGCTGAAAGGCTCGATTCTTCCCGGCGTTCACCAGCGCTCGTAGTGGACGAAATCACGAAAGGCGCGCCTGCCCCTCTTCAGCGACTGCGACCTGACGTCCTTCATCGGGTGGCCGATGGAGATGACGCCGACGGGGTGGAAGTGTGCTGGTATCCCTAGCAGCCTGTGCATCTCCTCCACGTCGAATACGCCGGAGAAGGCGGCGGCCAGGCCTGCGTCCACAGCCGCCAGCAGCACAATCATGCAGCCAGCGCCGATGTCGAAGAACCAGTAGGGCGTGGGCCAACCAATTTCCTTGCCGTCTTCGAGCTTGTCAGGCTCGTTGTACCTGTCGTGGTAGAGCTTCTCGCTCACGCAAGCGACCAGGTTGACCGGAGCCTCGGAGATCCATCTGTGGAACCCCGATGCGGCGTAGCTCTTCTCCCCCTGAAGCTCGGCGAGGCGCCGCTTGGTCTCGCCCTTGGTGACTACCACGAAGGCACTGCCCTGGCTGAAGCCTGCGCTGGGGGCGTGCTGCGCAAGGTCGAGTATGTGGTTCACTGTGTCCATTGGGACTGGTTCGTTCGAGAAGTGCCTCACCATCCTCCTTCGCCTGACCGCCTTCTCGAACTCCATCGCCCCAAGGTCAGGTTTCAGGACATACTAACGTTGTTGGACTCTTCAGCTTGACACGCGAAAGACAACGCTGGCGTAACCGGTAGCCCCGTTGGGGAACGTGTCAGCGATGGTGGATGTTTGCACTTGGCCAGAGCCGTCGGTCACTCGGGCGTAGACGAATTGCTCAGCCAGTGACAAAGGCTGCCATTCGTAAGCCCAGAGTGCCCACGTCGTGTTGGAGATTGGATTCTTGAGCTGGGCTTCTTGCCACGTCTTGCCGTCGTCGAAGCTGACCTCGACCTTGGAGACACCCCGGTCTCCAGCGTATGCATAGCCCGCAATGATTATGGAATCACCGTTCTGATGGAGGCTGACCTGGCTCCCGCTCTGGGGGGTCGTGATGAAGCCGACTGTGTTCACTGTCCCGACGTTCGACCACCCGCGAGTCTGCCAGTAGCCCTGGTAGCTCGAGTCGAGAACGGAGATCTGCTTTACCCACTTGGCGCTCATCATTCCGTAGAGGCCGGGGATGACCCCCCTTAGCGGGAATCCATGCGCAGTGGGAAGGGGCTGGTCGTTCATCAGGAACGCGACCATGCTGTCAGGCATCAGAGCCTTCGCCAGCGGGATGCCGACGCTGTAGCCGTCGACCGAGTAGAAGACAACGTAGGCTGCGTTGGATTGCAATCCCCCCGCATCCTGAAGCAGGTCGGAGAGCTTGACGCCAGTCCACTTCGCGTTGCCGACCAGGTTGCCGTTGATTTGGTTGCTGACGCACTCGAATGTATTGTAGAGCGTTGTCTGAGGAAGGGCCTGAACTTCCGCATAGGTGTAGGTCTTGGGGGAGGCAACGAGTCCGTTCACGGTGAGCGACCAGCCCGAGGCATCAACCGCCGGATCGATTACGTCAATAGCGACCCTGTAGAAGCTGGAATCGGGAGTGACCTCGGAGTCGACGAGCGTCGCAAGCCTCGGGTCATTGAAGATGAATGGTGCGTCCTGCAGGTCGATGGGCTTGCTCCCACCGGTCGCAGCGACTTGGGGTGAGAACAGGGAGCCGATTCCTCCGAGGCTCATGATCCCTGCCACTGCGGCGAAGAGCGCTATCGCACTCTTCTCAATGAAACCACGGCGAGAGCTGTCTGCCTGGCGCGGCGCCATGCTTGGCGCACGAGGAGTATACCTGGGCGACAACACCAGCGCGAAAACGGCTTGTACCAGGAGGAAGGTAGCGGGAAAGGTAAAGGCTGCCGAGAGTGGTGCGAAGCCCGAGGCCGCGCCGAAGGCCGAATCGCCGACGATGGGAAAGAGGACCAGGCCGAAGAGCAGCCAGGGGATGAAGGCGAAGGCAATCAGCTTCTCGAAGGTGGCCAGTGGGCGCAGTCTGTCAGCGAGGTACTTGTCGAAAACGACCGTGAGCGCGCCGTAGACTGCGGCTGCAATCAGAGTTGCAACCACTAAGCCCAGTTGACCAGCGAGGTCCCCGAGCCGTTGTACCGCGGGCTCTTCCACTGACGCAGGTATGATCGACAGGAAGGTGCCCAAGGCTGACTCCGGTGGGAAGGCTGCTAGACCTCCCAGCCTCAAGATGAAATTGAAGGCGAGCGCCACCAAGCCAGCGATGAACCCTGAAATGAAAACCGCCCGGGAACTGCTGGGGGTCATTATCACAGGTTTCTCCGTAGCGGTGGTTTATGAAACAATCCTCGGATTGATGGCTGCCCGAGCGTGCTCGTTCCCCCTAAGGTCCCAGTCCGCGCCCGAAATGCTTGATACCGCAAACGCCACACCTTGCAATCGCTTAATCGTTGCTCTACGCGAGCTGAACCGATGCGACCAAGGTTGCATTGGTCATGGTCATTCCTGGAAGATAGATGAGATCAATCGCTTCGAAACTGCTCGAAGGATTCTGCATTAGCACGGTCCAATAGTTGCCCACGCCGTTGGCGCCGGCGTCAAACTCCGAAGCTGTCGCATTCCCGCTTATGGGCACCATCTGCATGGTTGCACCGCGAGTAACGCCTTCGACGATGTAGTTGCCAGCCGAAGGAGCTTCAAGACCCTCAGCGTGTATGGACACTGCGTAATCTCCGCCGCCCAGCGAAGATATGAAGACCCAGCCTGAGTGGAACATCTGGCCGGGCTGTGCCTGCAGAGCCGAGCCCAACGTCCCGTTCTGCATCTCGTTGTGAAGCATCATGTTGCCTTCGTTGGCACTCGCGAGACTCGTTTGAAGAGAAGTAACCTGATTCGCTGTAACGACGTACGTGGCTCCGATGCCGACGAGCAGTCCAATCACCAGTGCTACTGAGGCTAGAAGTATCTTCGAGGCCAAGCTGAATCGAACGGCAGTAGACACGCTGCGGATATATCGGTTGTTCAAGTTTTGTTGCAAATCCGTTACGGATTTGAATTCTAAGACGGCCCTTCGGGTCCCGTGCTAGCCAAACTCGAAACTCAGCCGCTTCACGATGTCCTCGAAAACGTCGTAGTGCGAATCGAACCAGGGATGCAGAAAGTAGGTCAATCCATAGTGTTCACCAGTGGAAGTAACGAGCGAATTGCGCTTGAGCACCTCGATATGATGCTGCACCAGCCTGTATTCCACACCCAGTCCCGTGGCGAGCTGGTTCAGATTGCTTGGTCGCTCGTGCAGAGAATGTATGATCTTCGCCCTCATCTCGCCACCCCTCTTTCCGCCTAGAAGGTACCAAAGCAGCCTGCGAAGCTCAGGGTCGTCCGACATGAAGCAGATTTCGGACTTCATTCTCCTTTCGTTATTAAGAGATTTTGAAAAAGAGTTATACCGATAATGGCTCGCGAAGGCGTGAAGCTGAATTGGATCTGATGATGGGTGCCGCCATCGGCCTTGCCCTTGCCAACTCATTGGTGCTAATCGGTCTGATCTACCTTTACTCGAGGATAGCGGTGAAGACGAAGGCGACGTACTCCGTTGGTCTGGCGGTGTTCGCGGGTCTACTGCTCATGCACAACCTTCTCACCGTGTTCGCTTATGTTGCGATGGCACCCCTCTTCGGGCAGGACGCCTTGCCTTTCCTGTCAGGGATAGGGGCGTTGGAGTTCGGCGGACTACTGGTCCTCCTCAAGCTTACTCTCTGAGCGATCACGCGGTCCCGAATGAAAGGCCGAGCTGCTTCAGCCACCTCCTGTATGCTACCGCGACTAGGTCGGAGCGGAGATGGAGTTCGGCCTGGAGGTCCAAGGGGAGACGCTCCGGTCTCTGTGATTCCACAACAGGTATGTCCTGCCCCGTGATTCTGTCCTGAAATGAGACGAGCTCCTGCTCGGGGATCTCGTGGCCGTAGTTCATGGCAAGCCAGAACCACGCCACCGATTCGAATTCGCTGACAGGGCAGACGCTCGCATAGATGGAGAAGCGGCCCGCATCGGTGTCCTTCGCAAGGTACATCGTCAGGGGCCTGAACACCCTGTAGGTGTAAACCACTTCTCTCCCGACGCCTGTCCCGTCGGGGTCGGGTTGCCAGATGCGGACGTTGTCCGCGACGATGCCTTCCTTGCCGACGCGAACTTCGTAGTCGGCTATCTCTGCGTGCGCCTTGTCGCCGAGCATCCCCGAGTGCAAGAAGGGGAGATGGGCCACGTCTAGGAAGTTCTCGACTGCGCGGGTGCCGCTCGCCTTGTAGCGATAGGGGCCGCACTGGATCTTCCGGAACGAATTGTCGTCCCATTCCTCGAAGGTCGGTATGCGCCCGGGGTCGTCACCCAGGCACGCCCAGATGAGTCCGTACCTCTCCAGAGCTCGGTATGCGCTCACTCTTGCCTTGGGCGGAGGCTTCTGCTCGGGGTGAGCCGGGAACCTGACACATTCTCCGTCCCGATTGTAGGTCCACCCGTGGTACGCGCAGACCAGTTCGTCGCCCTGGAGATATCCGAGGCTGAGTCTTGTTCCCCTGTGGACGCAGAGGTCCTGCCATGCTTTCACTTCCCCATGAATCCTCCAGAGGACTAGGTCTTCGTCAAGGAGTTTCGCAGGACGAATGGAGCCCTCGGGCAACTCGTTCGTTCTTGCCACGGGGTGCCAGTCGTTCAGGAGGACCTTGTCCCGAATCATGCCAGGGAACGGTCTACTCTGGGGGTAGTTCCTTGTACGCCAGGGAGATGTCTATGCCCTTTCTGGCATTGTATCGCTTCGAACCCAAGTAGATCACGATGCCTGCCGCCACTGAAGCCAGTATGAAGAAGTAGGTCAAGTTGTTGAGTGCCCAAACGACCGGGTTGGCCAGGAATTCGTAAGAAAGGAAGCCAAAGACGAAGACGTTCAGGATTCCTGCTATGACCAGGCCGGCCTTTACGGCGCCCGTCTCCTTCCGGATTCCGTGTATCGCCGCCGATATGCCGACGAACATGAAGTAGATCATCGAAGCGAGGATTGCGCCGAAGAGCGGGTTTGACGACAGACCCTGCCCAGTGTAGTAGTAGGCGGCGGCTCCAATCAACACGATGGTAAGGACGAGGTCGACGGCGTGAGCGACAATCGGAGACCCGAACCTTGAACTCACGTTGGAGATTCTGCTCGGCAGGAACCTGTCGAAAGATTGCGCGAGGAGGTATCTGGAAATCACTATGATTCCGTAGGCGAGCACGCTCAGATTCGCCAGAATCCATCCCAGACCAATCAGGCCGGCTACGATGCTGTTTCCCGAGACGCCCATGGCCAGGGTCCAGAAGTTGAAGGAAGTAACGGCAGGGGGTAGGCCGAAGACCAAGGTCGGATTGCTGTAAGCCGCATTGGTGAAGGCCTGGCCGGCAGTGTAATACATGACGGCAAGGCTGCTCGTTAGGAAGGCGAAAACGAGAACCGCCGATATGGGTACGTTCCATTTCAGCGCGGATTTGCCCTTGATTTCACTGGCAACTGCCGGTGACGCGTTGAGCCACGGATACACGAAGGCCGCCATCAGAGGGAGGAGGAAGAGATTGGGTCCCAAGCTGAAGAAGCCGCCAGGATACTGCGAAGAGACTACGCTGTACGTCTGAGTACCGTTGATGGCGAAGGCACCAGCAGGGTTGTTGATGTAATTCTGAACGCCGGCAGGACCCGCGTTAAGCAGCACTGCCATGGCGAGTATTATCGCAAAGAAGCCGAAGATGGTAAGGGCGGATACAACCCGGAACCCTGCCTTCGGTCGCAGGATGTTGATGGCTATGAGGACGGCGAATATCACAGCGCCGACCAGGAATTGTGGCCCCGGCGTCCCTGGGCTGCTAGCACCGGCCGGAGCGGACAGCCCGAGCAGGGTTGGATCAAACGTGAAGAAGAGGCCGACGGCCCCAATCGCGAACACGGTCGAAAGGACGATCAAGGCGAGGTAGGCTGTCGTTTCGAGGGTGTAACCCATGAAGGACAGCACGCTTCCGGCGAAACCACCCAGGTTTCTGGAGACGAAGACGTAGTCTCCTCCCGACCTTGGGTAACGGCGCGACATTATCGTGTAAACTGCAATCTGCGGAAATGTGATGACGAAGGCGATTGCTGACAGAAGGACGAGGTTCACCCCGCCGGTGCTTTGCCCAGCGAAGACCATCGGAAGGAGTCCCGAGATACCGATTACGCCGAGGAGGGCTCCAACAGACATGTTGCTCAGGTTCATGGCTATGCTGTCGAAGAAGGAAACGTTCTTCACAAGACCGGTGCTCTCCCTTACAAAAGCCGTCGGCTTCATGCCCGTCTCCGAATCGGACAAGGATGATGCTAAAAATCAAAGGATATTTAATCGTGTATTAGCACTATAATGTTAAAGCTTCGACGAACTGTGAACTCAGTAGCCGATCTCGGAGCTGGGCCGAAGGTGGCGCATGGACTTGACCCTGCCACAATTCTTGCAGCGGTACATCCCTCTTCCTCGCGGATTGTAGTCTCTGGTGTCGACGACCGCTTCGTGCTCCGTTCGCGACATGCATTTCTCACACCAGCGGTATTCGGCCATTTGCTCCAACGGAATATCGAATGCTTCAGCAAAAAGCTTTGGTGAAAGGAACCTCTTCTGATCTCGAATTGGACCTGGCACCGGTTCTTGGTTCGAGACTCCGCCCCTAACTTGTTAGGATAGAGGAAATCCATAAATACGGAGAAGCTGCTTTCCTGTAATAATGCAAAAATTGCAGCCCCTGCTGAACATCACGCCGGTGGCCATGGGCAAGCTCACGGAAGTGCTTGCTCAGGAGAAGGCGGCCGCTGAATCGCTTCTTCGAATCGAAGTCTACCAGGGAGGCGGATGCACTTGCAGCGGCGGCTACAGATATGCCCTCAGCTTAGAAAAGGAAGCCAGGATAACCGACGTTGTGGAGAAAGTCGGAGGGCTGAACGTTGTGGTGGAAAAGACGGACGCAGATGTGATCCGTGGCTCTACGCTTGATTATTTCGAGAGCCTTCAGAGGAGCGGGTTCAAGATCGAGAACCCCAATGTACAGGCAGAAGGTTGCGGCTGCGGCGGGCACTAAGTTCAGTAAATCATCGAGTCGCTAATCGCAAGCTTCCTCTCTGCGTCCAAGAGGTATGGCCTCTTGATCTTCGCCTCCTCAATCCAGCGAAGCAGAGCGAACTGGGTCGCAAAGACCGCGCCAAAGACGCTCTCAACCCCAGATCGTCCAGCTGAAGCAATACCAGTCTTGTAGCCGGCTGTCTTGAGGGATTTCGACAGGATCCTGCTGATTCTCGACGGGTCGAATCCATCGTAGATGTTGACGGCGTCCCTGCCGTCGAGGGAGAAGAGCTCCATGTGGCTGAACTCCTCCAGCCTCTGGTACTGGGCCTTGGCTCCGAAGAACTCGTAGAGCTTCGCAGCGGCATACATCGATACTGCGAAGAGTGCCCTGTTCCCGAGGAAGAAAGTGCAGCCTGACCTAGAGAACTTGAGCTCCCGCGAGACTCGTCTGCCTGCGGCACACGCGCGGCCGAAGTCGAAGCCGAGCTTGACAGAGAGCAGCTTGGCCGAGTAGGCAAGCGAGAGGGCGAAGGAGGCTACTCCAGGCACCCTTGGTCGGTACTCGTAGGGCAACAGGATTGTCTCGTCCACTTCGTTCGCGAGGGGACTGGCCGCGTTGGATGTGACACCCAACGTCTCCTTTGCGATGCCCCTGACGCAGCGAGCGGCGGCTACGTTGGCCTTGGTCCTGCCTGATACAGAAATGACCACCACCGTCTTTGAACGGGCACGCTCAGGTGAAGCAATCAGCTCGTACGGGTCGAGC
Organism: uncultured archaeon; assembly: GCA_963759195.1. Taxonomy (GTDB): domain Archaea; phylum Thermoproteota; class Nitrososphaeria; order Nitrososphaerales; family Gagatemarchaeaceae; genus DASPPF01. The sequence goes on from CAVWXJ010000005.1 coordinate 132,496, forward strand.
ACCAAACTGGCGGACGACGAAAGGTATGATGCAGAGAGGGCGGCGCAATAGGAGTCCCCTGCACCGACAAGAATGGAACCCGATGGCAAGGGCTTGAGCGGTGTGCGGCTGGCTTTCGAGAGGAGGGAGGGCTCGGACTTCAGCTCGCTTTCAATCTGAGACAGCATGAGGGCGGATGAGAGGCATCAAGCATTTAAGAGAAGATGGGTCGCGGCGGCTTGAAGCCATGAAGTACGTCGAGCACTCGAAGAAGGTTTTCCTTGAGACTGGAACCAGGTTTCCGAGGGAAATCGTCTGGGCCATCGGTGCGGTCAAGCTAGCAGCAGCACAATCCAACGTTACGCTAGGTCTTCTGGACGGAGCGACGGGACGCGCGATTCAGAGCAAGGCAAGGGAGGTGATGAGGGGCGTCCACGACGCCAGATTTACTGTGGACGTCTTCCAGACGGGTTCTGCCACCGGGCTCAACATGAACGCCAACGAACTGATTGCGGAGCTGGCCTCCTCCGAGCTGCGGAGGAAAGTCCATCCGAATGACCACGTCAACATGAGCCAATCATCCAATGATGTGGGACCGACTGTGGTGCGAGTCGCTGCTGCCCGGGCGACGGAGGCAGAGTTGCTCCCAGCGATGGGAGGAATTGTGAAGAGCCTGAGGGGACTTTCGAGGAAGACTTCGGGGAGCTTCAAGCCGGGAAGGACTCACCTGCGCGATGCGCTACCGGTCACCATGGGGCAGGAGTTCGGCGCCTATGCAGACGCCTTCGCGAGGGATGCGAGGATGGCGTCAGAATCGACGAAGTACCTTCTGGAGCTGCCCATCGGAGGCACGGCAGTTGGGACGGGTCTCAACGCTGATCCGAGATTCGGTGCTCTGGTAGCTAAGGGTTTGGCGAGGGTAACAGGACTGCGTTTCGTCCCAGCCAAAGACAAGTTCAGGGCTACAAAGTTGCTGACCGATGTTGCCAACCTCAGCGGGGTCATGAGGGTCATTTCGCTCGACATGTACAGGCTCTGCCAGGACCTGAGGCTCATGTTCTCCGGTCCCTTCACAGGGATTGGCGAGATTGACATTCCGACCCAAGGGGAAGTGGCGGGGAGCAGCATTATGCCGGGAAAGACCAACCCAGTGACTGTCGAGAGTGCCATGCTGGCCTCGGCGGAGGTGATGGGGCTTGACGCCGCCAACCAGTTCGCTGCGTCGCTGGGGGAGTTCGAGCTGGCGATGGGGGTTCCACTGATCGGATACAATGTTGTGGCGCAGATTAGGCTCCTTTCAGAGGCGCTTGGCAAGCTTGCCTCCGTGGTGATTGGACACGTTGTTCCATTCAAAGAAAGGGGGAGGATGCTGGCAGAAAGCAGCCCCGCCTTGATCACTGTCATATCGCCGAAGATTGGATACGACAAGGCAGCAATCCTCGGAAAGCGTCTTGCTCGCGGCGTGCCAATCAGGAAAGCGCTGAAGGAACTCGGCTACCGGGAGAAGCAGATAGACGCCATCCTCGACCTGAACCGATTGGTCCGGCCCGGTATCCCTTCGAAGGACGTTCAGACCAAGTGAAAACCGTGGGTTTTCAGCGTCTGGACTTTACGCCGATCTTCTCCATGAGCTTGCCCAGTTCTGAATCGTCGGCAGCGTCGAGCCGTAAGTACTTCAGGATTTCATCCTCGTTCAGGCCCACCCGCCTGGCCTCTGCGACAGTGTACCTGTATGCTTCCAATTCTGTGGGCCTCTCCACGTACTCGAACGCCTGGTCGTAGAGCTCCCGGCCCTCCAGGAACTGCCGGACGTGCACGAGCACGTGGATGACGTCCAGGTAGAGAAAGTCGGGTTTCGCTCCTGCAAGGTGCTTGAAGCCGATGCAAATCGTGCCGGTGTCCCTGTCGAGCCACAGGCCCGAATCGAAAGGTTCGACCCTCAGCTTCAGATGGCCCAGCGTCTTTGACATCTCCTCCTCCGAGCCGAACACGTTGACCAGGGCCGAGGAGGTTTCCAGTCCGCTGAAGACTTCGACTAGCCTGTGTTCTCCTATGCCAGCGGTCCTCCTCACCCTGAACCCCTGTACGCGCAATGCGATGACGGAAGAGGTTCGGGAAATCAAAAGACCCCGACTCAAAAAGACATACCGCTGCGGTGAACTATGGTTCACTTGGACACACGCAGTTTCACGACAAAGACTTAGTATCTCGGCCTTCGGCCGACGAGAGAGCCGAAATGATAGCCTCTGTGAGCGGGATTCGAGGGGTTTTCAACGAAGATATTTCGCTCGAAGACATTGTGCGTTTCGCCTCGAACTTCGCAGGCATGGTTGGCTCCGGGGAGGTTCTGATTGCCAGGGACACACGCTCGACGGGTCCAGCGATAGCGAGGGCAGTCGCGTCAGCGGTCATGGCGCGAGGAGTGAATGTCGCCGACTACGGTGTAGTCTCCACGCCCGCCCTCTTCAGGGAGAGCCTCGTCCGGCGCAGGCCTGGAATCATGATCACGGCCTCGCACAACGAGCCGGAGTTCAATGGCCTCAAGTTCGTGGTCGATGGCGCCGGGGCTACGGGTGAAATGGTGGAAGCCTCGACAAAGGAATCGAAGTCCCCGCGGAAGGGCTTCGGCGCTGGTGCCTTGACCAAGAGGCCCAAGTCGAGCTACAACGACGACCTGGTGAAGAAGTTCGGAGAGGGATCCTGCAATGGGGTGAAGGTGGCGCTCGATCTCGGAGGAGGCGCGGCGATTTTCCACGCGGTGCCCATTCTTCAGAAGTTGGGATGTGAGGTTCTCCCGATAAACGGCTCGCCCGGGATCTTCAACAGGAAAGTCGACCCGATGTCGGACGAGCTGCTTGCCTTGAGGGGGCTAGTGAAATCGGCAAAGTGCGACGTAGGGTTCGGCTTCGACTGCGACGGGGACAGGCTCTGCGTGGTCGACGGCAATGGCGCGAAGCGGAGCGGTGACTTCATGCTCACGCTGGCCCTCGCGAGGATGCTTCCAGAATCTGGTAACAAGAAGGTGGTCGTATCAGTGGACACGACCGTCGCTGTAGACGAGGTGGTCGCGGAGCACGATGGGCAAGTCTTCAGGTCCAGGGTGGGCGAGGCCAACGTTGTTGGCATGATGCAGGAGAAGGGGGCGTACCTCGGAGGAGAAGGGAGCAGCGGGGGACTCATTGACGGGACGTTCAACAACTGCAGGGATTCGATGTTGGCTGCACTACAGATAGTGGGTGGGTTGAGGGAGGACGGCCGGAAGTTCTACTCCAGTGTGAAGAGCTATCACCAGGAAAGAGGCGTCGTACTGATCCCTCGAAGGAAGAGCGCCAAGGTCGTCAGGGCGCTGGCACAAAGCAGCAAGGGCGCGGACACCATAGACGGTGTGAAGATTTGGGTGTCGCGAAAGTCCTGGGTTCTAGTCAGGCCGTCGAACACCGAAGATGTCGTGCGCGTTTCGGCCGAGGCCGAGAGCCGGTCCGGGGCCGAGAAGCTCGTCAATCAGTACACGGGGAAGATCAGGGAGCTGAGCAGGTAGCACGCCCGACGAGCTGGAGATAATCGAGTCCATCGTGCGTTCAGCTGCCGCTCTGCCCAAGTCCTACTCAAAAATTGGTGATGACGTCGCGGTGATTCCCGCGGGCCGAGGGAAGGTTGTGCTGAAGACGGACATGCTCGTCCAACGGACGGACGTCCCGAAGCAGATGACTTTCAGGCAGGCTGCTCGCAAATCGGTTGCCATGTGCGTGAGCGACTTCGCTGCAAAGGGAGTGAAGCCGGACTCGTTCATGGTCTCACTGGGGTTGAAGAGAGGGGTGACCAAGTCACAGGTCCGCGAGCTTTCGCTTGGGTTCCACGACGCTTCGAATGAATGGGACCTGAAGCTGATTGGAGGAGACACCAGCGAGGCCGCCGAGCTGTCGATCAACTGCGCGATGGTCGGCTTTGCGGAGAGGGTCACGAGAAGAGCTGGGGCTGCACCCGGAGACGTTGTCGCTGTGTCGGGGCGCTTCGGATATCCGCCTTCAGGTCTCAGGATTCTTCAGGGAGGCGCCAAAGCCGCGCCCAGTTTCAGGAAGAGAGCCGTAGGTAGCGTCCTGATGCCCACGCCAAACCTGCGCCTCGGGCTGGCTCTGGCCCGCTTTTGGACTTCGGCGATGGATTCCAGCGACGGCCTCGCCAGAAGCCTCCACATCCTCTCGAAAGCCAACAGGGTTGGGATTGAGGTCTGGAAACGGCCGACAGGCCAGGACGTGAAGGAGTTCGCCGCAAGGAACGGCCTCGCGATGGACAAGCTCGTCTTGGAAGGGGGGGAAGAGTACCTGATCGTGGGAACCATGAAGCCGAGCAAGGTCCTGCGCGCAACCCGCATCGCCAGGGCCAACGGCGGCGAGCTTCTGGTGATAGGAAGGGTTACCCGCAGGCGGGGCGGCGTTGCCATTCACGTGAAGGGCGGAGTGAAGCTGTTGGCAGACTCTGGATGGGTGCACCTACGCTGAGGCTGCCTTCACGACACGTACGAACTTCTTGAGCAGCGCGTCGGCCTGCACCTGGCTTTCCGATTCGGTGAATATTCTGATGATTGGCTCCGTCCCGCTTGGCCTGACTAGTGCCCAGGATTTCGGGTCTGCCCAGATTTTCAGACCGTCGGTTCTTTCGACCTCACCCTTGGCCTGGGCCTCGACTGCCTTCATGACCTGGGAGGTCTTCCGCCTATCAATCTCGACCTTGGTCTTGGCCTGGTGGAACCTGGGAACCGAGAAGGCGAGGCTCTTAGAGAACGCCATCCCCCTTGCAGCCAGACACTCGAGCATCAGGGCCGTGGTCATGCCGCCGTCGCGGACGGGAATGTGGGGCGAGTAGAGGAAGCCTCCATTCTCCTCGAATCCGAGGAGCGCCCTGCGATCGATCATCGCCCTTGAAACGTCCACGCTACCCACCTTCGTCCTGATTACCTTCCCTCCCCGCTTCTTCGCGACCGCTTCGATGGCCTGGGTGGAGCTCACGGTGGTGACGACGGTGCTGTCCGGGTTCCTCTCCATGAGGTAGTCGGCAATGAGGCAGCCGCTCTGGTCTCCCCATAGGATTTTGCCGGTCTCGTCGCAGAAGATTGACCTGTCCCCGTCACCGTCGTAGGCCACGCCGAGGTCGGCCCCCACTGACTTGACCGCCTGGGAGAGTTCGCCGAGAGTGGCGGGGGTGGGTTCCGGCCCCCTGCCCGGGAAGGCGCCGTCGATCATTGAGTTCAGCGTGATTAGTTTGCAACCAAGCCCCTCCACAAGATAGGGAGCTGCTACACACTGGGCGCCGTTGCCAAGGTCCATCACGACGGTGAACTTCCTTCCCACGATGGGCTTGGGGTTGACCCTGGAAGCGATTGCATTGTTGTAGGCCCTTACCACAGAGGGCTCCTGTCTGGCCACGCCGATACTCTTCCAGTCCGCCTTGCTCTGGGAGCGGTCGAAGAAGATCTTCTCTATCCTCTGCTCGCCGAGCCGGGGGACTTCGACCCCGTCTTGTCCTACGACCTTGATCCCGTTGTACTGAGGCGGATTGTGCGATGCGGTGATCATGACGCCTCCCTTGAAGCCCATTTCCTTGACGGCGTACTGAAGGGCGGGTGTGGGGACGACGCCTGCTTCGGCCACGTCCCTCCCGGAGCTCATCAGCCCCGAAATTGCGGCGTTGGCCAGGGCCGGGCTGGAGCTCCTTCCGTCCTGGCCCAGAAGCACCTCACCTTCGCCGAAATAGGTGCCCACAGCCTCGGCCAGCCCAATCACGAAGTCAAGGTCATGGGTGACTCCCGGGACGAACCTGACGCCGTTGGTGCCGAAGAGCCGTTCCTGGGAAGCAGACAATGCGATTGCGAGACTAGCGTCGGAAATTAAAGGATTCCAATACGGATGGCGTGGCAGCCAAGTTGATTGGTGTGTGGGGAGCTATATACAAAGCAGGAACAAAGTCTTGTGGCACAGATAGACCTCAGGCTGTTATTCGACCCTCGGTTCGACATCCTACCACCAAGAACGACGCCTGACGATCCGGGTTTCGTTCACGCTACCTCGCTAAACGGAAAGCAGGCAGTGCGCATCCCAGTCGTGATGAATAGTAAGCTAGCTTACCTAATTGGAGTCATCATCGGCGACGGATATGTGAGCAGGGCGGCAAGGAGGAAGTCGTATGGCACTGGCTACTATTGGAGAATCGTGATTACAGGTCCTCATGATTACTTGGTCGGTATCCGAAAATTGTTTTTTGAAATCTTTGGAGTCCAAGGAGGTCTTGTGAAGGACATTTGAAAGAAGAATTGTTGGCAACTCCGGTTCGCGAATCTGCTTCTTCACAGGTTCTTCACAAGGGTAATTGGACTTCCGCAAGGACGGAAGACTACGCGTGGTTCGTGGACCAGACTTGAATTGGTGAGGGGGTTCCCCCTTCAGTTCATAGCAGGCTTGGTGGACTCTGACGGATACGTGGGGAAACGATATGTCGGGATAATTCAAAACCGATTTCGGTTCCTAGTGCGTGTTAAGAAATTCGCAAGTGAAACCCTGCTGTTGAGGTTCCGGGGCCCATACATCAACAGGAAACGTAATGGCAAAATCGCTGGTTGGATGATTTCGATTTACAAGAAGGAGGAGCGAGTTGGACTTGATCGTGCCATCAACAGTTTGAAGATTGGGCAGAGAAAGGCCGACAAATGGTTAAAACAGCAATACGGAGGTTTTGATGTGGGCCCGTAGCGCAGTACGGATAGCGCGGCAGAGCGTCGCGCCGAACCTTCTAAGCTGTAGTGAGCCTAGCTCGCAGAGGTCGTGGGTTCAAATCCCACCGGGCCCGCTTTGCTTGATGCTCTGTGGCTGGACCTCACGCAAGCCATGGTCTGCTGTGGTCTCGGAGAGTGGGCTGATTATGTTCAGATGGTGATGCCAATGGCGTTCCTGATGAAGTTCCCGAAGAAGAAGAGCGCCACAGTAGCTGCGAAGAGTATCGCCAGTATCTCTGCGAATTCTCTCGGGAAGGCCTTGCCCGAGATGACAGAGCTGTAGTAGGTCGCCATGGCCAGGATGATGACGGCCAGGACGAGGGACGCCCCCAGCGCGTAGACCATCACGTGCGTGAGAAAGTAGGGCGTTGCCAGGAATATGGCTGTCACGAAGTAGGACACGCCGGTGTAGACCGCCGAAAGCCTCGCCGAACCTTGGAAGCCCTGCTTTGCCTGGGCGAAGGCTGCGGAGGCCATCGCAAGCGAAGCTGCCCCTCCCGCAATTATCCCGGCCAGACCCGCGTACTCCGTCACTTCGTATATGCCGAGGGAGCCTGCGTGGATTCCGGAAATCTCTACGAGTGCGTCGGCAAGACCGAGGACGATGAAGGAAATGTATCTGACGGAGGCGCTCTCGACCCGCTTGCTGAATTCCTTCTCGTGCTCTTCCTCGTCCCTGATCACAGCGTCGAAGTCTGCCCTGTCTTCGGCTGGCACCAAGGATTCAACGGACTTGTACTCTTCGATTGTCCGGTACTCGTGCCTCTCCAAGTACCTGATGGCGAACGTGATTCCGAAAACTCTGTAGAAGAGCATGACTAGGAGGAGCTTCGCCCTGCTGTACTTCGGCTCGCCTTCGGGCAGGAATTTCTTCCAGAACTCATAGTGGCGCTTCTCCGTAATAGAAAGCTGTTGAAGCGCATCGGAGAAGGACGAGTTCCCCCGGACCCTTTTTGATAGCCTATCATACAATATGAAATCGAGATACTCGTCTTCCATCCCTAGCTTAGCAACCCGGACTAGCTGAGTCTCCTTGGGGTCTGCCAAGGCTTTCGGGGGGCGAACCCTTCGGCGTCTATATGAACCCTGAGGAGGCTAATTCGTGTAAAGTCATTGCGTGCGGAAAACAGACAAGAGCCATTTATACCCCGTTTCACGCGGATGGTGGCTAAGCATTGACAGTCGCATATTGCGTGAAGTGCAAGGCAAAGCGCGAAATCAAGAACCCGCAAAAAATCACCATGAAGAATGGGAAGCCCGCCATGACGGGCACCTGCCCAGTCTGCGGGACTAAGTTATTCAGGATTGGGGGCTAAAGCGAACCCCCGTTCGCTCGACCTCCACTTCCTGATTTATTTTGGCTAGGTTTCTAGTTATTCGATGAAGAATGCTGGCTTCATCGGTAGTGCATCTTTTGCCTTTTTTCCCGGGTCCCTGACGTTCGGTGCGTCTGCTTTCTGAACTTCTACTGCAATGCCAAGCTCGTCAGCCATGAACTTCTCGGCAGCCGAGAGGGTCTCGTACTCGTCGAACTTTCGCTGCGCCAGGAATTTCGCCAGGAGCTCCTCCCCGACCTCGTAGATCAGCTTGAACACCCTGTCTGGCCCGATTTTGAGGGATGAGTACTTCTTCACTATGGCTCCGACGCCCTCCCTTTTGTCCTTCGAGCTTGCCAGGGCAGTGAAGTACTCCCTCGCGGCTTTCGATGCTGTGTAGACGTTCAGTTTGGTTCTTGGCCCCTTTACTACCTTGAGGACGTTCCTTGCGTCCTCGATCACCCTGTCGACCATCGTCTCTGCTAGCTCAGCCGACTCGTCCACCGGGAAGTCCTTCTGGGAAGGCCAGTCCGCCTGACTGACCAGTCCTTTTCCCCCCAGCTCGTGGTTCAGATCTTCTGCGACGAAAGGTGTGAACGGAGACATCATCCTGACCCAGGCGCTGAAGACGTCGACGAGAGTCTGCTTCCTCGGCTTCTCGACCCTGTGGAGATAGCGCCTGATGTCGTTCCAAGTATCGATGTAGACGGAAGAGGCTCCCCGGCGCATCTTCATCTCCTGCATGGACTCGGTGGCGGTCCTGATCCTGCGGTTCATCGATGAGAGCATCCACGCGTCCAGGGTGTCCTTGCTCCTCGCGGATGAGGACTTCAGGCTCTTCTTCACGAACGGGATTACGGAATCAACCCTACCCTTGGCGTCTTCCTCGCTGGCCATGCGCCAGTCGGCGTCGTCCATGCCGTCGGCGGTCAGGCAGAGGGCGAGCCTGTAGGCGTCGGGGCCGTGTTTCTCAAGTGCAGCCTTCCACGTCACCCAGTTCCCTTTCGTCTTCGACATCTTCTTCCCGTCCAGCATGATCATGCCGTTGACGCTGAGACCCCTGGGCCACTGTCTTTCAGGGAAGAGCGCGGCATGGTGAAAGGCGAAGAAGGTCAGGTGGTTCGGGATCAGCTCCTTGGCGGAGTGGCGCATGTCGACCGGATACCAATAGTTGAACTCTGTCCGCATCTCGCGCAGAAGTTTCTCGGTCATACCGGCTCCCTTCGCCACGTTGGCTGGGTTCCCCTTTCCGAAGAAGATGTAGTCGCAGACCTCCAGCGTCAGGTTGTCCGGCGAGACCTTTTCCGCGTTCACGAACTTGCTTATGGTGTAGTAGGCCGTGTAGATGGTCGAGTCGCTCAGCGTCTCCACTATCCAGTCCTTGTCCCAGGGTAGCTTTGTGCCCATGCCGGACCTCCTGGCGCAGGGCCTGTCATCCAGCCAGTCGATGGTGGAGTAGTACCACTCCCTCGATTCCGGAGGGAGGACATCGGCTTTTTCGATAAGCTCTTTTGTCTTCGCCTTCCATGCGGGGTTGGAGTAGTTCAGGAACCACTGGTTCTCGAGAACCTTGACGTAGCACCTTGTGCCGCACCTGCAGACGACCTTCTCGGGCAGCTCGTACATCTCTGCCAACCTGCCTGTCCTTGCAAGCAGCTCTGCGGCCTTCTCCTTCGCTTCGCTGACCTTGAGGCCCGAGAGGGGGCCGGAACCTTCCTTCATCACACCTCCGTGGAACTCCTCGCGGTAGACGTGGGCGGTGGCCTCCTCCAGCTTCGGGTCGGAAGCGCCCCGAATGCCAAACTTCCTGAGAGCGTCCTCCGCTGGGAAGTCGGAGTAACCCTTCAGCGTGATTATGGAGATGGGCTTGATAGAGTCGGCTACTGCCTTGACTTCCCTTCCAACCTGCACCTTTCCGCTTTGGATGTCCTTGAGGGCCGCCAGGTCGTAGGGCGCGTCCGATGGTACGCTGTAGACTACGCCAGTAGAAAGCTCCGAGTCTACGAACGTCGCTGGCAGAATCGGCAGGGACATGCCGGTCATGGGCGCCATCACCTTCCTCCCTACGAGCTCAGAACCCTTGAAGGACCTGATGGGCGTGACTTCGTGCAGCTGTTCAGCCAGCCTCGTCAGAGCTGATGAGCTCACTACCCACAGCTCGCCGTCCACCCTCGCTTCGGAATACTCGGATTCGGGGTTCACCCAGACGTTGGTCGCGCCGTAGATGGTCTCGGGCCGCAAAGTGGCAGCCACAAGTGCGAACTCTCCCAGGTGGAACTTGATCAGGTTGAACTTGTCTTGCACGACGCCCACCCCTTCCATTCTGTCGTGGTCCCCGGTGGGGCTCCTGTCGTTGGGGCACCAGACGACCGGATGGGTTCCCTGGACGACGTAGCCGAGCTCGCGAAGGCGCAGGTACTGCCATTCGACGAACCTCTTGAACGCCGGGTCGACCGTTCTGAACTCTCTCCTCCAGTCGACGGAGAAGCCGGTGTCGGTCAGCACCTGGCGGCTGGCCTTCGTGTAGTACGATGCGAGGTACTCGGGGTCGACGAACTTCTCCACATCCTTCTCTGGGACGCCATCGATCTCGATGAAGGAGCGCCTGACGTCTTTGTCCCCTTTCTTCAGCCTGAGGCTCATCCCGCCGATTGTCTGGCCTGTCCAGTGCCACGCATAGGGGAAGAGGACGTTGAACCCCTGCATGCGCTTGAACCGCGCGTAGACCTCGGCCCTGACAGCGGTGTAGCCCGTGCCGACGTGCACGGGCCCGTTCATGTACGGGAAGGGGACTGTCACGAAGACCTTCTTCTTGCCCACGACAGGGTCGGATTCGAAGATGCGGCGGTCCTTCCAGACCTTGAGCCAGTACTTCTCTCTGTTCGCCAAGCCGTTCAGCTCCGCGCCGAGGATACCAGTTTCTCTGCTGCCGCTACGGCCTCGTCAATCTTGTCGACCGCCGGCCCTCCCCCTTGGGCGAAGGTGGGCGAACCGCCGCCGGAGCCGCCAAGGATGGGAGCGGCCGCCTTCACAATCTCGGCAGCGGAATAGCCCGCTTTCTTGGCTGCGGCGCCGACGAACGCTATCACTCGCGCCGATTTTTGGGTAGAGAAGACGCTGACGTAGATCAGGGCCGGGTCTGTCGCGACGCACTTCTGCCCTTGAGCAATAATCTGATCCTCACCTAGCTGAGGCCGCTTCCCGACATATAGCTTTGCCGAGCCGACCTGTCTCGCCGTCGAGATGATTTGCGACGTTGAGAGCTCCACCAGAGTCTGGCCGAGCGCCTTCTCTCTCGACCTTGCTGCCTGTAGCTCTTGGAGATTGGATGAAGCCACCTTCGCTAAGTTCTCCCGCTGGGTTCCGAGAATCGCGGACAGGTCTTCGAGGCTGGAGTCCATCCTGTGGACGTATTCGATGGCTGCCTCGCCCGCGACGAACTCGAGCCTCTCCACGCCGTCCTGGATCCGCTCCGCTTTCGTGATCTTGATCAGCCCGACCTCGCCCGTGGTGCGGGTGTGGGTTCCGCCGCAGGCCTCGATGTCCCAGCCTCCGATGTTGACGACCCTGACCAGCTTCGCTGGCACGACGCCCCCCTGATAGAGCCGGAAGCCGTACTTCGATTCGGCCTCCCCCCGCTTCATGAAGGTGTTCGTCACCTTCAGGTTCCTCCTGACAATGTCGTTGGCCAGGTCCTCGATCTTGTGGACCTCCTCCGGGGTGAGGTGAGCGAAATGAGTGATGTCTATCCTGCCGTAGTCCTCCTCCTTGAAGGCGGAATGTTGCCAGACCCAGGGGCCTAGAATCTGCCGGGAGGAGCCGTTGAGTATGTGTGTCGCCGTGTGGATCTGGGTGACTCGGCGCCTGCGCCTAGCGTCGACGTGACACTCGACCTGAGTTCCTGCCTTGGGAGGCTTGCCCTCGACCTTGTGTATGACGACGTCTCCGTACTTCTCGATGTCGACGACCTTCGCTCCGCCGATGGTCCCTTTGTCTGGCTCCTGGCCTCCTCCCCTCGGATAGAAGACGGTCCTGTCGAGAACCACGTACCTGCCCTGGAAGACCTTCAGCACTTTCGCGCGGAAGTCCATCGGAGCGCCTTCCTCGTAGTACCAGAGCTTGGTCGCAGGCAGCTTGCCAACGTCGAACTGGGGCTTCGGTTCCTCGACCTCCCTTGTCAGGTGCCTAGCCTGGACCTTCTCGTAGAAGTCCTCGGGGAGGCTGACCTTGGCGCCGGCCTCGATGAGCTGCTCGGGGGTGACTCCATCCGAATCGTACAGTCGGATCAGGTCGTCGGTGCCCAGCGGCTTGGCCTCGGACGAGATTGAGGAGACGATCTTGGAGACCCGCTCGGAGGAAGAGGTGAACCTCGATTCCTCTACGCCAAGCACTTCCGCAACGTCGGAGCGGTGTCCCTCGAGCTCGGGATACATCCTCCTGAGCTGGTCTATGTGCCAGTTGACTATCTCTGGGATTTCGAGCTTGAACCCGTAGTAGTTGATGAAGTTCCGTGCCCTTCGGAAGATCATCCTCAGGTTGTAGCCGCCGCCAGAGTTGCTTGGCAGCATCCCGTCCGCAATGGCGAAGAGGAGCGTCCGGGAGTGGTCAGCCACGGCATACATCGCTTCCAGGGCGCCGAACTGTTTCGTGATGCTGGAGACGTCTGTGTTGAGGCTCTTCGCGATCTTCAGTCTCGCCTCGTCGAGGTTCTTGTATTCGTCCAGGTTGATGTCTCCGGCGAGCGCCGAGTACCTGCGGAAGAGGGCCTCGTCGTATTCGATTCTGTTCTCCTCCTTCATCCGCTTCAGGACCTCGGCGAAGTAGGCGTCATAGGCGGTAGGGGTCCCCTGGCTGAGCCAGGTCAGGCGCTCGAGGCCTGCTCCCATGTCGACCACGCCTTCCTTCAGGGGGACGTATTTCTCTGGGGTGCCCTCGAAGGCGGTGAAGACCGCGTTCCCCGTCTCGAGCCCGCGGACGTTGTACTGGAGCGAGTAGCCGAAGGCACCGTATCCCATCCAGACATCCTCGTCGAAGGAGATTTCCTCCTTCGGTATGCCGAAGGTTCTTGTCAGCAGTTTGAAGTCGAGGTCGATGGTCCTGTCTTTCCAGTAACCTTCCTTGTTCGCGAGGGCCGTCTGACCGATCATGCAGAATGACGTCCCGTGTTTTCCGTTCACACCCACCGTCGGGACGTCGTTGAACCTGAGGCTCATCTGTGGCACCACGAGGGGATTGGCAGGCAGCTCGAAGACCACCTTGCCTCCTTCCACCCGCTGGAAGTCGATGATCGAGGCCACTGTGAAGTAGAGGTCTGGCCTCCATCTGCTGACAACGGGATACCTCTTGACGCTGGTGTGGCCGTTCCTTACGAAGAAGGACTCGACGCTCTTCCAGGCGTCTGTGTAGCCGAACTTCCTGGATGTGGGCGGGTCGCCTATGAACGAGTAGGGTGAGCAGGGCTGGTCGTCGCACCTTTTCCTGTTCGGCGTTGAGCGTCCAGAAGAATTTCCCGCAGTTCTCGCATTTCTTCCTGACGTAGCCCTCGCGCTTGAACAGGTCGACAAGGTAGTAGCGCTTGTAGTCAGCCGAGAATCTGGCCTTGAGGGCCTGCTTCTTTTCGTTCAAATGAGGGGTTCCACTTATCGAGTCGAGTTACAGCTGGCTGGTAGATAAACGGGCACCCGATTCCGAAGCCCCCAAAGCATTCGGGACGATTCGGTCCCCGGAGGCGGTGTGAAAATGATACGCGCGTCGACGGAACGCTTCAATCGCCAGATTTCTTGGCGAACCTCTTAAATATGAATCGGCGGGCGGCTGTCTGCGATTCAGGATGGAATACATCTACGCTGCTCTGCTTCTGCACAAGCTGGGCAAGCCGGTCAATGAGGAGAACTTGACAAGCGTGGTCAAGGCGACAGGTGTCGCACCTGACCAGGTGAAGGTCAAGGCTCTCGCGTCGGCTCTGAGCGAAGTCAACATCGAGGAGGCGCTGAAGAATGCTGCTTCGATGGCGATGGCTCCGGCTGCAGGACCTGCAGCTGCCGCACCAGCAAAGGCAGAAGAGAAGCCAAAGGAAGAAGAGAAGAAGGAAGAGGAAGCCCTTCAGGGCCTAGCGTCGCTCTTCGGCTAGAAGAGAAACTCGGTTTTCCTAGGAGAAGCCCTTTTCCTTAGCCTTGGCCATCAACGCCGAAGCTTCGGCCTCGGCCTTCGCCAGGATTCTTGGGGTTGTCTCTGGCGTCATGAATCCCGCCTCGACTGCTAAGCTCATCGCTTCCCTGTAGGCCTTTGCGATGATTTCTGGGGCAGTTTCCTTCGTGACGTAGCCTATGACTATTGCCAAGCCCCTGGACGAAGAGTACGCTTCCATGAGGCTCTGCCTGTACTTCTCCAGGTCGATGGCGACGACGTCGCCGGCGTAGATGAGGCCGCTCTCATAGGCCAGGGCGATGGTGACTCCCGCCTTGATCGGCTTGATGTTGAGCTTCGAGAGCAGGCTTGCGAGCTTCGGCGACACGACGGCCCCCTTCTTGACAGCGACCGAGTCCTTGTTCACCCAGATGCTGCCAGATTCAATCTTGGTCTGGATGCCGGCCTCCCTGAACTCGCTGAGAATCGGACCGGCGGGCAGGTTCGTGTTGCCAGCGGGCACCATGATGTTCTCTGGGGCTACGTCGCCGGCCCTGGCCGCGAGGAAGACCTTGCTCTTGTCGAGTGTGAGGAAGAGCTTGAACGGGTCGTAGGTCGAGAAGATCAGCGCGTTCTGGCCTGTGAGGTGAGAGAGCAATTGCTCAGCGTTCTTGATCCCAGCCTTCTTCAGGCCCAGTTCGGCCAGCCTGTTTTTGACGACGAAGACCTCTGCCTTTCCCCTGAGGCCTTTTCTGACTGCCATCAGCTCGGTGCCGCGGACCTTGGACAGGTTCGCTATCGCGAGCACCGGGTATTGCTTCGCAAGCTTGGCGACCCTCTCGACGACCTCCACCTTCTGAGGTCTGGGCTGATGGACCTGGACAGTCTTGCTCATTCTAAGTTACCGCCTGCTTGGCAGGCTTGCCCATGGTCGTCTTTACCATTATCGTCTTGATGTTCCTGTCCCCGTTGGGCAGCTTCTTCTGGACTGCCTGGACTATGGCGAGTATGTTTTCGGCGAGGTTCGCCTCGCTCATGCTGGCGTCGCCCGCCTTGGCCATCACCCCCAAGCGACCCCCTGCTGCGGACGCGGCTGGCCGTCCTCATCTTCTGGATCATGTTCTCGACCGAAGCGTTCGATGGGACCGGCGTGGGAAGCTTGCCCTTTGGGCCCATGAACTGGCCGAGGATCTTGCCTATCCTTGGCATAAGCGAGGTGTCAGCGAGGAAGAAGTCGTACGCTCGCGCGAGCTTCTTCGCATCCTTCTTGCTTCCCGCGTAATTCTCGAGCTGCGACGGGTCGATGACGGCGTCGGCCTTTGCGTTCTTCGCCCTGACGGCCAGGTCTCCGGAGCCTATGAAGCAGACTTTGACTGGGGTCGCGGTCGGGTGGGGGAGGTAGACGACCTCGTTGATGTTGAGGTCGGTCTTTTTCGGGTCGACGTCCTTTAGGGTTAGAACTACCTCTAACGACTGGGCGAACTTCCTTTCCTTGGACTGTTCCTTTCCTTTCTTGACGAGTTCGGCGAGCTGTTGCGTAGAGAGCATACCCTGACCACGAATTCCGAAGCGAGCCTTCCTCTATGGATTAAAAGCGTTTGCCCTCTCAGACGTCACTTGAACTTCGAGTCCCACTTTCCTGACTCGATTTCTTTCATGAACTCACGCGGGTCCTTCCCTTCAATCTTGACGCCCATGCTGACGCAGCTTCCTACCACTTCCCTGGCCGCCGAGCGCACCGACTTGGCGTAGGAACCGGCCATCTTGCTCTTGGCTATGCTTACCAACTTGTCGATGGTCAGGTCGCCTGCCAGTTCGAGGTTGGGCTTCGCAGAACCCTTCGGGATGGCGGCCTCCTTTGCCACCAGGGCGGATGTTGTGGGAGTGCCGACTGTTACCGTGAACTGCTTGGTGTCTGTGTCGACTTCGACCTTCACCGGAACTCTCATCCCTTTGAAGTCGCCGGTCTGCTTGTTGATCTCGTTCACTATGCCCAGGACGTTGACTCCGAGCGGGCCGAGTGCAGGGCCCAACGGCGGACCGGCGCTAGCTTCGCCGCCCGTTACGAGCGCGTTGATGATTTTCTTGTCACCCATTGGAATCTCACTTTGGTGCTTCCGGCTTGGCGCGTTCGACCAGCTTCAGGTAGGCCGCGTCTAGCGAGATAGGCATCTGGTAGGCCGTGTCAAGAAGTATCACCGTGACTTCCTGCTTCTCCTTCTCCAACCTCGTTATTCTGGCGCGCATGCTCTTGAAGGGTCCGGAAACGATCTCAACGGTGTCTCCCTCGTTGAGCTCTGCGACCATGGACTTTACCACCAAGAACTTGTCAATGTCTTGGTACTGCATCATTCCGGGGATCTTGCTCCTGACGTGCTTGAAGCCCTGGATGCTCTCGTCGACGGCCTGGGACGTTGCTGATTCGAAGAGCACGTACCCCTTCCAGGTGTCGAGGGCCAAGACGGCGTAGATGGGCTTGTTCTTCTGAATCGCTCTCTTGGCCACGAAGGTCGCCACTGTCTTCTCCTGACCTCCGGTGGTCTTGACGGGGAATATCGGACTGGTTCTCTCTTGTTCGCCCAAAACAGCCACGTCGGGAGCTGCCCGATTCTGACCGCACTAATAACGTTTAGGCCTCGGGATTCCACCCCCGGCGCGTTTCACGATGAAGGCGGAGAATGAGGCGAATGGAAGTCGTGACTAGGCTTCTTCATATCATGATACAGCCCTCGGAGAAGCCTTTGCTGGCCTCGGCAACCAAAGCATAATTCCTGCCGTGGGAAACGGACGGGCAGAGTGGCCCGAAAGGAGCTTCAGATTCTCGTCGATAGAGAGACCGAGCCCGCGGTCAACGTTGCCTCAGAGGACCGCATTTTCGGACAGGTCGAGCGGCGGGAACTGCCTGATGTGCTCAGGTTCTGGAAGAACACCGAGTGCCTCATCCGGGGAAAGGTGAGGAATCCAAAGTACGGTTGGTACAACGAGGAGCTCGCTGAGAAGCTGAGGGTTCCGGTCGTCGAGCGTTCGACTGGGGGCGGCGTCGTCTACAACGACTTGGGAAACCTGAACTGGAGCTTCTACATGGAGGGATCAGGGGCTTTCATCGCGCCCGAGACCTTGTTTCAGCGGGCTTCTGTGTTTGTGGTCGACGCCCTTCGGCAGGGCGGCTTCGACGCACGGTTCTCTCCGCCGAACAGGATCGACGTGTCGGGCAGGAAGGTCTCCGGGATGGCTGCGAGGTCCACGCGCGCTGCGCACCTGGTCCACGGGACGTTGTTGATTGATGCCGACCTGGGAAGACTGAACTCGCTCTGCATCGCACCCTCGGGGTGCCCGCCCGTCTCCAACCTGAAGGAATGGCTTGAGGTCGACGAAGCGGTGCTCGAGCAGGCGATCACGGAACGGATGTCGCAGACGGACTATGACGTCATGCTTGTGGACAAGCTGTAGTTGGAACGACTGAGCTCGGGGCTGGTTTTCCGTACGACGTTCAGCCGAAGAATAGGTTGCCGGCCAGTTTGATGATGAATCCGATGGTTCCCACTGCTGCGATTCCCAAAGCTACGAGCTTTAGGTAGAGTGTGAACTCGTCCCTGCCGCTCTTGTGGGAGAGCCTGAATATGGCTTGCACGGATTTCAGGAAGTCGCCGAATCCCAACTTGGTTGACCCAGTCCCCGGAGCGGCTTATATCCTTTGATTGGTTTCCAAAAGAGTTTACTTGGGCGTGAATTGTGAAATCCTCTTCGATGAGCAGCGTTTCATCCGCCATAGCCTGCCCCTCGTGCGGCTGCCTCGAGAACTCGTGCGCGAGTTGTTCTTCGCCGGACGTATGCGCCAGCGTGGATTCGTGCTGCTGCTCAAGTGAGCACAAGTCATGGAGGCACTCGAGAATCGTCAGAGGAATCGGCGTGGAGTATGTCAGCGCTGGATGGATGGGCATCGAGATTGTGGGCTCGATTGCGGCAGGTTTGGCGGCAGGGAGCCTGGCCCTTCTTGCGTTTGGTGGCGACAGTCTGGTGGAGCTGGTATCCGGGGTCGCGGTCCTGACGCATCTCAGGAGGGACGAAGCTAACCGCGAGGGAAACGAAAGAGGCACTGCGCGGTTCACGAGCCTTCTTCTTTTCGCTCTCATTCCCGTGGTCGGGCTGGGTTCCGTGTATTCCTATCTCTCGGGGTTCAGGGCGGGCGGTTCGCCGCTAGGTCTGGCCATCGCTCTGGGGTCGTCCGTCATCATGCCCTATCTCTGGCTGGAGAAGAGAAGGATAGGAAGAGAGACGAGGTGCCTTCCCTTGGTGTTCGATTCGGCAGAATCCGCGACGTGCTTCTTCATGTCGGTCGCGCTGCTCTCCGGCCTCGCCCTCGAGTACTTCTTGGGGCTGTGGTGGGTCGACTACTTGGTAACGGGAGTCATCCTCGCCTTCGTTGCAACGGAAGCCGTGGAGTCGCGCAGAGCGCTCGGTACGAGCACGTCCAGCCTAGAAGCGGGCTGAGCCGCCCTTTCATCGTTAATATCCATCGGAATTCGGTTGCCGCGACGTGATTCCGCGGGGAGAGCCTGCCACTGTGCTGGTGGCCACGCCGAACGAACTCGCTTCGAGGACCCTGGCGACCGCAGTGATACAAAGGCACGGCTTCGAATCCACGGGTGTCAACCTCCTCGGGAAGCCGGTCTACCAGAAGGAGTCCTACCTGCTTTTCTTCTACGAGGGGATGATCGTGGACCCTCCGGAGCTGGACAGCTTCTTCAACCCCCAGGCCTACATCTTCCTTTCAAGGCACAGCGCGGAATCGGGGATTGCCTCCCTGACCGCCCACACTGTCGGGAACTTCGGGGCCGAGGCCAAGGTCGGGGGAAGGCCCAGAGAGCTGGGGAGGGTCAACCCCGACCTGCTGAAGAACTACATGATGGCGCTCTCGAACAGGAAAGCGGGAGCCGAAGGCTATGAGGTCGCGATCGAGGCGACCCATCATGGACCCACCGGGCTGGCGAAGCCGGTCCTGTTCGTGGAACTCGGAGCGTCAGAGAAGAACTGGGGCGACAGCAAAGCGGCGGGCGTGGTCGCAGATTCCTTGATGGAGAGCCTGAGGGAGAGAAGAGTGTGGAGCAAGGTCGCGCTGGGATTCGGAGGAACACACTATCCTGAGAAGTTTCGCGACCTGCTCGTAGAGGGCGACATAGCGCTGTCCTTCGTTGTCCCCCGGTACGCCCTGGAGAACATCGACGAAAGAATGATGGGCGAGATGCTCGCGAAGACGAGCGTGCCAATCAGGTACGCTGCCCTGGACTGGAAGGGGCTCGGCGCTCACAAGGAAAAGATATCAAGCCTGGCGGCACAGTTTGGCCTGGAAGTGATCAGGGTCTGACGGTCTCGAAGTTTGCCGCAAGAGTCTACGAGCTGACCTCGAGGGTGCCCGAAGGGAAGGTCACGACATACGGAGCGATAGCGCGCAGGATGGGCAAGCCGAAGGCCAGCAGGGCTGTGGGCGCCGCTCTGAGGGCCAACCCCACGCCCATCGTAGTCCCTTGCCACAGGGTTGTGGGGTTCGACGGCAGCCTCAGAGGCTACGGCGGGAGCAGCGGCATACCGACGAAGGCGAAGCTGTTGAAGAAGGAAGGAGTGTCGGTCACCGAAGGCAGGGTCGACCTGTCCAGGTTCCTTTTCAGCGGCTTTTGATCAGAGAAGAAAGTTCCTTCTTGCCGAGCATCAGGTAGCAGAGCACGGCCTTGGTCGTGTGGAGCCTGTTCTCAGCCTGGTCGAAAACCACGGACTGGGGTCCGTCTATTACCTCGGCTGTCACTTCCTCCCCCCGGTGAGCGGGGAGGCAGTGCTCGAAGATTGCATCCCGCTTGGCCGACAGCATCAGTTTGCCGTCCACCTGGTACCTGGGAAGGAAGGCTCTCTCGCGCTTCTCCTTCTCCGCTTCCTCGCCCATGGAAACGAAGGTGTCGGTCATCACGCAGTCGGCTCCCCTGACGGCGGCCTGTGGTTCGTTGGTCAGAGTGATCTTTCCGCCCGTGACGCGTGCCAGAGCTGTCGCCTGGCTCACTGCTGAAGCTAGAGGTTCGTAGCCCACGGGAGTTGCGACAGCGAAATCTATGCCCGCGAGTGCAGCGCCGTACAGCCAGGAGTTGCAGACGTTGTCGCCGTCTCCTATCCACGCCACCCTGAGGCCCTTGAGCCTGCCCTTGTGCTCCTTGAGCGTCAGCAAGTCGGCAAGTATCTGGACCGGATGGTAGAGGTCGCTCAGCCCGTTGATGACTGGTATGCTCGCAGCCTTGGCCAGCCTCTCGATGCTCTCCTGTTTGTACACTCTCGCCATGACCGCGTGCACGTAGCGGGAGAGCACGCGGGCGGTGTCCTCGACCGTCTCTCCCCTACCCAGCTGAAGCTCTGCTGAGCTTAGGCTCACGGGGAACCCACCGAGCTCGCTTATCGCGACTTGGAAGCTGACCCGGGTCCTGGTGCTCGGCTTCTCGAAGATCAGGGCGACGGATTTTGCCTTGAGCGCCTTGGAACCGAAGCCAGCGTTCCTCCCGCGCTTCATCGATTCCGAGAGGCTGAGGAGAGAGCCCAGGTCCGACGGAGTGAGCTCGGCGAGGCTAAGCAGATGTCTTGGAGCCTGATTCGAGCGAGTGGCTACGGCTTTTTGCATGGCTGACGGAATAGCAACTTGAAAAACCGCTTTATAGATTGTGGCCGCGTCTGACCGAAATCGGGTACGCTTTGGTCTGCTGTTGGTCAGCTGCGCTGCTCGGATTCGGAGGAATGATGGCGCCTTCGTTTAGTGAAGGGGATGAGCATCGGAGTATCTCCCGAGTACCTGGTCCATTCGTCGCCGAAAAGGGCGCGTAATTCCCTTTCCTCGAGTGGGATTATGACTGCGGTGAACCAGAGCAGTATGACTACTGTGGCGACGAGGACGAAGGTTGTGGCTGTCAGGATGGACCAGCCCAACACCATCACCACGACCCCGAAGTACAATGGGTTTCTGGTGTACTTCTGAGGGCCGCTGACTATCAGTGGTTCGGTGCGACCCGCCTTTTCGCCAGCCGGGATTCTCTTGAGAGCCTTCGTGAGGGTGATGTAGGTGGACAGTATTACGGTGGCTGGGCTTCTGTTGCTGAACGTCCAGGCTATGACCGCGAAACCAGATACTGCGATTGCGCCTCCAACCAGCTCCACAGCGACTGGTAGATTGAGTGAGGAGGGAAAGCCGAGGATTGTCGAAATGAAGTAGGAAACAGAAAAGAGACCCAAGACCATCACCGCGATGAGCGGGGCTCCGATTGCGAAGGCCTTGCGGGTCTCCTTTGCAGTCATGGTTCCGAGATTCTTGCCCGACAGCGTCTTATTTGAACGGTGAACGCGGTTGCTTCTAGGCGAAGAGGGAATCGATGAACTTCCGGTAATCGAACGGCACAAGGTCCTTGTACTCCTGACCAACGCCGAGATAGAGGACCGGCTTTCCAGTGGAGAACACGATTGAAAGAGCGGCTCCTCCCCGAACGTCGGCATCCGCCTTGGTGAGTATCACGCCGTCAAAACCCGTGTACTTGCTGAAGAGCTCGGCCTGAGAAACGGCGTCGTTCCCTGTCAACGAGTCGCCGACGAATATCTTGAAGTCTGGGTTGACCACCCTGACGACCTTCGACATCTCCTCCATGAGATTCTGATTCGTCTGCATTCTCCCGGCTGTATCTATGAGCAGGCAGTCTATGTGGTGGGCCTTGGCGTACAGGAGTCCGTCCCTCCCTACGGCTGCAGGGTCAGCCCCGTAGCGCTGGGAGACCACCTTCATTGCGATCCTGTCAGCGTGTTCGGTGAGCTGCTCGATGGCACCGGGCCGGTGGGTGTCCCCAGCGGCTGCGACCACGGAGATGCCCTTGTTCTTCAGCATCGATGCGAACTTCGCAATGGTGGTCGTCTTCCCCGTGCCGTTGATTCCGAGGAAAAGGATGACGTAGGGATCGCCCTTCGCGTTCTTCTCTTTGATATTCGCCACGATGTCAGGAGTGCCTGCAGAGGAGAAAGTCTTCTCAAGTGAGGAGAGCAACGCCTTCCTGACCTCGTTGGAGGCCTCTTCCCCGCGCTCAACCTTCACGCCGGCAAGCGACTTCTTGACCTGCTCGGTGAGCTTCTCCGCCACGCTCTGGGCGACATCGCCTTCGATGAGTGAGAGCTGGAACTGGTAGGCTACTTCTTCCAGCTCGCCTTCCGAGAGCTTCCTCTCGCGGACTGCGGACGTGACCGAGGAGAAGGCCTGCTTCAGCCTGTCAAACAATGCTAGCCCTTCTGGCCAGTGCTTGAGACGAGCGTCTGGAGGACCTCCTGGTCTGCCTCCAGCCTCTGTCTGATTTCGTCCCTCTGGCCCACGACGGACACGATCGAGCGTTCGACGTCCTTCGTGCGCTCTTCGATTATCGCAAGCGCCTCTTCGCGCGACTTTTCGAGCACGACGTCTGCCCCGACGCTCACGAGCACCTTGTCAACGTTTGGCGGGGGAGACCTGAGCATGACGCCTCCACCGACCTGCGTGAGCACTTCGCTAACGTTCTTGTCGCCCAAGCCCTTGATCGCCTCAAGGGCCGCTCTGTTCTCGATCAGGGCCCGCTCGAGGAGGTTCTGCCGCGAAGTGAGCTCGTTGTATGTGCTCTCGAGAATGCGGATTTCGACCACGAGGTTGTTGACCTTGTCTTCGCCCGATTCTTCTTTGCTCATGATCGAGTGGCTCTCCGGTTTCTTTTCAAACCTTCAGTGCCCGCGTTATAAACACAAGCTCAGGTCCGGTCGTCTGGGTTCCGACGATTGCGTTCCTGGTGTTGGCGACCAAACCCGAGGCAACGAACGGAACGCCACGGTTCACCGAAGTCGGATAGGCGTCCACGCCGAACATCTCTGCGATTCTCGATACCTCAGCCTCTGGCAGGCCGGGGAAAACGGCCACGCCGCTGTTCGTCGGCACCACGAGCGCGCCGACCTGATAGAATTCGCCGATGGCCATCCTCTCGACCTCCGTCCCCAACACATCGCGAACCTGCTGGACAGCCCCGGGTTCCAGCACGGGAGACACGAGCGCGAACTTGTCGTTGGCCGCGACGAGGTTCCCAGCCGACGTGAGCTTGGATTCGAGCCTTGCTACGTTGATTCCAGCACCGTTCTTAATCTCAGCCATCTCCCCCTGCTCCGCCAACCGCGAGACTATGGCTCCGTTGCCGTTCATTGCGATGAGAGGTCCCAGCAGCCTTGATTCTCCTATTGAAGCAGGGATGGCGGTCACCTCGAGGTCCTGCGAGAGCCTGTTGCTCTTGGTGGACGCGAGCCCCTTGGGGACCAAGAGAGCGCGGTCGTTTGCCTTCAGGAAGATGCCTATGTTGGGGCTGCGGTAGATGTCAACCAGGTGGAGTCCCATCGGGGACACTCATTCTGTCTCTGGGGCAAGGCCTACCGAGACGATTCCGTCCTCGTCCCGTTCCATCTCCAGCCTAATGCGCCTCGGTGGATGCTTGATGCCTCTGGCCCAGATCAGCTTGTTCACGTCTTCCTTGATCTTGACGTCGGTCGCCTTCATGTGCCGTGTAGTGAACTCCTTGATGACGCGTATCGCAACCTTGGCCCGCCTGTAGGGAGGGGCCTCGAAGACCACTCCCAGGGGGACGATGTAGTCCTACTCAGCGGCTCGACCTTCTGTTCAGACATCCGTTATCACTTGTAGCCCAGCTTGCGCTGCCTCCAGTTCCTCCTCTTGGGGTTGCTGCGCACGTGCCTGTTGGTCCTGACTATCACCCAGGTAGGGACAGACCTGGCGGTCCTCGTCGCCTTTGTCAGCCTGTTCTTCTTGGACTTGTCCTTCACTCGGGCCATTTCATATCCTCCTGATCTTGATGTCGCGCTTCTTCTCCTGAAGAGCGCCTAGCATCTGTTTGACCTGTTCGTCGTCTACGACCTTCTTCAGTTTGCCGCTGGAAGCTACCTGGATCACGTATTCCTCTATAGACGCCGCCAGCTCGGGCTTCACCATCTTCACGGTTGCGAGCCGTTGCCTCGCCTCTGAAGTGAGAGCCATGCGCAGCAGGCCTTCCCTCATCGCCTTCCTGTCGGCGGATTCCTTCTCGTCGGGCCTCCTGTTGTTCTCGCGCTCGCTCAAGCGTATCTCGCCAGCGCCTTGTTGTCCTTGCTCATCTCAGTGAAGAGCGCTTTGCTGATCTTGTCGAGCATCGCTGTTCCCTTGGGCGTGAGCATCCTTCCCTTCGGCGACTTGCCGACCAGCCCGGCCTGCTCCAGCTCCTTCAGGATCTTCCTGATGGAAGAGCTTCCCGCGTCCCTGTGATGCTTCGGATAGTACGCGACCGCCTTGCTTCCCCCGTAGCCGCGCTCGAGGTCTCCGATGCCGAGCGGGCCGTGAAGGTAGAGCTTCCTGAGTATCGAAGCCGCCCTCGCGAACCACCAGTCCTGGCTGAGCGGCGGACGCTCAGCGTGGGAGCCTGTCTTTGCGAACCTGGACCACTCGGGGGCGTCCATGCCCGGAAGCTTCTTCACTTCTTCGGCCAGAGCGCTGAGAAGCTTCGCTGAAGGTACGTCGTAGACGTTCACCATCGCTAATCACGAAACGAATTTTCCGCCTCGGTTCAGTCTATTTAAGCCCTTTTCGCGATTTTTCGGTTTGTCCGTCCGCATTCGAGACAAGTGATGCGGATGACTGGAGGTTCGCCCGGGCCGATCCTGACTCGGGCGTTGACGCCCGGAACCATCAGCTTCTTGCAGCCGCGGCAGATGAACCTCTTCTGAGCGTAGTCGAGCCGAACGTTGTATCTCAGCATCACCTTCCTCGCCAGCTCCGCCTGCCGTTTTGCCAGCGGCAGGTCTTCTGAGGCCGTCTTGACGGCGTGTTCAATCAGTGATTTGGCCGCGTCAGCCGCGTCGGCCTTCGCGCTGGCCCTCGTCTTCACGCTTGGCGCCTTGGAGACAAAGGAATTAATGATGACTGTCCGATGAAACTATGTTGAAGCTGAATCTGGTGCTGGCCGAGAGCGCCCTCGAGCTCGTGCCGATCGAATTGAGGAACGACCCGTCGGTCATCAGCGATGCGAAGCGGAGGGGATTGGACGCGTCCCGGATTCTTCTCGACAGGAGCTTTCACCACAGGGCCATGCTGAGGCTGAAGGATGGGCTCAAGCGAGGAAGGCCCGACCTTGTTCATGTGAGTCTGTTGAGCATCACCGGTACGCCGCTGTACTCAGAGGGCGACGTCAAGGTCTACGTCCACACGTACAACAGCGAGGTTCTTGAGCTTCAGGAGAGGACGAGAATCCCCAAGAGCTACTTCAGGTTCAGGGGGCTGGTCGAGCAGGCGCTGACGGACAGGCCGAGAAGCGGGCTGCTGAGGGTTCGCGAGTCGAGCTTCGAGCGTCTCGTGAAGGAGATAGGGTCGGACTCGGTGATTGGGCTGTCGACGCAGGGCCGCAAGACCTCCATGGATGAGTTGAGCGCGATGATTGGAGCGGCGAGGAAACCTTGTGTGGTCATTGGAGGGTTCGCCCAGGGTCACTTCTCGCCGAAGGCGCTGGAGGCGATGGACGAACTGGTCCGGATTCATGATAAGCCGCTGGAGGCGCACGTAGTGGCTGCTCGGGTTCTCTACGAAGTGGAGAAGCACTCGGCGTAAATCAACGATTAAAAGCGGTCAGCCAAGCGCACGAAGTCGTGCGGTCGTCGTCCAGATCTCTTTGAGGACAAACTGGTCTAGGACATCAGCCCTCCAAGCTGGTAACCCGGGTTCAAATCCCGGCGACCGCACAGATTCTATTGCACCCGGGCAGGAATACCTCATACTAGCGATGGGGCGTATCAGTGGGCGGGAGAGCGTTCATCGGCTACCTCCAGATTAGCCCAATCACAAGCAACACTATCCCTACGGCGAGCACTCCAACGAACTCGTCTGAGAAGCCCCTTGAACCAAGCAGTATTGCGCCAAGAGCCGAGATAATGCACCCCATTAACAAGAATCTTAGCTTCGTGCTTTTCGTGTTTTCCACCCTTCCTGAGCCGCTACTTCCATTTTGTTAGTGTCTCCTCTCTGCGGAACGTGGCCCTCGAGACGAAGAAGAGGAGCACGTCTGCCACAAGGATGGCGCCTATGATTGTCAAGTAGGTGGACGTCGAGCCGAGGTCGATGAGGTTCAGCTCTCCGGCTACGTAAAGCCCGGCGAAGGGCAGAATCGTAAGAGCTCCAATCTGTTGACCGGTCCTGACGTCGCTTATTATGGAGTAGCCGATCACGTTCACCTGCAGGCAAGACGCCTATTTCCTACGTGTAGAGTGTCAGAGATAATGACACTAAACCGTGTCAGAATTAATGACACTAGTACGATGATGAGACCCTCCGCGAGGGCATGGCAAAGGGAACCCTTGCACAGCGCATCGATGCCGTGCTGCTCTACGTCAAGCACAGAAAGAACCCCGGTGAGATATGCTCCCTACTCGGCACGCTCAAGGAATGGCTCAAGCCGTAGGTTCGTGTCTTAGCCTTAATAGGAGGATGCGATAAAAATTGGCATTGCCTATCGGGATCTACATCTTTGCAGGAGCTGTTCTAGTTGTAGTAGTTGTTCTAGTTGCACTCTTCTTGCTCGGAAGGAGAGGTCGCGGCAGATTAATCGAGTGTCCAAAGTGCGGAGCTCAATTCAAACGGCCAGCCTCCGCCGAGAAGACAGTTGGGTTTGGACCAATACCAGCGTTGCCGGGCATCGGAGATTTCACGTGCCCAAAGTGCAAGTACAGAGCCAATACCTCTAGCTTCAGGTACGTGAACGAGAAGGAAAGTAATCCCAGCCGAAAAATAGCTCGCCTCAAAAAGAGCGTTAGTCCTCACGCGATGGTTCTGTTAGGTCATGCGGTGTTTTTCTTCCCGTGTTCGACTGTGGGTGGCGAGCGTGAAGGTATCTACTTCCATTTTGTTAGTATCTCCTCTCTGCGGAAGGTCGCTCTCGAGACGAAGAAGAGCAGCACGTCTACCACGACCAAGGCTCCCGCGATTATCAGCAGGTTGCTGGTGTCTCCGAGGTTGATCAAGTTCAGCTCCCCCGCGACATACAACCCAGCAAACGGAATGATTGTCAGCGCCCCGAGTTGTTGTCCAGACCTGATGTCGGTCACCCTCGAGGAGACGATTACGTTCAGCTGTACGCTCATCAACAAGGCGAGAGGAAGAAGCAAGAGTACAACGACGGCTGAATTCCAGTTTGGGAAGTAGTAGTAACCAAGCTTGTCCATGGTGGTCAGGTCCATGAGAAGCATGAAGAGCGCGGATCCTCCCAGCACCGCGGCCAGCGGTGGAAGGAAGGCAGCTATCCCCTTTCCGAGTAGAATCTCGCCGTCAGTCGTTGGCGTCGCAAGCAGCGGCTCGAGGCTCTTCTCGACCTTTTCGCCGGCGATGGTGTACGATGCTATCGGAGTAGAGAGATACGAGCCCAGGATGACGTAGAAGAAGAGGAACGCAGGTAGCAGGACCACCAGCTCGGCAGGGGACGTGCGGCCGGTGCTCCTCTGGCCGACGTAGCCTATGACTGCGGGGATGAGGACGGCGATGAGAAGCGGAACGAAGACCAACGAATAGATGATGTTCTTCTTCTTGCGGTAGGTCTTGAAGTCCTTTGCCGCTATGATCCAGGACTTGGAGAGCCGCACGGTTCCTAACTTCCCCCTTCCCTTACCAGCTTCAGGTAGACGTCTTCAAGCGAGGCGCTGACTATCGTCACGGACTGGATGTGTCCTCCGGCCTTGACGATTGCCTCGATTACAGCGGCGTTCTGCTTGTCAGGGTCGCTCAACGCGACCTCTAGCTTGTTCCCTTCAGCTGTAACGCTTCCCACAGCGGGGAGCTTTCTCACTCCCGCCAGAATCGCGTCCGTCGCTTGCTCCTGAAGCAGCACGACTGTCCTCCTGGTGCCTCCCCCGCTGCTGAGCGCCTTCTCGAGTTCTGCGGGGGTGCCTATCGCCATAAGCTTGGTGTTCAGTATGGCGATCCTGTCGCAGATTCTCTGCGCCTCGTCGAGGTTGTGCGTGTTCAGGAAGACGGTCTTCTTATCCTTCTTCAGCTCGAGGATGAAGTCCCGAACGGTCTTCGACGCCTCAGGGTCGAGGTTGGCCGTTGGCTCGTCCATGAAGAGTATCTGAGGGTCGTGGATGAGAGAGCGCGCTATCGCCAGCTTCTGCTTCATCCCCTTCGAGAAGGTACCCGCGGCGGCATCCTTCTTCTCCCAGAGCCCCAGCATCGTAAGGAAGCGCTGGATGTTCTCCTTCCTTTGTGCTTCTGTGCAGTCGTAGAGCTTCCCGTAGAAGTCCAGGTTGTCGTAGGCGCTGAGGCTCTCGTAGAGGCCCACGTTATCAGGCACTAATCCGATGAGCTTCCTTATCTTTAGCGAATCCGCATCGTTACCTACTTCGTAGCCAGCAATCCTTGCCTCACCGCTGGTCTTGGATATCAGGCAGCACAGCATCCTAACAGTGGTGGTCTTTCCCGCCCCGTTAGGTCCGAGGAAACCGAAGACTTCGCCTTCCTCGACGCGAATTGTCACATTGTCGACTGCTATCAGGTCGCCGAACTTCTTGGTCAGACCGACGGCCTCGATGGCCAACTCAGGATGTGTCATGAAAGGAGAATCCGGCTCCAGGATCGCATTTCCGCCGATAAATAGGGTTCGGCCGGTACAGAATCTGTGCGCGAAAACAGATTTGGCCGCTTGTCGGATTTGAGCTCAACTGGGTGTGAGAACCGGCGAACGCACTTGCAACCATGGGAGCTTAATATCACCGTGCGACGTCGGCATCTCGATTACAACGCACGTCGCTGGGGGTCTGACCAACACGACCATCAAAGGAAAGGATGCCACTGGAGCGCTGGGCTCATCGGAGGAGCCCGTGACAAACCAGCAGAGAGTCTATCAGTACATCAAGAGTCATCCAGGGGTACATCTGAGGAAAGTCTGTCGGGATCTGGGACTTGCCATTGGAGACGTACAGTACCATATCGATCGACTTGAGAAGAACGGGTCGGTGAAGTCCTCAAGGAGAGGGCTTTACAGGCACTTCTATCCTTCCGGGATTTTCGGAGAAAGGGAAGGCGTGATCCTGAGCGCCTTGGCGGAGAGGACCCCTCGGGAGCTGCTGCTCCACCTGGTTGAGGCGCCCGGTTCCAGTCAAGAGGACTTGGCAGGTTTGCTGGGGCTCTCCGCGCCGTCGATTTCGTGGAACATGAAGAGGCTCACCCAGCTCGGGCTTGTCGAAAGGCAGCAGAGGGGCAGGTTTGCCAGCTACAGAGTGACTGGAAACGCCGCAGAGATAGCTGAGTTCGTCCGAAGCTACCATCCGGGGGTCTGGGACCGCTGGTCATCCAGACTGACTGAAATCGTGATTGCGCTTTCTGAGGAAGGGACTCCGCAGAGATGATTCCGCAAATGATTGCTTCGTCGCTGATAGCGACCGGCGGTGAAGAAGGCACGGCCGCGCTGCTGAACTTAGCGGTCGGGCTCTTCGCTGTCATTCTCTTGGCTCTCTCCCTGAACGCCTATCGCAAGACCAAGTTGCGGAGGCTTCTGTTCGTCTCGGCAGCTTTCGGTTTCTTTGCCCTCAGTGTCGTTGTCCGCAACATAGAGATCTTCATCCTTCCGGGCATCGACGTGGACGAGGTGCTGGTCACCTCGTTAGAACTGGTGATGCTGCTCCTCTTCTTCCTCGCCCTGGTTCTCAGGGACTAGAGTACGTCGGAAGCCGCCTCTGGTTAGACGGTTGTACCACAACGGCTTATTACAAATCGGAGCCGACGCGGAATCAAAGTATTGGAATCCGGTAATCTTGGAGGCCTCATTGGAGGTCGCTTGCACAACGATTCGCGTTGCTCAGGGAACTGCGACGGCTGTTCGCGGGCGGCTCCGAACCTGGTTGGCCAAGAGCAGACGAGTAGCGCCCACTCGCTTAACAAAGAAACGGCGAGGAGGGGACTGCGAAGACTTCAATCTGTGACTGGGATCCTCCTTTTCCTCTCGTCAGCTGTTGGAATCTATCTGCTCGCGACGGACGCTTCCCTGTGGCTTCTGGCCGCTTCTCACGCTGTCGGGCTGGTGATTATCGTCGTCCTGGACCTCGTGCTGGGCCTCTACAGCCTGGCTTCGGCCAAGTCGGCGTACCTGCCGTCCATAGCTGCAGGCCTCCTCGGGTTCGTCCTGCAGGCAGGAGACGTTTTGACCGCTCCCCAGTACAGCATGACAATCATGTATTTCGCCCGATACCTGTTCGCGCTCTGGGCCTTCGACCTACTGCTTGTGCTTCAGATTGGCGTAGTACTGGTGGGCGTGGCAGGAAGGCCACACGCAAGGTACCTCGCCAGAAGAAAGACGCGGCGCGGGAGAGAGCTCGACTACTCCAGACGAAGTTTCGTGAAGGCGCTTGTTGGTTTCGCTGGCCTGGTGGGGCTGGGCACAGTAATTGGCTCCATAAAGTTCGCCCTTCCATCCAGCGCGTCGACCCAGACTGCGTCCAACGCCCAGAGTGGGACTGTCCAAGGGTCGGTGGCCAATGTGAACAAACTGCAGGTCGGAACACCAGCTTACTTCGAATACCCATCTGGCTATCCCAACGCATTAATCAAGAACGCCGACGGGTCTCTGACTGGGCTCAGCATTCTCTGCACACACGTCTGCTGCGAGTGCTCTTTTGACGCGGCCTCGAACGTCTTCTACTGCCCCTGTCACGGCTCCGTCTTCGACATTTCGGGGAGGGTCGTCAGGGGTCCCGCGGTGGCCGACCTCCCGACCGTCCAGCTGAAGGTCGATAGCTCTGGTAACGTCTTCCCGACGGGGATAAGCAACCCTGGTCCCTGTCACCCCTAGCCGTGGTTGAATCGAGTTTTTCGTAGAATAATGCCCAACCCCCCTCGGATTGTCGAAACGGCGCGTGCCAGGGTGAGATTTTATAGTTCAAACGCAAACACCCGACCCTGTTGGCGCAGCCAAAGTCGCTCTACGAGAGACTGGGTGGTTACGACGTAATCGCAGGATTCATGACGGACTACATAAACCGAATCCGCGCAGATCCGCAGTTCGCGCGCTTCGGTGGAGGCAGAGGCAGCGACAAGAAGAAGAGGGATCTGCAATTGAACATAGATTACGTGTGCAAGGTCACGGGTGGCTCGAACTACTACATGGGACGCGACATGAAGACCTCGCACGCCGGTCTGGGCGTCACTGAGGCCGAGTGGACTGCGAACATGAAGTGCATGGCCGAGGCGCTGGACAAGTACAGGATACCCAGGAGAGAGAAAGACGAGGTTCTCGCCCTAGTCAATCATATGAAAAGGGACATAGTGGAGAAGTAGTCCGACCAGAGTGTGCCGCAACCCGGGAGAAGGTGCCTGGGGCTTGGTCTCGACTCGCCGGAGATTATTCCTGAGAGGCGGGATGAGCCAGTAGCGCGTCCGGGCGCGTGATAGCAGTCCCCCCTGTGGGGCGCAAGGTTTGTATTTACCCCCGCCCCCTCGCTGACCTCGATTCAATAGTTGGTGTGCCGTGCTGAATCTGTTCTGACCCAAGGAGGATGCTCATCGAGTTGGCCCGCTATGTGCTGATCTCCGACACCACTTTCCCACAAGTACAGGAACATCCCTTTGCTCGACTTCTTGGCGAGCGCCCCGACCAACACAGTGCCGGGGATCTGTCTACTCCTTCCTGAAGGGGCCGCCTCCTCCAGCCGACGGCGGCGGGCCCGCATGGCGCCTTACTCCATCAGGAAACTCGAGGCCTCGCTGAAGGCCATCCAGAGACGAGGTGGTTGTCGCCCACGAGGACCACATCCAGGATTTCGTCGACGACGACACTGAGATCATCGGCGTGACGACCATGGACCCCCTGGGCCTCGGTCCGCTCACGATGTCATACGCCGTCTTCTTCGGACCTCCGGCACCCGCCTACGTCAATCGGAGTTCGAGTCGCTCCTTGCGCGCGTAAACACGGCCAGGGCGGGAAAGAAGGCGAAGCTGATGTCGGGGGTCCCGGGGTCTGGGAGCTGACCGTTCACCCGGAGGTAGATGGACCACGTGAACAAATCGACTACGCGTTCCAGGGGGAGGCGGACGACATAGCGCCGGAGCTCTTCGACTACGTTTCCGAGGATTCCTCCGACGGGGCGCGCTTCTTCAGGGGCTTCCAGACCTTCGATTCGAGCTTCCACAAGCAGTGGGTAGGGGACGAGAGGTTCATCTCGCGCTACCAGTTCTCGAAGCAGTTCCCCTCCCTCGAGGAGATTCCCGACATAGTCGGGCCGACGGTCAAGGGGATGGTGGAGGT
Organism: uncultured archaeon; assembly: GCA_963759195.1. GTDB lineage: Archaea > Thermoproteota > Nitrososphaeria > Nitrososphaerales > Gagatemarchaeaceae > DASPPF01. The sequence goes on from CAVWXJ010000005.1 coordinate 165,021, forward strand.
GATGCGGGGCTGCGGCATCGGGTGCGACTTTTGCGAGGTGACTCTGCGGCCGCTCCGCTACTATCCGCCTGCGAGGGTGAGGCGGGAGATCGAGGTCAACGTCGCGGCGGGCAGCACCAGGCGTGGCTCCACAGCGACGAGATCTTCGCCTACGAGCACGGAAGGAACTTCGTGCCGAACCAGGAGGCGATAATGGACCTCGGCGGCCACTGTGATGTCGACGCCAGGGATCCGGCGCGCCAACGCCACCCATGGAAGAGATTTCCATCCCCGCCGCGTATCCCGGACCTGATCAGGCGGCTCTCCAAGGTCCTGCGGACGGGCCCCGACAACTGGGTCGGCCTCCAGATCGGGGTCGAGACGGGGAGCGAGCGGCTGGCGAAGATGCACATGCCCAACAAGACCCTGCCGCTCAAGATCGGTCCCGACGGGTCGTGGCAGGATATCGTCTGGATGGGGACCTTCCAGCTGAACCGGCACTACTGGCGCCCTGCTTTCACTGTGCAGGTGGGGCAGGAGGGGGAGACCCCCGAAGACAACTGGGAGACAGTCGCCCTGGTGAACAGGATGAGCAGGTCCGAGGTGGACGGGAGGCCCTTCGAGTTCACAATCACCCCGATGCAGAACGTGCCCCTGGGCCACATCAGGAGCAAGAAGTGGTCCTCGATGAGGCTGGACGAATCCGCAACTCGCGGTCTACTACGCGTGCTACCGGCACCTTGCCAAGATGACGTCGAGGAATGCGCTCAGAGCCGTCGAGGGAGGGAGCGCCTTCTCGAACCTGGTCACTAACGCGATCCTGGCTGCCGGGGGACGGGCGATGCTGGAAATCGTTTCCTCGGTCTGCAGGCGCGGCGGGTTGGACTTGGAGAAAGCTGCGAGGTGGGGCGTGTCGGGATACGGCCCGGGCCGGCTGGTCAGCGGCGTCCAGGAGCCGAGCATGACAGTGACTGCCAGCTGACGCTTCTCGGAAGTAGCCACTGCAGGGGGCCGGTGAACGGAAGAGAATGATTCGACGGGTCATCTGGTCAGGTAGCATACATCCAAATCATGGTGGCCGCTTGTCTCTGACTGAGTGCAGAAGAGGTAGAACCGATTCCTTGAGAGGACCTTGAAATGCTGCTCAGGGGACTATCGGTTCGCCGGTTTCTGCGTCTTTCAGGATAATCGCCTTGTAGGGGCAGGATTCGGCCGCGAGTTGGAGCGTCTCGCCGCTCACCTCGCCCTTCTCGACTTCCATCATTCCGAGTGGCTCGGCCCTTCGGCGCCACACCCCCGCCTCCGTCTTGTCGTAGGCGAAGACCGAGGGAGCAAGCGTGACGCAGCTCATCGCGCCCAGGCACTTGTCCTGGTCTATGGAGATGACCAGCTTCTTCCCTTCCGTAGTCGTTACCTCCATCTCCCCCCTGCGCTGAAGCCCTTCCAGTGTCGCTGCGGACAGGCGTATGATCACGTCGGAGAGCGATTCCCCTTCGCGACGGGCCCTTGATATCCTGTCGAATGCGCGGTTGCTGATTCGTATCTCCGTGTCTTCCGCGGGCATCGGGCTTTCAGGCCTATTCGAAATAGAAAAAGGCTTTGGAATTGAAGGATGAAACTCCGTTTCGTCAACGGCTCAAGAGCCACTTGAATGCGCAACCCAGGTGAAATTCGTAGTGTAGTGAGGTGAGGCGCGTTTCGGCTGCCGTAGAACAACTCATGCGTTAGGCTATATGCGTAAATCAACCCGACTCTGATATCCCTGCTACGGCCCAGTCGAGCGCGCATTCCGACGGATCCGATTCGAAAGCTTCAGGAGAACACATGGCCGCATCGCTCCCACCAAACTTTCGCAGGCCACCAGCCTTCGACTCCGACAGGTGCGAAGTGTGCTACTGGTACGTGCCGAAAGGATTCTGCACGAAGTACAATGGTCCGCCGTGGGAGGGGTGGCTTTGTGACTCCTTCATCCCGGTCTCCAAGACCGAGAGGACAGTATAGACGGCTCCTAGTTACGCCGGAAACACTTTCCTCTCTCAGTTAGCAAGCAAAGAAATCAAGCGTTGTTCCAGCACGGCCGGCCCTATGCGGTGGAGGGTTTCCACCGCAGGGTCAGTATGCCGCCCACTATGCCGAGGATTGCGCCCACGACGAAGCCTCCCGCGCCCAAGAAACTAAGGGCCGAGAAGACCAGAATGAGCACGCCCCAGGCCGTTCGCTGATTCGGGACCGCCAGGAGCAGCACCGCCGATGCCAGCACGATGGCTCCGGTCACCAGCCCGAACAGCCCTATTCCGCCGACCACGCCGGACGCGATGGCAGGTATGCTGCTGGCTGCGAATTGTGGAGGGGTGCTGACGTTGGGGAAGTTCAGGTGCGGGAGGATGGCCGTTGAGACCCACGTCAGCAACGTCCCGCAGAGTAGTATCAGGGTGCTTCCCGCGATTGCGAGAATCGAGGCAGTCTTCGGATATGCGGTTGTTTTGTTTTCTATCATTTGTTTTTCACCTCGGAGGAGGTATGGAACGGAGGGGGCAAGTACGTTCTGCGAAACAATCTCGATACCGACCCCCTACTTGGGTGATACGATCTTGATACAGACCCCGGCGGGTCACCACGAAGTGGGCTGGCCCATTCTTGGAACGGTTCGCTAGAGATTTTGCGTCAATCTTGGAATCATTCGGGAAACTCGGTATATAGTCGGAGGAGGGTCTGATTGACGAAGACAAATGACTGCAAACACAGTCCAAAAAGCAACTCTGGCCATAGCCGCAACGGTCCTGGTGCTCGTTGTGGTAGGCTACTTCGCAATGGCACCACCAGTAGCAGCGCAGACAACAACCAGCACGTCCACGTCGTCCAGCGGCTCCCGAGCAGGATTGCCGGGGGCGGGCATGATGATGGGCGGAGCGTTCAGGCAGGGACCCATGAAGGGAGGCCCCGGTCAGGCCGCAAGTCAGGTTAGCGTCTCAGTGGGACAGACATTTACCATCACCAGCACTACCGGCAAGTACTTCGTTTCGGGCACCCCTAGCACCAACGGCACCGCCTCGGGAACACTGACATTCACTGTCACTGGCAAGCTCGCTGCGGGATACACGCTTTCGATAAGCAGCGGCAGCCTGACGGTTGCTGGTACAACGTACACAATCACTTCAGGGACAGCCCAGATGGGCCGCGATGCGGCTAGCATAGTCGGCCAGGGCGCAACTAACCCAACAGGGACGTTCCTTCTCCGGGCAGGGGCCCACGGATCGTTCGTAGGCTCGACCGGAACGGTATCTCTGGACCTACAAGCAGGATCGTCCGAGTATCTAGTCTTCCTCGCTGGGGGAATTTCCAGCTAGATCCTGATACTCGGCCCCCTTCTTTTTCCGTTTGTTGAGAAATACTTTCGCTCAGAGGCGCCTGTAGCTAGAGTCCGCCTCGGGAACACTGACGTTGGTTCTGGGAAGTGTACGACTCGAACAGCCTACTCTCTTCCCTTCAGAGCTTCTGCTCGAAGGATTGGAGCCATCGTCTGCTCGTTCCCTTTCACCGCTTCATCTTTGCTCTGCGCTCCTGGGCGAACCTCACCCAGACATGGTATCTTGCCGCGACGCTCGATGTTGATTGAGGCGTTTAGGTCGCGGTCGAGGATGGCACCACATGATGGGCATTGCCACTCTCTTTCTGTCGGCTTCAATTTCCTATTAACGAACTTGCACTTGCTGCAGGTCTGAGATGTCCATGCCGCAGGGACGTACTCTATTGCGACTCCCTCCCACCTAGCTTTGTAATCGATATAACCCTGCAATTGACGGAAGGGCCACAGGGCGATTCTACGCCTCTTAGCCGCGCCTTCGCCGTTCCCTCGTTTGTGAGCGTAACGAATTCCCTTCAGCTTTTCGAGAATTATAGCCTCCCTGTTTGCCTTGGCCCTCTCGACGATTTGCCTTGAAACGTTGTGCAGCAACTGTTTTACACGTTCTTTTTCTCTCTGTGACGCTGCGAACTTTTGCTTTAATCTTCTATCGCCAGAATGCTCCCTGTAGAACTCGCCCCTTCTGACGCCGTATTCGGTGTGCAAGCGGGCCGCTTCTGAAAGGTCAATTCTTGTTCCGTTGCTCCCGACAATCGACTTTTCATTCAGATCGTAGCCGACTTTCTTCAGGGGCTCCGCTATTGTAGTCTCCTTTGTGAATGCGATGATAATCTCATGGTCGGTGATGGTGATAGAGCCTCGCCGGAGAGTCTTGTCCAAGAGAAAGGAACGCTGATAGTCGCCGTAGCCCAGAGGGATGAGCAATCTGACTCCCTTCTTGACTGGAAAAGACAAGATGGAGTAGTTGAGCGAATACGCCTCAGCATCAATCTTCATCATAAGGCGTGAGGCGTACGGCCGCCTCTGCCATCTACGGTGTTTCTTGATAATCGACCATGCCACCAAGGCCACCGAGTAAGGAAAGCGAGAGGAGACACAGTACTCAGCTTGGAATTCCTTGTAGATTCTGTTCCTGAGATTGAGCCGCCCCCTTATGTTCTCTTCTAGACATATTCGAATCGCGTGATTGACCATCGCGCGGAAGGTCTCAAGGAGCTCGGCGGTTTGGGAGGTAGGTGTATAGTGGAAGCGGACTGCTTTGACACATTTGTTCCGCGAGATACTGATAGGGGAAGCCGTAGGCAAGTGTCACGTTGCTGACGAACCCCTGCATAAAACGGAGGGGGAGTTCAGACGATATCCTTTGTGGGAGTTCGCCGAAAGTGTTTCCCGTTTCATTCAAGCGAGAATGTGTTGAGGATTCAGCGCGTGCGAACTAGATATCTCTGGTAGTCTCTTTCGAGGTATCGGCCGTAGGCGTCCCATTCCGACATCGTGTCCGCCTCCCAGGATTTCCTCGGCTCGAGCTTCCTTCTGTCTACGCTGGTTTCGGTGAACCTCATGTCCAGCCGGGTCCTGGCTTTCCCAAGGCGGGTCAGCCTGTAATCGCCCGTGAGGTGCTTGTCCCCGCTGGTGTCGAGATGCCACCTGTTGGGCGGGTTGAGCCACACCGACCTGATGCCCTGGTAGCCCTTCTTGCCGCCCTTGGCAACGATCCTCCAAACGACGTGCTTTCTTGTGTGTTCGAGGATCATCCTTCGCGTCTTCGACCCGACCATCTTGAGGTCGTCCTCGCGGAAGTCAGTACACCAGTTGTAGACAAAACTGAGGGGCGCGTTGAAGGTCTTGGTTACCCGGTAGGTTTCGACGAAGGCCTTCTCCAACGGGCGTCTTTCCTGCCCTGACTTGATTAAGGTTTTCGTGCGGTGAAATTCTTAATTCGGTCGCGAAATGGAGCGCGTCCAGTGCCGCGGTAGCTCAGCCTGGGAGCTTCCAGACCCAAGAGCACTCGGCTGAAGACCGAGGTGTCGTCGGCTCAAATCCGACCCGCGGCATTTCTTCCAATATAGCAGCTTTCGCGAACCTTGGATCACAATCGTAGATCTAACGCCTAGAAGCGTGAAACCACTTTTAGTTCCATCTTGCGAACCTTGCACCATGCTCGGGCTGCTTCGAGTTTCTTTCGCGTGATCGGATTGTCGAGCAAATGTCCGCCCTTCATTTCGTGAAGCTCCACCTTTCCCCCTGATAATTGTACGAGGAAGTCCGGTCTATAGGTGTGGAACTTCCCTTCGTCGTCGAAATAGGGAATGCTGATGCCGTGGTTCTTGGTCCATTTCACGACGTTCTTGTCTGCTTCGAGGTCATTCATGTAATCATACTCCCATGATGAATCGTAGTATTCTAGCGAGTACGCGCTCTTGGTCGGGTTCTCGAATTCCCCTTTTTCAGGCCGAGGCATTTGTGTCTCCTACGATGCCAGCTATGATTCCCTTCGTAAGATTGCGACGGACCTGTGGCATCGTGTAAAGCGCAAATTCGATGTCACCTTGATCTGCTTCTGAGAGTGGTTTGCCTCTAAGGAGCTTCTGTATTATGTGGTCCATCATCGCATTATACAGTATGCCTTTCTTCAATCCTCCGTATCCGGCCTCTGCTAGGAGCCCGCCGGCGATGTTCAGAACTTCTCTCTTCAGATCATCCTCAAGTTCCTCTTTGGTTTTCTCGATGCCCTCATGCGCTGGTTGAGCATCTCCTTCCTCCACGTGAATGACGTCCATTTTTCTAGATTCCAGATGCTTGCCTTTGACGGTGTCGATTCGAGTGCGTGTGATCTCCCATGCATTACGGTCGTAGGTTATGGAATTCAATGCGTCTCGCCAATTCTGAATGATTGCGTCTTCGGCAATCGAATCTTCTATTTGCTTGAAGTCGACTTTGGGTTCGTACTCGGGAGGTGGGATTCCAATTAGGAGCTCCGGGTTAACCAGACGTTGGATTCTTGGTCTTATTGGGAGATATTCGTCACCGAATAGCTCGCCTGGCAGTACACCTTGTCTTATCTTGCTTACAGCAACCAATCTCCAAAGCCAATCGTGCTGGAGTCTTGGGTGGTCTACGACGGAGAGAATTTCTGGCTCCAGTTCATCCCGGATTATCCTTCTCAAACCTCTGCCAATGACTTGTTGTCCGTAGACAGGAGAAGAGAACTTCCGTAGGAGGAGAATTGTGGAGACTTCAGGAACGTCCCAGCCTTCGCGCAGCATCAAAACGCTGACGACCGCGTCATATTTGCTGTCCTTTGACCCTATGGTCTGCGCTTCCTTTCTCTCAGCTTCATCGGACTCTTCAGTTACTAAAAGGGTGGATACGTGGAAGTCATTTTCGAGCATTTTTCTGGCGCGTTCTGCTTCATTAATGCTCATCGTCACTACGAATAAGAGTGGTTTGTATCTCTCCTTTGCCCTTCTTCGCTGCTCTTCAAGTCTTGAGAGAGCCAGACCCATTTGCTTCTTCATTGGTTCTGGATCTAGAATCCATTGGAACGGCTTGACGTGTTCCTCTGCTTCTGTGAATTCCCTATCAAGCTCAGTCACCTTTTTCTTCTCGCCGGTCTCAAAATTAGTGTATGTCAGCTCCACCAGTTTGACCTCCGGTTCGTAGACGACGACTGATTTGATTATGTGGTCCTCGAGGGCGTGCGTAATATCGTAGTGGTAGATCATTTCCAAGTCAGGGTTCTGACCGTCCGCTCGGTCCGGAGTTGCGGTTGTATCCAGCCTGAACCTGCACTTTTGTGATAGAACGTTTAGAACCTCGCTATACTCGGGTGCAGGCGTGTTGTGTGCTTCGTCGTTGAAGATCGCGATTTCTCCAATGTAGTTCATTACGTAGGCCAGGTTTCTTTTGCCAGAAATGTTGCTTTGATAGAATTGTTGTATGTTACCAAGTATTACGCCTGACTCAATCATCCCCTGAGGGACACCTCCCGCTCCCAGAACGTGAAGGTTCATCTCGTTCACAATTGCTGCTTCCTCAGGTGGGAAGAACTCGAACTCGTTGAAGATCCTCCCTCCGTTGAAGTCTTTCTCCAATCGGTCCTTGACAACAGTATTCGGTACGAGGACCAGAAACTTGTTTATCCCATGAGCTGACTTTAGCCACGCCATAACGGCTGCGATGATCGCAGTCTTCCCGCCTCCTGTGACTATGTTAAGTAGAAGGTTCTTCTTTCCGACAATCTCAAAACAGTAAACTACGCGCTCGATGGCTCTGAGCTGCAAGGGCCATAGCTTCTTTTTCCTGCTCGGAGACCGAAGGTTCTCGAGGAACTCGCGAGTTTCATTTTTGATTCCCGGAAACCCGCTGTCTCGCCAATCTTCGAACTGGTGGAGGTAGGGCAGGAAGGAGTCCAGCATTATCTGACTTCCAGAGTTCTGATTTCGAGCTTTTCTCCTCCCAGGTCATCCTGCACTTTGCAGGCGATGGTTCTGCGTCCCTCATATGGGAAGGTGTATTGTACCTTCAGGATCGCCCTATTGTCTTTGGTTCGGATGAAGCTGAACCCGCGCGTTGATACAAACCGCTCTTTGTATTCGAAATCCCATTGAACGTTAGCGATTTTTCCGTTTGTATTGAGGGAGATGGATTCAGAGAGGTCGAATGCGTATGTTAGCGGCGAGATCCTGGATATTCGGAGCCGGATTTCTGGAGGAAGAACGAAGGTGAGGAAGTTCGAATACTCTTTGTGTTTGGACACGACCCACTCACGGAACGATTCGGATTCAATAGGGACCAGAGAAATCTTGACAAAGTCGACCGTCGTGGAAGTTTGAATGGCTAATCTTTCTGCCGCTTCTTGTGCACTCGGTGCAAAGGCCCAGGCCAGTATTATACCGTGATGTCTGCCTTTTCTTGTCGAAATATAGCGTGCGAATTCGATAACATCCTTCTTGGTAATTCTGTCTTCCATCGATACATTCCCCACCATGATAGGAATACCGTTCCGGTATCCGTGTATCTCCTGTTCGCCCGATGCAACCCGAGCGTTGTAGGCTGCAAGTATGAATCTTCTGAATTCGTTTTCTGTAAGGGCGAGTAGAGATGGGATCATAAATTCCCCAGTATTCTAGAGACATATCTGGAATGTTCTGAAGACTCTGCTGCACTTCGCTTCCGGCCGAAGAACTCAGAGACCGGAGTATTCTGTCCTCTGTTATGGCCACCGCAATTTTGGAGTCTCGACGGCAATCCATCGTCTGAGGAGCTTTTGAGCAACTGCAGGGGTGGTGCCGCCACCGCAGAAGAAATCTGCAACCACATCGTTCTCATGTGATGAAGCTCGGATTATCCTGTCTAGGAGGACTTCAGGTTTTTGCGTCGGATAACCGATTGATTCTTTTGATGAATTATTGATACCTTATCTATGTCCCAAACATCGTCAACATATGCACCAGATTTCAGTGCGTCCTCAAGGTAACGCTTGACTCTGTGTCCACCTCCAGCGTCTGAGAGTACGTATTCTCGGTTGTGTTCATCTTTCCTGATCTTTTGCTTTCTAAGCTTGACATACTCTTCCTTGCTTTTCCAAGGTTCAGCGTACGAATCAAATAATTGCTGGCTCGATTTTCCGTAGAACAGAATTGTGTCGTGTCGACTGTTAAAGTCAAACTTGTTCCTCTTGTTCCAACCACTATAGTGCCAGACGATTGAGTTTCTGAAATTGTCATAGCCGAATATCTTGTCCATCTCTACTTTGATATAGTGACCGGCATGCCAATCGCAGTGAACATAGATTCGAACCTGTTGGCTTCAGGAGGCGCTTCATTTCAAGAAGCCGAGCGTTAAGCCATATCTGATAGCTCTCTATTCCACCTTCCCAGATATCGCTGAACGACCTGACCTCGTTTTGATCTCCAAAAATGAAATTGTAGTGTTTACCAGAGAAGAAGGGCGGGTCGATGTAGATCAGGTCTATGGAGTCTGATGGGAGCATCCTCATGACATGAAGGTTGTCTCCCCAAAAAAGTCGGTTGGGTTCCAGTTTGGGATGTCCGAAGGAAACACGTTCGATTCTTTGGAAGGGAAGGCTAATCCGAGGGTAGAGCCCATAGTACTGTTTGTCTCTGTCGCATCCTTTGGGGAGTTCGTCGACAGGAATGGACCCAAAGCGCCTGGGAATCCTGTAGAAATCGGGTTGTAGAGCTAGTTGGACCCTTGGAGTTTCCAACTCCTCCGGGCTTGTCTCGACGTACTCAGTGATGTCTTGGTCGGGGTTAGCCCCAGTAGTCAGACGCTCAGTAAACCTCGCCGGAGGACCGTAGTCATCGTCATTCGCTGGAGGACCGCGGTCACCGTTTCGAGGCATTGTCCCTCAACTTGGCAAGTTCTTGGTTAATCTCTTCGAAACTTTCGTGTGTCTTTTTTTCATTCTCGTCTAACCATTTACGTACAGAAGCGAGGCGCTCATTCAACACCTTGGCTCTGACCTGGTCAATCGTGCCTTTGTTCAGTTCTCTTTCGATGCTGGGAACGATGTCTTCGTCCAATGTCATTCTAATCACGGAATACTCGTTCTGTCCATCACGCAGTCGGTCCTGTTCATTCTCTAGAAAGCGAAGGCGATAGCCCCGTTTCCCTTTTACTTGGTTGCGATATATCAAGGAGAAGGCGAGGAAGATCACCGTGGTGACCGCCACACTTAACACGATCAGCTCAGTGGTGACCTGCTGAATTATGAGAACGATGTTCACGAACGCCAGTACAACGCCGACAAAGGTGAGCGTACTAATGAACAGCTGGTTTGATATCGACTCTGCAAGGAGTATGAATTCGTTCTGAATCCTGTACGTCCTCATGTGAAGCGCAGTCAGAGTCCTCAGTTGCCTGAAATTGAGTAGTAGGTCTTCAACGCTCTCAGTGCCACTAACCAACTCCGACTCTGGCTTGATTCGGGTTTCGCATGTAATAACCGTTGCACAAGTGTCAGCGACCGCAAGAAGATCTGCTTATGCTCCAATAATGACCTTCAGCTTTCGATGCATTCTTCGGATTCGAACCTCTTGTGCCATTTGAGGTTGGCTACTGATTACATATCGCAGCTGATGAACCGTGATTGGCTGCCGACTCCACGATTAAGCCGGTCTTGGTTCAAAAGAAGGAACGGCATCCTTTTTCAGTCCCTAGTCCTTACATCAATTTTGGGTTCCATACCAAAGAAATTCAGAATGTGAAAACTAAGCAGGACCAGAGCGTTCGCACTCTTGTTGGTCTCCACAAAAATGTTGGTTCCTACAACCCTAGTTGGGTCTCTGAGCTCCATTGGTTTACGCGAGAACCATCTCCTCTTGCTGCCTTTTAGTTTCAGTATTTGTGGAAATTCTCTCGGGTGCCTTAACCGAACAACTTCGCACGTCTTTGACACGACATCTCTCCAACTGTCCACCTCGAACGTTTCACCTTCTATAACAACTGAAGCAGGTCGCTTTCCACTGAATTCAGGTTTGTAGTGGGAGTACAATCTTCTCCGACCCTGTCCTGCCATTTCAACCTCGGCGTCCGTGTGTAGAGATGAAATTAAACCTATGACTTCGATCCGGATGCTGTTGATGTCTATGAGGCTTGCAACTACCCTATTGACGGAACTCCGGCCAGCCCTTACTGAAAATGGTCCAATCGGTTCGTGCGGAGAATTTCTCCTTCGGGTACATGGTTGAGCGAACGCCCACATTCATCATCGCAATCTCGATTGTGGATTCCTATACTGGCAAAATGCCAAGTCAGACTAGGAGACAAGGCGTTCAAGCGCAAGCGATTACTCCAAGCAGAGATGCTCTCCTCTACTTTCCTATCTTATCAAGTATCGTCTTCTCTATCTTCTTTGAGTCGAATCCGCCTAGCTCGTCAGAAGTTATCACTCTGTCCAAGTAACCGTTCTCTCTGTACCAACGCTTCTTGTTTTCCCAATCTTCAACGTATTCTGGATCGTCAAGGCGACCCAAATGCTCCCAATACAGCGTTCCTTGGTCTTCTGTCTTTATGGTAAAATCCGGAAGCTTCCATTCTGAACCGTCCTCTGAGAACAATCTCTCTTCGTAAGAATACGGGATGTTCTTGTCCCAGAGCATGTTTGCAATCAGGACTTCGGACTTGCTCCTGACGTAATCGCCTTTGGAAGTGCGGTGGATAAGGTCGTTGAACCTGTACTTCTCCGAAGTGTATCTGAAATCGAAGACTGCGGTGTTTCTTGTCAGTATTGCAGAGCGCTCACTCGACCTGGTGTTGAGCAAGGGGCCGACGTCGTCCTGAAGGAAGATGACAATCTTCTTGCGAGACCGAGTCAGAGCTGTGTACATCAGTTCTCTGGAGATGAGCCCAGTCTTCTCTTTAGGAAGAACAAGGAAGACAATTTCAAATTCGCTTCCTTGTGCTTTGTGAACTGTGAGGGCATATCCAAGCTCGAGATTGGCATCAGGGCTTGAGTACCAAACGATTTCCTCGTCATTTCGTCCCACCGAAAGACAGACTCCCAAGTCCTTCCCGTGGTTTTTGTTCGGAACGAAAAAAACGAAGCCTAATTGACCGTTGTATACCTCGGTTGGGGGCAGACCGCGCTTGTAGAACGTGGTATTGACAACTTGAATGACTTTGTCCGCCAAAGTGAAAATGTCCTTGTACGCGTACTTCTCTGCATTGCCCTTCCTGAATTCCCTTTGGAAAAGACTCGTTGATGGACCCTACGCCAAAATAGTCGCCGCGGTAAGGGGACAGAACCTGAAAGTAGTCGATTGAGTACTTCTTTGACCGTTTCTCTTTGGTGGTCCCCAGCCGGATATCAAGCATTTGATCAAGCGATAGACCAGATTTCGGCCCTTCCTGCCTCAATTGCTCCGAGAGTTTCTTCAAAATGCTGGAATAGAATTGATCTGGTCTTTCCAAAAGACAACCTCCAGATCGTCACCAAGCGGCTGAGCCTTTTCGATTCTGTTGATTAGGGAGTCGAAGTCCTTATCGGGGATCTCAGTGTACATGCTTGCTAGTTTGAGGACGTTTGATTGCTGAATCATCTGCCGGCAATTGATTTCCAAGTGATTCACGGTCTCCGGTTTGTTCTTTTCCAGAAAACTGACTATGTCGAAGAAGGGTCTGCCGTATCCAATTGGGGGAAGCTGATTTGTATCACCAACCAGGACCAACCTTTGGACATCTTCCCACTGGATAGCGCGAAACAAGTGGGCTAGCAACTCAAGGTCGAGCATTGATGATTCGTCAATTACAATGTTGTTAGCAATGATTCTGTTTTTCTTGTTCTCGATGTACCTGTAGGTCTTGGGCGCGAGCCAACCGTGTGTGTTCAGCGCGCGATGAATGGTCATTGTCTCGTCATGCAAGCCTGTGCGCATGGAGAGGTTCTCGCGGGCCTTACCGGTCGGTGCCAATAGCAGGAATGTTGCTCCCTTTTCCCTGCTCTTGATCTCGTCAATCAGGGTCTTGATGACGGTTGTTTTTCCTGTGCCTGCCGCTCCAGTGATTATTGAAAGTCTTCGCTTGAATGAAGTCTCAACTGCGCCAGCCTGTTGGGATAATACCTTGGAATAGACTCTTTCGGGTATACTTGGATGTGGAAGTGTGAGTCTCTTTTCCCAGTCAACGCCGCTCGGTGTGTATTCGCGTTCCATCAGTTTGATGATTCGTTCTTGGATTAGCTTTTCGTCGTCTCTCAGGCTCTTCAGATACACGAAATGTCTCTTGTCGTGTTCGAAGAATGTGAGCTTCTCCTGATAGAATTCGGATTCGGCCATGATCATCTCAGGAGAAGGGGTCTTCTTGCGCCATTCGACCTCACTCTCCTCGACTTGAGTTAGCAATTCCTCCAGCTGCAGGAAGCAGCTACCCGACTTCGACTCCTCACGCTTGAGTTCTTCGATCATGAGAGCGCGCAATCGACGCTTGTCGTTGGGTTCAACTTCTTGCGATACGTTCAATGAAGCGTGTGGTAGCAGTCCGTTATCGATGCGATAGAAGCCGATCACATCGTCGTCGTCTTCACCTTGATACTCCTCACTCAGTAGGTAGGGATTGCTCAGGAGTTGTTCTGGAGTGGCTCTGATTCCAGATTCGGACCTCTCCTCGGAGACGGTTTTTCCCACTTGGTCTGCTGTCAAGTCAAAGGAGCACAATCTTTGAAGAAGTTTTTGTTTGACTGGAGAGTATTGGTCCCAGACCTTTTTCGACTCCCGTGCCCAGTCAGGAGGCTTCTTCGACGTCAGTGAGTCGAATACGTGGGAGAAAACAGATTCGGTATCGTGACTTTGGACATATTGTTTTGCGAATGCCGTACCATCAGATTTGCCGAGGACTTCGAGAACGCTTCCGACGCCAGGGTACCGCCCCCGCTCTTTCCAGGTCTCGCTTAGAACCTTATCTAACCATTCTTGCTTTGCTTTCCAATTGCCCGGTGCTATCTTCTCATCTATTCTACTGACTGCGTCGATCAGTTTCTGAATCAACTCGCAGGCATCGTCGTCGCTCAACTCTCTGGTGACGTACTTGAATCGCCTCTCCATTTCACCAGTAATTTCTACAACGATAGGTGAGAGTGCGTTTCCATTCTTCCCGGCTCGCAAGTACTCCTGGTAAGGTAATCTCACGCCTTCACCCTCGCTATACCTGTTTTCGACGATACGGCTCCAAACGCGATCACCTGCATTCTCGGCTTGCCACTTGGACAGTCCGTCGAACGTTCGGTAGGGACCGAACTTGTCTAATCTTGATACACCAACTAGGACGTACCGCTTGGCTTCTGACGTCAATGGATTATCGTAGTTCAGATAGTAGAAGATTAGCGACTTCCCCACTTCGAATTGATCAAAATAGGCTTTGACGTTCTTCTCGCGCTGTTGGAATGGCTGAACTAGTTTCCCGGAATGACGATCATACATTCGGTCCATGGGCCAGGTTCCAGACGAGAACTCTGGGTAGGTCTCGTATCGTGGTTTGGCCTGGTCAAAGAACGGGTGGATGTTGACATGCGGTGTGGCAGAGGGTGAAAAGGCCCCTATTGACCACGTGCATGGCGGAAGCTTCTTCTCTTTGTCCCATAACTCTGAACAGGGTCTACTGTGATTGGGTGTTTCCCAACTCAAGTCTTTGTTTTCCCGAATGTACTCTCCCTGCAAGGAGAATTGTCCCTGACAATAATGGTTTAGTTCGGGAGAATCGCAAATGCGCCCATCCCAAGCTCGATCGTGCCAGATCAGCCTGACAGACAGGTGCTGCACAGTATTGCGCCAAGTGAGGGTACCTTGAAGCGGCTATTTATCCGAAATCATCAATCGGAGGGTACTTTCTCAGACCAAGCCCCAACCTCTCGCTGAGAGCGTCCATCATGCGATTTGATTCGCCCTGTGACCAAAGTCGATTTTCAACTAGATTTCACCTCGGTGAGCTCTGGCCTGTTTATAGCCAACCGGCGATTTTTCCATACACCTTGAAGTTCGCGCACATGGCCGACATTCACATCGGTGCCTTCAGAGTCGAAGTGCTGCGAGAGGAACTGATGAAGGCGTTCGAGGCCGCCATCGACCGTTGCATTCTGGAGCGTGTTGAGTTTGTCATCATGGCGGGAGACATCTTCGACTCCAATATCCCTGACCTTTCTTATGTCAAGAGGGCAGCAATCAAGATACATCAAGCAAGAGAGGCAGGTATCAGGTTCTACGTAGTCTACGGTAGCCATGATTTCAGTCCCAACTACTCGTCGGTAGTTGACGTCCTAGAAGGGGCTGGCCTCTTCACAAAGGTCGAACGACCAGTCAATCGAGGTCAGAAGGTCGGCCTGGAGTTTGTTCAGGACCCATCAGGCATCAAGTTGTGCGGTTTGTCGGGAAAGAAAATCGGGCTGGACATCAATGACTACGAGACGTTGGACTTGAGAAACCTCGAGGCCGAGAAAGGATTGAAAGTATTTGTGTTCCATGGGGCCATAGAAGAACTACGGCCGGAGGGGCTGGAGATGATGAAGGCCATGCCCGCCTCATATCTGCCCAAAGGCTTCGACTACTATGCTGGGGGCCACGTCCATCATCGTTCGCTGGATTCGCTGCCGGGCAGGGAGAACATAGCATATCCGGGCCAACTCTTCGCCGGCGACTTCAGGGACCTCGAGACCCTAGCCAAAGGCGGGAAATGCGGATTCTACCTCGTTGATTTTGATGTCGCCATACGCAAAATCGAATTCGTTCAGGTTGGGACGCCGCGAGTAGTGGAAGTTGAGTGCTCTGCCGACGGCAAGAGCTCAGACGCCGTTAATGGTGAACTGCGATCGCTCACCTCTAGCAAGAATGTCGAAGGTGCCATAGTGATTGTGCGCGTCTGGGGCGAACTCTCGACTGGTAGGACATCGGACATAGACTTCGCTGGAGTGCGGAAGGAGATCGACTCCAGAGGGGCTCTGTGCACTCTGTTGAGTTACGCTCACCTGAGCTCGAAGGAACAGTCGGTTGCTCTAGGTCCGCCAAAACCACCCGAGGTTACTGAGAGAGAGTTGTTTGAGAAGAACATTGTTTCCGTGAACGTCCCTGAAGCACGACTCGGGGGGAGCGACGGCGTGGCTCTTGCGCTGAAACTGCTCACCACGCTAAGGCAAGAACGGCGGGAGAACGAGGAGTCAGATTCTTACCATTCCAGGATCGAGAGCTCTGCGCTGAAGGACCTCGGCATCGAGAGCGAAGGCTGATGCTCATCAACCGCCTCACGATGAGGAACATCAGGACCTACAACGACGACAGCCTGACCCCCATAGATTTCCCAATGGGAACCGTGCTTTTCGAAGGCGATGTGGGCTCCGGCAAGTCAACGATCCTCTACGCTATAGAATTCGGCCTGTTCGGCATCAGCGAACAGAAAGGCGGTTCGCACCTGCTCGCCAACGGCAAGAGTCGGGGATCCGTGGAGCTGACCTTCTCAACCGAGAACGGCCGAACCTACACCGTCCACAGAGGACTAAAACGAATCAAGAATTCAGTCACACAAGAGGACTGTTATCTTGTCTCAGACGGCAGCAAGGAGGAACTCGCGCCCACCGACCTGAAGGCCAGGATAATCGGCATCCTGAAGTTCAACGAGCCCCGTCACCCGAGGGCCGAGAGCCTCATCTACAGATTCGCGATATTCACTCCGCAGGAAAGGATGAAGGAAATAATCACCGAAGACACCGAGGACAGGCTACAGACTCTGCGAAAGGTCTTTGGCGTCGAAGAATACAAAGTTGCTTCCGACAACTCGGAATTAGTTGTCCATAGAATCAAGACGGATGTTGCGAGCCTCGACGGTGCCAGCAAGGGGCTAGAGGAGAAAGAAGCTGAGTGGGAATCAATGAGAGAGACGGCTCGTAGGTTGGAGGCGAGCATTCCAGCCCTAGAGAAGAGACAAGCGGACGCGTCGAGGAATCTGGACGAACTTACTGCGAAAGAACGGGAACTGGCCAAGGACAGGGAGAAGTTGACCAGCATCTCTCAAAGGATTCCAGAGGTGGAAAGCGGTGTACGAATTCTCGAAGACCAGATCAAGAGGGAGAACGACCTTCTACGGAAGGACGAGGAGAAACTCGCCAAGGACAAACGCCTCATAGAAGATTCTCCGAGGTCGCAAGCCTCCTGTGAAACAGAGCTCACTAGAGCTGAAAAAGAGGATTGATTCGAAGCGAATGTCCAAGGAAAACCTGTCGTCCAAAGAAGGAGAGCTCAAACAGCGCCTGAGTGACACGAATAAGCTGATCAGGAAAGGAGAATGCCCAGTTTGTGGGCAGAAGATTGCCGCGAAGACCTTCGGTGCTAGATCGAAGCATTTCAACGGGGAATTAGGCAAAGTCCGTGCACAAATCGAGAACGTCGGTAAAGAGATTTTGGACTTGACGGAGTTGCAGGAAAACGCGGGGAAATATGAACAGGCGAAGACCGCACTTGAAGGGTTCGTTGCCGAGGCATCCGAGTTAGAAGGCGCTATCTCAGATGTGAAGACGAGAGCCAGAGACCTCGCTACCAAGGTTACCGAGGCGCGAAGTACTCTGGCCGGGCTGAAGTCGGAGTCAACGAAAATGGCGGGTGTCCACGAACGAATAAGCAGGCTTGAAACCGAGTTGAAGAAAGCACAAGACGAAAGGGACGACGCAAGTCGGGAGTTAACGGAAGCCAAGACGAAGTTTGGAGAGAGGAAGACGGAAGCAGAGCGTGTGGCGAAGGATGTTCAAACCATGAGGAAGGCCAGAGATGAAGCAGCCCATCGCAGGAACTACCAGACGTGGCTCGTGAGCTACTTCGAACCAACTGTGGAAGCCATAGAGAGGCAAGTGATGGTCCAGATGAACCTGCGATTCGGCCAGGAGTTCAGACGCTTCTTCTCGGTCCTAGTTGATGACCCAGAACTGACCGTCCGAGTGAACGAGAATTTCGAGCCCGTTTTTGAGAAACAGGCCTACGAACAAGACTATGATTCTTTGAGCGGAGGCGAAAGAACGAGCGTTGCGCTCGCATACAGACTCGCGCTCAATGAGATAGTACGAGAGGTTGCCACATCCGCCACTGGAGATCTTCTTATACTTGACGAGCCGACGGACGGTTTCAGCAAGCGGCAGCTGTACAGGATCAGGGACGTTCTCAGGGAGCTCGAATGCAAGCAGGTGATTCTGGTCTCGCATGAGGTGGAATTGGAAGGAATGGCCGACCACATCTTCAAGGTTACAAAAGTGAACGGTACATCAAGAGTGCAGCAGGAGGGAAGGTGAGCTTGAGTAGCTTGTTGCTTGGTTCCCCTCGATCAAGATTGAGTAAGACGAGCGTACGCTTCGGTGGGTTGTCTTGCCTCCCTGATCAAAGCCTTGGAATTGTTAGAACTCGTGATAGATGGTACATGATCGCCTATGACTGATCAAGAGAGTTCCACAAGCAGGACTCAGAGATGCCCTTGGCGTTGGTCCGCGGGACATTGATTGATTTCGAAACTACCGGAATCCCTGGGAAGAGTCCCACTTCTGAAATTGTTACTCTGGGTTATTTCAACAAGGACAAGGTGACAGTACTTCAGAGGAGATCCAGGAAGAAGGAGGATTTCTATCCGGAGGTAAAAGTCGTCTTGGAATCAGTAGAAAGGCCGTTCTACGCTTTCAATGCTGGGTTCGAGCGTGACGTCATGTTGCACGAACTCGGGCTCAACGTGCCTGAATCTGATTTCGTCGACTTGATGGGAGGGTGGATGGCTGAGGCCGAGGAGGCAGGAATCAAATGGCCCGGCTTGGGCGACCTCATGAGCGAACCCGAGGATTACTTCCACGAGGAGAAGATAACTGGAGCAGATATCCCAATCCTATGGGAGGCATACCTACAGGGTTCTGGTGAGGAAAGGCTGCTCGACCTGATCAGTTCGCACTGCCTCTCTGATGTCCTTCGAGAGGTGGTGCTTCTTCTTAGGTATCCCGAGCGCGCCGTACCCCTTTCCAAGTGATTTGTTGGGGACCGCCCCTAGGATGATGGCGTTCCTAGCCGTCTTTCCCGGGACCCGATGGTTCTTCTCTATCGGGTGTCCCTCGAAACTTGTTCTGCCTGTGCCGAATGAAAGGCCCGCCAGCACCCCAATCGGGAACAAGGTCCAATCTGTCCATGACCTCGGGCAGGAGCGGGTCCAACCGTTCGATTGGAATACCGACTTTCGATGCCAAATCGTTCACGCTGATTCTCGACCTGGGTTCCACAACCTCGTAGACGAGCGTTCTCTCTACCTGGCGTATTGATTCGCGGTCCTCGTCTGCGGAGATAGAAATGGGGAGTGAAATGGGGGCCTCTTTCTCCTTCGCCTTTTCCTTTAGGTAGCCTATGAGTTCGGGAAGGAATCCTTCAATGAAAGAGGTTACGAGTGCTAGAAGGATTTCGTAATCCTTCTCGTGTCTTTTGTCTAGTGTCTTCTTGAGTCTCTCCTGCTCGCGCAGGAACATTCCATCGACCTCATTGCCCCATTCTTCCAGCAGCTCCTCAATAGTCTTGGGCGTTAGCGTGTAGCCGTGATCCCGGAGAGTTCTAGCTTTTGCTTCGGCTTCTTGCAGGGGCACTTGCGCTTGTGTTCCAGCAGGCTGATGCGAGGACTCCAGGCGTTGCGAGGTGGAAATGGTTCTTTGAGTCTCGGAAGGCACATTCTCCGTAATCGTCTGCGATGCACTAGCTTGAGAGGGATTCGATGTTTCGAGCTCTATCGAGGGACCCTCACTCTGCAGTTTTGTCTCCGCCTCTCTGCGTTTATTCCACTCGTCTATTTCGTCAATTTGCCGCTGCAGCGACGCCCTGAGCTTGGCGTCACGCGCCTGCTGTTCTCGTACAGCCTTCGCGTAGCTGAAAAATGTCGAAGACTCGTTCTCGATCTGTTTAACATCAGACAGCGTAAGCTCGTAGAATGCCTTTTCGGTAGCTCTTTCTCGTTGGAGGGAGGCGACCCTGTTGGGCAGGCGTTGCTTTCTAACGGGTAACAGGGCGCGATAGATGCCGGTTTCCTTTAGGATCTCATGGACTTTGGGAGAGTGAGGGATGTCTAGCACTATGCTTTCCTGCCCCGCATAGACCTCTCTATAGTGGGCCATTTTCCAGATGTCTGCGATGTCGTTGGCGTATCCGCTGTCCACGCCCTCGATTGGCCCCTTAGCCTTCGGGCTCTTGACCAGGACGCGGAACCCTCTCTGTTTAATCCAATAGTTGTAGTGACGGCCCCGATGACCCGTCTTGCCAGACTTCGTGACTATCTCATTGGGTACTTTCTCTCTGTCCAACAAGTCATAGCTCAGGAGCCTCCTCAGGCCGTTGGACATCAGGCTGGGGCGGAGCCGGGAAGAATACGATTCCGGCGGTAGAATGGTCCTTGTCTCGAAGAATTTGACGAATTCCTGCGATACCTCCTTCGAGGTGAATTTCCGTTCCCCGAAAAGGTGCCGTAGGAGAACCAACATTCTCATGTAAGGTAGAAGTTCGGCCAAAGTGTGTAACACAAATTTGTGTTATTCACATTACTTAAGCCTTGCTGGTGGTAAGATACAGGCCCCCAGAAGTCCTAGAGAAGAATCCGCTTCATCCTGCTTAGCCAATGGACCGATTTCGCTTAGAAGTTACTTCTGGTTGGGTTCGCTCCCTGATCTCTACCCACTTCTCCAGAACTTTGTGACCAGCCTCGGTGATGACGAACAACCTCCCCGTCCTCGCGTTGGGAGTCAGCGATTGTATCAATCCCTTCGCCTGGAGTTCCCTCAGTGCCCGGCTGATGTTGGGAATGCTGGTGTCCAAGTCGTGTGCTAGAGCAGTCGGTGTCTTTGGTGAGCCCAGCCTGGCCAGCACCGATCTCCTCGTCCTGCTACGGATTATGTAGCTGACGTTGTCCCAGGACATCCGCTAGGAGACTATTAACAGGTTATATCGCAATAGTTATCAATCAGTTAACGAATTGTTAACATTGTGAGTCGGCCTGTCGGCAGACCCCCTTCGGGAAGAGGTTCAAGCAGTCATTTCCTTCCTTAGCAGGAGGGAGTCCCTCGAACCTTCCGACCGTTGGACGAGTGGAACTCGTTCGAAATTCTCGACCCGAGAGAAGCTATTCTTTTGGCGAGTCTTGTTCCTGATTCGTTCTTCCTTAAGAGAAGTGATGATCAAACCACGGACGCCTATAACATAAAGCTCCCACTGGATTTCGGTGACGTCTGGGCCGCGGATCATCTGACCGTCTATCCTGAGGTTTTCGAGGGCGACAAGAAGATGGTGACGTTCGTCAAGTACTGGGTTCCAATGTGGGAATGTGATCCAGGAAACGTGGTAAGGAAAAAGAAAGAGAGACTTCGGGAGCTGGACCTTTTCGTCAGGGAGTCTGGATTGGAGCCCGCCGACTGTCTCTTCGTTCCGTACAAGGAATACCGCAGCGGAATGCAGTTAGGTGAGCTGCTCTACCACTACGTCTTTGGTACGATCTTCAAAGAAATGGGCTATCTCGTGTGTAACGAATTCGCGCTTGCTCAATACTCTGGGGAGAAGCCGGATTTCTGTGCATTCAAGACAGAAAGAATAGCCAACGCGCTTTCTCAACTTCGAGGGGAAGGCGTGATCCTGGGCGGGAGCTTTCTTGGAGGAATTGCAACTCTTCGGCGTATTCGGAAAGCAGCCATACAAAGCCAGACGGCTGGATTCCTTCGAACCAATCACGGATGCCGATGCAGTCGCTGTGGAGGTCGAAAGGACGCGCGGCCAGAGAGCGGGCAAGTCGCAATTGCGTGGTTACTTGCTCGGAACTCAGGGATTGTTTAGCGAGGGTTATGTCGCAGGCCCATCATTGGGGCTTAAAGAGGGAACGCTGGTCCTGTCCCGCGAAGGTGAACTAATGCATACGAAATCTGAACCGGCATACCAACCTCGTCCCCTTCCTCTGAATCTGGCCGAGAAAAGGCAGCGGCAGCTCGATGATGTCTATGCCTGCTTGATAGTTCAGCTCTTCAAGAACCTGGTTCCCAGGAAGATTGTTGCGGCTTGCGAGCACAACGGGGAAGTTTTGAGCTACTCTGCTCTCATGGATTCGATGTTTGGCATTGATGTAGATGGCATCCTGGATGCATTAGGAAGGTAGAATCGTGCCAGCCCCTTATATCGGGATAGTTGCTTCTGGATCCGATGCGCAATGAGCGGACAAGATTTCGGAAATCGGCTAGCGGCCCCTGCCTTCAAGAGCGTCGTCATTTCGGGAAGATCCTCAAGATTCGGATGGAGTAGATGTCTTGCGCCCACACTGGCCTGCATAGTTGCCCGCCATGACGGTGGCACGACTTCGCTGCTACAGGCGCGTTGCTTCATTGACCAAGTGGTTGAGGCTGGAAAGATGAGTTCCCGAGAGGGAGACAGGGTCTTCCGATCAATCCAGGGGCTGGACGAGAAGAAGGGCGGCGTTGAAGATGTCCGCAACATCCGAGCACTAGCGAAGGTCTTGGGGATGAGAGTGGTGACCAAAGCAACGGAGCCGGGTCGCCCCTACGAGAAGCCTAGGTGGAGGAGCCGAAATGGGGTCGTAGTTGACGATCCCTGGGAATCATGATTCCGGTAATCCTTTGCGACGGAGCAACTAGCTCGAACTAGGGCTGTGCCCTTCCGGGACACTAGTCACAGTTTACGCGCTTGGCCGCCGGATGTAGTCCCTTCTTGTGCCTTATTACGTGCGAAATTCCCAGCTCGTCATGGACGATGTAGGATCCGTAGTCATCTGAATCCTCGCTCATGCAGATACAACTTCCGCGTCTTTTTCCTTATCGTCTAGCGTCTCTTGATTCAGAACTTCACGGAGTATCCTCGCGTTCGTGAAAAGGGTCGACACCTCTATGCCGGTGATTTCAGCCAGCTCCACCGCAGTTACCCTGGGTTTCATGCGTCGAAGAAACCCGTGCTTCGGCTATAAGCAGCGAGTGGATTGGGGATGATCGCGGAACGGAGACGGCGTGCCGAAAGTGTTCCATTGGCGTGTAAAGTTCATTGTGCCTCTTTGCCCCCAATCAAGCCTGCCAGTAGTCCGACTATCGTCCAGTCAACATTGCTGTAGAACGGGTTCGAGTTACTAGCGTAATACAGGGCTGTGAAGAATACAAGCAGCAAGACGAGACTCATCCATATGAGCGCGAAGTGGCGGCTTATCGTGATTTGCTTAGCTGGCATGTGATGCTTCGTCCGATTCTGATACGATGCTGCGTTTTTCAGTATCAACCTTCTGCGGTTTGAGAGTAAAGACCACTAGGAAAATGGCTGCGACGATCAGCAAGGCAACGACGATTGCACCTAGGACGTCCGATGCCTTCAAGTCAGAGAGAATCGTTGGTATCGTGGTTTGTTAAGCGTTTTCGGGACGACGGTACTTGTACAAGAATAGATTAGTTCTGCGTATAGGGTTCATTGCGCCTCCGCCGGGAAAACTCATCCGACGTTGGAGTATAGGTGGTCCACCAGCTGAACAGTTCGCTGAAGCTTCCTGCGTATACCAGGACTCCTTCAGCGCGATCTTCAATCTCGTTGTTGGGATGTCGGCGAGCCCTAAGTGTAACGAAAATCGAGCTATGCGTAGCTAGTAGAGTCCGAGCACTTGACTGATGGTGGAACGCCCTTCGGCTTTTTCATCACATGCGAAACTCCGATGCCATCGTGGACGATGAGGGTACACCCATTCGCCCTCGTTTTTTGTTTATCCATTAGGCTTGAACTTTCCCCTCTTTCCTCGGCTTCGCTCATCTCGTTTTCTAAGACGATGAAGTTTATCTTCTCATCAGACAATTCGGATTGCATGAAATACATGACTGACGCTCATATTGCGAATGTAGCACCAATGCTAAGGAATGCGAGGGTGGATTGCGAAACCATCCATAAGAGGATGCGGGGAGATGAAAAGAGCCAGGTCAAAATCGATGACCCCGACATAGTGCGATACCTAATGGACGAACGAAAGAAAGGTAATGTGATCACCCTGATCTGTAACGACACAGACCTGGCGGGTCATTGCAAAGTCCAGAATTTGCCGGTGCTGTTTGTCCCTGACCTTGTTTTAGATGCAATCAAAAAGATTGAAGCGCCAAGGTGAACTGGCCAACAAACAAGGCGCTACTATTCGATGGTCAGTCTACTGACGGCAGCGGTGGGTTCGTTCTCCTTTCTGTGGCTCGCCCTGAACCTGTATGCCGTTCTTCCTCTAGTCATTGCGAAGCTCTGCTCAAGAAACCCACCCTTCTCATCAGAATCCCGAATCGAGCGAACGATTACCGAAAGAGAGTTCTCTCTACTTCTTCCAGCATACAAGGAAGCCGCAGTAGTTCGGCGCTGCATAAAACGCATCTATGAATCGAACTATCCGCGGAACCTGATTCAGACGGTTGTACTTACTGAGAAAGACGACACTTTGACGAGACAAATTGTGGAGGAGTGCGAAAGGGAAAACCAAGGCGTCGTGAGTGTCGTCGTCGAAGAGAATGGGGAACCGAGAGGTAAGCCCAGAGCATTGAACCAAGGAATGAAATATGCGATTGGTTGTGTCGTTGGAGTAGTTGACGCCGAAGACCTGATTGACAGAAATCTCCTGAGCGCGGTCAACAAAGCGATTTCGGAAGGCCACGATGTAGTTCAAGGGGTCCTCGACATGCAAAACGAGGACGACGGGTGGATTAACCGAAACTTCAGAGCGGAATACTCCTTCTGGTTCAGGAGGCACCTTCCTGCAATTTCAGTGTGCAAATGGCCAGTCCCATTGGGAGGAACGACGAACTTCTTTAGGCGAACCGCCTTGGAAGAGGTCGGGCTATGGGACGCCCATAACGTTACCGAAGATTTTGAGCTCGGCATGAGGCTCTTTGCAAGGAAAAAGAAGTTCACCGTTCTTGATCAAGTCACAGAGGCCTTTGGTTCGGTAAGTAGCGGTGTAGTGAAATACGATATCAGCGTGTTGGACTCGATAACATCAGAGGAGTCGCCCACGACGCTGAGCGGATGGATGCGTCAGCGGACGCGGTGGGAGCGAGGCAAGATTCAGACACTGTTTAAACTCCTCAAAGAACGCCCGTCTTTTAGAGATCTGCTTTGTGTGACCGTAACTGGTTTGACTGCTCACTTGGGTGCCATCAACGCGTTGGGCCTAGCAACCTCGGTGATCGCCTTCGTCTCTCGCACTTCGTTGCCTCCGTTTCTCACCTACCTCTTTTGGACGAACTCGGCCATGTTAGTCTTCCAATGCGCGACTCAGGCGCTGGGCTATCTTGATGCCACGGAGCAGGTGACTACTGAGCGGAGGCACCTCAAAGCCGCATGTGTTGCTTTGCTTACTCCAGTGTATTGGGTTCTTCAGTGGTGCGCCAATCTACGTGCGATTGAGCAGGAACTCTTCGGAACGGCCGTTTTCTGGGAAAAGACAATGCACTTGGGAAGGAACGTGTGAAAGCGTTCTGTTGCCGTGCAAAGGGTTCATTGCGCCTCCGCCGGGAATACCTCTTCCTGAAGTTGCGCTACAGGCTGCCTATTTCTAGGAGGAAGGCTCTTTCCTGCTTGATGACGGCGTCGACCTGTTTGAGGAACCTGCTTTCAGTCTCGCGTGAACTTCCTGACTTCATTTCCCTTCAGCCAACTCTTGACCTCTTCCTTGCTATAAAATCGTTCCCTGATACCCATGAGAACCTTCGGATCGTGAAGGATAGACGTGTCCTCTCCGTTGACCTTCAGGAACGAAACTGTGGCCGCATACGCCGTGCGCCTGACGCCGCTGGCGAAGGCGTGGCCCCGGGCGAGTTCCGTAAGAAGGACAGCCGCCTTGTCATAGATGTCGCCTTCTTCATCCATCGTCTTCCGCAAGGCCGCCTCAATCTTCTCCTTTGATAGCACTTTGGATTGGTCGGCCTTCTTCACCCTTATGTTTTGCAATACACGACGGTTTGTTTCAATCAGGTCTTCGACTGTAGGGTAGATGATAGAAGCCGTGCCATCCGGTGTCAAGTCAGCTCCTTAAGAATCGTGGCCACGCATGGTTCGTTGCGCCTCCGCTGGGAGGAACCCGTCCAGCGTAAGAAACAGAATCCCGGACGTGTCCAAGGTGCGCAAATGACCAGTCAAGATGTCATCTTGAGGCACCTATCCACCAAGGCCCAATGACGAGGGAAGTGCTGAACATAGGGATTACTCTCGTCGAATAGCTGACTACTAGTGCTTGGATAACGAGTGACGGATTCGAGCCTTGCGAAGTAGGCGTCCATCTCCTCGATGAGGCGGATGACGCGGCGGAGGTTCTCGAGGTCGTCGCTCATGTCGTGGTCGGGTGTGCAGATACTTAACGGTAAGAAAGGGTCGTGGGCCGACGGAGAAATGCAAGCGTATTATCTCAGGAAGTGGGGAAGCCCGAACCAGAACTTCGTTCCAGATCCTTCGCTACCTGTGGCTGTGGCGATAGGCTCTGGGAGGAGCACATTGGCGCGCCCCCCCCGCTTTCGATTGAGCCAATCGGAACCAGTTACCCGCGCTATGCATTCAATTTGTAAAGTGCGCTGGCCTAGACAGCGTCGGCTCCGACATCCTCCTCAGATTCTTCGGGTGAAGATAACGTATACCGCAGCAAAGAACGCCCCCATGACGACCACAGCAACAGCGACAGCCAGGTCCGCAATGGACCAGCTGATTGGTATCATGCTGTTGGCGAAAGCATTCGCCAGCGTGCCCGAGTTTCCGCTGACTATCATGTAAGGAGCTCGTGAAGCATCGTTCACGGCCTCTCCGATCGGGAGCGCGAGGGCAGTTGAAAGAACCAGAAGGAGCGCAAACAGCCGGCTGGGCCCGGCCCCGCGCACCTGAACAAAGATGGCAACGGCTGACACCCACATAATCAGCACCAGGGCGGGGTGGGCCAGAAATAGAGGAAGGAAGTCGTACAGGGCTACCCCCGCATTGGCCGTTATTGCAGCGAAAATGTAGGGCGACTGGCTCTGCAGAGTGAAGAGGTAAACGACCCCCAGAACGGACTGTATCAGGAGAAAGGGAATCCCGAGCGAAAGGAGGTAGCGCGATGCCTTCAGGCTGTTCCCTCCGCGTTCGTCCCTCCTCGACTTCCAAGCGTATATCCCCGCAGCCAGAAGGGCCGACATTGTGAGTGCGCCGAACCAGCTCTTCAGGACTATCACCGGGTAGATCGGGTTTGCGAAGACCGCGTAGAGGTCGCCTGCGAGGGCCTGGTTGAGTCCGATCGGATTGTCGATGAACGAGAATATCATCCTGAAGCCCAGAGGAACTAGCAACGCTCCGAAGCCCATGAAGGCACCTACCAAGAGATGTATCCTGCTGGAGGCTTTGCCCCAGCTGTACCAGTAAATCGCTATCGATGGTATCGAGATGAGGATTCCGACTATGGCGACGGTCACAGGGACGAAGAGGACCGTGGTGGCGATGTAAGTCAGCGTCGGCCATAGCCCGCCCAACACCACCGTAATCCATGTTCCCCACACCCCAGCGATGAGGTCGGAGATGACGAGGTACCTGAAGGAGCGCCTAGCCACGTCCATCAACTCCCCGTCGTTTCTCCTATAGGACAGATACTCGGTGAGGGGGGTGATTACCGAAAATCCCAACACGAGGTTCACTAGTGTGACATGAACGAGAACCGAGAGCCCGAGAAGCGAGAAGCCCATCCACGTTATGGGACCGAACGCAGCGGCTGTCATCCCCTGACCACCTCCATCTCCCTGAGCGATTTTGTCGGAATGAAGTAGAACGCGACCAGTCCAGCCGCGAAGATTCCAAGCTCAACGACGATGATGAAGAAGCTGAACAGGGGCGTGATGGGGTTGGGCGTGATCACCTGCTGGTACTGCACCAGCCCGTAGATCGTCCACGGTTGCCTCCCCACCTCCCTGACCGCCCAGCCGGCCGAAGCCGCCACGATCCCCAGCAGAGTGGCTAGGAACGAGCTGTAAACGACGAACTTCTCCGTCGGCATCCTCATCACGAGCCTGACGAGCATGTCTATCTTCTTGGAGAGCAACCCCAGATACGCAATCGCAAAGACGAACAGCAGGATTCCGGAGACAACCATCGCGTAGTAGAACGAGGTGAGCAGCGGCTGCATCTGCTCGGCGCTACTGATGGTAAGGGCAGCTGCGCTCGGGTCGATGGAACTACTGATTGTCGCCGATAGGGAACTGAGCGTTGGAAAGTGGTATGACGGGTTGAGCTGGGCGAGGAGCCCGATGACGGGATCCATCCCGCCCTTGAACCCTTCCATGGCAAGGAACTTCACGTACTGGAACTCGAACACGATTCTCGACATGAAATCGCCCGACACCGCGGAAAGTACTGACGCAAGTGTCCCGACGCCGTAGGATACCTTCGCGCTCCTGAGATAGAAGCCCTTGAGCCCCTCCTTTCCCCTCAAGTAGCTGTAGGAGAAGACAGCAGCGGTCTCGAATGCTGCAATCACTATCGTCGCCAGTATCGTGTGCAGTGTCGTGAAGAGGGCATTGGGGTTGAACAGGACGACGTACGGGTCGTACAGCAAGTACCCCAGAGCACTGATTGTCGCTGGCGATGCGAGGACGAGCGACCCCGTCTTTGGGAGAGTCTGGTATATCGCAACGAGCGCGCTGCTGTTCACCATAGACGGCCCGAGGCTGGGGCTCCAGGGCAGGATTGCCTGAACAAGAGTGCCCGTCCCCCAAGGCGTCTGCATCCAACTATTCACGGTCAGAATGAGCAGCGCGGAGGCCGAGGAACCGATGAGGAGGCATAATCCCAGAAGCCAGTGTGCCCACGCACTCCTCAGCTTCTCCCATGTGTAGAGGTAAGCGATAAGAAAGACCACCTCGATGAGAAAGGCGAACAGCTCCACGAACAGCGGTATGAAGAAGAAGCTTCCTATCGCGATGAGGGTTCCGGACCATATCTGGACGAGTCCGAACTCGACCAGAGTTCCCGTGACAGCCCCAAAGCCAAACGATATCGCCCAGACGGCAGATATCCGTTTTGCTGCTTCGGTGTACTGCTTCTCCTTCCTGATAATACCCAGCGCTTCAAAGGTGAGTACAAGATATGGCAAGCCGACCGCAAGGAGGAGGAAGAATCCGTGAACGTATATCCCAACGACCGTCATGGGCATGGCGGCGTTTGCATTCGCGATGGCCGATGCCGGGGCAGCGAGCGATTGGACTGAACCATCTGCAACGCTGGTGGACAGCACGTGCTGCGTCGTTCCCGTCCCGACCTGAGCGAATGATTCTGGAAGGTAGGGTGCCAAGACCAGTAGCATCGCAAAGCCTACAACCAAAATGAGTGATGACTTCATTCAGCTCGTTCACCCATGACTACGGCCTTGGACGATGCCATGGCCATTCTCGGCGAGTAGCCTGCCACCTTGAGCGTCCCTCTCAAAGTAGATCCGAACCCCACAGAACCTGCACCCGACCAAGCCTCCGCCCGCGATAGCCTTAGCCTCCGTGGGCTCATTTGACCTTTGAGCTTCTCTCCTGGTGCTTGACCGATGGGCCGGAAGGGATTCGCCCCCCTCATAATTACTTACACAGCCGCGAGCACAGCAACGATACCGAAGCTCAATATGCCAGCTAGACTGAGCCGGTATCCGATCTTCCAGCGTCCGTTGGAACCGTAGTTGCCTTTTCCCTCACCGGCCGAATTGGAGATTATCTTTGCGTACTGCCAGAACAAAAGGTCTCTCACAGTCTTCACCGCTGGAGGTGGCAACCCAGCGATGGTCAGCAGCTTAACTTCCATTTTAGTGTTCTACCTAAAGCACTCTTGCTGTGGGGTTCATTGCGCCTCGGTCGGGAAAAGCCACGAAGGTTCGTAAGACAATCCATCCGTGTGGAATTATCTATAGGTTGAAAGCCGATTAGAGACGAAGATGCTACTGTGAACGGTTTTTCGCTCAGAGTTTGTCAGTACCGCGACCTGGATCAAGTTCTAACGGTCGAGAAGGCCGCCTTCCCAGAGAGACCGTACACCAGGCTCGACTTCGGCTCATTCCTATTGCTCGCAAGGGAGGGTTTCATAGTTGCGTGCCAAAACGATTCCGTTGTAGGATACGTGATTGCGATGGGAAGGGGAGGAGCAGGACTAATCGCGTCCATAGCTGTGTCGCCCGAATTTAGAATGAGACGAATTGGGGAGGCACTCATGATGGCCGCCCTGCACCATCTAGCCAAGTTCGAGCGAGTGTACTTGCAGGTTGGTGCGAACAACGAAATTGCGATTTCCCTCTATCGCAAGTTGTCATTCAGAGAGACGGGGAACAGGACCAAAGGATACTATCCGAACGGAGACGATGCAATCGAGATGGTAAGAGATGAGGCGGTTCCCGATGCAAGGGCCACCAAGCATGGTTCGAAAGAGTAGAGAAGATTGCCTGTAGAATTCTCTCCGTGAATGGGGTTCATTGCACCTCAGCAGAAAGGAGAGTGTCGGGCGTGCTCTCGCTTGGGTGTCACGCTTAAGAACGAATTTCATAACTTCGGGGGCATGGCAGCCGCCCAAGATTGGGCAAATCCGACAGTCATAGGTCTGATGGGCTTCGGGATGACGACGATGCTCACTGGCCTCAACATCGCGGGGTACTTCCCAGGCGGAGCGGAGCTGGCACTGGCTTTCGTCTGGGGAGGCACGGCGCAGTTCATAGCTGGGTGGGTCGCCCTGAAGCAGGGAAACATCTTCAGTGGATCAGCATTCGCTGGATACGGCGCATTCTGGATTGCGCTGTTCCTGCTCGGCAACCCTAGCGTTGGCCTTCCGGTCCAGTCTGACATGCTGGGCTTCTGGCTGGTGTGGACATTGTTCACCTTCGTCTTCGCCATCAATGCACCGAAGCACGGACCAGGCGTCACCGCAGTGTTTGTGCTGCTGCTTCTGGGCTTCATCCTCCTCGACGCACTCTCCGCAGGCATGTCCGCGATAGCGACGGCAGCCGGTTGGGAAATCTTCCTGACTGGCCTCGTTGCCTGGTACGTGGCCATGGCCGTCGAGACGAACACGAATTACGGAAGAAAGATACTGCCGGCGTAGAAAACCCCACCCGTTCTCTTTCATTCGCTCGACCAGCTCGGGCTCTGGCCACAGACTGAGGGAGACCCTAGATGCCCTGCGCTCTGGAACTTCGACGCCGCTTCATCAGCTCGAAACGGGCGTTGCCCCCGGGAGAGGGAGCAGCGGCACTGTTCTCTCGAGGTGCGGGTGAATTAAATGGAATGACTCGAATTCGATGGTCGTCGAGGTTCTGAGATGAACATATGAAAGTCGATCATTCCACGAGACACGTAGAAGCTATCTTACACGCATACTTCGGTAGGTAGAATTCTCCTAGAAAGGTCTCGCTGCCGTGTATAGAGTTCATTGCACTTTCGCGCTGTTGACTGCTTTGAATTTGAACTCGGTTACGTGTGAGAACCGGCGACCGCACCTCCTTTTCAGACCTTAGAACCACTTCCCACCTTAAATATCGAGAAGTGTCTGAACCCCAAGGAAAGACGGGCATGTCTCGTGCGCAAGAGAAGGTCAGTCCCGCGATTCTGCAGGGAAAGGTGGCAGTTGTAACTGGCGCCGGGTCCGGAATCGGTAGAGCTATCGCGCAGCTTCTCGCCGACAAAGGATGCAAAGTAATGGTGGTCGATGTGATCCCGGAGAGGGTGGACCAAGTTGTGGGCGAAATTCGGGCGGCCGGGAAGAATGCGTCGGGTCTGGTAATCGATCTTTCAATTGGAACCGAGGTCGACAGGATGATCGAAAGCACGCTGAGTTCGTTTGGCAGGATTGACATATTGTGCAACAATGCTGGCATAATGGATGGCGCAAGGCCGGTCGCCGATACGCCAGACGAGGTCTGGGAACGGGTCCTGGCAATTAACTTGAACGCGCCCTTCAGGGCGAGCAGAAAGGTGATTCCCATCATGATTGAACACGGCGGCGGTGTAATCCTGAACACGGCTTCGATCGCTGGCATCTTTGGTGCAAGGGCTGGCGTTGCCTACACCGTCTCGAAGCATGGGCTAATCGGTCTAACGAAAAGCATAGCGGCGTCGTACGGTGCAAAGGGAATCAGATGCAATGCGTTGGTCTTGGGCGCGGTTCAGACAGCAATTGGCATAGGAAGCACAACGCCGAACCCTCTCGGGATGGAGAATCTGAACAAGACGATGGCCACCCTGCCCAGAGCCGCGGACCCAGCAGAGATTGCAAGGCTCGCAGTCTTCCTTGTTTCTGACGATTCCAGCTACGTGAACGGCTCGAGCGTGGTTGCTGATGCTGGCTGGACAGCATTCTAGGGGACAGAGCCTGCCAAGTCAATAATTGCGAAGTTGCGGTCGACTTCTACGCCAGCAGGGGTGACGATGGTTGCGAACGCGCCAGAGGGAATATTCGACCCGAACGCCAGCCGAACACAAATACGCAGCATGTTCGTCCCGCACCACAGCGTTGTGTGACAAGTAGTCTGTTCTCCTTGAGAGTATGGCTACCTTGACCAAGAAGAATGGAGAGGACCGCTGAGCTGGATAATTGCAATAGAGGAAAATGACGTTTCGTCATCTTCGTCGCGGGAGCTAGAGCGGAGGAGCATTTGGAAATCAAGGTGGCTGAAGTTGGCAACTGGTTCGACAGTGCCCGATCAGTCTCTCGAAGTTCAGAAGGAAAGCGAGAAAAGAAAGGCTGAACTGGTTAGCATCGAAATCAGATGCGGAGTACATGAGCTACCGCTCCGCCGCAATAGGGGGACACCTAACTTCAAGGGGTTACCTCGAATACATTGATCAGAGACTAGGTTTTTCCAGAGGAACCATCTACGACCTCTGTCTAGCAGCCACGAAGTCGAAGACCGAATCCAAGTCGGGGGTCAAGGTGACATATAGAGGAGAGACCGAACGCCAGATACGTATGACTCCTCGTCATTCCGTTCAGGTGCGTAAAGCCATATTCTTGATAGAGTTCAAGATGACCAAGGCGGGAAAGCAGATCGACCGCGTGGTTCAGGTCCATCTGGAGATATAGCGGGTTCCAGCAATTATCTGACCCGAGCATGCTTCAGAATCGCGATGATGGATAGCGTCTCCGAAAGATATCCTAGGCGTGGCAAGTGCGCTGTACAAAAAGGAGGACTACTTCAGCGGGTAGTCTTGCGACCCATATCTGAAAGATGTAATTATGGCGCTACGACTCCATTTCCGAAGTTGTCCGATTACGCGTCAGAAGAAGAGAAACTAAGAAAGCTATACGACCAAGCACGCGTACAAGGAAGTAAGAAGAAGAAAAAGGAATACAAGGAAAAAATCGCCGAACTGAACCGACTCCGCAAGTCCGTTCAGCGAGAAAGTAGTAGATTGAAGAGCTAGGGTTTCCCAGTACTCTTCTTCTTTCAGAATCAACGTGCTGTAGAGCACCCGGTTGCCGTAGGCATAAAGCAGGCGCTCGACCAACCGGAAGATTTGAAAGCCGCTAGCAAGTTGCAAAGAATTTAAGCAACGTCGAAGATTAACATTATATGGCGAAATTGAAGAAGGTCAAGAAGAAGGCTACAAAAGGAAAGGCAACCAAATAAGGCGGCTCCGGCTACTCCTCAACCCGCAACCAAACAAGGCGCTCCTCAAGTGAGCACGGCGATATCCTGGGGTTGAGAGCGGACTGGTCCGCCTCCTAGTTCTGTTACGTAGGGGATCATTCCTCTCAGTCACCGCACTCCCCTCCTCGTGAGCCCAAAAACTCGGAGCGGCTAATACTCTAGCCAAAGTGCAAACTCGAGAATGGCATGACTAATGGGGCTGAACTCGCTTTGCGACCGAGTGAATCGATACCGAAAACTGAGTTAGAGGCGACGAAGGCGGAGCTCGAGGCAAGACTAGCACCCCGTTGTCGTGGTTTGACTCGGCTCTGGTAGGGAGGACAGGTTCAGGAAAGTCAAGTCTCTAGGATAGAGTTCCATCACGACTGCGACCGTGTATCTCTGAAACTGACTCTCGAAACCTAACTTCCGCCCAGAACGCCCAATGCCTTGTTGACGTCTCGAACAGCGAAGATGGCTGTGGCTTTTGCTGACCCAGCCGAAGTCGTCGCATAGGCGTACTTGATGTTGATCTTGGATTGGGCGAGCTTTTCAGCGACCTCGCCAACAGCGCCGGGCCTATTGTCCAGCTCGATCGCTATGACCTCCTCCTCAGAGAATCGAATTTTCGCCCCCTTCAAGGCTTCCTTGGCCTTGTCTGGGTTGTCTACGAGCACCCTCACCCTGCCTGTGCGTCTTGAATCGGGCGCGAGCACGGCCGTGATGTTAACCCCCGCCTTAGCTAGCGTTGAGCAGAGCTTCGTCAGAGTTCCTGGCTTGTTCGCCAACGGAACGGTCAGTTGAGTTGCTTTTGGCATGATCAATACCTCCTCGTGTTTTTTCTGCCAAGTTGCTAATAAGAGTTGTCCGACGTCAAGCATCTGCGCACTCGTCCATGACATGGGTAACAACCTCGAGAACCTCTGCGGGGTCATCCGCCTCATCGAGGAAATGGATCCTACGCGAAGTTCGAGTCAGGCCTGATGGTTAAATCGACTGTCGGCTGACAGTGAACCAACGAAAGGAGATGCCCGCAATATGAAACTCCGCACCTTCGTCAAACGATATGGACAGCCTTTCTCGGAGATGTTGGGCATTGACCTGAAATCTCGCAGAGCAGAAGAGATTGCCAAGTGGTTCCTCGCTTCAATTCTGTATAGCAAACCGATCCGGGAATCTTCCGCAACAGCCACCTACAGGGTCTTTGAGGCGGAGGGAGTGCTTTCACCCTCGAGGATAGTGGAGACCGGCTGGGAAGGGCTGGTCTCTCTGCTCGACGAAGGTGGGTACACCCGCTACGACTTCGGCACAGCAACCAAGCTCATGGAAGTGTTCGGGAACGTTGGGAAGTGGTATGGAGGCGATCTGAATCGGCTCCACGCCGCGGCAAGAAACAGCAATGACCTGGAGAAGCGTCTAACTAGCCTCGGGAAAGGGATCGGCCCGACGATGGTGGCCATATTCCTGAGAGAGATGAGACACACGTGGCCGAAGGCGGACGCCGAACCGTCGCCGCTGGTAAAGCTGGCCATGAAGGAGCTGAAGATTAAGGACATCAAGCGGCTGGCAAGCAAGAAGCATCTCGACGTCGTAAGACTGGAGACTGCACTCTTGAGGCTGGGAAAAGACTTCCTAAGAAGAGGAAAGGCGATAGATGTTCGCGTTGATTAGCTGACGAAGTCAGGTTGCTATACAGCATGAAAAACTGTAAAATTCATTGAGCGAATTAGCCTTCGCGGGTTCTTCTGGTACCGCTCACTGTCGCAGGAACCTTCTGAACCATCGAGCAGCATTCCTTGCTACTTCCTCCAGCGCTCCAGGCTCTTCAAAGAGGTGAGTGGCGCCTGGCACAACGACTAGGTCTTTGTCTACCTTCAGCTGGGCGAGTGCTTGCTGATTGAGTTGCAGAACTCCTTCGTCCTTTCCTCCAACTATCAGCAATGTTGGGGCCTTGACCTTCTCCAGGTAGTCCCAGGCCAGGTCAGGCCTACCTCCGCGTGAGACGATGGCGCTGACGTTGCTGATCGTCGTCGATGCCTGGAGCGCGGCGGCTGCGCCTGTGCTGGCCCCGAAGTAGCCGACGGAGACTCCAGAGGAATCGGGTCGACTCAATAGCCACCGCGTGGCAGCTGAAAGCCTGGCCGCGAGCAGGTCGATGTTGAAGCGAGTCTTGTACGCCAAGTCTTCCTGGCTGGTGAGAAGGTCGAAGAGTAGGGTTCCTAGTCCTTCCTGCCGAAGAACACTGGCGACGTAATTGTTTCTGGGACTGAACCTCGTGCTGCCACTTCCATGGGCGAACACGACTACGGATTCAGCATTTGCTGGGAGTTCGAGAAAGCCGCCGAGATGTACGTCTTCAAGGATTATCTGCACTTCCAACGATGATCGCGCTCACCCACCATCTGCTTTCCGCCATCGCATTGTGACCCAGCTGCCAAAGGCTACTTGTAGACTACGTCTGCTTCCCGAACTCTGTCAGCTACCTTCAAACCGATTGACTGACCCGAACGCGCGCTCGTAACGGTCTTGTGCTCAATCTGCATCGATTCGACGGTTTGTTCCAAGTGAGTGTTGTCTGCCGACGATTTCAATCCTGTCGCCCGCA
Organism: uncultured archaeon; assembly: GCA_963759195.1. GTDB lineage: Archaea > Thermoproteota > Nitrososphaeria > Nitrososphaerales > Gagatemarchaeaceae > DASPPF01. Next base: position 201,071 of record CAVWXJ010000005.1, read on the forward strand.
GCCAGTGGAAGTTTCAGTTCTACCACGGCTACGAGTATCTTTGGATAGAAGTGGGTCACCCTGCCAACCTCTTGCTTCTCTTCCATTCGTTGTAGAAAAGAATGAAGTTGGATAATAAGATAGGCCTGGCCGCCCTGCGAGGTTGATGCGGGGCGCCTAATCGGCCTCGAGCATCGTCTCCGTGCTCTTGATACCGCCGATAGCCAGGATCTCGCGGGTCACGCGGCGCAGCTCCTCTTGCGTCTTGCCTTCTGCGAGCACGGCGACATCGAAGCGGCCGAAGACGGGATAGGCGTCGGTGACTCCCTTGATCTTCTTCGCCGCTGCGACGAACTTGTCTTGGTTAGCGGGCTTGGCTCGCACAAGAACCAGTTGGTGGACCATTGCCCTACTCCTCCATGCCGACGAGCGTTTCCGTCGCGGCGACGCCGTCCTTGCCACCGACCTCCCGTGCCAGCGCGCTCAAAGCCTTCAGGCTGGGTACATCGGCGGCAACAACGACGTCGTAGCGTCCAAAAGTCGGAAAAGCGGTCTGGACACCCTTGACCTTCGCTACGCTGGCGGCGACATCGCTGTGGGCGCCGACAACGGTTTTGACCAGGACAATTGCCTTTGGCATTACGGCGAGGTAGCGCAAGAAGCATCTGAAATGTTTTGTGGCAATTTCGCCGAAGGCATACTCAAGAGCGCGTGGTAGCGAACTGCCGGTTCGTCTTCTCTAAGGAACCACAAAAGTACTTGGTCTCGGGTCCCCGAGTCTGTGGCTAGTAACGGATCCCTTGGGAGGCTCGCTTAACGTCTTTTCCGGGCGCACGTGGGACAGAAATCCAGCCCCTTCCTATCCGTCTCGCTTAGAGTGTTGGAGAACCACATGACACAGGATTCGTTGGAGCAGTGGTCCAAACCCTCGAGGTGCCCTACTTCGTGGATTATCTCTTTGGCAAGTCTGGCGACAGACACACCACCGTCGTTCTTGAGCCTGTACCATGAAACCACCGCGAGGCCTTCCTTCATCAGTGCGAGCCCAAAGACAAAATTCAACGAAGGCGTGTACAAGTCCACGCCGGTGAGACCGATGCAGAATCGGCTCGGCGACGAGAACCTCTCGACTCCGCCTCTGATCACTTCGTCGGCTCTCCACTGTCTTCTCGCGGGGTCAAACCCTGCGTGACGCTCTGCTCTCCCAAGCAAGCTGACAGCGACCCCCAGCTTCTCCGAAACTACGGCGACCAGCTTGTCGATGATTTCGCTCTCGATGTCATCGAACAAAACTATTCCCAGAGGCCTGCTCATCCTTGCTCGCCTGGACGAACTTCAACGGGTCATGGATAAGGATGGACCGAGTGAATGCCACGGTCTTGTCGACTTGCGAGGCGCTGACTAGGGCGCTGGCACTCCTATGGGTTGAATGTACATCGGCTTCTCGTCAGTCCCGACTCCCAACACAGCACGGACGGCGTCGTCGTCAAAGGCTCCGACCACAACTGCCGCAAGACCCAGAGATTGGGCCTGAAGAAAGACGTTCTCTGCGGCGTGCCCTGTCTCAAGAAACGCGTACCGGACTCCTCTATCGCCGTACTTGACGGTAGTCCTTTCAAAAACGGCAGTCGTCACCAGGTTCACGGCCGCGAATCCAACGGCGTCCTGGTCAAGCGCCGCTGCTTTCAGCCTGGAAGAACTGTCGCCACTCTTGACCAGGGTCAGGCTGTTCTCTGGGACCGAATAGCGGTAAATGCCAGCGTCGAGCCCGGTTACTCCTCCCTCTCTGACGACAGCGTAGACTTCTAGCGGGTACAGAGCACCGGCCGAAGGAGCAGCCCTCAGTCCATGGGCAGGTTCCGTGATTCCCTGCGCTGCCCAGAGGAGCTGCGAAAGTTGCTTGAGAGTGAGGGACTTGGCCGCGAACTCCCTGACCGACCTTCTCCTAGCGATGGCCTCCTCGACAGACATCCGCCCCTTGGTGTTAATTGGTGAAAGTCTCGCCATGCTGGATTTCGATTTTCGTCATCGTTTCTGTTAAACCTTGGCAAGCCGTCCATTTCGGTTCTTCAGATACTTCTGTGCAGTACTACATCGACCACCGAGCACGAGCTGACGCGACGAGATCAGCTGTTCGGCTTGAGGCCCATGCGTGGTTGGTCAGAGCACAACTTGGTTAGGATCAGACTACGCACAGTGCGGGGCAAGGATTTCGGCGGGCCAGCACGACTTGTTTATGTGGGATTCCTCGAAGCCCTTGCTGAGCGAGTGACGCGTGGAAAGCAAATCCTTCGGCTGGACTGCAAGGCAGGTGACATCGCTGGGGATGGGCACCTACTACGACTTCCCGTGGATCATCAAGTCCAGGATGGGCATCGTCAGTGGAGGGGAGGCGAAGGTGGCCGCAATCAAGGCGGGGCTCGACGGCGGCATCCGCATGATAGACACGGCCGAGGTCTACAACTCAGAGCCTTTGGTCGCCAGGGCGATCGACGGATTCCGGAGGGAGGACCTGTTCATCGCCACCAAGGTGATGTTCCTCCACCTGCGGCACGACGCGCTCGTAAGATCACTCGAAAGGAGCCTCAAGAAGCTGAACCTGAGCTACGTCGACCTCTACCAGGTCCACCAGCCAAGCCCCTTCGTGCCCATCAAGGAGACCATGTCAGCGATGGAGGAGATGGTCGACAGAGGCCTCGTCAGGTACATAGGCGTCTCCAACTTCTCGCTCAAGCAGACGGTCGAGGCGAACGGCGCCCTGAAGAAGTACCGCCTCGCGTCGACCCAGATGCCCTACCATCTCGCAGACAGGCGGATGGAGAAGGAGATACTGCCCTACTGCAGGAAGGAGAACATGGTGCTCCTCGCGTACTTCCCGCTGGGCCACGGGAAGCTCACCTCCAGCAAGGTGTTGGCGAGACATCGGGAAGAAGTACGGCAAGACCGCTCCCCAGGTGGCGCTCAACTGGCTGCTCTCCCAGGAGAACGTGTTTCCCATTCCAAGGGCCTCGAACAGTGTGCACGTCACGGACAACGTCGGGTCAGTCGGCTGGAGGATGTCGGAGGAAGACAGAGCCGAGCTGGAGAGGGCCTACCCTCCCCCGGCCTGACCCGCCGAGCCGTATTCTCACTTGAAGCCGTTCTTTACGAACTCCTTCAGCTTTCTCGACGCGTCTTCCTCTATCGGCTTCCCGTGCCCCGGCAGCAGCATCCGAAACTCGAGCTTGGATATCTTCTCGACGGAGCGCTTCACCTGCTCCATGTCTCTGCTCATGCTGGCGGAGGCGAGCTTGAGGCTCCCGGAGCCGTCGGTCCTGAGCAGGTCCCCGACGAATATGGCCTCGTCAGGTTTGTAGACGGAGATGCTGCCGTCCGTGTGCCCCGGCGTCTCGACGATGGTGAGGGGACCGACCGTCGACCCGTCCTTCAATTCCAGGTCAGGCTTGATTCTCTCTACCCTCATGAACGAGCCGAAGAGACCGAACAACACGCCCCGAGCGCCGCCGACCTCCTTGAGCTTCTTTTCTCCCGAAAGCCTCGGCGCGTCGAGCTCCCCGATGGCGAGCATGGCGCCCGTCAGCCTCTTCAGCGCAGCCGCGCTTCCGGAGTGGTCGGCGTCTGCATGAGTGAGTATGATGTGGGAGACGTCGCTCGGCTTCCTGTTAATGCTGGACAGGTAGGCGAGCACGGTCGCGCTCTTGCCCGGCGTTCCCGGTGTCAATCAGGGCCAGGCTCTGACCTTCAAGCTCCACGAGATACGCGTTCGAGAATCCCATGCCTGGAATTTGATGGATTCCGCGGCTCTTGACCAATTGTGCCATGCCGGTCTGTTGTCTCTCTGGACTAGGCAAAATACTTTGCGACCTTCAACTAGAGCGATGTGCTCGCGCTGTCTCCTAGCTTCCAGTTAGATGAAGAGTCCGAAGTTCAGCCGTAGGCAGGATATCTGACCCTGAGAAGCCGACGCATCTCCGAAGTGAGCTTGTCATCGAGCTCTCTCTGATGCTCGGATAAACCAACCTTCTGTGAGCCTGTGAAGATGAACGGCCCGTGGGCGTAGCTTCTCCCTTCTTCTGGTATGACGGTCTTCGACCTGAGCACCGACAGGAGGCCGGCCTTCACCCTGTCTCTTGGATAGCCTTCGCCCGCCAGCATCTCGGGAATCAGTTCGGATGGAAGTTTCCTGTAGCCGTACGGGAACGGGCCAGATGGGTTCGGCTGACTTGCCTCGGTCGGAGAGCCAAGCACTATCGGGAGGGGCTTGAACAGCGAGTCTATCTTGAGCGCCCACGCTCCGTGCGGTCCTGAAACCATGGCGTCGTAGAATCCGGACTTTGCGGAAGGGGAAATGACGAAGCTCCATCCGGTCGGGTCCTTGGAGTAGCTCCGGAATATGCGTCTCCTGAGGCTCTCCCCCTCCAGAAGCTTCATGTCGTTTCTGAAGGGTCTGGAATGTAATAAGGTCTTGCGCCAGGCACTGATGAGGAAGTCGATAATAAACGACCAACAAACTGGCCCTCGACCCGGCGGAGGTCTCCTTCTTCGCGGACCTTCAGAGGTTCCTTCACAGGGAGAAGACGTCCCTTCCAAGAGACGTCTCGCGGATATGCGCGGTTGACGCGGCTTACCGCGGCGACCAGATTGTCGCCGTAGCTTCGGTCTTCGAACGAGGAAAGCTGGTGGATGAGAAATCCTATGCGGGGAGCTGCAGTCTCCCGTACGTCGGCGGGCTGTTCTACCTGCGCGAAGGTCCGTTTGTGGTGGAGGCCGTGAGGAGGCTGAGGGTTCGGCCCCAGCTCCTTTGCTTCGACGCCCATGGGGCTGCTCATCCTCGCTCTGCAGGCCTCGCTACAGTGTGCGGTATGGTCCTCGGCATTCCGAGCGTCGGGATAGCAAAGTCGCTCTTGGTGGGAAAGGTCGCTTCTGGTCAACGGGGCCTTGCGAGGATTGTGTATGGCGGGAGGACGGTCGGTTTCGTAGTCAAAATGGATGGAGTTACGAGATACTGGAGCGCGGGGTATTCCGTCGGTCTCCATGAACTGAAGTCAGTGATACAGAGGTATGCCCCCGTTTGTCGTCCTGGCAATGCTCCAATCCGATAGAGCAGCAAAGAAGCAAATTCGGTTTCTTTACGGCGCAAGAACATAAGAAGTGCGAATGGAGAGACGGAGACCAGTCAAGATGAAGGTCGCCAACGACATCACCGAGCTGATAGGGAAGACTCCGATGGTCAGGATCAACAAGCTGACCGAACCCGGTGATGCCACCGTCTATGCGAAGCTCGAGTGGTACAACATAGGCGGTTCAATCAAGGACAGGATGGCCATGTACATCTTCGAGTACGCGACGAGCGCCGGAAAACTGACCAAGGACACGCCAATGCTGGAAGCGACCTCAGGAAATACCGGAATCGCGCTCGCGATGCTCGCTGCGGCGAAAGGGTACAAGCTGACGCTCGTCATGCCAGAGTCGGTAAGTACCGAGAGGAGACGCATAATCGGTGCATACGGCGCCGAGCTGATTCTTTCGCCGGCGGCCAAAGGGACGGGTGGGGCCATAGAAATGAAACAGAACCTCATGAAGTCGCACCCAGGGAAGTACATCGACCTGGACCAGTTTCAAGATCCCGCGAACATTCTCGCACACTATCAAACGACGGGAAGGGAGATTCTAGAGCAAGTTCCCGGAGAGCTGGATTCTATCGTGGTGGGCGTAGGAACCGCTGGGACAGGAGTTGGAGTCTCGATGCGGGTCAAGGAGCAGAGGCCCTGGGTCAAGGTGATTGGTGTGGCGCCGAGATTTGGCACGACCATCCAGGGCCTGAGAAACCCGAGCGAACCATTCCCCACCCAGCTCTTCCGGAGCAAGTGGTTCGACGAACTGGTGGAGATTGGAGATGATGAAAAAGAGAAGGCCTTCGGGGTCGCAAGAGACGCCGCGAGGAAGGAAGGCCTGCTGGTGGGTATGAGTTCGGGCGCCATCCTTTACGTGGCTTTGAAGAAAGCCGCAAAGCTAGGCAGCCACAAATCGGTAGTCGCCATATTGCCTGACGGGGGAGAAAGGTACCTCTCGACCAACCTGTACGAATAGAAGGTCAGATCGAACGACAGGTAGGGGTCAGCGAACTCGGTGCCCTCTCTACACCGAGAACCATCTTCCCCGCTTACTGCCTTGGGCTCGATTGCGGTCGAACAGGTCGCGAAACGCGCCATTGCTGGCACTGCTTTCACTTGTGCTGTGCCTCCCTTCTGGGCTCACGACCTTCCTTTTGTCAAGTGCCTGCGTCGCTCGTTCAGAACCAGGAGAACCCCTTGGCACTCCAGCACTTGGTGCAAGATACGAAGGGAATAGGCGTATTACGTAATGTCGTAACAGTTGTTTGGCGTGTTAGTGCCCGAGAGCATGCTGTGGCTGAAGGAGTATCTAGATTCCGTGAACTCGCAGCTTGGGGAGTTATTCTCCCCGCATCCCTCGACAACGCTTGAGAGCGCGGCGGCCGACGCACTATCTGGAGGCGGCAAGCGGGTGAGAGCCATTCTGGCTCTGTTGTGGTGCGAAGTGTTCTCGGGGAATTACAGGCCTGCGATTCCCCTGGCGGTGGCGTACGAGCTGGCTCATGCGAGCGCACTCGTGCAGGACGACATCATAGACCACTCCGACATGAGGAGGGGAAGGCAATCCATAGTGGCCAAGTACGGCCTCTCAAACGCAATACTAGCATCAGATCTTCTGCTCTTCAATGTCCCGAAGATGGTCGCGAGGTACAGCAACCTGGAGAGCGACAAGCTGGCAAGAATCTTCGACCTGGTCGGCGAAGCGTGCAGGGCTACCACCTGGGGAGAGTTTCTCGACCTTGAAATGGTTCGGGGAAAAGAAGAAACAGAAAAGGACTACGAAGAGATGATCAGGCTGAAGACTTCGACTCTGCTCAGCGCACCCTGCGCAAGCGGGGCAATAGTCGGCGGCGCGTCAGACGAACAGGTGTCGTTGGCCAGCAGGTTCGGTGAAGCACTTGGCATGGCTTACCAGGTCCAAGATGACACGCTTGACCTAGTCGGAGACGAGTCGGCGCTGGGCAAACCCGTCTTCACAGATTTGAGGGGAGGGAAGAAGAGCATAGCTATCATTCATTGCGCAAGCCACTGCTCGAGCGATGACAGGAGTTTCATCCTCGGCCTCCTGAATCGGTCGGGCCCCTACGACAATGATGAGATATCAAAGCTTAGGAGATTGATCGAGGAGCACGGCTCCATGGATTATGCGCGCGAGATGACGCTGCGTTATACGAGCAAGGCAAAGAATGTTCTCGGCTCGGTTCCCGAGTGCAAGGCGAGGTCTCTCCTCCTGGAACTAGCAGACTACCTTGCAACGAGGTATTACTGAGAATGAATAAAGAGAGAAGGACCACGTCTCTCCTTGATTTTCTGGAGCTTATGCCAGCTGGAAGAGCCACAATCACCGTGGGAGGGCGCCCTTTCATCTCTATCAACTCGGACAAGAAGACATTGGAAGTCGAGGCCGATGGAGTCAAGGAAGCTGGATTGCGTCTTTCGGATTTCGTCAAACTGCAGGGGGATTCTATGAGTTTGCTGGAAGGCTCCGGGCATGTCATAGGGGAGCTTTCAAGTCTTGGCTGGAAACTGACGCTTTACGCTGAAGGGAACAGGATACTCGCGGTGGGGAGCGGAGTATCAAGGTTGACGGGTCGGATTAGCGTGAATCCTCTCAGGCTTAAGAGGCTACTTGAGGTGTTGAGGTAGCGATGCTGTCTGAGCTTCTACCCTTTCGACATCAGCGCAACGTTCCTGGCGGCTGAAGCTTTCTTTTCGCTCTCGGTCATGTCCCTGATGTGGCAGGTCACAGTAACAAGGCCGTTGAGTTCCACACTCATTCCCGTTCTTGGTGCCCTGATGGTCATTCCCTGAAGGTTGATGTCGATCTGTGAATGCTTGTCTGAAAGAGCTTCCAGTATCCCCTCGAAGACGGACTTTTCTCCTTCCGCAACGCTCTTCGGTTGTGACATATCAAAATCGGTAAGACGCTGGATTATTTAGACGTTTGACTGCGGGAAACCGGGTCAGATAATTGGCTATCGTGGGTGAAGGACCCAAGGTTGTCGTGGTGGGTGCTGGAGCGATAGGGTCGTCAATCGCGGGCTGGATTGCGCCCAAGTATGGGAACTTGTCTTTGCTCGCACGCGGTGAAGCTCTGGAGGTCATCAAGAACCGCGGACTGAAGTCTTACTCGAAAGGAGGGAGGTCCACCGCGACGGCTCTTCCAGTGCATGCCGTGGGGTCGCTGGCCGAGATCGCGCTGCCGGATGTCGTCGTTATCACAGTGAAGAATTACGACCTTGACGCCACCTCCCACGACCTGAGGGCGCAGCTGGGAAATCACGAACCCGTAGTCGTAGCTCTGCAGAACGGCGTCCAGAACCAGCAAATACTGCCCAGGTACTTCGCCAGAGTGGTCTATGGCGTTGTCTGTTACAACGCATGGCGGGATGGTCCCGGAGAAGTGGGACACGAGCCCCGGGGATATGTCATTCTGGGTACGCCTGCGAATGACCTACAAGACGAGACTCGGACGGCTGCGAGTATCCTAGGGTTGGGCTTGGACTGCGTGACCACGGATCGCTTGCAAGACGCAGCCCACTGCAAACTTGTGATCAACCTCGCGAATGCCCTGATGACGCTCGTGGGGTTTCAGAGGCGCCCAATCCGGTCCTTCAGCCTCCTGGTGCACATGACGTTGAAGCTCTACATGGAAGGCATCCAGCTCCTTCAAGCAGCCGGGTTCCATGAACACTCTCTAGGGCCGGTTCCGTCGTGGAGATTTCTCCGGATGGGGGCGACGCTGCCAGCCTTCATGATGGGCGCCCTCTATAGGCTCAACACGAAGAGACTCGGTCTGAACAGCACGGCTCAGGACGTTTTCGGAGGCAGGACCGCTACGGAATTGGAAACGTTGAACGGTTACATGCTGGACCTTGCCCAGCGAGAGGGATTACCTACGCCCATCAACGAAACCATCTACGAGGTCGCGAAGGAGCGCTTCGGCCCAGACTTTCAGCCCATCTCTGAGCAGGAGTTGTGGGGCAAGATTGAGCAAAAAGCACGCGGAATGGGGCGCGCGGAGCGGCTCTGAAGCGCCACAATGAGCCTTCTGTGCGCGGCGAACCTGCCGATGAATGCGTCATCAGTCGCTTCAGCTTCACTACTCGCGTTCAATCAACCCGCGATCTGCTTCCGGATATTCGAACCCGTGATGGGTCTGGACCCCAGAGACGCCTTCGGCGAGCTGGCGCTCCTGCTTCAGATTCGTATCTCGCGGGGCGGGCTCACGACGATGGTGTAGGTGAGGGTCCTTACCGGTCTGCCGGCGCTTCCCGTAGTTCCCGAAAGATTCTTGGCCTCTTCGAGGCGAATAACATGAGAGCCCTCCTTGGCTGCATGAAACGTGAAACGCTGTACCTGCTGCCCTGAGGGCGTCTTCGCCGTCTCCTGGCCCACCAGCTGCAACGCGTCTCCCGAATATTCCGCCTTCCAGGTAAGGCCGTCATCAACCGGCTGCTCGAGAACAAAGTTCATCTCAGTCTCGGCAGTCAGCGACACCTGGTTATCGAACGCCCGCCTTCCCCGGGAGATGCCCAGCACGCCTTCCTTCAGCTCTACCGCCTTCAGGATGTCGCTGCGTGTGACTATGCCCGATACCTTCCCTCCGTCCATCACGAAGACCCTGCCTATGTTCCCCTGGTTCATCGAGGTTATGATGTCCGTGGCAGAGTCCCCTTCGTGTGCGACGATGAGTTTCTCCCTGGGGGTCATTATCTCCTTCGCCTTTGTCGTCGCCCAGGACTCCTTCCTGACCTTCCTCAGGTCCCCCAGCGTGACGCAGCCCACCAGCTCTCCGTCGGATAACACTGGGAACCCCGTGTGCTTCGTCCGCATGAACTCCTCGGAGAGGCTATCGAGACCCATCTCGGGAGGGACGGACTCGACGTTGCGGGTCATCAGGTCGGCCACCCTGGCTCCCCGAAGGTCCTCCTGAATCATCGTCTGGCGCAGGGAACTTGTAGCACTGCTCGAAATGAACCAACCAATCAGAAGAAGCCAGATGCCGGAGACCAGGTCCCCAGAGAGAATGGTGAACATGCCAAGAAAGACCAGGGCGTAGGCGAAGACCCGCCCAGCGGTTGATGCCACCACCGTCGATCGGACTACATCCCCGTTTCTCCTCCAGAGCAGGGAACGGAGCACCCTTCCCCCGTCCATGGGGAAGGCGGGAATGAAGTTGAACCCTGCCACCACGGCGTTCACGAGCGCCACGTAGAGCAGCGGCGCCTGGACCAGAGGACTAAGATTCATCGAAGATGAAAGCAACCAGCTCACCCCGATCAGCAGCGAGATGGCCAGGGATGTCAGGGGCCCCGCTGCCGCCATCCTGAGCTCCAACGACGGGTTGTTCGGCTCCTCCTCCATCTCGGAGACGCCCCCCAAGAGGTACAGGGTGATTCGCCTGATCTTCAGCCCGCTCCTCTTCGCGACAACGCAGTGAGCCAGCTCGTGGACGAGAATCGAAACGAAAAGGAGCACGGCTGAGACTGTCCCTATGAAAAGATACTCGGGCTGGCTCAGCCCAGGATAGGTCGCAGGCATCGCGACGAACCCAATCGTCCACGCCAGCAGGAAGAATATCACAAACCACGAGTAGTCTAGGAAGATTGGTATCCCCAGCACCTTTCCTAGCGGTATGGCCAAGCCCTACGCCCCCGGGCGTTCCGATCTCATGTGGATGTGAAGGTCCCTTCTAGAATATTAGTTAGACGCCGTCTCTGGGCAACACTGGCAAGAAGATTCGCGACGATTCATTCAGTTGCGCCTCCGCAAGCTCAGTGCTGGTTGGGCCCCGCCTTTGAAACCAGCTTGTTCCATCCAAGAGGGGCATGGTCGTTCTTCCGAATGCAAGTTCCCGAACGATTTGCCTGCAACTTACTCGTTTGACCCGACCCGCGGCGAGTTTTCCCATCGTCCCATGGATTCTCTGACGGCCTCTTTGTTTGTAGGGTCCAGATTCTGAGGCCCAAGGATGAGGTGGAGATCAGGAAACATGTACAGTTCGTTGTTCCTTGAAATCTTCGGATTCGTCAATCGTCAATGGCTAAATAACAGACTCGGGTTTGCGATTCACCGGTGAAAAAGTGGGACTTTTTGGAAAGAAGTACAAATGTCAGACGTGCGGTGCAAAATTTGACTCCGAAGGCAAACTGACAGAGCATGCTAAGACGCACACGCAAGCGGCCCCTCAGCAGGCAATTGATGCTTTCAAATGTGCCACGTGTGGGGCGACTTTCACTTCGGAGGCCCAGCTGGACGAGCACATGAAAAAGGCCCACCTTGATTTCGTTGATCTAGAATAGCGGTTGCGGAGGGACCGCTCCTCTGATCCTTACCTTTTCCTTCCCTTGGAGGTCCCATTACCTTTGGCGCCCTCTCCTTCGACAGCGTGACTGGGACTGGATTGCGGATGTATTTCGAGAAGGGCAAGACGGGACCTAGGTGGACCACGAGCAAGAATCCGTAACTCTAGTAGCTCTTAGAAGAATACTTCCAAGGGTAATCAGTGGTCGATTCCCATGAGCAGAAATCGTGTTGCGGGTCTATATGCTACGAAGACAGTAAGAATCTCTGGCCGGAGAGAGACAGTCTTGGGAAGAGAAGGGAAGAAGAAAAAGAAGGAGAAAGCAAGAGAGAGGAAAGAAGAGAGGCAGGCGCGGAGAGGGTCAAGTTAGTCCAAGGTCAGCCGATGAAACGCCGACCTTGAAACGCGCGTGCTGGCTCAAGGTCCGACCGGTCTGTCCAGGTTCGGCAGCATATCGAATTGATGACGCGTCCAGCGTCACATATCAGGCTGGACGGATTCGGAAGTTAAGAAAAAGCGGCGGAGCCTACGCCCAGATGGGCCGGTAGGCTAACATCGTCTCGCTTGACCTTACGCCTTGCACATCGGCTATCTTCGAAACGTGTGTGAGAAGCTCGTCTTGGTTCTTTCCGTACACGGTCGCTAGGATGTCGAATTCGCCCGGTACGACGAATGCGTTGCGTATGTTTGGTTGCTGTTCTAGGGATTGGAGTACCTTCTGCGCGTTCTCGTTGACTTGCAACGTCACTAGAGCGAGACAGTCAGTTGACTGAATGTTCTTGCCGTTTACGAAGCCCTCGAAAGGCGTGTAGGTTCTTGTTGATGTGACCCCGGTAATGGATCGGATCTTGTTGACCAGTTCGTAGACCTGTCGTTGGTCGGCGGCCTTCAGCTCGATCGCTAGATCGAACCTGCCGGTCACTGGTGAGAAGTAGGTGATTCCTTGTGTGTGCCTCAGTTGCTCGGTTACTTGGCTGAGCATCCTTGGCTGAACAGATGCGATGATGGTTGTTGGATTCATGTTGGTAGTTATCATAGTATTTCAACCTGTAATAGGTATAACACCATATAAGGCTTTAATGACTAGGATGCTACTTTTATTACATATGGCTGGTAGTCCAGCGTGCTCATAGAATGGCAACCCCATCGCCCCGAAGGAACGGAGTTCCAGTAAGCGAAGCTGTTTCGACAATCATCTTGCGGAACTACGTGGTGCTCGAGTCGCTGAAGCTCAAGATAGTCAACTACCACGGGCTCGCAGCCAAGATCTCGCCCGAAGTGGAGGAACTGACTGGGAAGAAGGCCAAGATGGCGACCATAGTGGTGGCAATCAAGAGATTCTCGGACGGCTTAGGCGAGGAGAAAATCGGAGAGATGTCGGCAAGCCTGAAGGACTCCAAACTCGGGCTCACGGGAGGGATGGTCGACGTTACGGTCCGGGGGAAAGCCGCCCAACAATACCAGATTCTACAGGACTTCCTGAAGTTGGACGACAAGTTCAGCGGCACGCCGTACGTCTTCCAGTTGCCAGACTCGGTCAAGATAATCGCCGAAGAGGATGACGCGAAACTGCTTGAGGAAGCGCTGTGGGGAAACTACGAGACGTCCTTCGAAAGGAATGTGGCCAAGCTCACAATTCGGTTGTCCCAATCCGCGAGGAATGTGCCTGGGATTGCACCGTTCATCACGGAGCTGCTCTACCGGAACGGGGTGAGTGTCTTCGATGTGTTCTTGAGCCAAGAGGACGTCGTACTGGTCATGCAGGAGAGACTGGGGTCGAAAGCGTACCAAGTCCTCAGTGAAGAAATCTCAGAATAACAACATCTTGGCCTTCGCGAACCCGCGAGTTGGTCGACGCTGCTACATTCGTCATGATGTGCTTATCGGCGTCGTTTCCTGAGCCGATCATGGATTTGAACCCACGCGGGTAGTCTCAAGTACGGTCCACGGCGCCGATTTACCTATCCGAAGAAGTCTCTTTCAAGCTCGTCCAGAATCGCCTTGACAGCGAATTCCCTGAGGTTCAGGGATTCTGAGATGCTGTCGACCTCTCTGTCGTGTTCGTCCAGGATGTGAAAGAGCACCCTTTTCTTGTCGGACCCTTCCAGCTGGTCGGCGATTAGGCGGCCTCTCGCATCGCCTCGTTCCTTACTCGAAGAAGCTCCACCCTGTCGTCTTCCATATGCCTTATTCGTTCGTCCACTTCGTTCAGCACGCCAGACAGGACCGAAAGCTTTTCCCTGTCGTCCTTGCCCTCCGTTGCCTCACGAACTCTCTCCCTGAGTCTTACAGCTCCTTGCGACCCTTTCTCCTTCGCCATCCTGGGCTTGAATGCGACTCCTCTCTCTATGAAGAGGTTCGGCGCGAGGTCCATGGTTATCGTGACGCTCTTTGCAAGCGAGTACCTCTTCCTCCGCGGCCCCGTCGGGCTGATTTCTTCCGTGGCCGAGGTCAACGAGGCCCGCGTCTTCCATAATTCCCAGGTGCTTCGCGACCAGCGGCTGCCCAAAGCCCAGCTCCTTGGCAGAGCTGGAGCGCGTAGCCTGGCGCCCTGGCTGAGCCTCTTGATTATCTTCCGTCGGACCGGGTTCTCAATCACCTGCAGCAGCGAGTCAAGCTCTTCCTGTTCCATCGCCAATCATCATAAGCAAAAAGAGGGAGGGTACCCCTACTTTAGGGCGACCCTCTTGGATTTGTCCATGGCGCTTGGGCTCCGACTTCGGGAGCTTCAGCTCAAGGATGCCGTTCTTCATGGTCCCGTCGACCTTCTCGGAGAGCACCGGCTCCGGCAGCGTCAGGTACTTGTGGAAGTACGAGTAGGAGCTCTGGCTCTGCATGCCCTGGTCGTTCTTGTTCTCCTTCTTGGCCCTCTTCTCCGCCTTCAGCTCGAGGGCGTTGGATGTGACCTGGACTTCGACGTCGTCCTTCTCGAAGCCCGGAAGCTCTGCCGTCATTGTGTAGTGGTCGCCGCGGTCCTGGATGTCTATCCTCGGTTCCCTTTCGCCGAACTCTGTCCAGAGGGACGAGTCAAAGCGTGGGAAGAGAGGCGCCATGAATTGGTCGAATGGTTTCATGAAGTCGTTGAAGATGCTCGGCAGGTTGAACCCTGGAAGGGCCAACGCGGTCGAGTCGCTGTCGCCGTTGTCCTCTTGTCTACGGGACTTCTTGGTGTTCTTGTCGGTCATTCTATTCACCTAGTATACCTGCAGTAGTATAGTGCTGTATATAAAGCGTTCGTTGGGCGATAATCCACTTGCCTCCACGGTAGCGTTCTGTAGACATTCTGTGAGGATTCTCATCGTTCCGTCCACACCGTGATAGAGGGCCTGAGCGAGGAAGCACCACATACTTAGCTTCCCGACTCCGCGCCTCCTCCATGATTGTCAGGCAGATAGAAGTGGGCACCATGCAGAACTTCGTGTACCTGCTCGCCGACAGACCCTCCGGCGAAGCGCTGGTGATCGACTCCGGATGGGAGATAGAGCCCATCGTCAACGCAGCCAAGGAAGCCAAGGCGAAAGTCAAGTTCGTCGTCGCCACCCACAACCACTTCGACCACACCACGACACTGAGGGAGCTGGCCGGGGCCCTGGGAGCGAACGTGGTGGCCCACGAGCGTTCGCCCATAGACCACGATATGTCGGTGAAGGGAGGCGACGTCTTGAGGGTAGGAAAAAGCGAGGTCAAAGTCATTCACACGCCGGGCCACACGGCGGACAGCATCTGCCTCTACGACGGCGAGGATCTCTTCACGGGCGACACATTGTTCATCGGAAACTGCGGCAGGACCGACCTGCCAGGAGGGTCGACGGAGGAGATGTTCAGGAGCCTGCACGACGTCATCCTGAAGCTACCGCCCTCGACGGTCATCTATCCGGGCCACGACTACGGCGACGTTCCCTTCAGGAAGCTCGGGGAGGAAGCCCTGTCCAACCCGGCCCTCTCGGCGAGGAGCTACGCGGAGTTCCTCCGCGTCCCGTGACGACTCAGCGACTTGGGTGGTCGGGTAGCATGATTACTCAGCCGAAGATCCAGCACGGTTTGTGAACGATTCTCTGGCTACTCGCTAATCGCCAAGGCTTATCTGACGTTTGCTTCGCCGCCTGCAAGTTTGCGAAAAGAAAGCACAACCGCGCTCGCCCAGACCGCCGCTGCGGCCGTGCTATGGGGTACGTCCTTCCCGGTGATCACCATTGGTATCAGAGCGGGTCTCGACCCGACGGCCTTCGCGTTTCTGAGGTTCTTGCTGGCTGCGGTCATCATGCTCGCGATATGCAGGGTGTACAACAAAGATGTAGGCAACCTGCTGCGGTCGAAAGCTGTGTGGGCAATTGCCTTCTTCAATGCCGTCGGCTACGTGTGCCAGTACGTCGGACAGGCGTACACCAGCGCTAGCGTGGCCTCTCTGCTCGTCAACCTCTCGGTGGTCTTCGCGGCCGTGGGCGGTACTGTCTTCCTGAAGGAGAGGGTCGGGCTTTTGAAGGCGGCTGGCGTGCTTTCCGCTGTTGCTGGGACCGTGCTCCTGACCACCAAGGGCGACTTGGGTGTGGTCGCTGGTGGACAGCTGTTCGGCGACGCGATGTACCTGATTGCGGCCGTGTCGTGGGCCTGCTACATAGTATACGCGAAGAAGAAGACTGACGAGACAGCCTGGGACCCAATCGCTCTCTCGGCATCAATCATCGCAGCCACTGCAGCGTTCATCCTCCCCGTCGCCCTGTTCGCCCACTGGGGCACCGCTTATTCGATTGAGGCGTGGGAGGCGGTGGGCTACACGGCCATATTCAACACGGTCTTCGCCTTCGCACTCTATCAGTCTGGCTTAAGGTACCTGACGGCCACCTCATCCGCCGTGGTCCTGATGCTCGAAATCGTGACTGCTGTCGCTATCTCAGCTTCGTTTCTGGGAGAAGCATTGAACCTATTCTCGTGGGCCGGCGCTGCGCTGGTCTTGGTCGCAATCTTTCTCGTGTCGGGGTTCGAGTTTGGCCGGAAGGGCCTGGCCGTCTCAGAAAGTCAACCTATCGGTGCTTAGGAGCCGATTCCCAGCATCGGTATCCTCACGCCCTTGGTCTTGGCAGTCCGTATGGCTTCCTCGTAGCCGGCATCTGCGTGTCTCGCAACTCCCAGTCCTGGGTCGTTGGTCAGCGCCGTGATTAGCCTCTTCTCTGCAGCATCCGTACCGTCTGCGACGACTACGAGACCGGCATGGATTGAGTAGCCGATTCCGACCCCTCCCCCGTGATGGACGGCCACCCACGACGCTCCAGAGACTGCGTTGAGCAGGGCGTTGAGTACCGGCCAGTCGGCTATTGCGTCGCTGCCGTCCTTCATCCCCTCGGTTTCGCGGTAGGGCGATGCCACAGAGCCTGAATCGAGATGGTCCCGTCCGATGACTATGGGAGCCGAGATCTTGCCCGTCCTGACCATGTCGTTGATTATCTTCCCGAACTTGGCCCTCTCGCCGTAGCCGAGCCAGCAGACGCGGGCGGGAAGGCCCTGGAACTGCACCTGGTCGTGCGCCTTGTTGATCCATCTCACGAGGGACTTGTTCCCGGCGAACTCCCGGACGATTACCTCGTCGGTGGCGTAGATGTCCTCCTTGTTCCCTGAAAGGGCGGCCCACCTGAACGGGCCCCTCCCCTCGCAGAAGAGCGGCCTGATGTACTCGGGCACGAAGCCTGGAATCCGGAACGCGTCTGAAACGCCCGCCTCCTGCGCCATCTTCCTGATGTTGTTGCCGTACTCGAATGCCACTGCTCCGCCTTCCTGGAACTTCAGCATGGCCCGGACGTGCTTCGCAATCGACTTCATGGCCCTTGCCTGGTATCCGCGCGGGTCGGAGCGCCTCAGCTCAGCAGCTTCCTTTACTGAAAGTCCCTCGGGGATGTAGCCCTCCAGCGGGTCGTGCGCGGCCGTCTGGTCGGTGACGACGTCGGGCCTGAATCCGCTTTCGAGGAGCTTCGGCAGGACTTCGGCACTGTTGCCTCTCAGAGCTATGGAGACAGCCTTCCCTTCTCTCGCTGCGCTCTTGGCCAGCCGCACCGCCTCTCCAGCGTCGTCCGTCTCCATGTCGCAGTACCGCTTCTCCAGCCTCCTCTTGATTGCCCTCTCGTCGACCTCCACGATCAGTGCGACGCCGTCGTTCATGGTAACAGCCAGCGGCTGCGCCCCTCCCATCTCTCCCAGACCAGACGAGAGCACAATCCTTCCCTTCAGCGAGCCGCCGAAGTGCTTCGCCAGCCAGCGCCGCGAGCGTTTCGTAGGTCCCCTGCAGAATGCCTTGGGTGCCGATGTAGATCCAGCTTCCCGCGGTCATCTGGCCGAACATCGTCAGCCCCCTCTCCTCGAGCTCCCGGAAGTATTCCCAGTTGGCCCACTTGGGGACGAGGAGGGCGTTGGCGATCAGCACCCTCGGCGCGAACTCTGTCGTCTTGAAAATGCCGACGGGCTTCCCCGACTGGACAATCAGTGTCTCGTCGTTCTCGAGCTCCTTCAGCGACTTCACTATGGCGTCGAAGGCAGCCCAGCTCCTGGCCGCCCTGCCGGTCCCGCCGTAGACTATCAGACGGTCGGGGTCCTTGGCGACCTCGGGGTCGAGGTTGTTCATCAGCATCCTGAGAGCCGCTTCCTGCTGCCAGCCCTTGCAGGAAAGCTCCCTTCCCCTCGGGGCCCTGATGACGCGCTTCAGCATCGGAGACAGATTTTCGGCAGCTCCTATAAAAGACTCGGGCGGGCTCGCGCGCCCCGTTGAGGCCGGACATCGCCGTCGTGAATGCGGAGGAGCTCGTCACTCTGCAAGCCAATGACGGTTCCTTGGGAATAATCGAAAACGGCGCACTCGTTGTGAAAGATGGGAAGGTCGCCTGGACCGGGAGCACGAAAGAGTTCAGACGCAAGTCGTTCGCGAAGCCGAGGAAGCTCGTCGATGCCAGGGGGAAGCTCGTCACGCCCGGCTTCGTTGACCCTCACACGCACCTAGTCTTCGCGGGGAGCAGGGAGGACGAGCTTGAGAGGAAGATCGCGGGCGAGAGCTACGTCAGCATTCTGAGCGGAGGCGGCGGCATCAACAGGACGATCGAAGAGACGAGGAAGGCGAGCCGCGCGAAGCTGATGGCCGAGACGAGGGGAAGAATCGAGCAGCTTGTCAGGCACGGCGTGACGACGGCCGAAGTGAAAACAGGGTACGGTCAGAATCTGGCAAGCGAACTGAAGATGCTCGACGTAATCAGATCGTTGGGGAAGATGGGGCCAATCGAGCTCGTGCCTACGTTTCTGGGCTTGCACGCCAAGCCTCCCGAGTTCGGGAATGCAGACGAGTACGTGGACTACGCCATCAACACGATGCTCCCCGAAGTCGCGAAGCGAAAACCGGCGTTCTCCGACTGCTTCTGTGAGGAAGGCGTCTTCTCCAGGGAGCAGTGCGCCAGATACCTGCGGGCTTCGAAGGCCCTGGGACTTGCGCTGAAGGTTCATGCGGATGAGTTCTCGGATTCCGGTGGTGCTTCGCTGGCTGCGGAGATGGGGTGTACCTCGGCTGACCACCTGGGAAAGAGCGGGCGCGCTGGAATAGAAGAGATGGCAAAGCGGGGCGTCACCGCGGTCCTCCTTCCGGGCACCTCCCTTTACTCCGCGATTGGATACGCAGACGCCAAGATGATTGCGGGGGCGGGTTGCAGCATCGCCCTCGGCTCCGACCTCAGCCCCAACTCGTGGATCGAGTCGCCTCAGGTCGTGATGATGCTGGCCTGTAACGCGGAGAAGATGACTCCGGCCGATGCCTTGAGGGGGGTGACGGTCAATGCCGCGAGGGCGCTGGGCAGGGATGACATCGGCCGCCTTTCCGTGGGTGCGAAAGCGGACTTCGTTGTCCACAACCTCCCCAGCTACAGGTTCCTGCCCTACAGAGTGGGAGGGGAATACGTGTCAGCCGTGTTCAAGGAAGGAAGGAAGATCTTCTCGTCGCAGCAGGATTAGGATACTGGCGTCTTCAACAGTCTGGCGGCCAGCGTTTCAATCTCATCGCTCAGCGGCCTGTCGCCCGTAAGCGGGGGCGAGGTCTCTCTAACAAACCGGCAAGTCCTCCTCCCCGAAGGCGATAGTTCGCCATCGAAGGGTTTGGAATAGTTGGAGCCGCACACGAGCTCGATTGCGAGAATCCTAGCAACATTCGCAACCACCTTCGCAGCCTTGAGACCGCAATTGACGCCGTAGCTGGCGTGGTCTTCAATCCCGGCAGAGACGTTCGCCGGGTAGGTCGAGAGCGGATAGACCTCCTTCGCGTTTTCCCCTGCCAGGGCTGACGCCGTGTACTCTGCAATCATCAATCCAGACTGGAGACCTGGTTCGGCGGCGAGGAACTTGCGGCTGGAAGGGCTTCTTGAGAGGAGGAGATGCGTCCTTGCCAGCGAGATTCCGCCGAGGTATGCAACGGCTACCGAGAGCAGGTCAAGGGCCATGGCGATCGGCTGCGCGTGGAAGTTTCCGCCGTGCAGGATGTCGCCTTCGGAGGTCAGGACTGGGTTGTCAGTCACTGAATTCAGCTCAGCTTCCACCAGGCTGCGAGCGAAGCGGAGCGCCTCCCAGGTCGAGCCGTGGACCTGAGGTGCGCAACGAATCGAGTATGGGTCCTGGGGAACGGGTTGCTTCCTGATTCTCCTGCTCCCTTTCAGCATGGTCGTTATCTCGCCAGCAACCTCCTGCTGACCGCCAACCTTTCGCAGACCCACGAGCCTCTTGTCGAAGGACTCTGCACATGCCTCCAACACCTCGGAGGTCAGCGCGACCGCGCCGTTTGCGGTCCGGAGAAGAAGTCCCGCACGATGGACGACTAGACACGCGAAGGCTGTTGTGAACTGCGTGCCGTTGATCAGCGAAAGCCCCTCCTTCGAGTCGAGTTCCAAGGGTCGGAGTCTCGCGGAGCGCAGGGCGGCTCTCGAATTGAGAACCTTGCCTTTGCGACGGGCCTTGCCCTCGCCGACCATTGTCAGGGCGAGATGGGCAGAAGGGACCAAGTCCCCGCTGGCTCCCAGCGAACCGAAGCTGGGCACTATCGGTGTCACATTCGCGTTCAGCATCCCCACGATCAGCTCGGCCACCGCGGGTCTCACAGCGCTGTTTCCACGGAGTAGGCTGTTGAGGCGGATGACCATTGCCGCCCTAACAACGTCGTCGGGCATCGGTTCGCCCACTCCGATCGTGTGGCTCCTGACCAGGTTGAGCTGGAGCTTCCTCGCGTCCTTCTTTGGCACGACCTTGTCCGAAAGTGAGCCGAAGCCGGTGTTGACACCATAGATTACTTCGCCGCTGCTAGTCTTTTCGTCGAGAAGCTTACGGAATCTATCCATCCTTCTGAGAGAGGACTTCGCGATGGCTGCCTTCTCTCCCTTCTCTGCGATTCTAGTGACCTTGTCTATCGTCAGCGAGGCGCCGTCGAGTGTTACGGTCAAACCTGCAAGAGCGCAGCGCGACAGATGGAACGTTTAACCTTCACCCTGCCCACCGCCATTCATTGAGACGTCCCGCCAGCTACCCAAAGCCCGGATACGCCGACCCCAGAGACAAGAGGCTGGTATCCATCATTCGGAGTTCGGACAGGGCGGAGGCTGGAGCCGTCAACATCCTGGGCGTGCCCTTCGACGGAGCCGTGCTCGGCAGGAAGGGCGCTGCCGGAGGGCCTTCCGCGATAAGGAACGCGATGAGGTTCTTCTCCAACTTCAACCCCGAACTGTCGCTCGACCTTCGTGACGCCGCGATCCTCGACCTGGGTGACGTTGTGACGGATTCGGGCGATGTGAATGAGGTCCACGCGGAGGTGGAGAAGGAGGTCATGACGGCGCACCTCCCATCCTCACTGCTGATCGTAATCGGAGGCGACAACAGCATCTCACTGCCTTCGATCCGAGCATGCAGCAAGAACCAAAAGTTGGGTCTGATTGTCTTCGATTCGCACTTCGACCTGAGGGAGCCGCTCGACGGGAAGCCGACGAGTGGTTCCTCCTATGGGATTGCTGTGAGGACCATCGAGAACCTCAGCGGTTCGAGGCTTGCGGAGGTTGGCATTCACGGGTTCCTGAACTCGCGCGAGTACGCCGACGAAGCCCACAGGCTGGGCGCGACGATATTCACCGCGAAGGACGTCCGCAAGGCCGGGACGCTCGCAACCGCCAAGCGAGCCTATGAAATCGCGTCGCGCGGAACGGACAGCGTCTACGTCAGCGTGGACCTGGACTGCCTTGATATCTCATACGTGTCTGGAGTGAGCGCGCCCAGTGCTGGGGGTCTCGGTGCCAACGAGCTCTTCGAAATGTTACACTTCCTAGGCTCGAGGAAGGGCGTCGTCTGCGCCGACATCGTGGAGCTGGCCCCACAGCTCGACCCGAGCGGGAAGTCAGACATCGTTGCAGCGTCGGCTCTCGTTTATCTCGCGGCCGGCTTCGTTTCGCGAACTGGCGGGAAGGGATGACTCTCAGAGGTCCTAGCCGCTGTTTCGTTTCCGTCAGTGAAGCTTCTCTTCGTGGTCGTCAAGAATGCCTCGGATGTAGGCCTGAACTGCGTCATCCGCGTGGGTCTTCTCTGTCAGGAAGGGCCTGATGCCCAGAGCCTTGATTGCCTGGTACATCGGACTGCCCATCCCTCCGGCGATTAGCGCTTCACAGTCTTTGACGTTCGAGAGCATCTTCTCATGCAGTGACGCGTGGTCTTGCTCTCCCATCATTCCCTGCTTGTGTGCCACCTTGGGCCTAGTCTGCTTGCTCTTCACAGCCCCCTCTAGTATCTCGTACACAACGTAGAACTCTGCGCGTCCGAAGTGTCGAGAAATAGTTTTGCCATCGTCAGAAGCGACGGCCACTCTGGCAACACCGGCCGACTCTCCGGAGCGGCTTCCGTCCACGGTTTTTGGAGCTGCTGTCACTTGATCCCACTCTCCGACCAAACGGGTTTGCCGAACCATTATACGTTTTGGGCCGGCAGCAGCTGGCAAAGGAACACAGACTCGTTCTCAAGCCAGCAACAGTCCCGGTTCGATTGCCAACTTTCGGCATGGAATCCCATTAATGAGCCTCGGACTCTTCTAGTGTCCCGCCGCTTATGCTGGAGGCACGGGCTCTTGGGGTGTCGCTTCGGTAGGCGCCATGGAGTAGGTTGTGAAGTGCTTTCCCTGTTCTCTTAGGAGCAACAGATACACCGGGATGCCCACTAAGCTGACCACCGCGAGCGCGAGCAGGGACTCCGAGAGGGCCTTCGCAAACAGAGACGCCTGGGCTGTTGTCAGTCCGGAGACGCTCCCCAGGTAGATTTCCCCAACGAGCGCGGGCGGCAGTCCAGCCGCAGACACGGAAACGACCACGGCTACGCTAATCGCATACGCGATGAAGATGAGGGTGAATGCTGTCCCGTTGGCGACCCCACGGAGCTCCTGCGTTGTGAACTTCAGGGCCGACGAAATGGTCGGCGCCCACACCAAACCTCCCCCGACGCCGGCGAATGTCATGAGGGCCAGGACGTAGAGCCCCGGCGAAGGAGAGTCCATGGCGACCGCAAGTGCGACCACGGAGAAGATGGCCACCAAGGCTCCAATGATCGAGACCACGGCCGGCCTGCGGAGCCTGTCGAAGAGCCTCCCTCCAATCGGATTGAAGACCGCCAAGGCGATTGGCAGGGGAGAAATCCAGAGCCCCGCAATGATGGGAGAGAAGCCCGAAATCGACTGGAAGTAGAACGACATCACGAAGGTTATGCCGAAGAACCCGGTCTGCATGAGCGCGAGAGCGAGGGCCGAGTAGACGAAGCCCTTGTTTCTGATCAGCTCCCTGCTGACGATGGGATTCTTGGATTTCATCTCCGCACCGACGAAGAGGGCCACGAGCAAAACCGCGGGCGGTATCAGTAAGTAATCGAAGAAGCTCAGCCAGAGGATGACCGTTGCAACGGCGAGACCTAGCAACGTGGCGTTTACGAGATTCAGTCGGCTAGTATGCTCTCCCCTCTGGTCGAGGACGGCGGGAATCCGTTTCAGTCCGACGAGAATCGCGACCGCAGCGACGGGGACGTTCACGTAGAAGATGAACCTCCAGTCAATCTGCGTCAGTACTCCTCCCAAGAGCGGACCTGCGACTGCGCCAACGGCCCAGGAGATCGAGTTGACGCCGATTGCCGAGCCCCTTTCGGTTGGAGGGAACGAAGCGAAAATCAGGGGGATGGCCGTCGCGGTGAGCACCGCCGCTCCAGCACCCTGCACGACCCTGAAGGCGACCAGCTCGACGATGTTCTGACTGATGCCGCAAAGCGCGGATGCGGTCCCGAAGACTGCAAAGCCTGCGAGATATACCCGCTTCTTCCCGTAGTTATCTCCCAGCTTTCCTGCCTGGAGGACGAGCGCGGCTGCGGCGAGAATGTAGCCCGTGATAACCCACCCCAGAAGCGAGACCCCGGACTGCAGCGCCTTCGACATTGCGGGCAAGGCGATGGTGACAATGTTAGAGTCGAGGGCCGCCATGAAGGAGCTTAGCGTTGTTACCGAGAGGACCGTCCATCTGGGCAGATTCCCGATCGGGACGCGCTCCTGAGAAGCCAAGTGCGGACGCCCTTCCCATCCAGCATTTTAGACTATCGAGCGGAGAGACCTCTTCAGCCGTCAGAGGGAGACACTTCCGCCAGAAACGATGAGGCAGAAAGTTGTGTGCGGTTGGATGGTTGGCGCTCATTCTAAATAGCCTCCAAATTCGGCGACGACAGTTCAACAATGCAGCCAAGCCAGAAGACGTGGGCACAGGACCAGGCGGTGCCGAAGACCTCCCTGAGAAGCTGGATGACGGTAGTGATCCTGGGCCTTTCTCTTGCAATCATCGTCCTCGATACGACCATAGTCAACGTGGCCCTTCCCTCCATACAGCGCGACTTCGCCGTATCTGTCGTAGACCTCGAATGGATAGGTGCCACCTATTCGCTGGTCTTTGGAGCGTTCATCCTGATCTGGGGCAGGCTTGGCGACCAGTTTGGAAGGAAGAGGATCTTCGCGGCAGGAATCGTCACCTTCATGGTCGGGTCCCTGCTGACCGGGTCTTCGGCGGATCTCTCGCTAATGCTGGTGGGCCGAATCGTTCAGGGTTTCGGAGCGGCGATGGCCGCGCCCTCGACCCTCTCCATACTTACCACAGCCTACACAGGAAGGAACAGGGGAATCGCGTTCGGAATCTGGGGAGCAATAGCGGGCGCCGCGGGTGCCCTGGGTCCCCTTCTGGGGGGTTACCTGACCACGTACGTGAGCTGGAGATGGTCCTTCCTGATCAACATCCCCATCGGTATAGTCGCGCTCTTGGGCACCTATGCCTTCATCGCCGAATCGAAATCGGCTGAGGAGAAGTACGACCCGGACGTCTTGGGTGCCGCTCTAATCGCTCTAGGCCTTGGTCCCATAATTTTCGGTCTCGTCCAGGGCCAGAACCTCGGATGGATTGTCCCGTCGCAGACTTTCACCATCCTGGGCTGGCAGTGGCCGTTCACCTCGATATCCCCGACGCCGGTTGCTGTTCTCATTGGCGTCGTCTTTTCTGCTGCGTTCGTGGTCTACGAGCTGAGGAGGCTCAGGGCAAGGAGAGCGGTCCTCTTCGACTTCTCGCTCTTGGCACAGTTCAAGGCGTTCAGGTACGGCCTCATCACAGTGATCATAGTCTCCATGGGAGAGTTCGGGGTTTTCTTCATACTCTCGATCTACCTCCAGCTGGTGAGGGGATTGAGCGCCGTCGACATGGGCATTTCCCTCCTCCCCTTCGCGATTGTCAGCTTCTTCGTTGCGCCCACGGCGGGCCTTCTAAGCAACCGCTACGGGGCGAAGTGGGTCGTTACTACCGGGATGGTATTCGAATCCATCGCTCTTATCGTGATGAGCAGGGTAATCGAGGTAAACACTGCGGTCCTCACTCTTGAGCCGATCCTCGTTCTCTATGGGGCGGGGGTGGGACTCGCCATAGGTCAGTTGACAAGCACGGTGCTCAGCGACATCCCGCGAGAGCACGCGGGGATGGGGTCGGGGGCGAACAGCACTCTCAGACAGTTGGGCTCCGCTTTCGGGATAGCCATCATCGGCGCCGTGCTGACGGCCCAGATTGCGAGCACTGGAACGGCCGCTTTGGCTGCGTCTTCGCAGATTCCTGCCGCGCTCAAACCGGTCCTGCAGGCAGCACTTAACTCGGGGCTGGGCGGCGGGCTCTCGTCGATCCCCAGCGTGCCGCCGGGGCCCGTTTCTGCTGCAATCACTTCCGTGTTCTACCAAGCCATCACGGAAGGGGCGCGGAGTGCTGCGCTCGCGGCTGGGATCTTTTGCGGGCTGGGCGCCATCGCGTCGTTGCTGATTCCGAAGGTGAAGCGAGGAGCCGAATGGGGTAAGCCAAGCATACCCTCAGCGTCAACGGGAGGAACTCGATTGACAACAACCGAGCAAAAGGCTGAAGCCTAAAGTTCTGCTTGCGCCGCAGTGGAGTTCGGGATTTTACGGCAGGGGCAGATTGACCTTGAAGATGAACGCTGGGATCAGAATCCCTAGGCTCACCAGAGGAACGCTGAGGTTGTCGTCCATCCATTCAACCCGCTCCACGAGTGTAGCGACCACTCCTGTGAGCACCCCTACCAAGCCTAGCAGAGCGCCAATCGGGATGCACACGAGCAGCATCGCCAGGGATCCTTCCCACGCCTTCGTCCTTTTCTTGTACTTCAGATTCCTCACGACCCCCGTGACTCCGTCACCCCAAGCCATGAAGAGCGTCGGGACGACAGCCAGCAGGAAGGTCTTGTCGAGGAACCAAGTGACGAAGACAATGGTGCCGAACATTATGGCAAAGTAGGTTTCTGAATAGTTGGCGGGGTCCTGGAACCAGTACAGTATGTGATTCGTCCTGTGGAGCGAGTAGGTGAGCACTGCCAGAAAGAGGGCGAAGACCAGAGGGAAGTACGGTTCGTGGAATTCGAACGGGAGAATGGCGGCGGTCAACCCGGCTCCGAAGATGTGAACAAATTTCCTTCCCAGATACGTCCCCCTCTTTGTCCCACCTTTTGGTCCCACCCTCTTTTCAGGACGAAGTTGTAGAGCCACCGGGACCCGAAGAATAACACGAAACCCATCCAGATTAGTAGGACTACGGTTATCGGAACGTCGGCCAGGATTGGGTCCACGGCCATTGGTCAACCAGCATCGCTGGCCGCATGTGGATTGACGATAAGCGTATCGGGGGTTCTTCTTTCGAGCTTTTGGAATCTGGCGAACTTGGGTCTGCATCAGGTCGGCTCCGACTTTGAGAGGAGCTCGACGGCCCTGTCGTAGGCGCGGATGACATCGGTCCTCGTGATAATGCCCGCCAGCCTGCCCGTGTCCCTTGAAACGACCGGCACGCGCCCGACCCCGTTGTTGGTCATTGCGGCCAGGACATCAAACAACGATTGATCTGGGTAGGCCACAACTAGGTTCTGGGTCATTACGGTCCTGAGCGGTATCGAGGACATCAGTTCCAAGGGTATTCTGAGGAGGTCGCTCATGGTCACAATCCCCACGGCCTTATCCGATTCGACTATTGGTATGCCGCGGAAGCCTTTGTCGAGCATCGTCTGATACGCGCTTGACACCTTGTCCTCGGGTGAGAGTGTGAACACGATGTGGTTCATGGCGTCGGAGACGAACAGCTTTGTCAGCAGGGGGACGTTGTATTCGCCTGTGTGCGCCGGCGAATCGGACCGCTTGGGAACCTGGCTTCTGTAGATCGTGTGCTTTTGCCCCACCACGAAATAGGAGACCACCACGGCCACCATCGCGGGAGCCAAGAGCGAAAGAGTTCCTGTCATTTCGCTGACCATCAGTATGACGGCTATGGGCACTCGCCCGACGCCGCCGAACAGCGCGATCATTCCTACTATGACCAGAGGGGCAGCCACCGGTATGGCCCCCGGGAGGACGGAGTTCAGTACGACCCAGAAGGCCGCGCCCACGAAACCGCCTATCACGAGGGAGGGAGCGAACACCCCGGCGCTGCCGCCAGAACCTACCGTGAGAGACGTCGCAAGAATCTTGAGGAGCACCACGAGCAGCAGCACGATGATTAGCGGGGCCGTGACGAAGTTGATGGCAATCAGACTCAGATTGCCGTCGATGAGATACTGGAGGAAGCCGTAGCCGAGCCCGATGACCTGTGGAAAGAAGAGCCCGATTATGCCAGAAAGCGTCAAGCCAATCATGGGCTTGGCGACGTTCGGGATATTGAGTCTCGAGAAGAAACCCCTCACTGCGTAGAAGGTGGTCGTGTAGCCTCTTCCCACGAGGCCGCAGACCAGTCCCAAGATTGTGTAGTACACCAGATTGAACGGCTGGGTGAAGACGTAGGATACGCCGCCGAATATCGGGGTGAACCCGGCGAACGCGGCGAATATGACATACCCGGTGGGGGAGGCAATGAAGGCGGGTATCAGCGCCTCCACCTCGAAGTCGCCGCCGCTGTAGAGAATCTCTCCCGCTAGCATTGCCCCGGCGAACGGCGACTTGAAAATCGAGCCGATGCCGGCCCCGATGCCCACGGCGACTGCAATACGCCTGTCCTTCACTGATAGCTTGAGAGCGTCGCCAACGTAGGAACCGAATCCGGCCGCAATCTGAGCGGTGGGCCCCTCCCTTCCGCCGCTCCCTCCGGAACCTATGGTGAAAGCGGAAGCGATTGCCTTCACTATTGGAATCCTGCGCCTGATTTTGCCGTCCTTGCGGTGAAAAGCGGCGATTGCCTCATCGGTTCCGTGGCCCTGGGCCTCAGGAGCGAAGCCGTAGACGATGATTCCCGTGGCAAGACCGCCTAGGGCAGTGGAGAGGGGGACGAGCCAGAAGTTTGGGTGGAGGCTTGGAAGGGAAGCAGACTCGCCTGCGGGGTTGGGAGGGAAGAAGCCTGTTATCCCGCCGAGCATTGTATTAGTTACGAATTGAATCAGGAAGTAGAAGATGAGGGCGCCAATCCCGGCGATTATGCCGATGCAGAGTCCGATAACGGTCCACTTGGCGAGGTAGTTCCTCTGGATTAGTTTGTTAACGGCAGATGATATTGTAGACATTCAGGTTTTACTCCCTTCGAGATGAAATTGTTCCGTCGCAGTGTCACCGAAATCGCGAAGAATTCGGTGGTGACCGTGCCCAGTCGCTGAGGATTCATTTCGGCGGGCGGTCATTGAGGTTCGGCGTTCACCTCGAATTTCAGGCTCTGACCCAGAAAGCTTGCTTATGATGATGATGGAAGAAGCCCAGAAGCGCGATGAACATAGTCTCCGCGGGCCTGCTCCTTTTCTGGGGCATCTACTTCTCGATGGCCGCGACGGGTAACATTTCCGACTGGTTGACGCAGCACGGCCACAGAGGCAAGTACTTCCGCTTCTCAAGCAAGAACCTCGAGCTCCTCGAGAAGGTCACCATGAAGCATGGGTCGGGGAAGAGAATCGCCCAGGTTCTCTTCGCAGTCATCGCGTCTTGGGAAACGCTCTCCGCAGCGTTGTACCTCTCTGCGCTCGGCCTCTATCTCATTGGCAACTACTTCCTCGTGCCGTATGCATTCTTCGTCGGGATGGGCCTCTTTGCGGGACTGGTGCTTGGCAATGAGGCGTTCATCTACTATGACGACGAAGAGGAGCACACGGTCATGTTACTCGCGCAGCTCATCTCCTACATCGCAGTCGTGCTGCTCTAGGATTAGAAGGCTGTTGGTTTCGCTCTAACGGTGTTGCTTTTATTGAACAGCCATGGCCCTAGGGAAGCAATCGGATGAAGGACATATTCGACGCCATCGACTGGACCGCGGAGAAGGCCACTCAGATGCTCGTCAGGCTGGCGAGCCAGCCCAGCGTCGCTGCCACGGGCCAGGGAATACGGAATTGTTCGAAGCTCGTTTACAAGCTCCTGGAGGAGATTGGTGCCCAACCGAAAACGTTCGATGTTGGCGAGGGCAGTCCGGTCGTCGCTGGTGAGATCAGGAGCAAGAAGAACCCCCGCAAGACAATCCTGTTCTACAACCACTACGACGTACAGCCGCCAGAGCCGCTCGAGCTCTGGGAGACCCTGCCGTTTCAGCCGACAATCAAGGACGGGAAGATCTACGGCAGAGGCGTCTCCGACGACAAGGGGGAGCTCATAGGCCGGCTCAACCTGACGAAGGCGTTTCTTGAAACCAGAGGCGACCTGCCGTGCAACTTCAAGTTCCTATTCGAGGGAGAGGAGGAAGTCGGGAGCGTCCACCTTCACGAGTACCTGAGGAAGTATCCTGAGATATTCAAGGCGGACTCCGTCGTCTGGGAGTTCGGCGGCGTCGACCCCAAAGAGAGGCCAAACGTCGTGCTGGGCGTGAAGGGAATCCTGTACGTCGAGCTCACAGCCAAGCATGCGAAACGGGATGCGCATTCATCGCTGGGTGCAATCGTGGACAACCCCGCGTGGAGGCTGGTGGGCGCCCTGAATACGATTAAACAGGGAGACAAGATCATGGTTCCTGGATGGTACGACGACGTCAAGCCTCTAACGAAGGAAGAGATCGCTGTGGTTAGGTCGCAGCCGTACGAGGCCCAGGCAATCAAGCGCGACCTGGGAATCACGCGGTTCATCGGCGGGATGGGGGTCGAGGAAGCGAAGAAGGCGCTCGTGAACAAGCCAACGTGCACAATCTGCGGCCTCTACTCCGGATACACAGGCAAGGGCTCGAAGACTGTCCTGCCGAGCGAGGCGCTGGCGAAGATTGATTTTCGATTGGTGCCTAATCAGGATCCGAAGGATTTGCATGGGAAGCTCACGCGCCATTTGGCAAAGCGCGGATATCGGGACGTCAAGGTTACGTATTCAGAAGGAGAGAAGGCCAAGAGGACGTCGCACAAGTCGCCAATCTCTGTCGCTGCTCAGCAGGCTGCGGCAGAAGTCTTCGGGGTCAAGCCAGTCGTCACTGTGTCTTCTGCAGGTACTGGACCCATGTACCTGTTTGAGGCGCCCTGCGTTGCCATCGGCGGGGGGAATCCTTTCTCTCATGCCCACGCCCCCAACGAGAACCTGCGCCTGGACCTGTTTGTGAAGGGGATGAAGTGGGTGGCTGCTACCGTGGATAGGTTCGCGGCTTCCTAGGTCCCTCAGTACACCGGCATGGTCGCGTCCACCTGCTGGGCCCAGGCCTTAATCCCGCCCTTCAGGTTCCGAACCTTCACGAAACCCGATCTCCTCAGGAGCCCCGTTGCGTTAGCGCTCCTTTCACCACTGTGGCAGTAAACCACGATGTCGTTCTGTTTGTTGAGCTCGGAGAGTCTCTTCGGGAGCTGTCCGAGCGGAATCAGCTTGGCGCCTTCGAGGTGGCAGAGCTGGTACTCGTATGGCTCCCTCACGTCGAGGAGGAAGGGCGCTTTTCCTCCGTTGATGGCTGCCTTGAGGGAGAGCGGATCGGTTTCAGGGATTCCCGTGCTGACCTCTCTCCGAATGCCGCAGAACTCTTCGTAGTCTATCAGCCTCCTGATTCTGGGTTTCAGCCCGCAGACTGCGCATCGCGGGTTCTTCCTTATCTTGAGCTCGTTGAACGATGTATCCAGCCCGTTGAAGAGCAGGAGCTTTCCGGCGAGCGGAGCCCCGCGACCCAGAGCGATGTTGAGGGCTTGGCTGGCCTGCACCGACCCCATTATGCCCGTGAGGACGCCGAAGACACCAGCCTCGGCGCACGACTGTACGGACTCCGGAGGTGGAGGCTCTGGGTAGAGACAACGGTAACAGGGACCTTCTCGAGTAGCGAAAACCGATGCCTGACCATCGAACCTGAAGACGCTGGCGTAGATGTCGGGCTTGCCCAGCATCACACAGGCGTCGTTGATCAGGTAGCGGCTCGGGAAGTTGTCTGTGGCATCGACCACGATGTCGTATGGCTCGAGGATTCTCATGGCGTTCGACGAATCCAGCTTTGCTTCGTAGGCGTCGACGCGCACGTTGGGGTTTACCGCAAATAGTTTGGACCGGAGCAGCTGGGCTTTCCCGTGCCCGACGTCGGCTTCCGAGAAGAGGAACTGGCGCTGGAGGTTTGAAGTCTCCACTACATCTCCGTCCACTATCCCAATCCTGCCGAAACCCGCGGCCGCAAGATAGACCGACACCGGAACCCCGAGGCCTCCGGCTCCTACGACGAGAACCGAAGACGCCTTGAGAGCGCGCTGGCCATCTTCCCCGACCTCGGGCATCACGAGGTGCCTGCTGTATCGCGCCTTCTCGGCGCTGGTGAGCTCGGGCAGTCGAGGTTTGGAAGAAGCGGAATCTTTCGGAGCCAATCTGGTAAGATGGGCATGCTTCCCTTCCGCTTTATCAAACGTTCGGTGCATTCCTTTCAGGTAAGGTTCATGTAGGCACCTAGAGGGTCGAAGTCTGGAATCTTTTGCTCAAGCTCGAGAATGTGAGTTCGGGCTACAACGGCCGCGATGTGCTCCACTCCATATCCCTCGAGGTCTCGGAGCCGGCCATCTACGTGGTCCTGGGGCCCAACGGCGCCGGGAAGACGACATTATTCAGAACTGTCGCTGGGGTGCTGAAGAGGACCTCTGGTTCGGTGAGTCTGGACGGGAGGGACCTCTACTCTGCCAACGAGGTGAGAAGGGAGATAGGGTACCTGACCCACCTTTCCGCGCTTCCGGAGGAGATGACGGTAAGGGCTGCGCTGAGCTTCTACGCCGAAATCGAAGAGGGGAGCGCTGCGAAGGCCATCGAAATGCTCAGCCTGTCTGACCTCGCTGACAAGAAGGTGAGCAACCTCAGTCAGGGACAGAAGAAGAGGGCCTCCGTCGCCAAGCTGTTCCTGAGGGAAAGGAAGCTCTACCTGATGGACGAACCGACTTCCAACCTGGACCCGATAGTGGCAAAGGAGGTGCGGGACATCATCCTCTCCCTCAGCAAGGAGAAGTTCGTGATGTACTCGTCGCACAATCTGTACGAGGCGAGGGAGATTGGCGATTACATCATACTCATCCGGAACGGTTCGGTCGGATTCTTCGGGAAGAAAGAAGAGCTGAGGACCGGGCGCTACTCCGTCGGAATCAAGGCGTCGGCAGAACTGTCCCAGGTTCTTCCGGGTGGCAGGCAGGAGAAAGAGTACTACGTGGTCGACGTCGGTGGACAGCAGGACGTCGGCGCCCTCGTGAAGAAGATTGTGGACTCGGGCATCGTCGTCTACGAGGTGAAGGAGATGGGGAACCCGTTGGAGGATTTGTTTACGGAAGGGGGCCGCTAGGTTGCAGATCTACAGACAGGTTTTCACTCGGAGCGCCAGGATGGGCATCAGCTACGTCGTCCTGGGGGTGGCGATGGGCCTCGTCCTCACTGGTGTGTTCAATTATGCGGTTGGGGCTACTAGCGGCATTCCTGCTTCGGCGGGAGTAGGGAACATCACCTTTGCCCTCGGCTTCTTGGTCGTGCCATTCTCGGCCATGGTCGGGCTGATTATCACCACGCCAATCTACCTGCTGTTCGTTGCAGACAAGAACACAGGACTTCTGGAGTATCTGCTCGCGGTCGGCATGGGACAGAGGGACGTCTTCTGGGGATACCTGAAAGCCTCGCTGGGGCTTGCGCTGGTCGGAATGGGCCCGATGATCCTACTGAACCTGGTGCTCGCCAGGGCCGGTTTGGCAAACGCGGCAATCGCAGCCGGCCTAGGACTGCTCACGGGGCTGTCCGACGTCGCACTGGTGACCGTTCTGATGACTGCCTTCAGTTCGATGCAGCGGAAGCCAACAGGGATGAATTCGCCCGTAGGAATAACGATAGGCGTGTTCCTGTTGCTGCCCGAGTTCTTCCTTGTCGCGCTGCTGGGGTTCGAGATAGTCTGGCTGGACCTCGCGTTCGGGCTTGCGATTTTCGTCTGCTCCGCGTTCCTTCTCACTTCGATTGACAGGCTGATAGTGCGGGAGAAGCTCCTACCGTAGCGGCGCTGGAAATTTATACTGGCTCAGGGGTTGAAAGAGGCCATGCCAGAAGTAGGAGACAAAGCGCCAGACTTCGCACTGTACGATACTGAAAAGAAGGTTAGGAAGCTGTCGGAGTTCCTGGTGGAGAGCCGCCGGACGATACTCGCCTTCTTCCCGGGCGCGTTCACGGGTATTTGCACGCAGGAGATGTGCGCCTTCAGGGACATGCTAGGGGAGCTCCAGAGACTGAAGGGGGAAGTCGTGGGCATCTCGGTTGACGCACCGTTTGCGCAAAAGGCCTTCGCTGAAAAGAACAACCTCACCTTCCCGCTCCTCTGCGATTTCAAGCGCGAGATAGTCAAGAAATACGGAATCGTGTGGCCGGCGCTCGGAGGAGTCGAGGGCTACGACGTGGCCAACAGGGCGATATTCATTGTCGACGAGAAGGGCAAGATCGTGTGGAAGTGGGTGGCACCGAACCCTGGAACCTTGCCCGACTTCGACAAGATGAAGTCGGGCCTCATCTAGGATTTCCTCACGTCTCTCGTAGACGTTCGACGTCCTCCGCGTGAATGATGAGTCTCTCGCCCTTTCGCTCTAGGAGCAGGCCACCGGATTGGTTGATATCTCGAGCGACGCCATCGAGGTTCTCGCCAGACTTCATGGTGACAGCGACGCGCTTCCCTATTGTCCCTATGGCGCCTCGCGCGAGTTTGACCACATCCGTCCCTTTGAGCCACTCGTCATAGCCGGCACCGAACGCTTCAAGGATTGCTTGGCGCAGCTGCTTGACGTCTGTGTCCTGTCCCAGTTCTCCGGCAAGGCTTGTGGTAGGGCTGGAAGGCTCAACCGAAGACACACTCGAGTTGCAGTTCACCCCGATCCCCACTATCACGAATGACAGTCCCTCCCCAGTGAAGCTCGATTCAGCGATCACGCCGGCCACCTTCTTGTCTCCAATCATGACGTCGTTGGGCCACCTGATCCGGGCTTTCAGTCCGGTTGCGTTCTTAATCCCACGAACGACCGCAAGCGACGCGGTCAAGGTTAGCGTCTGAAGCATTGCTGGGGAAGGAGGTCGGAGCAGGAGGGACATGTAGAGTCCTCCCTCGGGTGAAGCCCACGCCCTTCCGTGACGCCCCCTGCCCGCAGTCTGCCGCTTCGCAATAACGACCGTCCCTTCCGGCGCGTTATCGGTCGCAAGCTTACGGACCAAATCTTGGGTCGAACTGACTTCTGGAAGTTCCTTGAGTGACCACTTGATCAAGCAAAGAGACCTCATCCCTAGCCGATATGTAGCTTGCGAGGAGTCATGGAGGGCCGCGGCCGAGCATGAACGACTAACTTGGCTGGCCGGTGAGGTCAGACCTGTACCTTCTCTTCTAGTCAGGCCTGCTTGTAGGAGACTATCTTCCCGTCCCTGTCGTCTATGATTATCTCTTTCTTGTCCGTTGTGGGCTGCCCGATGTCAGCGTTTACCTTCCAGTTCGACTCGGCCTCGACCGCCACCACCGAAGAGATCTTGATGTTTTCGAAGCCTGCCTCTTCTGTGAGGAACTTCTTGGTTATGACGATGACCTCAGAAACAGACATTCTCAAGGACCTTCGCCCGAAGCCTCTGCTCGAGTGAGCATCCTTTCAACTTGTCGGCGAACGGTATGATATCTGTCAAGATTGGAACGTCGCTGGCGAACACGTTCGTCTCTCGTCAATCAAGCCATTGAATTGGGCATTAAGGGAGGGCCGCGGGTGGGATTTGGTCCCAAAAAATTGGGTTGAAAGCAAGTGCCTGTTCGCTAGTCCGTGCTAAATTTGGAGGTGTTGCTGCATTGGGTGAAAAGTGAATGGGTTCAAATCTGCATGGCCGCAAGTCGCTGCCCCCTACCTTGCCCGCTCCCACCATTCCAATCATGGTTGAAAGGGACACCAGTCGGGTATAGACTGGTTTCGTCGGTGTGCGGGTCGAAACCTATTTACTTCGATGCCCCTATGCTGCGCATCGGGCGATATCCGGCGGCTCAAAATGGTGGGTGGGTTCCCTATGCGGGCGGCGGCGCTGTGCTCCTTGCGATCATACTCTTCGCCATCACGGGACTCGTAGCGTTCGTCGGCTCGAGGCTGCGCAACCCCGTTGGGATGAAAGGCCCCGGAAAGGCGGGAGCGGCTATGATGGTGGTCGTCTGGGTGCTTGCCATATTCACTTTCGACGTCGCCGAACTCGCCTACATCGTTCAGGCCATCGAGAAGCTAGCCACATCTACGTCGAAGGTAGCGGTGAGTGCCCCCACCAACCCGATAACCCCGCTGACCTACGGTTCTGCGGTCGTCACGTTCATCCTGATTGCTTACCTGACGAGGAAGCACGGAATCAAGATAGCTCTGCTGAGCGCCTTTGTCGGCACCGCCGCAGCCCCGATGATCTTCGAGCTGCCCTTCGACCTCATAGTGATCAACAGGACTATTGCAATACCCCCTTCCCCAGAGCTCTACAGACTGCTCTACTTCCTGCCGCTGTTTGTCATTGAGGTCTCTACCTTCTCGCTTCTCACGCTGTCCCCCCTCACAAGGGTGACGAAGTACACGGGCTACGCCCTGGCTGGCATGTTCTTTGTCTTCGCGATTTGGGCTCTCATCGGTTTCGCACCTCCACAGCAGGCAGGGCCGGTACTCCTCAACTCGGTTTCGAAGATACTTTGCTTTGTCACAGCGATTTCGCTCTTTACAACGAAGATTGGCGGCGAGGCCCCACCCACAAAGCCGGGGACTCCTAGTCCCGCCGTGCCGGAACAAGCCGCAACATCCTCCCGCTAGAACGAACGCAAGTCGCTGCCTCTCTCTTCTAGGGAGGAAGGTCGGTTAACTCCTGCAGACAATCTCATTGCTCCGAACGCTCAGTGAGACTCCGACTCTGGCTTTCTGAAGGAGGAAAGACAGTCTGCCGAACCTTAGTTCTTGTTTAACCTAGTGACGCACCATCAAGACCAACTTGTAACCTGAAAGCTTCAAACTCCGTCGTGGACCTTTAAGCGCGAGAAGTTGCAAAATGGTGCTGTGCTTGAACCCAAAAATTGGGGCCGCGGGTGGGATTTGAACCCACGATCTAAAGGTCCACAGCCTCCTATGTTACCAAGCTGTGCCGTGTGCTTGTGACGCACGACTACACCACCGCGGCCACGCGAAGACGGCGTGCGATATGAGGCTTGGTAAGCCAAAAGCTGATGCGCTGGTGTGTAGCCACTTGGATACAGGCCGAAGCCCAGGATACAGACTCTGGCCGACCTGGTTTTCGGACTCTCCTTGTCAATAGGTTCCATCGCGCTTATTGCGAGTCCTCCGACGTCGGCGGACCAAATTAACAGCCACATTCTGGCGTTCACTTTCTCGTTCCTGATGCTGATTACAGTGTGGATGATCTATACGACGTTTACGTCGATTCTGCCAGTCGAGACTTCTTTCCTCACGTTCGTCAACGTGATTCTCCTCTTTCTCGTTGCTCTGGTCCCCTACCTGCTGAACAGTGTTGAGGTTGTGGATCCATCGCTGGGCGCAGCGCAGGTGTACTTCATCAGGGACTACGCGTCGAATCTTCTCGCGGCTGACATTGCGGCCATATTCGCGGCGCTAGCGCTGTTCGCTCATCTGATCGGCTTGGAGGAGAAGAAGCTGGTGGCACCCGAGCTGGTCGCTCTCTTCCGAGCAGGCAGGAACAGGATGATTGTCATCTCGGTGGTGTTGATGGTTTCAATCGCGCCGCAGTTCTGGGAGGTGAGCGTGCTTGGAATCGAAGCGAGGATACTATTCTGGTTCGTGCCGTTGGTTTCGTACTGGGTGGGAATGGCGGTGAGACCGGAGTCGCGGACCTACAATATGTCGCAGCCCAAAACGTCATAGCGAAGCATCAACATGGAGTCGGACCATCGGCGGAAGGGGTTGCCCGTAGAGTTCTTCGACGTGGTCGACGACCAAGACAATGTGGTTGGTCGAAGACCTGGCAAGGAATGCGTCAGGCAAGGGCTGCTTCACAGGGCAATAGCGATCCTTCTCTTCGACGAGCGCGGAGCGGTGTATACTCCAAAGGCGGGCGGACTGGATGGGCTGGTACCCCGGCCACTGGACCCTTTCGGTCATGGGGCACGTCGCCTCCGGGGAAACTTACGGCAGGCCGCAAAGCGAGAGCTCTCGGAGGAGCTTGGCGTCCACTGTGAGCTGAACTGGATAGCAAAGGTGAAGACGCCGGACTGGCCCTACGGCAATCTTGTCGAGCGGGAGTACCTTCGTCTTTGAGGGACGTGTCAACGAATCCGAAATCAGGCTGAGCGAGGAGACGAAAGAAGGCAAGTTCGTCTGATTCGAGGAATTCGTGAAGATGGTCGAAGGAGGAACCCGACAAACTTACGCCGGACACGCTCCTCGCGCTCGACGTTTACCAGCGAACCGAAAAGGCAAAGTCAAACCGAACTAGCTTCGACGAGCATCTGTTGTCATCTGGCAATCAGGCTCTCGACGACTGCCATCCAGGCGTTGGCGCAATTCTCTGGGTCGTAACCTCCCCCGCCGAGCGCCACAATCCTTCCACCACACATCTCGTGTGAAATCTGGTGGAGCAAACCCGCCACCCTCTTGTGAGTAGTCGGCGTGTAGCTCAGGCCCGCTATCGGGTCGCCGCGGAGCCCGTCGGCACCGCACTGAAGTATGATGAAATCGGGCCTCGCTTCCCGCGCGAATTCCTCCAACCAAGAGAGCTGGGCCTCGACCGCGGAGTCTCCAGACCCTGGCGGGAGCGGTACGTTGACCTTGGTGCCCCGGGCCTTCCCTTCCCCTGTCTCCTCGGCCGAACCGGTTCCAGGGTAGAGATACTTCCCGTCTTCATGGATGTCAAAGGTGAAGAGGTTCGGGTCGGACTCGTACGAGTAGTAGATGCCGTCCCCGTGGTGGACGTCTATGTCGACGTAGAGAATCCTCTTGACCTTGAACTCCTTCCGCAGCAGCTCGATTGAGACTCCGATGTCATTGAAGACGCAGAAGCCCGCCGACGCTTCCCGCCGCGCGTGGTGAAGCCCACCAACGGGGTTGAAGGCGTGGTCCAGCTCTCCTGTCATCACCCTCCTGACTGCGACGATGGTAGAGCCAACAGCGTACTGAGCTGCTTCGAAGATGCCCTTGAAGGCGGGCGTGTCACCTTGATCCAAGGCCCCGTAACCCAATTGCGACGCTAGCTCAACGAACTTGATGTGCTCCTCCGATTGAAAGAGTCCAAGCAGTTCCTTTCCCGCCTTCTCTGGTTGGAACCGTTCGACCCTGAGATTTCGTGCGCGCAGCTCCTTCCAAAATGCCTGGACCCTTTCGCTCGTGAAGGGATGTGGAGGTGGAAATGCATAGAGAAGCAGTTCCTTCCCTTCGGCTACTCCGGTCTTGCAGTTCAAGCGGCCTTGACCCAAGCTTGCGTGTTCATAGGAATTGAGCGGGCCGCCGTGCTGTCAGCAGCGGTGTGCCTGCACGTTCCTTTGTTTGCGTAGGCGAGCTACTTCTTCTTGGTCTTTCTGGGCGGGGCCTTCAACAGGAACTTCAGGAATGGCTCGGTGAAGCCCATCAGGTCGCGCGTCGATATCATCCCCAGAGGCCTCGCGTCGCTGTCGATTACCGGCAGGTGGCGGACGTTTCCCTTGATCATCCTGTCCAGAACTGTTGCGACGCCCTCGTTGGGGCTGGCGATAAGATCAGTCTGGGACATGATGCTGGAGACCGGGACGTCCTTGCCGATCAGTTCCTTGCTGATTGCAAAGATCATGTCCCGTTCAGTCAGGATGCCAATCATCCGATCTTGCTTGTTGACAACAATTACGCTCCCTATGTTCTTGGCCCACAGCACCCTCGCCGCGTCTTCCAGCGTCATCTCCTCTGGAACAGTCACCGCCGGCGTCTGCATCAGTTCTCTGGTCTTGGTGGAGGAGACCTTCGTCAGGGTCTCGGAGACATTCGACTTGGTTCGGGGCAAGTGCTGTCCATCCTTACGCCGAGCGCCGTCTAATAATGGTTCATCACGCGCGCATGAATTCGCTTGAATTCTCACGAACATTCAGTCTTATATGACGTGGAGCGACGTCACGGCTCGGCATGCAGCGAAAGGTGGCGCCCTACGGCTCATGGCGCTCGCCGATAGCCCTGGACCGGCTCGCCGAAGGTTCGAGCGTGCCGAGCGAGTTGATGCTGGACGGAGACAATCCCTACTGGCTTCGGTTGCGACCTGAAGAGGGAGGAAGATACGCGCTTTACCGCAAGCGAGGCGGAAGGGTAGTCGAGGTTCTACCTTCGCGGTTCAACGTCAGGACCCGCGTCCACGAATACGGCGGCGGTTCCTATCTCGTCCACGAGGGCACCGTCTTCTTTTCCAACTTCGCAGACCAAACGGTCTACAGGCAGGTGGCCGGCGGAGCTCCCGCGCCTATTACCGAGGAAGGAATCCGCTATTCCGACTACGTGTTCGATGCTGGTCGAAATCGATTGGTCGCCATCGCTGAAGACCACAGGGCCTCGGGACGCCTTCCCGCAAACAGCATCGCGAGCATCGGGCTGGACGGGTCGCCTGGCCAGACGCTCATCTACGGGAACGACTTCTACTCTAGCCCGAGGATTGATCCGAGCGGGTCGCGACTTTGCTGGCTGACCTGGAACTTTCCAAACATGCCGTGGGACGGCTCTGAGCTCTGGACGGGAAGAATAGCTAGCGACGGGTCGATAGTAGAAAGAAAGCTGGTTGCAGGCGGAAAGGCAGAGTCGATTTTCCAGCCAGAATGGTCGCCCGATGGCACCCTCTATTTCATATCCGACCGAAGTGGTTGGTGGAACATCTACCGCTTCGCGGACGGCAGGGCCGAAGCCGTTCACCCGATGAGGGCGGATTTCGGTCGGCCCCAGTGGGGGTTCAGAATGTCGACCTACGCTTTCGAGTCCGAGAGGAGGGTCGTATGCTCCTTCGTCCGTGAAGGAACATGGCAGCTCGGTCTGCTGGACCCGGGTCGACGGAAATTCGAACCAATCAGACTGCCCTACACAGAAATCAGCCAAGTCAGGGCGATTCCTGGCCGCGCCTTCTTTCTCGGCGGGTCGCCCTCTGAACCGATGTCGGTCGTCGAAATGAATGTGTCGAGGAAGTCTTGCAGGCCACTGTACAGGCCGGATGTCTACAGGCCAGCCTCAGGATTTACCTCCGTCCCGCGGCACTTCGACTTCGGGACCGCGGGCGGGAGGATAGCCCACGCGTTCTACTATCCGCCGACTAACAAGAACTATGCTGGCGCCGAGGGGAGAGAGGCCCCCGCTGCTTGTGACGAGCCACGGCGGACCGACCTCAGCGACGTCGACTTCGCTGTACTTGCCGTTTCAGGCATGGACGAGCAGAGGTTTCGCTGTCGTTGATGTGAACTATGGCGGAAGCACCGGATACGGCAGAGAATACAGGCGAAGGCTGAACGGACGCTGGGGAATCGTCGACGTGGACGACTGCGCGAGCGCCGCGAAGTACTTGGCGAGAAAGGGGAAGGCCGACCGAAAACGCCTCGCAATTCGCGGAGGCAGCGCCGGAGGCTACACCACGCTTTGCGCCCTAGCGTACAGGAAAGTCTTTGCTGCCGGTGCGAGCTACTTCGGTGTAAGCGACGCGGAAGGGTTAGCCAAGGACACTCACAAGTTCGAATCGCGTTACCTCGACAGCCTGATTGGTCCTTATCCTCAGAGACGCGACATCTACATTGAACGCTCGCCGATTCATCATGTCGACGGGATATCCTGCCCGGTGATTTTCTTCCAGGGCCTAGAGGACGTGATCGTGCCGCCGAGCCAGGCCGAAACCATGGTCGAATCTTTGCGGAAGCGCGGGATTCCCGTTGCGTACATCCCATTCGAGGGCGAGCAGCACGGCTTCAGGAGGGCTAACACGATAAGACGCGCATTCGAGGCCGAGCTCTATTTCTATTCGAGGATCTTCGGTTTCAATCCAGCAGACAAGATAGAACCCGTGAAGATTGAGAATCTGGCCAGCTGATCGGGCTCGGGCAAAGGAGTACCGCTCGGAATCACTCTTCTGATTCGAACTTCTTAGCGACCCTCTCTGCAGCCTTGGTCGCAGCGTCGACCGCGTTCATGACGCTCGTCCTGAAAGAGCCCTTCTCCAGCTCATAGATTCCGGCGATCGTGGTGCCAGCCGGCGTGGTGACAGCGTCTCGCAGC
The DNA here is from genome assembly GCA_963759195.1 of uncultured archaeon. Classification (GTDB taxonomy): domain Archaea; phylum Thermoproteota; class Nitrososphaeria; order Nitrososphaerales; family Gagatemarchaeaceae; genus DASPPF01. The sequence continues at coordinate 242,627 of CAVWXJ010000005.1, forward strand.
TCGGCCGGATGCATCCTCTTCTCTTTGAGCATGTCAGCAGTACCGGTGAGCGTCTTCGTGGCCAACACCATCGCAACATCCCTTGGCATGCCCACCATCAAACCACCACTTACGAGGGCCTCGATGAGAGTGGCGATGTAGGCAGGCCCGCTCCCGCTGAGAGCCGTCACCGCGTTCATCAGCGATTCCGGCACCTCGATGCATTCACCGAAGCACTCCAGAATGAATTTGGTATTCTCCAAATCTTTCGCGTTGAGCCCGGATCCGGGCGAATAGGCTGTGATTGCCTCTCCAATTGTAGCCGCTATGTTCGGCATACATCTGACTATCTTCGCCCTTGGAAGAGCCGTCTGGAGTTTCTTGATGGAGACGGCCGCCATAATCGAGATGACCAGCTTCCCTGCGGTGTTGCCCCTGATTCCCTCAAGGAGGGCCTTGGCATCTCCCGCCTTCACCGCCACTATGATAATGTCTGCCTCCTTGGCGGCGCGGCGGTTGTCTGTGGTTACTTCCAGGCGTGATGATTGAAGTTGCTTGAGGGGAGCGACGTTTCTTCTGGTCACTATGACCTTGGAGACTTCGGATGACTTCGAGACTCCTCTGGCAACTGCTTCTCCTATCTTGCCGCCGCCGAGGACAGCCACAATCAATTGGGTTACGTCGTAGAATCCCAGGCTCCGCTAATAAAGCCTGAGACTCGGATCTGAGGGTTTCGTTGCAGCTACGCAACCATTCAAATAACTTCGAATTCGTTCCCCAGTTTCGGCGTTACTGCTGATGGTTCAAGTGGGGAGAAGCGGCTTGACCTTCCTGGCCGTGGCCTCCGTGACGTTCCTTCTGGTGACCCTCCAGGCGCCCAGTGGTCTGGCGGTCAATTCGTCCTCCGAAATCCCGATCAAGCACCTCATTTACATCATCCAGGAGAACCACTCCTTCGACAACTACTTCGGTACCTATCCCGGTGCAAACGGGATTCCAGCAGGCACCGCCCTCCCCGTCAGTCCGAACTCGACGTCGCCACTCGTGGTTGCACCGTTCCATCTGAACGCCTCCACGCCGATATCCATAGTCGGTGACGAGCTCCCGCCGGGAGTGTCAGACCCGGACGAACTGAGTGGTTCGAGCTCTGCTACTCCGTTCCACCTGTCACCCCAGGTCCAAGTCGAGGTGACTTCGGCCTGGACGGCCGCGCATATGGCATACGATAACGGGAAGATGGACGGATTCGTCTACGCGCAGAACTATTTCCACCTGAACGGCACCCTTGCTTTGGGATACTATGACAGAAGCAACATCCCCTACTACTGGGACTACGCGGACAACTACGTCCTCGCTGACAACTTCTTCTCGTCGCTGCTGGGCCCTAGTCTGCCGAACCACCTCTACATTGCGTCTGGAACTTCGGGCGGGATAGTCGATGACTCCGGCAACACCCTGAATGGCGGGGGCAACGGCGTCGGCTCTCTGAATCTCACCTGGGCCACCCTCGCCCAGGAGATGACGCTCGCGAATGTAACCTGGGCGTGGTACACCGGCCAAGCCGTGCCCGTCTCTGGTTCCGTCTGGAATGTGCTACCGCTTTTCAGCTATTTCCAGGAACACTTTCAGATTCTGGACACCCATGATCTGAACACCCAGTCGTTCGTGGATTCCATAAAGAATGGGACCCTACCCGCAGTGTCTTGGATAACGCCTGGGTCTTGGCAACCGCCGGGGACGCCTAGCGCGTGCGCCGGTCAAGATGTTAGCGAGCACCCCCCTTCCCGGCAGGACTGCGGAATGGACTACGTCTCGGCGCTGGTCAATGCCATAATGAAGAGCCAGTACTGGCAAGACACGGCGATTGTGATCACCTGGGACGACTACGGCGGGTTCTATGACCACGTGGCGCCGCCGGTCATAGACCAATACGGAGAGGGATTCAGAGTCCCGACCCTGATTATCTCACCGTGGGCGAAGCACGGCTACGTCGACAATACGGTCTACGAGTTCGGTTCGATGTTGAAGCTGGCCGAGACGATTTTCAATCTGCCGTCGCTGCACACGAGAGACACGACTTCCAATGACATGTTGGACGCCTTCGACTTCGGACAAACCCCCCAGCCGCCGCTGGTCGAGCCCGCCAACTTCGTGGAAGGGATGCCGGTGCAACCCCTGTCAAACGGGTACTCTTCGATTTCTGTTAGCTCCTCGACGGCGAGTTCTAGCTCTTCGACTGCGGTAGTGCCTTCATCCCAGCTTCCCAGCTGGTTGGTGGTCCTCCTGGCCGGGGCAATCGTCGCTGTCGTCGGTGCCGCTGCCGCTTTGCTAGTGCGCCGCAGAAACCAGAGCCTAGTTATTCGGGCTCAGGACCGTGAGGATTTCGGATGACTCCGACGACTGGCTGCAATTGCTGAGCCCTGGCCCTTCCTTCCTCCGTTCAGGTTTGCAACTATGTGCGGAATCTCGTCCATCCCCGTCACAGCGAAGTCTGGCCTTGGCCCGTCTTTGCCCTTGTCCCCTATCAGGATGGAATACATCCCCGTCGCCTTCGCTCCCACCACATCGAATTCGGGAGCATCACCAACGTAAATCGACTGTTTGGGTCTGACCTTCATGGCCGATAGGCACAGCCTGAAGATCGCGGGGTCGGGCTTCCTCACTTTCACCCTCTCCGAAATCACTATGGGATTGAATCTGTGCGTGATTCTGTAGGGTCGCAGGGACCGCATCAGAGCTGAGCCATCGTGGTGGTTTGAGATCAGCCCGAGCTTGATTCCCATGGACTCCAGTTGGTCGAGGCACCTCTTTGCGTCGTCCCTCAGCTCGAAGTTGCCGTTGGCGACTTGCCAAAAGGAGTTGTTCGCGCCAGTCGCCAGAGCGAGCTTCTTCGCCTTCGTGATGCCGGGATAGAGCCGCCCCACCAAGTCGAGATACTTGACCCGGTCTGGGATGTCTCTCTGCTCGGAGGCCTCGCGCTCTGCATACCTTCCGAACAAGCCTTCGTTGGCACCGAGATACTCTTCGTAGGAAAGTTTCAGCCCGTGTCGTTTGAGGTAGCCGTAGGCTGACTGAAGCGCTCGCGGCCTCACCTGGTCCCATGGCCTCGCAGAATGGACGAGCGTGCCTCCGTAGTCGAAGACGACTGCCTTGATCATGGATTCATCTGCTATAGATCCTGGTCGGTGGTGCTTCTTCTATCGGGTCGCCTCTCCTTACCAAGCCTTCTTTCCTGACCCTCGCGTACCAGCCCCTCCGTCCCAGCATTATCCTGACGAAGTCTGGGCCCTTCGAGGCTCCAGTGTAGGGGAGCAGGTGCAGATTCTTGCACGGGTCGCAGGCACGTGAAACTTCAACGACGGCGCCCCCGAGCCTGAATGTCCTGCCCGGAGCGAAGCTGCTGTAGGGTATTCCTTTTGTGGTGAAGTTCTCCCCAAGGTCGCCGACTTCGACGGGCCAACCCTCCGCGTTGAGCTGCAGGATTGTCTCGAGCGGCATGAGAAGCACTGCGGAGTCTGGGTCGCCCTGCAGACTCTCTTGACGGTAGAGGTTGAAGTCGCCGTCAAGGCCAGCCTTGGTCACCATGACAGACTCGACCGGTCTCTTTGGAAGGCCGCGCTCTCCGCGGGTCTGCGGCTTGACGTTGATCTGATGCACCATGCCCCCTTCTAGGATGGACGCAGCCATCAGACCCCGACCGTCAGCGATTTGGTGTCCCTCGGATAGTGGGTCATTATCTCGATAGAATCGCTCCTGACAAGAATGGTGTCGGAGTGCCTGAACCCGCCGAGCTTCGGTACGTAGACGCCCGGTTCGACAGTGAACACCATGCCTGGCTTCACCTGGGTGTCATCTCCCACGTCCAGGAATGGCGCCTCGTGCCCCTCTAGTCCGATCGAATGACCGGAGTGGTGCAGCAGATACCCGGTCAATCCCTCCCTCTTGGCGAACTTCCTTACAGCTTTGTCGACATCGGAGCATTTGCCTCCCGGCCTCAACGCCCCGAAGGCAACGTCCTGCATCTTCACGGCAATCTTGTGGTAACGCTCCACCTTTCGGTCCGGCTTTCCGACAAACATGTTTCTCTCCACCTCGCTGTTGTAGCCGGCTACGTCGGCCGACGCCCCTGAGCCGAGGACGTCCCCTCGCCTGATCTTCCTTTCAATGCTGATTGAATGAGGGTAGATTGAATGCTCGCCGACCTGGCCCCTGAAGCCGGCGTGAACGGGCACGAGTCCCCACCTGCTCGCCTTGAATCTGGGCCCGAGCGCCATCTTGGCCCTCATCGACGCCTCAAGCGAGGCCCGGGCCGCAATCTCGAAATCGTAGAGGCCTGGCTCGGTGTACTTCTGCAGCAGCCAGTGCGCGACGTCGCCCCACCTGATGCTCTCCCTGATGAGCCGCTGCTCGTTGCTGCTCTTGACCTGGCGCATCGGGTACAGCAGGTCGCCCATGGGAACGAACTTCACGCCGGGAAGCAGGTCAACCCACTTCGGGCCCTTGTAGCCCCAGTAGCCAGAGAACGAAGTGGCGCCGTCGGTGCCCACCTTGTTCCCGACCTTCAGGCCTTTGAGCCATTTCGCGAAGAGCTTGGCAGGATGCGTCTCACCCGGGTAGTCCGGGTAGGTTGCCACCGAGTCCACCAGCGAGGTCTGCGTCTTCAGGTGAGCATCCTCCATTACGGGTCCAAAGAAGTCGATCCTGTCGGAGGTGACCGCCATGGCGGCCGGCCGCTCTGTCACGAGATAGAAGAAACCCGTGAAGTATGAGAACCAGTTTCCGTTTGTCATCAGGAAGCCCGCCACACTCTGTTCGTCCATGAAGCCTCTCAGGGTTTTGAGCCGCGCTTCGTACTCGGACTTTGGTACTTCGAACAAGGAGAGGGTGGTGCCAGCTGCGGGGGGCTTAAACTGTGCGCGAGGATCTACCTGAGGCTAGCTGAATCGAATCTGTGTGCCCACGCCGATGTCGTTCAAGCTGCAAAAGCCGCCCTGCGCTTCAATCACGTAGTTCGCTGCCGACGTTGGAGTGTAGTTGGGGCAGCCGATGGGGAGGAAGCATCCTGGCACGCTGGCGGCCAGATAGACCACGTTGCCTTCGCTGCCGGTTACGTCGAGCCAGACTATGTCGAGGCTTGAGTTGACGTGATACATCCAGAATGGATACACGGCCGAACTGGGGAAGACGAACAACATCGTGGTGTTGCTCGTGACCTTCTTGTTCATCAGGCCCGCTTCCCATTCGGTTTCGTTGGTCGCGACGTATGTGATGTCGAAGGTCTTCCCGTTCGCCGTGAACTTCGAAGGGACAGACTTGAGGCTGACCTGGCCGGCCGAACCAAGAAGGACGTAGGTTCCTCCGATGAGCACTACGACGATGACCGCGATTGCGACGATCGCCCTGGTGCTGAGCCTAAAGTTCACGGTTCGTCCCTCCGATGACGGCGAATCCGGCCTGTTCTAATTCGTATCGTGCGGGGTAAGGACTAGTCGATGCGATGGCGTTGATTCGCCTCCGTCTACGCGACTTTGCCTATGACCTTCGCAGCGTCTTGGGACGACCAAGCTTTCAGCGTCTTGGTTCTGGCGTTGCCCATCTTGGATATGTTCAGGGCGAATTCGAAGGCAGTCTCGTCGTCCGGCGCCTCAAGCACGGACATGAAGTCGTACTCGCCGAGCGTGTACCAGGTCCAGAGCTTGCTTCCGTGCTGCTCGGCCCACTTGCGCGCGTCCTCTGCCCTCTTGGGCGCGTCCCTTACGTTGCGAATGCCTTGCTCAGTCCACTTGCCCAGTATGACGAAGTGTGGCACGCCCGGTTTGTGGGTCATTTCGTATTTATGGCTATGGCGGTTCCAAAGCGCGCCCGGCCCTTGGTTTCGGGCATTGCGGAGTTTTATACGGAGACCATCTAAGGATATGACGAATTGAGCCACGCCGAAAGGGTGAGCACCGGATCCCTCGCCAAGGCCCTCTTCGAGATGGGCGCAATTCGGTTCGGCAGTTTCACCCTTCCAAACGGAAGAAAGAGTTCCTACGACATCGACCTCAGGCTGGTGCCAAGCCACCCGGAAGTCTACACCGAGGTACTTGCGGCCTACGTGGAACTCGTGGAGGGAGTCGGCACTCACAACTATGATGCAATCGCCGGGGTCGCCACGGCCGGCGTGACAGTGTCGTCTCCTCTTGCTGTCATGACGAAGAAACCCATGATGTACGTTAGGAAGAAGGGCGAAAGCCGCGGCCCGGGCAAGCCCGTCGAGGGCATGGCCAAACGCGGTTCGAGGGTGATCCTGGTGGACGACCTCGTGTCGAGCGGTGGCAGCCTCGTCTACTCCGTCGCTGCCTTGAGGAAAGAAGGCTACAAGGTGGGCGATGCTGCGGTACTCCTCGACAGGCTTGAGGGAGGAAGGTCGAACCTGGAAAGGGTCGGCGTTAGGTTGCACTCCTACACCACGACCAAGGACCTGCTCGGGGCTTTGAGAGACGCCAAGCCGGCAACCAAGAGCCGCGTCGACGCAATTCTGAAACGAATCGGGCCACAGGCTGCGCGCAGGAAGTAGAGCTGCGGCCTCCCGGCTAGCCGCCTCGGCGGGGGGGTCAGACCTTGACGCCCATCACTTCTTCGATGATGTCTGACAGCGTGATCAATCCCACCATCGTGCCGTCGTCGTAAACGAAGGCGATGGTCGTCCCCGAATCCTGCATCTTCTCCATCACCGAAGCCAGGCGGTCGTCCTTGTCGACCTTGGCTGGTTGTACCATGTAGTCTAGGATGCTTTCGTTCAGGTGGTCGTGGTCTATTGCCTTGGAAACCGTACGAAAGGTCACCGCGCCGACGAACTGCTTCCTCGCGTCGTCGAAGACGGGCATTCTCGGATGGTTGGTCCTCCCCATGGCTCTCAATGCGTCGAAGACAGTGGCGTCGGAAGTGACGTGGACGATTTGCTCGGCGTCGGTCAGTACTCCCCCAGCGGTAATCTTGGAAGAGGCCAAGGCGGTCCGCAGGAGCCTTCCAGCGTCGGGTTCGATGTGGCCCGCCTTCTCAAGCATGGTCACCACGTCCTCGAATTCGTCCACCAGGTCCGCCTCCTTGTAGCCCGGGCGCCCTAGGATCCTCTGGGAGAGCGCCTTCGCGCCCGAAGCGAGAGGGAGGACCACAGGAGCTAACAAGTCGAGCATGATTTTCGTCGCGGGCGCAAGTCGCAGGGCCATGCGGGGCGAGTGCTCTATTCCGATTGCCTTGGGCAGCAGGTTGAGCAGCGCCATGATCGCAAGAGAGCCGAGGACGGCGCTGTAGACCCAGCCCAGAGGGCCGAAGTACTCCGAAAGTATGAGCCCGATGCAGCTCGCGAGGACCACGCTTGCAATGGTGTCGATGAAGGTCGTCACGCTCACCAGCCTCGTCTTCTCCCCAACTATGACAAGGGCGGCCTTTGCGCTTGACGAGCCCGCCTCTGCGGACGACTTCAGGGAGAAGGGACGAAGCGTGAGGAAGGTGGCCTCGACCAGCGAGGACCAAAACGAAAGGACCGTGGCCACGGCCAGCGAAACGAAGACTATGGGCTGAACCATGCCTTCAACTGACTGTTGTTCCCACTTTTTCCCCGCGGACGGCCTTTAGCACGCCGCGCGGGTCTGACCCGTTCAGTACGACGAGCTTGATCCTGGATTTCATGAGGTGCTCCACGGCAACCGGGTCTACGATGCTGCGTATTCCGGGTTTGTGTGTCCCGCCCAAAATCTGTTCCATGCGTTCGTAGGAGATCTTGTCAAGCTTCTTCGCCTTCTTGTCCAGCTTGGGGTCTGCGGTGTAGATGCCGTCCTGGTCGGATCCCTTGATCAAGAGGTCGGCGTTCCACTTCTCCGCAATGAGGACCGCGACCGTGTCGGTGGTGAATCCGGGCCTGAGACCCCCCATCACTGCCACTCTGTTTCGGGAGAGCCGCTGAAGTATCGACTCGATGGAAGTGGGGACCGAGCTGACCCCGCCCAGCTTCATTGCCACGAGCCTGGCGTTGAGGCGCGTGGCGAATATCGCGATGGTGTCCTGTTGGAACGGAGAGAGGCCCAAGCCGCGAGCAGATTCTATGAACTTGCGTGAAACCTGTCCGCCGCCAACGACCACTGCGAACGAGTGGCCCTCTGACGTTAGAGTTGATACGACTCTCGGCGTATTTGTCGACAAGCTTCGGATTGGGCCAGGGCGAGATGACCGAACCCCCCATTCGTAAGACGATTTTCACTGCAACCGACCTGCCCGAGAAGTTGGTTGGTTGATAGCTTTTATAAATGGGTTCGGACATTTTCGGAAACAGCGCGATGTCTGCTACCGACGGTCCAACCAACGGTTCTGGCGCCTGACTCAGAGGTTACTCCGCATTGTCCACAAAGGCAGACTCCGTAAGGTTATACAAGGTCAGGAAGCTCATCTCAGAGCTGGCCAGCAAGGAGGGAAGAGGCACCGAGCTCGTGTCCCTCTACGTTCCTCCGAAGAAGCCGATCCACGAGGTCATCGCGAACCTGAGGGAGGAATGGGGGACGGCGGGGAACATCAAGTCAGACACCACGAGAAACCACGTGCAGGACGCGCTGACGAGGACAATGCAGAGGCTCAAGCTGTACAGGACGACCCCTGACAACGGGCTCGTCATCTTCTGTGGCGCGCTTCCAACTAACGGTCCCGGCAGCGAAGTCATCAACCTCTACGAGATAGTTCCGCCGAAGCCGGCGATTCAGTACCTCTACCAGTGTGACGACCATTTCCACCTGGAGTGGCTCAAGGACATGCTGCGGGAGGAGAAGGTGTACGGGATACTCACCGTGGACGCGAGCGAAGCTGGGCTCGGGATACTCAGCGGGGACACGCTGGAGATTCCGGACGTTATCACCTCGGGCATCTCAGGGAAGACAAGGAAGGGCGGCCAGAGCGCAAGAAGGTACGAAAGGGGGAGGGAGATGGAGCTGACCTACTATTACCACAGGATCGCAGAACATGCCACCCGCGTCTTCCTGGAGAACGCGAAGGTGACCGGATTGGTGGTGGGAGGTCCCGGCCCAACAAAGGAGGAGTTCCTGAAGGGCGGGTTCCTCCACTACGAGTTACAGAAGAAGGTGCTCGCGGTCCTGGACCTGGGCTACTCTGGAAGGGAAGGAGTCAGGGAACTCGTTGAGAAGGCGTCGGACGTACTCAAGGACGTAAGGCTGCTCGAGGAGAAAAAGCTCGTCCAAAAGTTCCTCTTTGAGGTGAACAAGGCGGGCGGGCTTGCGGTCTACGGCCTGCCGAGGGTCATCGAGGCACTCAAGAAGGCGAACGTCGAAGTGGTGCTGGTGTCGGATGACCTGAACACAGTGAGGATAGAAGCGAAGTGCAAGAAGTGCGGGACCGTCAAGAGTGAGACAGCTTTGGGCACGGACAAGGTCCAGAAGAAGCAGGAGATAATCTCAGAGCCCTGCAGCAGTTGTGGGGCATCTGAGTTTGATGTATCAGAGAAGGACGTTGTCGATGTGCTGGAAGAAATGGCTTTCCAGATAGGCTCGCGGGTGGAGGTGATTTCTTCCGGTACAGAGGAGGGAAACATGTTCAAGACGTTCGGTGGGGTCGCCGCTCTGCTGCGTTACAGGGCGTCCTAGACACAGCGGTAAGCGATTTCATATTGCAGCGCTGACAATGAAAGGCGGTCACGTTTGGGCACAGTTGGGCGTTATGTACGCCTGACACCTTGAGTAATCGTAGCTTCCAGAACTTGATTCGGTCTAAACGAGGTTCATACACAGATTGGAGGCAGGTCGCCGGATACTTCGATGGAGACGGGACTGCGGATTACTATGTCGGGAAAAGGGTAGTTCACCCCAATTTGAGTTTCACAGACAACTACAGGCCGCACTTGGAGATGGTACGAGAGTTTCTGCTCTCGCAGGGCGCAAATGTCGAACCTCTGCATGACGTAGGTTCGGCTTGGGGCCTGAAGGTTGCACGAGCCGAGAGTGTGCAGAAAATGGCATCCATGATGGAACCTCACTTGTTCAAGAAACGAGAGGAAGTCCGAGCAATACTGAATTACTATGACAACAAGATCACTGGGACGCAGCTTGCTGAGGCATTCAATGAGAGTGTGAGAGCAGGAAACAGAACTGGGAAGATACGCAGCACGGATGTCCCTTACACCAGGCAAGAGGGTCAAGCGCTCAGTAAGAAAGAGCATGTCGAACACACAAAGAAGATGGGTGAGGGGAACAGGAAACTGACAGATGAGGACCGCGAGCAAATATGGTCAGACATTACGTCTGGTGTTGCGACTAATGGAGAGCTAGCGAAGAAGTACGGTGTTACTGGAGCAACCATAAGCAGAGCGGTATTCGGCAGAACCGAACGCAATCGATGAAATGCGATTAGAACCGGGCTAATAGGGTTCATTACGCCTCGTCCGGGAATATGTGCGATGTGATGTGGGGCGTCTATCTATCAACAGAGTATGGATCTTGATAGTTCTACATGTCGCTTGGCCAACTACAAGTGCAAACCTTTATTCAGTTCAAGCTGAGAAGAACAACGAAATTGTGGTGAGGTTACCTTGATACGTATTGGATTAATCGGTAAGACCAACGCAGGGAAGACGACGCTCTTCAATTCCATGACTCTCCTTTCGGGTGAGATTTCCAACTATCCTTTCACTACGAAGGCACCCGAGACCGGCGTGGCCAGCGTCGTCACGCTGTGCGTCCACAAGGAGTTCGGCGTTCAGGACTCCCCAGCGAACTCAAAGTGCGAGGATGGATGGAGGTTTGTTCCCGTCGAAGTGACAGACCTGCCGGGCCTGATTAAGGGAGCCTGGATGGGTAAGGGGCTGGGCAACCAGTTCCTGAGCGTGGCCGCCCAGTCGGACGCCCTCCTGCACGTTGTAGATGCCTCGGGCAGCGTGGACAAGGACGGTAAGATAACCGAGCCAGGCACGGGAGACCCGCTGGCCGATTTCGCGGACGTTGAGCTGGAGCTCGTGCTGTGGTACACCAAGTTATTCACCACCAACATGACGAAGATCTCGAAGCTCGCGAAGTCGCCGGGCTACAACCTGCCGGACGCCGTAGCAGAAGTCATGAGGGGCGTCGGAGTGCGCAAGGAGCACGTCATAAGGGCCCTCGACGAATCGCTTCTCAAGGACAAGAACTTCGACGGGTGGAACGAGAAGGAAATCCAGAGCTTCTGCTGGGTCCTGAGAGAGGTATCGAAGCCGACCCTGATCATAGCGAACAAGATGGACCTCCCGTTTGCCGCGGAGAACTTCAAGAAGCTCAGGGACTCGCACAAGGGACTGATCGTTGTGCCGACCAGCGGCGAGGCGGAGCTGACCCTGCGGAGGGCAGAGGCGAAGGGCCTGATCAAATACGTTCCCGGAGAGGAGAGGTTCGAAATCCTCAAGCCCCAAGACCTCAACGACGCCCAGCGGAGCGCGCTGGCCTACATCAAGAGAAAGGTCTTCGGCGAGTACCTGAGGACCGGGGTCCAGTTCGCCTTGAACATCGCAGTCTTCAAGCTGCTAAAGATGAACGCCGTCTACCCGGTCGCCGACGCAGAGAAGCTGACGGACAAGCAGGGCAGGACGCTGCCCGATGTCTACCTCATGCCGGTCGGTTCCACCGTCGAGGACCTCGCGAAGGAAGTTCACAGTGACCTGGTCAAGGGGCTGGTCTTTGCCGTCGATGTCAGGACGGGCCTTCACCTGCCCACCGACTACGTCCTGCGCGACAGGGACGTGCTCTCGATAGTCTCCACTGCAATCAGAGGCTAGGGAGACGCTTAAAGCGCGTGGAGCAGTCCAAGAGAAAGAAGTTGAACGACCCCCCGACTGCGCTCTCGGACCTTGAACTGAGGTACCCATTCGCACCCAAGTCCAGGGAGTTCTTCGAGTCCATACCGATGGACGAGCGGCTGACGAGCGCCGAGGTCGTAAAGCAGGCGGAGGGCAGGCTGCTTAGTTCCTTGGGCAGGGGGAGGTACGAACCTCACCTCTCAGAGCTGACCGAATTCTCCAGCTTCTTCGCCGCAGCCCTGGTCGCGAGCCAAGAGGGCTACCTCGTTTCGAAGTTCGCGAGAAGCGAGGGAGACAGGGCCAAGCAGTTCTTTCTGAGGGAGGACCCGAAGACGAAGGCCGCGACGGTGGAAGGATGTTTCGCTGCACGTGTGGACGTGCTGGCTGACGCGGGGCGCAGAAGCACCTACTCCATGGACTTCCAATATTACCTTGCTGTCGTCTCTCGTCTCGAGCTCGCCAAGCAACCGAAGTGGAAGCTGACGAGGCAGGCGCTGCAGGATGGGAAGGTGTTCATGAGCGACAACCTGCTGAACGACTTCTTCGGTGATTGCGCCCAGCAGGCGGTCGCTGCTGGAGCGAGGAACCTGAGGAGGGCCCTGTTTCCAAAGCAGCTGATAGAAGTGAGGAACGCTGTGATGAGGTACGTCCCCGCCCAGAAGGGCCAGCAGAAGAAGGGATACTCCTACGTGGATGGCCTCTTGGAACATCCTGTTTCTGACGGAAGGCACAGGCTCGTCTGGATGGTGCTCGCGCCCTACCTGGTGAACGTGAAGAAACTGGAGGAAGCGGAGGCGATAGAGAAGATCCGGGCCTTCGTTTCTGTGGCCGGGGAAACAGCTGACATGAGGCGATTTGTGGAGTACAACGTCAGGAGGGCGCGACGGAACGGCTTGCTCCCGCCGACGCTCTCCACCCTGAAGAGCGAGCACCCAGACCTGTACTCGTTGCTGCCGCGCGAAGCCATTCCGACGGAAGCACCGCCGAAACCCAAGAGTACAAGAAACTCGTCGCGCTGAGAACCCGTCGAAGGGGGATTCGTGGGGCCCGGGAAGTGGTCCAAGTTTTGCCTTTCTCCAATTCGGGAAAAATATAGAGGTGCCTTCCAGTCCATGCGCCGATGGAGCGCAAGGTCTTCGGGAGGACAGGGAGGCAAGTTTCAGAGGTGGGAATGGGCACCTACTACGATCCCGTCTGGATTGCGAAGGCGTACCTGGGCTGGAAGTCTGGGTCCCGGGACAAAATCGCCGCCCTGACGAGTGGGTTTGAGGCGGGTGTGAATCTCGTCGACACGGCAGAGATCTATGGCTCCGAGCCGCTGGTTGCCAAGGCACTCGCGGGGAGAAGGAGGGAGGACGTTTTCGTAGCGACGAAGGCTTGGTCGAACCACCTCCACAGAGACGCGCTCAAGCGGTCGTTGGGGAAGAGCCTCCGCCGATTGGGGCTCTCCTATGTGGACCTCTACCAGGTTCACTTCCCCAACGCTCGCGTCCCAATCGGAGAGACGATGGCAGGAATGGAGGACCTGATTCGGGAAGGCAAAGTCCTGTATGCGGGCGTGAGCAACTTCAGCATCGACCAGCTCCAGGCCGCGGATGAAGCGTTTCCAAAATCCCAGCTCGCCTCTGTCCAGCTTGAATACAGTTTGAGGAACAGACGGGTGGAAGCGGACATTCTTCCCTACTGCGACAAGAATGGGATTGCGCTCATGGCTTACTTTCCCCTTGCCCATGGCAGGCTCACTTCGGATCCAAGGCTAGCATCCCTCTCCGCTAGGCTGGGGAAGACACCCAGTCAGCTGGCAATTCGATGGCTTAACATGAAGCAGAACGTGTTCCCGATACCAAGAGCCTCGAGGAAGGCCCACGTTGAGGAGAACGCCAGAGCGAGCGGATGGGAACTCTCGCCAAATGACGCCCGTGAGCTGGAATCTATCGTCCAAAGATAGCCATGATTGGCTCAAACTGATGATGGAGAGCTCTGCCCAAAGCACAGACCGTGAGAATTAGGGCGCGCCGTCCGGACTGGTTGGCAAGAAAACCCCGAAAATTGCTCTTAACTTCAAATAGGTCAAGGAGTGCACTCTTCGTCCCGTTTGCAACCACAGTTCTCGGCAAAACTCGAGACGACTTCTTGGGACCCTAAGCTGGAACTCGAAGTTAGACAGCTGTGGGAGCAGGAGCGGAACTTCCGCTTCAAGCCCAGCTCAGACAAGCGAAGGAACTTCGTTCTAGACACTCCTCCACCCTACCCGTCGGGAAGACCGTGGCACCCGGGTGCGCTGACGCAGTATGCCCAGATCGACATGATGGCCAGAGCGGCCAGGATGAGAGGGCTTCAGGTGCTGTACCCTGTGGGCATCGACAGGAACGGACTGCCCGTCGAAATCTATGCGGAGAGGAAGTACCGTGTACAGATGAGGAAGACGCCGCGTGAGGAGTTCATCAATCTCTGCAAGCATGCTCTCGACGACCTTGAGGCGTACATGATCGGCCTGCTCAAGACCATTGGAATCTCGGGCGACTTTGAAGAGAAGTATCGCACTGATTCCGAGGAGTACAGGAAGCTCACGCAGTGGTCGTTCATGGAGATGTGGAAGAAGGGCCTCGTCTACGTGGCCAACAGGCCGAACAACTACTGCGTCGACTGCAACACGACGATAGCCGACGCGGAAATCGAGTATGAAGAGCTGCCCACGTATCTGGTGACGAACAGGTTCAAGGTCAAGGGCACCAACCAGGAGTCTGCACGTGGCGACGACCAGGCCGGAGCTGCTCTCAGCGTGCCAGATGGTCGTTGTAAATCCGAAGGACGAGAGGTACAGCCCAACTGGTCGGCAAGACTGCCGTGGTTCCAATCTACGACAGGCAGGTTCCCATAAGGGCCCACGCGAGCGTCGACCAGAAGTTCGGCAGCGGTGTGGTGATGGTCTGCAGCTACGGCGACTACAACGACGTCCTGCTGTTCAGGGAGTTCAAGCTGAAGGAGATCGTGGCTGTGGACCTTGAGGGCAAGATGACCGCGCTCACCGGCAAGTACGCCGGAATCCCGGTGAAGGACGCCAGGTCGCAGGTCATCCAAGACCTTCAGGAGGCTGGAATCGCGCTCAAGGTCGAGCAGATACAGCACAGGACTCCGCTCTGCGAGAGGAGCCGCACGCCCATCGAGATCATTCCGATGGAGGAGTACTATCTCAAGCAGCTGGAATTCAGGCCGAAGCTGAAGAAGATTGCGAAGAGCGTCGCGTTCTATCCGGAGATGCACAGGCAGATACTCCTGAACTGGATGGACTCGCTCACCACCGACTACCCCATCTCCAGGAGAAGGTACTACGCCACGGAGATTCCCGTCTGGTACTGCAGCAAGTGCGGCACGCCTCATCTTCCGAAGCCCGGGCGGTACTACAGACCCTGGCGCGAAGAAGCCCCGTTCAAGAGATGCAAGAAATGCGGGAACGCGAAGTTCATCGGAGAGACGAGGACCTTCGACACCTGGATGGACTCGAGCCTTTCTCCCCTCTTCATATCGAAGATCATGAAGAACAAGAGGTTCTTCGGCCTGACCTACCCGAGCACGATCAGGGTCCAGGGAAAGGACATAGTCAGGACTTGGCTCTACTACACTCTCCTGAGGTGCTACCTGCTCACCGACAAGGCCCCCTGGAAGAACGCCTGGGTGGGAGGGCTGGGACAGGACTCTCAGGGGCGGGCGATGAGGAAGAGCATGGGGAACGTCGTGGACCCGGAGCCGATTCTGGAGAAGTATGGCGCAGACGCCTTCAGGTTCTGGGGCGCTGCCGAAGCGGGGCTGGGCTTCGATTTCAGGTTCAGCGAAGACAGGATAGCCGGTGCGGGCAAGCTCCTCACGAAGCTCTGGAACACGGCAAGGTTCATCAGCTCGTTCCCGAAGCCGGCTTCCGCCAAGCTCACTTGGACGGACAAGTGGATGCTGACCGAGCTGGCAAAGCTCTCCACTGAGTGCACCAAGGCGTACGAGAAGTTCGACGTGTTCACTGTGGCCACGAAGATCAGAGAGTTCCTCTGGAACGTCTTTGCGCCCCACTACCTCGAGATGGCGAAGGGAAGGGCCTACGGCCAAGATGCCGCAAAGGACGAACAGGACGCCGCCTGGTTTACTCTGCACGAGGTGGTGAAGACGCTGCTCCTGCTGCTGGCCCCGATAACGCCGTACATGACAGACTACATCTGGCGCAGAATCTACGGCACCGGGACCATCCATCTAGAGAGGTTCCCGAAGCCGAAGAAGTTCAACGTCAGCGAGAAGGTGAGTCAGAGCATCCTCGAGTTCAACGCCCAGGTCTGGAAGACCAAGAGGGATAAGGGGTTGGCGCTGAAAGATTCCATAGAAGTGAAGATTCCGGCCAAGCTGAAACCGTTCGAGAAAGATCTCGTCCGGATGCATCACATCAGTAGCGGACGTTCTTCCCGCTGACCTGCTGTCTACTGCGGTTTATTCCGTTGGAAGCGGGATAAGGCAATTCGAACACGTGGTGTATGCGACCTCGAGGCTGTTGCTCGTATCGATGATTGCGTTGCACCAGATGCATCTGTCGTAAATGATTGCCTGCAAATCAGCAGTGGAATCCTATTTTCGCTATTTAATACCTGGGAACTAACGAACCATAGTTCGCCAAACGACGATTTCAGCTTGCGCCCCTTGAAATTGTATCGTAGTCTTCCTTTGATAATCTGGTCCTCAGCGAAGCGGCGTTCTCTTCGGTGTGTTTCTTGGTCGCGGACTTTGGGATCGCCACCACCCCCTCCCTGAAGGTCACCCAGTTGAGGGCCACCTGTGCAGGCGTCATCTGGTAACTGGCTAGGACTGATTCCGGAATCATATGGGTCGGCAGAATTCCGCGGCCCAGCGGGCTGTATGCCATGACTGTGATTCGTTCCCTCTGACAGAATTGCAGCAGCCCCGATTCGATTGACCTGTTCATCAGCGAGTACTCGACCTGGTTGGAAACGAGCTCACTCTTCCCAAGGGCGCCCTGCGCCGCTTTGGTTTCCTCGACAGAGAAATTGCTCACGCCCACGTGCCTTACCTTGCCGGCAGTGACTAGCTCCTGCATGGCGCCCATGGTCTCGCGTATTGGAATCCTTGGATTGGGCCAATGGATTTGGTAGAGGTCGATGGACGAGATGCCCAGGCGCTTCAGACTTCTGTCGCAGGCCATGAGAACGTCGTCGCGGTGTAGGTTGGTTGGCCAGACTTTGGTGGCAACGAAGACGGAATCCCGCCTGCTCTTGATCACCTCGCCGACCAGCTGCTCCGAGGCCCCGTCTCCGTAGAATTCGGCCGTGTCGATGAGCGTCATCCCGAGCTCCAGCCCCCTCTTCAGAGACTCGACCTGGGCCGCCCTTTCCGCCGAAGTGCGGGTGCTGCCAATCTTCCAAGTGCCCATGCCGAGCATGGGTATTTTTTCGCTCGTTCTTCCCAGCGATCTGTACTCCAAGAGTGGCTCCGGGTGCGGAAGGTGGTCTTTAGACTTCGCGAAGTGGAGATGAGCCAGCGATGGGATTTGATCCCATGACCCCCTGCTCGCTTGCCTCGACGATACAAGGCAGGTGCTCTAACCAGGCTGAGCTACGCTGGCACGAGCCCGCACCGACCTAGCACGATTTTTAATCTTTGATACGCCGAGCTGGTTTCAACTTCTTCGAGGCGGCTCTGCCGTGTGGTGGACCTCGAAACGTCTATAGCCCCGTCTGGAATCGCGGCTTCTGATGCTGTCAGAGAAGGGAATGCCAGAGCCCGGCGAAATCGTGGTTTGCACGGTCAGGGAAGTCACGTCGCACGGCGTCTACGTTAACCTCGACCAGTATTCCGGGCTTAACGGATTCCTGCACGTTTCGGAGATTTCCACCGGCTGGGTCAGGAACATCGAAAGGTTCGCAAAGCCCCAGCAGAGGCTTGTGCTGAAGGTCGTGCGCGCCAACAAGCAAAGACAGGAAATCGACCTCTCGCTGAGACAGGTCACCAACGAGGAGAGGCGGGCCAAAGTAATCGAATGGAAGAGAGAGGAGAGGGCTCTCGCGATCATGAGCGCTGTCAAGAACAAGCTTTCTCTCGACGACGCCACCATGGCGGGATACATCGCAAAGCTCGAGGAGGGGTTCGGCACGCTGTATGCGGCCCTGGAGACGGCTTCCAAGAAAGGGGAGAAGGGCATAGCATCAACGGAACTTCCGCCCCAGGTTGCCAAGGTGGTGGTGGAGGTTTCCACGGAGAAGATTGTGCCGCCCAGATACGAGGTCGGCGCTTTGGTGGAGGTCTCTTCGAGGGACCCAAACGGCATCGACGAGGTGAAGAAGGCTCTGGTCGGGGCCTCGGGCTCGTCCTCCGCTGACATCAAGATCACCTACGCGGGGGCGCCGAGGTACCGAGTGAGGGTCACCGCCGACGACTACAAGCAAGCAGAGAAGGTCATGGACAGCGTGATAGAGAAGATCAAGGACGGCGTCGGGAAGCACGAGGCCTTCAGCTTCAAGCGCGAGATATCCAGGAAGTACGGCGGTCAATCCTGAAGTCGCTAATGCTCAGATGCGCGCAGTGCGGAAGATACACGCTGAGCGAGAAGTGCCCGTCGTGCGGCGGCGCGACCGTCACCGTTCATCCAGCGCGCTACTCTCCGGACGACAGATACGCCAGGTACAGGAGCCCGCTGGCCTATGAAGGTCAGCCTACGACCTGATAGACGAGCACTGCGTCGAAACAGTTCAGGTTCGAGTTGCCGGGGCAGGCGTTCGGTGCGCTCATGCTGGGGGACGCGTATGCCAGCCTGAATGGGCCAGTGCTGTTGGACCCGTACGTGTAGACGTTGGGGTAGTTGTACGCCTCGACGGGGGGAACCCCGTTCGCCCCGAACGTGTAAGACGGACTGAGAGTGACCTGCGTATTCCCGCTGGTGTCGGTGCTGGAGACCAGGAAGCCAGCGTATTGGAACGGCAGGAGCTGCCCGAATAGCGTGTTCGTGGCTGCGTAGGGCGTGAGGTTGAAGTCGTCGATGTTGGGGCACGAAGGTGTGACGGAGGGACACTCGAGGAATATCGATTCGTTAAGGCCTCCTATTCTGATGAACCACTGCTTCTTGCTCTCGTCCCCTCCGCCAGCGGTGAATCCTCCGCCAGCGGGGACCTGAAGGAGGTAGAATTGCTGACCAGAGCTAATCTGGACGATGCTTCCAGTCACGAAGATCATGACGTAGGTTGGCCTGTCGCCGCCAATCTCCTTCGCAATCTTCACGGCCTGGGTGGCGTTGGACATTAACATCTGGCCGATCTGCGCTATCCGGGTGCCGTTTATGGTGGAGTTGTCGGCTGCGCTGGTCCTGTTGCCGACCACCGCAGTCCAGTAACCGTAGTCCCACCATGAAATCACTACTGCGTCGGTCGGTGTGTTTTGCCTGATCCAGGCCAGCGTCTGGGTCCAGTCGTTGAACGGTGCGCGCGAGTAGGTTGTGGCGCCGTTGGCAAGGCTGACAGCCGAGTCGGCTGGGCTCTGATCGCAGAAGTATGTGTTGCTCGCTGTGCAGGGCAGCGGGTTGGGGATCCAATAGGTCCCTGCAGGTATCGCAATCAGAGCTATGACTGCCACGGAGAAGACGACCTTCATCTCGTTTCTCGTAGTGTAAGTGGGCTTCTTCTTCACCAAAGGAGTGGTGCTCGGTTTGACCAGAGCAAACATCAGCTCGGCGAACCCTATGCCGGCGAGAAGACCCAGCGCAATGGAAGAGTAGACGAGCAGGCGGGAGAACGCTGCCGAAAAGTAGAGCCCGGTCAGCCCTATCAGCAGCGCGTAGGTCATGGGGACGCTGTTCCTTCGTCTGAAAGCGATCAGCGCGCCTGCGAAGCCGAACGACATGAGTATCAGGTACGAGGTGAAGTAGTCCTGGCCTGTGGGGACGAAGTGCTCTGCGACGGATTCGACGAGGGCATTTCCGCTCCTGGCCCACGGCGCTATGGCTGACAGATATCGAACCGAGATGCCGCCGACGTAGCCGAAGCTGACTATAGTCAGACCCAGCAGCGCGAAGCCGAAGAGGAATTTGACCAGCGTCCGCCTGTATTCTGCAGGCTTGACCCACGTCTTAGACCACTGCGCAAGCAGAAGGAAGACCGAACCCCCGATCAGCGCAAGTCCGATCGGGTTCGTGACTATCTGCACCCCCGGCCTCGGGAAGAGGGCGCTGGTGAGTATGGTAGCAGCCGAGAAGGTCACTGCAGACGGAGCTATGCCCGCAAGGTCGATGCTGATGAAGGGCAGAATCACAAAAAGAAGGCCGAAGGCAGCGCTGAAGTAGTCTCCGCCGCCCCACGCGGTGTTAGCGTAGCCGGCGAGGAAGCCCGCCAGGACGCTCCTCAGTACCCGGCTCCTAAGGCCGCGCTCCTTGTCGAAAACGGTGAGCATGAGGTAGCTCGCGAGTACGAATAGGAGTATCGCCAGGGGTTCCGACTTGAACCATCCGAGGTTGCCCCTCTCGATGAGCGGCGGAGAAACCGCCACCATGAGGGCTGAGAAGAGCCCTGCCGCGTCTCCGGCGATTCTCCTCATCAGGAAGAAGAACGCGACTGCGGTCAGCGCACCCAGGAAGACGGGCAGCAGAATCAGGAAGTCGTAGAGGCTGATCTGGGCGCCGAAGATGCCGTTTGCTATGAGGTAGAGCACCGCTCCCCCGACCTGGAGTCCGTCCTGCGAGGTTGCAGCCACGTTCCTGCCGTAGGGGAACCAAGTCTGAATGTCGTGCCAGTAGAAATATCCCTGCTGGGTGTGGCAGGAAGTCAGTACCGCCTGCCCGCAGCCGGCCGGGTTGTTGAAGAGGGCGTACCAGATCCCGTGTTGCTGTGCCAGTGTGACGATGTGGTTCGCTGCGTAGTAGTCGTAGTAGGGGTCGAACTCGTTCAGGTAGAAGCCATACTTTCCTGCGTACGCGCGTATGGTAACCGCTACCGTGAACACTATGGCAAGGACCATGACCACCATCGCCGAGCGCCTGGAGACGGTCGGTCGCCGCAGGTTCAGGTGCAGCGGTCCCAAGTGGAGCTCCAAATTCGATGCGCGACTACCGCAGGGGTATTTTAAGCGTGCTCAGGATTTTTCGATAAGTGTTCCGAGGAGCGCAGAGTATGCCTTGGCGTCCAGCAGGTTCTTGCTATCGGCCGCCAAGTTCGACGGCCTGACTTCGAGGATCCATCCGTCTGTGTAGGGGGATTTGTTTACGAGCTCCGGCTGAGAGCCGAGCTTGTCGTTGACCCTGGTCACAGTCCCGCTGATGGGAGAATAGAGTTCCGAGACTGCTTTGATCGATTCGACGGTTCCCATGGGCTTGAACTGGGTCACCTTGTCACCGACCTTCGGCAGCGTGACGTAGACCACGTCGTTGAGAGTTTTGGCGGCGTAGTCCGTTATTCCGACGACTGCGTCCTGCCCCTTCGGCTTCAGCCATTCGTGTTCCTTGGTGTACCGCAGGTCGTCCGGCACGGCGTAGTCGTGGAAATTCATCGGACCAGTTGCCACCAGCTTTGCCTATTTACCTGTGCTCTGCCGCTTCCAGCCGTAGATCTTCTCGTCGTAGAAGGGTGGCTTCGCGAAGCGCCCGCTCGATTTTGCGTCTCTAATCATGACCCATGGCGTTTCCGAATCGGCCACGCTTGCCTTGACCTTCGCGAGCGCTATTCCCTTCTTGAGGATGGGCGAGAACGTTCCGCTGGTCACGGCCCCTATCCTGCCGCTCTTGTCCAGAACTTCGAAGCCGTGACGCGGGATTCCCTGATTGAGGACGATTCCTTTGGTGACAACGCTGGGCGGTGTAGCCCTGATTTGGGAAACGGCTTCGGAGCCCACGTAGCCTGTCTTACCTGCGGACAATACCCAGGACAGACCAGCCGCGAAGGGATTCGTCTTCTCGTCGATATCCGAACCGTGCAGCGGGTATCCTGCTTCCAGCCTCAGAGAGTCTCGGGCACCCAGCCCACAGGGCCTTGCAGACCTAGCCAGTGCGTTCCACACCGACAGCGCGCGCTGCGGATCTTCGGCCGTGGTTTCGTTGACGATGACCTCGAAACCGTCTTCGCCTGTGTAGCCCGTCCTAGACACGGTGCAGGGATTCCCCAGAACCTTGCCATCCACGCTTCTGAACCTCTTCAGAGAGGCGAGGTCGATCTCGGTGAGGGGCGCCAATGCGTCTGTGGACCGAGGCCCCTGCAATGCAATCATCGCGGACGAACTCGTATTGTCTTCGATTTCGACCTCCTTGCCCACCGCCTGCGTTCTCATGTGGGCAAGGTCTCGGTCTTTGTTTGCCGCGTTGACCACGGCCAAAAACTCCTCTTCGGCTTTCCTGACAAAGATGAGGTCGTCGATGATCCCAGCCCCGTCGTTGAGCAGCAGCGTGTAGAACGCCTTGCCCACTTGCTGAGATTGCACGTTCGTCGGCACGAGCTCTTCCACCAGAGCCGTGGCGTCATTTCCCCTGATGATGAAGCGACCCATGTGCGACACGTCAAAGATGCCGCTGGCGTTCCTCACCGCCAAGTGTTCTTCCGAGATTGATGTGTACCATAGCGGCATTTCATAGCCTGCGAACTCCGTCAGCTTTCCGTTCTGGTTGTGATAATCGAAAAGCTGTGTCCTCTTCAACCTGCACGAACCCGCGTCCGATTCTATTTAAGCCGACGAGGAACGCTCGGTAAGAACGTCTGTGGGTTCGCTGTTCGAGGAGCTCGACGAGAACCCGACTCCTTGTTGTAGCAATCTGTCTGCTGCATACGCTTTTTAGGACGGCCAAGGGTCGCAGAGCCAATGACCTATGAAGTCGCTTGCTCCTCTTGCGGAACGCCGCTGTACTCCGGGTTCGACCTCAGATCGCCGAACGATGTCTTGAAGGCCTTTGGATACAAGTGCAAGAAGTGCGGGGCAAAACTATCTGCTGGGAATTTCAAGGTCAGCGTCAAGAAGATAGACGGCTCCTTCTCATAGGCCGGCGGATTGGGCCGGTTGAGCGGCTACACTCTGGTAGTTTGTGAGAAACCG
Organism: uncultured archaeon; assembly: GCA_963759195.1. Taxonomy (GTDB): domain Archaea; phylum Thermoproteota; class Nitrososphaeria; order Nitrososphaerales; family Gagatemarchaeaceae; genus DASPPF01. The sequence continues at coordinate 265,464 of CAVWXJ010000005.1, forward strand.
GACGCCGCCAGGCGCGTGTCGGAGGCGCTATCCGATGGCGAAGCCACCAGCGCCCTTGTAAACGGAGTGACAACGTTCCGTTTTCGCGCTCGGGGCGAGGATTTCGTTGTCTGTGCTGCCCAAGGGCACCTCTACGCCGTCTCTGACCCCCTCACCGAACGGTCGGTCTACCCGGTCTTTGACTTGGAATGGTACGGGAACGACCAGGTGGAGAAGGGGGCTGCGAGTGCGGCCCGGAGGATACGGGCAATCAGGGATCTGGCAAGGGGAGCCGGTCGTTTCGTGAACGCCTGCGACTACGACGCGGAAGGGGAGACCATAGGTTTCAACGTCCTCCGTTACGCGTGCGGCGGGAAGGAAATGGAGGCCCTGAGAGCAAAGTTCTCCACGCTGACGAAGGAGGACCTCGTAAATGCGTTCGCGTCAATAGGGGAGGAAGCAAGTCTGAGCATGGCCAAAGCCGGGAGGGCAAGGCACGCGGTAGACTTCGCCTGGGGAGTCAACCTCTCACGCGCACTCTCCCAGGCCGCGCTGGCGCATGGAGTGAGATACAGGACGATAAGCGTCGGAAGGGTCCAGGGGCCCACTCTCGGATTCGTGGTGGACAGGGAGACAGAGATTCGAACGTTCGTACCGCTGCCTTACTGGAACGTGACTGGGGTTTTCGAGAAAGATGGCAAGAGAATCGAAGCGACGTACCTGAAGGGAAGGCTCGACAAGAAGACGGACGCCGAAGAGGTACAAAGAGATTGCGTTGGCGGAACAGGGGTCGTGGGCAAGAAGAAGAGGAGCCTGGTTCAGATACCTCCGCCACCTCCATTCAATGTCGGAGACCTCCAGAAGGAGGCATATCGCGCCTTCGGATATGTCCCTGGCCGGACGCTGCAGATCGCGGAGCGGCTCTATCTTGGCGCGCTAATTTCCTACCCGAGGACTAGCAGCCAGAAGCTCCCGCCCTCAATAGGCTACGCCAGAATTCTTCATGGGCTTGGGTCCCAGAGCCAATATTCGAAACTGGCATCGGATTCGCTCGCCGGAGGGCTCAGGCCTGTGCAGGGAGCAAAGGACGACCCCGCCCATCCTGCAATCCATCCGACAGGAGAGAAGCCGACCAGGAGGTTGGATGCTGACGAGTCGCGCATCTACGACCTAGTTGTCAGGAGGTTCCTGTCGGCCTTCGCGACTCCCGCCCGACGCGAAATCATCACCGCAGAGATCTCTGCGAATGGTCACTCCTTCGGACTCGAGGGAAGAAGGACCGTTGAGGCGGGTTGGTTGAGCTACTACGACCCCTACGGCAGGCTCTCTGACGCCGAAATCCCGGAACTGAGCGAGGGGGAGCGGTTGCCTGTGGCCGAGATCAAGTCGAAGGAGAATTTCGAAAGCCCGCCGAGCAGGTTCAACCAGAGCAGCCTGCTGGAGAGGATGGAAAGGGAGGGAATCGGCACGAAAGCCACCCGTGCTGAAATCATTGCGACCCTCGTGACCAGGGGGTACGTCTCGGGCGTGGAGCTGACCCCAAGCGACTTGGGCACCTCGGTAATCGAGATTCTGAGGCTCCATGCGCCTAGCATCGTCTCGACCGAACTGACGCGGACCATGGAAGCGAGCCTTGAGAAGGTGGAAGACGGCACCGGAGACCCGAGGCAGCTTCTCAGGGAGGCCATCAGGGCTGCGTCCGAACAGCTCGCCAACATCGAATCGAACGAAGAAGCCGTCGGGCGGGGGTTGAACGTCGGCGCGGTTGCACCCCAGTCCAAAGCGCTAGTCTTGGGTGCATGCCCGGTCTGTAAGACGGGTAAGCTTCACGTGATCAAATCCAAGAAGAGCGGCAAGAGATTCGTTGGGTGCACGAACTACTCCTCTGGCTGCAGGGCTTCGGCACCCCTTCCACAGAGAGGTGCTCTGAGAGCCGGAGCAGCGTGCAGGCACTGCTCGTGGCCAGTCATCTACGTGAAGAGCGGCAGGTTTCCGTGGAAGCTCTGCGTGAATCCCGATTGCCCGTCGAAGGAGGCGAAGAAGCGCGAAGTGCGCACTGTGTGAGAAGGAAGCGACGGACGGACTCTGCCGGTATCACGCACAGGCGAGGGAATCGGTCGAGTCCGCTTTTTCCTACTGGAAGAAGGCCTATGGGACTTTGGAGTGGACCGATTTTCTAGATAGGATTAAACGCAACCCTCGAACGGGGCAATGGGCGAAGGAAGCAGCGGGATTTTTGGGTGGTTCTAGTGATAAGAAGAGTCCTTGAAAGAAGCTACGGCATGACGATTGGCGCCCTGCGGAACGCCCTCGCCGGGGTCCTCGGCTCCATTTCGAGCAGGACCGGGCTGCTCCAGCTCCTTTACGTGATTGCGCTCGTCGCCCTGATGGGCGGGTTCGTCAACGCCATATTCTTCCCGTTGCCCAACCAAGGGCAGATCGTCTATCCCGGCTCCGGCTCGCAGACCATCCCAGAAGCGGTCCTCGACGCTTCAGTGATCCTGATTGGTGGGGCCGGAATCTACGTGACCTACGTTAGCGGCAGGCAGACGACGAGGTCCAGGATGGTGAACCTGTACCTTGGAATCGCGCTGCTCCTGATAGCGCTCTCAGTCTTCATGGGCCTCTACCTGACCGTCCTAAAGGGCGGGTAGGAAGAAACCGCTGCCTCGCCAGGCGGAGCCGCGCTCGCACCTGAACGCAAGTCCGTCGGGCTTGGCCGAAAGCGAGACGGAATTGTCGAAGACGTCTGCGAGCGACCTTGATGCCTTTCTGCGCGTTGCCGGTCGCCTGTCGTAGAAGCTTGCGACCGCCGGTCTTCCGTTTGATTTGGCCCAACTGGACAGAGCGGAGATGAAGAACGCGAACTTCCTGGTGGCCGCCCTCGGATTGCTGGCGGAGAGGAGCTGGTAGAGGCTGTTCGCGCTGTCTATCAGAAGTGGCCTGTTCCCGCCTTCAAGGAATGTTGCGGCCAGTGCGGCCTCCGTGTCCGAACCGGGTTCAGGCAGCATTATGTCGAAACCAGTCAAGCTGTCCGGGGGAACTCCCTTGGCCAAGACCTGCAGGTTGGAAGAGTAGAATGCGTCCAAATCCAGGAGCCGGCACCCTTGGCGACCACCTGCAAGCAGCCTGAGCATCGCCGCTCCGAACTTCAAATTGGCCAGCCTGTCGTTTATCCGAAAGGCGGTGGTCTTGCCTTCCAGCGGCTCTAGGAAGAGTCTTGATTGCCTGTCGCTAAGACTCATTTAGTTGCGTGCGTCGCAGCCCAGACCAGACTATTTCAATGGGTCGAATCTGCGTCATCACTGCGGACGGTCGGTCCTACTACACCATAGTCTCCAAGCTCAGGGTCGCAGGACTTCCTTTCCTCAGCCTGCTTCCTGCCGACGATGCTCGGGAGTGCGGCCTCGTCATCACAACCAAGAAGGAGGCTGCTTCCTTCGCTGTGCCGACGATTTCTCTGGAAGAGCTTGACGAGAATCCTGATGTGGCTAGGGGGCAGATACTTTCCAAGCTGGCGGAAGGGGAACAGAACCTCGTCGTGGGCATAGACCCGGGATCGAGGATTGGGGCAGCGGCGTTTCTCGGGGAGACTCGTCTCGCGTCAAGGACGTTCAACTCGAAGAGGAGCGCCGTTTCTTGGGTCGCCAGCCTGCTGGAGGGAGTGCCGTCCAGGCGCCTGTTGGTGAGAGTAGGCGACGGCGAGCCGGAGACGGCGGTGTGGCTCGCAGACTCAATTGCGTCGCTTGTCCCGCAGGCTGCCGTCGAACTTGTCGACGAGTCTGGGACCTCGCGTGGAAGAGCCGCCAGGGGGCTTCAGAAGGACCAGAGTTCAGCGGCGAGGATTGCGTTCCGTCAAGGCGTCGTCTTCACGAAGCAGGGCCGCGCTTCCAGAAATCGCTAGCCAAGGCTTCGATTTCGCTGGGTTCGAAGTCGCCGCTCACCACGTCCTCGCTCATCCAGGATGGCATCAACTCCTTCATCACTGGCGCGTCGAACCTGCTGTCGAACAGGAAGACCAGGCCCCGCTTGCCCGGGTTCCTGATGTGACGGCCTGCTGCCTGGAACGCCTTTCTCAGCGCGGGAAGACGGGACAGCATCAGGTAGGAGTCGGGCTCGCCCGACCTCTTCAGGCAGGCGTACTCTGCGTAGAGCATCGGAGAGGGTGGCGGCAGCGACAGCCCGACCACGACCACGGCGTCCATCATGTCGCCGCGGAAGTCTTCGCCTTCCGAGAACCTGCCTCCCTGCACAGCGAAGAGAACGGACCCCCTTACAGCCATCATCGTGTCCATGATGCTGGTCGAGTCATCATTCGACATCCCCCGGTGCTCGGAGAGAGTTGTTCTGCCGGTGACCCTCTTTGAGACCATCTCGGCTATCGGCGCGAGCACGTCGTAGGAGGGAGCAAAGACTCCGACGCCGTTGGCAGTAGCCCTCACGACTGACGCGACCTTCTCCGCTATCCTGGAGTACATCTGGGGGCTCCTCGACTTGAACCGGGTCGTCACACCGGTGTCTATCACTGTGCGAACGGACACGAGGGGCTGGGTGTTTGCGGTGTACACCGTGGGCTTCAATTCGGAGACGCCCAGCGACCTGAGGAAGATGGAGGACGGATTGATGGTGGCGGAAAGCAGGACGGAGCTCCTGAACGAGGCGAGGAACTTGGAGAGGTCCTTCACCGGGTTCGGGTCGATTATCCCCATCGCGCCGCTCCACTTGGCGAGCACCCCTCCGTCGGAGGAGCTGAGCTTGTTGAGGAATTCGCCCACTTTCAAAATCAGAGACGGGAACCTCCGCTCGTAGACGACCGAACCCCAGGCGGCGGCCGAGCATGAGCAGAGGGCGAAGGCCAGGTTCTGAAGCCAGACTCCGCCGTGCTCCTGGGCCAGCCTCGCGACCACCGCATCCCTGTCCAGATACCAGCCCGTCGTCTCCGACATCACCGTCTCAAGATCCTCCTTCAGCACCCGCAGCTCGGAGGCCACTTCCATCATGAGGAGTGCGGAAGCCTCCCTCACGGCCCCGTCGATCTCCTCCAGTGTGATCGATCCGGAGTGGAGACCCCTCATGAAATCCCGGATGTTGTGCGCCTCGTCGACGACCAGAATGGTATCGGCCGGCTCCGTTTCGTTCGAGTCGAAGACGGCGTGTCTCGAGCCCGGGTCGAAGACGTAGGGGTACGGTACCACGATGACCCTGGACTGAGCGGCCGCAAGCCTGGCCACCTCGTAGGGACAGACGTGCAGCTGTTCCGAGTCGTGCAACAGCTCCTCGTGGGTCGGGACGCTTGCCGCAGTCCTGCCGACAGTCTTCTCCAGCCGTTCCCCGAGAAGCGCAACGTTCAGGAAATAGGAGCACAGGTTGTTGCTGGTGTTGAAGCCACAGTACCAACGGAAGGATTCCTGTGGGATCGAACGCGGCGTCAACCTCTTGAGAAGGCAGTAGTCGTACTTGGAGGAGAGGGCGGCGGCATTCAGGGCGTGCTTCTTCTGAAGCCTGGAGAGCTCCTCGGCGACCCTCTTGATCTGGCGCTTGGTCCTGCAGGCGTAGACAATCCTACACCCAGTCTCCTCCGCTGCGGCCACCGTTCCGCAGAGGACTGCCGCCGTCTTGCCGAAGCCGCTCATGGCCTCTGCAAGCATCAATCCACCCTCGAGGCAATGGGAACGAATCCTGGAGGCCAGCTCCCTCTGGCCAGGCCTGTACGAGTCGTAGGCGAATGTGGAATCGATGTCCACACAATAGGAAGCTGACAGGCCTTTTAGTCGCAGCGGTCAGACGGATATCTTGGTCATGTAGCTGCCGTCGGAAAAGAAGCGCGCTGTAGCCTTCTTCACCGCCGCTCTGCTCTCGGCTTTGGTGTAGATTCTCAGGATGTCCATGAAGCCGGCTATGGAGCCGACCAGAGGCAGCTCTGTGAGCAGCACGTTCCTGTGATGGGCCTTCTTGCCCTCGCCGTAAATCACCTTGATCGACGTGGGGGCCTCCCTGGCCGAGGTGTACGGGACAGAGGGCGTCGTGGGCACATCGAGATAGATGTGCATCTTGTCCACCTTAGACCTCTCGGCAATGTCGAGGACCACCTCGTCCCTCATGCGGCTCCGCTCGAACAACTGCTCCACAACCCTGTCCCGCCTCTGTAGGAGCTGTTCGAAGACGCACTTCACCAGCCGCCTGTCCCTGAAGTCGATCGCGAGCCTCTTCGCCTCCTTCTGGTCCGTGCCTTCTGGGTCGAGGGAAACCAGGTCGTGGAGAATCCGCTCATCAGTCATCTCCAGATAGACGTCGATGTCGGACAAGTCTGTGAGGTGGAGGGCGTCCTCAGCCAGCTTCATCGATTTCACGAGCATGAGCTCGGCGGCCCTGACCGTCCTGTGGAAGTAGACTGCCTTGAACATCTCGTACCTCGCCAGCAGCATGGCCTCGAAGGCGTAGAGGCCGGCGTTGTCAATTGCGAGGTGCCTTTCTGCGACGCGGAGAGAATCGACGACTCTCTGCACATCCACTTTGCCGTACTCCACCCCGGTGAAGTAGGAGTCGCGCAGCAGGTAGTCCATTATGTCCGCGCTGAGGCCACCGGCAATGATTTCGTTCATGAAGGGCGGCTTTGAGGCCTGCTTCCCGACTGCGAAGGCCGACATCTTCTTCGGCGAGAAACCGTTCTTGCTCAGCATGTCGCTGATCGAAGTCTCGACGACTATGCGCTGAGAGATGTCTTCGTGGGTGGTAGTCGCCTTTTCGGCCAACACCTCTTCGAACATGTGAGAGAACGGACCGTGGCCCACGTCGTGGAGCAGGGCTGCGAGCCTGATCTCCTGAATCTGGTCGGGTGAGAGGTCTGTCCAGAGCGACAGGGCTTCGGCTATCTGCCCGGCGACGTGCATGGCTCCTATGACGTGGTCGAACCGAGTGTGGACGGCCCCGGGGTAGACCAGGTACGCGCCGGCGAGCTGATGGATCCGCCTTAGCCTCTGCAGGAACGGCGAGTCGATCACGTCCCGCTCAGCCTCTGTTATCTTGATGTATCCGTGGACTGGGTCTCTGATCTCTGCAACGGTCTTGAGGCTCAAGCCAGGATCCCCGTTGTTTCTCGGCAGGACGAGCTTGGCTACTGCTGATGTCAAAGATTCGTGCACCTTCTGGACTCCCTGGGAGGCGTCTATTATCTTCCACCCGAACTTTCTGGCGAGTCTTCTGTAGGCCTTCCGCGCGTTCTCCTGAACGTCCGAGCTCCGTTCGTACGGGTCCTTGGATTCGGGCCTCCTTCCGTGAAGGGCCGACGGCGGAGCGTCCAGGACAAGCACAAGGTCGGTCTTCGGCAACCCAGCCTCGAGGCTCTGCAGCCAACTGAGTCGGAGCCCGTTGGCCACGCCGTAGGCCAGGTTCGACTCGGAGTATCGGTCGACAACCACCACCTGGTTCTCCGCTAGCATGGACTCGACCTTGTTCTTGTTTTCCCACCTGTTCGCTGCGAGAAGCATGTGAATCACCTCGGGTGGATATTCTTTTGTTCCGTGGAAGAAATCGCGTATCTCCCCGCCTATCCGGGTTGAATAATCCGGAAAGGAGGTGATGCCCGTGGTGAGTCCCTTGGACTGCAGCCAGCTGGCAAGCAGGGTGGTCTGGGTGCGCTTGCCCACCGCGTCGATGCCCTCGATTCCGATGAAGAACCCCCTTCCGAGACCCGCTTTCACTGTCATAATGCGACTATTCTCCTTCTAAATCCCTTTCTTAGACGACGAGGCTGAGCAGCAGGAGGACGACCAAGCCCAGGGTGCCGAACTTCGCATAGCTCTTCGAGAACGCTGAGCTTTCGCGCGTAATTGCCGCGAATTCAGCCAGCGCGGCTGCGCCGAATAGGTTGACCTCCGACGTCATCGTCCCTGAGGCGAAGCTGCAACTCGAAAGCCGCGACTCGGCGAGCTTCGCCAGCTCCACTGTGGATTTCGATATGGTGTCGATGGGAGTCGCCTCCCCAAGCGCTTTGTATCCCCTGTTTACCGTCAGGCCCCGCGCGGCGAGGTCGTGGCTGTCTGACGTGCAGAACTCTAGGAGCTTGTAGCCGGAAGCCTCCAGCGCAGTGGAGACCGCAGAGCGGAGGCCGGGAACGGCGTTGTTCGCGTCTGCCAGAGCGAGAACCCATCTGGTCTTCTGAGCTTCAATGACGACAAGGCTGATCCCGTTGGCGGTGATGTCACTGGATGATGCGAATTCCTTGTCCCGCGAATGCGCGAACCCGATTCTGAATTCTGCGGGATTCAATCGCTTGTAGTCTCGAATCGACCCGAGCCATTGAGGATCGTTCGGGTCAGCCGTTTCCCTGCCATCCTCTATCGAATTGTGGGCGTCGACTATGCTGAGGTCGTTCCCCTCGCCGGAAACGATTGCCGAAAGCCGCTTTTCGAAATCAAGCTCCAAATCGTCAGAGCCGTACGGCGCGAACGAAACTGTAAGCAGCAGGCTGTTAGCGAAGCCCGTCAGGGTCGCTGTGGCCTTCCCGACCTTGGTGGTGGTCGGACCGCGAACCGTCGCGGGTTTCGCCGGGCCAAGACCGACGGCGAATTCCATCAGTTTCCGCGCGTACTCCTTGGCGTCTGCGTTGGTCGCGAGGTTCCTTTCGTGGCCTCCGGGTCTGTGCAGGGTGAGCACCTGACCTGCGTTATCGAACGCCTGCGAAATCAACCCCGGCAGGTTGTAGCTTCCAACCGGGTAGAAGGGCCCGGGATGGATGCCTGGCAGGACGAAGAAGAGATTTCCGCCTGGACCCTGAAAACGAAGGACCTTCGACGTCACCTCCGTCTTCTCGGCTTGGGATGAGATTACCGACTCGAGCTCGGATGCGTCCTTGTTGGCCCAGGTTTTCATGAAAGCCTGGAACAGCTTGACGGCGTTGTGACCCCGGGACGTTTTCTTCCGTTTCAACGATACAGTGAAGAGAGCGAGCAGAACGAAAGCCGCGGAACTCGGAAGGATCGCCAAGACGCTATATCTGGCACCACCAGCAAGCAGAATCGCTGCCGCCGTAATTGCAGGCTGCAGCGAGCCAAGCAGGATGGAGATGGGCGCCCGCTCGATGAATGCGCCGCTGATGACGAGTGTCTCGAAACCGCCGCATAGGAAAGCCCCGAAGATGAGCGAGTTGCCAAGGGCCAGCCCGCTGTGGGCCCCGACCGCGTAGGCTAGACCTATCCCGACGCAGAGCAGCCACAGCAGCGTGCCAGCGAAAGTAGCGGCGAGGCTACGCCTGAATGTTGCGACTGTTGCGGAGTCCACCGCCTTCGAAGTCCGCGCGACGACGAAGGGAACCAGAAGAGCAGCAAGTAATGAAACGACGACGAGCGCGAGAGGGGGAACCCCCCCAGCGCCGGCGACGCTCAGGACGATCGAGGCTACAGCATTGATGACGAGTAAGGCGGCCTTTGACGGCAGGACGAAGAGGTGCCTATACCTTGCAGCCAGCGCCTCCGTGGGTGACTGACCGGAGACTTGGCGCACGTCATTTGAAGAATATGTTGATGACAATTGAAGCGGCGATGAGCGCGATTGAGGTAACCAACACGATTTCGGGCTTGATCTTGACGCCTTCGGTCTCCTCGTTGAAGAACGTCAGAAGGCCAGCGCTTGAAGCCGGCATGGGCGCGTTCTTCTTCTTGCTGCTCATGAATCGACCGACGAGCCCCAGACCGTTCTTAAGTCTAACGCCGAGTAAAGGTCTATTATCAAGGCGCGGAGCGATTTCGGCAGCTTGCCCCGCTACGAAGCTTCTTTCAAGTCTATCCTGAAGAAAGTCTCTGCCCACGAGAAGTGGTTCGCAGAGAGCCTCCCCATGATCGCCAGCGAGAACGTGGCCTCCAGGCGGGTGAGGGAAGTGCTTTCGTCAGACCTCGGCCACAGGTACGCCGAGGGATGGCCCGGCGAAAGGGTCTACGCGGGCTGCACCTACATCGACCAAATCGAGCTGATGGCGATCGACCTGGGCAAGAAGCTGTTCAGGGCGGAGTTCATGGACGTCAGGCCGACTTCGGGCGTTGTGGCGAACCTGGCGGTTTACTCCGCGCTGAGCTCTCCCGGAGACACAATGATGGCTCTGCCCATCCCAAACGGCGGCCACATCTCCCACGGGAAGAAGGAATTCTCTGGGACGGCGGGACTGGTGCATGGTTTGGATGTCGAATACTTCGCCTTCGACAAGGAGCAGATGAACATCGACGTAGACGGGACCAAGAAGAGGCTGAGGGAGCTGGGCAAGCCGATCAAGCTTGCGATGTTCGGCGGGAGCCTGTTTCTGTTCCCGCACCCGGTGAAGGAATTGGCCGCCACGCTTACCGAAGCCGGAGGAACGGTCTGCTACGATGCCGCCCACGTCGCTGGGCTGATAGCTGGCGGCGCATTCCAGGACCCACTGAGGGAAGGGGCGGAGGTGATGACCTTCAGCACTCACAAGACGCTCTTCGGCCCCCAGGGAGGGGCTATCGCCGCTACCATGAAGCACTCGGAGGATTTGAAGAAGGGAGTCTTCCCAGGCACGACCAGCAGCCACCACCTGAACAACATGGCCGCGAAGGCTCTCACCTTTGCAGAGTTCCTGCAATATCGGGAGGAGCTACGCCCGGGACGTAATCAGAAACGCGCAGGTCCTTGCGCAGAGGCTCGCCGACCTCGGGGAGAAAGTGCTGGGCGAGAAGAACGGATACACGATGTCTCACCAGGTGGCCCTGGACGTGATGAAGTATTGCGACGGCGGGGCCATGGAGAAGCGACTGGAGGCACAGAACGTCATAGTGAACAGGCAGTTGATTCCAGGCGACCTGCAGGCAGGGAGACACTACACCAACCCGGGTGGAATCAGGCTCGGAGTCGCGGAGCTGACGCGCCTCGGCATGGGGAGGGGAGAGATGAAAGAGGTGGCAGAGATCCTTCACGAAGCCATGCTGGGAGAGAATCAGCGGCGGACTGTGGTCAAGATTAAGGCGCTGAGAAAGGGCTTCCAGAAGGTGAAGTACACCTTCGAAAGCTCACCGGCCTATTTCTTTCGCTAGCGGCTGAGCCTCGAAGTCGGTGAGCTCGAGCTGCTCCGGCTTCCTCTGACCCTGGAAGAGCTGGTCCAGTTCCCTCTGCAGCATGTCGAGCCGGCTGCGCAGGTAGGGGTCTACGTCGTACTCCCTAGCGAGCCTCTGGGCTATGGCGAGGTACTTCTCAACTGATGCCCGCGTCAGCGTCCCCTTGATCTCTCCAGCGCAGTACGGGCAGGTCCATGACAGCGGAGGCCGGCGTATGGTGGCGCCGCACTTCTTGCACTTGAACGACTGGCTCGCGTACTTCTTGGCGTTGCCCATTATGTCCCTGATCAAGTGCGTCCTGATAATCGACTCGACCACCTCTTTGGTGGACACCGCCTCGATCTTCGAGGCAACCTCGATCTGCTTGGAAATCTTCTCAGCCAGCGTCTTCAAGGTGGAATAGGCGCCGCGCGACTTTTTGATTGTCAGCGACCTGGTGTCGTGGGTGTAGCCGTAGCCGTAGAACTGGTTCTCGTTTGCCAGCCTCGAGCCGATCCTCTCTATCTTGTCGGCGAGAGCTCGAAGCGGCGGGGGAACCCTGGGTCTTCTCGTAGAACTCGAGCGGATACCTGTCAGTCAGGTCGAAGTTGTGGGCCTGCTCGTCGACCTCCGAAGGGATCAGCACCGGTTGTATCAGTAGGGGCGTGTCCATGAGCCCACCGATCTGGTTGGGAATGAACTCAATCGAGAAGTTGAGGAGCGCGTCGGGTAGGAGCAGCAAAGAATCGCCGTCCCCGTCGCAATCCCGCCGCTTCGCAGCCTGCCAGCAGGGGTTCCCAAAGCAGACCTGGGAAGAGGAGAATCCGATTACCCTTCCCACCACGCCGACCGAGGTGTGCGGGGCGAGCCCGATGAGAATCTTTCCCAGCAGGTCGTCGGCGCTGCGGGCGTTGTAGAAGGGTGCCATCCCGTATAGGTTCTGCAGCTCGTCGTCGATGAACTGGGCCATCCTGAGGAGGTCCTCCGCTATGTCGCGGGGGACGACGATGTCCTGGGGCTTCAGCTCGAGGACTTGGTCCGCTTCCGTAAGCGGCTGGCCGTGGCGGTCAGTCTCGTATCCCAGTGTGATGAGCCGCTCCAAATCCGCGCCCAAGTCTGACGGCCTGAAGTGGGTGAGCGGCGCGTTGGTGGCGTCTATCCTAAGCGTCCCGTCCTTGTAGACGTACACGCCGTGCCTGCTGCGTATGATGCCCTTTTCCAGTGGCTCCGGCGTTTTCGACTCGCTGGTGAGACCCCTTACTCCCTTGACGGTTTTCGTGTGGTCGAAGGGGAACTTGGTCCTCATCGAATCGAGCTTCGCCCTGAGGTCGAGGTTCAGAGATGAGTACGGGTTGGTCTTGCCCCTGCACTTGGGACACTCGGGTTCCGACGTGGCCAGCCCGCACCTTGAGCAGGTCCTGAAACGCTGCGTCGCTTCCCCGCAGACTTCGCAGTAGGCCGAGAGCCTCCTTTCGTTGCACGATGGGCAGATGAAATTCACCACGTCGACGTCTATGCTGCCCGCTTTCGCCGCTGTCAGGACATCTCTCGATGGGCCACCCTCGTTGCCGACCGGGAAGAGGGCGTGGACCGGGGGCTTCAAACGCCTGATCATGGCCTTCTCTGGTCTCCCGACCCTGATGCCGACCGTGGACGTTGTCTGCCTACCCAAGCGGATCCCGGAGAGCTGACGCACGCACTCGGGTGCGTCCGACGACCCTGGCACCACGGTCTTCTCCAGGCCGATAGCGAGGAGCTCTGACATGATTGCGGACGTATCACCTGCAATGATTGCCTTGGGGCCTTCGATGCGGTGTTCGATGAGCGCGCTCTGAAGTATCCACTGCAGATGAGGTGTCGAGATGTCAACTTCGACGTCTGAGCCGTTCATTCTGCAACTGTCTCTCAGTTGCAAGACGTCTTGGACAGAAAGCCTGTCGAACCTCGGCGTGTAAGTGGGATGTAGCGGTATCCCGAGGACTCGGGAAATCTGCAGCGCCTCGTCGGGGCTGGGTGATGCCCGCAGCGCAGCGAAGGCGTTGAGGCGGTCGCCGGCTACGCCGGCGGATTCCATTCTCTCCGTCGCGCCGGGAATCGTTTCGAGCGCCTTGGTTAGGTCCTGGGCCCACCACTCGCTCACGTAGGGCGACGGAGGGAGGTTCTTGTTGTTCTCCAGGAAATCGCCGTAGCTAATCAGAACGTCGCCGAGGTCGATTATGCGCACGAGCTTGCTGCGGACCTCTTCCGCCTCCTTGATGGAAGATATCCTCCGGACCGAGCCGTCGTCGAGGAGAACGGTGGGGCCCTCTATCGAGTCTACGAACGCGATTGTGGCAGCCTTCCCTGGCATGTCGACCTTCACCTGCGTCCCGGCCACCACCGGGTAATCGAGAAGCGCTGGAACTGCCGGGTGCATGCCGAGGGCCGACAGGCCGGTGTTCATGGACCGGCCATAGCGGAGCCTGAAGCCGCCCTTCCTGCGCGGCATCGAAAGGACCGCCCTTCCCGATATCACCTCTTCGAAGTGTGCGCCCGCCTGCTCAGTCTCGTTGGTCGACTGCTGGGTTCCGCCCTTGATGTCTGCGAGCCACTCCCATCCTGGGATGTTGAGGCTCGCCAGCTTCTTCTCGAGCTTGTGGGCCCTCCCGATTATTCCGTCGTTGAGGACCCTTAGCGCGCCGCCCCTCATCCTGTCCGTGTTTACGCGCTTGAGGTTCCTGTGGACAACCACCTCGACGGGGTCGGTCTCCACTCCGTCAATCTCGACAGGCAGGTTGGAAATCGCTAGCCTGATGTCGTCGTCGGTGACCTTGTACTGGAAGTTGCCGACCTCCCTTTCGTAGATTCTCAACTCCTCGGCGAACCTGTCGACCTCGTCAGACGTGGCCCTGTAGTTCGAAAGTCCCAGTTTCTTCGCAGTGACGTCGGCTATGACCACGGAGAAGGCGGCCTCGGTTCCCCCAGCTGAGCGCATGGGCCCGGCGTAGGAGACCTGGGCGTAGCTGCTGTTGTCGTCGTTCTGCTCTATCGAGATGTCGTAGATCCCCTGTATAGGCGCGACTGTGACGCCGTCCGTCATGACCGCCAGCCCGGCTCTGACACCGTAGCTGAGGGCCTCCTCCTTCTGCATGGTCCCGAACTTGCCCAAGGCGATTTCCTGCGATATGGTCAGCGCTGCCTTCTCCTTTGTCGTCGTTCGGAGGAGTTCCCGCAGCCTCTCGGTCAGGCCCTCGAACTGTCCGAGGCGCAGCATTTGGTTGACTCGGTCGGCCAGGTCGAAGGCGGTCTTCGGTTCGACCTCCCTCTTCGGGTCTAGGCCCTTCGAACGCGCGGCGCTCGCTGTGTTGTAAGCGGATTCGTATTGCGATAGGATGTCCATGTAGTAGTCGGTCAGGCGGTTTGGAAACGGAGCGAGCGTCTTCGCCCTCGCCCACGCTTCATCTGCCCTGAAGGACATTCGTGTAGTTTGGATTGAAGAGGGTCTTAAGCTCTATTGGTCGGAGGACGCAACATCCTGGGACCAGTCTGTGATTCACCCGAACGGCCCCTCGGCCGATTTCCTCTTGGTGACAGGCCTTGATTGCGGAGTCAACCCTTAAGACGCAATCGGGTTCGAAGATGGTTAGGATTGGCGAAGGATAGAATCTTTCTCGAGAACGTACGCCTCAAGTGCAGAATCGGCGCCTCGGACAAGGAGAGAAGTGAGGCTCAAGAAGTGGTGATGGACCTGAGCCTTTTCGCGGGCCTCAGGCGCGCTGGCACCACCGACAGAATAGACTACACGATAGATTACCGGAAGGTGAGGAGGCAGATTTCAGAGTTCGCAGCTAGCAGAGAATTCAGGTTGTTGGAGGGCCTTGCCGAGGGGATTGCGTCTCTCGCCTTGAAGACCGCTGGAGTTCGAAGGGTTACCGTGAAAGTGCGCAAAGCCAGGTACTCTGATGAGCCCTCGGTCGGCGTCGAGATTGAAAGAATGAAGAGGTAGGGTTGGGTCGTGGTCGAGGCGATTGTAGCACTCGGCTCTAACCTGGGAGACAGGGAGAGCAACCTGCGCCGGACAATTATCGAAATCGCCCGCGGGGGTACGACTAGCGTGACCGAGGTGTCGCCAGTGTATGAAACGGAGCCTATGTATTATGAAAGTCAGGGCTGGTTCCTGAATTGCGTCGTAGCGGTGGAGACTCGTTTGAGACCTCGGGAGTTGCTTGACAGTCTGCAAGCAATAGAGAAGGAACTGGGAAGGCAACCCAGTGCTAGATACGGACCCAGGGTCATCGATCTTGACATACTCTTCTACGGCAACGAGGTCGTGTCAGAGCCGGGTCTTGAGATACCGCATCCGAGACTTGCGGAGAGGCCGTTCGTGCTGGCGCCGCTGAACGATGTGAGACCTAGCCTGATTCACCCGGTGCTGAGGAGGAGGGTCTCGGAGCTGCTGGCCAGTGTGGTGGTCGAGAAGCGGGTCATCAGGAAACCCGGCCTGCTCGCCGACCTCGGGCCTTCGCTATCGCCTCGGCGATCCTGACCGCTTGGATTGTCTCTTTCGCGTCATGTGTTCAAGTCGTCCCGGAACCCTCGGCTTCGACCTTCCTTGAATATCCTAGACTCCGCATGTAGACGCATTGGTCGGTCGGGATGGCGAAGTCTGCTGTGGAGTAGCCTTGATCGGACAGGAGGGCAGAATCGAGTCCCCGGGCGAGCACGATTGGGGTCCCTTCGTCCGCCTCTCCCATCAGGACCTGCGCTGCCGAACAGAGGTCATCTGCGATTGCTTGCCTCGTGACCCTCAGCGGGTTCCCAAATAGGTCCGGCTTTCCTCGGAGGTCGCGAACGGCGTGAATCCCCACCGCGGCCAGCGAGACTCCGACAGTGCCGATTCTTGTGGGCATCAACCTACTGTCAGAGATGACGACGCCGACCTTGGCTCCACGACGACGCTTCACAGTGTCAACAATTCTTTGTGCGGACAAAAGGGGGTCCTTCGGATAAAGGACCACCCTGCCGTGCTCTATGTTTGATTTGTCTATCCCGGCGTTCGGTGCCAGAAGGCCGTCCTTAATGGTGAGAATGAATCCGGCCACGCCGCCCAAGATTTCGTCTGATTCCTTCATGATTAGTTCACAGAGCTCGGGCTGCATTTCGTACTGCTGCGCCAGCCGGCGGGCTCGAGCGCTTGGCGAGACTGAATCGAGTGAGACTATCCTCCCCTCGGAGATTGCGAGAAACTTACTCGAGAGCACCAATATATCCCCGTCCTTCAATTGATTCCCGACCAGATCGTCTATGAACTGATGGATGTCGAAGGATGAACTCCTTCTTCCCGTCTTGAACGGCGTCAGTGTAATCAATTGAGACCCCGCCAGTGATTCACGATGTCATTCGCCCTCTCGATACTGCGTCTGCCACTGCGACCGCACGCCTACACTCGGGTACATCGTGAACCCTGACGATGTCGACTCCGTTCAGGATGGAGACGACCACAGCCGCGATGGTTCCGCCGAGTCTCGTGTTGTCGGGCACGTTCAGCAGCTTTCCCAAGAAGCTCTTTCTGGACGGACCTATCAGTATGGGCTTCTGCAATTCCCCGAATGAACCCAGGCCTCGTATAATCTCCAGATTGTGGTCGACGGTCTTTCCGAAGCCAATCCCTGGGTCGATGATGATTCCGTCGCTTCGTATGCCGGCTTCTTCGGCCACCGCAATCTGCGATTCCAGGAAGTTCTTTATTTCCTCAACGACGCCATTCGGATACGAAGGGTCGTCCTGCATTGTCTTGGGCTCTCCTTTCATGTGCATGATTACGACCCCCGCGTCGTGTTCGGCGACAACGGTGGCCATCCCTGAATTGCGCAGGCCCGTGACATCGTTGATCAGGTCGGCTCCCAAGTCAAGCACCTTGGTCGCAACTTCGGTCTTGTACGTGTCGACAGAAACAGGGATGTTCTCCCCGAGCATGCTTTTCAACGGTGGCAGGATTCTCCTCAGCTCCTCTTCGACGCCCACCGGGTTTGACCCCGGCCTGGTGGACTCCCCCCCGATGTCGATGATGTCCGCTCCGTCACGAATCATTTCCGCTGCCCGGGAAGCCGCCCTTCTCGGGTCGTCGTATATCCCGTCCCCTGAGAATGAGTCCGGAGTGACGTTCAGGACTCCCATTATCAGAGTCCTGCGTCCGAGTTCGAAGGAATGCTTCCCGATCCCGAGTCGACGCACCATCGGTCAAAGCTTAGCGCAGCCCATGGCGCTGTAAAGTTATCCCCGCCGATGTCTCGGGGCCCCTCAATCTTATTACTGCAGGGAGTTGCTTTGCGTCGCCGTGATTTGGTAGGGTAGAAAGCGCTATACGCGTCCTGACGGAAATCCCATGCGTGCCCACCTGCCCCAAGTGCGGGAAACTGATCAGCGATAAGAAGTATGGCCGTCATCTGAGGCGGTGTGGAACGCACCACAAGCATCCGACGAAACCACTGGACCACCCTGAGAATTTCTACATGAAGATCTAGCGATTAGGTGCGGTATTCTGCTTCTATCCGTGTCTGATTGCTCCGCCTATGGCTCCGGCGATGGCGCAGACAACCGCGTTGCCGATTCCCAAGAACAGGAAGAAACTTCCTATTCCGGCTCCAGTCGTCCCGCCCAGGAAGCCGAGCCCCACTATTGCGCCGATGAAAGAACCGATGGCGCCCAGAATCAGTACCGCAATGAGCCCGCCGGTGATTCCAGCGATGAAACCCGCGGCTGCGCCCCTCCCGGCCCCCCGGGCAATCCAGCCGGCGATGAACCCGGCAATCAACGCGCCGATGACTGGAATCCATCCTATCACTATGAGGAGGACGAAGGCGACTGCTGCCCCCGCTGCCATGCTCCCGTGAGGTCTTGGTGTGTTCGGCTGTGGCTGGGCGGTTCCGTATCCCGGCGTCGGCTGTGAAGTTGTGGGTGTTGCGTTTCCTGGAAGCCTGTAAGCGCATGATGGACAGAACGCGGAGTTGTCCGGGACGGGTTTGCCGCAGTTAGGACAGAAGGCCAAGCCCTGTTGTTTTCCCACGATTTTTCGTAACAAGCCGTTGGAGCCGAGGACTACGCTGTCAAACCTGAGAATCGTAGGCCGACCTTAAGAGAGGACTGGAGGTGATTTTCTCGGAGGGAAAGAGAATGAAGTTTCTCGTAGCTTACGCGAGCAAAACTGATTTCACTAAGGGCATCGCCGAATTCATCGGCGAGAAACTTCGTGGACGCGGAATGCTGGCGGATGTCCAGAAGGTTGACGCGGTCCGCAATGCGGGGGAATATGACGCCTATGTGATTGGAAGTGCCGTCTACATGTTCCATTGGGCCAAAGAGGCAAAACAGTTCGTCTCGCGGAACCGCGCCGTTCTTGCAAGCCGCCCGGTTTGGCTGTTCAGCAGCGGCCCAGTTGGTACGAAGACTACTAACGACAAGGGACAGGACCTTCTAGAGGCAGAGGTGTCAGGCCCCAAGGAAATCGGGGAGCTTCGCGAATCAATCAAACCACGCGACCATCGGGTGTTCTTCGGGGGACTCGACGGCACGCGCCTGACAGGCACCATTGGATTTGCTTACAGGATGGCGCAAAGGAGCCAAGAGGCTCGCGAATCTATGCCCGAAGGCGATTTCCGTGACTGGAAAGAGATCGAGGCCTGGGCCAATAGGATAGCCGATGAGGTTGTTCGACCGCCGGCATCGCCCCGCCAACAGTGAAATTCAGAGTCCGTATGACTGAACATTCGACGCCGGAGTACGGTAACTGGGTCTCGAAGCGATTGGTCTACGTGCCGGCTATCGTCGGGATTGGATTGGTTGTTTTGGCGGTATGGTCTCTCGCCTTTGTGATTCTCGGAGCAATGTTCCTTCTTGTCGCAGCCTATTTCGGCTATGCGAGATACCTGTTCTCGCCCCGCGGCGGCGACGTTCAGGGGTCAATCTGGTCGACTCTGCTAACACATCTAGAGTGGGATGGACGAGGTCAGGCCCTCGATATCGGCTGTGGCAGCGGTGCGCTTTCGATTAGACTCGCCAAGAAGTTCCCCGCCGCGAAGGTCACCGGGGTGGACAGCTGGGGCGCGCAATGGGAGTACTCGAAGGTGCTCTGCGAGCGCAACGCCTCGCTTGAAGGTGTGGGAGAGCGTGCGACCTTTCAGCGAGCCAGCGCCTCTTCCCTGCCGTTCCCCGACGAATCGTTCGACGTTGTAGTGAGTAACCTTGTGTTTCATGAAGTCAGGGATGCTCCGAACAAGCAGGAGCTCGTCCGCGAGGCGCTACGCGTGGTCAGGAAGGGAGGCAAGTTTGCCCTCCAAGACCTGTTCCTGATGAAGCAGGTGTATGGCGATGTTGACGACCTCCTGAAGACTATCCGAAGTTGGGGCGTGGCCAAGGTTGAGTTCGTGGAGACCAGAAAATCCCCCTTCATCCCTCGAGTCCTGAAGCTGCCCTTTATGGTGGGGACGCTGGGACTAATCGTGGGCGAGAAGTAATCTCTTGCAAGTCGAAAGGAAATCGGTTTGTAGATTCTAGAAACCTAACTTCTCGTTCACAAGGATCACGTGGACGTTCCGCTGGGCTTCCCTTTCGAAGATGAAGATTTTGGATAGATAGGTGCCTGGCGCACCGAGCCCCTTCATCCTCCTATCCTCTAGGGGCGTCGTGTATTCGCGCAACCTCCTAAGGCCCTCGTTCAGGTCGGTCGTAATCTTTTGGGTGCCAGCCACCAGAATCAAGTTCCTACCGCCGTAGGCATAGGCCGCCAACTGGCTCCCGCTTGCGCTAGCCGCGACCATCTGGCCGGCCGTCGTGATAGCATGAACACTACCGAGGAAGTAATCCGCGAAAATCGCCTGCCTTCTCAGCGCCAGTTGCTTCTCTCGATCCTTCTCTGCCATGATCTGCCCCTTCAGGTTAAGCCAGGGGTGCTCGCCCGAGGCGAGAAGAGTTGTGAATCCGATTTCGTCGAGCGTCCGGGAGCTGCCCGTCATTACTTGTGCTCCGTCGGGAAGGAGCGAACGAACTCTTTCCAGTGCTGCTTGGCGGTCGGGGACTAACTCCGCCTTGAACCCCCTCGCCTTCAGGGCGCCGAGGGTTTCCTCTACTGTCTGCACGTCGGGCAAAATCGCCCAGGAACCTGCGGTCCTGGGTTCGGCGTTCAGCGGCGTTTCCATGGATGGCGCCGGAAGGCACCCAGATTTAAACTCAGTTGTAATATTTGACTGGATTGGAAAAGCTGACCAGCTTTGGATTTAGAACTATCATCGCTCGCTTGTTGTCTTCCCCTTCAATCGTTTGGCGATTGCGCTGCGCAGAGGTAGAAGCTAGGAGTGTTCCTCATGAGAACTGAGGGTTCAGGCTTTCCCGAACCGCTTGAAAACCTGAATCCCCACCAGCAGGATGACTACGCTGCTTGCTGACACTACCGCCAGGTCTGTGAGCACTGTCTGGCTCGTAACCGCTGCCCCTCTGGTAAAGAGAGAGGTCAGTGCGTCGGTGACGTAATAGGCCGGGACGAACCTTCCCGCTGCCTGGGCTGCTCCTGAGAGGGCAGTCCCCACAAA
>CAVWXJ010000006.1:0-80539 GCA_963759195.1 uncultured archaeon
AGTCAGACCCGCCGTTACACAGTGGCTGTGATGCCCAGCGCCCACTTCTGGGTTAACACGGACTGACAGAATCTGCGGCACACCAATTTTCAGCAGCCTATCCAGCTCCGACTGCGAATCGATGTTTATGGTGACGTTGGCGTCTGACAGCATTTTCAACTCGTCGTTTCAGACGCTGGTACCGGTGAACATGATGTGGTCTTGCGGGTAACCGAGACTAAGCCCATGAACACTTCGCCTGGGCTGACGGTGTCCAAGTACGCGCCCTGCGACTGAAGAATCCTAAGCACCGTAAGGTTCGAGTTCGCCTTAGCAGCGTAATATATCCTCACGTATTTGTAGTTGCGAACCAACACGTCAAAAAGCCGATTATAATTGTCCCTGATTCGGTTCTCACTCATCACGTACAAGGGAGTATCGTATTTCTGAGCTAACTCCTTAACCGAAACACCGTCAAAGAATAAGCTGCCTTTTCGGTCTTCCAATGGCTCATGAAACTTTCTTGCCCTAACCATCACATGCACCAATTTTGCCGTGTTACTTTTCAGGGCTTAAGCCAAGCCTTTAGCAACGTAGAGTTCAGCGCTTAAGATGCCTGCGCCTGCTGCCCCACGAATCGTGTTATGCCCAAGGCACATGTACTTGAAAGTCATTATTGGGTCCTTGCGTATCCTGCCGACCACGATGCTCATCCCACAGCCTGCGTCACGGTCAAAGCGTGGCTGAGGCCTGTTTTTCTCATGGCGAACGATGATCGGATGCTTGGGCGCGGAGGGCAGCTTAAGCTTCTGCGGTTCGCCTCTAAAGTTGGCAAAAGCAGCCTCTATCTCCTCCATCGACGGGTCCTGCTCCAACTTGGCAAAGACAGATTCCAAATGCCCATCCTTCACGTTTACTCGGTTGCACGCACGGCGGGGTGGCCCTGGGGCTGGACCGCGTGGCCATGATGATGATCGGCGGCCAGAGCCTCCGCAACGTCATCGCCTTCCCCAAGACCCAGCGCGGCCAGTGCCTGCTAACCGGCCCCTCGGAAGTGCACCGACCAGCAACTCGCGGAACTGGACCTGAAGGTGATCGCCCCGCGGCGAAGGAAACGGAAGAAGGCAATAGGCAGTAGGCAGACAGGCAGCGGGAAATTAGCGTCAGGGTGGAACGTTCCGCGCAGCGGCTAGTTCCACCTTCTCTCGGGTGGCATGGCAGCCGCTTTTCAGCCGCCATGCTGAGGTGCGCGGAAGGTGGAACTAGCCGCTGACGGCAGCATTGCCGCCCTACCATGAAAGAAGAAGGATGAAGCCTCTCTACATCGTCGGCACCGCGGACATCGGCAAGACCACCTTCAGCATCGGGCTGATCCATGCCATTCAGCAGCAGGGGCTGCGAGTGCGTGCGCTTCGACAACCGCTCGGTCAGCGGGTCAATACCAGCACCGGCCAGGCCATCCACAAGGACGCCCTGGTCGTCTCGCGTTCCATGAGCCAGGAGAGCGCCGGCACCACGCCGATGTCCGTGCCATTGCCTCCGGCGCTGGAGAAGGAAATCTCGACCTCGACGCGGACTGTGAGCGGGTCATCTGCACTGCAACGGTTTCCAGGCCAGCATTGGTGGTGATCGAGGGAATGGGGCACGTGGCGGCGGCTGAGTGCTGAAAGTTATCGGCCGGCGACGTGGCGAGGCTGGTCGGCACAAGGGCGCTTCTGATCGGCGGCGGGGGGATCGGCAAGGCCATGAACGAGGTCTACCTTTGCACGCCTTCCTAACCGCGCGGGGCCGACCTGACACTGTCGTCCTGGAGAGCCTCACCCTCGACGCATCGCTGATCTGGCAGTTCAGGGAAGCCGCCGCTCTCGTGATCGTCGACGCCCTGAAGTCGGGCGCCCCGCCGGGAGAGGTCTCCAGATTCACGCTATCCCCTCGCAGCGCCCCCATCGGAGAACGTCCCAAGCCTGCACGAGTTGCAGCTGCACGACCTAGTCGACCTCGCAGGAATGAACTTGGTTTCCTTCCCAGTGACGGTCGTCGCGGTGGAGCCCAAGGATTGCAGCCTAGGGGAAGGTATGACCGCGGAAATCCAGGAAGCCCTCCCCAAGGCCGTTGACGAGGTCGTGAAGCTGGTGCTGGAGATCTCCAGGAAGAAAGCGACGAGCGAATAGATGAGCGGTCTATCCGCTCGTCGTACGTCCACGCGGCACCCTTGGTTCCTTCAGGAACAATGCCACCACGACCGCGAGTGCCGCTGGAATCATCACACCCAGTTCGACTCCTTGGCCCACTCCAAAGGCGAAAAGGGAAGCAGTGATGATGGGGGACAGAGTGGTGGCGACGGACTGCGATGAGGTGCTCAGGCCCAAGGCGGTCCCGGGCTTTCCCCCGCAGCTGTCTGTCATCAGGGCCTGCATTATTGGAAAGATTGCAGCGCTGAAGAAGCCCATCGAGAGGGCTCCGAACATGTCCAAGTAGAATTCGGTTGCGCTGAAGAAGAGCAGGTATGACAAGACGGCCGCAAGCGCAAGCGCGACGAGCAGCCTGTTCCTCTTCCACCTGTCGGAGAGACCTCCAAGCAGCACCTTGCCGAATGCGCCGGCAACCGTGACGCTCGAGGAAAGCAGCGCTGAGGACAGAATCGTGAAATGCATCACCTTGAAGAAATAGTAGGGCAGGTAGACTACTTGCCAGACTGAAGCCCACGTCGCGAGCAGAGCGAAAAGCATCACCACGGCGACGTTTCTCTGTCGCACCAAGGCCAGGGCGTCGCGCCCAAGTCTCAGTCCCGGCGAAGCCTGGCCAGCGGAACTGAACCTCCTCCTCGCCAGCAGGGCCCCTGCAATGACCGGAAGGCCAATCAGCGGGGCGATGAAGAAGGCGGGTCTCCAATTCAGGTAGAAGGAATACGCAAGACCTCCCACGGTGAGACCGGCCACACTCCCGGCGTCGAAGCCCACGTAGAATATTCCCAGCGCAAGCCCCTTCCTCTCCTTGAAGTACGTCGCTACGGTCGCCATCGCGACCGGCCAGAATATGCCCTCACCAAACCCGCTGATCAGACGGAAGGCGAACGCCTCGACAAAACTCGAAGAGAGGCCGATCACCCACGTGAATGACGTGAACACGGCGAGGCCCGTGGTAAGGACAACCCATCGCCCATAGCGGTCTGACAGGTGCCCGGCGACGAATACCGTGCAAAGCACGCCTATGTACTGGGCGGAGCTCAGGAGTCCCACCTGCGAGTTGTTCAGAACTATGTCGGTCATCTTCGCCAGGACCGCCGAAAGCACCGTTCGGTCGATTGCGAAGACTGTGTATCCCAGAGTCATCAGCAGAAGAAAGGGAACGTAGTTCGCAAGGCCGGATGACCGGCCGCCAATGCCTCCGACAGGGACCTTTGATTGCGGGCCCAATCCCGGAGGTGGCTCCACCGCTGCGCTATCTACGGCAATCGGACTCCGCGTCCCTTCTTCAGCCATCTCGGCGCCTACACTCATCTGGCGCCCGGTTTCTTGCGCTGAGTATCGGCCAATCGGTTGGTTGCCTGGATGTCCAGGGCAGTGTACTTCTTCAGGTAAAGGAGTTGGCTGCTGGTCAGTTTCTCGCAGGCGAAATTCCAGTGCAGGCTTACCCAGTCGCCAGTTTTCAGACTCGAGAACGGTTGAATCGCACTGTCGTAGCCCACTTCGCTTTTCTCGGGGCTCCCCAGTGCCAAGTGGCCGTCCTTCAAAGTCAGAAGGTTGCGTTGGACCACCAGACTCTTCTCCTTCACTTGCTTCACCCTGCCCCAGGAAATCCTGCACGAATCCATCAGTTCCACGAGCTT
This sequence comes from uncultured archaeon, assembly GCA_963759195.1. Taxonomy (GTDB): domain Archaea; phylum Thermoproteota; class Nitrososphaeria; order Nitrososphaerales; family Gagatemarchaeaceae; genus DASPPF01. Next base: position 3,809 of record CAVWXJ010000006.1, read on the forward strand.
CCTGCGGTCGAGCGCTTCGGCGTTGGGCTTGGTGTACATTCCGAGGACGTAGAACGTGTGATGGGGTTTCGCCAGCGTCCCCAGTTCCCGGAACACCGACTTGGCCTCCTCTTTCCTCATCCTGTCGACGTGCGTCCCAGAACCCAGTCCGTTGTAGCTGAGCTCGTAGAACTGCGCGGGTTCGACCCTTTCAAGCAAGGAGTTGCCTATCCAGTATGCCTCCGTGACCTTCTTGTCGAAGGGCTTCATGCCGGTGGACTTCGCAATCATCCGCACGAACGGGTAGGCCGCCTCGAACCTGATTAGCGTCGAGACGAGCTTCTCGTTGTCCGGTGAACCGTGTAGGTAGTCGAGGATTCTTCGAGTTCTCGTCTGGACCGCAGTAACCGAGTCTGTTGGGCTGAAGCGCGTGTTTGGCGTGCAGGAACTTGCCAGACCCGGTGCCGCTCTCTCCCAAATGCCAAACCTGCCTACGGTCGCATGAGCTGAGCGCGCAGCTTGCCTTTCCATTCGGCTTCCCGTCTTGGTCAGGGGGCCGATGGCGCTGTCGGCAAAGATTTCGAGGTAGGCATTCTTTCTCGCCTCGACCAAAGCCAAGTTGACATCGACGACGGCACCAGTTTCTAGAATTCTCACCATTGCGTGTGTGCCTTGCACAGAAAGGACTTTCCCAACTCTTGTGACACACATGACCGAGAAAAAAACACCGAAGGCGTTATAAATCCTTCTTGGCTTTTCTCAAATCCTGCGAATATCGGCCAGCCCTTGGGTTGACCGATCGCGTTTTCACTTCTCCCGGGTGTCTGTTCTCCCAAGGTGACGAGGTCATCTTCATGAAGGCAGGCCGGTGGGGAGGTTGGCAGAAGCAGGAGGAATTGGTCCTCGGGCAAAGGATGATGCTGCGATTAGGCGGATTCGCGACCTAGAAAAAGTCCAGCGACTCCAGCGGAGCGAATTGGCTCAGGCACACCGACGGTTGAAAATGGCGCCTAGCTCCCCTAAGCAGTTCGGTGTAATGCTTAACGGAAATCACTCCCTCTTCGGGTCTGTCTTGGCTCGAAGTCCAAGGGGGTCGTGGGTGACCATCACGGCTTCGATTTCCTTGGCTCCTTCCGTGCCACTGGATGTTTCCAACCCGCTCATGCCATTTGGTCAGACGGTGTTCGCCGGCAATTGACTCGGGTAATTGGACTCTCGTCAGTCGAGAAGACAATCATACTCTCCGTGTACGGAGCTATTGCGGCAGCGACGATTCTTGGCTTCACAGCTTCAGTCTACATGGGGAACAGCTACGCGGTGCTGGCCGGTTTGGGCGTCGTCGCGTATGTGCTCGGGCTGCGCCACGGGGTCGACGCCGACCACATCGCGGCAATCGACAACACGACGCGGAAGTTGATTCAAGAGGGAAAACGCCCCCTTACTGTCGGCACGTGGTTTTCTCTTGGTCACTCCACAGTCGTGGTCGGGCTGACAGTCGCCTTGACTCTCGCAACGAGGGCGGTGGTAGACGACATTCCCACGCTCAGGGACATGGGATTGGTGCTGGGCTCGCTGGTCTCCGGTGCGTTTCTGTTCATCATCGGCTTGGTCAACGTCGTCATCGTCTGGGAAGTCTATGGTATCTTTCGAGGACTGAGGGAGAACAAACTCGACGGCCCTCAGCTCGAAGCGGCCCTTAACAAACGCGGATTCATGAACCGATACTTCGGAAGGCTCTTCAGAATTGTCGAGAAGCCCTGGCAGCTCTACCCGATAGGGGTTGTCTTCGGCTTGGGTTTCGACACGGCCAGCGAAGTTGCCCTGATAGCCATCAGCGTGGGCGTCAGTGCGGCCTTGAGCGTTCCCATATGGATGATTCTCGTCCTGCCCTTGATGTTCACTTGCGGGATGGTTCTTGTCGACACCTCCGACGGCGTGTCGATGCTGTTTGTGTACGGGTGGGCTTTCCTTAAGCCGATTCGAAAGGTGTACTACAACTTGACCGTGACTGTCATCTCAGTCCTGGTAGCATTCCTCATCGGTGGGGTCGAGGTGGTTCAGGCCATCTCGGGGAGCTCCACCTCGACGGAGCTTTCTGGAGCTGGATGAACGGCCTCGACTTCGAGAGCCTCGGATACGGCGTGGTAACCTTGTTCGTTCTCTCGTGGATGGTCTCAATGGCCTATTACAAGTACAAGGGATACGATAAGCTCGCGTACGCTGCGACGAAGCGAAGCCGCTAGAAAACCTCTTGGAATTGCAGGCAGGTCAGGATTCATACCTAGGATGAATGGGGCTTGCCGCAAGACCAGGTCCACCGGTAGACGCCAGGATGCGAGATTGCGGATTTCGGGGATTCTCCCACGCATTGCGCCATATTCTCCAGGCTTTTCTGCTTCTCGCTCTATTCGCGGAGCCCAGAGGACGACTTTCCCTGCTCGACCGAATAAATTAGGGAGTATGTGTATACCTGCTCCCCTTCACATACACGTCGCCAGGAATTGGTAGATAGACGCGACTTCCTGAAACTGTGCGGCTTCATGGGAGCCGCAGCGGTGATAGGCTTCTACTCAGGCGACATCAGACAGGTATTCGCCCAGGTAGCGAAGCAGAATGGCGGCAAAGTGCACCTGATCTGGCTGCCGATGGGCGGCGACACCGGCTGCACGGTCTCCATGCTGCAGGCTTCGAACCCCGACCTCATCGATGCAGTTGAAGACCTTGCGATTTCGGCGGACTTCTGGCAGCCACTCATGACGCCTGACTACGACCTGGGTTGGGTCTCTGCAGGGTACACCACCGAGGACAAGTCTCAGGTCCCCCTGATGAACGCCGCCTTCGGCGACGCACCCGTCGACGTGCTCGTTATCGAAGGCACGCCCCAGCTTGGCACGCCCCCAGGAGGCTCGCAGGGAAGCTACTGCACCCTCGGAGAGAACAACGGGACCCCAGTCACTGCCTACGAACTTCTTCAGAAGCTCGCGGCGAAGGCGACCTACGTTGTAGCGGTAGGACAGTGTTCCGCGTTCGGCGGAATTCCAGCCGGGAAGGGTAACCTTACTGGCGCGGTCCCTGTCACCGAGGCCCTGAAGACCGCAGGGGTGACGACCAAGAATCCTGTCATAAACATCGCAGGCTGCCCAGCCCATCCAGACTGGACACTGATAACGCTCTCCTCCGTACTCCAGGGATTCACACCCGAGCTCGACGACCTGGGTCGCCCCACCGCATTCTTCAGCTCGATAATCCATGACAACTGCCCGAGGAGGGGTGCCTACGACCGCGGGCAGTTTGCTGGGACCTATGACGACCCGGTGGGCTGCTTCTGGCACCTCGGATGCAAGGGGCCGATAACGTATTCCTCGTGCGCCAATACCAAGTGGAACGGCGGAATCGGCTTCTGCACCCAGGCAGGGCCGATGTGCTGGGGCTGCATGCATCCGAACTTCCCCGACGCTCCTGTGCTCCCTTCTTCCAGGAGATCCCAGGCTTCCCAGGAATCAACATCCCGACGCTCGAGGTAGCTGGCGCGGCCGCCGTAGTAGTCGGGGCAGGTCTGGCGATAGGCACAGTGTTGAAGTCGAGGAAGGGCGACTCCGAGAAGAAAGAGGAAGCCGCCAAGGGGACCTAGTCCCCGAAGTGGTGATGGAATTTGGCACAGACCTTCACAGGCAGAAACGTCAGCAGCATCGTGGTCTACGCCATCGTATCGGGCTTCGCTCTCTCCTGGCTAATCGCGCTTGTAATGACGCCCATGCTTACCACATCCTTCTCCCTCGGGAGCCTCGCCAACTTTCCATTCGGGCTGGACTACCCGTACCTCGTTAACCTTCTCTTCCAACTGCTCATCACAGTACTCATTCTGTTCGCGATCTTCCACAACGGACTCGACCTGATCAACAAGGCCGCGAAGGGGGTCGTGAGGCGGCAAGAGGGCCCGAAGATAAAGCGCTTCGACCTCAACCAGAGGATACAGCACGTTTGGTTGTTCGTCACGACGGCTATACTCGCCCTGACCGGCTTCGCCGCGATGTACTACGAATCCTGGGGGAGGCTGATTATCGTCCCCATGGGTGGGCTGCAGATAAACTGGGACATCCACCTCTTCACGGCGTTCATGCTCGGAATCATGATAGTCTACCACTTCGCGTTCTACGGCGCGAAGTATCTCGCTGCCCGCGCCCGCGGTGAGCATCCGAGCCTCCCGATAATGATGGGGATGGGGATGGTCAAGGAGGTCATTCAGAATATGAAGTATATGCTGCTGGGGCGCGGGGAGGAGCCAAAGTATGGGAAATACGACTACGCCCAGAAGTTCGACTACTGGGGCATCTACTGGGGCATGGTAATACTCGCGGCCCCGGGTGTCCTCCTCTGGATATACGGCTACAGTCTGGGCACACTGCCCTTCATCTTCCACACAGACGAGGCAATGCTGGCAGTGCTCTTCCTTCTGGTGTTCCACTTCTACCAGACGCACTGGAACCCGAAGGCGTTCCCCGTCAACGGCATCTTCCTGACGGGCGACATAACCGAGGGAGAGATGCAGCAAGAGCACCCCCTCGAGATGGAGAAGCTGAGGAGCGGAGGTAAGTAGCGATGACAAAAGTAGTAATCGACCCAGTGACCAGAATAGAAGGTCACATGAAGGTGGAGCTGGACGTCGACGACACCACTCACAAGGTGACGTCGGGCAAGTGCACGGCGACCATGTTCAGAGGATTCGAGACAATCGTCCTCAACAGGGACCCGAGGGATTGCGCGCCAATACTCTCGGCGATCTGCGGCGTTTGCCACAGCGACCACCACATAGCGTCTGTGAGAGCTGTTGAGAATGCTGCGGGCATGACCCAGTACCTCAACAACTATGCAAACGAGAAGACATCACTTCCAAAGAACGCGGTCCTAGCAAGGAATGTCGTGCTGGGTGCCGATTGGTCATACTCCCACGCTGCCCACCTTCTCGCTCTTGCGGGTCCCGACTACAATCTCTACGGGCTGCTCGACGCGCTCAAGCAGTCTGTTGTTGTGAACAACTACGCTGACCTTCTGAAGTGGGTGATAATTCCCGCCCAAGGATGGATGCACCAAGTCATAACCCTCTGGGGAGGCAAGGCGCCCCACCAGAGAGGTGCTATCCCAGGTGGCAACCCGGTCAGGCCCACTGCGGACGTGATAACTCAGACAAGGGCGAAGCTGAGCGATTTCAGGAAGATACTCGACGTTGCGGCCCCGATAGTCTGGAACTACGTCACAGCGGCTGCTGGGACACTGGCCACCCTGGGAGTCGGAAACGGAAACTTCGTGTCGATGGGCGCATTCCAGGATCCCACCACTTCGGCCGGGACGAACAGTATGCCGTCCGTTGAGCCAAGGGGGGTCATAATGTCTCCAAAGACGACTCCTGACCCCTTCGACCCGACCAAGATAACAGAGGACACGACCTACTCCTGGTACAACCAGCCCAACTCGGTGCCGGTCATTGGCGAGCAGACTCCGGTCCCCGACATGACGAAGGCGGGCGCATACAGCTGGGGCAAGTCCCCGAGATACAACGGGGTCGCCGCCGAGGTGGGGCCTCTTTCACGGGTGTATGTTGCGGGGATATATCCGAAGCTCGGCCAGGTAATCCACAGCATACTTCCGGCAGTCCCTGGACTGCCCCTCAATCCGAATGGCTCGGTGTTCGACAGAATGGTGGCGAGGGCTCTCGAACTGGTCGCACTGATAGGATCGAACAACACCACCAAGAACCTCCAAGTGCTCGGCCAACCGCTCAATGTCTCGCTGGTCGATGTGCTGACTGCGCTCGGCCTGCCCACCAATGGCTTGATGGAATCCTGGCTCGACGCGATGGATGTAGGCGCGCCATCATACACGCCCTACACTGGGGCCACCGACGCGGAGGGAATCGGCCTGTGGGAAGCGCCCCGGGGATCGCTCTTCCATTGGATTCGGATAAAGTCCGGGACGACCAACGACTACCAGGTGATCGCTCCAACGACCTGGAACGTCACGCCCAACGGCCCTCTGGAGGGTGCCCTCGTCGGTACGCCCGTCGGACAGACGGGGACCGTGGAGGACCTCAGGCCCACGGCATACGTCGTGAGGTCCTTCGACCTCTGCCTTGCATGCACGGTACACGCCGTGGATGCGAAGGGGAACGACAGGTACATCCGAGTCGGTTAGAGGTCAGGCCCGCCCGGGAGAGAGCCTTACTAGCCGCTTCCTCGTTCGAACGCTGGACGGTCCGGTTTTCAGCGCGGGATGGGGTTGCTCGCTAGATTCACTGCGGCCACTCGCGGACCCGCGTAAACCGACGTGTCGTACGCCCCGATCAGCCTATGGATGCCGTGAACGACCTCCTCCATCAGCCCCTCTGGGAGAATCCTCAGGAAGCTGGGAGTGAGCCTGAGGCTCGTGTCCCCCTTCCAGTTGAGCTCGTCCTTGCTGAACATGGAGTCGACGTTGGCTTTGCTGATGTCCATCCTGAGCAACTCGATCGCGCTCTTCTGCTCGTTCTCGGGAAGCCGCATGGCCTGGTCTATGAGGACCATGGTCTTCCTCGCAACCTCCTGGTGGGACTTCACCTGATCGAAGGTCGCCTGGTCTATGAGGCCGTATCGGAGTTTGAGCTCGTTCAGCGCGGCTGCGACATCATAGCTCGCAGCGAGTATCTGTTCCCTGCTCATAGCATCGGTCTCGTAGGAAAGGATCGACTTCCAGGTGTGCTTCAGGAGTGCCTGCCTGTGCTCCTCCAGGGTCCGATAGAAGTGCCTGTAGCCGAACTTCGGGTCCTCGAAGGCAGCGCTGCCCGGGTCAAGGAACGGCCCCATGGGCGAAACGAAGAACCCGATCCGGCCGTCGGGGCCGAACCGCTCAATCAGTTTCTCGCAGTAGGGCACGGTCGCCATCACGTCTTCGTAGGTCTGGTGCGGAATCCCGACCATGAAGAAAAGGTCCAGCCTCCGGCAGCCGTGGGCCAAAGCGCTTGCTATCGTCCCCTCTATCTTGTCATTGGGCACAGGGAACTTCAGGTTGTCCAGTTTCCTGAGCTTCTCGTCGGCTGTCTCGATGGTCACCTGCACGCGCCACTTCCTGACGCTTCTCTCAACCATGCCGAAGAACTCGTCTCCGGCCGGGAAGAAAAGTTCGACCACAAACTCGTTGGGTATGTTCTCCTTCTGGAGCAATGAGAAGAACTTCTGGGCGCGCTCCGTGCCTCCTATTCGCGGGTCGTGGATGAGGAAGATCGGCCCTCGCGAGAACTTGCGGATTGCGCGGATGTCGTCCACCAGCTTCTCTGGGGACCTGAAGGCGGGCCAGGGTCGCTCCGTGATCAGCTTGTACGCGGAAAGGGCGCCTCCGCAGGTCGAACAGTTGAGGGTGCAGCCCCTGGAATTGAGGAGCATGGTGGTCGGGTGTTCGAACCAGTCGAGGAATGGGATCATGTCTTCTACGCTCATGTACTTGAAGACAGCCTTGATAGCATAAGTGTAGTCGGGTATGTCGATGTAGTCCAGGTTCGGCGGAATGAATGTGAGCGGGTTGACGACCACCTCGCCGCTGGGCCTCTTCCATGTCAAGTTCTCCACATTCTCGAGGCTTCCCTTCGTTCGCAGTGCGTGAAGGAGCTGGCGGCACGGCTCTTCGGTGGAGTCTCCCCGGAGGACGAGGTCGACGAAGGGGTACCTGATGAGCTCGTCGTGGTAGTACGAAGACGACAGCCCTCCGAGGAGGGTGTAGCTCTCGGGATGCAGCCGCTTCGTGAGTTCGGCCATCGCAAGCGAACCCTGGGCGTGGGGCAGCCAGTGGAGGTCCACCCCGAAGACTGTGGAGTTCAACTGCCTCACCCTACCGATAACGTTGTACGTGGGGTTCCTTAGCATCCTGTAGGCAAGATTGATGATCCTCACGTTGTAGTTGTTCTTGGCCAGGTAGGATGCTATGCTCGTTATGCCCGCAGGGTACATCTCGAACTGGTCGGTGGAAGGGACAGCGTCTGCCACAGGCCCAGCCAGAATCAGCTCCTTCCGGAAGTCGAAGACCTGGGGGGCGTGGAGAATTGTTAGATCGGTACGAAAAACATCTCGCAGACCCAAGATGACAAGTCGGAGCTCCCCCCGTCCTCTTTTTAGGCTAATCTCCTAATCCCAAATCGAACAGAATGGCATCACGTCGGATTGGATGGGCGAGGTCCCGCGTCTCACGCCCCGAAGGCAGGTGCCCGCCACTCGCGCGTCACGAAATACAACTTCAGCTGCTTTCGGTCAGCCTGAGGGTCAGAGGCTTGAACCTTTGTCCCGAAGCGGCAAAGAATCTCGTCGAAAACTCGTAGTAGAGCAGCCTTACAGACTGAATCCCGGCTGCGAACCCATCCACCAGTATTATGAGGGTGTTTACGAAGACGAGGCTCTCGACTAGGCCGATGCTGTTTCCGAGGTCGGCCGCGAATCCTGCGAAGATACCGTGGGCCAGGGCAAATGCTGCCAGCCTCAGGTAGGAAAGTGAATTGGTGAGGAACGATATGAACACTTCAAGGAGTTCGCTGAACCCCTCGATGATGTCCTTGCCCACCGACAGTTCCTCAGTCCCAATGTGCCTTAGAATGGGCGAAAGCAGGATTAGGAGAAGACAGACGAGCGCCGCATTGGTGAGGAGGAAATTCTCGGGGGCGCCGAACAGGGAGAGCTGAAGCCCGCCCTGAATAAGACGAATCGCGAGTACTATCCCTATCATGTAGTAGACGAGGCCCAAGACGCCCTTGCCGCTGATCACTGCCTCCCTCCACTCGCCCCTTGCGAGGTTGTTCCGGATGTTCAGGACCAACGATATGGCAACTTGGACCACGCCAAAAGCCAGGGCAACCTCAACGATGCTGCCGAAAGATGATACCGGCTCGAACAGGAGCGGGCCGAACGGAGTCCTGGTCAGGAACACGCTCCCGTAGAGAAAGCCGAAAGCCATTGCCGAGATGCCGCTCACCACTATTATCGTGCCCAGGCTCCTAAGAGCCCGCGCCGAAATCCCGATGTGCGCGCTCTTGCTTCTGTAGAACAGAAGCCCCAGTACAAGTATGACCGCACCGTCGCCAACATCGCCGAACATCATGCCGTACATTATCGGGAAAAGAATTGCGAAGATGATTGTCGGGTCGATTTCGTTATAGCTCGGCATCCCTCTGACCGAGGTGAGCAACTCAAAGCCCTTGAGCACCCACCCCCTCTTGGGCAGTAGGATCGGAATCTGCTCTCCCCGCTTCGGGTCTTCAATCTGCAGATAATAGGAGTCGGAGGTTATTGCCGCTACCTTCCGTCGAAGGTCCTCCACGGCGGTCTCGATTATCCAGCCCTGGCTCACGCTGAAGGCTTCAGTTCTCGAGACCACGGTGGTCGCCTCCCTCAGGAACCTGACATAGTCGGTCTTCGCTCCTAGCTCGTCGGCGAGCGCGCGCAGCCGTGACTGAATCCCGACCGAATCTTTCAGCTTCTGTCTAATCCCGTCTTGGACCGCCGCCAGCGCGACCTTCGGGTCGGGGTCAAGCCCGGGCGGGAGGTCGATCTCTTGGAAGCCGTACCTCGTCAGGATGTCATCCAGCTTTTCGTTGCTCGTCTTGGGCAAGACAATGACGATCAGTGACTGGTCCACAGTTGCTTTGCTCGCTTCGTGGGCAGCTGAAAGTCCCTCAAGCGACTCCTCAAGCCCCTGAAGGGCTTGGTCTGGGACCAGACCCGCCTTCACCACCGTGAATGTGTGCGTCCCGAGGGAGTCCGCGTTGACGTTAACCACCTGAAGGACGGTCAACTTGCTCCTGACGGCGTTCAGGGTTTCGACCTCTCCCAATAGTTTGTCGACCTCTGCGTTCAACCCGTTCAGAGTCGTTTCATAGCCATCAAGAGACTTCCTGATTTCGCTCAGTTGGACCCTTACCGAGGGCCGAGTCCCCTCCACCTCACCGGCTCCATATTCGGCCAAGGGAACGAGGTCGCCGAGTCTTCCCCTCAGCGCCGAAATCGCGTTCATGAGCGTGGAGCATCTCTGCTCCATCCTTAGGAATTTGTCATAGACATCTGGGTTCTCGGCCTGTCCAGAGACGACCTCCTTGGCATCGACTAGTTGCACCGCGTTTAGAGACGCTATTTCCTCAAGAACCCTTGTCTCGTGTTGCTTTGATACAACGAGATAGAATTTCTTGAACCTGACCGAGCTGAGCGACATTCGTCCACCAGCCCAAGCAAGGAGAGAATCAGAGATAAAGGGCTTGTCGCAAAAGAATTAGGGATAAAGCGCTTATTGATGCCTCCGTTTCGTAAGGATGGGGTGTGAGTTGAGCGTCGTAGCTCTCGGCGAACCGTACTTCGTGACCACGCTCAGAGCCGCGGGCGTCGAGGGCAGGGTCGTCCAGAGCGCCAAGGAGGCGGAGGATGCGGTCGAACTGCTTGCAAATGAGGGTAGGTGCAAGGTGGTAGTTGTCTCTGAAGGTCTTGCAGTGAAACTTGAGCGGAAGCGAGATGAGCTCTCCAAGAGAGGAGAATACTATCCTGTCTTCGCGGTCGTCCCGGGAATGGGGAAAGAAGCTGAAGGGAGGACCCGCAGACTGTACCAGCTTGTGAGTCAAGCCGTAGGTGCGAGGCTCAAGCTAGGTGAAGAGTGATGTCTTCCATCAAGGATCTGTTGGAGGAAGAGAAGGAGGCCGAGGGTCTGCTCAAGAATGCAGTGCAGCAGGCTGAGGCGATCCTCCGAGACGCGAAGACCAAGGCGGGAGAGCGGATTCGAACGGCGCAGAGCGACGATGTACTGATCAAGGAATTGACAGAGCGGAACAAGGAGAGGATCTCGGCGCTCCAGGCGAAGATACTGAGTGAATGCCAAGCGAAGGCCGCTGAGACGGAGCGGCTCTGCCGAAAGAACCTGGAGGCCGCGGTCAAGCTTGTTGTAGATAACGTGGGGGGTGCAGGCAATGAGCGGTGAGGCGCTGAAGGAGGAGATTCGGAAAGGGGCCGACGTAAAGGCGAGTCTAGCTCTGACCGAGGCACGAGCCAAGGCTGAACAGATACTTGCCGAAGCCCAAATCGAGGCAGAAAGGATGCTTGAGACCAGATTGCAGGATGCGCAGAGGCACCTCGAGAACGTCGAAAAGTCAGAGGCAGCCAAGGCCAGAATGGAGTGTACGAGGAGGATACTGGGCCTGCAGTCAAGGTACATTGAACAGGCATTCAGCGAGGCAGAGGCCGGATTGAAGAGGTTGCCCGTGAGCGATCCAACCCGATACGGGAACTTGCTGGCCAAGTACACTAGAGAAGCCCTTCAGGAGCTGGGCGGGGCCAGCCTAGTCGCGCTCGTTCGGGAATCAGACAGGAAGCTTGTTGAAGGCATTTTGCGGACGCTTCGGGAGGACCCAGCTGCCGGCGGTCCCACTTTCAAGGTCTCCGTGTCGGACGAGCCCCTCAGAGCAAGCGGCGGCATCGTCATCCGGACCGCGGACGAAAGGGCTTACTTTGTGAATACGTTCGAGTCCAGAATACTTCGGGCGCGCGAAGAATTGAGGGCAGGAGTGACCGATACGCTACTGGGACGTGAGTAGATTCGATTGGCGTTTGAAACTGGGACATTACAAAGAGTCGCCGGTTCCATAGTCGTCGGCTCGGGGATATCCGATATGACCATCGGCGAGGTGGTTCTCGTCGGCAAGGAGGAGCTCTTCGGAGAGGTCGTCAGACTGACGGGCGACAGCTTCACCGCTCAAGTGTATGAGTCAACGGGAGGAATCGGCCCTGGTGAAAAGGTACTGAGGACGGGCAGGAAACTTGTCGCGGAGCTCGGGCCTGGTATGCTCAACAGGATATATGACGGGGTCGGCAGGGATTTGGAGTTCCTCTTCAAGGACAAAGGCACCTTCATTCAGCGCGGCGCCAAGGTCAATATGCTCCGACGCGACGTGAAATGGGAATTCAAGCCGACTGTTACGCGAGGGGCGGAGGTCGGTGAGGGGGACATGCTCGGCACCGTGCAGGAGACTTCCATGCTTCTCCATCGTGTGCTTGTCCCGCCGGGGGTGGGCGGAAGGGTCGCGAGCATCGACGATGGCAGCTTCAAGGTCGACGAGACTGTCGCAGTAATAGAAGGTGAAGGTCGAGAATACCGTGCTTCATTGATGCAGCAGTGGCCGGTGAAGGTTCCCCGCCCAATCAAAGAGGGAGCGAGGCTGGCACTCGACACGCCTCTGATTACAGGACAGCGTGTGATTGACACATTCTACCCAATTTCCAAGGGTGGTGCCGCGGCGATACCCGGTGGTTTCGGGACTGGGAAGACAATAACACTTCAGCAGATCGCCAAGTGGGCAGACGCGGATGTCGTAGTCTACGTGGGGTGCGGAGAGAGGGGAAATGAGATGACGGAAGTCTTGACCGAGTTCCCCAAGCTCATGGACCCCAGAAAGGGGAAGCCCCTCATGGAGAGGACGATACTCGTCGCGAACACTAGCAACATGCCCGTGGCGGCCAGAGAGGCAAGCATCTACATGGGCGTCACGATGGCCGAGTACTACCGGGACCAGGGCTACGACGTCGCCCTGATGGCTGATTCGACGTCGCGGTGGGCAGAAGCCCTGAGGGAGCTCTCTGGTCGACTAGAGGAGCTGCCCGTTGAGCAGGGATTCCCAGCCTATCTTCCGGACAGGGTGGCTGAATTCTACGAAAGAGCGGGCAGGATGGTGGTGCTTGGCAAACCGGAAAGAAGGGGCTCCGTTACGATGATCGGTGCGGTGTCTCCTCCGGGCGGAGACTTCAACGAACCCGTTACGATTGCCACCCTGAGGCTGGCCGGCGTCTTCTGGGCGCTCGACCCGGAGCTGGCCTTCAGCAGGCACTTCCCCGCGATAAACTGGCTCAAGAGCTACAGCCTCTACTCCGGCCCGCTTCAAACAACCTTCACCGAAGGCTTCGGAAGCTTCACGGAGTATGCCAAGGTATTCGACTGGTGGAACGAGCTCTCCTCCAGGTACCCGGAGTACAGGTCGGGCGCGCTCGAACTCCTAAACACTGCCGCGAGCATCGAATCGATCGCCAAGGTCATCGGAGAAAGCGCTCTTCCGGACGACCAGCAGATGATCCTCCTTACGTCGGAGATTCTGAAGGAAGGCTTCCTCAGACAGTTCGCCTTCAGCGAAGTGGACGGCTACTGCGACCCGCAGAGACAGGTGCTGCTGCTCAAGATGATTCTCGACTTCCATGCCACAGCGATGAAACTGGTGAAGAGAAAGGTCCCCGTCGACACCATCAGGGAGCTTCAGCAGATTCCGTTGATAATGAGGGCGAAGGAGAATCCCGGGCGAATCGAGTACATCGCCCACCTGATGGAGGAGACTCAAGAGGTCTTGGAGAAAATCGCAAACGGCTACGGCTTCTCGACAAAGGAGGTGCAGTAGGATGCCTGGCGAGCTCGGGCTTGAGGATATCCAGGGCAAGGTCTACAGGGGCGTCTCCGAGGTGAAGGGGTCTCTGGTGTTCGTCGAAGGTGTCCAGGGCGTGAAGTACGACGAGGTCGTCAGACTCAGAGGAGCCGACGGGGTCGAGAGGCTTGGCAGAGTCCTCGATGTGAGCAAACAGCTGGTTGTTGTCCAGGTCTTGGGCTCAACATCCGGCCTGCAGACAGACGTTGCGCTGAAGTTCACTGGAACCACCTTCAAGATTCCTGTCTCGGACCAGGTACTGGGAAGGATGTTCGACGGCCTGTTCCGCCCAGTCGACGGTATGCCTCCAATCGCGTCGGGAGACATCCGCGAGACGGACGGGAAGCCGATCAACCCGGTGGCCAGGAGTCAGCCGAACAACTTCATACAGACAGGCGTCTCTGCGATTGACGGAATGCTCTCTCTTGTCAGGGGGCAGAAGCTTCCCATATTCTCTGAAAGTGGGCTCCCGCACAATCGGCTCGCCGCCCAGATTGCCAGGCAGGCTACTGTGAAGGGGGAACAGGAGGAGTTCGCCCTTGTCTTCGCGGCAATGGGTCTGAAGAGGGACGATGCCACCTTCTTCGTAGACCAGTTCAGGAATTCGGGTTCTATCGAGAGGTCTGTCGTCATCCTGAACCTTGCAGAGGACCCGGCTGTTGAACGCCTGCTGACTCCGAGGATAGCACTTACGGTCGCCGAGTATCTGGCCTTCGACATGGGGCTTCACGTCCTAGTCATTCTCGACGACATGACGCTGTACTGCGAAGCCCTGAGAGAAATGAGCGCCGCAAAGGAGGAAGTCCCAGGTAGAGCGGGGTACCCCGGTTACCTTTACAGCGACCTGGCCACCATCTACGAAAGGGCAGGTATTGCCGCAGGTCGGAAGGGCTCACTGACGCAGATGCCCATCCTCACGATGCCAGGCGGAGACATAAGGCACCCGATACCTGACCTGACTGGCTACATCACAGAGGGGCAGGTCTTCCTTGACCGGGACCTGTACATGCGCGGCATCTATCCGCCCATCAACGTTCTTCCGTCGCTAAGCAGGCTAATGAGGAGCGGAATCGGTCCCACGAAGACTAGGGACGACCACAGAGATGTCGCGGACCAGCTCTATGACATCTACGCGAGAGGGGTGAGGGCAAGGGACCTGGCGAGGATAGTCGGCGAGGTCGGTCTTGGCGAGAGGGAGAAGAGGCACCTCGAGTTCTCCGAGAGTTTCGAAAAACGATTCGTCAACCAGGGGGACACTGAAAACAGGTCAATAGAGCAAACCCTCGACCGCGCGTGGGATCTCCTCTCAACGGTGCCGGAGGCGGAGCTCGTGAGAATCCACGAGGAATTGATGGACAAGTATCACCCGCGCCGCAAAGCAAAGGCAGGGTGAAGCAAGGACGTCGATGGAGAGGGTCGCGGCAACAAAGGGAACGCTGCAGAAGGCGAGGGAGCAGCTAGAGTTCATCGAGAGAGGGAAGGACGTCCTAAAGATGAAGAGAGACCAGCTGGCGGGCGAGCTGAACAAACTCCTGGGCGAGCTCGGGCAGAGGAGCAAGATTGAGAAACTGTTCATTGAAGCATACGACTCGGTCGGCTACGCATACGCTGTCCTGGGCTACGACTCGTTCGCTTCGGCAGCAAGTGCAGTTGACACCATTGAGGTCCGCGCCGTCCCGACAAGCATGATGGGTGTTGTCATGCCCGAGGTGGAGCTGACCAAGAAGACGAGCGTCGACCAGGTTCCGTCGCCCACAATGATGAAGGCGGTAGCGAAGCTAAGCGGTGCGGTGGAGAAGGCGATAGAGCTGGCCGTGCTGGAGGCGAAGGTGGAACGGCTTGCCCTGGAGCTCATGAGCACCAACAGGAAAGTGAACGCTCTCGAAAAGGTAGTTATTCCTAGATACAAGGCGATGATTCGGTACATCGAGGAGAAGCTCTCCGAGCAGGCTCTGCAGGAGTTCTTCGTCACCAAGCGGATGCGTGACATAACCCGGGTGGCCAGAGAACGGCACCAGACCTGAACTATCTGGTGACGAGGGCCCACGGTCTTCACACCCACCTGCTGACGAGAAGCGACTACCAAGCGCTCCTGAAGGCCAAGGATGCGAAGTCGGTGTCCGACTACCTCATGAAGGGCGACTACGCGCAGCTGCTGGAGAAGACGTCTGCCGAATACCCTAGCGCCCTCCATCTCGCAAAGGTCTTCCGCTCCCTTCTCGTATCCCGCTGCTACCACCTGGTGCGGATTGCGCCAGAAAAGTGCAGGGTCTTCATGGAAGCCTACTTGGAGAGGTTCTTGGTCGAGGACATGGAGAGGATACTGAGAGCCAAGCACGCCGGGAAGGTGGTGGACAAGGGGGCGCTGACTCCGATACCGAAGGGTTACGACTACGCCAACCTGCAGGCAATGGCGGACGCCGCCACAATACAGGACGCGGTTGGTTCATTGAACAGAACGAGATTCGCGGGGGTGGCAGACGCCATGCCCATCTACGAGAAGTATCGGTTTATTTCGATAATAGAGGCGTCCCTGCAGAGAACCTACTTCGACGCGGAGGTGCGCCCGTCGCTCAGGGGGTTGCCAGGGCAGAGCAACGTGGAGGAGATGGTGGGTGTGGAGGTCGACCTCATGAACCTCAGGACAATCGCAGACCTGCGGGCCAGAAAAGTGGCGGTGGATGCTCTTAGAAACCTCAGCTTAATGCCCGCATTTCTGTCGCCTGGGGATTTGACACAGATCTCCATGGCGAATCCCGATTCGATGCCGCAGCTAGTGTCAAAGACTAGATACTCAGCCCTGACACAAGCTCTCCAAGACGCGCTTGAGTCCGGGAAGGACGAGAGCCTAGACCACGTCGTCAGGCTGGAGATCTATCGGCGTACAAAGTCAATGATGGTGCCGTGCGCAGACACGCTCGCGTACGTCTTGGGATATCTTAGAGAGGCTGAAACAGAATCCAACAATCTTGTCTCCATAGTGACTGGGAAGGAGCTGGGGCTCGCAGAACCTCGGATTCAAGCTGCGATTTGCATGTAGTCCAACGCAACCTGAGCCCTCGGGGGTCTGGGAGTCAGCTCATGGATTGGTTCGTCGCTCAGACAACTCCGCGCTTGGTCGCCGTGACTGTGATTGTCCCCACGTGGAGCTCGTGGGATGATATGTCGTATCCGTAGCCGTTCAACACGGCCTTGAGAAATTCAAACGAGCATTCTGTGGATTCAATTCTCTTCCCTGCGCCAACGATCGTTATTTCGATTGAACTGCCGTTCTTCTTCTTTACTTCAAATTTCTTTATCGGTGTGAGTAAAGTGAATTCCTTGGCCAGCTCTGACAGACCTTCGATGGTACCTGCCGCTATCTTGAGTATGCCGACCAGCTCTACGCCAAGGTTGCTGAAGGCCGTAAGGATGGCTGCCTTGTCTCGCGCGTAGAGCTCCCCTACTACGCCGTCCACGAATTCGGAGGGGAGTACGAGCGTGTCCAGCTGTCGAAGGACGGCTGTTGTCTGCCAGAGTTCGAAGACATCCTTCGCCTTGCCGCCCACAGCTGAAATCTTCGCTGCAGCCCCAAGCCACTCGTTGGTGAAGGCATACAGGGTCTTCCCTTCGAGTGCGGCTTGGGAGGCGAATTCATCGAACACCACCTTGTCGAGTGAGATGTTGGCGCGAGGCATGACCCTTCATACCCTTTCATCGGGATTCTAAGCCTTTTCCCGTAACCTTGAGGTCTTCGTGGTTCCGAACCGCCGTTGCGCGCTTCTTATGGCAAATACCCACATGTGCGTGCGCGACTTTATCCGCTAGCGTGGCCCAAAGCCTCGTTGTCGACAAGGAGAAATGTAATGACTCTGACCGAAGAGCGTTCGAATAAGGAGCTTCAGCTGAGGATGCGAAGGGTACTCAAGGATCTCCTACAGCCAGTCAAGGTGAAGGACTTGGTAATCACCCAGGTCGATAGAAACACTGTTCGCGGGGTTCTGATGACGATATGTCCTGTTGAGAAGACGGAGTCGGGAAGGGATTTCGAGGTTGGTCTGGCAGAGAATGAAGGAGGCCCAATCAAGTACGTCATCGTGGATGGTAGGAGGCTTCTGCCAAGCAAGACCAAGGGCACGAACGCTAAGACTGCCAAGTAGCATGCAACGTTGTTGCGCCCAGACCGATTCAGAGGTCGATTGGCGGAATCCTTACGGGACGAATCGCCAAACCAAAGACTACTGCCATCGTCAAGTCACAACCCCCCTTTCGTCCTAACGGACTGTGGGGGCTAAGTAACCGGTTAGCATGAACTTCCTGCGATCTGTCTACAAGTGAGAAAGCCGAAACAGTCTGAGGAGCAGGACTAGATCTTGCTGAGAATCTGGAACGCGACCAAGAGTCCGTAGATTGCGATGCCTTCGCCGAGGCCTGCTAGAATGAGCATCGGACCGAAGGCCCCTGGCCTTTCGACTATTGCAGCAGCAGCTGCGCTTGCGGCCTTCGCTACCGCGTAGCCTGCACCAATGCAAGAACCAGTGATTGCCAAGCCCGCGGCCATGAGCCCAAGCCCATTGTCAGTGCCCGTCGAGGTTGCAGACTGAGTCTGAGCTTGGCCAAAAACCGAGTGCGCGGATAATGCAATGGTGAACATAACGGCAATCGTCGTCAAGGTGACGATCGCAAAACTCCTCCGAAAAGAACGTCTTGCGGTCAACTTTCCTCTCAGAAATCCAAGCGTCGACGCGGTTAACACTTTTCCCTAATCCCGTCCGATTAGCTACGGCCGAAATCGAGATATATGTTTTTCAAGAAAAAGCCGAAGCGATTCTCACATCCATTACCTCATGGACACGTTCGCGATTTTGCCAAGTGTCCGAAGCTTCGAGGCGAATTGTGTCTGCAGAATAGCAATCGAAAATGCTCTTCGAGCGTGAGTCGTAATCCACTTCTCTAGACGTTCCGCGACACTCGACTACGATACCTCTGGCGCCGGCGCTGCAGTCTGGACGTGGAATCTCGAACGCAGCACGGCAGAGTCGCTAATTCGCGCTCAATTTGAGCGCACTGGCTTTCCAAGGGTTCATGACCACGTCCCAGGGAGTTACGACCTTACCGTCGGAGATCAGGCAGTGTCCTGGTTCCAGCTTCAACAAATGGGCAGCGTCCCTCAGCTTGGCGCTGGGCTTCACTTCTCCTGGCGCCATCATCTCGAACTCTGAGAGCGGAATCCCGAGAAAATCCTTTGAGGGGTCTTCCGCCGTCTTCCCCAGAGCTTCAGGACTGAACAATCGCTCGATGATTCCCCTGTCCCAGACGAACCGCCTACTTCCTGTGATGAAGATGCGCCTGCAACTCCTGTCGAACATTTCTTTGAGCGCCTGTCTTGCGCTAGTCTCCCGTGACAAAGAAAAAATGGGGGACGCCACGTCTTCGACAGAGAGATCAGTTTCGAACTGACCGGTCTCATACAATCCGAGAAGGTCCCACAAGCTCGCCAGGGTCCCCACTTTCTTCTTGTCCTCCACTTTGGCGAACCCGAATCGAGTTCGCACGAATTTGTCCAACAGGACCGAAAGGCTCCTGTCAGCACCCACCGAAGCGAGAGGCTCCGATGCCTGTTCACAGGGCTGACTGAGGAACTTCGGCAAACCCTTTCGATTAAGTCGCGTGAGCCTTGCGAGCGAAGAGAATCCTGTTACCGCACGGTTCTTCTTTGCCGAGTCGAAAGAGAGGGGCAGCGCGTCAATCTCGTGGAACCGGAGGAGCGAGAGGGCCGAAAGCATTTCCGTCTTAGGATCGAGTACGGGGTAAGCTTTCCGGAAGAGGTCTGGGAGCGCTTCTTTGATTCTCAAGTCGGACCTTGTTAGCGTTTCAGCTGCCGATAGCCCCTATAATTCGTTTGCCCAAGGACAGTCTTGGGATTGAGATGCTCGACAGAATTCTTATAATTCACCGCGATGACTGCTCTCTACGACATGATGCAGCTCCGCATTCTGGCGGGTTCCGACTTGTGGGTGAAGGGGTTGTGCTCAGACCTGTCCGCGCGCATCAAGATTCTCGGGATCAAGTCCGTCCAGAAGCCAGGAGATGTTGCCCACTTCGTCGACATCTCCACGAAGGACGTCGCACCCGGCGCGATTCAAGACAGCTTAAACACCTCCGCTTCGGTTCTGAGTACGGAACTCACCGATGTGTCTGGGGAGCATATGTTGGGTGTGGTGGTAGCTAAAGACTGCAGAGTCTGCAATTCGCTGATCAACTTGGCATCCGCTTCCTTCATTTCGTCGGCTGTCACAGAGCAGGATTGCTCGACGGGTTACAAGATCTTCCTGAACAGCGAAGGGGTGCCTGTCTTGCTCAACAGACTTTCGAGGCAACGGGTTGCGTACAAGGTCGAGGAGATTTCCCCGATCTCGGCTGACTACCGTCTGACTTCGAGGCAACTTGCAATCTTGAAATCAGCTATGGAAATGGGCCTCTACGACTTTCCGAGAAGGATAACCCAGGACGAACTAGCAGCCCGAATCGGGATAACCCCGAGCACGCTCACCGAGATACTACGTCGAGCTGAGAAGAAGATCCTCGGGGACTTCCTTGGCGAGCAACTGGCCATCGAAAGCTGACTCTGACTCTGTGGCACGCCGACGGGACAGCAATCAGTCGCGCCGACGGAGGAAGATAGGGTCACCCCCTAATCCCTAACTGGTTCGGGCATAGTTAGATACCATCAGTCCCGCAAGCATGAATCGAGGTCGCATGCAAGTAGTCAGGGAAGAGCTGGAACCCGTAAGTGCGGTCCGGCCAATATTGGGCAAGACAGTAACCGACCCTATCATGGTTGGGGCTATCCTCGCTGCGATGTCCGACGACGTCTCTAGGAAGATTCTGAGCTCAACGATAGCGAAGGGAAAGCCAGTGGAGGAGATAAGCGCGGAGAGCAACATTCCCCCTAGCACGGCATACAGACGAGTACAGGAGCTGTCCGAACTGGGCCTCATGCTTGTCGAACGAATCCTCATCTCAGAGTCTGGTAAGCGATACTCCATCTTTAGGAGCGCCTTCAGGGGGGTCGTGGCCGAGCTCGAGTCGGGTCAACTTCACGTGGAGGTCACGCTGAACGAGGATGTCGCAGATCGATTCTACAGGATGCGGCAGTCTATCCGGTTCCGCTAGGTTCTGCCGACGCGAGAGTAGCAAATGAACGAGTCTCAGGGCAACGGACTGAGGACTGGAACCAATGAAGGGGAAATACAGCCCCAAAGCGCCGGACGAAACGTTGAACGAGTCATCAGAGCCATTGAGGACAGCCTGATCGAGACACTGGGTTCCGACCTTGCCTTGGCTGTGCGTGTGTGCCTGAAGACTTCTGTTGTCTTATCCGACCCGCTGGCATACGCTTCTGCCCTCGAAGTCATGTTGGGTAATGAAAAGGCAGAGCGTGTCCTCAGTTGCGTCGGAAGGAGGCTGCGTGACCTGGAGACTGATCTTGGGCCAGCGAGTTGGAGGAGCTTTGCGCAATCCATCGTGGCGCTTCGAAACCAGTACTCTTTGGAAATCATTCGCAACTCAAAGTGAAACTCCAGGCGGATCTCTGGGAGAGTGCGGAGGGGGGCGGGCTCCCTGAGCTTCTGCTGGAGCGAGGGGGAATGACTTTCGAGTGCCCAAGGTGCGACTTAGCGAAGGGCTCTTTCATGTCTGATATCAACGGGCCGTGGGCCTGGAGATGCCTAGGTCCCGTTGGATTAGACGGCTGAAGGAATTCGTCGAGCGAGGGCCAAGTTCTCGCTGGCGCACTGGCCGACCCAAGGCCTAGGGCGATTGGCGACTGGAAGAGCTACGCATTATGAACACGGTCTCTGGGGGCTATCGAGTAGCGGGGTTTCACTATCCGTTGGCTACCATTACTACGAATTGCATTCGTTGCGAGTGCTAATCCAGCTTGGATTCTAGTGTTGCACTTATTGCATCGGAGGCGGATGAAAACCACTGTCTTCCGTGTTTGAGCCGAGTATGCCGCGATCCCACGTTAAACCGCCAGGCGACCTGATTAGAACCTGAGCCGACCTTCCCGGGAAGAATTGTAGCGCAACCTCTCTCAGGAGGAGGATGAATTTAGAAAGGGAGGAAGAAGCTCCCGAGTTCGGGAGCTTCCTTTGCGCGTCTTGTGCCTAAGTTACAGGTGTCTCTGCAGTCGCGTTTCTGCCTGCGATGCGTCCAACTACGAGGTAGGAGCCCATTTTTCCGCTGTGGCGGGCGTCTCCCCAGAATCCACCTGCGAGTTCGCCCGCGGCGTATAGGTGGGGGATGACGGTTTCCGCATCGAGTGGAGCCGATGGCCCAGACCCTTGACTCACTTGGTAGTTCTGGCAGTCGATTACCCGCGCGCTGGTGTTTATTCGGATACCACCGCACTGGTCGTGGCCGCCAATCAGTAGCTTGGCCGCTTGGTATGGAGGTGTGGAGATTGGGTTAAGGGGCGCCTTGCGGCCGAAGTCCGAGTCAGTGCCTGCAGTGACGAAGCCGTTCCACCTCGCTATGGTCGCACTCAGATTCGTGGCGGAGATTGCCATTTGGTCTGCTAAGCCTGCTATCGTACTCGACCATGCAAGGTACGCGGGGTCGAGGTATGGAGCAACTGTTGGCTGCGTTGCCGCCTGGAAGCTGGCGAGCGTCCAATTTAGCGCCTTCGCGCCGTTCGCATCCACAATCGCCCAGACGTTCCTCGGTCTGAGTGGGATCTTTAGGTAGGCCACCATGTCCGGGTAGAACATGGCTGTTTCATTGAAGGTACCCCAGATGCCTTCGTTCATGAACCTGGCACCGTCTGCCGCGACCATGATTGGCCACGGGCTTCCACCTGGGTACGAGAGGCCTGAGGCGACAATGGGTGGTATTTTCGTTGGGTCACCGACGAGTTGCGTGGGAGTCCAGACTTGCTCGACCGAAGTCCCCCACTTGTTTGCGAAGGAGACTGGCCAGGACATATCGATGTACCCCGCGCCGACCTGAACCGCGGCTATGTGGCCGTCGCCTGTCGTGTGAGTGTAAGGATAGCCCGACCATATGAAGTTCTCGTCTAACTGAGGATTCCAACTCCTCACCAGTTGATGGTTGCACTTGTTCCCTCCTGTCGCGAGTACGACTGCTTTGTTTGCCTTGTAGTTGAGCACTTTGCCTCCGAGTAGATCCTGGACCTGTATCCCGACAACCGGGCCGGGGATACTTGGGCGATAGATTTGTGTCATTCTCTTCCCGAGCTGGACTTGGATGCCTCGCTTGTTGAGCGCTTGGTTCAGCACGTAGATTTCGCTGATTCCTGCGTTTCCAGGGTAGTTGGCCGAGGGGACCGGCGCGAGGGTTCTCGCGACCCGGCAATCGCTTTGTAGCGTGGGTGTCTTGTTCCACACAATGCCGAGATTCTGTTCCCATTGGGCTGTATCGTTGGCGTTGTTGCAGAACGTATTGAGTAGATCGAGGTTGCTTCGATAGTCTCCTCCTATCCAATAGTCTTCGACCGCCCATTCGGGATGGTCCTCTATTCCGGCGGCAGCCTGCACAAAGTTGGCTGGCATCTGCTGATTACCACCTGCGAACATGGAATTACCCCCGAAGTACTGGGTCTCCTTTTCGATGATGACGACCGACGAGCCGCGATCATACGCCTCGATTGCAGCGCCGAATCCCGCAATGCCGGAGCCTACGACGACTACGTCGGCGATCACATCCCACGAAGACGGAAGCGAAGCCAGAGCCTGAGCTGGCACTGGTGATGCCTGAGTTGGTCCCGACGAAGCAAGAGCAGCTGCGCGCCCTCCGAGCGGAGATGCTGCCAAGACTCCTGGCAGAGTCGTCATGGCACCTAGCACCGCGGCACCCCCAACTGTTCCTGCGATGAATTCCCTTCTAGAAACTCCTTGTTTTGTTTTCTTCTGTTCTGTTTTGTTTGATACTTTGCTTTCTTCTTCTGTCATATTCATTTCATGCATTTGCACGCATTTATAGGCAGAACTCGATTCTCAATGCTGAGAACCGCGGTTCAAGTGACGGACTGGAATACAATCTACGCTCGGGCGTTCATGATTCTCAGACTTTGGAATTCGGGAGAAGCCTAATTCCACTCGAAGTCTCACTGTGGGTATCTGTTCGAGTATTGCCCTAATACTCCAAGTGTGCCGCCTACCGAAACCAGGATTTCACTTGTCTCTCCAACGGAAGTTTGGGGGACACATGAGCGAATGACCCCTATCGGCTATTCCTAGGCCCTGAGTGGCGACCGTCTGGCCGCACACTGTATTGTGCGTGGACCGGATGCTCACATAACAGTTCGTCGACATCACGGAACGTTTCGGCGATCGGGAGGGACAGTTGCAGAGTTCTGATTGTCTCTTAGCCAGGAATGAGGGCTGCAATCACTTCACAATCAGCTGGTAGGATGACGCCAAGTCCTCTTCCCCATTCTGGCGAATTGCCAGCGACGAGCCATAGTAGGCAACGAAGAAGCCGTTGCATACGCAACAGCACGGGAAACCTGAATTCCGTTGCTGAATCGAATGTCGCAGGGGAGGAGCGCCGAGTCTTCAAAACACTGGCTTCCGCGCACTTGTCACGCTGCTTTGAAGCGGGGTAGACCCACCGTTAGACTTCCGAGCCTAGACTTGGGGAGCAATCCTGTTGTCTCCACGTGTCTTCGTATTCTCAAACTTGATAATTGTATCTCGGCTTATTACTCACTCAAAGACGGCTTTCCTTAGAATCTCGAGATTAGCAGGACATGAACAAACAAAGATTGTATGTCATCGGTCTTATGGTATTGCTATTAGGCGTCGCACTGACCTCGGTCACTGTCTGGACTCAGGGCGCCTTCTCGCACGCCGAGCCGGGCTTCGACCAAGGTTGCTACTGCCACAACAACAACATAGCTGTCTTCATCAACGGGACTGGCGACGGCGAAGGTGGCCTCTTCATGGGGCCGGTGCAGACCGGAAGCTCGTTCCAACTCAAGGCTTCGACGAGTTCTCAGTATGCGACGGGAGTCGTGCCCAACTACCAGTTGTGGATGTCCAACCAGACGGACAATGCGAAGTTCAAGTTCAACCCTGCGACGGTGACGGACAACTCCGCCCAGGACCTGAACAAGACCGCGGGCAACATCACTGCCATCTACTCGATAACCGCGCCTTCGGCCGCTGGGATCTACACCCTTACTCTGTACGGGCAGGGACAGCTGCTGCAGCCGATTGCGCTGCAGGTCAAGGCGGCGAGCACTACCACAACGACATACAACAACGACAACCACCACCACGCCTCCAACCACCACTACCACAACGACAACAACGCAGCCACCCACTACCACTACCACCACGACAACGACTACAACAACGACAACCACCACTACGCCTCCAACCACCACGACCACAACGACAACAACGCAGCCACCCACTACCACTACCACCACGACAACGACTACAACAACGACAACCACCACTACGCCTCCAACCACCACGACCAGCACAACTCAAACCACGCCTCCAACCACCACGACAACAACCACTTCGACGAGTCCCACAGTGACAACCACGCCCACATCTACTGCCACGACATCGACCACCGGAGGTGGGGGGATTCCAGAGTTCCCGTACCAGCTGTTTGCTGTCTCCGTGTTTGCATTCCTGGTGGTTGCATCATATCTCCTGGTCAGGCACCGTTGGCTATCGGGAGAACCCGTAGTACGACCTTCGATGTGAGCTACCGAAAAGGGCAACCACGCAGTCTGATAGGACGCATCTTCGCTTCATCACACGCATCACCTCCGCAAATCGGCAAGGGTTAGACGTAAGGCGCGCTTTCAGTCAGATTCTCGGAACGTGATGAATATCTACAAGCTAGCTGGAAAACATCCGAGATACGGTTCTATTTCGGCGGCAAGTTCACTCGCATTCCTAGACCTGACCGTGCAACGGCACAGCAATAAGCCCGGGCACATCAGGTGCTGATGCAAGCGACCGGGTCGTGTTCTAGAGAATCCCAACTGTGATCTTCGTCAGTCTGGAGCTGAGCAAAACGGTCCATCGGCAATTCACCTTCTCAGGCCAAACAAGGATGTGAATGTATGGCGCAATGCAGGGCGCCTAGGATGTAACCGGGTCAGAGCTTGCAAGCCTCTTCTCCCCTTGTTGTCCCAACAACTACTCGACCCAGAAGGACCCCTTAGTAAGGACCAGTTTGGTTGGAGCTTTGATGTGAGCAGAATGCGCGCCTGCACGACCGCAGCGCCGCCGATGTCTGCCGACCTTTCTTGAGGATCAGGAGGTCTCTTCGGCGCTAGAGGCAAGCTTGGTGCCGCGCCTAAGAACGAACGGCACATTGGCAAGCACCATGATAGCTGTTCCCATCCAGACCAGCCAGATTCCAGGAATAGTTTGGACGCTGATGCTAACGAGAGTGGGGCTCGCAGAACCTCCGTTCGCGAAGACCTGGCCGGTCGCCTGATTGATGCTGGTTGTTGTCCCAGCGACGACATAGATGTCCTGCGCAAGAGAGCCGTAGATCGAAGGAACCGAAAAGAACTGGTCCGACACAGGATAGTACTTCAGGAGCGTTTCTGTTGATCCGCTCTGACCATCGAGGGAATAAGTGACAACGGTGTTTACCGTCTCAGGGACGTTGCCATATCCGGGCATTCCAACTTTGCCGGTGCTCGGCGTCGTGGTGATATTCTGAACCATCAGTTTCGTGTTCCCGATAACCAAGCTATCGCCGATCCCTAGACTCGCAGTGACGGTGGTACGCTCCGAAGCGCTCACGAGTACCCCGAGCAGCAGGAAAGCGATTCCTACGACGGTGACGTACCTCACGGTCGAACCCCAGGGAGCCCTCTTCGGCGCCGGCCTGAGCGTGCTTACTATGCCTACGAGACCACCTGCTAACAGGGCAAGAACGAATGGCACCCCGAAGGCGAGATAGGGGCTAGCGGCCAGAGCGCCTGTGAGCCAGAGAACGGCGCCGAGCGCCACAAGGACAGGGAGGAGGAGGAACACGTGTGCTAGCCTTGGCCGTTTCGTCGCGGACTCTATCGTGAGAAGCGCGGCTAGTGCC
Organism: uncultured archaeon; assembly: GCA_963759195.1. Classification (GTDB taxonomy): domain Archaea; phylum Thermoproteota; class Nitrososphaeria; order Nitrososphaerales; family Gagatemarchaeaceae; genus DASPPF01. The sequence continues at coordinate 30,318 of CAVWXJ010000006.1, forward strand.
AACACGAACGGGAAGCTGACGAAATCATGCAAGAGCGGGTTCGGCAGGAACATCACCCCGAACGCTGGAGCGAACGATTCGAAGAACAACAGGACAAGGTTGACCGCAGCGAGCAAGATCAGACACCAGAACTCGAGTAGGTAGAATTCTCCCTTCTCGCGTGCAGCCGCAAAGACGCCGCTTGCACGATTCTCCAGAACGGTCGCGACTGAGAAGAAGACAGGAAAGAGCGTAAGCAGGATGAACGGAATACCGCTCGCGAGATCACCGTATGCATGGATTGATGGAGCGGCCGAACCTCTTGCCGTATAGGAAGTGAAGAGCAGTGTTGACATGGCGAAGGTCATGCCTAAGAGCTCTAGACCGAGGTTTCCTAGACGTCTCGCAAATAGCACCCCCATCAGCGCAAGCCACGGGACGAGCGCGGATGTCTCGATGGGATCCCATGACCAGTATCCTCCCCAGCCAAGTGTTTGGTAAGCCCACGTCCCCCCAAGTGCTATTCCGAGCGTCAGGAGTATCCAAGAACCTGTGAGAAGTCGTCCATCAGCGAGGCGATCTCCCTGCTTGCTCCACCTCTTGCTCAGGACGTTACAGTAAGCGAAGAGGACGGCGGTGTACGCAGCAAAGACTAGTGGGGGATGTATCCCAGCCCAGAAGCTCTGAAGTGAGGGACTGAGCCCCAGCCCGTTGGTTAGTGAGGACCCAATCTGCATGAAAGGATTGACCATCACTACTGCGATAAGGAAGTAAATTATCAGAAAGGAAACGATAAGGCTCGTCACTCTGCTCTCCTCGTGAATCATGAGCGCGCGTACTTCGTATACCAGCAGCCCTACAGCCATCATCGTAATGAGCAGGAACAGAGACCCGCCCGCGTCTGTCCATGAGGCCAGGAGCTTATACCAGATATTCAGCGAGGCTGAGCTGGCTTGGTAGACGGCCAGCATTCCGAAGTCGTTCGACAGGAAGGCGTAGACAAAGGCGAGAAGGAGCACGATTGTGGGCAACGATGATGCAGCTAGTATGTAGCGACCCAACCTGACCCTCTTCATGACCATAAGAATGGGTCCCGCAGCGTAGAGAGCGACCAGCAAGTAGACTAGTTCGGTTTCCCACGGCATGAGTATCTAGGACTCGTATCTCCTGGTTATAATCATAAGACTGGGACATCAATTCAGTTCTACTTGAGAAGCTGAGCAACCCCACGTGTGTCACCCAAGGCGCAAAAGCCCTTCAAATCGCCTGACGCTGGGACGATGTTTCTCTTTTGCTGGGCCACAACTCATTCAAGAAAACGAACAGAAGAATTAGGCCGATTAACAGGTAATCGTAGGGTGCAGGAATCAACATGAAGACCGATCCGATATAGGGGATAACGAAGACCACTTTCCCCTTCACACAACTTGCAGTTACGGGAGGCCATAGGCTAGGCTCGTCAGGATTGGGGTTGCTTTTCCGATTGTCCCCCTGGGTAATCAGGCCTTGAGGCGTTATGGCTACTACCCTGTGCACTAACGTGAACCTGGAGCAACCACCGCTCGGCGAAGGCTGCATGAAGATTATCACGTCCCCGATGTGGATGTCGCTGAACGGCACGCTCTGTGCAATCACGAAGTCCCCTGTCTGAAGCGTGGGCACCATACTGCCACTCACGACTACGTCACCCGTGAATGGGGATCCAAGCTCGCTGCCAAACACAAGCTGCACTCCAACTACTATGATGATGACAATCAGGCCGTAGAATGTTGCCCTTGTCAAATTCTTCGGGGCGTGCACGCGATTTCCGAAAATGAGTTTCGCCGTCAGATTGTTAAGTATTGTCAGATGTAAAATCATCGCTTGTTGTCCCGAAACAGAAAAGCGCACCTCCCTTCTCTACAGCGCTTAGAGTGCTTCAAGGCGTGGACGGGAGTCTTCGTCAAATCATGCCGCGAGGGTTGGAGGTAGCTGGAATTGCCGGGAGAGGGATATTCCCAGGGCTTCTCGTTTTCTAGCACATTCATGCATTATTGTGCATACCAAGGCACCGTGTTTTATACGCGACTTGGATTACCATACTTGATAGAGATGACAGGAGCAAAAATCACAGATAAGAAACTTACAAGACGGCAGTTTGTAGGGACGGCAGCCACAGGGGTCGCGGTGCTTGGTGCTGTGGCAGGGGCAACGGCGCTGGTGCCAAAGGTCGCAGCAGCATCATTCGGGGGCTCAAAGGCATCCTTGTCTACACCAGGATCAGGTGGCTATCCGGTCAATTACACGCCAGATGTGGTAGTAGCAGGGTCGGGACAGGGCGGCTTTACGGCGGCGATTGCGGCAGCAGAGGCAGGAGCCAAGGTAGTGCTGGTCGAGATCAGCAGTAGAACGGGCGGACCCGCAAGATATGCGGCAGGTTCCATTCATACCAACGGGATGACATCGTATGCCCAATTCGCACAGGAGCAGAACGGGTTCTTTAACGTGGAGCTAAGCCAGGCGTTTTGGAACAACTACGTTCCAGCCTATACGTGGTTGCACAACTTGGGTGCATACTTTACCATTAATCCTCCTCCAGCCCTTGGGGGAACGTATGGAGGGGGAGCAACGGCAGAGCCATATCCCGTGCGCAATGGGAAGTACCTCGACAGCCTTGAACGAATCTTCCTTGGAGCTAATGGAACACTCTTACTAAACACAAGAGCGATGCAGCTCTTGACGGATTCGAGCGGGAAGATAGCGGGGTTGAGGGTGCAAAACGTCAACGCTGCCACCGGGACAGTAGGACCGGCAGGAACCTATGACATACAGGCCCCTTCGGTTATCTTGTCGACCGGTTCGTTCTTTGCTAACAACGAGATGGTATCAAAATACATATCGCCTAGCGCAGTCTATGGGAATTTCATGGGTCATCCCTACAACATGGGGGATGGCATAACGATGGCTCAGGCGGTCGGGGCATCATTGGATGGATGGATGGCTAACGGATGCTATTCTCCTGGGCCTGGATACCCACCAACAAACACGAATTGGCCCATGAATCCAAATCGGAATCGGGCAGATTATGAATCTAGGCAACAGAATACCCAGCCTGGCGTGGGCATCGGCGAGTACTGGCTAGGCAACTATCAGGAGCCCCCGCCCCAGCTGATATACGTGAACTGGAACGGAAAGCGGTTCATGAATGAAGACAACACGAGCAACATTCTGGGCTACCACTACTACTTCACGATGAACAACTTCTATGACCAGCCCCTCGATCAAGCGTGGGCCATATATGACGATGCCATGTGGCAGCCGTGGGGCCCTGCGCAGCACACCCTCACGGACATAGGATCGTGCAGCCACGCGTACTCTCTCAGCCTTCTACAGAAATGGGGAGGGGTGGTAATAACAGCCAACACGATCACTGATCTCGCTGCTCAGATTGTTGCCCTGAACAAAGGGTATCAAGGGCTTAACTCAGCGGTCTTCATCGACACAATCAACGAATACAATGCGGCTGTCAAAGCTGGAACGGCCATGAACCTGGAAGTTCCCAGAACGGGGACGATTGCTCCGATACAAACTCCACCCTTCTACGCTGTCCTACACACAGATAACCGAATCATGACTCAGGGTGGCTTGGCCATAAACGCGCAGGCGCAAGTGCTGGACGGGCAGAAGTTCCCTATTCCAGGACTGTATGCTACGCCACCACTGGCTAACTCTGGCGTTCAGAGATACGGCGGGGGCATATCCTATGCTCTGGTGTTCGGATACCTTGCGGGCAACGCAGCAGCAGCATTTGTGAAGACACACAAGTAACAAAAGACCGCAACAAGAAGCGAAGGCAATCCGGAGGTGCACGGAAGCTGTTCAGCCGAAAGGCTGTCGTCGTGCGGCTGTGTTGCCACTGGGCCTTGTTATCTTCGCGATGAACCTCAACCAAGCCAGCTAGGTTCCCCATCAGTCCATCGACGAAATCGGACAGGAATGCGATGGTGTCGATCTGCTTGAGGACAGTGGTTGAACAAAGCCTGAAGGCCTCACTTGCATTATCCGGGTTGGCTGAAACCTTTTCAGCTTTGTCAAGCCACTCGCTGGTGAGCGCGACCAACGTCTTGCCTCTGAGCATCGCCTGAGCAGAGAAGTTGTCGAAGACCGCTTTGTCCGCGGAGACACTGGCGCGCGACACGAAGCTTCGTTCTCCCTATCCAAGTTCTGGACTTTGTCCTCGTCGGTATTGAGAGCCCTAAAGATTCCCTACCGCCGACGCGTGCTACTTGTAGCGAATACTTGCATGTGCTTGCTTGGCCTTATCGACAAGTCAGTCCTAAGTCTCGACGAGAATTCACGAGGAGAGGAGGGTAACGGGTTTGAAAGAAAAGGGCGCGAGTCAGGACCTCGAACTGAGGTTGACGAAGATGCTCAAGAATCTCCTGAAACCCGTCAGGGTAAAGAGCTTGGTCATAACTAAGTCAGAGTGGAACACTGTTCACGGCATTGTGATTACAGTGTGTCCGATTGAGAGGATAGAGTCTGGAAGGGATTTCGAGGTGGGTCTGGCTGGGGACCAGGAAGGCTCGACCAGGTACGTATTGGTGGATGGCAGAAGGCTCCTTTCTAGGAGAACCAAGGCAAGAGCATCAAGGCACAGCAGTGCCAGTCACTGAGGTTGTGGGCTGTCCGAATTGCGTGCCCGCTTCACTTCCACCAGCGCCAATCTCGCGAGAGATAAAGAATAGCTGGAGGGAATGTCGGTTAGCTGGAGCGGCCACCGCATTCAATTGAGGGAGCGACCCTGATCAAGATCTACAGCTCGTGATTGGCGCTAGGACTGCGAGGCCTTCCACTTCTACGTAGGCAACGGGATTCTTTTTGGGTACCAACGCAGCCAATTAGGGACGAAAACTCGAAGGAGAGAAACCCTTGATGCAGAATTGGTTCACGCAATGAAGACAACCTCGAGAGTTGGGGTTGTCTCGAAACGGTGGGAAAGAGGTATTCCTAGGAAACCCCGGTGTCTGCAATCAAACTCACACATTCTTGTGCATTCCGAGGCATCACCTCTTATGCGCTGCTTGATAGCGTGACCTCGAAGAAAATATGACGGAAGAAAAAGAGAAAACAGAAACTAAAGTATCAAGAAGATCACTAATCAAAGGGCTCGCCGCGGGCGCCGTAGTTGGCGCAGTGGGCGGCGCAGCCCTGCTAGCACAAAAGCAAGTAACAGCAGCAGGACCAGCAGGACCAGCGGGAGCAGCAGGAGCTTCCTTGTCCATACCAGGAGCTGCATATCCGATCAAGTACACCACGGATGTGGTGGTGGTCGGAGGCGGAAACGGCGGCCTCTCTGCGGCGATTTCAGCAGCACAAGAGGGCGCGAAAGTCATCCTTCTGGAGATTAGCCAGAAGACAGGTGGCGGCAGCGCTTACTCTGGGGGGCTGATACACGACCAAGGGTGCAGAACATGGGCTGAGTATGTGGCATATACAGAGGGATTGCATGACCCAGTTTTGGCCCAGACCTACCTCGCAACCTTTCTTAACACATACATACCGTGGCTCACTTCGATAGGTGCCTACTTCCACCAGCAAACCGGAACAGTCGCGCCGGGCTCAACTGCCGGCGACTGGTTGATGGGAAAGGGAGAGCCTTTGACCGAGGGTCACCGTCTGTACTTCAACAGCCTTGAAAAAGCGTACGCGGGTGTTGGCGGGGTTCTCCTGCTGAAGACCAGGGGACTGAAGCTGTTGACCGATAAGTACGGAAACCTGGCAGGGGTGAGGGCATCAACTTGGGTCAACAAGCCAACAGAACAAAACCAATTCACATTTGACATCGCAGCCAATTCGGTGATACTGGCCACGGGAAGTTTCGCCGCAAACCCAACTCTCAAGCAGCAATTCGTAGCCCATGGTGCTGACAAGATCCTTGTCTACAGCGTTCCTTACGCCAGGGGAGACGGAATCCTGATGGCCCAGGAGCTTGGAGCCGCAATGAGTGCATCTATGGACAGCTTTTCTGGAGGGGTCAATGCCCTAACTCCAGCCCTCCAGACGGAGCAGGATCCAGACGCATTCGAGGCGGCGTCAGCACAGAGCAATCCAAACGGCATTGACTATGGTACGTTGGTAAGCGTTGGCAGATATTCGCCTCCCGGATGGAGCACAGATGGCATACTAGTGAACCTAGACGGTAAGAGGTTCATAGACGAGAACAGCCCCATGAACAAAGGAAAACGAGTGGCCCAACAACTCGCGCTTCAGCGACAAGGAACGGGATTCATGATTGGCGACAAGGTCATTCACGATACCGTTTCGGGTTCACAGGCCGCACTAGATGCAATCACTGCAGCGGGAGGAACGGTATATCAGGCGAATACAATCCAAGACCTTGCGAATGCTCTCGCAGCATCCACTCTCTTCTATGCCAACAACTTCGTGACGACTGTCACTAACTACAACGCAGCAATCGATGCAAAGACTACTATTCAGCTCGATCCTCCGAGAACAGTCCTTCCCACAACCTCCGAGAAAAACGGAGGTCTCTACAAGATTGCCACGCCGCCTTTCTATGCTGTCGCTATCGTACCAGGAATGTACATTGTCATGGGCGGTTTGGCCATAAACACATCCGCAGAAGTGCTGGACATGAAGAAGAAGCCAATCCCAGGCCTATACTGTACCTTCACATGCGCGGGAGGTATGATGAACACAGTATACACTGGCGGTATTGCGAGCGCCGGCACCTTCGGCTACATCGCTGGCAAGAGCGCAGCGAAATACGCCAAGACCGGTATCGTTCCGACGGCTACCACCACTACAACTACAACTACCTAGCCAAGTGATCTAAGGGGAGAGGCCAACGCCTCTCCCTCCATCTTCTTTTCAAGGTTTCCCAGAGTTAAGGCCGCGATAGCCCGTAATTCTTTTTTTGAAGACGGACAATCATCCGTTGTCCAGGTGCGTTTGGCCCTCTAATTCTCTGGAGGAAACCAGTTTCTTCGCACGGCCTGTGCGGCCAACTTCAATTGAAAGTTCAGGAGAGAGACTCATGAAGCGGATTCTGTTCACGCAACGAGAATAACAGCGAGAGTTGGACTCAATCCAGGACGGCGAAAAAGCGAATCCTTCTCAGGAACTCCTATCTGCGAATGCATGCATGCATTCTCGTGCACTTCGAGGCGCTGTGTCTTATACACGGCTTGCAATTCGATTTCGAAGATATATGACAGAAGACAAAAAGAAAACAGAAACTAAGATATCAAGAAGATCACTCCTAAAGGGAATCGCCGCGGGCGCAGTAGTTGGCGCCGTGGGCGGCGGAGCTCTATTAGCACAAAAGGGAGCAATAGCAACAGGACCAACCGCGCCATCGGCGCTAGCAGGCACGACAGCAGATTCAGTGATAGGGGAATCATCATACGACGTTGTCGTCGTAGGAGCGGGGTGGGCCGGCTTATGTGCGGCCAATAGACTAGCAGACTTCCCTTCACTCAAGGTCGCACTTGTCGAATCAATGCCTAAAGGTTGGTGGGCACCGGGAGGTTCTGTAATCCTAGCAGGGCAGTCCGTACACATTCAGGGCTTGAGCCTGATGACCGATCCAGCCGGCCTGATGAAGCAAATGGTCACTGACTCTGCAAACAGGGCTCGGACGGAAATGATCACTGCCATGGCCACAAATGCCTCCAGGGCAATCACTTGGCTTGAAGGATGCGGAGTCAAGTTCGTTGAGCCTGCGGGGAAGGAACTGACACTCGCACCGGCGAAGAATTCCCTAGTCAACAACACACAATGGGGTTTGATTAAGCCCGGCGCACAATACGACGCCGCCAACACAGGTGGAAAGGTGAATTCCATGGTGCTCTACAACCGCCTTCTATCCAAGGGTGGCCAAGTCCTATTCGGTTCGCCCGCTGTAAAACTATTGCAAGACGCGACAGGAGCAATAAGCGGGCTAATAGTGAAGAACCAGCAAGGGTTCTACAAGATAGACGCCAAAGCCGTCATCCTCTGCAGTGGTGGATACACTTCCAACCAGGAATTGATGGCAAGGTATCACAGCCCCCACGCGGCCGAGATCATTCCATACCGTTCTCCCGGATCAACGGGACTTGGTCTTGAGATGGCTCTGGAAATCGGAGCCGGCACCTACCGCGACGGTGTGGGCGGTCTAGGACTGCGCGCCTGCCCAGAAGATGCCGTCTGGAATCCAGACCACGTCTACAACAATCTGGCAACCATGGCTAACCTTGGCATCATGGTCGATGAGTACGGCAACCGGTTCTGCGACGAGTCCGTATACGCAGAGGAGAAGGTAGGCCTCTGTAGCCTGGTGAACCATTCAGATAGCATCACGGGCATGATGGTTGTAGACAGCGCGATATACCAAACGAGTACCACCGTTCAGCAACTCATCGCTCGTGTCCAGCAATTCAAAGGGACCGTCTACAAAGAGAGCACGATAGACGCCATTGTCAGCGACGCACTAGCCGACACCAATCTTGGGACACGGCTTGGCAGGCAGGAGAACCTGGTCAGTACAGTGAAAGCCTACAATGCAGCTATAGCCGCGAAGACGAACATGGATTTGAGGCCGGCGCGGCAAGCCGCCCTGAATCCGCTAACAACACCACCGTTCTACGGGGTTCCTTTCACACTTGTTTCGATCCTTTGCTACGGAGGCTTGCTCTGCAACGAGCATGCCGAAGTGCTAGACAAACACGGAACCGTCTATCAGTCCATTATTGCACCGCCCTCACAATCTCCCATCCCTGGACTATACGCCGCCGGAGAAATAATGATAAACAACCAGGGTGCAGGACCAACAAACCAGGTTGGACACGAAAACATCCCAAGTGGCGCCTTGGCAACCTGCTTGATCTTCGGCATAATCGCCGCAGAAAGTGCCGTCGATTACGTACAAGGCGTGCCCCACAGCACCACAACTACTACTACCTAACCAAGTAATCCAAAGGGAGAGGCCAGCGCCTCCCCCTCCCTTTTCTTTCCAAGGGTTAGCTGAACTGAAATCTAGGTAGCTCGTAACCGAATCTGATTGAGAGACGTTTGTCCCAGTTTCTTTGCTCAGCCCTTAACCAAATGGTAAGCTCCTATTCCGGGCAAGATGCTTCAAGCAACGCTTCTATGTCCATCCTTCGACCCGACTCGCGACTTCCACGATGGCGAAAAGATGCCGTTCCTTCAATTTCAAACACGCAAAGCAAATCTAGCGCCAGAGAGGGTTCTAATGAGAGATGGAAGACTCTCGAGAACGTTCGTTGCTACCCAAACGAACTGCTGCGACGAACGTCAAGAGGGTAAACTCGTCCAAGCCCATAATCGACGATTGTGAAATCGAGGCGAGATTCTGATTTGGGCTGAACGACCTCCTGATGCAGATTGCGACCAGGATGGCTTTCTTATTCTTGATTCGAATGCAAGAGTGATATTCACAAGGTTTCGAATCCGCCAAGCCGGGCGAGGTGAGTCTTGGTTGAAATCAACTGTGAGCATCACGTTGAATGCGTAGACGGGTAGGGACTGTCAGCATGAAATCGAAGACCAAGTGATCCAACACTCTAAGCGCGATAGAATGTGCGGGGGGTGGGATTCGAACCCACGAACCCCTGAGGGACGAGGTCCTAAGCCTCGCGCCGTTGACCAGGCTGGGCGACCCCCGCATCGGCTCGACAGGCCTCACGCTCAAACTATAATGGTTTGCCAGAGGGCGACCTTTCGCACCAAGCCCGTGGGCATCGCGACAACTGGAGACGCGGTTGGTAAGTGGGGATATCCTAGTGGGCTTTCTTCCTGCGTTTTTCCTCGTCTTTCTTGAGCTTCTTCTCCCTCTCGACTTTCTTGTTTCTGTCGAACACGCCTAGCGGCGCTTCAGATTCCACGAAGCCGTGGTAGATTTCGAACGTGCGTTTTACTGCCGACTCTGTCGCTTGGTTCCTGCTTGGGAACCTGACGGACAAGTTTCTTCTGTCGAGGACGACGTATTCGAATCCCCGTTGCTTCTTCAGCTCTTCGATGGCTTGCTCCATCGCGTACTCGTTGCCGAAGAGCCCTCGGATTTCCCAGACGCCGCCCATGTCCCGTTGCACCTTGCTGCCAGCATAAAACGCTAACTGCCCGCCAGGCCTAGCAGTGCCTCCAACTCCATCGGGCTCTTGGCTGGCAGCTTGCACGCGAAGTTCTGACACACGTACGCCCTGACCACGGGTCCCGGTGACCTTCCTTCGGCAAGGGGAGTCAGTTTCGAAATCGACTTGTTGTTGGCATCCGTCAGAACCAGGGACGTTACGTCAGGCAAGAACCTGCCGCGAATCATCTTCACGTAGGGCTCGGCGCTCTCTGCGGTCTTCGAGGAGATCACAACTTCTCGCGTCCCGTTGAGGGCGACGTCAGCGGCCTGAAGCATGAACGCGTGGCTTGCGGGTTCCTTGTCCATCGCTGGCTGGAACCTCCTCAGTGCTCTGTCTGCCGAGCGTCTGTATTGATCTCTCCCAGTGACAGTCGAAAGTCGGAGCAGGAGCATGACTGCACCTGAGTTGCCCGACGGAAATGCGCCGTCGTAGGCTTCCATCAATTTGTCTGGAACCTGATTCTCGCTCGTGTAGAATCCTCCCTCTGCGGCGTCCTCGAACTTGCTCATCATCAGCTCCCCTAACTGCGTTGATTGCCCGAGCCATCCGGGGTCCGATGTCGCCTCGAACAGGTCGAGGAGTCCGATTCCGAGGAAAGCGTAGTCCTCCAGAGTGGCAGGAATCCCCGCTTCACCTCCTGCGAATCTCCTGAGTAGTTGCCCGTCCTTGAAGTTCCTTGTCATGATGAACTCTGCGGCCCGCTCCGCAGCCTCCAGGTAGCGGGCATCGCCGAAAGTCCTGTAAGCTTGGGCCAGCGCAGTAATCGCGAGTGCGTTCCACGATGTCAGTACCTTCGAATCAGTTGCAGGTCTCGGTCTCTTCAACCTGGCAGTGTAGAGCAACCTCCTGGACTCGGCGATCGCGTTCCTGGCTTGTGCCGTCGTCATCCCGAACTTTGATGCAGTTGTTTCCAGAGAGGATGCAACGTGCAGGATGGTCCTCCCGTTCTCGAAGTTACCGTTCTTCGTCACCCCGTAAAGGTAGCCGAAGGGAGCCGCCTCTTTCTCCCCGAGTATTGCGCCCAACTGCTCTGGGGTCCACGTATAGTAGACGCCCTCACCCTCTCCGGTGTCAGCGTCCTGTGCGGCGAAGAAGCCGCCGTCTTTTGCTCCGAGCTCCGACAGCATCCAGCCCAGAGTGCCTTTGGCGACCTCGGCGAGCGTGACTTCTCCCGTGACCTGGTAGCCGTGGATGTACGTGTTCGCGAGGAGAGCGTTGTCGTAGAGCATCTTTTCGAAATGCGGAACCAGCCACTGTTTGTCCGTTGAATACCTGTGGAAACCTCCCCCCAGGTGATCGTGAATGCCGCCTGCAGCCATGGCGCCCAGCGTCTTCACGACAGTCCTCAGGGCCATCTCCTTTCCGGTCCTGAAGTGGTATCTCAGCATCAATTCGAGCGAGATAGGCATCGGGAACTTCGGAGCGCCGCCAAACCCGCCGTACTCAGGGTCGAAAGATGCGGCCAGCGCGCTGAAAGCGTCGTCGAGGAGAGAGGGGGAGAGTGTGCCTCCTGCTTCTGTCTTTCGCATCGTTTGGAGGTCGGTGAAGACTCGGTCAGCTTCCTTGGTCACGTCTCCCCTGCTGTCCTTCCAAAGCTTGGCTACGAACTCAAGAACTTGTTTGAAGCTCGGCATGCCAAACTTCGGCTCAGGAGGGAAGTATGTTCCGCCGTAGAACGCCTTGAAGTCTGGAGTAAGGAAGACAGTGAGAGGCCAGCCGCCCTGGCCCGTCATGCCCTGGACCGCGGACATGTAGTAGCTGTCCACCTCTGGCCTCTCTTCCCTGTCAACTTTGATTGGGATGAAATTCTTGTTTATGATGTCGGCCGTCTTCTTGTCCTCAAAGGACTCTCTCCTCATCGAATGGCACCAGTGGCAAGTCGAATACCCTATGCTGAGGAGAATGGGCTTGCCGTCGTTCTTTGCCCGCCTGAACGCTTCGTCTCCCCATGGGTACCAGTCGACAGGATTCTCGGCGTGCTCGAGGAGGTAGGGGCTTTTTTCCTTCGAAAGACGGTTTTGCTTCTGCTCTGGCAATCTTCCGCGATTGTGGGTTGCGCCTTTATTGAATCTTCTTTAGGGAATTGATTAACATATTAAGCATCTCCAGCCTAGAGCTGAGAAATGAGCGGCGAAAGGGGCGGTTTGCCTGGGGGCAGGGCCTCTGCGAACATGGAGCTGTGGCAGACCATTCGGACCATCTACAGGGCCGCGCTGAAGAGGCTGAACGCAAGGCTAGCCAGGGAGAGAATCACCTTCTCCCAGTACAGCGTCCTGCTCGCTCTTTCACGGAATGGCCCGATGCAGATGAATCGGCTCAGCGAGCACATGCTGGTTGCGCCGGCTAACGTCACAGGGCTGGTCGACAGGATGGGGAAGAAAGGCTACGTCAGGAGGAAACGGGACCCGAGCGACCGACGTCTCTATGTAATCGAGCCTACGGCGACCGGGACCAAGGTCTTCAAGAACATCTCTGGCAGGTTCAGCCAGTACGCAGAGGGTCTGGCGATAGACCTTACCAACGACCAGCTTGCAGTTACGCTGACGGCCCTGAAGAAGGTCACGCACAGGGTCGAAGCAAAGGCGGAGATCTGAGCTCCCGTGCAGTACAAGTGGACAGTGCTCACAGTGACGACCATCGGGGTACTGATGAGCGGCATAGATGGCCGAATCATGATCGTGGGCCTCCCGACAGTCGCCGCAGCCCTTCGTGCTGACGCCGAGCAGGCCATCTGGTTCACCCAGGCCTACACCATTGGCAGCACCATCGCGTTGCTGTTCATAGGAAGGGTGAGCGACATCTTCGGCAAGGTCAAAGTCTACGCCTTGGGCTTCGCTATCTTCACGGTCGGGTCCCTGCTTACGGCCCTATCCAACAGTCCCGACGCCTTCATAGCCGCAAGGATGGCCCAGGGTCTCGGCTCGGCCGCGTTGTTTGCGAACAGCGCAGCGATAATCACTGATGCTTTCCCGGCGACGCAGCTCGGCACAGCCCTCGGCGTCAACCAAATCGCATTCAGGGTGGGCGCCATGGCCGGTCTGACGCTGAGCGGTCTAATACTTGCATTCTTGGCTTGGCCCTTCCTCTTCTACGTCAACGTGCCCATAGGCATTTTCGGCACTGTCTGGGCGCTGAAGCGCCTCAAGGACACCGGGAGGCCCGAGCGGATCGCCCCCATGGACTGGACGGGATTCGCAACCTTCACCGTCTTCATCTCACTGCTCCTTCTAGCGCTCACCTACGCGGCATACGGGATTGCGGACGTCTGGTTCGTGTCTGCGCTTTCAATCGCCTCGGTGGCTTTCCTGGGAATCTTCGTGCGCCTGGAGCACCACAGAGAGCATCCGCTTCTGGACCTCGGGCTCCTCAGAATCCGAGAATTCACCGGCGGGATTGTCACTCAGCTTCTGAATTCCATAGCCTGGGGGTCGTTCCTGCTGGTGATCAGCCTCTACCTCCAGCTTGTTCAGGGGTACTCCACCCTGCAGGCCGGCCTCGCCATCGTCCCCTTTGACGTTGCATTCGTCTTGGTGGGACCTGTCAGCGGGAGTCTCTCCGACAGGTACGGCACGCGACCGTTCACGACCACTGGCCTTGCAGTCATAAGCGCGTCACTGCTCTTGTTCGCGGGCAGTGGGATTTCGACCCCTTACTCGGTGGTGGCGCTCTACCTCGTCGTCGGGGGTGCGGGAATGGGGTTGTTCGCCTCCCCTAACATGAGCTCTATAATGGGCTCGGTTCCTGTCCGTCGCAGGGCTGTGGCTTCCGCACTCCGGGCCACCTTCTTCAACGTCGGATACACTTTGAGCCTGAACCTTGTAATCCTCTTGATGACGTTCACCATTCCGTTATCTCAGATAACGCAAATCCTCACGTCCCTTACCCCAACCACACTCCTCGTCGACCGAACAGCATTCGCCTCGGCCATTGACCATGTGTACGTAGTGATGGCAGTCATCAATGCGGTGGCAATAATCCCGAGCATCCTTCGGGGAAAACGAATTGCGGCCGGAATCGAACAACCTTCGCCGAGAACTGAGCAGCTCGAGGGCGATTGACGACCAATTTCACGCTCAGCGGGATATTGAAATACACCCAACGCCAGTTTCCAAACGTCCGTACAAGATGGTCGCTAAGGATTTTGCTTCAGTTCGAAGAAAGATAGACACCCCAAAGGGGAGGGCGTGGAGCTACAGCCCTCTGGCGCTCGAGGGTCTCGGCTATCCCACTCGCTCTACGCCTTATTCGGTGAGGGTTCTCCTGGAGAACGCGCTGCGGCACTCGGGCAAGGTGGCTGGCGCCACAGAGGCGGCCGAGGCGCTCGCAGAGTGGCCAAAGAACATTGGAAAGGAGCTGCCGTTCATGCCCTATCGAGTGCTACTCCAGGACTACACAGGCGTGCCGCTGATCGTTGACCTCACAGCCATGCGGGATGCGGCGATGGCGGCAGGCGTAGACCCCAAGCTCGTGAACTCGAAGGTCCCGGTCGACCTGATCATCGATCATTCGATACAGGTTGACGCATGGAGCAGCGAGGGCGCCTTCGACACAAACCTTGAACGTGAATACGAGCGGAACTCAGAACGTTATTCCTTGCTCAAATGGGCCCAGACGGCCTTCCGCGGCCTGCGGGTCTTCCCTCCCGGAAAGGGAATCTGCCATCAGGTGAACCTTGAGTACCTCTCCAAAGTTGTGGCAATATCCGGCTCCGGGGATGGACTCTTGGCCTTCCCCGATTCCGTACTGGGAACAGACTCGCACACTACCATGGTCAACGGACTCGGAGTCCTCGGCTGGGGGGTAGGCGGGATTGAAGCCGAGGCGGTCATGCTGGGAGAGCCCTACCATATGCCCATTCCCGAGGTCCTCGGGGTGGAACTCAAGGGAAGCCTGAGCGAGGGCGTCACTGCCACGGACTTGGTCCTGTCTGTGACGGAGAAGCTGCGAGAGAAGAATGTCGTGGGAAAGTTCGTCGAGTTCTTCGGGGATGGCTACGAGATTCTCTCAGTCCCAGACAGGGCTACGCTCGGAAACATGTCGCCCGAATACGGAGCCACGGTGGGATACTGCCCGGTAGACGAAGCAACGCTCACGTACCTGCGAGGGACAGGCAGGGAGAAGTCCCACGTCGAGTTCGTGAAGAAGTATGCCACTGAAACTGGTCTCTTCCTATCCGGCACTCAACCGCGCTACTCAGACATGCTTGTGATTGATCTTGACAGGATTGAACCATCGATAGCCGGCCCAAGGAACCCCGAAGAGAGGAGGCCCTTGGCGACGATGCCTGCCTTCGCGAGCACGCTCCTGGCCGGATACAGGAGTGCTTCGGCAAAGGGAACGGCGCCTTCAGCGCCAGTCCAGGTGGAGTCCGGGCGGCAGCTCATGTTTCAGAGTTCGGGCAGCGCCACGGAGCAACTCGACGATGGAGTGGTCATAATCGCAGCGATAACGAGCTGCACCAACACCTCGAACCCGACGGTGATGGTTGGAGCGGGCCTTCTCGCGAAGCGGGCGGTCGAGGCGGGGCTCTCTCCAAAGCCCTGGGTCAAGCGCAGTCTAGCTCCTGGATCGCTTGTGGTGACAGATTACCTCGAGAACTCGGGGCTCTTGCGGTATCTTGACAAGCTTGGGTTCAACGTCGTCGGGTACGGATGCACGACGTGCATTGGTAACAGCGGCCCGCTGGCACCAGAAATCGAACAGGAAATCAGGGCGCGGGACCTCTACGTCGTCGCTGCGCTTTCTGGGAACAGGAACTTCGACGGAAGGATCAATCCCCTCGCAAAGGGCTCGTTCCTGATGTCGCCGTTGCTCGTAGTTGCCTACTCGCTGGCAGGAAGAATCGGTTTCGATTTCCGGCGGACCCCCCTGGGAGTAGGCCGAAACGGGAAGGAGGTATATCTCCGAGACGTCTGGCCGAAAATGGATGAAGTGGAGAGAATAGTCGAGCGGTCCCTCTCTCCCGAACTCTTTCACAAGCGCTACGCGGAGGCCATGAAGGGCGACAGCCGCTGGGATGCTCTCGCCGCCTATTCGGATGACAAGTATCACTGGCAAGAAGACTCGACCTACATCAAGCGCCCACCGTGGTTCGATTCTGAACAAAACGCGATGTCCGACATCAAAGGCGCGCGGATTCTTGCCATACTGGGCGACAAGGTGACGACGGACCACATTTCTCCAGCGGGCTCCATCGCCTACGACAGTCCGGCCGGGGACTACCTCAGGGCCCACGGGGTGAAGATGGTCCAGTTCAGCAGCTACGGGAGCAGGCGCGGGAACCACGAGGTTATGGTGCGAGGCGGATTTGCGAACATACGGCTGAAGAACGCGCTCGGTCAGGGCAAGGAAGGAGGATGGACGACTCACCACCCGTCCGGGTCGCTGATGACGATCTACGACGCAGCCTCCAGGTACGCCTCCGAGGGCGTGCCTCTGGTGGTACTGGCAGGGAAGCAGTACGGTGCGGGCAGTTCGAGAGACTGGGCCGCCAAGGCGCCGAAGCTGCTCGGGGTGCGCGCGGTGATCGCCGAGAGCTTCGAGAGAATTCACAGAAGCAACCTGGTCGCCATGGGGGTGCTTCCGCTTCAATTCATGGCCGGAGAGAGCTGCTCGACCTTGGGTCTCAGGGGTGACGAAAAGGTCGGGATAGAGGGAGTATCGAAGATGTCAGGACCCAGTGAGACACTCGCCGTGTTGGCGGAAGGTGCATCTGGTCAGACTCGGTTCAACGTCCTGTGCAGGGTGGACAATCTTACAGAAATATCGTACCTAGAAAAGGGAGGCGTGCTGCCCTACGTTTTCTCCAGACTGCACAATTCCGTACATTGAGGAAAGCGTTTTAACGGCCTGGAGGTCGCGCGGCAAAACATGCGAGAGCCCTTGGTCTACGTGAACGGCGAGTTCGTCGAAAGGTCCAAAGCGACCGTGTCGGTCTTCGACCACGGCGTCCTGTACGGCGACGGGGTCTTCGAGGGGATAAGAGCGTACAATGGGAACGTGTTCAAGCTCGACGAGCACGTGGAGAGGCTTTTCAACTCTGCAAAGGTCATACATCTTGAGATTCCTCTTTCGCGCCACGAGACGGCTGAGGCGATAATGGAGACCGTGAGGAAGAATCAGCTGCGGGACGCGTACATCAGGGTGGTCGTCACGAGAGGACCGGGCGACCTCGGTGTTGACCCTACCTCCTGCAAGACACCGACCCTCTTCATAATCGCCGAGCCTTCGCAGAGCTCCTTAGGCACTGGGGTGCCGCACCTCGTTACTCTGGTAACCGCTTCGGTCCGACGCGACCCTGTGGACGGGACTTCACACGAGGTGAAATCCTTGAACTACCTGAACAGCATACTCGCCAAGATGGAGGCAAAGAGGGCTGGCGCCGACGATGCACTCATGCTGGATCACAGAGGCTTCGTTTCGGAGTCGAGCGCTTCGAACCTGTTCATAGTCAAAGACAACAAGCTGTCGACGCCGGCGACCTCGGCGGGAATCCTCCACGGAATAACACGAGAGCGCATAATCAGGCTCTGCTCCGACCTGGGCTTGGACGTGTCAGAGAGAGACATCACTCCTTTCGAGTTGCTCACGGCTGATGAGGCCTTCCTGGTGGGGACCAAGTCAGAGATCCTGGCAGTCGGGATTGTCAACGGCACCAAGATCGGCTCGGGAACGGTTGGGCCCGTGGTCCGCAAGCTGACTTCCGAGTTCGCGAAGGTGGTGACCCGAAGGGAAGAAGGGACCCCCGCCTACGAGTCCGAGTACATAGACCTCTGAACAGCGGATCGAAAGAAGAAAGCGAGACAGCCCGGAGAGCACACTGGCGACAGAAACATTGTTGGCATTCCCCAGCAGCATGTCCCTTCAGGTTCTGGAAGACATCGCTGAAAAAACCTAAATACACGACGATTGACGAGATTTCTTGGGGCCCTACGCATTGTGTACTATAGGTAACCTAGGGTTAGTTATGAATGGGGGTGTCTCCAGATAGCGCCAAGGAGAGAAGCCAAAGTAAAGAAACCCGCCGTGAGGCGCAAGAAGGCCAAAGAGGACGAAGTACCGCCTTTCCAAATCAGCACCCATTTCCTGATTCCAAAGCATGAACTCCTGACGAGGGAGGAATCGCAACAGATACTCGCGAAATTCAACGGGAAGCCAGGCCAGTTTCCGTACATCCTCGGAACCGACCCTCTCGCCAAGGAGATCGGCGCCAAGCCTGGCGACTTCGTCAGGATAACGCGCAGGAGCGAGACGGCCGGCTCGAGCATCTACTACAGGTACGTCGTGGAGGGAGGAGCATGAGCAAGCAGATCACGAAGTCGAACTCGTGGATCATCCTGCGCGACCTTCTCGAGAGGGAGGGAGTGGCCCGCCAGCACCTCAACAGCTACAACGAGTTTGTGACCAAGGGGCTCCAGAACATCATCGACGAGATCGGCGAGATAGAGGTCGAGACGGTAAGCACGCCTTACAAGATCAAGCTCGGCAGGGTCACGCTTGGGCCTTCTCGGGTCGTGGAGATCGACGGCTCCATCAGCAGCGTCCTGCCCATGGAGGCGAGGCTGCGGAACCTCACCTACTCGGCGCCCATAATGCTTGAGATGACGATAGAGGAGGAGGGGCTCCCCAGGGACACTGCTAGGCAGCACATCGGCGACCTGCCTGTCATGGTCAAGTCAGAGCTGTGCCAGCTCTCCAACAAGACCAAGGAGCAGCTGATCGACGTAGGCGAGGACCCCAACGACCCAGGAGGGTATTTCATAATCAACGGCGCAGAGCGCGTCATAGTGGGGCTCGAGGATCTCTCCCCCAACAAGATACTCGTCGACTCAGAGAAGGTGTCTGGCGCGACAACCTACAAGTCCCGGGTCTACTCCTCCGTCGTAGGCTACAGGTCGAAGCTGGAGCTCACTCTGAAACAGGACGGCTCCATCAACGTGAAGGTCCCGAGCTGCCCCGTTGACCTTCCCTTCGTGATAGTCATGCGGGCTCTCGGAATAAAGTCCGACAAGGAGATCGCCGATTCGATTTCACTAAAGCCGGAGATTCAGGACCTCCTCGAAGTCTCGTTCGACAAGGCAAGCGAGGCGCCGACCAACAAGGACTCCCTGGTCTACATCGGCAACAGGGTCGCCCACGGAATGCTAGAAGAGTTCAGGGTCAAGAGGGCCCTATCAATGCTGGACTGGGGACTGCTCCCGCACCTTGGCAAGACCGACGACAAGCGCTTTGACAAGGCGATGTTCATGGGAGAAGCTGTCTGCAAGCTCCTCGAGCTCAGGCTTGGCTGGATAGGTCCGGACGACAAGGACCACTATGGGAACAAGGTGATCAAGTTCGCCGGCCAGATGCTTGCCGACCTATTCAGGACAGCCTTCAGAAACCTGGTCCGCGACATGAAGTACCAGCTGGAGAGGACGGGCCAGAAGAGGGGCGGGAACGTGGTCGGGAGCCGCCATCCGCACGGGAATTATCACTGACAAGCTGAACAACGCCATAGCGACGGGCAACTGGGGAAGAGGGAAGGTGGGGGTCACTCAGCTTCTCGACAGGACGAACTACCTCAGCACCCTGAGCCACCTCAGACGCGTGCAGTCGCCGCTCTCGAGGAGCCAACCGAACTTCGAGGCCAGAGACCTCCACGCCACTCACTTCGGCAGGATATGCCCGTCGGAGACTCCTGAAGGAGTCAACTGCGGCCTCGTCAAGAACCTGGCTCTTTCCGCGATCATCTCAGTGGGCGTCCCCTCCACGGAGGTCGAGGAGAAGCTCTGGGAGCTAGGCGCAAAGCCCATCCGCGACGCGGAGCAGAAGCTCCAGGTCAACGGCTGCAGGATTTTCGTGGACGGAAGGTTCCTGGGCTACGTGGACGACGGCGAGAGGCTCTCAAAGGCATTCAGGAAGCTGAGAAGGGAGGGTCAGATCAACCCGGGCGCGAGCGTCCTATTCGTCCCTCCGATCAACGACAAAGCCTACCCCAGACTCTACATCAGCCTCAGCTCCGGCAGAGTTCTGAGGCCGCTGATAGTGGCGGAGAACGGAAGGTCCCTGCTCACTCCCGACCTGATTGAGAAGGTATCAGCCAGGCAGCTTTCGTGGAGGGACCTGGTGGAGCAAGGTGTCATCGAGCTCATCGACGCCAACGAGGAGGAGAACTCGCTCGTCTGCATGGACGTCGAGGAGGCCACGTCCAAGCACACCCACATCGAGCTTTTCCCGGCAGCGATGTTCGGCATCGCGGCATCCGTGATTCCCTATCCTGAGCACAACCAGTCGCCAAGAAACACCTACGAGTCGGCCATGGCCAAGCAGAGTCTCGGCTTTTCGTCCCCCACCTATCCAATCTCTCCCCACGTGAGGCAGCACCTGCTGGTCAGCCCGCAGGCGCCAGTCGTCAGGACCAGGACGCTGGACCTGCTGAAGATCGACGAGCGACCGCTGGGCCAGAACTGCGTCGTCGCCGTTCTCTCATTCGAGGGCTACAACATTGAGGACGCCATAATCATGAACAGGTCGAGCATCGAGAGAGGTCTCGCTCGCTCGTTCTTCTACAGGCTTTACGAGGGGGAGGCCAAGCAGTACCTGGGAGGGATGAGGGACACCTTCGAGGTGCCCTCCGCAGAGTCCAACATCAGGGGCTACAGGGGAGAGAAGTTCTACAGGCTGCTCGAGGGCGACGGCGTTGTCTCCCACGAGTCGCAGGTCTCCGGAGGCGACGTTGTGATCGGCAGGACCAGCCCGCCACGTTTCATGGAGGAGTACAAGGAGTTCGAGATCAAGGGCCCCTACAGGAGGGACACCTCGGTGGCAGTCCGCCCCTCCGAGTCGGGAGTCGTGGACTCCGTCTTCATGACAGAGAACGTCGAGGGAGGCAGGATGTTCAAGGTCAGGGTGAGGGACATGCGCGTCCCTGAAATCGGAGACAAGTTCGCTTCAAGGCACGGCCAGAAGGGGGTCATCGGCCTGGTGGTCCCCCAGGAGGACATGCCCTACACCGCCGAAGGCATCGTTCCCGACGTCATAATCAACCCTCACGCGTTCCCTTCAAGAATGACCGTGGGTCAGTTCATAGAGTCGATTGCAGGCAAGGCAGGGGCACTAAGGGGCAGCTCGGTTGACGGGTCGGCCTTCGCCGGGGAGAGCATCGAGGAGCTCGAGAAGGTCCTGCGCGGCAGAGGCTTCGAAGCGACTGGCAGGGAGGTCATGTACGACGGCAAGACGGGGAAGCAGTTCGCTACCGACGTGTTCGTGGGAGTGGTCTACTACCAAAAGCTCCACCACATGGTTGCAGACAAGATTCACGCTCGCGCGAGAGGCCAAGTCCAGATGCTCACCAAGCAGCCCACGGAGGGGCGGGCCAGGGGCGGCGGACTCCGTTTCGGAGAGATGGAAAGGGACTGCCTAATCGCGTACGGTGCGTCCATGGTGCTCAAGGATAGGCTGCTGGACGAGGCCGACAAGACCGAGATCTACGTGTGCGAGAAGTGCGGACTGATAGCCTACTACGACGCCAAGCAGAGGAAGTACACTTGCAAGATCGACGGAGACCAGGCAAAGATCTCCACCGTCGTGGTTGCCTACGCGTTCAAGCTCCTGCTGCAGGAGATGATGAGCCTCAACATAGCCCCGAGGCTGCAGCTGAAGGACAAGGTGTAGAAGATGTCGATGGAGCAGGCTCTCAAGACCATAGGCGGCATCGACTTCGCCGTCTTCTCCCCCAACGAAATCAGGCGCTATTCGGTGGCTGAGATCACACAGCCCGAGACCTACGATGAAGATGGCATGCCCGTCCAGGGCGGCCTCATGGACAGCAGGCTTGGCACCCTGGAGCCAGGTCAGAAGTGCGGAACCTGCGGCAGCACAGCGGGGAGGTGCCCCGGCCACTTCGGCCACATCGAGCTGGCCGAGCCAGTTCTTCACATAGCGTTCGTCGACGAAATCAACACGCTCATTCAGACCACCTGCAGGACCTGCGGAAGGCTCCTCCTGTCTCCAGAAGAGCTCGACGCCTACAGGGCAAGGCTCGCCGGAAGGACGGACTTCATGCCGGCCATTGTCGAGACAGTGTCCAAGGAGATAGTGAGCAAGGCGAAGAAGGTCAAGCTCTGCCCGCACTGCGGCAAGCAGCAGTTCCAGATCGAGTTCACGAAGCCGACCATCTTCCACGAGATCACGGAGGAGGGAGGAGCGACCCGCCTGCTTCCTGTGGCGATAAGAGAGAGGCTCGAGAGGGTGACCGGCGAGGACCTCGAGCTACTCGGATTCAACCCGAAGGCAGCGAGGCCCGAATGGTTCGTCCTCCAGGTGCTCCCAGTCCCGCCGCTGACTGTCAGGCCCTCGATCACGCTAGAGTCCGGCATCCGCTCGGAAGACGACCTCACGCACAAGGTGGTCGACATCCTAAGGGTCAACCAGAGGGTCAGAGAAAGCAAGGAATCGGGCACTCCGCACCTTATCGTCCAGGACCTTGTCGACCTTCTCCACTACCACGTCACTACGTACTTCGACAACGAAGTATCGGGAATCCCGCAGGCGCACCACCGCTCCGGCAGGCCACTGAAGACCCTCAGCCAGAGGCTGAAGGGGAAGGAGGGCAGGTTCAGGGGCTCGCTCTCAGGAAAGAGGGTGGACTTCTCGAGCAGGACGGTAATCAGTCCCGACCCCAACCTCGACATCGGCGAGGTGGGAGTTCCGTTCGAAGTTGCGAAGAAGCTCACCATCCCAGAAAAGGTCTCCTCGTGGAACATCGAAACGCTGAAGCAGCTGGTAATCAAGGGTCCGTTCGAACACCCCGGAGCCAACTACGTGATCAGGCCCGACGGAGTGAAGATCAGGCTCGACTTCGCCAGCGACAGGAAGGCCCTCGCGGACTCTCTGGCGCCAGGGTACATCGTCGAAAGACACCTTATGGACGGAGACGTCGTTCTCTTCAACAGGCAGCCGTCGCTCCACAGGATGTCAGTCATGGCTCACTTCGTCAGAGTCCTGCCCTACAGGACCTTCAGGCTCCACCCCTCGGTGTGCCCTCCCTACAACGCAGACTTTGACGGCGACGAGATGAATCTCCACGTCCCGCAGAGCGAGGAGTCGCGCTCCGAGGCGCTGATGCTCATGAAGGTCCAGGACCAGATCCTCACCCCCAGGTACGGCGGACCCATAATCGGGGGTATCAGGGACTTCATCACAGGCGCGTTCTTGCTAACCACCGACGAGACCTTCCTCACTGCGGCCGAGTTCTCCAACCTCGCGCTGATTGGCGGCTACGAGGGCGACCTGCCGGAGCCGAACGCAAAGGGCACCTACACGGGCAAGCAGCTCTTCTCCCTATTCATCCCGAAGGGGATGAACTACGTGATGACGTCAAAGTGGGCAAAGGCAGCCAGGACGGGCTCTACCAACGATGTAGTGGTTAAGGATGGCCAGCTGATCTCGGGGGTTGTGGACAAGGCAGTGATAGGCGCCGAGGAGCCGGACAGCCTGCTCCACAGGATTGCGAAGGACTACGGCAACGAGGAGGCCAGGAACTTCCTCAACTCCGTCCTGAAGGTCCTAAAGACCTTCTTGACAAGACGCGGCTTCACATACGGATTCAACGAGCTCGAGCTGCCGGCGGAGGCGAAGAAGGGAATCAAGGACGCTCTCGATGAGGCCTATGCGAAGGTCTACGACCTGATCAAGGACTACAAGTCAGGCAAGTTGACACTCACTAGGGGACTTTCACCGGAGGAGACCCTCGAGGCCCAAATCGTCAGCGAACTGGCGCGGGCCAGAGACAGGGCAGGCAAGATAGCAGACAGAGCGTTCCCTCTTGAGAACTCGGGAATGATCATGGCCAGAACCGGCGCGAGAGGCTCAAGCCTCAACGTCGGTCAGATGACCGCAGCCTTGGGTCAGCAGTCGGTCAGGGGCAAGAGGATTGAGAAGGGCATGCGCGGCCGGGCGCTCTCCCACTTCCCCTGGAACGACCAGTCACCAGAGGCCAAGGGCTTCGTAAGGAGCAACTACAGAGAAGGCCTCACTCCGACGGAATTCTTCTTCCACGCGATGGGCGGCCGCGAGGGCCTGGTCGACACGGCTGTCAGGACCCAGCAGAGCGGCTACATGCAGCGCAGGCTGGTCAACGCGCTGGAGCACCTGAAGGTCGAGTACGACCTCACGGTCAGGGACCCGCACGGTAACATCATCCAGTTCCTCTACGGTGAGGACGGGGTCGACCCGGCGAAGAGCGACCACGGCAGGCCGATAAACCTCGACAGGCTCATCGAGACGGAAGAGCTGCTTAACAAGGCCAAGGCCAAGCCGGAAGGCGAGACAGTCCAGAGGCTGATGAAGAAGCATCAGCCGGTCCTCAACCAGAGGCTCGTGAAGGAACTGACCGAGAAGCTCGGGGGCTCCCATCTGAACGAAGAGGGAGCCAAGGACTCTCTCGAGAAGGTCGCGGAAGCGCTCGACTATTCCAGGGTCGAGCCAGGGGAGGCTTCGGGCATAGTCGCAGCCCAGTCGATAGGCGAGCCGGGAACCCAGATGACTCTCAGGACGTTCCACTTCGCAGGCGTCAAAGAGAGAGACGTCACCCTGGGGCTGCCCAGGTTGATGGAGCTGGTCGACGCGAGGAAGATACCCGCTACGCCGTCCATGGACATCTACCTTGACAAGGAGCACGCGGCCACCAACGAAAAGGCAGTGAAGGTCGCGAAGGAGATACTCTTCACAAAGGTCGGCAACGTCGTGAGCTTCAGCGAGGTGGACCCGACGGAAGGAATCAAGCTCCACCTGAGTCCAGACATGCTGGTGGACAGGGACACGAACGCCGACGAGATCGCGAAGGTCATAGAGACAGGAAAGAGGAACGTCCAGAAGGACAAGACGGGCAAGATCATCCACGTCAACATGGAGAACGCAGACCTCTCCACCCTCTTCACACTCCGAAACAAGATTCTCAACATGAAGCTGAAGGGCATACCGGGCATCACGCGTGTGACCGTAGTGAAGGAGGGCGAGGAGTGGTTCATCCAGACCGCGGGCTCCAACCTCGGCAAGGTGATCGCAATCCAGGGCGTGGACCCGACCAGGGTCTACACCAACAACGTCCACGAGGTCGCCCAGGTCCTCGGCATAGAGGCGGCTAGGGCGACGCTTGTAAGGGAGGTCATGAGCACCCTGGACGAGCAGGGACTCGAGGTGGACATTAGGCACATCTTCCTCGTCGCTGACCTGATGACCTCCAAGGGATTCATCCAGCAGATAGGACAGGCACGGCATCGCAGGCTCCAAGAGCAGCGTGCTCGCGAGGGCAGCCTTCGAGATCACGGTGCCCACTCTGGCCGAGGCGGCGGTAAAGGGAGAGATGGAAGACCTGAAGGGCGTAACTGAGAACGTGATAGTAGGACTCCCGATCCCTGTCGGGACAGGGATGATCGACCTCTACATGAGCTGATGCCGATGGTCGATCCTTCGCAGCTCACAAAGATCCTCAAGGAGGCCATGAAGGGAGGGAAATACACCATAGGCGCCAAGGAGGCCATGGCGTTCAATGAAGGGAACTAAGGCGATAATCTGCACGCGCTCTCTCCCCGCCCAGCTGGGCGCAAAGCTAAGAGAGGAGGCGAAGAAGCACGACGTGGCAGTGGTAGACGTGGGAATCTCGTCCGTGGAGCTGGCCAGGATGGTCGGCAGACCTTTCCGGGTCTCGGCCTTGGCCCTACGCTCGGTCGGCGACGCCGACCTGAAGCTACTGGTACGGTGAATCGTTTCTGCCCGAGTTCAAGCTAGACTCAGAGCAGCTCTCTCTTCTTTCGATGTTCAACAGCATGACCGGGGCAACGGCTCGCGACTGCGTTGTCGACGAGAAGCAGAACAGACTAATCTTCTTGGTCGCCAAGGGACAGATGGGGCTTGCCATAGGAAAGGAAGGCGCATCGGTGAAGAAAATCGAGAGGGCTGTAAAAAAGCCCGTGGAGGTCGTCGAGTGGTCGGACGACGTCTCCGAGTTCGTGAAGAAACGGCCTCGGAGCGAGGTACGTCCAGGAGGTCAGGGTAAGCGAGTCCTTGGATGGCAGGAAGGGCGTCGTCATTGTAGTCGACCCGAAGAAGAAGGGAGCGGCGCTTGGAATGGGTGGCCGCAACGCCGAGAAGGTGAGGATGCTCGCGAAGCGCTACTTCGATGTGGCAAACGTCCAGATAGTAAGCGCGCCGTGAATCAACCCTTTTATAGAAACTGAAAACGGTGCTTTCGAAAAGATGACAGGACCTCCGCGCGGTGAGTTCGCAGCCCGTCAGATAGCGCAGAAGAGGCAGCGGTTCAGGTGGTCCAACAAGTGGTACAAGAGGAGGAAGCTCGGTCTCGATTACAAGGCGGACCCCCTTGAAGGTTCGCCCCAGGCGAGGGGAATCGTCCTGGAGAAGGTCGGCATTGAGTCGAAGCAGCCTAACTCTGCCATAAGGAAGTGCTGCCGCGTGCAGATAGTCAAGAACGGCAAGCAGGTAACCGCCTTCCTACCGGGCGACGGAGCGCTCAACTTCATCGACGAGCACGACGAAGTAATGCTTCAGGGGATAGGTGGCTCGATGAAGCGGGCTATGGGAGACATACCAGGAGTGCGCTGGACCGTCTTCAAGGTCAACGGCGTGTCGCTCAACGAACTGGTCTACGGACGGAAGGAGAAGCCGAGGAGATAATCATGAGCCGCCAGGCACTCGAGTACCCCAACCTTCTGCTTTGGAACAAGTGGGACCTCACTTCCGTGAAGGTCAACGACGTCGGTCTCCAGAGCGTGATAGGCCTGAAGCCCATGCTGGTTCCCCATTCGGGGGGGAGACACGAGCACAGGAAGTTCGCGAAGACCAGGGTCAACATAGTTGAAAGGCTCGTGAACCAGATGATGCACTTCGGCAGGAAGTACGCGAAGAACACAGGGAGGATGGGAGGAAAGAAACAGAAGTCGATCAACGTAGTGAAGACCGCGCTTGAGATAGCCAACCTCAGGACGGGGGAGAACCCGGTGCAGATTCTCGTGAAGGCCATAGAGAACTCGGCTCCCAACGAGGACACTACGAGGTTGAGCTACGGGGGCGTCGTCTACCACATGTCGGTGGACATCTCGCCGGTCAGGAGGGTGGACCTGGCGCTGAGGTTCATCTCGGAAGGCGTCAGGGCGGCCGCGTTCTCGTCGCCGAGGAGCGTTGAGGAAGTCCTCGCGGACGAAATAGTGCAGGCCGCGGCGGGCGACTCGAACAGCTATTCAGTCAAGAAGAAGAACGAACAAGAACGCGTGGCTATGGCTTCAAGGTAGCCTAGCTTCCTTCTTCCGGTTCCTGTTTCTTCATGGCCAACCCCTTCAGCTCTTCCTCCATCTGGGGAGGCTCGGCTATCATCGCTTCGGGATTCGACAGGAAGAGCCTGACTAGTTGCATCACCTGGGCTGCCCTGAACCTCTGGAGCTTGTGCGATATTGTGAAGTCGTGGGCCGGGTCGTAGGCGACAGGCTCCAGCACCTCCAACCGGGAAGTGCCTATGGCGTCGCGGAGAAGGTATCCCGCCTTCAGCTGTGTCACCATGTCGTCCTCTGCGTAGACTATGAGCGTGGGCTTCCTCAGCTTACGAAGCCTCTGCAGCTGCTCCTTGTCGTAGGAGCTCGAGATCAGAACCACCGCCTCTACCATCGCAGGCCACTTGAGGGCGAACTCCAAAGCAACTTGACCGCCCCATCCGGTGCCGATTACGGCAGTTCTCTCAACCGACAGCCTGTCGAGCAGGTCCCTCACCGCGCCCGCCTGGAGCACGTGGTCTGGGGTCTCCTCCGGGTGCGAAGACCTGCCGTAGCCGATCAGGTCAGGAATCACAAGGCTGAATGTATCTCCCAGTGGCAGCAGCGGCTCCCACACCCTCCAATCCTCCCTGTGGTCGCTCCCGTGGAGCATGAGCAGGCTCTTCCCCTTCCCCGAAGTCGCGCAGTTCATCTTGAACTCCCCGACATCAATTATCTGCTCCGTTGCCTGCAACTACCCCCCGTTCCCTCTGTCGCCTTTCAAACCTTTTCGTGGCTGCTACTGAGGCTCGATGGTGGCGGGCGGCTTTGAGGAGACCGAGTAGACCACGGAAACCACGCCCTCCACCTCATTGGTGATGCGGCTCGAGATGCGCTCAATGGTCGACTGGGGGATTCTGAACCAGTCCGCTGTCATTCCGTCCACTGACTCCACAGCCTTCACAGTGACCTGGTGCCCGACGCTCCTCTCGTCTCCCTGTACGCCCGTGACCTTGTCGTCACCCACGAATGCGAACGCCTGCCAGACCTTGGAGTAGGTCCCATCGGCCAACATGACTTCTTCCACTATCTTGTTCGATTCCCTGCAGATGCGCAGCTTTTCCGGCGTGACCTCCCCCAGGATTCTGACAGCAAGCCCGGGTCCCGGGTACGGATGACGCTGGAGAATGGTCCGTGGTATGCCGAGCATCGCCCCAAGGATTCTCACCTCATCCTTGTAGAGTTCTGACAGGGGTTCCACGAGGTGCATGCCGAAATCCCTAGGGAGGCCGCCGACGTTGTGGTGAGTCTTGATCACAGCTGCGGGAGCTTTGGACCTTCCGCTCTCAATCACGTCAGGATACAGGGTGCCTTGAGCGAGGTGCTCGAAGGGTCCCTTCCTCCTTACGAACTCCTCGAATACTTCTGCGAATACCCTTCCCACCACCTTCCTTTTCGCTTCGGGGTCGCTCACCCCCTTCAGTTCTCGGAGAAATCTGGCGCTCGCCTTAACCACAGAAAGTGGGACTCTGAGGTCGCGCCTCAGGGCGCTCTCGACGGCCTCAGCCTCCCCAGACCGAAGCAGACCCGTGTCAACGAACACGCAAGCCAGCCTCTCCCCAATCGCCTTGTGCAAGATCACTGCAGTGACGGACGAGTCAACACCACCGGAGACGGCGCACAGGACCCTCCCCTTGAGATTCGAGAGGTTCTTCTCAGATTCATCCAGAAACCCCTCCAAGCTCCATTTCACCTTTGCCCCGCAGATTCTGAAGACGAAGTTGGAAAGAATGGCCTCGCCCAATTCCGTCTGAGAGACTTCTGGGTGGAACTGGACGCCGAACTGCTTTCCGCCCTTGGCGGCGACGGCAGCGAATGGCGATTCAGCGCTTTCGGCCGTAGCCGAGAGTGAACGGGTCAGCCTTGTTGCCGAGTCGCCGTGGCTCATCCAACACGATATCTTCGATTTCGGAAATCCCTGGAATATGCCCGTCTTTCGAAGTACCTTGACCTGTGACCTGCCGTATTCCCGTCTCGCAGCCCTCATGACATCGCCGCCGTGAGCCCTGACGAGAAGCTGGTACCCGTAACAGATTCCCAATATCGGAATGCCGCTCTTGAACAGGTTCGGGTGGGGACGAGGGGCTCCTGATTGGTAGACGCTGGCGGGACCTCCCGAGAGGATTACTCCTGCGACCCCAAGACTCATCAGCTTGTCGGGGCTAGTAGCGTGAGGTAAGAGTGCGGCGTAAACCCCGAGCGACCTCACCCTCCTGCAGATCAGGTGCGAATATTGGCCTCCAAAGTCGAGTACGCCAACGCCCCCCGCCAGCCTGCCCGATGGGGAGGTCATGCCCGCTTCGGGATCAGCGAATGAGCCCCAAGCTCAACCGCCCCCAAAGGCGAAACAACACCGAAGGAGGCAACCCGCCAGAGGTCCATTATGCTCTTGGCCCCAGCGTAGCCCAGAGAGGCTCTCAAGCCGTTTTCCATGCGCGCAACTACGTCGTCGAGCTTCCCTGCGTAGGGGACGTAGGCCTCGACTCCCTCGTCGAGCCCCTTGGTCGGTACGCTGTACCTGTCCAGAGCGAACCTCACTTTCCTCGCAGCCGCGCTGGCCATGCCCCTGTGGACCTTCATCCTTCTGCCTCCGTGCTTCACCAACTTGCTAGGGGACTCGTCGGTTCCAGCCAACAAAGACCCGAGCATGACACTTGAAGCTCCAGCAGCAAGTGCGAGAGTCGCGTCGCCCGGACCTCTTATCCCTCCGTCCGCGATAACTGGAACAGAACTCCCCGCCGAGCCCAGGGCGGTGGAAACCTGCGCCACAGCGTAGAGCGTCGGGGCGCCCACGCGAGTCACCTCAGCTGTGGTGCAGATGGAACCCGAGCCTATCCCAGCTCTGAATCCGTCGACCCTCGGAAGTTCTCTAAGGATGTCCTCAACAGCGGATGAGGTTCCCACGTTGCCGACTACGAAATCGACGCTCAGGTCCTTGAGCAGCGCTTTCGAAGCCGAGATAATCTTCGAGTTGTGGAAATGAGCGACGTCGGACACAAGGAAATCGGCAACTCGGTCCAGCGCTATGCATCTCGGTCGATCGAGCGGTGACACGGCTGCCCCAACCATGGGGCGTCCCTTGGAATCTGTGCTCTGCGCCTCAATCTTCGAAGACTTGACTTTCGTCACCTGATTCACCTGCTCATCAGCAGACATGTTCCTGTGTATGACGCCAGCGCCTCCCAGTTTTGCCATGCCGAGAGCCATCTTCCATCCGGTCACAGTGTCCATGGGCGAAGACACGATTGGGAGTTTGAGTCCTATGTTTCGGGTAAGCCTTGCAGACAGGTCGATTTCGTTCGGCTCGGCCTCGCTCCTACCCGGCAAAAGCATCAGGTCTCTGAAGGTGAAGACGCCCGACGCCGACTTTATGCTCGACAGAAAATCTCTTGGCAAGGTTCCCCTTGCCGAAAATCAAGACTCAAGTTGCTATAATAACCCTTGCCCGAGTCACCTCATTTTGACTACGCCCAGCGGATTCCGAATGAAGGGACACTCCATAACGATTAACTAGATTGAGCACCTCCCTCGATGGCTGGACATGCCTGCTGGCCCTATGGACACCTTTTCCTCGCTGCTCAAGAGCTGCATCAGCGACGCCTCGGAACGGAGAAGAGCGAAAGAAGCGCTAGAGGGAGCTGGATTGCTGCTGCTCGGCATCGTATGCAGCGTGGCGACCACCTACATTGCGGCTGCATTAGGCGTCGTCTAAACAATTGAACTCGCCTGTGAAGGATTCCTATCCTGCCCCGATTTACCGCGCCTGATTCATTTTCAGTTTGTTAGGACATGGGTAGAAAGGCAATCCTATTCGGTTTCTGGCTCTTGGGCTACGCCCTCGGGTTCTTCGCCTGGCTGGTGAGGGTTCCGGTGATCAGCTGGATCATGACCCTCGGGTTCAGCGCAGACCTCGCGAGCGCCATGATCACCGGCTTCGCGGGCTCGCTCGTGATGCTGGTTGGCGTCATACTCTGGAGCTACCTGTCATCGAGCTGAAGGTTTTCCAGAGCGGACTGCCTTCGCCGATGACTTCCCCCTTTTCGCAAACAGAATTTTCTGATTTCGGCGGCATTAGGCTTAAATAACGTGCGACGAGGTCGTGAACAGTAACGTGAGCGTATTATGGCAAATAAGCCTCACCTGAACCTAATCATAACCGGCCACGTCGACCACGGCAAGAGCACGTCGATGGGGCACTTCCTCTTCGACCTAGGCGTCGTCGACCAGAGGATGATCGAAGAGTTCGCGAAGGAATCGGAGAAGACAGGTGCGGGCGACTCGTTCAAGTACGCATGGGTGCTTGACGAGCTGAAGGACGAGCGCGAAAGAGGTGTAACCATCGACCTCGCCTTCCAGAAATTCGAGACTCCGAAGTACTTCTACACACTGATTGACGCGCCGGGACACCGCGACTTCATCAAGAACATGATCACAGGAGCTTCCGAGGCCGACGGTGCTGTCCTCGTCGTTTCCGCTAAGAAGGGAGAGGAGGACGTGGCCCTCGGTCCGGGAGGCCAGGCCAGGGAGCACGCATTCCTTCTCAGGACGCTGGGAGTCAACCAGCTCGTAGTCGTCATCAACAAGATGGACGACCAGACAGTGAAGTACTCCGAGCAAAGGTACAACGAAGCGAAGCAGGATGTCGAGAACCTGCTGAAGACTGTGGGCTACAACGTCAGCAAGATGCACATCATCCCCGTCTCGGGCTGGACGGGCGAGAACCTAGTCAAGAAGTCCACAAACATGCCCTGGTACAAGGGTCCGACCCTGCTGGAGGCCCTGGACCAGTTCACCGAGCCTCCCAAGCCAATCGACAAGCCGCTGAGGATTCCGGTGCAGGACGTCTACACGATCACTGGCGTCGGCACAGTACCAGTGGGCAGAGTTGAAACGGGCAAGATCAAAGTCGGTGACACCGTTTCCATAATGCCGGAAGGTCTGACGGCCGAGGTGAAGTCCATCGAGACCCATCACACACAGATGCAAGAGGCAATGGCCGGCGACAACATCGGTTTCAACCTCAGGGGCGTCGCGAAGACAGACTTCCGCAGAGGTTCAGTCCTCGGTCCATCCAACGCTCCTGCAACAATCGCGAAGGAGTTCCAGGCACAGATCATCGTCGTGTACCACCCGACTGCCATCGCAGCCGGCTACACGCCTGTACTGCACGCCCACACCGCACAGGTAGCGGCGACAATCTCGAGATCATCGCAAAGATCGACCCTAGGACTGGCCAGCCGACCGAGGAGAAGCCAAAGACGATCAAGACAGGTGACTCCGCGATAGTGAGGATTCAGCCGCTGAGACCCATAGTGCTCGAGACCTTCAAGGACTTTCCGGAGCTGGGAAGATTCGCATTGCGTGACATGGGGTAGCACCGTAGCAGCCGGCATAGTCAAGGAAATCACGCAGAAGGGCCAAGTCGAGAAGGCAGTCGCAAAGGCATAGATTCCTCAGCTCCCCAGAATTCACATGTTGTTCGTCCGCACTAGGGGCGGGTCTAGTCGTGATGCTTCCTGAGACAGCACGGCTCTGGAGTAATCCTCGGAAATCCTTATCAAAGAAGCGCGCCTGAAAGAACGCCCATGTGTGATTGCTACGACGAGGACTATGAGGAACACACCATGGCCGCTGAAGAGACCGAGTCTCTGCCTCAGGCTGTCCCTCTCCTGACTGTAAAGAAGCGCAAATAGTCCGAGCCCGGTATTCCCGGAGCTCTACGTTCTTCAACGGATAAATCGGTACTTCCCTTTTCTGAATATTATAGTAGTCAGACTTAATAGAACTTCAGCGGGCGCGACTCGCAAAACTCAGTGGTGATTGGGTCGGCCAGAACTCTCCTCGCTCTTACGGGCATTCATCCAAGGTCTGAAAAAACGACCCAGGCGACCCAGGACTGGGAGAGGCAGAGAATCAACGACCAAACCTTGAGGGAGCAATTCGAGGAAGACGTGGGGGCATTGGTCCTGCTGCAAGAATCACTCGGTTTTGATTTCATCTCGGACGGGCTGCTTACTACAGAGTGGCAGGACCTTCTAACCCCAGTAATCAAAGGCGTCAAGGGCTTGAAGAAAGGGCCCCTGGTGAGATGGTTCAACACAAACACCTTCTACTACGTCCCCATTGTGGAGGGCCCGCTTTCCGTTGACGGGGAGAAACTGGCAAAACATGTAGCCAACCCGTCCATCAAGTCAAACTCAAAGGTGGTGCTCGTGGACCCTTTGACATTCGTAGAGTGCTCTGAAGACAGGCATTACGGTGGCAGGGAGAAGCTGATCTTCGCTTACTGCGACTATGTCATCGCACCGTTGGTGCGCGGTCTGGAGAAGGCGGGTGTGAGCTTCTGCAATTCTCCGCACCCAGCCTGGTCGCCCGCTTCAGGGGAGAGAGGTGGAGCAGCAAGGAGCTTTCTCCGGTCTCGGAAGGACTCAGGTCCGCCTTGAAGGGTTCGAGGATCCGAACAGCCTACCAGACATTCTTCGGGGATGCGGAGCCTTACTTCTCTTTCCTGCTCGATTCCGTCCCAACGGACGACATCGGGTTGGACCTTACCGAGACCGAAGCTTCAGGAATCACGCCGACAAGCAAAGGCCTAGTTGCCGGGGTGGCGGACGCACGTAGCAGCTTCGTCGAAGAACCAAAACAGCTGGTGAACCGATTGGGAGACCTTCCGAGCAAGACGAAGGCGCTGACCCTGGCTCCTTCCTGTGACCTGAGGTACGTCCCGAGGGAGGTGGCAGACCAGAAGCTGAGGAACCTCGCGAGGGCAAGGAAGGCGCTGTCTTGACCGAGCACCAACAGTTCCCGACACAGGAGATTGGCAGCCTCCCGAAGTTCTCCTGGAGGGTCAAGCCGTTCAGGTCAATCGCATTGCAGGATTCGGACATCGAATCTGCCAGGGACTGGGGGAAGCGCCTCAAAGTGAAGGAAGCCGAGGCACTGCTGAAGCTCCTGAGAAAGCGGTCAAGGTTCACAGGCCGCGAGAAGAAGCGAATCGTGGACTTCTCTATGCTGTACGCACTGGGGATTCAAGAGACAGCGGGCAGCGGGGCTCCGAACGGAAGGGGCATCGACATCGTGTGGAGCGGCGAGCAGGCCAGGACGGAGATGTATGAGACCCCGGTCTCCAACATCGGCTGGCTTCGAGTTCATAGGCAAGGTCAGGGCGTTCGACAACAAGTACTGGCGGGAGGCATCGATAAGAAAGCGGCCAGCGTATCTGAAAAACTACCATCTTGACGAGTTCAAGTTCGTGAAGCGCCACACGCGCCGCGAAGTCAAGGTGCCGATCACCGACGCGATCACAATCATGGCCTGGTCCGACCACTTCCACTACTCGAGGAAGTGGGCCAAGGCCAACCTTCCGCCCTCCAGGAGGAACTTCGAGGCGAGGAGGGAGTTTGCACTCGACCTCGCGAGGGTGATCAGGCGCGTAATCCAAGAGACTAGTCTCTAACGGAGCCAAGGACATCCAGATTGACATACCGGCCGCGACACAATACCAGACGGTCGAAGACGCAAAGCTGGTTGCAGAGTCCTTCAACGAAACGACCAAGGGCGTTGACGCAAGGTTCAGCGTCCACAGCTGCTTCCCACCCCACAGAGGGTACGCCCTCCTGTTCCCCTACATCCTCGAAATGAAGAAGTGCACTAGGTTCTCCTTCGAGTACGCGAACCGTGACTCGTTTGGCAGGGGGACGACTCCCGAATCGCGACCTGGTTACGCAGACTTGGCACTCTTCAAGGAGTACGGATACAAGGACGAGCTCGGCCTCGGCGTCGTCCACGTCCATACAGACAAGCTTCCTTCCCCTGTTACTGTCAGGGACAGGATTCTCTACGCGGCGAAGGCCACTGACTTGGGACCGGAGAAGATCTTCCCAACGCCGGATTGCGGGCTCAGGACCCGTAGCCCGGAAATCGCTTATTCAATGCTCGGCCTGGTTGTCGACGGAGCCCAGGCTGCAAGAGAGGCGCTCCGATGAGCCCGGGTACGACCACCATAGGGAGTTATCCCGTCTTTCCGACCCTGGAGGACGTAGAGTACTACCAGAAGATGGTGGAGAAGGGCCTGAGCGACGAAGTGGTAGACCCCTTTCTCTGGAGCATCGAAGAGTCTGTGAACGACTTTGCAGCTGCGGGCGTCGAGATGCTCTCGACGGGGCAGACCAGGGGTGACCTGTTCTCACTCTTCCTCGACCCGAGGTTTGTGAAGGGCATCAATTGGGATGGGCCCCAGGCTCTGGTGACGGGCCGGCTTTCGCGGACCTCCAGCCTCAGACTTGAGGACGTCAAGTTCGCCAGGGGCGTGACTCCCGAGCAGCTCTCTCTGAAGGAACCCATAACCGACGCCTACACCTTGGCAAGGTTCGCAAAGATCTCGACTGGGTCCTACAAGGACACTCGCGAGCTTGCCCGGGACATCAATCGGAAGGTGGTGATACCGGAGCTCGAGGATTTGCAGTCCAGTGGGGCGGTCGCCATGGTGCAGCTGGATTCACCGAACATCGCTTCCGAGTCATCCACGCCGGAGTACGTCCGAGGCCTCTACGAGGAGGTGGTCTCAGCCTCGAAGTTGCCCCTAGCGCTCCACGTGTGCGGAGACACCACCCGCCTCTTCCGATTTCTGACTTCCCTGCGCGTTGACGCCCTTCTGCTCGACTTTTACCACTACCCGCGGCTCCTGGAGGAGGCATCGCGCAGGAACTTCGACCAGTCCATCGGCATGGGGGTCACAGACGCGCAGAGCCCAAGAATCGAGAGTGTAGACGAAATTGCGTCGCTCATTCGGCGGGGGACCAAGACGCTTGGGGAACAGAGGGTGGGCTGGATCCATCCCCACTGCGGCCAGCGAAGTCTACACAGGCTGACAGCCTTCGAGAAGAACGCAAA
This sequence comes from uncultured archaeon, assembly GCA_963759195.1. Taxonomy (GTDB): domain Archaea; phylum Thermoproteota; class Nitrososphaeria; order Nitrososphaerales; family Gagatemarchaeaceae; genus DASPPF01. The sequence continues at coordinate 66,634 of CAVWXJ010000006.1, forward strand.
CATGACGATGGCTAGGGACGACGTCTTCTCCGGCGAGGCGGAGGAACCGAGGACCCACAGGCCGGGTCGCGTGAAGGCGAAGGTCATGAGCCGCTTCCTCATAACGGTGAAGAAGGACACTGGCGAGATTGTCGTGACCTTCTACGGACGCAAGAGACAGGGTACTAAGGCGGTACAGATCGAAATTCGCCGAGCCGCTCATGCAGGCAGTTCAGGACAACTCGGATTCGCTCGGCCTCAGCAAGACACAGCTTGCGCACCTGATCCTCGAGCTGGGAAGGGCTTCGGCCTCGCTCCAGCCCCAACCGTCAAGCTTCAGGCAGAGGCTGACCAACTAGGTTGGCTGGTGCGCGCAACAGCACATTCACATCGATCGTCGAAGTCTTCCCGCCAGTCTTCTCGATTGATGAGGACGTGGAGCCCTCCATAGGGCTCCGTCAGAAGACTCACGATTTCGTAGAGAGGGTGAGGCGAATCCAAAACCTTTCAGATGCTTTTCTACTCGCAGACGTCAAAGACCCAGGCAGGATGAAGCTCCCCACGGTGCTCTCCGCCTCGATTCTCCGAGAGAGAACCGGCGTCGAAGCGATCCCGGTCATCACCGCAAGAGACTCGAACAAGACTGCCGTGATGGGTTCCCTACTCTCGGCCTACTCATTGGGCCTGACAACCATCGCGCTTGTCTGGGGAGACCGCTACGAGGAAGAGGGCCCCAAGAACGTGTACGATTTTCGGTCGCTCGCGGAGCTGATTCGGCTGGCCCGGAAGCTTGCCGAGCGCTGCGGAAGCAAATGCAGGGTTCTCGCCCCCGTCGACCTTCCCGCCCTCGCCACCGAGAAGGGGCTAAGGTTGGCCAGGGAAAGGCTCAACAGCGGTGCCGACATGCTGCTCGCCCAACCCCCCACCACTGACTCGCTTACAGCACTCCCGAGACACATACGATTGATCGAAAGGGCCGGCCTCCAGGGCAAGGTGCTGCTCAACGTTTTCCCATTCCGAAGCGACAAAGACATCGAAGCCTGCAGAGAGAAGTTCGGTTGGGAGCTTCCAAGGAGGCTAGACGCCATCGGTCGGAAGGGCGAAAGCGCTCTCCTTTCCGAAGCCAGGAAAGTCGCAAACGCAATCGATCGGCGGGGATTTCCCGGGGTCTACGTCTCCACTCGTGGCCGACCAGAAGTCGCGAAATTCATCCTGGATTGAGTTGAACAAGCGGGGGAAGCGTTATATTCCCTCCTCGAGATGCCCAGAAGAAGCACATTGGCCAACGACCGGGCAATAGGCGGAACGATACTCATCGCTAGCATCCTGGGAATAATCATCTACGGGGCTCTTCTGTACTTTCCGTGGTCCTGGGAGTGGACGCTTCGGATAACAGCTTTCCTGGCGGTGTTGCTGCTTCTCGGCATCCTTGCGTGGATAGGATACACGATGGCGACTACTCCGCCTCCAGAGCCGATTACGGACATTCCCGAGATGTCTTCGGAAAAGTCTGGCCAGCCTCAACAGGCCGGAAAAGACGCAAAGAAGACATCGTGAACTGAATTCCCAAGCAAGACTATTTAGTTCGCAAAGCGCGGCTTGATATTCCAACTGGTCGCCCAGCTTTGAAGATGAAAATCACGGCTGCTTTGGTTTTCCTCATCAACGTGGCCCTTCAAGCGCTGTTTCCAGCGTTTGCAGTCCTCTTCATTCTGGCTTCATTCTTGGGTTTCCTGCTCTTCGGAATCGGCCGGAGCATGTCACTACGGCTCGACCCGCTCAACGATGTTCCTAACGCTTTCAGGGTTCTCCTAGCTGCCGCTGCGCCCTTCCTCGCACTCGCTGTCCCACAGCCCTTCGGCCTCGCATTTGGCCTCTTGTCATTGGCGGGCTCCCTTTTGCTGAATGACGAATACCAACGCAGGACCTTTGATTCGGTCCGCAAACGCCGCTCCGGGGGCAGCGTTGCTCTGCTGGGCATTGACGGCAGCGGCAAATCAACCCACGCCGAACAGCTCGAAGATTGGTTCAAAGCCCGGGGCTACTACTGCACCAGGGTCCCGTTTCATCGGTACTTGTTCGTCGATGCACTTGCCCGGCGGAGGGAATCCTTCGGTGCCAAGGGTGAGAGAAGGGGAGGAAACCCACTGAGGCCCTTCCTGTCGGCCATAGACAACATCATCCTCTTCACCCTGACTTCCTTCGGAAGGGGTCTCGAAGGCAGGGTTGTGCTCTACGACAGGTACATCTGGAGCACCTATGTCAAGTATCAAGCGCTCGGCTACCCGGTGAGGCCTATGCGGTGGCTCTACATGCTGCCTAGACCGAAGTTCGCGGTGGTCCTTGACGTGACCGTTGACAAATCCTTGGCTGTCATACAGGGTCGTCCTGACCACATCAGATACCGCAGTTCGGTGCTTGGCGAGGAGCGAGCCGAGTATGCCGCCATCGCGAAGCGCCGGAACCTTCCTCTGATTGACGCTTCTCGGGACAGAGATCTGGTTCAGAAGGAGATAGAGAGGCACCTTGCCGCTGTCTTCCCGAGCAGGGGGGCATAGGCATGGCAGGAGAGCGCCAGTTCGCATCAGGTTTCCTCGAAGAGAGCATCGGGCTGCCGAAAGGAAGCGTAGACTCGGGCGCGATTCCGAGCGAGTTCGTCGGAGCTTTGGTCGATGCCATGAAGGGTTCTGAGGGCGCTCGGTCCTCCGAGCCCGTCTTGGAGACGATGGTGCAGAGGGTCGGTCACGACATCATCCAGTCCATGTTGGACACCCAGGGCGTAGTGGTTCACAAGGAGAGGTGGCCCCGGGCTGCGAGGTACGCAGCCTGCCTCACCCACGACGTCGACAGCATCAGCAGGCCGATTGCGCACATACTCAAGCGGCGGGCGAGATTCTCGACATCAGACCTGCTGCTTGCGCTGACCGGCCTCCGCAACCCATACGATAACATCTCCTACGTCGTGGCCCTCGAGAAGGAGAGGAACCTGCGCTCCAGTTTCTACTTTCTGTCGGGCGCCTACGACCTGAAGCCGAAGGCGGAACAGCTTGGATCCATCGCCGACGCTGGGTGGGATGTGGGCCTCCACGGGGACTTCGGGACTCACGATTCACTGGAGAAGATGACGGAAGCGCTCTCCAGGATCAAACAGATGACCGGGATATCAGCGGTGGGGGTCCGCGAGCACTACCTCCGTTTCGATTTCGCCTCGACCTGGAAGATAATGGAGGATGCGGGTCTCAGGTACGACACCACGGTCGGCAACTCCGACAAGCTAGGATTCAGGATAGGCCTCTGCAACCCCTTCCATCCTCCGGACGAAAACTGGAGGCCCAGGAGACTGGTTGAACTCCCGCTCGTACTCATGGATGCGACCATCTGGGGCTATCTGAAGGCGACGGAGGCCGAGGGGCTGCGGGATTTCGACGGCTTGAAGCGAAGCGTAGAGTCAGTAAACGGCCTCTTCACAATCCTTTGGCACCAGGAGGCTTTGCGGATGAAGGGTGGGTGTCTCTACCCTGTCCTCCTCGACAGACTGTTGAGGGACGATTGCTACGTGGGTTCGGGTCGAGCAGTCGCAGATTGGTGGCAGGCGCGGTCGGCGCCCCTGGTCAATGACGGGAACGTTTTCAGGATGGAAGACGCCCCCGCCGACTTGGTGTTGAGGTCCAGGTCAAAGAGCGGCCTCACGCCGCGCGTCACCGGAGCCGAAGCAACCGTCGACGGTGATGCAACTACGATAAAGTCCAAAGGGGGACCTCTGGAGGTGGTGTTCCAGTAGATGGCAAACAAGGGGGTGCTCGTAACTGGGGCGGGAGGCGTAGCGGGGGTCAATTTCGTCCGGGCCCTTAACGCGTCCAAGAGGAAGTATCGGGTCGTGGGGGGCGACAACAGCAAGTACTACATAGAGTTCCCAGACCTCGCAGCCAGGTATCTTACGCCTCGTCACGACTCGGACGATTTCACCAGGAAGATAGCGACGATTGCCAAGAAGGAGCGCGTTGGTTTCATCCACCCTCAGCCGTCGAGCGAGGCGCTCGTTCTCTCCGAGAACAGGGACGAACTACCAGCCCCAGTATTCCTTCCAGATCCGAAGGTCATGAGGGCCGGCCAGGACAAGCTTGAATCTCAGCGGAAGCTCAAGGCCTCTTCGGTTCCAGTTGCGCGCACCATAGCCCTGGATACCCTCGCGTCAGTGGGAGACGCGTTCGCAAAGTTCAAGCCGCCCGTGTGGGTCCGGGCAAGGCACGGCGCTGGCGGGAGGCTGAGCCTTCAGTGCTCATCTGTCGAGGAAGCGTCCCGCTGGGTCGGCCTGTGGGAGGCGAAGGGCGTGCCAGTCTCCGAGTTCATCATGCAGGAGCTCCTCCCGGGCAGGAACATAGCGTGGGACAGCATATGGAAGGACGGGCGCCTCGTCACATCGTACTGCAGAGAGAGGCTGGAGTATCCGTTCAAGCACGTGTCGCCTTCAGGAATAACAGGCACTCCGTCTGTGGCGCGGACGGTTCATGATCAAAGGGTGAACAGATTGGGTGAGAGCGCAGTGAAAGCGATCGCCGCCAAGCCCGAGGGGGCCTTCTCCGTTGACATCAAGGGCGACGCCAAGGATATGCCCTGCGTCACCGAGGTCGACGCGGGCAAGTTCCACACGACAATGCCGCTCTGGGGCTACGTTGCCTACAAGCACCTCGGCCTTCCATGGTACTCGAACCTCGCCGACCTCTACGTCAGGCTGGGCACCGGTGAGAGAGCGCCCGTCTGAGGTTCCGAGGCGCGACCTTCTGCCGGCCGGATACTACATGATCAGGAACATCGACTCTGGTGTTCTCCTCTGGAGGGAGGATGGTTGGAAGGAGACGAGTGCTGTAAAGCCAAACGACTTCGAGAACTTCATCTTCGACCTCGACGGCACCCTGGTCAGCATTCCGGTCGACTGGACCGCCGTCAGGGACGAATTCGCCGCTCTGGCCGGCGAACAAATAGGGGGCAATCCGCTCTTTCAGGAGGTGCAACGCGTCATCTCCGCGAAGCCCGCGCTCAAGCAGAGCATACTGGCAACCATCGAGTCTCACGAGCTTAGGGCAGTCGACTCAGTGAAACCGATGCCCGGTGCAATCGAACTCGTCTATTCACTTTTCGAGGTATCCAAGCTGGCGCTTGTCACGCTTCAGGGGAAACGGGCGTGCGACGAGATCCTCCGCAAGCACAAGCTTACCGACCTATTCGAGGCAATCGTCACAAGGGAAGACTCGCTCGATCGTGTAGCTCAGCTGGAAGCTGCTCTCAACAGGCTCGGTGTAAGGCCCCGCGATGCCTTCTTCGTAGGAGACAGGATGAACGACGTGGTCTCTGCCAGAAAGGTTGGGGTAACCGTGGCGCTGGTGGGGAAGGGTGCGCCGGACGGGCCCAAGCCAGACTACAGGTTCAACGAGCTCGCTGAACTCAGGGTCTTCTTTCCCTGATCGGGCCCAGTTCTTTCAGGATTCTCTGATGAAGGACGGCATTGGCGGAGGCTACAACCGACAGCCTGCTCCTGAGGTCAAGAGCCGGGTCGAGCTCGGTTCCTTTTTCCGAAGTTATCACGGCCCCCGCTTCCTTCGCTATCAGATAGGCGCCGGCCACATCGGTCACCCTCATCCTTCCCCGCAGGTCGACGAACGAGTCCACCTCTCCGTCCGCCACCATGCAGATTTCGAGGGCGTTCGCGCCGAAGTGCACCTGGCGGGCCAGCTTCGAAGAGAGAGGTCCGAGAGCTTCGATGACGGCGGGCTTTGCCTTGGAGACGTCCACAGCAGCGATGGACTCGGACAGTTCCGTCTTCGTCGACGGCCGCAGTCTTCTCCCGTTCTTGAAGGCCCCTTTCCCCTTCTCGGCGTAGTACACATCACCGCTGACAAGGTTCCTTACCAAGGCGAACTTGGCGCCGCGCAGTCCCGCTCCTTCGACCAGGCAGATGGACGTGCAGTAGAACGGGATGCCCCTGCTGAAGTTCGAGGAGCCATCGACCGGGTCGACGATTGCCAGAAGTCCGGAGGACTTTGGTCCCACTTCCCCAGCCTCCTCGCTCAATACCCTCACACCATCAACAGCGAGAAGCGAGTCCACTATCACCTTCTCCGCCTCTCTGTCAGCAACCAGGGTTTCGTCTCCAGCTGCCCCCACCCCAACCTTCTGATCTCTTTCGCCCCGCGACCTGACTGATTCACAGACTTTCTGAACCTCGGAGGAAGCGGATGTCAGCAGCTTCTCCCAGTCAGTCAATGCCGAGGGCTCCTATGCCAGCTTCCTGCGCGCGAGCAGCGACATCACAGAAGCGAAGGTCGTTTCTACGTGTGAATCACTGAAAACCGTCTCCACGTCCTTCTCTCCCAGCGCCTCGTGGATCTCGGCAAGGGCGGAGTAGTACCTCGTCCTGAAAAAGTCGTCAACGTTCCTCTCCCGCTCATTCTTCCTCTCCTGCCTCGCGCTTATGGTGTCTTGGGTCGCCTTCAGCAGAACGTACAGGTCAGGCCTCATTTCAGGGTGAGCCATTATCTTGCCGCATATCTCGAGCATCGATGGGTAAGCATCGCTCTTCTTGAGGTCGTACCGGATTCTGGCGTAGGCGAGGTCGGATAGCAGGTAACCCTCGGAGACAAGGTTCCGCGTCGCCCTGAAACTCGAGATCAGCGAGCTGTAGACCATGGTTGCTCCCAGCAGGCTGTAGTCTGCGAAGGTATCCGCCCTGTCCGCCACGGGGACGTCTCGCGGGACCACGTGAGCGGATTCCGCCATGCGCAGCCAGCCCTCCTTTTCGAGCCTTCTTGCGAGCGTGGTCTTCCCTGTCCCCGAGAATCCTTCGATGACGACGAAGACCAATCGGGGCCGCCTTCCGTGGGGCGTAATTATATGCTCTCGCAAGGCGCCGAGCTAAGGCAGAGCGAAGAAAGTGGCTTGGTTGAAGACAAGAAGGTAGACTAGATACGCCAGGTAGCCGAGCCCAAGGTACGCGACTGTGGGGACACCGTAGGTCACCTCGACCATCGAACCCTCGACGCGGTCTTTGGCCACCAAGTCTCTGGCAACGTTGACGTCCCTGTCGAGCTCCTTCTTGCTCCCGTTAGAGATCACAGCCTTCGGAATCCACTTCTGCTCCTTCAGAAACTGCTCAATCGGAATCGTCTGGGTGCCCTTGGCGCCGCCCCAGACGTACTCGTATCCGATGTGCAGGAGTGCGACCACAGCAGTCCCGAAAAGCGGAGGGATGGGCGACAGTGGGAGAGGGTCCGCGGCTATGAAGGCGAAAGCTATGCCGTCGGCCTGCCCCATGTATCCGAGCAGGACGAAGACCAGGGATATCACCCCGACGAGAGCGACTTTTGCCCCGAGGTATTCTATGGCAGGGTAGAGCGAGTAGAAAGCATAGACGACCCCTATCACAGCGGGGACCCACACAATGTCCGAGACTGCCCGCTCCTTGATGTCCTGGTAGGATGCGATAATGAGAGAGACGCAGATGAGTATCTGCGAGAACACGAATGAAACGTTGCGCTGAGCCGCTTATAAGCTGCACACGATTCTTCGGCGTGGACGAAGCGCATCGAGTGATTTCATTCCTCTCGAGACTCTTCCCCGTGGAGCCGCCAGCCCTGCTGAGGGTCCATGCAGCTCTGGTAATTGCAACTCTAGGTTTCTGTAATGACTCGACGGCTCAGACTGGCAGCTCTAGTCAGCATCCCGGCAGCGAGCGAATCAGGCGTAATCGGCTCGCCTTCGGGAGGCTGGTCGCTTTCGGGCTTCTTCTTGGGCAAACAGTCGTCTTGAGCCAAGTCGGAATAAGAAGGTTGCGTAAGTGAGGCACCACTGTGGTGCCGCTGGTGGCTTTAGTAGTCCCACTAGTTGACCACTGGTGGCTTGAGTGGTGCGAGAATGTGCGTAAGTGCGTGAGTGGTGGTGCGTAAGTGAAGCGTAAGTGAGCGTAGGTAGGCGTAAGGGTGGAAATGCGTAAGTGTGGTGCAAGTAAAAATGAGCTCAAGATTATTAGCGATAGACTGACTCGGCTCACTGTTCGGCAACGCCAAACGAGCACAAAATATGGGGTTGCCCTCGAGAAGAATTCTACCCTCCGTCGAATCGGGGTCCAGCCGAAGGGTGGCAAGACTTCACCTACCCCAACCACAACTTGCCCCTTGGATGTCCGCCGTCCACCAGATGAATTCGTACTCGAACTAATAGGCTATGACAGCGAGCAGCAAGCCGCAGGTGGGGGGACCGCATGAGTAACTGGACGTTTGAGCGATAAGAAGAGTACTGAATTCTGTTCCATCTGAGCCGTAAGAACCGGATCATAGCTCTCCTTCCGTAGTGTGCTGCGTTCGGCTTTACTACGGCTCGTCCAGTTAATCCGTATAGCTGCGTAGAGCGTAGAGGCGTAGACCCCTTCCCGACGTCCGAAACAGCAAGAAAACGCAGATACAAGCAGACGAGACAAAGGCACGGCGGAAGCCCCAAGGACAAGGAGCTTCACGCAATCAACCAGACAATCCTCCAAGACCCCGCCATGCAGCTATACCTGACCTCGCTAGGTCAAAGGCGAAGGAACAACGGGCGGATAGCCCCGAAGTCGCTCCAGTGCGCCCTATCCTCAACGAGGAAGTTCCTCGCCTTCCTGAACAGACCAGTAACCAGCACCACACTCTCAGAGCTGATTGCTCAGACGAGAAAGCAGCACCGCCAAGACGACTTTAGCACAGACGATGCCCTACTACGGTTCGCCTCCCTCAACCCCATAATCATGCAAGCGACCAGAGCCACGTTCATCAAGGGCATATTCAGGGTGAATCGCTGCCCGCTGCAAGCGACCTTCAACACTCACTTCTCAAGGCCAACCAAGAAAATTAGCGCTGGCATCCTGAAGGCAATCTACGAGAGCCAGTCGGAGGAGAAGCAGAAACTCATGGACTATCAGGCATACGCCGGCGAAAGAATCGCCTGCCTATGCAGGCGCGTGACCACAAACCAGTTCGAAGACTTCGATGATAAATACACCTTAGTCCGCGTCGAAGAAAAGCAGACAAAAGCCAGATACTGGCACATCTGCATTGTCCCACGCAACCTAGCGGACTGGATCAGGGGTTATGCCAGACAAAGGCGATTCTGCCAGACAACGCCCTTCATCAACTATGAAACCCTCTGGAGAGAAATCACCAAGTTCGCCTATGCCGAATTCGGTGTAAGATTCACTAGTCACTACCTTCGAAAAAGGTTCCATACAATCGCAGGAAAGACAAGGATGCCCGTCAACTCGTGGGATTACCTCATGGGCGATAAGCAATCGTGGGGGCATGAGGCAGGAACCTACACGCTCGAAGACTTCACCGAACTGGTTCAGGAATACGACAGGTTCCTAGCACCATACTTGTCAATAGAGAACCCGACGGAACCCGACGACCCCAAAGAACCGTTCGCGGAGTCAGCCCTTTTCGAGAATCTCCACAGAGAGAATCAGGAGCTCAAGGAACAAATCATCAGACTAACAAGATTGCTCACGGAGAAGCTAACAGAGAGAGTCTAGCTCACTCTCTTCCCTTCCTTGTTCTGTCCATCTCCGTCAACCCAAAACTATTAGAAGACATGTGATGATTTCACCAATGTGGAATCGGCTAAACTTAGTGCTATTTCCTCAGCGTGTCTCAGCATCAAATTCCAAGCACAGGAGATCATCCGCGACCTAGGAGCCGTAGATACGGCCCTAGCCAAAGAGGCATCCATTTACGGAGCAGAACAAAGGCGTGCCCAACTCAGAAAGATGCGTAGTGACCTTCAGGAGCAAGCTGAAGGTCTGTTGGCTTCTTACAATCATTCAAGAATCGACGCACAAGGTTTCGGCCTCAAACTTCCAGAGCTCACAACCGAGCCCGCAGCAACGCTCTCGCGTCAACTGATAGCAGCTTGCGATGAGGCGGTAGGTTTCGCCTCTAGTGCCAAGTCTCCACTGTCTCCTCAAGAGGCAGACCGACTGAATCACATCAGGAAAGAAACCGACGAGGTATGCAGAAACCTCGACATCCACTTCAGGAAGAATCTCGAATTGGCCACCAAACATTACGAACGCGGGGACTTTCTAGGCTCGGCCCTTATCACCTCCAGAATCATCGCTTACGTGCTTGCACAATTCGAGGGCAAGACTATCGAGGCGAAGATTTCCTTTCTAGAAAAGAACGACCTTCTAGAGAAGAATCGAGAAGATGTCAAACAATCTATGATTAAAGCGGACAAGAATGCTAGAGATATCCTCGCCCACAGAATAGACACCTACGCTGACCCGTCAGACGCGAGCTCACTCCTTGGGGACTGCCTCAAGGTTCTGCGAATCTATGTCAAGTTCTTGGAATCTAAAGAGGCAGCCACATAACTGCCCCCTATCGGGGGCGCGTGGCTCCGCCCCGCGCCTTGCGCTCCGCAACGGGGACAACCTCGGGTTTTCCCCTACACCCCTTTCGAATTCATTGCTCCGTGCTTCGCCATCGATGGACACCTACCCACGCGCGAATTCCTCGGTGACCACTTTCCGTATCAGATCAAGAGTACTTTAGAACGATAACCCAAAGTATTACCGCGACGAACAAAGCCGCTGCGCCGATTCCATATGCCACATACACTATGTTCTGCACTTGTTGACATCCCGCCAAGTTGCTTGAGCTGCACAGCGCATTTGCGACAGTCGAGTCAAAGAACCCGACTATGAATCCCGCTATGGCGAAAGCAGTTGCGACAAGCGCTGCGCCGAAGACCTCGCCGCTCAAACGCGGATAGTTGCCCAAGTCATTTGATAACCTTGTTGCTCCTCATTTTCCACAACATCCGAAGCAAGAGCTCGATGAATGCCACGAAAACCCACGTTCAGCGACTAGGCGCTACCTCTATCTCTCCCACCTTCAATACTGGCGCTATCGGCGAGTTTGAATACAATCCTCGACTACGGCTCATCCATCTCTCTAGCGGCATTTACAGTCGCCTTCGCCATCTTGCTCGCAGCCATAGCATGGAAGAAGACTCGCAAGAAGGCAAAGGAAGGGAAAGACAGGGAAGACAGATGGCTATTGGCCCAAATCGCTCTCTTCGTGCTGTCGGGTCTGGTTTTGATGGCATTCAACCTTTCAAACACGAACTCGTCAGGCTATCTACCCGCTTCGGTATCCAACGTCTGGGTCTTCGACCTCGGAATAGTCCTCTTCGTTCTCGCTATCGTACCGTTGGCTCCTTTGTCACTCATCACGTTCTATCCCGAATCCAGACTTCCGAGCAGAATAGTAGGCAAAATGAGAGAAGGAATGCAGCCAGCAAGCAAAGCTGTGCTAGCTGCTGCTGTCCTCTTTATTCTGCTTCTGAACCTGACCGTTCTTTATTCCTACTACCAGTTCTTTCTGCCGCTTCACAGCATTCCGACTCCGACGATAGCCATCTTCATCTGGACCCTCAGTGTAAGCGTGGTAGGGTCTGCCATTCTCATCGTCGCATTCTTACCATTCCCTACACCTCACCCATTCCCCCCACACTTCGTGAAGAATACCGTCAGATTCGCCATCGCTCTGTTTATCCTCCCATACTTCTACATGGCACTCCTGTTAGGCCTTCGCCTGCTTGGAATCGCGCTGCCTTAACAGGGAATCCTCGCGTTTACTATACCACGCGTCCACGAGCCCCTTCCATTCTGGGTAACGCTCGACTTCACGGTCAATTTCCGCCCGCATATCGTCAGGAATGCCGATTCCAAGCTCTGAGTATGTGCCATTGACTTTCGCCCCGGCGGCGTTGTGTATGACACAAAGGATGTTCGCTTCGCAGTCATCGTACTCTTCACATCCCTCCACTGGCTCCCCACATACTATACAGGCTGATGGCAGACCTCGCTTCTGACGTTCTCGCAGTCTCTCAGCAACCCTCTTCCTCTCGCTCGACATCTAGCCACCATCCAAGAATTGCGGCCCCAACCAGACCTTGCGTCGATCAACCACAACGACCGATTCACCCCTGGCCAAGACATCGGCAGTCGGCTCCATCGGCACTAACGCTTTCTCCATCAAACACCCGCAAGTCGGACACCAGAGCTTACGTCGCTCTTTCGCATACTCAGTCCGCTTCAAGAACTGTACTCCGAAACGCTTCATGAAAGGAGACCTCGCAGAGCAATTCCTCGGCGCTATCCACCCATAGTACGCCATCCTCTGCTGGCGCTTCCTCTCGGCAAGAAGCGTCCTCATCCATCCCGCGTCATAATCACGCGGAACGCCGTGAGCCTTCACATACTCGTAGACGTCGTGAACGGGAGAGCGGAACATATACCTCAACCTATGCGACAAATGCTCGCCCTCCTTCTCGTAGTGGAAATTTACAACCACGTCGTGTGCCGTCGAAGTGCCATACTGCTTCACCAGGTTGTTCCACCAAAGCTTACGCAGTCGCTTGAAGCCCCTGTCCTCTTCAAACCCGTAACGATTTACTTTGATTTCCAGAATAGACTGGTTGACCTTGTCAAACCCGACCGAGAACAGAACCCCGTGAACATGGGGGAGAGGCCCCTTCCCCATCGGGTCTTCCGTACTCCACGTCTGCGGAACCTGAACCATCGCAAGCTGAATCGAACTGCCGAAACTGAGATACTCCTCCATCGTCTCTCTGACCAGTTTCTCATAGACCTTCATCCCTTGAGCCATCACCCGCCGTCTCAGGTCATATGGCATCGTGAACTCGTAGGCTATGTACCGAATCGGCCTGCGAAGCTGCCTGTAAACTGAGCGTATCTTGTACCGCACATACTCGGCTAGATTCCTCGTCCTAGCGGCCGAACAGAACGGGCAAAGCGCCTCACGGCAACCCCTCGGCTTCCAATGCCGATGGGTAACATCACCGACACAGTCATAGGCCGTGGACATGGCACCACAAGCTGCTGTCGCCAGCGCCCGAGAACCGAATCCGAGAACGGTCAACATCTCGCGAAAATCTGGACGGGCGACGTTCCTAACGAATTCGCCCTTCTTCAACGACCGATAAACCGTCGAGAGTTCGACCATGGGATATCATCGCTGCAGTATCCCCTCACGGCATTAGTAAGCAGTCGAAGTCCACAATCGTTCACCACCCGACACCTAACACATCGAGTTCCTTTTTCCAAACGGAATTAGATTCACTGGCACTTATGCCATACAAATCGTCTGAATACGAGAGAAGCGAAATCTTAACCAACTCTTACGAATCAGACAACGGAGGCACGAACATCTCGTAATAACACATCAAACCAACAATCCCGTACCTCTTCACCGCTCAAAGAAACTCTCTAAACTCTCTCCGCTTCAGCCCTTTCCTATCAGCGACGCGCCCCATTCGCCTCGCCATGCTCGGCTCAGAAGAAAGCGCGTCGCAAGCAACAAACTGACGGTAAGCACCGCCCAAGACCCAAAACAACACCAACAGACAACAAACAAAAACAACAACCAAGGGTGGGGTAAGATAGCAAAGGGAATCTAACCGCGGAGGAATCCCAAACGAATTACAAATCCACATGCTGTATTAACTGGCATACTGCCAGTATGCCTTGAGAGAATGACATCCGACAAAGCCGAAACAGAAGCGGGAGCCTATGCCTTGCCTCTCCTAGACGTATACTCTAGGAGTCCGTATACGGATTATCCAGCTTGACCCGCTGACTCTCGAACACCGACGTAACCCTGTCAAGGGTGTCGATGTCTGCGACCGACTTGTCATCCCTGATTCGCTTTATCCTCGGGAACCTAAGCGCGAACCCGCTGTCGTGCCTGTCGCTACGCTGTATGCTGTCGAAGGCAACCTCGAGGACTATCTTTGGCCTGACGGTCCGCCAGTAGCCGTGGTCCTTCAGGGTGATGGCCTTGAGCCTAGTTGTCATCTGGTCGATCTCCTCGTCGGTCAG
>CAVWXJ010000007.1:0-296894 GCA_963759195.1 uncultured archaeon
TTCGGCGAGACGAATCTGTACTTGGGGAAGAACACGTAATCGCCGATTTTGGTCTCATCGGCTCTCCTCCAGCGGGGCTTCCAACCTGGAGCAAAGGTCAGCTTCCGTCGTTTGCTCTTGGTCTTGCCCGAGCCGGGATGGCCAGGGACAATCCAGATGGGATGATCCGGAATCATTCGTTCGGCTGGGAGATAGGTTGACTTGATTCCAACGATTCTTCCTGCATGGTGGCGGCGGATTACGTGTGAGACTCTGTGAGTGAGACCGTCTGCGCCAATTATCTTCGTGCCCTCCCTGACATCGGCAATAGCCATCGGTTGAGGTTCAGCGTAAACGAAGCCGTTTGGGAGCAAGCAATGGAACGTTGAGTGTAGTGAATTAAGCCCCCCGAGACCAACTGGTCATAGGAGTATTCCACCGGTTGCTTGACCATGCCGTCGATTCTCAGCTTCCAGTTCTTCGGGTCGACCCGAGGAATTGAAAGCGCTGCATAGACGACGAACTTCTTCCCCCACACCTGGCCCGGCGGGAGCTGCTCCTGCGTTGTCACTGCTTCACCCCAAGAGTGACGAGGAAGCGCTGGAAGTCTTCTTCCGGGACCCACTCGACCCTGAGATATTCGACTGTTTCTTCTTCTGTCAGACCTAACTTCCTCGCCTCCTTCAACGCGACGCTGTATGCTTCTATTTCGGTCGGCCTGTCGACGTAGCTGAAACGCCTGTCCCAGAGCTCCTTCCCTTCTCTGTGCTGCCTGATGTGCACGAGTTCGTGGATGACGTCCAAGTAGAGGTGGGTCTCCTCACCTTCTCTCAGGTACTTCGAGTTCACCACTATGGAGCCGCCTCCGTCGTTGATCCTCATGTAGCCGCGCCCTTCGGCCAGCTCGACCGTCAGCTCCGCCAGAACATCGTCTGTGTCTTCGCCGAATATGGCCCTCACCGCCTCGACGCGTTCGAACCCCCTGAAGACGTTGGTGAAGGGAACCAATCCGGGCCCTGCGTTCCGCTCTATCTGAACGTCGAGCCCCAACGAGGGTCGACCTTTCGCGCCTCCCAATTTTAGCTTTCTTTCTCCATGAAGCACTTCTGATAGAGCTCGGTGAAACCCCGCTTCTTGTAGAAGTCTTCCACGTGGTCGGACCTCAGTGTCTGCAGCGTCATCATTCTACTCTCTGCGGTCGCGATTTCTGAGGCACGCCTGAGCAGGGACCCGGCCACTCCCTTGCGCCTGAACCGAGGGACTGTCCCTACGCAGTAGATCCCTGCCAAGCCCGGAGTTCTGAATATCGCCATAACCCCTGCAACCGCTCCCTCCAGCTTAGCCTCAAGAAACGTCGCCGACCGTTTCTCCACCAGCTGCCGTGCGATTCCCTTCGTGAGAGACAGCAACGCTTGGTTGCCGTAAAACGAAAACAGGTATGCCCGTGCCCATTCATCGACAGTCTTTAGGGACGTTTCCCTGACTTCGACGTTGGGATTTCCCGCGATCTTGGGATGACCCATCGAAGCCATTACAATCATTATCTCTGAGGTGCGATAGCCCCTACCCGCGAGCTTCTTCCTAGCTGGCGAGCACTCTTGATTCACCGTCACCGTGGGCGATAGGCCGGGTCGAAGGAGAAGCTTCTCCGCGCCGGCGATGTGCTCTGAAACGGCCGAGCATTCAAGAAAACTGGCTCTGTTGAAGAATGGTTCCTGAAAGCGGTTCGAGGTGAGAACGTAGGCGTCCCTTCCGAGTCGTTTCACCTTCGCCCAACCCGCCCACCATTTGAGCTCGTTTAGCTCCAGCTCGCGTCTGCTAGGAATTGTCAATCAAGTTCACCCCAAGCACCCTAAGGGCTGACGCCGCCGTAGAGATTGATTCGGCCCTTTTGTCCGGATCTCGCAGACTGGCGGCTGCCTTCAACGTGCGTTCTACCGAATCAATGGCGCGCGGCGTATCAAAGTCATCGTTCATTGCGGCTTGGAAAGCAGGCGGAAGGGCCGACCCTTTGGCATCGGCGGTCTCACCCATCACCCTCGCGAGCCTCCTCATCCTCCTAAGGCGGCGGGCGGCCGCGTCCATTCCTCTCAGGTCCATGTCCTTCCTGTAGTGTGTGCACAGCAAGAAGAATCGGAGCTCATCTGCTGAATACTCCTCCAGCGCGTCCCTCACAGTTACGACGTTGCCGAGCGACTTCGACATCTTGCGACCCCGCATATTCACGTGATGGGTGTGCACCCAGTACCTCACGACTGGGCTGACTCCCGTGAGCGACTCTGCTTGCGCAATCTCCGCCTCGTGGTGGGGATAGACCAGCTCGTAGGACCCCCCATGGATGTCGTATTGTGGTCCCAGAAGGGAGAGCGTAACAGCTGTGTCTTGGATGTGCCACCCGGGAGACCCGAGCCCCCACGGGCTCTCCCATCGTCCTTCGAGCAGGACCTCCGGCCTCCAGAGGGCGAAGTCCGGCAAATGCCTTTTTTTCGGCGATAGCTCCAGCGGTCGGAGAGACAGCTCGAGCCGAGATTGATGCGAGAGTCTGCCGAAACGGCGGAACTTCGAGGTGTCGAAGTAGACCCAGCCGTCGACGGTATACGCCCTGCCCGCGTCAATCAGGGTCCCCACGTCCCTAATCATGGTCTCCAAATGAGCCGAAACGGGTTCGAATCGCGTGACCGTGTTGCACTTCATGGCTGCCATGTCCGCCAGGAATGCCTCGGAGTGGCGATGTGCGAATGCGGTTGGGTCCTCTCCTGCCGAAGCAGCCGCCTGAGTGATGCGTTCGTCGAAGTCCGTTATGTTCATCACGAAATCGATTTGATTGCCGAGATGGGCAAGATATCTGGCCACAACGTCGTAGAAGACGTTGGTCCTTGCGTGGCCGAGGTGCATCAGCGACTGGACGGTCGGGCCACAGACGAACATTTTGACCTTCCCTGGCGTCAGAGGCCTGAAGGGTTCCTTTCTGCCCGACAAGGTGTTGAAAAGACGGAGCGAGCCTGACAACCGACTTGCCGTGTGCGCGACTTTGGCACTGGTATTAGGTTTTTGAATGGAACTCATGGCTGGTTGCGCGGTTGTTCTACGAGAGGCGCATCGGCTCACTGGCAGCGGTGGTAAAGGAGGCGAGAACTATGGACGCGGACGCGGGGATAAGGATAGCAGGAACGTATGCGGGTCGCAAATGTTACGCCTTCGTCACTAGGTTTGGGGCTCGATACACGGTGATGGTCTACGAGAAGAAAGCGGGGCGCAAGGACGGTCTGGGTAGGAGGCTGGCTTCACAGGAGCTGGGCGGGCCCGAGGGGCTGATGATGTTCCTTCGTGAGGTAGTCTCGCGCAAGGTCGAAGCGTTCGCCTACTGAAGCTCGCGTAGGTCGGCGGTTGGTTAATTAGCGGGCAACATCTTGAAGACTCGGAAGTCTATGGCGCGACTGAAGGCGGTTCACGTGGTCTACGCAAACTGGTGCCCTCACTGCGTCCCGACGACGGTTGAACCAGTGAAGAAGGTGGCCGCAGAGATCGGGGTGCAATGCCTTCTACATGACATCGACACGGACGACGTGAAGGTAGCTGACGTATCTGGTCAAAAGGTACGGAGACTGGTCGCCAGATTATCTCATACCCCAGGTGTTCCTCGAATATGACGATGGTAACATCAAACACGCACTCACGGGTTATCCGGAAGGGGTCGCTTTCACAAAAAGGGCTGTGGAGAACCTTCTCAGGAGCGATTTGTTCGCCAGTCCGAAGCCGGCGGGAGCTACTCGCTAATCAAGCGCTGCACTTCGCGCACAACGTGCCTGACGCTGTAATGGGTCTGATGTACAGCGACCCGCATCTGGAGCAGATGAAGAGCGCGGGTCTGTCCGGATCGTCGCTCTTTGACCCGCGGTAGTTCTGGGTCCAATAGGCGACTCTCATTTCGAATCTGGTTACATCGAGGTCCCAGGAGTGTCGTGTGGCAGTACGAATGTCTCCCTCTTTGAGGGAGAGTTTGCCGATAGCGCTTGTCAAGTAGGACATCAGCTTTTCGCGGGCGTCCTTTTTTCCGTAGACCATCACCTTCGAGACGTATCCGGCAGGACAGGCGTAGCACGCCACCGCGGATCTCCGGAATCGAGGAATCTCAGGGTGGCTGGCTGTTCGCAATGGCCGTAGCACTTCTGCGGCTGCGAAAATGATGCCTCGACCAGCTGCCTGACGTCCACGGCTCGAGTTGCGCCTGCCAAGTGCTTAACGGTTCTGCGTCAGTTAAATATCCACGAAGCCGAGGCAGCCTCAATGCCTGCGACACAGCTGGATTCGTTGTACAGGACCGTAGCGAAGAAGGTGCTCACTGAGACCCTTCGGATGAAGAAGGGGGAGGCCCTCACAGTGGAAGCCTGGAACAACGGACTCGGGTTCGCGAGGCAGGCCGTCGCCGAGGCGAGGGCGATGGGATGCACGGCAGTGATGATACTGGAAGACGAACAGGCCTACGTCGAGGGAGTCAGGCGGGCACCGAAGGATTCGCTCGGAACCATGGGAAAGAACGAGTACAGCCTCTTGTCCGGTTCGGACGCGTACATCTTCGTCCCTGGCCAGGCGCTGGCTGTATACTCAAAGACGCTGACTCCCGCTGAACTCGTCGATTCGACCAGGTACAACTCATCGTGGTACGAGGCTGCGAAGAAGGCCGGGCTCAGGGGGGCCAGGATGGTCTTCGGATACGTGGGCAAGGATATGGCGAGGATGCTCGGGAAGAGCGTCGACGACATCGTGAAGGGGCAGCTGAGGGCCGCCCTGACCGATTACGGCAGAATCTCGAAGGATACCGGCAAGATCGCTTCCCAGCTCACGGACGGCGCTGAAATGACTCTGAAATCAGGTGACGCAGAGCTCAGGTTCGTCCTGAAGGGAGAGATGGAGGTTGAAGACGGAATCGTTGACGAGAAGGACGTTGCCGAAGGTGGTAACATGACCTACATGCCGCCCGGTTTGGTGACGAAGGAGGTTGATTCGGGTTCGGCAAATGGGAAGCTGAAGGTCTCGCAGACGCTGACGAAGTTCGGATGGATATCCGGAGCCGAACTCGAGTTCAAGGACGGCAAGCTTGTCGGGTGGAAGAGCAAGGACACGGCCAGGCTGGAGAAGGTGCTGAAGGGCGTGCCGGAGGAGAAGAGGCGAGTGACCCTCGTGGGCGTCGGCGCAAACCCTGCCTTGCACTACGGTTTCGGCCAGGATAGGTTCGTCAGGGGCACGGTGACGCTGGCGGGACTCGGGTTCACTCCCGTCATGAAGAAAGCAAATCTGGCTTCGGGTGGGGTCAAGATACTGGGCAGCGGAGCCCTCCAACTCCAGTGACTCTTGCGAGTCGCAGTCTTTGGGACAGTGTGAGATAGCATGAACAGGTGGAGGAGCCTCGGACTGGTGCTCGGCTCGGTTGGTATCATAGACAGTGTCTATCTTGCTTCCGAGGCCATCAACCCCCAGATACCCCTCTACTGCCCAACGGTCGGCATCCTGAATTGCGGTGCTGTGACGTCGAGTACCTACAGCAGGTTCGCCGGAGTCCCGGTCGCCTTTCTCGGCCTGGGTTGGTTTGTGATTATGGTCGCGATTATTGTCGTGAACAAACCTGCGCTGAACTACGCGTTGATACCTCTTTGGCTTCTAGGCACCGTTGGAGTGGGGTACTTGGTCTTCGTTGAAGAATTCGTACTCCACGCCATCTGCCCTTACTGTACTCTGGCCCACATCGTGGGATTGTTGATGGGGGCGCCGGCTTTCAAGCTCGCGCTTACGGAATAGCTCGTCCGCACGCCACTCGACGGAGTCCGAACGAAACGGCGTCCAGCCAGTCGACGCTATGACGTTCTAGGGAGAATTCCCTTCCCGTGTCTCTGCAGTCGAATGCGAAGTGTCCCATCCAATCTGGTTTGCCAACTGCATACCCACATCGGTGGCTAGTCCTCCCGATGGATGGTATGCGACCAACGCACTGGTTAGTGCCGATATCGAACCGTTGCTGCAAACGGAACTTGGAGCGTTGGGTGTGACTTTGCAGATGGCTGCTGTTATTGCGTTGGCTGACGAGATCACCTCATTGGACAGCACGTTGTTGGAAGAGAGCAGCTGGATAATCTGCGTCCAGTTCTTGCCGTCCAATTGGTCGGGAAAGTAGAAGGAACCGACCGTCACGTATTTGTTCGCGAAATCGATGAATGGATACGAGCCTCCGTATTTCTGGAAGACCGCCGAGTAGTTCGAAGGAGCGGCTTGCAGGGCATTCTGGCCGCTTCTGTCCACCTCTTCGTACCCCTGGAAGACGATGTACTTGCTCGTGTAGGTAGAGCCGTAGAATGAGAAGGTTGGAGAGTTGGCATAGATATCCGTCGGGCTCGATTCCATGTAGGCGAGGTTCGTGAAGTTGCCGAACCGCATCAGCGCCATCACCAGAGGCCAGCGCTGAAAGGCGCAGTAGGGACAGTAGTCTGCCCCGATGTAGACGATTACGGGCTTTGTTCCGGAGCTCATGAGCGTGCCGTTAAAGTTCTGAATCTTCTGCGTCAGGGTCTGATTGAGCGTACCGTAACCATTCTGTGCTACCGAGTAGAGGTTTTGATAGTCCGTATTGGAAAGCGGCTTGCCGATTTGACTACTTCCCGGCGTCGTCAGAGTCGAAAGATAGTACGCGCCGACGACTATTACCGCTGCTACGACGATGACTACGCTGATGAGAATCAATCTCCTGTTTCGGCGGCTTCGGTTAATCTGGGCCCTCATGCCGGGAACGCCCAACGCGTTTCTGGGATTGATTAAGACTTCGGTGGCGCAGCGATTAGCAAGATTCCTATATGCCTTCGGTGATGGCGGCTCGCAATGAGCGCAGCCGGGCCATCAGATTCGATGTTTCCTAGGAACAAGTACCTTGCCCTGGTGGCCTTGGTTGTGATGAGCGTCAGCCTAGTCGAACTCGCCGCGGGCGTCGGGCTTCTCGGCAACGACCTGCTCGGCTCTTCCGCGTCGTCATACTTCTCTTCCGGGCGAGTTGTTTCTCTGATGACCAGTCTTGGATACGTCAGCCTCTTCGCCTTGATGACTCTCGAAAGCGCCTCGCTGCCGGTACCCAGCGAGGTCGTGCTTCCGTTCGCAGGTTACCTCGCCTTCATCGGCGTGATGAACGTTCTCACTGCTCTTGCGCTGAGCACAGTGGCCGCCCTGATTGGGGCTCTGGTCGATTACGTACTTGCTCTGAAGCTGGGGAACGCGTTCGTGGAGGGGTTCGTGCGAAGGTTTGGAATGAGCCACCGCAGCCTAGACACCGCCGAGGGGTGGTTCAGGCGGAGGGGATCGTGGACGGTCCTCGGCGCCCGATTTGTTCCGGTGGTCAGGTCGGTGATCTCCCTCCCCGCCGGGCTCTTCCGCATGCCCCTGCTTCCCTTTGTGCTCTTCACTGCAGTAGGCTGTGTCGTCTGGAATGCAGTTTTGATCTACGCCGGGTATGCTGCTGGAGCACTGTGGCAAACCGCCGTGGGGAACTCGTTTTCGCTTTTCGTTAACTTGGTGCTCGTGGCGTTTGCAGTCGTCACCGCCCTATACCTGGTTTACTACGCGTATGGAAAGGCGATGGGCCGGCACTGAAGTTATGATTAACGCAGAATCCCTAGCGCCCTAGAATGCTTAAGGCGTGGTGCGCGATGAAGGAGGAGTTCATGGCAGCTGGTTCCACGCAGGGCCAGTCGGACCCCCTCAGGCCGCTCAAACTCATGACCGTCCTGAACCTGGTTCTTCTTTCCGTCCAGGCGTGGACTGGTGATGTCGTGAACCTTTTCGCCGCCTTTCCGTCGGGAGCAGTCAGCGGTTTCGGACAGTTCTTTTCATCGCTGCTCTCGGCTGGGCCCGGACCTCTTGCCCTCTGGCACGGCGTCGAGGGCTTGCTCGTCCTCCTTCTCTCGATTGGCATCGCTGTCAGCTCATTTCGAAGGACGAAGTCGAGAAGCCTCCGCATTGTGAGTCTGCTCGCCCTGTTCTCTGTCGCAGTTGCTGCACTGGGAGGCTACCTGTTCGTGTTTTCGGGATTCCTCAACAACGGAAACTCGGCCCAGATGGGAGGCTCGTTCATAGGCGCCTACGCCATGAACTTCCTCGTGCTCTATTACAGCAAGTAGCTTCCTAGATACCCAGGATGCCGCTTACGAGGAAGAAGCTTCCGAATGTCAGAAGAATCGAACCTGCCAGAAGGTCAAGGCCCCACCTGGGAACTCTGAGCAGGTACTTGTACGAAAAGGCGCAAATCACCAGTAGAAGAACGATGCTGGTGCCGGCTCCCACCAGAGTCCACTCGAAGTTGATTGCTCCTGCTGCGGCGAGCACAAGGCTGGCTTCGAAGCCCTCGGTCAAGGTGATCGTCATCACGGGCACCGAATTAAGCGCCGAGAACGGGACTCGGGCGGGTGCGTTCTCTCCGTACTTCTCCATGTCCTTCTTTACCACTTCAGCCTCCATTTTTTCCATTTTTGCGGTGAACGACTTCTTGCCGAAGTAGTAGCGCTTGAAGCCCCTGAGGAATCTGTAACTGAAGTAAAGGATCACGCAGCCAGTGCCAAGGTCGATGAGTACCTCGGGCAGCAGCAGGAAGAAGGTCCTGACCGCGAGAAAGACGAGGAGCGAGGCCCCCGCGCCAACGAGCACCCCGAAGAGAACGTTCTGCCTGCCCAGTTGCTTGATGGTCGCCAGAGAAAGTATCGCCACCTCGCTGCCCTCGAGGAGTATCGCCTTGAATGCGAGGAGGAATGAAGCGATGATAATGACCGAGGATACCAAGGACGTTCTGCGCGGCGTGGAGTGCCATTAAATTCTCTTCGGTGAGTTTGGAAGGGTCCTTTGAGACCTCCAGCGAGTCTACCTGGAGCCGAAATCAACGCCCGTCGTAGAGTTTCTAGAAGAGGTGCGGTCGCCGGGATTTGAACCCGGGTTTCTGGTCTAGATAGATTACCAGCGTGGCAGGCCTACACGTCCGCGAAGGACTTGATGTCCTGGACCAGGCTTTCCTCCGATGAGGATCTAGACGACGACCGCACGATTCCCGCCGCGACAGTTGCGAGGTTAAAAGCCTTGGGCGATTTATCCGACCTTCATCCCGAGCGGCAGGTCCTTGTCCGGCGCGAGTAGGGAGACGACTTCGCCGTTGAAAGCAGTCAACAGCATGCATTCCGAAATCACCCCTGCCACCGACTTGGGGAGAAGGTTCACTACAACGACGACCTTCCTACCCAGCAACTGCTCTTTCGTGTAGAACTGCTTGATGCCACCGACGCATTGCTTCGTCACGCCGTCGCCGAGGTCGATGGCTAGTTTGTACATCGGGTTCCTGGCCTGGGGAATGTCGTCGACGGAAACGACCTTGCCTACCTTCATCTCTATCTTCTTGAACTCGTCGATGCTGACGGACATAGCAGCGAACAGAGGGATTCGGTGGAAATAAGGCTTAAAGATGGAGGCGCAGGTCGCGGGTTTCGCTGGGCCGGTCGTCTAGTCTGGTAGGATAGAGCCGGGCGTCCAATCCCTTGGCAAAGAAATCCAGATTGGGACAGGTCGGGGGTTCGAGACCCACTGCCGGAGCGACGGTGGGCGAATTTCCCCCCCGGTCCACTAATCTAGGAGAAGCTGCGAACCTGGACAAGGACGGTCCGTGTCCCTTCGGTGCTTTCGCCCTCATGAGAAGTGGAGAGTCGAACAGATCTCCTCGAAGCGGCTGAAGCTGGTCCTCGCGACTGCGGCCACCGTCATGGTCTATCTAGTTACCAACAACATTCTTCTCCTGAGGTTCACCGCGCCAGTCTATCCCCTGATGACGGTCCTCGACTTCGCTCTCGATTTGCAGTATGCCTACTACAGGTACACAATCGAACTCATCGCGGGTATGGCCTTCACTCTTCTCAATGTCATCTACCTCGCATTGATCTGGAGAAATCTGTCGAGACGCGGGCTGAGCTCGACAGTCACCGAGAGCATGGCGTCGAGCTAGAGAAGCAAGGCAATCTCGTAATCCCGAACTTTCATCTTGACGACCACCGCGGGAGGTTGATCAACGCTGCGGCAGCGCAGTCCTGCTCTGTTCGTTCCTACCAGGCAGCCTAGCGACAACGGCTGCAGCGACCAAGAGAATGATGCCAGCCGAAATGAAGGTGACGTGAAATCCTGCGAGGACGGAAATGAAACCGGAGGCGAGCGAACCCGCGAGTGTTGCGAAGCCCACCACAGCGCTGTACACGCCGAGCGCGGTTCCCGGGCTCCGCACCTGGACCGTGTTGAACATCATCGTGTTGGACGAGGTGTAGTAGACTGCGAAGGCGACGCCAGCACCCAGGGGGTAGAGCACCAGCGCCGGCACAACGAAGAGCGGCCCGCCTAACAATAAGGCGAAGACTCCTGTCAATACGTAGCAGCCCCCCCTGAGGAGGAGCGACTGGACCGAAGAGGAGGCCAGAGGACGCACTCTGACATACTTCCCGGCGTACCGGAACGTGAGCATCTGAATGAAACTGCCAGCGAGAATTACGGCGAAGACCTCGACCGAAGACAGAGAGAATCCGGACATAGCAGGAACGAATGAAGTGTTGAAAATACCGCTGGCCAAATAGAAGAGGATGGTCGAGATGTAGAATAAAGGCACATAGCTGGTGAGCCCATATCTGAGGCCCCGGAAGACACGCCGGAAGTCGGAAATGCGCGGAATATTGAGAAACAACAGCGGGAGACTCAGAAGCCGAGAAAAGAGGCTCTGCTCTCTCCTTGCGATTGTCTCGCGCTCGAAAGCGAATGGAGGGTTCCGGATGGTCGTGAATGCAAGAGCGGCCGATAGCAGCGCGAAACCCCCCAGGGGGATGGAAAGCAGAGCGATTGGCAGCGCCTGAGCCCACACTGTGCTAAGTATCAGACCTCCCACGTTTCCCACGCTGGACATGAGGGAAAGCTTCGCAAACGCGTCCGCCCAGGTTGACCTGGACTCCGTCTCCATGATGAGAAGGTTCAGTGGAGTCGCAGCCGCGGCCGAGATGAATGCGAAAGCGGAGTAGACGGTGATGGTGCCTACCGTGTTGCTGAACAGGAGGAGGGCGAGCAACGTGATCCCCATCAGCCCGTAGCTGGCGGCGACTATGGCTCGGCGAGAGTGAAATCTGTCCGTCGTATAACCCCAGAACATCGCTGCCGGGATGCTGACTCCGTTGAACGCAGAGACTGCCAGGCCTGCGTAGATGACACCGAGCGAAGGACCATTGAGAGAGATCAGGTGGAGCTGAATCAGAGTGCTCAGCGGACCCGTGGCAAGGGAAACCGGCAGCACGGAGTAAATCCAGCGCTCCGCCCCTCCATTCTCCCCTGGCTTCGATGCCATGATGTCCGCGCTAGGACGAATCAGTCGTCTACTTATCGGAACCGTTCCCGATTTCGGAAAGGCTGAATTAGCTAGGCAGCGTGAAGACCACCGCTTGGCTTTCCTGGGCAAGAGATTGGTCGTGGCCATACCGGACACCGTGCTCGAGGAGCGGAACTCGACGAGGGAGAAGAGCGCAAAACTCGGGTCCATCGCGAGGACGTGCGCAATCTATGGCGTCGACGTTGTGCAAGTCTTTAGGGACAACGGCGGAAAGAGTGAGCTGAGGTTGATCAAGAAGATCCTTGAATACCTCGAGACGCCGCAGTACCTACGACGCAGGCTCTATCCTCTGGACGAGGACCTCAAGTACGCGGGCCTGCTGCCGCCACTCAGGACGCCTTCTCACAAGCCGAAGATTTCACTCGAACTCCTCAAGGTTGGCGAGATAAGAGAAGGGGTCACCAACGCGGACGGAACTGTCGACGTAGGACTGGACGGAACGCCGTTCCTCCAAGGAAGAGGTGCCCCGAACCAGAGAGTCACAGTGAAGATCACGTCGAAGAATCCCCTCCGAGCCGAGGTGATCAACAGAGAAGCGGTGCGCCAGTACTGGGGCTACATCGTTGAGAACAAGACACTCGAAGAGGTCCTTGACGACAGACGGCTTCTGAAGATCGCAACATCTAGGCTGGGTGACCCAATCAGAACGACACTGCCCCTCGTGGGCACGGCTCTCGGCAGAGCGGCGGGCGTGAAGTTCCTCTTCGGTGCGCCTTCGCGGGGTCTCTTCGACATCGTTGGTCGTTCGCTCCGCGAGAGGGTTGATTTCGTCGTCAACCTTTTTGCCGAGCAGCACGTAGAGACGGTCAGGACTGAGGAGGCCATTTCCGCGGCCCTGAACTCATTGAATTTCCTGCCAACCTAACTGAAAGCTTAAAGGCTAAACGAAAAACGGCCTTCGGGAAAGGTGTGAATGGCGTTTGGGCCATAGAAAGCATAGTGCACCACGTAGAGGAAGTCTTGCTTACAGGCCGAGGGGAAGGGCCAATAGGGTCATCCCCAGGGTCAGAAACTGGCCGAAGGTAACGGGCGACAAGCCCACAATGCTGGGCTTCCCCGCGTTCAAGGCGGGGACGATACATGCGATCACCATCGACGACAGGGCGAAGACTCCTAACTTCGGGAAGCCGCTCTTCAATATCTCTAGCGTGCTGTCGCTGCCCGAGCTGGAAGTCAAGGGCGTAAGATTGTACGGGAAGGTTAACGGCGCGGAGATCGTGCTGGGCGAAGGCAAGGCGCGTCCGGCGGATGTCCCAGTCGAAAGCGTTGCCAGAGTATCCGCTCTCGTCTCCGTTGTCCCTGCCGAAGTCGGGCTCTCTCAGAAGGAACCCATCACATTCGAGATAGGGGTGGGTGGCGCGAACGCGAAGGCGCAGATCGATTACATCGGTGGGCTGGTGGGGAAGAAGGTGAAGTTCGCGGAACTGTTCAAGCCGGGCATGTATGTGGATGTTCTTGGGATAACGAAGGGCAAGGGCTTCGAAGGACCTGTGACGAGGTTCGGAGTTAAGCGCAAGCAGCACAAGTCGAGGAAGAGTGTGAGGGCTGTCGGTGTCATAGGGCCTTGGCACCCCGCGGCGGTAATGTACACAATCGCAAGGGCGGGCCAGATGGGGTTCCATCAGAGGACCGAAACTGGGAAGAGGATTCTCATGCTTGGCAACGGGAAGGAGAAGCCCATCACACCGGCGGGAGGGTTCATGCACTTCGGCAATGTCAACGGAGACTACGCTGTTTTGAGAGGCTCGGTCCCAGGCCCGGCAAGGAGGTTCGTGATGGTGAGGATGCCCGTCCGCGGATTCCACAAGAACCAGGCACCACCTCAGCTGGTCGAAGTCAGCACGATGGCGAGGGCGTGAAGACGATGAAGGTGGACGTTCTTGGTCTCGACGGGAAGGCGGGCAGCAAAGCTGACGTTCCCGATGTTTTCGGAGTTGGACTCAGACCGGACCTCATCAAACGCGCGTTCTGGCTGGTGGGCTCGCATAGTTTCCAGCCAAAGGGAAGGGACCCTATGGCTGGCGAGAGGACCACAGCTGAGACTCACAGCCCGCCTACGGGCACTGGCCAGTCGAGGATTCCAAGGGTCAAGGGCAGCAGGTACTCCAGGGCCGGCATGGCCGGTGGAGTCGCAAGCACCGTGAAGGGGCGCCTTGCCCATCCTCCGAGGTCGGAGAAGGTCATTCATTTCAAGATCAACAAGAAGGAAAGACGTCTCGCGATCGAGTCCGCAATCGCCTACACCGCTGACCTTGAATCTGTCAAGGCGAGGGGGCACAGGGTGAAGACTGCATCGCTGCCTTTTGTGGTAACGGACGACATCGAGACCATCGAGAAGACGGCCGAGCTGGTGAAGTTCCTTGAGAAGGCCCAGATGTCCGAGGAACTGGCGAGGCTTTACAGCGGGATAAAGCGGAACTCTGGCCACGCGAGGCTGAGGGGCAGAGCCTACAGGAACAGGGTCGGTCCTCTCTTCGTTGTAACCAACGACCGCGGATTAGGAAGGGCGTCTGGGGCGATACCGGGAGTTGACGTCGTACGGGTCGACGACCTGAGCATACTCGACCTAGCGCCCGGAGGCGTTCCGGGCAGGCTGACCCTCTGGACCGAATCTTCCATGGCTACGCTCGCGGCACCGAAGAAGGAGGTTGAAATGACAGTTGCGGCTTGAAGACGCTCAGAAGATACTGAAGCGGCCCTACGTCACCGAAAGGACGTTCGAGCAAATTGAGCGGGAGAACAAGCTTTGCTTCCTCGTCGATGACAGGGTGACCAAGAAGCAGATTGCAAGCGCTGTCCATTCGCTCTACGAAGTGGATGTGAGGGACGTCAACACGGCGAGGACCACAAAAGGCAAGAAGGCTTTTGTAAGGCTCACGAAGGAAAACGCGGCAGCCGAACTGGCGAGCAAGCTGGGCTTGGTGTAGTCTTTGGGAAAGAGAATTCTTCAGCGCAGACGAGGAAAGGCGGGCATACAGTTCAGGAGCAGGACGAGGGGGAAGATTTCCCCTTCGCGGTACCCAAGGATAGAAGTGGGAGGATCGGGGACAGCGAAGGTCACAGCCATACTCGACGAGAGAGGAAGGAGCGCGCCTCTGATGCAGCTCGAATACGGCCAGCGCCAGTTCACATACGTCCCTGCGGTGGCTGGCGTCGCAGTCGGCAGGGAGCTGGCCCTTGGTGGTAGTGCTAGTCACGTCGGCGGAAACATCCTTCCGCTTTCCGGCATACCGGAAGGTACGCGCGTATGCAACGTCGAGCTGAGGCCGGGCGATGGCGGAAGGCTGGTCAGGGCGTCTGGGACGTCGGCTGTGCTGTTCTCAAAGGCGAACGGAAGGGCGATCCTGAAGCTGCCATCGGGAAAGAACATACTCGTGGACGAGAAGTGTTTGGCCACGGTCGGCGAGGTCGCGGGAGGCGGCAGAAGGGAGAAGCCATTCCTTACCGCTGGTGCGAGGCATCATGCCATGAGGGCCTCGGGTAAGGTCTATCCACGCATGAGGGGCATAGCCATGGCTGTAGTATACCACCCGTTCGGAGGAGGAAGGCACCAGCACCCTGGCAAGTCGACCAGCACCTCGAGAAACGCACCGCCGGGCAGGAAGGTAGGGTTGATAGCCCCCAGAAAGACGGGCAGGAAGAGGATAGCGAGGACTACCATGGAGGTCAAAGAGTAGATGCCGAAAGAATTCAGGTACAAGGGGCATTCCCTTGAGCAACTCCAGTCCATGTCCACGGAAGCCATGCTGAAGCTCCTTCCGTCGAGAGCGAGGCGCTCCCTCAACAGGGGAGTCTCCGATGAGAAGCGGAAGCTCCTGGAGGACGTGAGGGCGATCAAGGACGGGAAGTCGGAAGGCCAAATCAGGACCCACGCGCGAGACATGATCGTTCTGCCGACGATGGTGGGGCTAACCATAGCGGTCCACAATGGCAGGGAGTTCGTTCCGCTGGTTGTGAAGCCGGAAATGATCGGGAGGTACCTGGGAGAGTTCGTGATCACCAACAAGAAGGTGGTCCATGGGACGCCCGGCATTGGCGCGAGCCGCTCGAGCCTTTACGTGCCGCTGAAGTAGCCCCTTAACCCGCTAGTTCATCAGTGCACAGACAGTCGCAGCTCTGCATGATAGACGGTTGATTACCTGACGTCCGTCTGCGTCTGGTCGCGCAGGAAGTTCAGGAGGTAGTGCGGACCGCCGACCCCTCTCCCAGTTGCACCGCTTGCATTCCACCCAGTGAAGCTCTGGGCCCCGGGCCAAGCTCCCGTGGTCGAGCCGCCCGACCTGTTGGCGTAGGCTACGCCGAAGTTGATCCCGTCGAAGAACCTCTTGACCTCGCGGGCATCCCTCGAAAAGATTCCCGCCGTGAGGCCGTACTCAGTGGCGTTCGCCTTCGCCATCGCTTCATCAAGTTTCTCGAAGCCGTCAACGACCACGAGCGGAACGAAAATCTCGTCGCTGAACAGCCTGTGGTTGCTGGGAAGCCCGGTGATCACAGTGGGCGCGACGTAGTACCCCTTCGCTCCCGGCCCCTCCCTGACAACGACCCCGCCGGTGACTATCTCCGCTCCCGCCTCGTTTGCCTCCTTTACGGCGTCCTGGAAAGTCTTCACTGCCTTCTCGTTGATGAGCGGTCCCATGAAGACGTCCTTCTGCCTTGGGTCGCCCACCTTCAGCTTGTCAACCCTCTCCGTGAGGGCGGAAAGGAACTTCGCCTTCACACTGTTCTGCACGTAGATCCTTGATGTAGCGCTGCACTTCTGGCCCCCGTAGCCGAAAGCGGCCCTCACACTTCCCTCGACCGCCTTCGAGATGTCGGCCCTTGCGGTCACGATGGTGGGGTTCTTGCTTCCCATCTCAAGCAGTGTCGGCTTGGGATAGGGCTGCTTGGAAAGGAACCCCCTGTAGAGGCGCATGCCGACATCCCTGGAACCGGTGAAGGCGATTCCCGCCACTCCCTCGTTGGAGACGAACTCCTCTTCGAAGTTGGAGCCTGGGCCCGTCACGTAGTTGACGGCCCCGCGGGGGACGCCGGCGTCAGCGTAGACCTTGTAGAGCATGAGGCCAGTCAGGGGCGCCTCGCTGGTGGGCTTCAGAATTACAGCGTTCCCAGTTATCAGGGCTCCAAGGGCCATACCGCTCGCCAGCATGAAAGGGAAATTGAACGGCGATATCACCGGCCACACTCCCAACGGCTTGCAGACCAGTTTGCAGTTCTCGCCCGGTCCGCCTGGGCCCATGCGGGATGTGTACCCGTCTTGTTTGCGCATCAGCGCTGCGTAGTACTTTATCGCGTCGACTGCTTCCCAGCACTCTGCGAGGGCTTCCAGCCTGTTCTTCCCGACCTCGTAGGTGATTGCGACTGCTATCTCGAACTTGCGCTGGTCAATCAGCCTGGCCGTCTTTTCGAGGACGCGCACTCTGTCTCGCCAAGGCGTCGAACTCCACCTTGCGAACCCCGCTTTGGCTGCCTCGATGGCGTCACGCGCATGGGTCCTCATCCCCAGTTGGAAGAACCCAACTGAAACTGATGTGTCGATGGGACTCCTGTGCTCGAACTCCCCAGCATCTGACATGACCTCCTCGTTCCCAATGTGCATCGGGTAGTGCTTGCCCAGCTGGCGTTGGAACTGTGCCAGGGCTGCCTCGTACTTCGGGTGGACGCTCTCGTCTGCGAAGAGAGTCGTGTATGTGATCTTTGGCGGATGCTTCTTTGCCGTGAATTCACAACGACCTTTCTGCGCTAATTAACGTTTGCCGAGGAGAGGCCTAGCAGGCGCCTGCCGTACGAACTCCTCGCCCTTGGCAGCAGCGTACTGCTCAGCAAATACCCGCTTGACATCATCCATGTTGATTGCACTTCCTCTGATTGTTTGCATCGAAGTCATTGCAGATGGGTCGAGGCCGCACGGCCTGATGAGCTCGAAGTACGACATGTCGGTGTTGACATTCAGCGCGAAGCCATGGAACGATACCCAGTCGGTCACTGCAACACCAATGGAGGCGAGTTTGCGTCCCGCTACCCAGACGCCAGGGTGGCCCTCTATCCTCCCGCCGTCCACCCCGAACCTGCTGACCGCAGCGATGAGGGCCTCCTCGATGGTCCTAACGTGCCTCCGCACGTCGTGGTCCTGAATCTTCACAATCGGATAGCCGACGAGCTGGCCAGGGCCGTGGTAGGTCGCGTCACCTCCCCTCTCGACTTGGAAGACCGGGACTTGCTGCGGTCTGAAGTTCTCTGGGGTTGTCTTTCGCCCCAGGGTTATCACGTGCTCGTGCTCGAGCAACAGCAGGGTGTCTGGAATCTGGTCGCTCGACCGTCGGGCGACAAGTTCCTTCTGGATTTCCCAGGCTTTTCCGTACTCGATGATTCCGAGGTCGATCAGGACGCCCGTCATGATTTCAACTGATGAATGGGTCGGTCCGCCGCTGATTCCGCTGCCTCCATTATCGCCTCTGGCAGGGTCGGGTGGGGATGGACCGTCAGCGCTATGTCGTCAACGGTAGCGCCCATCTCTATAGCAAGCGCGACTTCGCTGATGAGGTTCGAGGCTTCAGGCCCGACGATCTGAACGCCCAACACCAGTCCGTCCTCGGCCTTGGACACGACCTTGACGAACCCCTGTGTCTCGCCAGTGGAGAGAGCCCTCCCGAGGGCTGCGAACTGGAACCTGCTTCGCTTCACGTTGAAGCCGGCGGCGGTTGCCTTCGCCTCTGTCAGCCCAACGGTAGCCACCTCAGGGTCACAGAAGACTGCGTCAGGAATCACCTTCCAATCGGCGGCGCTCGGCAGGCCCGCCGCGCATTCCGCTGCCACGATTCCTTCCTTTGATGCCTTGTGGGCGAGTAGCGGTGGCCCCCTGATGTCTCCGATGGCGAAGACGCCGTCGACGTTCGTCATCATCCTCTTGTCCGTCGAGATGTAGCCCTTTTCGTCTGTGGCAACTCCGAGCTTGCCAAGGTTCAGTCCTTCGGTCCGCGGTCTTCTGCCGACACTGACGAGGACCTTGTCGGCCTCGAGCGAGACCTTTCCCTCCGGCGTGTTGACTTCAAGCTTGGCGCTTCCGCCCCTAGCGACGCACGAAGCCACAGTCGACTTCAGGTGTATCTTGGCGCCCTTTGATTCCAGATTTCTCTGCACCACCCTCGAAACCTCCGGGTCCCCGCCGGGCAGCAGCTGGTCCATCAGCTCCACGATGGTGACCGCACTTCCAAGCTTCTGGTACATGGAGGCGAACTCCAAACCAATTGCGCCGCCTCCGACGACGACCAAGCGCTTGGGCGCCGATTTCAGCTCGAGCGCTTCCTTCGATGCGATGACCACTTGTCCGTCGAAGGTCAGTCCGGGGAGCTGGACGGGAGAGGTACCGGTCGCGAGCACCATGAGCTTCGTCGAAATCTCCTCCTCACCCGCGGTCGTGCTGACGATGACCCTGTGCCGGTCCTGCACCTTTGCGGTTCCGAGAATCACCTTCGCGTGGTTTCCCTTCAGAAGCAGCTCGATGCCCGAGACGAGCTTTGTCACGACCTCGGACTTCCATTTCTGCATCTGGTCGAAGTCTACCGAGACTCCCGACGCTTTGAGGCCGAACTTCTCGGCGGCCTTCACCCTCTCGTACAGCTTGGAGACGGTGATTAGGGACTTTGAGGGGATGCAGCCGTAGTTGACGCACTCACCGCCCAGTCTGTCCTTCTCAACGAGTATGGTCTTGAGGCCAAGCTGGGCAGCCCTTATCGCGCAAACATAGCCCCCGGGCCCACCGCCGATTATGGTGATGTCTGCCTCTTGCATGGTGATCTTTCTTGGCCGCGCGAACCGTGTGCTGCCTTTAACTTTGCTGGGCTGACGGCAGACTACGCAGTCAGAGACTGAAGTTTTTTCGGGTCCTGCAAGGTTTCGATGACCCTGCTCGTGAACCTTGCTGCGTATGCCCCGTCGAACACTCTGTGGTCGAAGCTGAGCGACACATACATCATGTCCCTCGCCTCGATCCTGCCGTCCCTCACGACTGCCCTCTTTGAGATCTTGTGGACGCCCATTATTGCCACTTCTGGCAGGTTGATCAGCGGCGTCGCGAAGAGCCCCCCGATTGCGCCCACGTTTGTCATTGTGAACGTACCGCCGCGGACGTCGTCGAGCGAAAGCTGGCCCCTGCGTGCAGAGTCCGCGAGTCTCTCGATTTCGGCGGCGAGGGCGAAGATGTCCTTCTTGTCTGCGTCCTTCACCACTGGAACGAGGAGCCCCTGCTCGGTATCGGTTGCTATCCCGAAATTGTAGAACCGCTTTAGGACGATGTTCCCGGTTTGGTCGTCCAGGGAGGAGTTGACGTAGGGGAACTCCTTCAGGGCTGGGATCGTCGCTCTGATGATGAATGGGAGGTAAGTAAGTTTCACTCCCATTCCCTCTGCCTTACCCTTCAGGCTCTCCCGAAGCTTCACCACCTCCGTCATGTCGACTTCGTCGACGTGGGTCACCTGGGCCGTCGTGGCCCTTGACTTCGCCATCCTGTCCGCGATGGTCTTCCTGATGCCGCGAAGCGGAATCTGTTCCTCCGGCCCCGATGGCCTCTGCAACTGAACGGTGGTCGGGGCGACGCGCGTGGTGCCCGACGCCGCTCTCCTCACGTCGTCATCGGTGACCCGTCCGGCTGGTCCGGTGCCTCTGACTGAACCAATGTCCACGCCAAGCTCCCTCGCGAGCCTTCTGGTCGCGGGAGGTGCGAGGACACCAGAGGCTTCTGGAGAGATGGGCTTGGGTCCGCTGGCTTCGGCTACGACCTGCCTCTGCACAGGTCGCTGGCTGTGAAGCCTGCGTCCCCCCTTCCTGGGCAATCACGACTATAGTCTGGCCGACCTTGGCGACCTCGCCCTCCTTCACAGCGATCCGTGCCACCCTGCCGCTCCTCGGTGCGGGAATCTGGACGTTCACCTTGTCCGTCATCACCTCGACGAGTGGCTGGTCCTCTCTAACGGAATCTCCCTCCTTCACCATCCACTTCAGTATCTCTCCCTCGGCGACCCCTTCTCCGAGGTCAGGGAGCTTGAATTCGTAGTCCATGGTGGTTTCGATTGGAATCGCGTGGCAGCCGCTTTTAGTCTTTCTCGAGCTCTCAGTATCCGGCGAGTTCGAGTGCGGCTTTCACGATCCTTTCCTTGCTCGGAATGTAATCGTCCTCCATCTTGGCCAGCGGGACGACCGTGTCGAACCCTGCCACCCTCTTGACCGGCGCCTTCAGGTAGTCGAGCCCTTTGTCTGCGACCAGGGCGGCAATTTCTGCCCCCACTCCGAAGCTTCTGGGCGCCTCGTGTACCACGACCAACCTTCCCGTCTTCCTGACGGACGTCAAGATGGTCACTGCGTCCAGGGGCGAAATCGTCCGCAGGTCGACGACCTCGGCGGAGACGGAGTTCTGGTCCTGAAGCTGTTCAGCGGCCTCGAGCGTCGGCACCATCATTGCCCCGTATGAGATCAGCGTCACGTCCGACCCCTCCCTCACAACCCTCGCCTTGCCAATGGGAATGGTGTACTCCTCCTCCGGAACGTCGGCCTTCGGCGAGTCGTAGATCCTCTTCGGCTCCATGAAGACGACCGGGTTTGGCTCCCTCAGGGCGGATGCGAGCAGTCCCTTCGCGTCGTACGGGCTGGAGGGGATCGACCACCTTGAGGCCGGGCGTGTGGCTGAAGTGGGCTTCCGGGGAATCCGAGTGCTGCTCTGGCGCCTTGATTCCCGCGCCGTAGGGGAAACGGATGACACCTGCGGTGGTGTACCTTCCGCGGGTTCTGTTCCTCATGCGCGCTATGTGGCCGAAGATCTGGTCGAATGCTGGAGGAGTGAAGCCGTCGAACTGGAATTCTGCAACCGGATGCATTCCACCGATTGCCAGGCCGACGAAGATCCCCGCTATGCACGGACTCGGCGAGAGGAGTATCGAAGACGCGCTCCGGGCCAAACTCGTCCTGGAGCCCCCTCGTCACCTGGAAGACGCCTCCGTTCTTCCCGACGTCTTCGCCGAAAACCACGAGCTTGTCGTTTCTCTCCATTTCCTGCTTCAGCGCCATGTTGAGCGCGTTCCTGATGTTCACCCCGGGCTTGCCACCCGAAAGCCTCGCCTCCTCCTGCTCCGGAGGTGCGTCATCGGGAGTCCCGAATGCTTCAGACGACTCCTCGCGGAGAGGTGGTGTCGGCGTGTCGTACATGAACCTGAACATGTCTTCTGGGTCTTCACTCCCAGAGTTCCTGTACTCGTCCACCGCCTTCGAAACTGCGCTCTGGGCCGCCTCAGTCGCTCTCTTCCGCCCTGCTTCGTCGAGCAGGCCGTTCTTCTGGAGGTAGAGCTCCACCCTCTTCAGCGGGTCTCTGCCCTCCCATTCCTCGACCTCGTCCTGCGCTTTCAGTTTGTTTGACACGAGCTCTGCCGTCGTGTGGGGCCCCATCCTGTAGGTCAGGAATTCGACGAGAGTGGGACCGTCGCCCCTCCTCGCCCTGTCGGCAGCGTAGCGTGTGGCCTCGTAGGAAGCGAGGACATCGTTGCCGTCCACCACCATGCCCTCGAAACCGTAGGCGATGGCCTTCTGGGCTAAAGTCATGGAGGCGGTTTGTCTGTCCCTCCTGAGGGAGATTGCCCATCCGTTGTTCTCAACAGCGAAGATTACTGGGAGGCGGTAAACGCCAGCGAAATTCATACCTTCGTGGAAGTCCCCCTTGGAAGTCCCGCCGTCCCCGACGCTCACGAGCGTCACAGACTTCTCCCCCTGCATGCGCCTTGCCATTGCAAGCCCCACTGCGTGAGGGATCTGCGTCGCGACGGGCACAGTCACAGGGAGGATGCGGAGATCCTGGGGCATCATCATACCCCTTTCATCGCCACCCCAGAACCGGAGGAGCTGGACAGGGGGCAAGCCGAAGGCGACCATTCCGGCGCTGTCTCTGTACATGGGCACGTACCAGTCGCCCTTCTGGAGTGCAAGAATGAAGCCGACCTGGGTGCCCTCCTGCCCCTTGCACGGCGCATAGGTGCCTATCTCGCGAAGCGTAGAGAGGTTCGTCGCCTTCTCGTCGAAGATGCGACCGAGCAGGATGGCAGAGTACATCTTCATGAGCAGCTGCGGATCCGGCTTGTCACCAATCAGATTGCCGTCTGGGCCCAGTCTGCGGAATGTGGCGTCGTCAAGGCTCACACCCAAATCGGATTCCCTCAGGATTCTGGGCGAACCCATTAGGGCGGCGCGAATTGGCTAATTATTTAACGATGTTTGATGCAACGGGCTTCGAAGCTAGTCCCCGGTAGGGATGCGTCGCAGATTACTCGGAAGAAGCCTCTCGAGCGAGAGTGCCGCCGAAAGAAGCAGATTGTCGAAGTTGAGGTTTCCTGCGAGCTGCAGACCCACTGGAAGATTCTCCCTTGTCAACCCGCAGGGGATGCTGATTGCCGGCGCGCCGAACACGTTGAATGGCTCGGTGAATGTGAGAAGGGCGGCCCTGATTCTCTTGGACGTCTCCCCGCTCTCGCTGTCGCGTATCGTGGGAGCGGCTATCGGAGTAGTCGGGAGGGCGATCAGGTCCGCAATCCGGAATATGGCCACGTAGCTTTCGGTAAGGGGGCCCCGAGCCCTCTGCGCATCTAGGTACACAGCCGCAGGGATGGCCAATCCTTGGGCGAGCCTCTTTCTGAGTTCCGCACTGTACTGATGGTATTTCTTGAAGAAGTACCTGCGATGGTAGGATGCAGCTTCCGCGTGAGTGATCAGACTCCTGCATGCGATCGTCTCCTTGACGTGCGGGAAGTCGAATCGGACTAGCTTCGCGCCGGCAGCCTCGGCAATTGTCAAAGCGTCTTCGTATCTCAGCCTCACGTCTTCGTCGACCTTCTGCAGCATGTTCCTGGGGACGCCGATTCTGAGTCCGCGCAGCTTGATTGGACGACATCTCCGGATCGTGGCGTTGCTATCGCTGACTATCGTTGTGAGGAAAGCAGCGTCCTCCACGCTTCTGGTCAGGAAACCCACCGTGTCCAAGCTCCACGATAGGGGAACGATTCCCAGCCTGCTGATGAGACCATAGGTAGGCTTGTATCCCACGATTCCGCACAGCGAAGCCGGAATTCGAACGGAGCCAGCCGTGTCAGTACCCACAGCAGCGCACGACATGCCCGATGCCACGGCCACAGCCGAGCCGCCGCTGGATCCGCCAGAGACCCGCTCCTGGTTCCATGGGTTCCTGCAGTCTCCGAAGTACGGGTTGATGTTGGTGACCCCGAAGGCGAACTCGTGGAGGTTGGTCTTCCCCAGGAGCACGGCGCCGGCTCCCTTCAGCCGAGCAACGACGTCAGCATCGCTGGCCGGAACAAATCTCTCAAGCACTCTCGAGCCGGCCGTTGTCCTGTGTCCCTTCACGTAGATGTTGTCCTTGACTGCGATTGTAATCCCCAGAAGGGGAGTTCGCCTTGCGCTCTTCCGTCTCGGAGCCTCTCCAAAGACAGTGATGAAGGCGTTCAACTTCCCGTTTAGCTTCTTTATTGTCCGCCTGCGTGCGTCGAGAAGTTCCATTGCCGACACTGCCCCCAATGACAGCTGCCTCCGCAGCTCGGTGACGGTCATGAAAGACAGATTGGGGTTCATTTCGGTGGCTTGCTCGAACAGCAAACTGGTTCGGCCTCTGGCTCCACCAGGGGCCTGAGCAGCTCGTCCTGCGCTTGGATTGCTTCAATCGAATCGAGCGCAAGCTTCGCAGCTTCTCCTGGCACGAAAGGAATTCGAATGGGTGTGCTGGCCCTGGCTACCTTCCGCGTGGAAGACCCCTCCCGTCACTCTCCACCACTGAGCGAATGTAGAACTCGCCCGCTCTGTAGCTGCTTCTTACCAGGGGGCCCGAAGCGACATACCTGAATCCGAGTTCGGCGCCCAATGCCTGTATCGCTCGAACTGCTCGGGCTTCACGAATTCGACTACCGGGAGGTGGCGTGATGAGGGCCTGAGGTACTGACCGACGGTGAGGAAGTCGACGTCGGCCATCCGAAGGTGAGTCATCGCTTGGTGGACTTCCTCCTCCGTCTCCCCGAGC
This sequence comes from uncultured archaeon, assembly GCA_963759195.1. Taxonomy (GTDB): domain Archaea; phylum Thermoproteota; class Nitrososphaeria; order Nitrososphaerales; family Gagatemarchaeaceae; genus DASPPF01. The sequence goes on from CAVWXJ010000007.1 coordinate 24,465, forward strand.
CCAACCATGATGGAGGACTTCGTGTATGCGTCTCGCCGGAGCTTCTTGATGGTTCGCAGCACCGAGAGCGACTGCCAGTAGCCTGCGCGTGGGTCCCTGACTCTGGGAGTAAGCGACAGAGTGGTTTCGATGTTGTGCGCTATGACGTCGGGGCGCGCGTCGACCACGGTCTTGATGGAGTCGAGGTCGTTCTGGAAATCGGGAATCAGGACCTCGACAAGCAGGCTCGGCGTCGTCTCCTTGATCAGCCTGAATCGTTCGGGCAAAGTGGGAAGCCCCGCCGTCAGGAAGGTCGTCGCGGTCGACAGAAGTGAGTACCACGTAGTTGAGCCCCATCTGGGAGAGTGCGAACGCGACGTTCTCTGGCTCGAGATGGTCGAGCACGCCGTTGGGCTTTCCGGGGGTGACCATGCAGAACCTGCACGCCCTCGAGCAGACGTCCCCCATCAGCATGAGCGTTGCAGTGCCGCCTCCCCAGCACTCGTGGACGTTGGGGCAGTGGGCCTCCTGGCACACCGTGTGGAGGTTCAGGTCAGCGAAGAGCTCCTTGAGATTCTCGTAGTTTTGCCCGGCCGGCGGACTGACGGTCAGCCACCGCGGCTTTGTTTCGGCCTGCAACCTAGGTACTGGCGAAGACCTTCAGCCTATCAAAGTCTTTCCCCGTGAAGGCTCCGTCGCAGGCTTCGCATCCTTCCGACCTGAACCTGGGCTCCAGCTCCCTGTGGAGGTTGCACATGAGGTGGCTGAACCTGATGTAGTCGCAGACGTCCGTCATTGCTGCGAGAGCCTGCCTTCTCGTCTGGCCCTTCGGTTGAAAGAAGCTTCGCGATCTTGTCCGCTGCCTTGGCGACCTTGGGGTCTGTCTCCAGGTCAATCATCACCCCCCTCGCCTTTCTAGAGTAGTTGCTTACCGACGCCTGGGTGACGCCAAGCCTGTCCGCCACCTGCTGCTGAGTGAGATGGTAGTTCTCGCGGAGCCTCTTGGCGACCATCGCCCTGAGAGCTGGGAGTGCCGACTTCGAGACCATTTCGTACGGGTTAATCATCAATTTATCACCTATGTTATAATGGCGATATTTGAACATTCTCGCGAACTGAAGCGGTTTTCGCCTAATCCCACACTTTCACCGCAAGGTTATTGGACGAGAGAGGGAGGACGAAACTCTCCGACGCTGGTCGGAGAAAGAAGGTTTGTCATCCAATTGATCAAGTCCGGAGAGCTGAGAGTGTAGTGACAGAGCAGAACGTCTTCGAGTTCTTCTCGCCGCCACTGGTCGAGGCGCTGAAGGAGAGGGGTTTCGCCTCTCCGACCGACCCGCAGATGAAGCTGGTGCCTTTGGTGCGAGAGGGGAAGAACGCTCTGCTGATGGCTCCGACAGGGACCGGGAAGACCGAGGCCGCCTTCCTCCCCATCCTGGACATGATGATCAGGGAAGGACTGTCGAGGGAGAAGGGGACCAAGCTCCTCTACATCACGCCGCTGCGGGCGCTGAACAGGGACATGCTCGAGAGGATGCAGTGGTGGTGCAAGAGGTTCGACATCAGGCTCGGTGTCAGGCACGGCGACAGTTCGCAGGCAGGAGAGGACGAACATGAGCTACGCGCCCCCGGACATACTGATCACGACTCCCGAGACGCTCCAGATTCTCCTCGTGGGAAGGAGAATCAGGCGAAAGCCTGGCGAAGCTGAGGTGGGTGGTCGTGGACGAGGTTCACGAGCTCGCGGAGGACAAGAGAGGGAGCCAGCTCGGCGTGGGGCTGGAGAGGCTGAGGGAGGCTGTGGACAGGCCGTTCCAGATCATCGGCCTCTCGGCGACGGTGGGTTCTCCCGAGAAGATGGCCGAGTTCCTCGTGGGCAAGGGGAAGAGATTGCGAGATCGTCAGGGTGCCAGTCGAGAAGAGCCTGTCCCTGGCTGTGGCTTCGCCCCGGGCGACGCAGTTGGACAAGGAGCTGGCGGACGCGATCTACTCCTTCCCCGACGTCGCGGCGAGGCTGAGGACGATCAGGGAGATGGTGGAGAAGTACAGGTCCGTGCTGATATTCACAAACACCGGACCGAAGCCGAGGCGCTCGCCAGCAGGTTCAGGGTCTGGGACCCGAATTCCCCATAGGGATCCACCACAGCTCACTTTCGAAGGCCACCAGGGAGGCGGTGGAGAGGGGCCTGAAGGACGGCAGGCTGCATGGAGTGATCTGCACCAGCAGCCTTGAGCTCGGCATCGACATCGGTTTCCTCGAGTACGTCATCCAGTACAACTCCCCGAGGCAGGTCACGAGGCTGATACAGAGGGTCGGGCAGGAGCGGCCACAAGGTGGGCCAGGTCTCCAACGGCCTGATCATCACCCAGGACTCGGACGACACGCTGGAGGCGGCTGTGCTCTGCAGGAAGGTCGGTGAAGGGGGAGCTGGAGCCACTGGAGCCTGGTCAGCAAGTCCCTACGACGTCGCCATCCACCAGGTGGCGGGTCTGCTGGTCGAGAGAAGCAACTGGAGCATCGGCGACATCTACTCGCTGCTGAGGAGGAGCTACCCCTACTCGACGATGAGCATCGAGAAGCTGAAGAGGGTCCTGACCTACATGAGGGAGAGGTACCCGCGGCTTGCAGTCTACAACGAGTCCGACGGCAGGGTGTACAGAGCGAGGGACATCAAGCCGCTCTTCGACTACTACTTCGAGAACCTGTCGATGATACCCGACGAGAAGCAGTACCTCGTGATGGAGAAGGAGAAACTTCGTCGGGCACGCTCGACGAGGCGTTCGTCTCCGAGTACGGCGAGGTGGGAGTGAAGTTCGTGGAGGCGGGAAGGTGCTGGAAGGTGGAGCAGATCTACGGGAACAAGGTCTACGTCAAGGCGGAGGAGGACCCGACGGGGGCCGTGCCCAGCTGGGTGGGGGACGAGATTCCGGTGCCCCTAGAGGTCGCTGCGAGGTCGGGATGATCAGGAGGAGGTACGCTGAGGAGATCGCAGAAGGTAAGGGGGAGGAGTACGTCGACCAGCTCTGCTCGACATATCCTCTGAAGAAGGAGACGCATGCTCGAGGCGCTCAAAGAGGTGGCGGAGCAGCACTCCGCGGGACTCCCGATACCCTCCGACAGGGTGGTCACCATCGAGCGCTGGGACAGGTACGTCATCGTCCAGGCCGCCTTCGGTCACAGGGTGAACAGGCTGCTCGCGAGGGTGATAGGGCACCTGATCTCGGAGAGGATCGGCCAGTCCGTCGCGGTGCACCAGGACCCCTACAGGATGGTGATTGAGGCCGACGTGACTCCCGCCGCTGTGCTTGCGCCATTCAGAGCATGCACGAGGCTGGACCTCGTCGACTGGCGGAGAAGGCGGTGGAGAGGTCGGGCATCTTCAAGAGAAGGCTGATCCACGCGGGAAGAAGTGCGGCGCCATAGCCAAGGACGCGGACTACGCCAGCGTGTCGATCGCCGGGCTGATCGAGGCGCTGAGGGACACGCCGGTCTACGAGGAAGCGATGAACGTGATCTTCCACGACGACTTGGACGTCGCAGGCGCTTCCCAGGTCCTCGGCAAAGATGGAGGCCGGGGAAATCGAGGTGAAGCTCCTCGAGTACGAGGGCCTCTCCCCCATCGCGCGGATAGGCATCGAGGAGATTAGCAGGAGGGGAGAGATAGTCTCGCCCGAGAGGCTCAGGGCGCTCCTCCGGCAGTCGACATCGGCAAGGATCATGGACACTTTCCTCGTGGCCGTCTGCACGAACTGCTGGAACTACCTGGAGCTCAAGAAGGTCGGGGACCTGGAAGGGCTCGTGCAGTGCCCCAGCTGCGGGAAGGAGGCCATCGGCCTCTCGACAGAGTCCTACGAGAACGTCTTCTCCCTCGCCATGAAGGCGAGGAGCAGGACCGGACTTCCACGGCAAGAGGCTGAGGCTCATCGAGTCGCTGAAGAAGTCCGCAGAGCTGAGGAAGGAGCACGGGCACGCATGGACATGCTGCTCGCCGGGAGGGGAATCAGGCTGGCCGATGCGGCCGCCAACCTCGCTGCGAAGAGGAAGAAGAAGGCAAGGACCTGGTGGAGCTGATCATCGAAGGCGAGAGAGAAGCGCTAAGGAGGCGTTACTTCGCTGAGTGCCTCGTGAGAGGATCATCGTCATCAGCGTCTTCTCGTCGACCTCCGCCCTGGTCCTCCAGCCGATGTGCAGGAGGGCCCTGTCGTCCTGCTCGAGGTAGCCTCGCTTCACGTACCTGTCGAGCGAGTACTCGACCCTCCACTTCGGGAACTTCTCCCTGAGGAACTGCTCCACCTCCCGCCTCGCTGCCCTCCCTGCTTCGAGTTGATGAATGCAATCGTGGCCGCCAGGACGGCCAGGTCGTCTATCCTGATGCCCGAGGTCTCCGCCTCGCTGATGCTTGGGCGGCTCCTTGAACCGGAGCAGGAACCGCGACGTATCGTCGGTGCCGTCCGGACCCTTGACCTCGAAGACCTCGAGCCCGAGGGTGGAGATGTCCTCGGAGAGGACTTCGACTATCTTCCTGTAGTCCCTGCCCAGGTGCCTCTTCAGCTCCCAGCCTTTGACGCCCGGGTTCCTTCCTCTCTGCAGAATGAGCACTTGGAAGGCCTTTCTGACCTTCCTTTCCAGAAGCGCCTTGTCCTCTGACTCCATCATCTCTCGCCCGATATCGACACTGCCACGGACTTCGGCACCCCTCCAGCCTTTCCGCTTAGCGCGACGACCCAGATCTTCCCGCTCAGTGGGTCGGTCTTCAGCGAGCGCCATGCCTTCGCTGATGAGGAATGCGAGAAGATAGCCCGCACGACCTTGTCCTCGAAGGTCGCGAGCATCTATGAACTCCCGATAGTCCATCCAGTCTCCGTTCGACTTCGCGAGAAGCTCGTCCCGCAGCACCTTCAGCCTGTCCTCGAACTGCTCCTGCGCTGAATATCCTGAGGTCCACCAGGCCCTCGAAGTCGATCGACGCCGGGCTGGACCCCGTAGGTGCCGAAGTCTTGCCTTGAACCGCTCCGACATGGGCATGCAGGTCCCTCCAGTAGACGAAGGCCTTCTCGAGCCCCTTGGGAGAGAGCTGGTCGACCTGCACCAGCGGGTGCCAGCTCTTCACGAACGCCTCGTACGAGCTCCTCCTTCGACAGGAGCTTCACCTTCAACTGGATCAGGAGCGGGTCGATGTAGAGGGATGAGGCCCTGTGCTTCAGCCACTCGTCCTGCAGCTTCACTATCTGCGCGAGCTCGAGCATGGCCTCGGAGTCGACCAGGAGGTCGTCGAGGAACTTCCACTCCGGCAGGTGCTTCTTCAGCAGCTCGATCTTCTCCCTGATGTCCACCTCGAACGGGTTGGCGCTGCTGACGTCTCGACCGAGCGGCAGAGCTCGATGACCCGCAGGATTTCCTCCAGTTTCTTTGGCGTCCAAATCACTTCATCTTCAGTTCGTTTATCTCGGACGCGCCGTGCACCGCCTGGACGGTGATCACGTGCGCGCTCCTGTCGAGGACGGTGATGATCGAGGGCGTGATGACAATGTACTGGGATGTGTCGCGCTGCCTCATCTGTGAGAGGATCATCTTGAACATCGCCTCCCTGTTCTTCGGGTCCATGTGGATGTCGAACTCGTCCAGCGCCCTGAGCGGGGAGACTATCCTGGTCTGAAGCGAAAGTATGAATGCCATCAGGGCTACCGAGCGCTCGCCGCCGCTCTGAGTGAATGGGTCGAGCGTCTGGGCAGCGGAGCCTCTGAAGCCCACGTAGAGGTCGAGCCCAGCCTCGTCGATGCTCCGTTCCTTCGTCGAACTTGACGAAGCCTGTCGCGTCGGCGGCCGAGAGGACAGCCTGGTAGGCGGGGTCTACCGACCTGGACCAGCTGGCCAATGGCTTCCGCCCAGACTTTCTTGCGGGTCCCTAGCTCGACGAGGAGCGTCCTTCTTGTTCTCCTGAAGCTTCGTCAGCTTCACCTTCAGCTCCTCTATGTTCCCCGAGTAGTCGTTGTAGATCTTCTCTGCGTCGTCTGGTATGTCCTGCATTTTCTGGAGGTGCGCGCGACACGAGCTTGAGCTCCTCGGAGACCTCGTAGGGCTGCCTCTGAGTCTCGACCTCGCGCTCCAGCCTTCTCGAGCTCCGGCCTCAGCTTCTCGAGCTCTTCCCTGTACTCCTTGGCGCTCCTCTCCAGCTCCCGGAGGTCGGACTCGGTGGTCCTGATCCTGAAGGAGAGCACTTCGAACTTCACCCTGAGGGAGATGTAGCCCTCCATGGTCTTCTTGATCAGCTCCTCGGTCCGGCTGATCTCCGGCTGGAGCGAGGAGACCTCTTTGTCGAGTTCTGTCTTCCGCCTCGCCGCGTCCTCCTCTCCGGCCTCGCCCCTTCTTCGCGATGTAGTCCACCAGCTCTCTGAGCCGCTTTGCGGTCTTCCCGGGGGCTATTCCAAGAAGCTCGTCTACCGACTTTGAGAGTCCCTCGATGTCTTCTTTGAGAGACTTGAATGTCGTCCGGGTGGCCTCGTCCTTCGCCCTCTCGCTCTCGGCCCTGACGAGCGAGTAGTAGAGCTTGCCGAGCTCCACCTGCTTGTCAAGAAGCGCCTTGTGAGTCTTCTCGCCCTCGGCGGAGACGTCCGCCTGCTGAGACTTCAGGTCCTCCAGGGTCCTCGACTTCGACGAGACCTTCTCCTCGACAGACTGCAGAGACTTGGAAAGCTTCGACTCGGTGCTCCAGAGGAGCTCCTTCTCCAGGAGGGACCTGTGGTCCAGCAGCTTCCTCTTCTCGAGATACCTGTCGTAGATCTGCTTCCAGTATTCCAGTGCCTGGTTCGCGTTGTCGATGAGCTGGAGCAGGGAGCTCTCCTCTCCCACCAGCCCGCTCAGCTCCTGCTCTGCCTGGAGGATCGTTCTCCCTGAACTCCGAGAAGCCGACGGCCTCCTCGACCATCCTCAGCCTCTCCTGGGGGGTCACTGCGCCGAGCTCCTCTATCATCCCCTGGTGCATGATGATCAGAAGGTTGTCGGGGTTGATTCCGAACTCGCCGAGGAGCCTCACGACCTCGCTCTTGTCGATCTCCTTGTAGTCGGCCTCGAACCAGTAGGAGCCGTCCTTCCTGAGGTAGCGGCTGAGCATGAAGGTGTCCGACTTTGAGTACGGGATGGGCCTGGAGCCACTCCTCGGCGTGTTGTCGAAGACGAGCGAGACCCGGGCGATGTCCTTTCCTCTCCGTATCAGGTCGGAGAGCTTCCTGGACCTCTCGGTGTAGGCCTGCCCGAAGGCCACGGAGATGGCCAGAAGGATGGAGGACTTGCCGGAGCCGTTGGGTCCGACGATGAGGTTCAGCCCGTCCCTCAGTGGTATCCTAGCGTACTCGTAGCTCATGAAGTTCTCTAGGATTATCTCCTCTGACCCGCGTCTGATGCTGTTCCCTCTCCTTGGAGACCTCCTCGGTTCTTCTTGGACAAATTTCTCGAGCCACGCAGACAAGAGCGGCATTTAGAGATTGCGCAAGGAGGGGTGCAGTGAAACTGATCCGCGCAAGTGCTTAAATGAAATGGAGCCGTCGAGACATCCGTCTTGAGCGGCGCGCAGGGCTGCGAAGGAACACCTCAGTGAGCAGGGTGAGGAGCTTCCTTGATGAGATGGGAATCGCGGAGCCGACTCCGCCTCAGGAACAGGCTTGGCCCATGATATCGCAGCGGGAGAGAACGTCATGATCGTCGCCCCGACGGGTTCGGGGAAGACCGAGGCTGCAATGCTTCCGCTGCTGGGCAGAGTCGCCGAGGACCGGCAACAGGAAGGGGATCTCGCTTCTGTACATCACTCCGATGAGGGCCCTCAACAGGGACATGCTGAAGAGGCTGGAGGTCTGGTGCGCGCAGGCTCGGCCTCAAGGTCGACATACGGCACGGCGACACGCCGCAGAAGCAGCGGACGAAGCAGTCAGCCCACCCGCCCGACGTGCTGGTGACGACACCCGAGACCCTGCAGGCGATCCTCCCGGGAAGCAGGATGAGGGAGAACTTGAGCCACCTGAAGGCGGTGGTCGTGGACGAGCTGCACAACCTCGTGGAGAGCAAGAGGGGCGTGCAGCTGTACGTCGGGCTGGAGAGGCTGAGGAAGGTGGCCGGGGAGTTCCAGCTCGTGGCCCTCTCTGCCACCGTGGGGACGCCGGAGCGTCGCCGCCAGTTTCATCTTCGGCGAGCAGGAAGCACACGATAGTCAAGGCGGAGGCGCCCAAGGAGTTCAGATACCGGGTCGAGTACCCGGTCCCGGACCCTTCGAACGCGGCAGTCGCGAAGGAGGCCTACGCAGCTCCAGACCTGGCCGCGAGGCTAGCAAGGATGGACCAGCTGATCGGCAGCCACGATTCGACTCTCATCTTCGTGAACAGCAGGACGGTCGCGGAGATGCTCGGCGAGAAGCTGTCGAGGCTGAGGAAGGACGTCGGGGTGCACCACGGCTCCCTGCCCAGGGAGGAGAGGGAGAGGGTCGAGCAGGCCTTCAAGTCGGGGCAGCTCAAGGCGCTGGTCTGCACCTCGACGCTCGAGCTCGGCATTGACATCGGCTCGGTGGACCTGGTGGTGCAGTACATGTCCCCGAGGCAGGTCACAGCCCTGGTGCAGAGGGTTGGGCGGAGCGGCCACAAGCTTGGAAGGGTTTCGGAAGGCGCGGTGGTCACAGTCTCTGCGGACGACATCCTGGAATCCTGCGCCAGCATAGCCGCCGCAGAGAAGGGCATGATCGAGCCCACCAGGCCCTACTCGAACTGCCTTGATGTCCTTGCCCACCAGGTCGCAGGATATCTCATGGATTTCCAGAGCATGGACGCGGGCGCGCTGCTTGCCGAGATTAGGAAGGCCAGTCCATTCGCAAATCTATCGGAGGAGAGTTACAGGAGAACACTGGCCTACCTTTCGGAGCTCAGGAAGATACGGACTGATGGCGACAAGCTTTCGCGGACGAGGCTGACGCGCGACTATTACTACGAAAACCTCTCCATGATTCCAGACGAGACCAGGTACCTTGTGGTCGACGTATCGACAAACCAGACTGTGGGGATTCTGGGTGAGGAGTTCGTCATACTGAGAGCCAGAGTGGGAGTCCATTTCATCTGCAAGGGAAAGGTCTGGCAGATTGAGCAGGTCGCGGACGACAGGAAGATCTACGTCACGCCCGTGGAGGACCCGCTGGCGGCAGTGCCCGGCTGGGACGGGGAGATGTTGCCAATCCCGTTCGAGCTGGCGCGGGCGACTGGACGCATGCGCAGAGAGCTGTCCGAAGCACTGGACGGAGGCGAGGAGGCTCTGGTCGAGTTCCTGAAGCCGATCCCAGCGGATGATGCAGCGAAGGCTCTCGTTGTAGACGAGATCTCGGAGCAGAAGAAAGTGGGGGCGCCCGTTCCCTCGGACAACCTGGTCCTCTTCGAAGGCTTTGGCAGGTACCTCATCATCCACATGTGTTTCGGCGAGGCGGTAAACCGGACCTTCGCATACGTGTTCGAAGAGATCCTGTCGAGGCGCGGCCTGATTAGGTTGTGGTGGCTGGACGGCTACAGGATTCTGATGGAGCTCACTCAGGACACCGCAGACCTGGACCTCGCATCTCTCGCAAAGGAACTGACAGGCATCACCCCGGATGGATTGGAGAGGACCTATGCTGTCGCTGCGCAACGGAACTTCCCGTTCCCCACCAGGGTCAAGTGGATCGCGGAGAGATTCGGCGCCCTGAAGAGGGGGAAGCTGATTGCCCACCCGAACCTCTGCTCGCTGCCGACGAGGTTCGAAAGGACCCCAATCTTCGAAGAAGCGCTGCAGGAGACGGGGAGGGACCTCATCGACATGGGGAGAGCAAGACAGTTGATTGAGGGAATGGCCGGCGGAACCATTTCGGTGGAAGCCTTCCAGGCAGGCGACAAGCCCACCCCCTTGGCCTACAACCTGCTCTACAGATACCTAGAGGTACCCGAAGCCGTGGCGCCCGACTCGCTGGGCAGGTCCTCCTACCAGCGGATGAAGTCGAGCATATTCCTCACCGAGGTGGGGCTGGTATGCATGAAGTGCGGAAAGGAGCATCCGCAGGCTACCGTTGGCGAGCTGCAGGAGGAGCCGAGGTGCGTCTCGTGCGGGTCCGGCCTGCTCGCGCCATGCTACTGGGGGACAGCGAAGGTCGCTCTGCTCATGCAGAAGAGGTCGGCGGGGGGCCAGCTGAACGAGGAGGAGAGGGCAGAGCTGGCCAAAGCCAGGCGTTCCGCGGACCTCGTGCTCTCCTACGGGAGGAAAGCCGTCGTGGCGCAGACCGTGTACGGAATAGGGCCGCAGACAGCCTCTCGCATTCTGGCGGAGATGCATGAGGACGAGGAAAAGTTCTACTCGTCTTTGCTCGAGGCAAAGATACGATTCGTCACGACGAGACAGTTCTGGTCCAGCTGACCTGAAAATCATTTAACGAGCGAGAATCGGGGCAGCCAAGAATGGTTCTAGCTGGAAAGGTCTTCCTTGTCAGGGAGAACTACGACATGGACCTGCTCGCGGAGAAGCTGAAAGCGTTCAGACTGGAGACTGAGACGAGCGTGGAAGGTGAGTCGTTCAAACTGATCTCCGAAATAACAGACCTCACTGCGACAAAGAACAACCTGGAGGGCACCTTCTCCTTCGACACCGTGTTCGTCGTCAGGCACAGGGACAAGTCAACGCCAGTTCCGAGGACCTACGAGGCTCCCTTCGCTTTCGACATCTACAAGGACCGGATGTTTCTCACGGTCTACGACAAGAAGAACAGAGCCAACAACGTAGCCAACGAAATCAGTAAGGCGGTGTTCCTCAGCCTGGGCCAGGTCGTGGAGGCAAGGATAGAGCCGGACACCTTGAAGAAGTTCCACGAAGCGAACTTCGACGACACCAAGATCGTGTTTTACGACCAGGTTGACCTGCCCAACATCTCGAAGCTTTCCCTCTACGGTGCTGAACTTGGGACGACGTCGCTGTACAACGACTATCTGACTCACGGGAAGTTGTGGTACGTGGTAATCAAGTCAAAGAAGTACGGCTACGTCGTCGGCGTGACTCGCAACTCTGTTGTCACCTGCTTCAGCAGGCTTGAGCTTCCAGAGTTCAAAAGCTACATTAGAGGAGAGATAGTTCCTCTGATAGGCTGATTTGCTGAAGATAGTTCCCGGAGAAGCGGCGCTGATATTCTCCGAGCCCGGAAGCTCGGCGTTGCTAATTTCGGACCTGCATCTGGGACTGGAGAAAGAGATGGCCAGGAAAGGCTTCCGAATCCCGTCATACACAGTGAAGATGGTCGACAGGATCAGGAACTTGGCGGAAGTCCACAGGCCGGAGAGGATCGTAATCCTCGGGGACGTGAAGCACTCCGTGGGGAGGGTGGAGGACATCGATTGGGGTGTTATCCCTTGGTTCTTCGAGACGATGCTCGACCTGTTCCCCGTTGTGGAGGTCGTGCCCGGGAATCATGACGGGAGCATAAGGACGGTCCTCCCCCAGAGGGTCCTGCTTCACCCGTCGGATGGGACAATAGTGGGTCAGGGGAGGTCGAAGGTGGGTGTCGCCCACGGGCACGCCTGGCCTTCCCAGAAGGCGATTCAAACGAGGAATCTTGTCATAGGCCACTCCCACTTCACCTACGAGATGAGGGACAGCCTGGGGACCAGGTCGAGGGACTCCGTCTGGGTCTTCGCCAAGTACGATGTGGCAAAGATGATGGCCAAGGCCGGGTACAAGTCGAAGGCTAAGGGGGAGGGAGAATTGAGGGTGATGCCGCCCTTCAACAGGATGGTCGGCGGGCAGCCCATAAACGTCGGGAAGTCTTTCGAGTTCGGCCCCGTGCTCTCCTCCGGAGCCATTAACATCGAGAAGGCTGATGTCTTCCTGCTGGACGGGACGAGAGTCGGTTAGTCCTTCCGACCGTTGAGAGCCTGCCTGACCATAAGTTCGAGCGATGCCTCGCCGACAGCCCCAATGACCCCGTCCATGGGCTTGCCGTTCTTGAATAGCATGAAGGTCGGGATCGAAAGACCTGGTAGTTCGATGAGATGCTCATCTGCTCGTCCACGTTCACTTTCCCAAAGACTACCTGGTCGCCGTACTTGGCTGCCAACCTTTCGATGACTGGTTCCATTATCCTGCACGGGCCACACCATGCCGCCCAGAAGTCAACAAGAAGCGGCCTATCTCCAGCGCTGTACTCATTGAAGTTCGCTTCCGTCAATGTTACGATTTGAGTTTGTTTTGATTCGGTAGACATCTCGTAGCCTCGAGTGCGGTGATGCATATTTAAGATTGCGATGTTAGCTTTGGAATCACAGAATGCGGGGCGGACTTCTGAGGACGGTGTTGAGCAAGTTGAATCCGGACCAGCCTCCAATCGAATCGAAGAGGTTGGCTGCAGTGGCTGTCATTGTTGCGGACGAATCCAAGCCGAGGACTCTATTGATCAGGAGAGCCGAGCATTTGGACGACCCATGGTCAGGCCAAATCGCTTTTCCGGGCGGAAAGATGGGCGGGGGTGACAGGTCTGCAAAGGATACTGCCATCAGGGAGACCAAGGAAGAGGTGGGTTTGGACCTCGCCGCGGGTGCTGGATTCGCTGGCTACTACATCCCATTCAGGACCCACACGGGCGAAATGGACGTCATACCAGCGGTTTTTCTCATCGAGAGGGAGGTTGAAGTGATTCCCAACAGCGAAGTCTCGGGGTACAAGTGGGTCGGCCTCAACGAGTTCCTACTGCCAAGCTCGGCGTCGGCCTATCGTCTCAAGGCACGGGGATTCTCAAGGGACATGCCTGCCTTCGCTCTTGGAGACTACGTGGTCTGGGGGTTGACGCATAGGATTATCTCGTCCCTCCTGGGCATAGGTCCGCCCTGAGTCAGGGGAAGACGACTAGGGTTTTTCTGCGCTAAGCAGCTCGCCGCGGGCAACGCGGAGCCTGTTCACCTCGCCGTGCTCCCACGGGAAAACAATCCACTTGTCCACGACCTCAAGGAAGTAGTCTGGGTCTGTGGCGCTCCAGGGCTTCTTGAAGAGAACCGCAGTCTTGAGCACCCCAGGTCCCTGGTCCCGAAGATACTCGGAGACCCTGGCCAAGGTATCTCCCTGGTCGACTAGGTCGTCCACCAGGAGGACGTTCTTACCCTTCACCGCCTCTGTCAGCGTTGTAAGTATGCGGGGAGGGTTTCGTTCCGTGATGCCGTTGTACGATTTGACGTTGATTATGTCGAGCTTCACATTCAGATGGTCGGAAATGACCATGGCCACGGGGATGCCTCCCCTCGCGATGCCGATTATCAGGTCGAAGTTCTCCGGATGGGAGCGGACTTTCTCGGCGAGAGCGTCCGCCAAATTACCATACTCTGTCCAGTTGATGTAGCGGAACTCCGTCATTGGGCCGCTTCCGACGTTTTCGCTACATAACCGTTCAACAGAGTCTTCACATGTATTTGCAAATTCAAAGCAAGAGTGGGCCGGGGCGGATTCGGACCGCCGACCTTGGCGCGCAGCGTTTCGCCGTGTAAAGGCTTGATGGACTAGCGCCTGACATCCTAAACCGAGCTAGACGACCGGCCCGACGCGCGAGCCCTCCAATCTGCTAATAAGCGTTGGAAAGGAACCGCTGGTTGATGTCCAAAGGTGCGAGACGCTTGGCGCCGAAGATTGTGTCTGTAAAGGCCCGCGAAGTTCTCGATTCGCGCGGCAACCCTACGGTCGAGGCCGAGGTGGCGACCGAACTCTCCGCTGGCAGAGCGAGTGTACCATCGGGCGCATCGAAGGGCGCGCACGAGGCCATCGAACTCAGGGACGGAGACGCGAAACGGTTCCATGGGAGAGGTGTGCTGAAGGCAGTCTCCAACGTAAACAGGGTGATCGCTCCGAAGCTGCGCGGGATGGCCGTCGGCAGCCAGGCGTCGATAGACGCCAGGCTGATCAAACTTGACGGAACTCCCAACAAGCGCAGGCTGGGAGCGAACGCCGTTCTCTCTGTATCCATGGCCGCTGCTAGGGCTTCGGCTGCTTCCAGGAAGGTGCCCCTCTTCCGCGAGTTGAGGGACGACAGGAAGTTCAGGCTTCCCGTCCCCATGATGAACATCATCAACGGGGGCGAGCATGCCGGAAACGGGCTCGCGATTCAGGAATTCATGATCGAGCCGGTGGGAGCGGACAGATGCTCAGAAGCAATCCGCATGGGCGCCGAAGTCTACCAATCGCTGAAAGGGATCCTGAGCGAAAGGTACGGCAGGACCGCGACCAACGTGGGTGACGAGGGAGGGTTTGCCCCGCCCCTCACGAAGACAAGAGACGCCCTCGACGCCATGATGAAAGCGGTGAAGGCGGCAGGATACGCTGAGAGCGACGTCAGGCTGGGCATCGATGCTGCCTCAACAGTCTTCTTTGACCACGAGCGCTCAACCTACAAACTTGACGAGAGGACCCTCGAACCCGCGCAGCTAGGGGACTTCTACGCCGGGCTTGAGGACGAGTACGCCCTTCTGACGATAGAGGACCCATTCTCAGAGGAGGCATTCAGCGATTTCGTGACTCTGACGAGGAGATTAGGTCGTCGGACGAAGGTCATCGGCGACGACATCTACGTAACCAACATCAAGAGGATCAGGCAAGGAATCAAGGAGAAGGCGAGCAACGGAATCCTGATCAAATTGAATCAAATCGGGACTGTATCGGAGACGAAGGCGGCCATCAACCTGGCCAGGAGGGCCGGGTGGGTGGTGGCAGTCTCTCACAGATCTGGGGAGACCGAGGACCCATTCATAGCTCACCTTGCCACTGCAATGGGAAGCGAGTTCATCAAGACGGGAGCTCCCGCAAGAGGAGAGCGCGTGGTCAAGTACAACGAGCTATTGAGAATCGAGGAAGAGCTCGGCTCTCGGGCGAGCTTCGCCGGCAGGGAATTCAGGAAGTAAGCCAGGGCAAGACGATGCGCCGGGGGTGGGATTCGAACCCACGAGTCCCGTGAGAGACACAGGCTTAGCAAGCTTGCGCCCATTCGGCTGCGCCTTACCAGGCTACCCGTCTGTGCTCTAGGCTACCCCGGCTCGAGTTTCGGCGCGCCGTTCCGAGTGTTAAAAAGAATTAGAAGTGGCGGCGGCTCCCCCGGAGTTCACCTGCCTTCCTCGTTCCCATTTCGCCAAGTCGGCGATCCTCCACGTAGACGAGGCAGCGTGGCCGCGTCGCCATAGGGCTGCTCCCTCCCGGACCTCGCCCGATTCGGCGATTAAGCGTCAGGACCTCTCCTTCGAGAGGACTGCACCTCGTGACCGCCCACCTCGGCGTGAATTCATCCTCCTTCCCGACGCGGGTCGCGGGGAAGGTGGTTTTACCCGAAGGTTGCTGGCCACTGCGTATAGCCGGTTTCAGTCTCGTGGAGACGGCTGACCTCCCGGCCCTACCCACCGCCAGTCCGCTGATTATGGGTCGGTTAGATTAACGTGCTGGTGGACTTCGGCCTTGAGCCTGCAGACGCTGCAGAGGCCCGTGGACGAGGGCTTGCCGCACTTCGCGCACGGCACTGAATTCTTCGCCTCTGGGGATTTGTAGTTGGATATCACGTCAAGTCCCGACCTGAAAAGCACGTTCTTCATCCCAGGGTGCTTCACCTCCATCTCGTTGAGGTAGTCCCTGACCTCGCTCCGCAGCCCCTCGTGCATGTAGGGGCAGCTGACGGTCTGGAACGGGATGTCCCGACGCGTAGGCGAAGAGGGCGACCTCCTCCTCGTAGATCTCCATGAAAGGCTTCACGCGCCTGACTGGGAAGCTGTCGTCTGTGTAGGACGGGTCGAGCCACCCGATCCTTGCGACGTCGCCGTGCAGCAGGTTCATCAGGAAGGTCTGCACGTAGTCGTCCAAATTGTGAGCGGTAGCGACGACGGCGACACCGGCCTTGGCCGCAGCTTCGTCTATGGCCCGGCGCCTGAAGACCCCGCAGAAGCTGCATGAGGAGAAGTCCCGTCCATCCCAGCCGAGCGCCTGGTCGAGCGAAAATCCGTAGAGGTCCTTGTAAGAAAGGACGACGTGCTCCACCCCAAGCTTGTCTGCCGCAGCCTTTGCGTGGGCCAGCGCTTCGTCTCTGTAGCCTTGGACACCTTCGTCCACCGACAGAGCCACAAGCTCCCAGGCGTGATGGTGACGCAGCTCGTTCATGACGTGCAGCAGAGAGAGGCTGTCCTTCCCGCCTGAGACTGCCACTCCCACCTTCTCACCATGGCGCACCATGCTGTACTCGGAGATGGTCCGACGCGTCTTTTCGACGATCGAATCTCCGAAGCAACGGCGGCAAAGCACCTCCCCCGAATACCTCCTCGTGTAGAAAGGCGCCCCGCCGCAGCTGATGCAGTCTGCCAAGACCTGAGCCACCCAAGCCTTCGGGTCGTATTTAGCGCTGAACCCTTATAGCAAAAGCGGAGAGGGCGGACCGAAGAATCTCTTGTCGGAAATCAAGCGGTTCGAGTTCCAGTACGGTCTCGTGCTGTTCAGGACGAAGCGATTCCAGGCCTTGATGGATCGTCTGGGCCGGTACCGAATCTCCAAACCCATCGGATGGTTTCTTCTCTACCTGATGCCCGTTGCAGCAGCCATAGGCCTTTACCTGTTCCTCAGCGAGTTGGGAATCCTGCTTTCGGTGCGGGGCCAAGAGGTGGCGAGCTACATCCGGACGCTGAGCCCTCTGGGAAACCTAGGGCTGCCGGGAATCAATCCGTACCTCCCAATCGCTGACGGGTGGTTCGCCCTCATAGTGGCGCTTGTGATTCACGAAGGTGCCCACGGCGTTATTGCCAGGAGCCTGGGTCTCCCAGTCAAGTCGTCGGGACTTGTATTCTTCCTCGTCGTTCCCATAGGTGCGTTCGTGGAGGTGGACGAGGACGCGCTGAAGACCGCAAAGGCCTCCTACGCAGGCAGGGTCCTCGCCGGGGGCGCAGGCATCAACCTTCTCGTCGGAGTAATCTGTCTGCTCCTACTTTTCGGAACAGTGTCGGCCATGAAGCCCAGGGTGGACGGAATCGGAGTGTCGGCCTTGTATCCCAACTACCCGGCGGCGCAGCACCACATCGAGCCGGGAGACTTCATCACCGCGATTGATGGCGTCCCGGTTGACAACCCGCTGGTGGTGAACAGCAGCTCCTACTACAGGCCGGGCCAGGTCATAAACCTCACAATCTGGCGCGATGGAAGCTATCTTCAGATTACCAACGTTACGCTCGGTTCGATCACTCTGAACGACACCAGGACCGGTACGCTTTCAACCAGGGCGTTTCTCGGCGTTGCAGACGTCGGTTACTCAGACCTTACCGGCCTCGTCACCACGTACACGAGCTCATTCTTCGTGCGGCCTGCGTTGTACCTGTGCATACCAACGCTGCCCAATTGCCAGGGGCTTGCGCCCTTCTCTGACAGCAACTCGATATTCTATACATCGTCCTACGGCGCTTCACTGACACCTTTGGCGAATCTGCTCTACTGGTTGTTCTTCATAAACTTCAACCTAGCCATATTCAACTCTCTTCCAATCTATCCCTTGGACGGAGGGCAGGCGTACATGGTGGGCGTAAAGGCCCTGGGCGGAAGCAGGCTCTCGGAGAAATCGCTTTCAAGAATCGTCTCTGCGACCAGTCTAGTCGTGGTGGCAGTCCTGATTGTAGTGATTGCGGGCCCGTACCTCATCTGAGAGTGCGTGGCGGGTTAAATACGCTGGACGTTTCATTCTGTAATGCAAGAGAGGAACCGCCGCTTCGCCGAGGCCGTTGCGGTCCTCGGGGGTCTAGATGTCTCCCAGCCGCCCGACATGGGTGCAGTTATCCAGAATCTCGCACAGCAGTTCACCTCCGTCGCATCCCTTCTCTTGACCTCGGTCAACTCCGTCGTCATCGACGTTTCGAGGTTGGCATACATTTCGGTCCTCCTCATCGGTCTCCTGCTCTACTTCACACACGTGAACAGGAGGTACGGGAGGGATTTGATTACGGGAGGCGTAGTTCTGGCGGTGCTCTCAGAGTTCGTGTTCCCTTGGCTCAATAGGCTTTGATCTGATACCTCAAGAGGGCGACGATGCCCCCGAAGGAAGATACTTGCTTGCCGAACTCCAGCGTTGAATCTGCAAGGTAGAGGGCGCCCCTCCGTTCCTCTATGGAGTTCATCGTGTTCACGAGCTCCTCTTCATCGATGCCCGCAGCGAATATGTCGTCTGATACAACGCAAGACTCGACAGCACCGGCAGCGGCTGCTTCCTTCACTCGGCTGAGCGTGTAAGCGACCTTGGTCCCGCCCGACGAAATCCTCCGCACCGCCTCGCCCACGACTGCGCCCATCTCCACGAGCACCGATTCCTTCGCGATTTCCTTGAAACCCTCGAACCTCACGAGCGCCCTTATTCCGTCAGGACCCGTGAGATCGAAGCCGTCGAGGACGTGAATGGGATTGCGGCCCTTGGACATTGCTGTTAGCTGGTTACCTAACACGTTCTTTGTCCGGCCCGGGCCTGTGATCACGACAGAGTCGCCCTCGCGAGCCGCCTGTGACACGAAGGATGCGACCTTCGCCAGATACGGCCCCGAGCTCGGCTCATCGGACATCTTGCCTCCGAGACCCGATTCGATGTTGGTCAGGACCGACAGGTGGGAGCTGCTGAGGAGGCCGACACCAGCCTCCCGCCTGTCAAGAGCCACGAGGACGTAGCGCGCCGAGGCGCTCTCCGCCGATTTGACGAGTTTCGTGTCGAGCGGAGTCCACCTCTGCTTGCTGACCTTGACCGAATGCCCAGGTGAAAGGGTGATCGCGTGGGACCCGCTCTTGCTGATGCTGTCGTCCGTGGACTCCACTATCGTTCCCCTCAGCCTGATTCGCTCGATGCTGCTGTCCAAGTGGACTTCTTCCACTTCCAAGGACATCATCACCTTCACGCGCTCTCCCCTATCGGGGCGGGAGTACTCTTCCTCCCTCTTCGACACCCTGGACGAGCGGGCGACGACGAGGTCTCCCTTGCTGATCAGCCTTCTGAGAGTCCAGAGGTCATCCGCCGACTCGATTGTAAGTGAACAGTAGCCGTGTTTCGGATTGAATTCGGTGACTATCAACTGGCAGGCTTACTCTAAGCCCAGGTCCCTGAACGTGCCGATCCTCACGTCGTCACCCACGTTGCTGAGCTCTCCGGTCCTGTGGCCTATGATGCCCTTGACCCCGACCTTTGTGGCGGAATCGACAAGCCTCTGGGTTACAATGCCGTCGAAGACCAGGAAGTGAGCTCCGCTGGCAGACTCCATCTTCTGCACGAGCTCGCTGATGGGGAATCTTCCGACTTCCTTGAGCCCTTCGTCGAGTAGGATTGCTTCCAGCGTACCATTCAGGCTTGGGAAGAGTTCCCGCGTCTTTACCACGATGGGCTCTTCTGGGCCCTCTGCGGCTGCCTTTTCCTGTGGTCTCTCCCTTCTCCGCTCTCCGCCGGTTTCAGCCCGTTCGCCCTTCAGCATGTTGACTATGTCTATGGGCGTCAGCTCCTCAATCTCCTTGCCCGCTGGAGCGTGGTAGACCTTCTCGACCCTGACGACCTGCGCCAGTTCCTTCTCGATGAGCTCCCCGCCCCTGTCCCCGTCGAGCACCGCTATGAGCCGCTTCTTCTTGCCGAGCTCCTTTACCGAGTCGGGCACGCTTGTCCCCTCCAGGGCCACGACGTTCTCGATACCCGCCCTTAGGAACAGCACGACGTCTGCCCTTCCTTCCACCAGATAGACTAGGTCTGAGGTGTATACTCCTGGCCCTGCTGGAAGGTTCTCCAGGCCGTAGTTGATCACTCGTGCTCTCTTCGTCGACTCCGAGACGTCCTTCAGCACGTTGTCTCCCTCGCTCGCAGTCTTCGAGCTCCACTCCCTCACTATGAGCTTGGCCCTGTCAACTATCTGTTTCCTCTTGACGGCCCTGACGTCCTCTATGGCTCCGACACTGAAGCGGGCACTGCAGGGTCCGACCTTGTCGACGCTCTCGACTGCGGCAGCGATCAGGGCTGCGGTCCCGATGTCGGTTGACATGGGAACTATGACTTCGCCGCGTGTCTTGTCGTTCTTGGACTCCAGGTTGATCTCTATCCTGCCCACCTTCCACGTCTTCTGGAGCTCGTTGAGGTTCATCTCAGGGCCGAAGAGCCCCTCTGTTTGTCCGAAGATGGCGCCGATTACGTCAGCCCGTTCAACTACGCCGTCTACTTCAAACCTCAGTTTCACTAAGTACTTTACTATACCCGATTCTGGCAATTTCGTTCATCTCATTTCACAGTTGTAAGCGGATTAAGCTTAACGAAAAATGGCAAAATTTCCGTGAATATAAACACTTGGATTGAAGACCGCTAAAGGTCGGATTCGGAGAACCTGGAGAGGTTCTCGATGTGGCGGAAGGCGCCCCTTGATGCAACCCTCAGCCTCCTCCGCTCGGAGAGCGACGTGCGTATTCCTTCGTGGGAGAGCAGTTTGATGAATCTGGCAGCAAGTGTCCTCCCCTCCCTGTCAAGGTCGGTGAGAATGACGAGTTTGGTCGCAGGAGCGAACGCCCGGGCGCCAAGCTTGCTGACCGAGGAAACCGTCGCCAGCGCGCCTGTGTAGCCGAGCCCCCTCACCGCTGCGACGTCTCGCTTCCCCTCGACCAGTACCGCCCAGCCCTCCTCGGACTTCTGGTTCAGCTGGCGGATGAAGGTGTTGAGGAATTCTGCGTACTCATCAAACCTGCGCTCCTTACCCGCTATCGTGTTCTCACCTTAGTTTGTTGCCCGTCTCTGACGAGCACGGATCATGTCCCAGCTTTGCGCGGGGAGCATCACCGAGCCTCTTCAACGGGCAAACGGCCTTCGTCTGTCGCGCGTCTGGGTAAACCATCCGCTCATCAAAGCGTTTCCGCCTTCGCAGGTGGCCGTTAAACGCGCTGTAGAACGAAAGCCGTCTGGCCGAATCTGAGCTCGGCTCTATTTTAGGCGTTCGAGCATACTGGCACTGGGAACGCCGGACCTCCCTCGCATGTGGTGAAGGAACTTCCTTGGGGCGAGGTCCGCCTGGTCTGGCAGACGCATCCATTGAGGGGTGGTCAGGCAAATACGTAGGCGGCCGGTGCCGGTCCATGGCCCACACTTCATACGACTCGGGCAAGAATTCACCCACAACATCGAAGGATTCTAGCTGGAAGGGACTCACACGATGCGCTTTGCGCCTATTCTAGACTTGAACTGCCGGGTATTGCAGCTTGGTGGCATCCTTAGCCAGTTCTTCTTCACGCAGTTCTCGGTATGATTCGAGAGCCTCTTTCGCCACGAATGCAAGGATTACTCCAGTGGCGAGATAGTCGACCCACCAGAGCCCGAAGAAGTACTCGGCAAGAAGGCCGCACAGCAAAGCGATTGACATGAAGAAGCAGGTGACCGACTCCACGGCGTCGATTGAAAGAGGCAGACTCCTCGTTTCCTCGCCTATCTTCTTCTTCTGCCACCAGAGGTAGGGCATGACAATGACCGCCCCAATAGCTATGGCAATTCCCAAAGGCGAGCCTTCGGGTCTTACACCTAGAGTGTACAAGTAGACAGCGCCCAAACCGATGACTGGAATAAGGGCGAAGAGCAATCCGGCGGTAAGCGATTCCGTTCGTCTGGTATGGACATCGGAGCCGGTCACACCTTTCCGAAGATGACTCAGGACCGCAAAACCCGAGATAAGTTCAATGATGCTGTCGCCTCCAAATGCCAGCAGCGCGAAACTACCGGTCATCAAGCCGAAACCCACGGAACCCAAGACCTCAACTATCATCCACGCCGAGCTCAAGTACTCAACCCTGATGCCCGTTCCTATCCTCATTCGCCTCCACGATTGATGAGTCGGAGTGCAGCAGCACGAAGAGCAGTTAGAGCAGTCGGTTGGGGTGTGGCAGGTTGCACAAGATGTTTCAGCACAGCCGCATGTCTGGCAGGCAGATGACGAGGACCCAAGTGCCATTGTGCGTTCGAGCCCGTCGGCGATGCTTATCTTCTTGGCGCCTATCGGTCTCCCGATTCGGAAATCGAGCCGCGATCTAGCGTGATTCACTCTACCGTTCCGAGGTCATTGGCTTGGATGCCAACCCTCGTGCCATCGCCGAAGTCCTGTGGGCGTGCTCCTCCTCGATCGTAAGCCCTCAATGGAGGTTGATGAAGTTGAAACATTCCTGAAGCATCCCAAGAAGTCCCTATGCTATCGCATCAGGTAGAATCGGTGGGCTTGCATGAACCTAATCTAGCTAGGCCCGGTTTAAGGGGCCGTTCCATTTCACCGAGGATGCTTCGCGCTCGCCTGCCAACCTTTGTTTGCCCGTTTGTCTTCTTCATCTTCGAAGATCTTGAACCAAGACTGGTGTTAGCACACAAGATCTATTAGACGTCCCTTGCGATTAGGGGCGTCTTCATCGAAGTGCTGCTTGATGCCTTCGGCCAAAGCGTAGCGCGCACAAGGTACAGGTGATAGCCACCATAAGCAGCCAGAACTGCAGCCAGCGGGTAGACCCCGAGTGGGGCCACAAGATAGTATACCAGGTAAGTGTTTAGCCCCACAATTGTCACCCCGGTCAACACACTGAGGAATGTGGTTAGGCGATTGTTGACAAACTGGCCCATGAGGTCCTTCTTGGCAGTGTATACTAACAAAGGTATCATGGGCAATGCAATCATTAGGCTGAGGAGCACTTGACTGTAGACCAACAGGGACAGCGGGTCCAAGCCCAGGAGCACGGCTATCGTCGTTGGGAAAACGTTGACAATCCTCGTAACCACTCTCCTGGCGGTCTTGTTCACTTTTGTCCCCAGTAATCCGTCCATGATCGCTAGGCCTGCTAATGTTCCGGTCGTCGAGGAGGCAAGCCCAGAACACAGCAACGTCACAGCGAACACAACGGCAGCGAGCGTTCCGTAGATCGGTATCATTATCCGGTACGCCTGGTCTACTGCCGACACGTTGCTCGGATAGAACGCCACGGCACTTACGATGAGGATGGCCGCGTTGACCGCTCCGGCGATCATGAAGGCAACAATGCTTTCGCGAGTATGGAGCTTCAAGAATCGACGCTTTTCATCATTAGTTCGCTCCACCAGCTTGTCCCTGGTCAGCGTCGAATGTACGTACAGTGCATGTGGCATGACGGTCGCGCCGATGATACCAACTATCAAGAATATGCTACCGTTGCCAAACACCGGCGAGACGAAGGACTGAGTAATCTGAGGTATGTTCAGGCCGGCGACGGCAACTTCGTATAGGAAACCGAAAGCTATGAACGATACGAACAACATGAAGAAATACTCAAGTGACCTGAAGCGCCGCGATGTCAGAGCCAGCAGAATGAGGATGTCAGCCGCTCCGAATATCGACGCATAAAGGAGGGGCACCTTGAACAGTATGTTCAACGCGATGACCGTCCCCAAGTACTCCGCTAGGTCGGTGGCTGCGGCTGCCGCTTCGGCGCCTAACCAGTTCAGATAAATGTCAAACTTTGAATTATGAAGAGAGTCACGGACAAGCTGCGCCAAATCCTTGCCTGTAGCTATTCCGAGCTTTCCTGAGAGATACTGAAGAAGCATCGCCATGAGGTTCGCCATCCAGACCGCCCAAAGCAAACCATAGTTGAATGACGCACCCGCCTGAATATCGGTCCCGTAGTTTCCGGGGTCCATGTATGCCATGCTGACGATCAATGCCGGACCCGCGTACAGGAAAACCTCACGAAGCGAGGTAAGTCGCGACTTCTTGGCCATGCGCTGCTCTGGTGGCACAAGAACTCTGTTTGAGGGCGTGTGTTTCCACGGGAGCCGCATACGTCTCAGAGAGAAGAACTGCGAGGTATTTCAAGTTTGACCACTCTAATATAACTCGAGGGTTCTAATATGATTAGAGCACTCGTCATTTCGTAGAGCAAGCTAATCATTAGAGAACCCTTTTTAACGGGTGGTGACTTGGCTCTTCACTATCGGGGACGAATTGGCAAGGGCTTCTCAGATAGAACAGCAGGAAGAAATGTCGAGGCTAGAGGACTATCTAGAGGTAATCTATCACTTGATTCACGATAAGGGTTATGCGAGTACGGTCGAAATCGCAGAAAAGCTCGGAGTCAAACCCCCCACGGTGTCGAGTATGCTGCAGAGGCTGGCTGCGAGAGACTACTTGGTCCACGAACGATACAGGGGCATCAGGCTGACCGAGAAAGGCGAGAAGATCGCGAGGTCAGTAATCGCGAGGCACAGCATGATCTCAGAATTGCTTGTGATGCTTGGCGTGGAAGACAAGGTAGCCTATCAAGATACGGAAGGAATAGAGCATCACCTCCAACCCGTAACCATCAGCAAGATCAAGGGGCTGGTCGATTTCCTCCGGAAGAACCCGAAACTGCTGCGTGCGATACGGAATCACATTGAAGAGTAGGACGACGGCGTTCCTTCGACCTCCTTGAGCCCAGATCCTTGAAGCAAGCCGTTTACCTATCTGCAACGGTGGCGGGTGGCCGCTAACGACCGATTCCGCTTTGCTGATGCGCTTTAGAAGGAAGGCTGCCTGGCCGAATCTGAGCTCGGCTCTATTTTAGGCGTTCGAAGATTGGATTCAGCCGCAGCTCAAAGCCTGAGACGGGCACTCCGATGTTGAAGGAACTGACTGCCTCGGGTTTGACCTCACCAACATGGCCGATGAGAGCCCCGCCGAGGTGGACGGTCGCGCAACGGCCGGAAGCGAAGGCCCAGTGCATCGAGGGTCTGGTGGTGGCATCCTTCCCTGCCATCAGCCTGACCAGCGATTCGAGGTGCATCTTCGCCTCTGTGTAGCTTGATTGGGAGTGCGCAATCAGGCTGCAGAGGCGCCATTCCTCGGCGACTGAGCTTTTGTCTCGAAGGTAGACGCGGCCTATCTCGAAAACCCTCTGCGGGTATTCCTCCTTCACGTTCTTCGCCAACGTGGCCATCAGCGACGGAATCAAAGAGTCTCGAAGGATGGAATGGTCCGCGCTTCGCGGGTTCTCCACTTGGATCTTGCCTGCATCGGGCCGCTCGAAACGCCCGTAGAGGGATGTCTCATCGACCAATTCGTAGTTCATCAGCTCCACCATGCCCGAACCCGCCATGATGTCGGCCGTCCTTTCTAGGAATTGCGAATAGGGGTTGAACGCGCCCGGCTGTCTGCTTTCGGGATAGAGCGGCGATAGCCTGTCGATACCGTAGCCGAGAGCGACCTCCTCGGCAATATCGACTGGGTGGATGATGTCGAACCTGTAAGGCGGAACTGTCGCGTTGTTCCCCTCTGCGCCGAGACGGCTTCGCCGCAGACAATCGACAACTTGGCCCCTCGAAAGCCCCAGGCCCAACACCTCCTCAATCAGTTTCAAGTTCAGCGGAACCTTCGAAGGACGAAGGTCGGGAGTGATTCTCGTCGACTTCGCGTAATTCACCCTCACCGAGCCGATCTTTGCGCCCATTTCGGCGAGCGTGGTGGCGAGGACTGCGAGGACGTTGTCGCCCGCTCGAATCTCTGTGCTCGTGACGTCGACGAAGAGGTTCCGCGTCCTTGTGGTGACCCTGGTAGCCTTCCCGTTGATTATTGGCGGGAACGAGAGGACTGTGCCCTTCGCGTCCGTGATTATGGGGAACAGGCTCTTTCCTTTGAAGACAGAGCCGTAAAGCCTCCCTTGGTCAGTACCCTCGAGGATGTCGCGCAAGGACATTTCTCCACTTGCCGTCGAGGGGAATGAACCCGAAGCCGGACCGTTTTGCGGAGTAGCTGATGGGCGGCACGACTGCTGCCATGTCGTGGAGGCCTATGGCCACTCTCCTGCGCTTCCTGCCCAGCCCGTTGTGGAGGTCTTCCTGGAGCGAGATGAGCTGCCTGACGTCCTCGTCGTCCATTTTGAGTCCCTCGGCAGTCATGCAACCGATGAATGGCCTGACCGAGGCGAGGCGAGGGTCGACCGAGACCGAAATGCCGGAGGGTCTGGACAGGTACCTGGGGAGTCCGAGTTCCTTTCCCATTATCCCTTTCAGTGCCCTCGCAATGCCATAATCCGTGCCGAAGTCCGGTCTGTTCGGACTGTACTCGACCCTCACCGACCTTGAGTCGGTACCTTCGATGTCAAGCCCAATGTAGGGGAGCCTGTCCATGATCCGCCGTCTGTCCGACCCTACCATCTTGCGGAACCTGTCCAGGGATATGCTAACTACTGGCAATCTCTGGTCTGCTCCTGTACCATCCCAGGTCGCTGTCGTAGAGCTGTCTGAGGTCTTCCAAGCCGTACCTGATCAGCATGAGCCGCTCTATTCCGGGACCCCACGCCAAGACAGGTACTCTCACGCCAAGTGGCCAAGTCACCTCGGGCCTAAACACGCCCGAGCCGCCCAGCTCTATCCAGTCCTTTGCCTTCTCTGAGTAAGCTGTGATTTCAAGAGACGGTTCGGTGTAGGGAAAGTAGGTCGGCCACAGCTTGACGTCCCCGAGCCCGAGCTTCTTGTAGAACTCCTTGAGAAAGCCAATGAGGTGCCTGACGTTCAGCCCCTTCCCCACCATTATTCCGTCCATCTGGTGGAACTCTGCAAGGTGCTTGTAATCGAGGTTTTCATTCCTGTAGATCTTGCTCACTGCGAAGACTCGCGCCTCGCGCTCCTTGGATTCGGAAAGCGCCCTTACTGTCAGGACCGTGTTGTGGGTCCGGAGCACCAGACGCCTAGCCTCTTCCACGCTCCAGCTGTACGACCAACCAGCGCTCCCCGTCTTCCAGCCGTTTTCGTGGGTCCTGGCGACGGTGTCTACCAGGCCTTTGCGAGCCAGCTTCCTGTCGGACTGGCCCTTGATGTAGAAGGTGTCCTGCATTTCTCTGCCAGGATGGTCCTGGGGGATGAACAGAGCGTCGAAGTTCCAGAAGGCGGGCTGGACGCTGTTGCCCTGCAGCTCAGTGAATCCCATTGACACATAGGCTTCCCTGACCTCGCGGATGAAGTCCCGGACGGGATGCCTTCTCCCTGGGTAGAATACCGGGGCCTTTGCTTCGACGTCGATCGGTCTCAGGCTCTTCCCTCGCCAGCCCCCCGAGGAGATCAATTCCGGGGTAAGCCTGTCGATTTCGTCTACGCCGGCAGCAATTGAAAGCGCGTCCTTTCCCTTCTGAGTTATCGCGACCGAAATGGACCGTTCCTCCCTGTACCTCAGAATCCCGCGCTTGACCAGATCCTTCGACAGCTCCCTCTGCCTTGGGTTCATGGACTCCTCGCCTGCTCCTGCAGACACGGAGGCAAGGAGTTCCTTGAGCATCTTCGGGCCTTCGCTGTCGACGACCTTCACCACTGGCGGAGAGGAGGCGGAGTCGACGTTCACCCAACCAGCCGCCCTGGCCCTTCCCAGCGCCGCAGAGAACTCTTCACTCGAAGAGAATGAGCGCGTCAGCTCGGCCAGTGTGGGCGGCTTGGGAGACTCGCGGATT
Source organism: uncultured archaeon (assembly GCA_963759195.1). GTDB lineage: Archaea > Thermoproteota > Nitrososphaeria > Nitrososphaerales > Gagatemarchaeaceae > DASPPF01. The sequence goes on from CAVWXJ010000007.1 coordinate 51,898, forward strand.
AGTTGGACCAGCGAGAGTTCGGGTGGAGAGACAGAAGCCACGGTAAGCTTGTGGCTTACGGACTCTCTGACATCGACGAGCTTTTTCGAAGAGAGCCACTCCAAGGAGCGCCTGACCTGGTCTGGGAGCAAGCTGGATTTCTCGACAAGGGCTTCGAAGCCGAGCGCCCCCGCCTCGAGGGCGGAGAGCACTTTCCTTTCGATTGGATGGAGAGCCGAGGGAGTTGACATTGATTCACTTCCCTGTCGATAGAAGGTAGCGTCTGCTCTTGGCGAGGAGGTCCGTCGCATCCTTCATGAGCGCCGCCCTCTTCTTCCTGTGCTGCACGAGGAACTTCTTCACCAGGGCCGCGGCTTCCTGCTTGCACTCGCCGCACATCCTTATTCCGCCGACGCACTCATCGTGGACACGCCTGGCGTACTCGTCATCCGTGGCGAAATGAAAGTTGTACAGGTCGAAGATGGGACAGATGTCCGCCTGCCCTCCGAGCCTTCTTTGCTCTTCGATGGTCGCCCTTCCTCCTGTGAAAGAAGCTAGCACTTTCTTCGAAACCACGTCGGGAGCCTCGTCGAGGGTGAACCCGGAAGCCGGGTCGCGCTTGGACATCTTGAATCCCCCAGTGAGAGCCCTCTCGAGCCTATGGTAGATTGACGAAGGGGGAAAGAAACCGAACTCGTCGTGATACTTCGTCGCTAGGTCCCTGGCGAGCCTGATGTGCGGATCTTGGTCAGCTCCCACCGGGACGATGACCGGCTTCGGCCCACCGAACTCCGGGAGCTGCGGCATCAGGATGTCGCCAGCCTGAACCAGGGCGGAGAGGTAAAGGCCGATCTGCCTCTCGCCGTAGATTGCCTTCAGCATATTGTTGGTCACACCCCTCGAGAAAATGGTGGCAAGTCGCATCACCCTCATCTCTTCGCTCTGCCTGTATACCACGGCCCGGTCGGGGTCGAGCCCAAGGGCGAGTATGTCGGCCACGTTCTGCACAGCGACCTTCGAGCTCTGCTGCAGCGACAGCCCGTTGTCGTTGTATGCCTCCACATCCGCAATCGCATAGAAGACGCGCGCCTTCTTCGAGAGAGATTGGAAGAAGATCATGTCGTCGGCTGTCATCTTGTTACCCAGGTGGAAGGTGCCGTCCGGCTTTATGCCGCTCATGACGACGAATGGCTTGTTCTTGTCTACGGCGTCCAGAACCCGCGACAAGTCTCGCTGGCCAAAATCAATTCCGCGGCTGAGATGGGTCCCTAGCTTCTTGAAGCGGGGAAGAAGAGGAGCGACCGGCTCGATGCCGAACTCGCTCTGAAGGCGCGTGTAGTCCTTGATGTCGCTGGTTCCCCAAGGGTCCAGCCTGTCGTTCTCCACGTTGCCTCTGGCCGCGGGCCTTCTGATTTAATCCCTTTCCAGAGCTCGGCCCATTGCCACTCACGCTGACGTCTTGACAGCGCCCGTCCCTGATCGTTTGGTTGATGGCGCTCATATCGCGCTGCAGGATGATGCTTGAGCGTCAGTTCGGCATTACGCTAAAGCAGCTCGCGAAAACAGCGGTCGAGCCTGATATCCGGGGACGAGAATCGACACCAGGATGCCTTCTTGTCCTCAGCGTTTCACTACCCGACCTGCTTCATCGATCTCTCCCGCCCTTATCCTGGTGGAGGAGATGGGTTTCCCGTCTTCGCCCAGCACGAAGTCTACTGTAACGACTTTGAGAGGCGGAAAGCCCTTCTGGGCACGAACCCTGTTGGCTAGCTCTACTCGCTTTGCAGTCTCGGAGCTGACTACAATCGCCTGCACGTCAGGGGAAGCGATTCCAGGGCCAAAGAAATCGTCTAGCTTGGAAATGACGTACGTACGCCCTGGAAACCGCCTGTCCAGGTGAGAGCGAAGAACTTTCACACGCTCTTCATACGTCTGCTCCGGGCGTTTCCCCTCCTTCAGGGCGAATGCGTCGGACGTCACCCCGATTACAACCTTCTCGCCGACCTCGAAGCTCTTGGACAGAAGGGCTTCGTGCCCCCGATGGAGCCTGTCGAAGGTTCCCCCCGTTGCGACAGTCTTGTACCGCTTCTTTTCAGCCACCAAGCAATCACTTGAATTATGTAGGGGTCCGGGGCTGGCCTTGGCATTCAAAAAGAGTTGTGAGACGGGAAGTTGCCAATAGCCGAACAGTACGTCAAGTCGGGACGCATCACGGAAAAGCTGCGAAGCCTGGTTAGGGAGAAGGTGAGGCCGGGGATGGGCTATGTAGAGACGTGCGAGTGGATCGAGAAGGAAATCGTCGCCAGGGGAGGAGCGGCTGCCTTCCCAACAGGCATAGGAGTGAACCACGTCACCGCCCACTACGCCCCTCAGGAAGCAGATGAATCGAAGTTCTTGGAGTCGGACGTGATCAAAGTGGACTTTGGCGTTCACGTCGAAGGCTACATCACAGACACTGCGGTCACGGTGACTTTCAACCCCGAATACGAACTCCTCGTCGAGGCCGCGGAGAGGACACTGAACGCAGCCATCAGCGCACTAAAGAGCGAGCGGAGGGTCGGCGAGATTGGAAGAGAGATACGCCGAGAGGCTTCGCGCCTTGGATTCAAGACCATCGAGAATCTCACTGGCCACACGGTCGAGAGGTACGTCGTGCACGCAGGCAAGAGCATTCCGAATCTCTTCGTTCAGAACATGCCGTCGCTCAAGGAAGACGACATCTTCGCTGTGGAGCCATTCCTCACTCTCGGCTCCGCGGCCGGCTATGTGGTCGACTCGGAGGCTGAGACGATATTCTCTCTGCTCGTGAGGAAAAGCACCGGGGTGAAGGAACTCGACGAGTTTGCCTCTAGGGTGTGGGAAGAGAGGAAGACGCTTCCGTTCACGCCGAGGTGGTACGTTTCAGATTTTGGAAGGGATAAGGTGGACAGAATAATCAAGGAGTTAGTACGAAGGCGGCTGATGAGGGGCTACCCGACACTTGTTGAAGCGTCTATGAAACCCGTTGCCCAGTTCGAACACACCATGGGCTACGACGGCGGCAGGCTGGTAGTGCTAACTTGAATTCTTGGCGGCTGGCTCGGCGTAGACTAAACTTATCCTCATGGGATTTCCGCACTTCGCGCACTTACCTGCTTCCTTGGTGATGTAGTCTCCCACCTGGAAGGCGCGCTTGTTCTTCTGGCCGCACGCGGGACACTCCTCGATGGTGTAGACCAGGAGCTTGGACTTTTTGTCCGTTGCCGGAACTGAGCTCATCATTGCGCTACGCCCAGGGTGTTCCCTATGCCGGCGACAAGCACGTCGTCCCCCTCCTTGGTCTTTTCTTCGATAACCCGGTTGAGGACCTGAATCACCTTGTCTGAAGCCTCGGCAATCTCCTTCCTCATCACTGTGATGGCCTCCAGGATGGACTGCTTGACGAGGATGGCGTAGAGCGGAATCTTGTTCTTGGTAGCCTCCTCCTCTATCTGGAACTTTTCGACCCCGATTCCACCAATGGCTGCGCCGACACCCTCTGCTATCTCTCCTGTCTTCTCTCCTTCCAGCTTCAACGCTGCGTCTATCATTATTATGGCGCTGGGCTTCACACCCATCTCTTCGATTATCTTCTTTATCGCGACGCCAGGCTGCCCGACGTAGGCCATTGGTCCCTCGGCCTTTAGAACGTGCAGCTTCCTTCCCTTGTACTCAGTTGTCGCCATGACCGTGTCCTTGGCCACCACTCTCTTCTCCTTCCCGACCATCAGACGGGAGACTATCACGGGTCCTACGCCGTCGCCCACTGGTTGTCCCACCTTGAACGAATCAACAGCGTTGAGGAGAGCGTCCGCTTCCTGGAGGATCATTGGCATCAGCATCTGGAGCTGAACGAGGGTGAAGTATGAGTTGGTCTTCTTTCCGAGCAGGTAGTAGTGCCTCACGACCTTGTGGATTTGGTTGAGTGAGGTCGCGACCTCGAGCAGGTTCTCAGAGATGGAGACCGTTACCGGGTTGTTTTGAGTGATTAGCGACCCGACCTCTGCCCTGACCCTGTCGTTGTTTGTGGTGACGACGTGGTCGACCTTTCCGACAATGCCTTGGGGGTCCATGTCGACGGGCATTATGGTGACGTAGTCGAGGAACTGGTCCACCCTCTGAGTGGGGTCACCCGACGACTTCCCCACATTCTGGAGGTACTCGATCGCCTCCTTTCTTGACTTGTCCTTCATCACTTTCAGCTTGGTGAGGCCCCTTCCAATGTCGTTTAGCGCAAAGTAAACCTGAATCCTCGTCGCGTAAAGTCCGTAGACTACGAAGAAGCCCAAGCTCGCCATGTAAAGTAGCGTGTTGACGTCGCTGCCCAGCTGAAGAGGCAGTAAGGAAACTGTGGACATTGGATTCGACGAATCTCGGTCAGGGACTCGGTCTTAAATGTTCTGGACTTTGGAATCAAAATTCGCTTCTTGGATGAATCTTGGACTAATCTGGGAGTCCGCTCCCCGTATTGAGCCAAAGAAGGCGCGAAATGAGATAGGCGCCGGCATCGTCACTTCCCGAGTCCTCTCGGAACTCAGTAGCATGGCGACGACGCGTGGTTTGACTTCTGGGTTCGGAACGAGTCCAGGTCGGACCCACGCGCTATGGCCGGCTGAAGGCGGCGCCGCCAAGCGAGTAGATTAATGTTTCCCGACAAAGATTCAACCGTTTTATAGCGAGCCGCGTCCGTCCGTCTCGTGCAACGGAAGCTCCTCGACATCTTGGCCTGCCCGATTGACAAGCACTATCCCCTAGAGATGCTTGAGTTCACAACCAGGGAGCAACTCGTAGTCGACGGAGTCCTGCTATGCAGCGAGTGCGGTAGATACTACCCGATCATCGATGAGATCCCCGTGATGCTCCCCGACAACCTCAGGAACAGGAAAGAGGACCTCGACTTCCTCGCGAAGTGGAAAGGAAAGGTCCCGGAAAGGATAGTCCACGGCGGGAAGCCGTGGAGCCTCTGAGGAAGAACGACAATCAATTCATCGAGAGTCAGGACGGAAAGCAGATTGCATCGCTGAATGATGGAAACCCTATAGCCAAGTCGGTTGGGCGTTGAATCTCGTGTGGGGACGTAGCCTAGCCAGGAGAGCCGTCAGCGGCTTTGCCCTAGACAGGCATGGCGACAGGCTCCAGTGCGAAACACCAGAATGACACGGCAACGTGGATGATATGGCAGTGGAGCGGCCTAAGACACCTGTAGATCGCCGGTTCAAGTCCGGCCGTCCCCATACTCTGAAATGGCGGTGCAATCTGGATGATTGCTAGGCAAGCCAAATATAGCAAGCCAAGCCGTCAGAGCAGGATGAGTAGTGCCCTCAGGAACGTGGCTATTGCGTTCTTCCTCTTGTCGTTTGTGCTCATCGTCCCGCTGAACTCCTTTGCCGCTAATGACGCTGTTACGGCGTCAGTCGCCCCGACTTCGGTATCAGGCTCTGGGACCTTCACTGTTTCTGGAACGGTGACGGCCGCGTCGGGTAGCATAACGAATACTGCGGTGTTCCTTCGCGTCGTAAATCCGACGAATACGACCGTTGCGGTGGCCTCTGCTAATGTAACCGGGAGTGGGGCTTCTGGCACGTACTCCAAAGGTTTCATTGCTGGCGGAAGTCCAAACTGGACAGGTGGGACATACGAAGTAATTGCGACATACGGGACTTCGTCCAGCACCCAGCCTGCGACGGCTGCGGCGACTTTTGCCTACAGTGGCGCGACCACAACGACTACCACGACCACACTACAACCACGACCAACACTACAACCACGGTAACGACCACAGTGACAACAGCGACAACCTCAGTGAGCACGACGACTTCGACGGTCACCACAACCTTGACTACGACATCGGTGTCTACTCAGACTTCCACAATCACTTCTACGACGACCAGCACCACGACGACTTCGGCCATCGTGCTGACCACCAACGAAGCACTGGTCGGCGGAGTGGCCCTGCTGGTACTGATAATCGCGCTCGTCGGGATTGCTGTTGTAAGGCGCCGATAGGCTTCTGCTTTCACCTGACTTCCGCTGAAAGCATGTCGATCTTTGTTATGATTCCCGCCAGCCTGTCGCCCGATGTGACAAGCACTGCCTGTACGAAGTTGAAGAGAGAGAAGAGCGCGTCGACCGGCGTGCTGGCATCGACGGTTGGGTAGCTGGCCTCAAGAAAGCGGGAGACGGGCCTGTCCAACGATGTCCGGGGGTCCGCGCCCGTGCTCAACAAGGCGACGATGTGCCCCTCCGAAATCGAGCCCACAAGTTGTCCCCCCGAGAATACTGGGAGCTGGGATATCCCCCTCTTCTTCATCAGCTCGATGCAGTCGGAGATGCTCGTGCTTGCTTGCACCGAGACCACGGGTTTCGACATAACGTCGGAAGCCTTCTTTGCTCCTGACTTGATCTGGACCCTCAGAGCGTCAGCAATCGCCTTGATGGTGGTGAACGATGGGTCCACCTTGCCAGCCTCAATCTTTGCAACCAGGGACTGACTGATTCCAGCCGCCCTAGCGAGGGCTGACTGGGTAATCCCGAGCTGAGCCCGTATTCTCTTGACGTGCTTCGGATCTATCAGGGAGACTGACATGCAAATCAGGTTCCCTTATTCATATATGAATCTTGGTCTCGCAGAATGAGTCGCGATTCGGCCAAGTCATGGGAACGTGGGTCTGCCGTAGACGCCGTCATACCCCGGAACGACCTTCACTCTGTTCTCCCTCAGGGCCAAGATGGCGTCTGCGACCTTCTTCTTGGTCACGCGGGTGAGCGCCTCGTATTCAGCTTCGATGAGGACCGACAGCTCGTTCTGGAAAGCGCGTATCAGCTTGTCCTGTTCCTCGATGACGCCTCTGGCATAAAGCCTGTTCACGCCGGTTGCGAAGGAGATTACTTCGTAGAGCGGGAGAAGCCGCTTGAAGGGGATCGACCCCGGCGGGACGTAGCCTTCCGGCCTGTCCGCGAGTTGCTCGACCCTCTGTAGGACCCCAACGGTGAGCTTCTTCCCGCACTTCGGGCAGACGTTGCCAATCCTTTCTGAATCAGTCGGTGCGAGAGAAACGCCGCACGCCTTGTGTCCCGAATAGTGGTACTTCCCATAGGCCGGGTCGACCTCTATGGTGTAGAGGAATCGCGACCGGTCCTTCTTCCGAATACAGTCGAAGATTTCGCGATAGGTGAGCCTGCTCAGCTCGAAGACGTTTGCCTCGCGACCCAGCCTCCACGGATTCGGTGAATGCGCGTCCGAGTTGGACACGAGCGAAACGGTGTCCAACTGCGACAACCGCCAATTCATTGGTGGGTCGGAGCTGAGTCCCGTCTCTACAGCGAAGATCTTCTTCGCCTGGTCTTGGTAGCACTCCTTTAGGGAATCGAAACCCGACTTGCTGCCGAAGACTGAGAAGAATGGCGTCCAGGCGTGAGCGGGAATCACTACTAGGGAATCTGAGATTCCTGTCAGCCTCTCGAGTAGTTCGGGCGAATCAATCCCTGTGAGCACAGGCCTACCATCGCTAGCCAAGTCGCCGTACCTCGACAGGGTGGCGTTAGCGAGGGCTGCGGTCTCGAAGTCCGGGGCGTAGATGAGGTGGTGCACCTTCCTCGTCCGTCCGTCCTGCTTGTAGATGGTGCTCACCTCGCCCGAAAGCATCCAAGTCATTCCCGCGTAGGAGAAGAGTCCAGAGCCTGGAATCGGTTCCAGCTTGGATTTCATTTCCTCGAACCACAGTGGGTGTGTGAAGTCTCCCGTCCCCAGCAGGTTCAATCCTTTGGACGTTGCCCCGACGGCCATGTGCTCTAGGTCCATGTCCTTCGACGTGGCCATTGCGTATTTCGAGTGGAGTTGCAGGTCGGCCACGAAACGCATTGTTCTTCGGAATCCGCGGACTGGTTAATTAACAGGTAAAGAATGCGGCGGTCTGATCAGAAGTTCGGCGGGAGATAGTTGTTCTGCCCGAGCCACTCCTCGTGGGCCTTGATGTAGCGCCACAGCACGTCAGCCCTGTCGTCGTCGAAGTCCCATGGAGCGACGAGGACTATGTCGTGTTCTCTGATCCAGACGCGCCTCTTCATCTTGCCTCGTATCCTACAGAGACGGATCTTGCCGTCTGTGCACTTTACCATGACGTGGTCGCCGCTGGAAATCTTGCTTACTCGGCCGAGTAGCTCGCCCTGCTCAGGGAGGACAAGCTCCTTCAGGTTGGCCTCATTCAACACCTTACGCTTGCCCGTGTCACCTACGCCCCTGTTCTATCCAATTCAAGACACGTCAATTCTCCAGAAACCAGCTTAACGCCGGTTGGTGCTACAAGTCCTTCGCGTTCTATTTAAGATATCTGACCGCTCGCATTGATTTCATGGAACGGCTGGGTCGACGGTTTTTCGAGGGAGACACAGTGGAGGTGAGCAAGAGGCTCCTCGGCAGTGTCCTGGTTCGAGTCGCTGATGGAAGGAGGATTGCCGGCAGAATCGTGGAAATCGAGGCCTACCGAGGTGCCGAGGACCCGGCGAGCCACGCCTTTAGAGGAATGACGAGGAGAAACAGCGTGATGTTCGGTGAGCCCGGCCACGCCTACGTCTACTTCACCATGGGGATGCACTGGTGCCTCAACGTGACAACGGAGGAACCGGGGAAGGCTGGTGCAGCCCTGATCAGGGCACTGGAGCCGGTCGAGGGAATCGAATTCATGATGAAATTAAGGGGCTTGAGGCGAGCCGAAGACCTCACAAGTGGCCCTGCGAAACTGACCCAAGCGTTGAAGATTGACGGCAAGATGAATGGGGAGGACCTGGCTGACTCGCCGAGGCTTTTCCTTGAACGCGGTCCAAGCGTTAAGGAGATCGGTGTCAGCTCCAGAGTGGGTATCAGCAGGGGCGCGGAGCACAAGTGGAGGTTCTTCGAGAAAGGAAACAGGTACGTCTCAAAAGGAAAACCGTCGACGTGACGCAGAATCCATAACTAAGGCTCGACTTGACGCAGACTCGTGGGGTCGTCGGCTAGACTGTGAATAACTTGACTTCGCAGGGCTAGTCTGGTCTAGGCTTCAAGCCTTGGGACTCCGAGCAAGAGCGCTTGAGATCCCCGGTTCAAATCCGGGCGACCCCAATCACTTTCACTCTAGTCTATTGATTTTCATCTTTGGGTTCAACGTGACTTATCTACCTACATGTTGAACCCGTCCTGTGAATGCCATTCTCTGACCCTGTGAAGAACAGAGAGTATCAGCGTTTGTGGGCGAGACGGCATCGCGAAGTATTCATTGAATACAGGCGCAAACTTAGACAGAGAGTCATTGACAGGTTGGGTGGGAAGTGCGTTAACTGTGGCTGCTCTGTTCCGGAAGCTTTGGAAATAAATCACGTGAATGGCGGAGGAAGGAAGGAATATTTGGGCAAGGGCGCGAGCGATCGTTCGAGGGACATGCTCTTCGCCATACTGAATGGAAAGCGAAGGACCGACGACTTGGAGATAAGATGCAAAGTCTGCAATTCGCTCCATTACGTAGAAACGATTAGGAAACTGCCAGGCAGATGGACTGTGACATGGAAGCCCTGATTAGAAGCGAAAGGAGAATCGTCCAGGTCACGACCCCACTCAGTCTGTTTGATTAACATCAGTCATCATACTGTTAAATACAATTGACCGCGACGTTTCGCCGCGTTGCAGGCAGCTCCTAGAAGAGTAAAGACAATCTACAGCGTCATCGCGTCGCCGCAACGACTTGAGATTCTCCGCATACTGAACATCAAGGGGCCCCTGACATACAGCGCGCTGAAGACGCTAGCAGGCTTCAAGTCGAAGAAGGAATCCGGAAAGTTCGCCTACCACCTTAGGAAGCTCGTCAAACAGCTACTCATACAGCTCAACAGGCAAGAGAGGAAGTACACGGTGACCAACCTAGGCAGGCTCGTGCTTAATCTTACGCGCCAGATCGAAGAACAGTCGCTTGTCGAGAGCGGGAAGCTCTACGTCAGGACGTCCCATCAGACCATGGAGGAATTCAACGCCAACAAGATCCTGCAGTCGCTGGTGAAGGAAGCGGGGATGCCGGTGGAGCTGGCCCAGAAGATCACGAGTGAGACCGAGTCGAGGCTGTACAAGTTCCAGACACAATACCTCACAGCCCCGCTTATCAGGGAGATTGTCAACGCTATGCTTGTCGAGCACAGCCTCGAAGAGTACAGGCACAAGCTCACAAGGCTTGGCATGCCGATCTATGATGTGACGCAGCTTCTCAACAAGGCCGGGGACGACGGCGGGAACGTGGAAACGCTGATCCACCAGACGGGAAAGCAGGTCTTTTCGGAATACCTGCTACTGGAACAGCTCCCGCGCGACGTTGCAGATGCCCACCTCTCAGGAGACATCCACATCACAGACGCGGGATCCTGGGGGCTCACGCCCGACACGGTCTTCGTCGACCTCCTTTCTGTGAGGAGCGGCGGTATGAATCCGAGGGGGAAGATCCTGAACGCCTCGATGATTCCGAGCCCCGAGAACGTGGAGAGGGCGCTCAATATCGTGTTGAATATGTCGTCGATGCTCTGCAGAGAGGTCAGCGAAGAGATTACCTTCAGGAATTTCCTGCAGTACATAGGCCCGCTTTGCAAGTCCAAGAGCAAGCGGGAGATGGAGGCGCTGATGCTGAGGTTCTACGAAACCATCGGAACACCCGTAGCGGGCTTGGAAAAGCCTGCCGTGAGCATAGACCTCAACCCGTTCCGCCATGACGAAGTCGGGAGGGAGGTGATGGACAAGCTGCTGGATTCGACCCTCTCCGCCTATCGAAGCTACGTCGAGGAGACGCCCAGGCCTGACGTCCGCCTGCTGCTGGCAAAGCCCAACAGGGTCGACGAGACGAAGACTCTGAAGGATGCTGCAGCGATAATCTTCAATGGAGGGAGAATCGCATTCTTCTCTTCCGACCAGAGGCGGAGCTTCAAGGGAGTGAACTCCGGGATTCTGCCGCAGGAGATGCAAGCCGACAACGTGAGCGTACTGCATAACCTGAGCCTCAACATGCCGAGGCTTGCGTACGACTCGAACCAGGACGAGACCTACTTCAGGGCGAAACTTGCGCTCCTAATCGGCGTCGCTTCCGACGCCCTCGTCACCCGTCGGAGGCTGATAGAGCGGACTCTCAAGCGTGGCCTGCTGCCCGGCTTGGCTTCTGCATCAGACGCAGTAACCACGGAAACCATGCCCTTGGTGATGAACATGGTGGGCTTGGACGAGACGCTGGCGAGCCTGATTAGGGACCCCACCAGTGGCTCAAGGTTCGCGCTGGCAGAGAAGATAGTGGAAACAGCGACGCAGGTTTCCAATGAAAAATCGACAAAAAGCGAAAGATTGGGGGCTGCGATGATAGATCTGGACGGCGCCGTGAGGCTGTCGAGCCTTGATGGCGAGAAGTATGGCAAGGCGAACATCCAGCCGCTGGGAAGGAATGCGTACACGCAGTCGCAAAGGCTGACCCTGGCGGACCTCGAGAACCAGGAGAAGATGATCTATGTTGGGAAGCTGTCCGCTGGCCTCCTCGGCGGGCTATCGGTGACGCTCGACGGTTCGGCTGATGATGTTAGGGGAATCTACAGCATGATTCTGAACGCGACGCCCAAGATTCCCTACTTCAAGGTCGACAGATCCGTGTCTGTCTGCAGGAACTGCGGAGCGAAGCTGCCGCAAAAATCCACTAGGTGCCCGCAGTGCAAGTCTGTCGCAACTGTGCAGTACTCGACTGCAGAATAATTCACTGCATTCGAACGTTTTCTCTCGTTTGCAGTCAAAAAGAGTTCACCGTCGAGCGTCTCATGTTGTCGTCGCCGCCTTCGCGGACACAGTGCTGTTGTCAATGTCCGACAATCCGTGATTGACATATACACCGTAGAAGTATGGGTGCAAGGCTGAATTATGACGTCGATCGTTGAAGAGCCACGGGGCTCTGCGGATGCATCTGCATCCGCGAAGGAAGTGATACTTCCATCGGAAACACTGGCAGCGTTTGGAGGAGACGAACTGCGCGCGAGGGTCTTCTACGAGAAGTATGCCCTAAGGGATGCGGAGGGTAGGCAGATTGAGAGAACGCCAGAGGACATGTGGCGCAGGGTGGCCACGGAGCTCTCATCTCCGGAGATTAGCGACGAGAAGAGGAAGGAGTGGACCACGAAGTTCTACTGGCTGCTTCAGGACTGGCGCTTCGTGCCGGGAGGCAGAATCCTGTTCGGGGCGGGCCAGCCCAGGAAGTCGACCCTCCTGAACTGCTACTACTTCGGTATCAAGGAGGACTCCATAGAGGCCATATTCGAATGGTGCAAGGAGGCGGCGAGGACCTACAGCTACGGCGGGGGCGTGGGGACCGACATCTCGGTCCTGAGGCCGAAGGGAGCGCCGGTGAACAATTCGGCAATCTACAGCTCCGGGGCTGTCTCATTCATGGAGCTCCTTTCGACCACCACGGGGACGATAGGCCAGGCGGGGCGGAGAGGGGCCCTGATGATAACGATCAAGGTGGACCATCCGGACGTGGTGGACTTCATCAACGTGAAGCGGGACCTGAAGAAGGTGAACTACGCCAACATATCTGTGAAGATCACCGACGACTTCATGAGGGCGGTGGAGAGCGACAGCGACTTCCTGCTCCACTTCAAGAACGACAAGGTGGAGGTCAACAAGACGGTGAGCGCCCGGCAGGTCTGGAAGCAGCTGATCAGGGGAGCCTGGGAATCGGACGAACCCGGCGTGCTCTTCTGGGACACGATCAAGCGGGAATCGACGACGGAGTACGGCGGCATGGAGGTGCAGGGGGTAAACCCGTGCAGCGAGCAGACCCTCGAGCCCTACGGTTGCTGCTGCCTCGGGTCGGTCAACCTGAGCGCGTTCGTCGGAGCGCCGTTCTCGGAAAGGGCGAGCATCGACTGGGAGTCTCTGACCAGGGCCACCCAGTACGCCGTCAGGTTCCTGGACAACGTGCTGGACTACAACGCGGAGAAGCATCCGCTCCCGCAGCAGAAGGCCTCATCGCTCCGGAGCAGGAGGATAGGCGTCGGAATAACTGGATTGGGAGACATGCTGATCAAGCTGGGACTTCGCTACGACGACGAATCGACAATAGAGTTCGTGGACCACCTCTTCGAGAAGATCAAGAACGTGATCTACGACTACTCGACGGTCCTCGCCGAGGAGAAGGGAAGCTTCCCTGCCTTCGACGCGGAGAAGCACCTCGCACAACCATTCATCAGCAGATTGGACCCGCAGGTAAAGGAGAAGATAATGACCAAGGGCATAAGGAACGCTGCCATCACTACGATACCGCCGGTTGGGTCTGGTTCAATCCTCGCGGGCTGCTCCAGCGGCGTCGAGCCCGTGTTCGCGCTGGTCTACACCAGGCGGAGCAAGTCGCTCAGCGAAGGCGAGTTCAAGGTCTTCCACCCGCTGGTCAAGGAGCACATGGACGTCTCCGGAATTGCGAGCGAGCAGAAGCTGCCAAGCTACTTCGTGACTGCGCACCAGATCAAGCCAGAGATGCGAGTGAAGATGCAGGCCGCGATTCAGAAGCACATCGACACCGCAATCTCGAGCACCGTGAACCTGCCGCAGGAGATAACTCCCGAGGAGGTCGAGAGGATCTTCATGCTCGCGTGGAAGTTGGGCTGCAAGGGAATCACCATCTATCGTGAAGGGAGCAGAGAGGGAATCTTGGAGACCGCGAGCCCCGCGAAGAAGCAGGACGCTCTGACGACGGAACAGAAGGAATTCGAGAGACCGAAAGCGATGGAGGGCAGGACACTGAAGCTGAAGCTTCCGCAGGGAGGTATCTACGTGACCGCGAACATGGCGAACGGCGAGACCAAAGAAGTCTTCGTGACGCTTGGCAAGTCGGGCGGAGACGAGAAGGCCGACGCGGAAGCGCTCGGCAGACTGATCAGCCTCTACCTCCAGCATGGAGGCGACATCAGGAACGTCATCTCGACGCTCAAAGGGATCAAGGGCAAGTACGTGTCCTGGGACGAAGGGACCCAGCTCCAGTCGATACCCGACGCGGTTGCGAAAGCTCTCGAGCAGTTGACGACCAACCACATCGTCAAGGAGACTGGGTCAGCAGCATCTTCGCCAGCGGTGAGCCTCGGGGCGACCTGTCCCGAATGCCACGAAGGCACACTGATATTCGAGAATGGGTGCTACAAGTGCGCCAGCTGCGGCTACAGCAAGTGCGAGTAAGCGCGAACCCACAAACGATTTAACGGCTCGCCACCCCGAACCTTCGTGAGCAAGAAGGGAAACCTGGTCCTAGTCGTGATGGCGCTCACCGCAGTTGTTGTGACACCGCTAGTGCTTGCTGGAGTCTATTTGGGCTACTACGTCGGGGGCGTGGTAGGGTTCTCGGGCTCGATAATGGCGATAGCTTTCTCCACAGCAGGCTTCTTGCTGGCGATTGCGATACTGACGAAGGCAATCGTTTGGCTGGTCGCCAGGGAGCAGCCTAGGGGCTGAGCTTCTTCAGCGCGTCCGACTTCGCCTTTGCGATGGCGGCCTTGACCTTCGCCGCTGCGTCCTCGTGCTGCTTGGTCACTTTCTCCGTGGCGGACGAGTAGGCCTTTTCGGTCATGTCCTCGCTCATGCCTGCGCCTTCCTTTCGAGGACCTTCTTTACATGCTTTAGCCTGACGAATTCCTCGCGCTCCCTCTCCTCAAGGGTGGCCTGGATGTAGCGGATTGAGCTCTGGTAGCGTGGGATTATCATGTACTCAAGGGCGTTGAGGAGCCGCTGGGTTCGCTCAAGTTCCTTTGCGAGCCTGAAGATCGCGTTCTCGAACTCGGCGGCCTTGAAGATCGAAGGGAGAACTTTCCTCATCTGCCTTGCGGCCCTGTCGACGGCTACGTTGGTGTCTGCGAAGCCGTAGGTCATGCCCAATCTGTTTCTCTGACATTGTGATGGAGGGTACGTCGACGTCCACTATTCTGCGCACGTTCACGTCGGCTTCCACCATGGGCGGCGTGTTGGCTGCGGTGCCCTCGAGCCTCAGGGGCCCGAGCTTGAGGTAGGCGTCGTAGAGGGCCAGGTATGCATCCGAAAGCGGCTCGGATATTTCGTCGCGAGCCTTGCCAGCTTGCTGGATCATCTCGTCGAGCCTCTTCAGAAGGACGTCGCGCTTGTCGTCCAGGACCTTCTTCACCCTCTGGGCGGTCTGGAGCCTTCGCCTGGTTCCGATTAGCTCGATCTTGGTGGGGAGGACGTTGGAGCCGGATGCTACTGACATGGCTAACCAGCCGACTTGCCTTTGACGTAGTACTTCTTGATGAACTCCTCCTTGATGTTGGTCAGCTCGCTCTCGGGAAGGACAGAGAGGACATCCCAGGCGATGCGAGCCGTGTCTTCGAAGGTCCTGTTCTCGTCGTAGCCTTGGTTGAGGAACTTCTGCTCGAACTCGTCACCGAATTGAAGGTACTTCAGGTCAGAGCCCGTGAGGCCAGACTTGCCCACGATTTCCGCCAGGGCCCTCAGCTCGATGGCGCGCGCGTATGCGTTGTAGAGCTGGTTCCCAACTTGGTGATGGTCGGCCCTCGCCCTTCCCTGCTTGATGACAACGCCCAGAGCCGGCCCCATCAGCCTGCTCAGGCTGGATAGCACGTAGACCGGAGGATAGATTCCCTTCCTGAACAGGTCCCTCGCCAAGGAAGATCTGGCCTTCGGTGATGTAGCCCGTAAGGTCGGGTATGGGATGGGTGACGTCGTCGCTCGGCATGGAGAGGATCGGCATCTGCGTGATGCTGCCCTTCTTCCCCTTGATTCTTCCCGCGCGCTCGTAGATTGTCGCCAGGTCGGTGTAGAGGTAGCCGGGGAAGCCCTTCCTGCCTGGGACTTCCTCTCTTGCGGCTGAGATTTCACGGAGCGCCTCTGCATAGTTGGTGATGTCCGTGATGATTACGAGCACGTGCATTCCGAGCTCGAAGGCCAGGTATTCGGCTGCGGTCAGGGCGACGCGAGGCGTTATGATCCGTTCGATGGCCGGGTCGTCTGCAAGGTTGAGGTAGAGGACTGACCGCCTGATGGCGCCAGATTCCGCGAGCGTCCGCTGGAAGAAGGTCGCGTCGCTGCTCGCGACGCCGACCGCTGCGAAGACCACTGCGAACTCCTCACCCTCGCCGACCACTGTAGCCTGCCTTGCAATCTGCGCGGCTAGGTTGTTGTGAGGCATCCCCGCGCCGGAGAAGATCGGGAGCTTCTGCCCTCTTACCAGCGTGAGCATGCCATCGATGACCGAGACGCCAGTCTGGATGAGGTCGGTGGGGTATTCCCTCCTCTCGGGATTGATGGGCGAGCCGTTCACGTCCAGGAAGCTCTTTGCCACGGGATCGGGGAGGCCGTCAATCGGTTTCCCGAGGCCGTCGAAGACCCTGCCGAGAAGCTGGTCGGAGACTCGGAGCTCCATCGTCTTCCCCAGGAACCTCGCTCTTGTCCCGCTGATGGAGAGGCCCGAAGTTCCCTCGAAGACCTGGACCACGGCCTTGCCGAAGCCCGTCTCGAGTACCCGCGCCAGCCTCCTTCCTCCGCTCTCGTCCTCGATTTCAACGAGTTCGTCGAAGGCGGCCCTCTCGACTCCGTCGACGACCAGGAGCGGGCCCCTGATTTCAGCGACCTTGCTGTACTCGAGACCGGATGAAGACCTGCTCATGCTGCCCTGACCTCTTGGACGCCGGAGAGCGACGCGAACTCGTCTGAACATCTGCTTGGCCAGCGCATCGAGCTTGTCCAGCTCTTCGCCCTTGATCGCGAACTTCGCCCGCAGCATTGGCGCTACAACTGACATGCCTCTGATCTTCGGGAGCGGGACTCCGTTCCTCAGCGCCTTGAGAGCCTCCTGGTGATACTGGACGAACATCTTCATCATCTTGAACTGCTTTTCGGGGCTGCAGTAGGCATCGACGTCGTCGTAGGCGTTCTGCTGGAGGAAGCCAATCTGAATCATCCTTGCGACGTCGAGTATCAGCTTCTCCTCGTCAGGCAGCGCCTCCGGGCCGAGCAGCCGGACTATCTCCTTCAGGGCGTCCTCCCTCTGGAGGATTCCGTAGGCGTCCGACCTCACCGTGAGCCACTCCTTGTCGACGCGTTCGCTCCACCACTTGCTGACTGATTCGATGTAGCCCGAGTAGGAGGTCATCCAGTTGATCGACGGATAGTGGCGGGCGTAGGCGAGCCTTGCATCAAGAGCCCAGAAGGTCTTGACGAACCTGATGGTCTGAGAAGTGACAGGCTCGGTGAAGTCTCCGCCAGCGGGCGAGACTGCGCCCACGAGTGTGATGGAACCCGTCCGTTCGGGCGTGCCCAGGATGCTGACCCTCCCCGCCCTCTCGTAGAACTCTGCGAGCCTGGACGCCAAGTAGGACGGATATCCCTCCTCGGCGGGCATCTCTTCGAGCCTTCCGCTGATTTCGCGGAGCGCCTCGGCCCATCTGCTCGTAGAGTCGGCGACCAGCACCGTGTCGTAGCCCATGTCTCTGTAGTATTCTGCCATGGTGACTCCGGTGTAGATGCTGGCCTCTCTCGCTGCGACCGGCATGTTGCTGACATTGGCGATGAGTATGGTCCTTTCCATAAGCGGGCGGCCCGATTGTGGGTCGATGAGCTCTGGGAACTCGACGAGAACCTCGGTCATCTCGTTTCCTCGTTCGCCGCAACCGATGTGGAAAACAACTTTCGCGTCGGCGTACTTCGCGACCGAATGGAGAGTCACCGTTTTCCCAGTTCCGAACGCACCAGGTATTGCGCCCGTCCCCCCTTTCGACATAGGGAAGAACGTGTCCAACACTCGCTGCCCTGTGAGCAGCGGAATCGCCGGGTCGAGCCTCTCCCTGATCGGCCTAGGAGTCCTCACCGGCCATCGGTGGTAGAGCTTGAATTCGTACTTCTTTCCTGATTTGTCCTCTGCCGTCGCGACCGTTTCCTCAATCTTGTATTTGCCGGTCTTCACGACGTCCTTTAGCTTGACCTTGGGTACGTGTGGAGGAACGAGAATTTTATGATCGATGAGCGGCGACTCCTTCACGTTGCCGATGATGCTGCCACCGTCAATCTGGTCTCCGGCGCGAACCGAAGGCGTGAATTCCCACTGCTTATCGAACGGAATGGAATCGGCTGTCACGCCTCGGGTGATGAACGCACCCGCCTTCTTTGCGATAACGTCAAGGGGACGCTGCAATCCGTCGTAAATCTCGCCTATCATGCCCGGACCCAATGTTGTGGAGAGTGGTTGGCCCGTTCCGACAACTGGTTCTCCGGGTCTAAGGCCCGAGGTTGATTCGTATACTTGGACGAAGCCGATGTCGCCGGTGAGCTTGATTACTTCTCCGACTAGCTTCTCTTCACCGACCTGGACCACTTCGTACATCTTGGCGGCCGACATGCCGGAAGCTTTCACGGCAGGGCCTGAAATCCACTCGATCTTGCCCTTGACTACCATTGAGAAAACGGGAGGCCCTTCGTGCTTTCCTTGAAAAGCGTTATGATACTTGAAAGCATCAGCGTCGGTTCTATGGCGTGGGTTCTATGCGCTCTTCCAGGGAAGGCTAGGCAGTGGCATGCGGTGACTGCTTCCGCCCTTTGGCCCCCGCCCCGTGGCTCTTTCCGACCCGCTTCTCCACCCAAGCCTCGTAGGTGTCCTCAGGCGGATTCCGGTGCTTGGCCTCACCGGGCTCTGATTTCTGGGTCCCCAGCCAGACTTCCGTGGAGTCCTTCGGCAGGTGCGTCTTCTCCCCCTTCTTCGACTCCCTCATTGCTAATCATGAGCCCCTTCGGACAATATAAACAATAACGACGACAGCCAAGGCTGAAAATCGCTGTCCGAGCGCCACCTTGGCCATTAGTTTAACGGGAACCTAGCGCTAGCTTCTGGACAGCCGTGAGCCTCCCAATGTTCCCGTCAACTTCCGGCACGAAGCCCAGCGACCTGCATGTGTACACCATTGAAGAGTGTCAAAGCTGCAAGCAGAAGACGAAGCGGGACTTCAAGATCGGCGATTACATAACAAGCGAAGTGGGAACGTGCGAGAAATGCCAAGGTAAGAAGATGATCGTTTCAATCTATGGCGAGAAGCTGCCGAAGCGCTGAGAGAGCCATGAAAGCGTCGGGAATGCTCCAGATTCTCCCCGGCGTCCTCTCCCGTCCTGGAATAGACGGCCTATTGGGTGATGGCCCGAACAATGGGCTTCGGCTGGGATGGCGCACTTTGGGCAGCTGGAACGGCGAAGCCCGCCAGCTTCTGCTCTAGGGCAGTCTTCCTTCCCTTCAGTCCGCCCAACTCCCCTTCCAACGCTTTTGCCTGCTTCTCCAATTCCTTTAGCGCAACTTTCTGGCCGAGCGACTCGACCTCCCTCTGGACGGATTCCTTCTCCCTCGCTAGGTTGGCTATCCTTTCCTCGAGCTGAGCCTTCAAAGTCGCAAAGTCCTGAGTGGCTGACATGCCCCCGAAACAGCAGTTTTCGGCATTTCTCAAGGTGGACAGAAAAGCGTTGATTGAGTCGTGAAGGTTGGTAGACCTCCGTGCGGGCGCTCGGCGCTTCCGTCATTTTAACAACATTATGAGCCATTTTTGATGATTAAGCAAAAACACGAACTTTGCGGCTCCGGAGGTCATGTTCACCTATCAGAAGGTGATGATAGGCCTGGCAGTACTGTCGATCGCCTTGCCATTCGTGGCTGGGGCATTCGGCGTGTTCTTCAGGCCTCTAGACGACCCAATAGGCGGGGGACTTCCAGGTTAGTCCCCTCCTATTTTTTCTTTAGTTGAGCAACTGAAACGGCAGACTTGGCCTTCTTCAGGTCGTAGTTCCATCCGTCCCTGAACATTTCGTAGGGAATCGTGAAGAGGGAAGCCTCATTCCTCTTCACGTAGGACAGCTGAACCTTGCCGTTCAGGTCTGGCAGTTCGGAATTCAGGTAATCGAGTGTTGCCATAGCTTCACGGACGGGGGTAGCAACGAATGCTATGTACTTGCCGTCTTTCAACAGGTACTCGGACCATAGGAACGGGATCTTGCTCACAGTCCGTTGTACTCTTCTGAACGAGCCCTCCAAGTTGCTGAAGGTAAGCTTGGTCAACAGGACCGAATGGGCTACCGAACGCTCGATGTCGTGCGACCAGCGGAGATAGTAGCTGGAGATCAGATTCTCCTGCTGTACGTGCGCCCTGTAGTGGTACTCGAGCGTCTTGGCGTGGACCTTCACCTTCTTAGCGATTGAAACGAGATGTTGGAGGGAGTCGATCTGCAGCTCCTTGACCAGCAGCAAGTCATACAAGTCGACTCGCACGGACGAGACCGGGTGGCCGACCTTGAGCTCGGAACCGGGGCTATCCCTGACTTCCCTCCAATTAATCTGCCAGTTACCTGACCGGAAATCGAAGAACCGCGGGTTCATTCTGTTCATTCGGTTAGCAACGGATTCGGTCAGGGTGAAACCCTCGAGAATCCCTGTTTTCCTCATGTGTACCAAGAGTTCCTCGAGTTGACTCCTCTTGCCATCTGGAACGGCGAACATGCACGTGAAGTTTCCCTGGGGTAGCAGCTTGGCATAGTAGACGAGGCAAGCTGACCGGTTCAGCCCAGAGAAGACCTCCTTCGGACTTCCGCCGAACTTTGGAGAAAAACCCATGTCAGCCCAGAAGGGGATGAGCCCCAGCTTTCGATAATCTACTTCGGCATGAATCCTGATCCCGAGTTTTCTGAACTGCCTCTTCACCTTGTACCTGATGGTCTCGGGGTGTGCTCCCGTCTGTCGTGATAGCAGCGCGATGTTCCTTGGCCCCACCTCCTGTATGGAACGAACAAGTTTCTCCTCGATGGGCTCGTTCTTCTTCACAATGCGGACGACTGGACGCTGCCCTGCCAAGTTGATCGCGGCTCCTCGTGGATTGGCTAATTAATGTTCTGGAGCGGAAAACCATGCCTTCGTTTCCTGAAAACTAGTGAACGCTAAATCGTAATACAGAAGTATGCCGCAGAACTTTCAACCGTTTAGAATCGCTGCGACATCCTTTCTGAGGGTCGGGCGAAGTCTTTCGAGGCGCGCCTCAAAGGTGTTGTCGAATCGGATTGTCTTGTCTGGGGTCGTAAGCACGACTCCGCCAATCGTGTCTAGTCTCTTGTCGCCTGGCGTCAGGCGACCTCGCTCTCCCTTGATGCCCTTGGCGATGGAGAACACCCCTTTGGCATCCTTTGAGTTGGTCGATACGAGGGCGTTCGGGCCAATCACGTCTATCGCTTCTGCGAGCAGATGTCTCAGGGATGCCTCATATCGCTTGTCCTCCAATTTCGGGATACGCGAAACTGCGCTGGAGAACACCTCCTCGACAGCTTCTTCTAGGACTTTGAGCTGCGAGTTCCTAGCCTCGAGCTCGGCGGCCCCGATGATCTGTCGCTTCAGCGCTTCTGCCTGCTTGGCGCTCGTTTCAAGGATCTTGGAGACGGCTTCAGCAGTTGCTTTCTTCGAAGCTTCAACAAGAGCAAGGGACTGCTCTCTTCCCTCCTGGAGCTCCATCAGGACCTCGCCCTCGAATTCGTCTGCGACCTTCTGAAGAGTGGCCGCAGTAGCGCTGCTCAAACTCATCAAACTCCTAGGATTGCGCGGAGCATTGCTCTGTACTCGACCTTCTCCGCCTTGCTCCCCGGACCAGGCACGGCATAGATCAGAGGAACTGCGTTTTTGGTTTTCATGGCAGTAAGCTCGTCGCTTATGGGCTTCGCCACGTCGTCGCTGACCATGATGAGACCGACTGCCGGGTCGGCCGCGAGTTTCCGTATCTTCTCGAGCGCTTCCTCCGGAGAGGAAGTGTACTCTCCGTTGGCACCCGCCAAGATGAACCCTGTGACGAACGCCTTGCCGCCGACTGCGACTACCTTCATTGTCCCTCCCCCAGGAGCCTCTGGAGCACGAGCTCGGAGGCTTCCTTCTTGTGCTTCGCTATCGAATCAGCAAACTTGTTCGTTGAGGCTTGGCCCTTCTTCCTGATCTCCTCAGCCTCCGTCTCGGCCTCTGCTTTCGCTCGAGAGATCCGCTCGGATGCTAGCCTCTGCGCCTCCGCCAACGCCCGGCTCTTGGCTGCTTCTGCCCAGTCACCTGAGTCCTGGACCATCTTCTTCTTGGCTTCCATCGCGGCGATCTTCACTTTGTCCAGCTCTGCCTCGAACTCTGTAAGGGCCTTGACTGTGTCTGCAATGGTTTGAGGCATGGAGGGATTGGCGCCGCTGGGACGGTTTTGCGTAATTAAACGTTCATTCCTCGGAAGGCCAACGTCCTACGCAAGAGGTCTAACAGAACCCGCACGTCAGCGTGGACAAGAACGCAGATGTTCCGAGGACGACACTTATCACCGCGATCGCGGCCAATCCCCATCCCATGCGCCGCGAACCGCGCCTGAGGAGGGCGACTACGAAGATGAGTTCGACCAAAAGGTACAGGATGATGAAGAAGGGTAAGGCCGAGACAACGTCAGAAGGACCGAAAATCGATGGAAACTGGCCTGTTAGGAATACGAGGAGCAATCCTATGAAAAAAGACGGAAGACCCGGAGGTAGAAGGATGGCAAGCGCAAGACCGATAGCAAGAATAGACCTGTTCCTCAGCTCGCACCGCCCCTCAAGGGAATCTGACGGATGACTTTGGAGCCGTAGGCTCCCGACAGCATTGGTTGCTCCGAGAGACCGAAAGGCCCGTCCTTCTGGTTCACCGAGCTCGTCATATTGTATGGCCCCGGGCACCCATTCAGGAGGTGAGCTTCAGTATCGCCCTGGCCACCTCGCCGTCAGACTCCTCGAGAGCCGCCATCGCCTTCTCCCTGGAGACGTTGGCTTGCTGCTGGACGAGGAGGATGTCCTCGTCATTGAAAGCCTCCTTCTCTACCTCGACTTCTTCCACTTCGCCGATCACTTGGAAAATCCTGTTGCCTTGAGCGTTCACTTCAGAGACGGAAGCATCCTTGATGTGCATCTCCTTGTCGGATGTCCTGATTATGACCTCCTGGACTCCGGGAATCTCTTTCATGTTGATTCCCATTCGTTCCATCGCACGACGAGCCTGTCGGTTGTCCATCTTCAAGTTCTCAGACCTTCCCTCACCTTGACCGCCGCCCCAGTCTTAAACTGTTGGATGAATTGACCAGCCAAGACAGATGTCCCCACTCCAACGATCCGCCCCGTATGGTCAAGGATTGCGACGTCTCCTCTGGGTCGTACTTTTCTTCCCACCTTGATCACAAACTTGCAGAAGACAGACTTGCCTCCCTCGACGAAGGGTGCGGCGTCGTCATCGACAGTCACACAGTTCTGGAGAAACGAATGACTCTTGGACAGGATGGTAGCGCCGTACACCGAAAGCGCCATCGAGCCGTTCGGTCTCACCGTCGCGAACAATCTCTCATTATGAAAAACGAGCTTCACCCTTCCTGACCTTCTCGAGTATAGCAGCCTCATTCCTGCTCTTGGAATTGCTCTGCTCACCCCTCTCCCGAATAAGTAGTCGACCATTATCGAGAGTCGCCTCCTTTCGTCTGCCAGCTGCATCTTTTCGGACCAGTGATGCGGGTGATTAAAAGGGAGGGTGGACTTCGGCGCTTAAATATCGACGGAGTGCGTCGGGCAATCGTTGGCCGACCCGCTCGTGCTGACGGTGCTGGCGTACGCACACATTCTTTCCGCAGTTGGGTGGCTTGGAGGTAGCCTTCTCACGGCATTTGTCATAGGGCCCGGCCTTCAGACTTTGTCCGCGCCGGCGAGACTCGAATTCTTGGCAAAGGTGATTCCCAAGATAATCAGGTATGTCTACGGGATGATCGCAGGGACGCTCGTCTTCGGGCTGCTTCTTCTCTACACTTTCATCGGAGGGGACTTCGCGATGTTGTCCCCATCGACGCCGTTCGGCGTCGGAGTATCGGCGGGAATGCTGGTCGCAGTGATCGTTGTCGTCCTCGCGTTAACCGTAATCTTTCCCTCCTTCAACAAGGTGGCATCTCTCGCGAACGGGGTGCTCAAGAGCGGCGGGCAGCCTCCGCCGCCGGAGTTGGCGAAGTACGCGAATAGGGCGCGTGTGAGCTCGATGACCGGAGCCCTGTTGCTCCTTCTGGTTCTTGTCTTGATGGTCAGCGCCGGTTTCTACTGAGTCGCCCTCTCGTCGGAGGACTTATCCGTCGCGGGGTCGCCCAAACCAAGATCCAGGGAAACATCTTGACGAAGGCGCTCCTAATCCATTACCCCGACAAGTACGTCGAAGAAGAAGCGGTGGCCCTGGCAGAGGCCGGGGGATACGAGCCAGCCGCCCAACTCACACAGAGGTACCTTGACCGCGCCCGTTTCGGGGTCGGCGAGGGCAAAGCGGAGGAGGCAGCGAATTTGGTCAGGGAGCAGGGAATCGGGACCATACTCTTCGATGGCGGACTCAACGCATCCCAGACCTACAATCTGGCAAAGCTCTGCAAGGTTGAGGTCAAGGACAGGGAGAAGCTGATACTGGAGATCTTCGCCAAAAGAGCTTCGACTGCGGAGGCGAAGCTCCAGGTAGAACTGGCCGAACTACATTACGAGCTGCCGCGGGCGAGGGACAAGGTGAGAAAGGCGAAGTCGGGCGAGCAGCCGGGTTTCTTCGGGCTCGGCAAGTACGAGGTGGATGTCTACGTGCGCATGATGAAGAAGAGGATGGTGACTCTAAAGCGCAAGGTGGACGACGTCGAAAGAAGACGCGAGCTCTTGATGAGCCGCAGGGCAAGGACGGGCTTCCCAACGGTGGCCCTCACGGGATACACCGGGGCTGGAAAGACGACGCTCTTCAACAGACTGACGGGAGAATCCAAAGAGGTGGACGCGGGCGTATTCACTACGCTCAGTCCCATCGCACGAGGGATAGACGTTGGAGGGAGGCGGGTACTTTTTTCGGACACGGTCGGTTTCATCAGCCGGCTACCGCCCTTCCTCATCGAGGCGTTCAAGTCCACTCTCGAGGAGGTGTCGTATGCTGCTGTCGTCCTTCTCTTGGTAGACGCGAGCGAACCACTCGAAAAGATGGCAACTAGCCATTTGAGTTGCGTGAGGACGCTCTCGGAACTCGAAGTTCCAGAGGCGAGGATGTTGACAGTGATGAACAAAGTGGATTTGGTTGGGGAAGAGGAACTGGCCGAAAAAATCCGGAGGACTGGGATAAAGGAGACAGTCGGAATCTCAGCACGAACTGGCAAAGGGCTGGCCGACCTGCTCCGCCTGATCCACGAGAGGATTTCTCAGAGCCAAGAGGAGGGAACTAATGTCGAAGCAACCTGAGAAGAGCATCACAGTCCTGCGGCTCGGTCAGAGGTATGTCCGAGACGACAGGACGCTGACGCACCTGTGCCTCGTTTCCAGGGCGCTCGGCGCCGAAGCAATCTACCTTGAAGAGGTCGAGAAAGACATTCCCGCGACTGTAAGGGAGGTCAACGAAACGTGGGGAGGGAAGTTCGACGTTATCGTCGGCAAGACCGCAAAGAAGGTGATGGCCGAAGCGAAGACAGAGGGAAGAAAGGTGGTTCACTTGACCATGTACGGCCTGCCGCTGCAGGACAAGGTTGCCGAACTGCGCAGCACTACCAAAATGCTCGTGGTCGTAGGAGGGCCGAAGGTTCCTGGTTACGTCTATCACTCAGCAGACTACAACATCGCCGTGACGGCGCAACCTCATTCGGAAATCGCGGCCCTGGCGATATTGCTTCATGAAGTTCAGAATGGAGAAGAGCTTAAGAGGAACTTCGGAAAAAGTAAGCTGAGAATAGTCCCCTCGGCGAGGGGAAAGAGGGTTGTTGAATCATGAAAATCGAGTATGAAGACACTTTCGTAAAGGTTGCCGGCCTGATTGGAGGGCCCGACTACGTAAGGGTGGCGAGGGCGCTGCTCAACAACGAGAACGCCACAGACGAGGAGATAGCATCCGCAACGGGGCTGAAGATCAAGACGGTGAGGAAGGCGCTGTACGACCTGTTCGGCAGGAGCCTGATCACCGGCGTGAGGGTCAGGGATCCGAAGAGGGGATGGTTCGTGTACAGGTGGAAGGCCCAGAGGGACCAGACCGACGGGTTCATCCAGACCCAAAGGAGGAAGATTCTGAACAGGCTGAAGCAGAGGCTCGACTGGGAGGAGACACATGAGTTCTACCACTGCGGAACTCCCACGTGCCAGACGAGGACCTTCGAGGTCGCCATGGAGAATTTCTTCAAGTGCCCCACCTGCTCGAAGCCCCTCAACAGACTCGACAACGCCGAGCTGAAGTCGGCGCTGAAATGGAAGATAGGTCAGCTGGGAGAGGAGCTCGCCAAGTGATCCCCTCCGAGGGGGAAGCACTGGCTTTACACAAGAAATACGGAAGCAACGAAAGGATAGTCGCTCACTGCAAGACAGTCGCCCGAGTGGCCATGGTGATAGCTGACGAATTCGAGAGGCGAGGAAGGCGAGTAGATTCCGAGGTCGTTCTGGCCGGAGCGCTCCTGCATGACATCGGAAGGACTAGGATTCAGACGGTCAAACACGGGCTCGAAGGGTCGGAGATGATTCGGAAGGAGGGAGTCGACGAGAGGGTAGTGGAAGTGGTGAGGCGGCACGTCGGTGCGGGAATCTCCACCGACGAGGCCAAGACGCTGGGCCTGCCAGACCTCGACTATATCCCGAGGACTCTCGAGGAGCGGATAGTGTGCTTCGCCGACAAGTTGGTGGATTCCGACACTGTTCGGCCGTTCAATGGCGAGGTTGAGAGGTTCACCAAGAAGGGCCACGACGTCGGCAGGCTCCTAGCATTGAAGAAGGATTTGGCGGACGAACTCGGCACGGACCCGGAGAAGGTCGCGCTTCGGAAGATTAATCAGCTTCAGTAGGAGGCAGCGGTCTCAATGCCCGCCTGTATCTGCAGAGTCTGCAAACACTTGGTGTACGAGAGTTGCAGCAAGTGCAGCTGCTGCGCCTACAACAGGGCGGCGTGCATGGAGAAACCCTAGCCGGACTAGATCAGCCTCGTTCGGTTCAGCTCAACAGAACGCTTAAGGATAGATGAGTGACGCCGTTCAAATCAGCGAGGTGGGGAAGCCAGGTGCTTCGTAAGAAGCTGGCAATACATCCCGGCGGGCTCATAGGTTCTCGCTGAGAAACCCGCAGAACGGTGGTTCAAAGGGGACAAACCCCTGAAACTCCACCCCTCGCTACTTCTCTACGCATCAAGTTCCCCCTCTACGCCACTCGAGCGAATACTGGACCATTGGTTATTTGAATGACTTTGAGTAATCCCTAGCTGTTTGCCTGGCATCGAGGGCAAGGAGGACCTAATCAGCGACTTCGAGCGAGCACTCGCGTCTGTCTGACCTCCTCGGCAAGCCAACCCTCGACCTCGACATACCGTCTTCCTGGGATTTCATTCCCGTAGCGAATCAGCGGCTTCGTGAGGTGCCTGTTTGCCCGAGGAGAAGCGGCGTAGGTGCCGCGAACGATGCCCGTTTCAGAGCGATGCCGAGCCAGCTTGAGTACATCCAGCCTCTCGACGTTAAGGACCTTAGGGTGTACCGGCGTCGCCTTCCTGACTCCCCCGTAGACCCTGACTGTGTCACCCTCGCGCAGCCGTCGCGCGATTCTTCTGAGATCTCCCGTCGGCTCGTATACAGCGCAAAGGTGTTCGATTCTGCCAGAGCGAATGGCGACGTAGACGTGCCCTCCCGGACCGACGTTAACGCTCTCGACTTCGCCCTCGGCCCAACCGGAGGAGTACACCTTCCAGTCGAGCTTGTTGACGAGGTGTGCCTCGGTGTGCTGGTTCGAGACATAGATCATGTGGCCGTCGATCGCCTCGCTGTAGTCCAGCATCCGGAAGGCGGACAGAACGGCCGACGGCGAAGCACCCCTCACGCCTGTGAACACGGGGTCGGGACCGTGGGGCGCTATCAGGACCTTCCGCTTTTGGTAATCGTAGTTGTTGAACGTACGCGGAAACGTGGCTCTGTCCATGTCGCGGACCGACGATGCATCGATGTTTCTGTGTTCACCCCAGTTCTCCTTCTTCCTGTAGGAGATCAGCTCGTAGGTGTGGTCATCGTTTTCGTCGAAGGCCAGCGAGGAGGCCGCGCCCACAAGACCCATGCCGTTGCCCTGCGTCCAGAACCTGACCCTGTGCTGACGAAGGAATTTCGTGACCCTGTGAACGTTGACGACGCCGTGAAGGGCGTCAAGATAGAACGGTCTAAGCAGCTCCACTAGGTCGAGGTCTTCTAGGAAGACGAGACCTGTGTTGGCGCCCCCCTCCTCATCTGAGAACTCCGTTGTAATCGCGCAAAGGCGCCCGAATGTTCGGTCAGGGTTCTTCGTCTCGACTTCGAGGCAGACCGCAGCGTTTCCCCGCGTCTTGAAGGGTATGTTCGGATTCAGCCTCACAAGCCTCGGGTATGGCAGGACGGGGCATTCGTCGCGCAGGTCTGTGGCAATCCTGTAGCCGAGATATGTTGTGCAGTAGCCTCTGGCAGAATCAGTATCGTCTAAGCCTACGAGGCAGCGCAAGAGAATCTCACGGTGCTGCGGGCGCGAGCCTGATGGGATCTACTCGCCCTCAACCACAATCATGGTGAGGGTGCTGCGGACCTTGTCGAGCCGTCGGATGCTCCACGTGATAGTTTCTTTCACCTTCTCCATGGTGTCCGCCTTGACCCTGGCGACTATGTCATAGACGCCGTAGACGACGTAGACGTCCTCGACGTTTGGAATCGCCTTCAGTTTCTTCAGCAAGTCCTCCTCAGCCCCGAGGTCAGCGTTGATTAACACGAAAGCTTGCGGCATTCTAGCTATCGATTGCATCGCATACAGTATAAAAAGACTTGCGGGGTTTCGCACCAGACGCCCAACGGTTAATACCAAAGCGATGTGCGTCGCAGGTCCCGGGTGGTTGTTGTGAACATCTACGCGTTGGAAATGGGCCAGGACGACCCGACAAAGTGCACGGCCAGGAAGATGATTCACATGGAGATGGCGAAGGGAGTGGGCAGGAAGTTCCACGCGTCGGACAGCGCCATAGTACTCAATCCATACGCACACAGAGTTCTCTCCCCGCCGGACAGGGGAGCGAAGGGGATACTTGCCGTCGATTGTTCTTGGAACCAGGCGCAGGAGATATTCTTCAAGAAGCTCGGAGGGAAGCACAGGAGGCTGCCGGTGCTCCTGGCTGGGAACCCCACGAACTATGCGAGGCCAGGCGTGCTGAGCTCGCTCGAAGCGATCGCGGCGAGCCCTCTACATACTGGGAGAGGTCGAGCGACGCAGACGAGATATCTTCCATGTACAAGTGGGGCCCGACATTCAAGACGCTGAACGCCGAGCCGCTCGAAGCCTATAGGAAGGCGAGGACCGAAGGGAAGGTGCTACAGGCAGAAAGGGAGTACTTCCCTCATCTCTTCGCGCGTATGAGCGGGAAACAGTTAACTCGGCGGGGCGCGCTGTCGGACAAGACGCGAGTCGGTGGACGGGCCACGGGGATCTCCTGGGGAAGTTCCTCCCTCGCAGCAGGACGCACGGCGCCAAGAGGCGCAGCCGGAGACGGCTGGCTCCAGAACAGAAACGAGACCCGACCCACCAAGCGCGGTGATGGGGCGACCTTGAGGTCGATGGGAACCGGGATGAAACGGCTGACCCGTGCGGAGCAAGGCCGAACGTGGTCGATGAAACGCCTGCAGAAGACCAGGGTGGGCCGCTAAGCTGAATCCCGTCTAGAACAGAAGGAGGACTACGGCCGACACACGTCGCACGTGACCTTGGGGCGGAAGACCTCCGCCCCGAGACCTGCACCTCAAGCATTATCTCGGTCAGAACCCTGTCGACGGGTTGAACATCTGGAGGGGGAATGCGGGAGCGGTTGCCGAGTTCGGGAAGAGAGTTTCAGGACGTCAGGCGATGCTAGGGTATCTGGGGCGCATCAGTGGGAGAGACACTGTGATAATGCGTTGTTCGCCGAGTACATTGGATCACTGTAATTCCCCGAAGGTACCCTCAGTGTGAAACAGGTCACCTGTAGGGGTGCGATCAACGCGACGTGACTGTAGGTGCGACCTGAGTATTGCACCGCAATGGTAAACTGCCCTGCGGTGGCAACTCCCGATGGCAACACTGGCGAGTACCAGCCCCCAGTCTGCTGCGCGAAGCCAGTTGCTGACCACGTCTCCTGCGCGTCACCACAACCGTATGTCTCCGACCCGCTCATCGACACGCCCTGAACTGGTTGGCCGCCGCTGTCCGAAATCACTCTGAAGAATATCGCGCCCTCGCCACTGATGCTGCAATTGGAGACAAGACTCTTTGAGGGAGAGCCCGTGATTGCGTAGATGACGCCGCCCAGCACAACCATCATTGCGATTATCACTCCGATTCCAATCTGTTTGGTGAGCTTGTCCGTGTCGGTCCCCGATATCAGCCCCTGAACTTCTGATATTCAATTCTAACGCGTTGAACAGAGCGTGAATCAAGCTCAGGCGCTCGCACCAGCACGACTACAGCCACTTCGGATACTTGGGCCCCGGCAAGCACGGCGAAGCCTGTCCAACTCTGAGCGTTTTGGTAAAGGAAGAATCGCACCGGATTGCCTGGACCTAGCCAGCGCTCAGTTTCGGAAATGCCTCTCCGCTACGACGATTCCTTCCCACGCACTTTAAGAATTCGAAGGCGCCCGTTGAAAGACGATTCAAGCTGCCCAGGAGAGTCGCGTGGCTGTCCACTGTACTACCAACCAGCGTCACGGGACTCGAGGAAGACGTCGCAAAATCCATCGAGGTTGTCGAAGCGCCTCCAGCCTGGATGTGTTTACAGTGTCGCGGAGCTAAGCTTCTCTGTGGGAAACCGCGCTGTCCCATAGTTGTCAAGGCTCAATCGATGGTCAGGACGGGCTCGAGCGTCTCGTCGCCGAACATAGAGGGCTCGTCCCCTCCAGGCGTCTTCGTAGGGAGGCTCGGATACCCGAAGGTGTCCATAGGCCCAATGGTTCCCGCCCAGTACGGCGACACGTCAGTCCTTGATACTCCCGAATGGTGGCTGGGCAAGCCTTTGGACCAGATTGTAGACTACCGGTATTCTCTCGTAAGGGGCAACCGCAGAGCAAACGTGGTCGACGCAAGGGAGCCCGACAGGTTTCTGATTTCTCTCCATGAGCTTGCGATGGCAGCGAGACCCGTCGATGCCATGCTGAAGCTAACAAAAGCACCGAGGAAGATCCTGACTCTGAGCGAGGACACCCAGCCATACGGTCCGTCCGCTCCTCTGGAAAGGTTCAGCCTTGGCAACGCACCAGTCGACGGCCGGGTCGAGAAAGCGTACTACGATAGGGGGATGAAGGCGTCGGAGGCCATGGAAGAGCTCTACTCCAAGGGGGTGCTCGTCACCAGGATTCAGAGGGCCTTCAGCCTCGGTATGTTCGGTGAGGGGGCAAGGCGACGGATTGTGCCCACCAGATGGAGCATCACGGCCGTGGACAGTTCCCTGAGCCTGGGCCTGCTAGAGAAGGTGAAGCACTTCCCCACCATCGACGAATACAGGGTCTACTCCTTCGCTGTGTATGACAACCAGTACGTTGCCCTTCTCCTGCCCGAGCCCTGGAGGTTCGAGTGGATAGAGGCGTGGTTCCCCAATACCACTTGGAACCAGTTCGGAGGCGCCCCCTACATGATCGGCGACTACGAGGAGCACTTCGGGAGGACGAGCTATGCGCGGGTCGGTGGATGCTACTACTCGACGAGGCTCGCAGTCGGAGAAGCTTTGGTGAGGGAAAGGAGACAGGCTGCCGCCATCGTCCTGAGAGAGACCTACCCTGGCTACATCATGCCCCTCGGTGTGTGGAACGTCAGGGAAAGCATCAGGGCGCTGATGAAGCAGCCCTACGAACGGCATGACACGTTCAGGAAAGCCATGAATTCTGCCCTCGGCAAGTTCAGGATACCCCGCGCGAAGTGGATCGGCGAGAGCGTACTAATCTCCAGGGAGCTCACACAGACGAAGATTACCAGCTATTGAGAGGGGGGTCAAGGTTATACTATCGCAACGGGGTTGGTGACTGATTGACCGAGAAGCTGTTCTGGCAGGACGCCTACATCAAGGACTTCGAGGCAACGGTCATCTCGGTTGACGGTAGCAGACTGGTGCTCGACAGAACTGCGTTCAACCCGAGAGGGGGCGGACTGGTCTCCGACCTTGGGACTGTAAACGGTCTCGCAATTGCGGAGGTGTTGAAGGAGGGTGATGAAATCTTCCACGTCTTTCAGGTTCGACCGGACTTCGAGCCGGGGGCGAAGGTCAAGGGCGTGCTTGACTGGGAAAGGAGGTACAGGATAATGAAGATGCACACCACGGCACACATCCTGAGCGCGGTGGTACACGGAGAAACAGGCGCGCTCATCACTGGAAATCAGATCAGCCCTGGCGAATCGAGGGTCGACTTCGATCTCGAGCAATTCGACAAGGAGAAGATGTCGTCTTACATCGATGCTGTGAACGCAGTGGTCCGGAGAGGCGTGGAGGTGCGCAGCTTCTTCATGAAGAGAGAAGAGGCCATGAAGGTGCCGGGTCTCGTGAAGCTTGCAAATGCAGCTCCGCCTTCCGTGGACGAGCTCCGCATCGTGCAGATTGGAGACGTCGACACGCAGGCCGATGGCGGGGTGCACGTCAAGAACACCAGCGAGATAGGAAAGGTCGTAGGCCTGAGCACGGAGAACAAGGGCAGGAAGAACAGAAGGCTGTACTTCACGGTGGAGTGAGTCAATCAATCTTAAAGTCGGGTCGCACCCAACTGGAAGTGTGCAATCGCGCCAGCTGGACGAGGCAGGCTTGGTCGAGAAGTTCAGGATCAAGACCAAGGGCTCCGCCGCCCTCTTTGCGAAGGCTTAGTGAGTCTCTCCGGGCGGCGTCATGGCGGGAATCAAGTTCTTCCCACCTCATCCTCTGTTCATGGAAAGGGGCTCCGGCTCCAGAATATGGGATGTGGATGGAAACGAGTACATCGACTACCTGATGAGCTACGGTGCTCTGATTCTCGGCCACGGCCACCCGAGCGTGAGGAACGCTATCGAATTTGTTCTCAAGGAGGTGGGCACCACGGTGACAGGTACACCCAACGAGGTCGAGATAGAGTACGGTCGACTGCTCCGAGACCTCTACAACAAGCAAGGTCTGCTCAGATTCACCAACTCGGGTCTAGAGGCGACCCTTCTTGCCGTCCGGCTGGCAAAGGCACACACCGGTAGGAGATGCGTGGCGAAGTTCGAGGGTCACTATCACGGCGCCAACGACCAGTTGCTCGTGAGCTACAAGCCCGATGTAGCCTCGGCGGGACTGCGCGAGTCGCCCAAACCAGTAAGCGACAGCGCGGACGTGGACGACGCCAGGCTTGCCGATTCCTTGGTCCTTCCGTTCAACGACTGGGAATCAACCGAGAGGCTCCTCAAAGCGAACGCCCGCAGATTGGCGTGCGTGATCCTGGAACCATTCGAAGACGGCGTCATCCCAGGGGAACGAATCTTCATGACAAAGCTGAGGGGCCTGACAGCCGACCTTCGGATTCCCCTCGTGTACGACGAGGTGAAAACAGGCTTCAGGGTGAGGATAGGCGGAGCCTCGGAGTACTACTCGGTCACCCCTGACATCACGTGCCTGGGAAAGATTATCGGAGGAGGGCTGCCAATCGGTGCTGTAGTGGGCAACGAGGAAATCATGAGGCGTCTGGATCCGAGAGGAGCCAAGGGGACGACTGTCTTCCACTCGGGAACCTTCAACGGGAACCCTCTGGTGCTGAACGTTGGGAAGGCGACTGTAGACACGCTGATGGATGACGGGAACTTTGAGAAGATAGTGACGAACACAAACTCACTCAAGAGAGAAATCTCCGTTGCCCTGTCGAGCCGGCAGATTCAGGCGTCGGTACTCGGCGAGGGCGGCATGTTCAGCTATTACATCTCGAGTGGCGAGGTGCGAAACTACCGGGACGCGGAGAACTCCGACCTGAAATTCAGGAGGGTCTTGGACTTGGCGACTATCCTCGTGGGCGTGTATCTGAAGCCCGCCGGACGGTTCTCCGTCTCCTTGGCACACAGCAAAGGCGACGTGCGGCTAACCACAGAAAGATTCGAACGGGCTCTGGACGAAGTGTCTTCTCGGTTGCCGAATTAGCAGGGGTCTAACGTCTTCGCGCGACCCAGAGCGGCATCCTCTTGGCGGTGCAATTGCCGCAGAAGGACTTCATCGACCGAGTGGTTTCGTCGAAGATGGTAGTGCTGTGCGACATGCACACCAGCGCACCGCATTCGGAGCACTTGGAGACTGCGTGCGCCTTGCAGACCGAACATCTCGCCAATCAATTCACCTGTATTTTTCGCCAGAAGAGCGCGGACGGCTTCGCAAAACTCCCGAGGGTCTTCCGGAGCTCTTGACCGGGCAGGTCTGACAGAATTTGAGGCTCGTTCTAGTTAATAAATACGCGCTTCAACACATCACAGTTTGGAAGGCTGGGAGAGCCTCGCTGATTGGTATGACAACAAGGAGGGTGACGGCGGGGACCTCTGGCACCGCGCGCTGATTGACCCTGTCCTGATTAGGGCAGTAGGCGATTGCGACGGAAAGGCAATCCTCGACCTGGGGTGCGGGAACGGCTACCTTTCCCGGGCGTTTGCTAGACGCGGGGCGAGGGTGACTGCGGTCGACTCCTCGCCCCGAATGGTGGGGAACGCCAAAGCCCGCGACCCGGGGAACTCGCTGAAGATCAACTACATTATTTCCGACGCCGCCAGGCTCAAATCGGTCGACGACGACAGTTTCGACTTGGTCTTCGCCAACATGAGCCTGATGAACATCGAAGACGGCGAGGGTGCAATCAGGGAAGTGAGCAGAGTCCTGAAGCCAAGGGGTAGGTTCGTCGCGAGCATCTCTCATCCCTGCTTCGACAACGGTTCCAATTCTGGATGGGTTGCGGAGAAGTCGACCCTTGAATCGCCCAAGGTGTTCAGGAGGATACGATCCTACAGGAGTCCCTTCTCAGAAGAGATACCCTGGAAGGTCGGGGAGAAGGAGAGGAAGTACACGAGGTCATTCCACAGACCATTGAGCTGGTACGCGAGAGTCCTCCGCTCCAACGGCATGTCCATAGTTTCCCTCGAGGAACCGGAGCCCACCAAGGAGTTCCTCGACAAGGAAGACCCCATGACTGCTGCCGGATTCCTGGAAGTGCCCTTGCATCTGGTCATCGAAGCAGTCAAGAAATAGACGCACCCTCGAAGGCGTCGACAACCCGAACGGGGAAGGACGGCTCGGAAATCGGTTACCTAAATTGGTAGCTTGACCTCTCCCTCGAATTTCGCGCAGCCCTTTGCCTCCAATGCGCGAGACACCCGCTCCGCATCGGCGTAGTTGGACCAAGGTGAAATCGCCTTGGCGTTGCCGTCAGAATCGCATAGAACCACGGCTGCTTGGCCTCCCTTGCCGGGAACAAGCGCGACGAGTTCCTCTTCACCCACGGGAGTCCAGTCCTCGATTCCGATCTTGAGGAACAAGACGGGGTAGGAGGGACCCGCGACTTCCTGCAGCTTCTCCAAGGCGTGCCTGACCCGAGCTCGTCCAGTTTGCACTGCGGTGAAGTAGTCCGTGTCCTTCAGCCTCCAAAGTAGAGGAGAACGAAGACACCGGCAATCGAGAGCAGCGCTCCAAGCAGTTGGTTCGTCTCCAAGCGCTCCTTCAGAAGGGACATGCCGTAGACAGCAGCAACAGCTCCGCCCATTCCTGACAGCGCCGTTACTACGGGGAGAGCGTCAGAGCCCAGAGAGACTCCGAAGTTGAAGACCAAGAATCCGATTGCTTCGAGAAGACCCATGATGAGGATTATGCGCGAGAAGCTCATCCGTGTGGGGTGAATGCGTTCCTTGAACACGGGCGCCAGGGCGAAACCGGTAAGCATGCCCACCGTTCTGAGCACGAGCACTGGCAAGAAGTAGCCGACCGCTGGCGTAGCGTAGCCCAGCACCACGTAGACAAGTCCAAAAGTTACGGACGATGTGACCGCCGCGGCCACACCCGAGGTGAGCGCCGGCCTGCCGTTCCCTCTGGAGTAATTCCTGAGCTCCGAATAGCGCATGGAAAGGAGCACGACCCCCAGGATGATTGCTGCTATTGCAATCTCGCGCGTCGCGGAAAGGAAGACCCCGAGAACGACGACCGAGACGACGGTCGTGACAGCAGGGTAGGTGTAGGCCACCGGAGCGACGACGGAGACTACGCCCTCGTGGAAAGCCCGGTAAAGGGCGATGAACGCGAGGTAGTTCAAAACTCCAGCAGCAGCAAGGACCGCGATGGGCAACAATGCGAATCGGATTGGCGGATTCAGAAGCGGAAGGAGAATCAAGAGGATCACCAAGGTTGTGACGTGCATGTAGAGCGTTGTGTTGTAGTGGCCGACCTTCTCCGACTGCAGCCGCGAAAGGAAATCGGAAGTTCCCCAGCAAAGGGCTGTGACGAGTCCTATGATAATCGGGAGGGAAGACAAGAAAGGCGGCTAAGCCTCACCTCTGCCCGATACCGTATTTAGGCAGAGACGCCCCGCGGAGCCAGAGCCCTAAATACCTCTGAACGCGAGCCAATCACGGCGGGTTGAGAGGGCCTCCTCCCGTTCCGCCAAAGAAATCCCGGGTGTTGGAGGAATTGAAGAAGAGAACAGGCTGGAACAGCAGAGGCATAGCGCTCGCAGCGGTGCTGGCCGCGCTCTACGCGGCGTACGTCTTCTATTTCTCAGTCACGAGCTTCCAGGTTGTGCAGGTCAGGGTCGTCGACGCGCTCCTTCCTCTGTCAATCATCCTCGGGCCTCCTGCCATCGCGGGCGTGACGCTTGGGGTTTTCGTCGGAAACCTACTCGGTAGCCCTTTCGGTCCAATCGACATCGTTGGGGGCACGGTGGCGAACTTGGTCGCAGCTACGCTAGCCTGGCTCGTGGGGCGAAGGAGGTTCAAGGGATCGTGGTTGTTCGCGATTGCACTCGAGATAGCATCGGTCACGGTGATTGTTGGGAGCTATCTCGTCATACTGACGTCGTCTCCCGGAGTCCCTCTTTGGGTAGGATGGGCAGAGTTCCTCGCGAGCGAGGTGATCGCCATAGGAGTCCTCGGGTATCCCCTCCTCAAGGCTGTGGACAGGGCGACCAGAAGGAACCCTACCCCAACGAATTGATGTCCCCGTTCCGTCAGGACGTCGGCCGTCAGGTGGCCTTGACTGGCGGGAGCTTCGACCTTTCGAGCGCTGCGATGAGTTCCCTGCAGAAATCTGGCAGGTCGGCGGGGAATCGCGACGTAATCAGGTTTCGGTCAGTCACCACGGACTTGTCGACGTACTTCGCGCCGGCGTTGACCACGTCTTCCTTGATTGAGCTGAAGCAGGTCATGGTCCTCCCCTTCGCGACCCCCGCCGAGACAAGCATCCAGCCTGCGTGGCAGATGGCGGCTATGGGTTTCCCGTCGTCGTTCATCCCCTTCACGAGCCCAACCATCGACTGGTTTCTTCGCATGTAATCGGGCGAGTAGCCC
The DNA here is from genome assembly GCA_963759195.1 of uncultured archaeon. Classification (GTDB taxonomy): domain Archaea; phylum Thermoproteota; class Nitrososphaeria; order Nitrososphaerales; family Gagatemarchaeaceae; genus DASPPF01. The sequence goes on from CAVWXJ010000007.1 coordinate 89,458, forward strand.
CCTGGTATCACGAGGCCGTCGAAGTCCTTGGATGAGACCTTGTCTGCGGTTGTCTGAGGCTTTGCCTCGAGCCCGTGCTTTCCTCTGTAGGTTTCGGCCGAGCCGGAGCCCACAACCGTCACTTCGGCCCCAGCTTCCTTCAGCCTGTAGTAGGGGTACCAGAACTCCAGATCCTCGTAGAGGTTCTCCACGAGAATGGCGACCTTTCTTCCTGCCAGGGACATTGGGTTCGATTGGTCCGGACGACTCATCTGGTTTAAGAGTTATTCGGCTTAGAGGTGCCAGCTTTGAAGTTAGACGTCGAGATTTTCGCCCATTCGCCTGGAGAGGCGCCTGCCCTTGCGAGGAAGGCCGAGGAGCTTGGTTTCGATTGTGCCTGGATCAACGAGACGCAGCACGACCCTTTCGTACAACTTGCGATTTCGGCCGTCGCCACCAAGAAGATCAGTTTGGGCACTTCGATTGCGCTCGCATTTACGCGGAGTCCTACGACTCTCGCATACACGGCCTGGGACCTCCAGGCCCTCTCCTCCGGAAGGCTGATTCTCGGCCTGGGCAGCCAGGTTAAGGGTCACATAGAGAGGAGGTTCGGCATGAAGTGGGAGAGCCCCGCGGCAAAGATGAAGGATGTAGTCGAGGCGCTCAGGGCCGTTTGGGAGTCCTGGCAGACGGGTTCCAAGCTCGATTTCCAGGGCCGTTTCTACAAGCTCGACCTAATGACCCCATTCTTCAGTCCAGGCGCCATTGGGAGCCCGAGGATCCCGATTTATGTGGCTGGGGTCAACGAAAGAATGTGCGCAGTAGCTGGCGAGGTTGCGGATGGGCTGCACGTACACCCTCTGCACACTACTCGGTACCTGCGCGAGGTAATCGCTCCCGCCCTCTCGCGCGGACTGGGAAGGGCGAATCGCGCCCGCAGAGACTTCGACGTGGCTGCGTCGGTCTTCGCTGCCGTCGGTGCCGACGAAGATGAAGTCAAAGGGCTAAGGGAGTTTTACAGGAACCAGATCGCCTTCTACGCTTCCACCAGGTCATACAGGAAGGTGATGGAGCTCCACGGGTGGGGCGACGTATGTGACAAGCTCCATGCCCTTTCTATCGGCGGAAGATGGGAAAGAATGGGAGAGTTGATTACCGATGACATCCTCCAAGAGTTCGTAGTCGAGGCGAAGTGGGATGAGGCAGCCGATGTGCTGAACGACAGGTACAGAGGACTCGTGGAAAGAGTGAGGCTCTACAAGCCGTTTGACGGCAGCAAGGAATGGAGCAGAATCGCAGCTGGATTCAAAGGCTAGGGCGTCGCGCCGGCTCTAGATCCTCAGTTTCTGGCCGTACCTGTCCTCGAAGGCGATCTCGCCCAGAGGGAGCCTGTTCTTCTTCCCGATGACCTTCTTGGCCGGATACCCGAAGCCTACGACCACTGTGAGCGCAAGGTTAGGGGGCAACCCGAAATCCTTCTGCATAAGCTCCTTGTTGAATCCGGTGAAAATCCTCGAGCTGACTCCATAGTTCCAGGCGGCCAGCTGCATGTCCTGCACCACCCTCCCTGCGTCGAAAGTGTTGAAGTTGTACTTCGGGTCCATGAGGACCATGACCGCGAAGTTGGTCGAGGCAACCCACTGCCCGGTCGTGCTATCCTCGGCTAGCTTCCTCAGCCTTGCTGGATCTTGGACGAGAACCAACTTCCATTCTTGGTAGTTCATGCCGCTCGCGGTCAGCCTCGCAGCCTCGAGCACCTTCCGCTTCACTTCGGCTGGCACTGCCTTCTGGGAGTACTCTCTGCTTTCAAGTTTGGTTCTGATCGCGTCGAAGGTGTCCATGCAGCAGCGCGGGACCGGTTCGATAATAGCCTTACTTTCTGATGCTCGTTTCGATTGCGTCGGACGAAGCGCTCCCGCTGAACCTTTCCTCTCTGTAAGTGCTGATGTAGAGCCCCGAGTTCCTCACGTAATCAAGGTAATCGGCCATTTCTGCCGCGTGGGCCTTCACCTTGTCAGCGATTACGATGCTTCCGGAATGAAGGAGCCTCTCGCAGGCTTTCAGGTAATCAAGGTACTGCCGCTTCTCCGCGTCGATGAAGACCATGTCGAATTGACCCGACAGCTTCGGTATCACTCGGACGGCGTCGCCGGTCAGTACTTCGATGCGCTCGGCTAACCACGCCTTCGCGATGTTCGACCTCGCAATCTCGACGTAGACTGGGTCTTTGTCGATGCAGGTGATGCGGCCGCCTCTGGGGAGCAGCCGACCCATTCGTATGGCGCTGTATCCGACAAGCGTGCCAATCTCCAGAATCCTCCTCGGCTTGTGCTGCGCCACGAGTTCGTCCAGGTAGGCCCCCCTCCCAGGTCCGATGATTGGAAACCCGTGGGTGAGAGCCTGGGCCTCAATGGCGCGCAGCACATCGTCTGCTGTCAAGGCACCGTATCCAAGGCAAACCAACGTTTTAGCTGTTGCCCCGAGGCAGGGGGCGAGGCAGTTTTTTATAGCGGAAACGAGCGCTGTGTCCGAACCAAGTATGTCTACTGAACAGGTTGACATGAGAGAGATTCAGCGGCAGGTATCCAAGATAGTCGACCCTGAAATCGGGATGCCCATAGTTGAGATGAACCTGATCGACAAGCTCGACGTGAAAGAAGGGAACGTGGACGTAGAGTATCATGCGACGACCCAGTTCTGCCCGCCGGTCTTTGCACTCAAGATTTCCCAGGACCTGAAGGACGGCATCGCCTCGGTGAAGGGCGTGAAAAGCGTGAGGGTCATGGTGACTGGCCACTATTTCTCCGACGCAATCAACAGGCAGGTGAACAAGGCGCCGGGAACGGAGTCTACCCAGCCCGCTCAACAGCCGCCGGGGCAATCACAGTAGCGTCAGTGCCGCGGAGAGCGCTCCCAATTTCGCCTTCAAAGCATTCTCAGCTCCGCAAACGATGATGATGTCGCCGTTCCTCGGAGTGAGCTTGTTCCTGAGCGACTTCCATGCACCGGTGGGGAAATCCTTCTCGCAGTCGTTGGACCCTCCCGGAATCGTGAATTTCGAATTGCGGATCGAGTAGGTCGTGACTGCAGTGGCACCTACCATTATCGCCGAATCCCTTTGAGGTATCCCGTTCCCAAGTCGGCGGCTGCTCCCCCTCACTCCCGCTGCTGCCTGTTCGCTTCCCACCGTGAGCTTGGAATTCTCCAGCTCGGCGAACGGAAGGAGCCTTCCCTTCAGCATCTGTAGCAACCCTTTCCCCTTTTTCGTCAGGAATGCTCCAGAGGCGTTGACCTCCACGTACCCGCCGCGGCGCAGGCGCCTGAGCACCGTCCTGGTCGCGCCCTCCCCCAAGCCAGACTGCTTTGCGAGGGCCTGACGGCCGATGGTCCCGTAGCTTCCGATGGTCAAGAAGGCGAGAAACAGGTGAGCCCGGGTGAAGCTCGGACTGGGTCCTGTGGTTCCGACATCCACCATTCCAAGCAGTGCTGATAGAGCGCGCATGCAGGCCAACGGATTCGATCTCCCGCTATAATTCATTAGCATGAAGAGCTCACCGTGAAGAACATCTTATAGTCTGGATGGATTATCCATCCCGTGTGCTCAGTACACGAACCGTGGCGACAGTCGCGGTCTTCGTCGCCCTCGTGGTGGGCTCGAATTTTGCGCTTGCAGAACTCCCGGATTCCAAGCTTGACGGGTTGATCATCTTCGCATCCACTATGGGCTTCGGCGCGGGTGCCGCCAGTGCCATTGCGATTCTGTCGGAGCTAATCTGGAGCCAGGTGAGCCCCTGGGGGGCCTCGGGGTCTTCCCTGCTGCCGTTCTTGCTTTCGGGCGAATTGCTCTATGTCTTGGCAGGGGTCGTGGCGGTGAGGCTTGTCAGGCGGACGGGAGGGGGACTGTCGGAGCGGGGCGCACTATTCGGTGGGGTCCTCGTGCTTTCGACTCTGGCCTGGGACCTGTGGACCAACCTCGGCACCGCGCTACTCTACTACGGGGGGGCGATCAACCTCGCTGGCCTCCTAGTGGTCGAATTCAACCCTCCCGCCCTCCTCTTTGACATAGTTCATGAGGGGACGAACCTAGCTCTCGGCGTACTGGTAGCCCCGGTTGTTTCAGATTTGATCGTCAGGCGGACGGTCAAGGCATTTCCAGCCAGGATGGGAGCGGAAGACTAGGATTGCGAAAGAGCGGCGTTCCTCTTGCTGCCACTGTGTTCCTTCTCGCAATGCTTGTTGTAAGCGCGACGGTCGCAGCCTTCTACTACGCGCAGTACAACGCCCAAGCCGCAGCCTCGAACCAGTACGCGAGGGACCTTCAGCAAGCGAATTCCAAATTCAACCAGACTGCGACGGACTACGACATGCTCCTATCCCAATACAATCTGAGTGTGTCGCTGCTGTCGAGGTCGGTAGCGCAGCTGAACACCTCCTCGCCCGTCTATGCCCAGGCGAGCACCGAACTGGCCGCCCTCTGGAAGACGTACTTGGAGCTGAAGCCGGTGAGAACTACGCTCTACACTGCAAGTGTTCTCTTTGACTTCGGGAATGGCACGCGAACCTGGTACAATGCCACCAGCGCTCAGCCGGGCTGGAACCTGTACATTCTGACCCTGGTACTCACCTCGGGGAAGATGGATGCCCAATGGTACCCGCAATACGGTGAACACTTCGTGACTGGAGTTTACGGAGTGGAAAGCAGCCCAAACCTGAACATGGCGTGGTTCTTCTGGAACTGGAACGCCACAGCCAAGTGGCAGAACCCGCCAGTAGGAGCTGACGAACTGAACGTGTTCAACGGATCCGTCTTCGCCTGGACCTACTGCAAGTACGACCCGTCAACTTCCGCTCCTCTGTGCACGCCACCCTAGCTTGCGCCGGAGGAAGCAGCACCGGGTACCGCCTTTGGAATTTGAGAACCCTGCGGCATGGTCAGCAGTAGCAGCCCGTTGCTCTGGCTCCGGGTACGGTCGATGTCCTTACCTGGATGAGAACAAAGTCGCAGGTCCTTTCAGACGAGCGACCCTGGGGCCGTCCAATCTTACATGGCGCCTTCTCATCGACATGATGTTGAAAGAGTCAGGCAGGCGAATTGAAGGTGGAAATCAACGAATCCTGACCAACAGCTCAATGATGATGACCGCGCCTGCCTAGCCCTTAAATCGCCAGCGGGGTTTGCTTTTCTGTTAGATGGCCCAGTCTCAACGCTTTCAATCGAGAGAAATGATATCACGGAAGCGAGGGGCTTCATTCCCGCGTCGGACCCGCTGTGGTCGTTTGACGAAGGGACTGGAGGGACGCGGTTCGTGAAGCGGTTGACGAAGCTGAGGAGCGAAACCGCGCAACAAAGGGTCTCCCCGCAGTGAAACCGTTGAAGAACGAAGACGCAAGAAGAGCTGCCGACTCGTTCCTAACCTTAGAAGACCAGTTCAAGGCCAAGATCGTAGCTATGATTCTGGATTCGAAGACGGAGTTGGCGATTGAGTTGCTTTGCAAACGTTATCGCGTCTCGGTGCCGAGGCTAGGGGTCGGGGTGCTCGAAGGGCGCACCAAAGGGGTGGCCGCGGTTTATTCCCTCCAGAGGAAGGAGATACTCGCAGCGCGGAGGGAGTACCTCTACGACCCGTTTGTGATGATTCATGAGTTCTACCACCACCTCAGGTCTGTGAGCGGCAAACATAGGGGCACGGAGAAGCAGGCTGACAGGTTCGCGTTGGATTTCATAGACGCCTACAGAGCGTTCGCAAGGCGAGTGTCGGCCTAGAGGCCGACCGCCGACCAGACATCCTCATCGTTGTCGAGCTCGGTGAAGCCGCATCTGTCGCACTTCCTGCCGGTTATCTCCGCAGTGTTCGCGCCTACGCCGAGCTTTCGTCGATACTCGATCATCTGGCCCGCGCGACATCGCTCGCAAATCAATGGCCGAATGGTGTCGACTCGCTGTAATAAGCGCGGCTCCGGCCAAAGCCTTAGAGGGCTGAGCCACGCAAGGCGGTGGCGTTGGAAGGCTCCGGAAGGACTCGCATCTTCAATCCGTCGAGGGTCCCGTCCGAAGATTGTGTCTTCTGCAGGATTGTCTCGGGCAAAGCTCCTTCGCGGAAAGTGTATGAGGACAGTGACTACGTCGCTTTCCTAGACGTCCAGCCGTTCTCGCGCGGACACACGTTGGTCTGCCCCAAGAAGCACGGAGAAACAATCTGGGACATGGACGAGGCAGAAACCGCAGGGCTGTTCAGGGTTGCTTTCCGGGTCTCGAAGGCGGTGGTCGGTGCCGTGGGCGCGGACGGTTTCAGGTTCGTTCAGAACAACGGCGAAGCGGCCAATCAGGCGGTTCCCCACGTCCACGTTCATGTCATTCCAGTGATGATGGAGGACAAGGGGAGATACGGCGGAAGGAAGTCGTTCAGTCCGCAAGAGATGGAGTCGACCGCGAAGTCCATACGGGACAAGTTGAAGGAGCTGTCCTAGATCGGGCATGGCTCTGCCGCACCTGAAATGCCTCCGCCTTTCAGCTTATGAAAATCGAAATTGAAGTTAGCGCTGTGCCGGTGTCCGCGCCCGTGAGGAGATAGACGGTGTAGACTCCAGCACCATAGACGCGGATGAAAGGCGTGAGGTCGAAAGCGATATCCAAGGATTCGGAGGTAACTTGCCAGACCGTTGCCCTGACTGTGACTCCTGTCTCGAATTGTGAGCAGCTCCCGCTGCAGGGTGGCAGCACTCCGCCCAGCAGGTATCCGGGGTTGTAGTCGTTGGGACCTGCGTCGAGCTGCGCGGATGTTTGGACCGAAGGGGTGCCGTCGTATGTCACGTATATCTGACCGGGGTTTGCTACAGGCGCAACAAAGGACCCATTCATTGAGAACTGATATGAGTTCGAGACGTTGTAGCTTAGGTCGATGTAGTAATTCTCGAAGTCTTCGACGAAGTAGAGTGAGGTGCTGTTGTACGCCAGTCCGATCGCGACGCGATTGTGGATGGGATTGACTATGTTGAGGCGGTGGCCGTTGTTGCAGCAAAGGCTGTCGTTGTACATCATGCCGCGCTCAAGGAGGCTGATCGAGCCCTCGACCGAGGAGGCGCTGATGAAGTGGTTGCTAGTCCATGTGATGTAGGCGACATTTTCCGTCACGGAACCAACTCCCCCCAGTAGTGTGTACCTCATGTACGGCTTGAGACCCTGGGTGTCGAAATGGCTGAAGTAGTCGTACTTTAGCATCGAGTCGGCGTGCTGCTGCGCTGCCTGGTTCGTCCCCAGGGAAACGGGCGAAGCGCTCTGGTTGGCGCGATCCAGGTTGATCAGGTTGAGCGTGAAGGATGCCAGCGTCTTGTATTCGGCGGGATATGATATGTTGGCGGCGCCGTTCGTTATGAGCGGCGAATAGAGGGATAGGGCGCCCAGAGACGAGTTGGTTTGTGCTGAGCTCCCCGACGAAGCTAGGATTCCCGTGATTTCGGAGGCGATGGTGTTTGACATCGAGGGAGAGAGCATGAGAAAGCCAGCCACAAGAAGAAGCGCAAGAGCAATGAGCGCAAGCACGCCTTCAGTGCGAGGACGCCCGTCGAGGTTCGGGTCGCCCTCAAATCCTCGACTGACTTTCATGACGTGAACTCATCTCCCAATCGCAATGCCGGACGAATCAGCTTCCCTTCGGCTGCTGCTGGGTACGTGCTCATCTAAAGGATTGCGCGGTGAGACGCTTTGTGGGCTGCCTTTACGACGAAATATCTTCCTGCTGACGCTGGCTGCTTATCCCGGCGGGTATCTCTGGGAAGCTTTCCTGGATTCGTTGCTCAGCCACAGCCGCAGCCTCTTCCATCACCTTTTGTGCGTCCTCGTTGGCCACGTCGAAGTTCAGCGAGACGCCGCCAACGCTACCCGCGTCCACCAGGATGCCGCTAAGAAGACCGGAAATCTCCCCAATCTCCCTGTCCGCCTCAGGGAGAGCGCTGCTGAGGCCCTGCTTCATAGACCTGATGACCGTGATTGCTGGTGCCAGTGTCATTGCGACATCGCCCAAGTCGGTTATGGTGCCCAATCTGAGGACTATCTGCTCCAGTGCAAGCTGAGCCTGGGCGACCACCTTGCCCATCTTCCTGACTTCCGACAGCTCGTTGGCATAGACGGAAGCGTGCTCGTTGTCGTGAGTTGCGAGCGAGGCCACAACCTTGGCGAATATTGCCTCGTCGCGCTGCCTTATCCTGTTTACGGCCGAGTCGAGCTGCGCTATGAGAACGCGAATCTGCCTGCTCGCCGAGTCGATTCTGACCTTGATTGGTGTCGGCGGATTGACCGTGGCCCTGATCCTTTCGATGAACCCGGGCCCCTTCTTCGTGCTCTGCCACTTCTCCGAGAACGGCAATTACGAGGATGGTCGGGCTCGACGCCGCTTTATCCCGCGGGCTCTAATTCGGCAGGCGTTTTGAGCAAAATCCGTTCACTTCTCCCCAAAGAGGCCTCGCTCAGCCTTAAAGCGAAGGCTGCTTCCTCGAGAGAAGATGAAGACCGACGCAAACGAACGGGAAATGAAGTGCCCCAAGTGCGGCTGGTTTTCTCTCGGAAGCTCGGATGCAGGGGTGAAGTGCCGGACGTGCGGCTACGAGCTTTCGCCCGGCGAGGCTGCAAAGTACAGGCTATACCAGATGCTGAGAAAGGAAGAGAAATCGGGAAGGAAATGACGGAGTCGCCAGAATGCCATTGAACAAGCTAGCCTACACGGGATTCGGAATCAGTCTCATAGGAGCTGCCCTCGACTTCGCTTCTGGCTATTACTCGATGGTACCGATGATTCCTGCGCCTGGTACGATGTTCAGCTTGTCAGCAACTTCTGTTGCACTCTACCTCTTGGGCGTCGTCGTCCTGCTAGGGGGCGCGCTCTTGGTGCTTCCGAGCATGGCCGGCAGGATGCGCAGACTCGGCCTTCTGATGGAAGGCCTCGGGGTTGTGATGGCTCTGGTGAGCTACCTCGTTCCTGGGATGAATCTAGCGCTGTCCTATGCTATGCTGCTCGTGGGAGCTGCGATGATTCTGAACGGAGCATTCATGCAGAGAAGAGAGCCCATGGAGCGAATGTAGTCCTTGACGTTGAGTGGATGCGAAGCATGTCGGTAAGAGTCAGCCCCATCTCCCAGTTGGCCGCGATATTGATAATCGTGCTGGGGGTCTTCACCTTGTTCTTTGTCAATCAAATCGCCGGAATCGCTTTTCTGGCGCTCGGAGCCATCCTCTATGCTCTGCTCTACAGGTTCACCGCGAAGCTCAACGCGGAGATTGGAAAAGCGGAGAGCTAAGCCTTCTGGCCGACATCGGCAGAAGCGAAAGTCCCGAACCTGGCCTTCAGATTCCTGTCCCATATTCTGGCCGAGAGCGCTCCACCCACCGCGCCGCTAAGTACTCCCCAGATTATTATCGGGATGTAGATTATCGTAAAGAGCGACGGCGTGTAGGGTACCAGGCCCAGGGCGATGCTGAAGTACGCGGCAAGGACTCCTGTGGTAGAGCTGGCGAGGCCGAGGGATGCGAACATCCTCTTGGCACTGGCGTTACCATTCACCTGGGCACGGAAGAGCCAGGAGTAGAGGTCGACCTGAACGCCGTAGAAAAGAGCCGCTATGATGGTGAAGGGAAAGAAGGTTGCCTTGAAGGTGGACTGGATGAGCCCGTTGATGAGTTCCGTGTACGTTGCCCCTCCCCTGCCGAGGAGAAGGTAGCTCAACCCCACAATCGGTGCTTCGACTATGACCAGAAGATCAGCGTAGGGAGGTTGAAACGGCCCCTTGATGACTGCAATCGCGACGCCGAACAAGGCGGCCGTGATGAGCTTCCTTACGTCCAACGCGAAACGGCGGGCATCCCATAGCGAGATATTTAACGACTGTTATAATTCTCAGCTGGTCGTAATCTGCGAGGCAAGAAGTGCGTGAGCTGATGGGAGCGCGTGTGGAATGCAGCTAGCCGACCGCGAGTTGGGATAGAAAGCGGATGGTCTTGTCCCAGGCATCCTTGGTTGCCTCTGGATTGTGGCCCTCCCAGCCTGGTCTGTGGAAGGCGTGCCTCGCGTTCGGGTAGAGTTGGACCTCCACCCTTTTCTTGTACTTCATGACCGCGGGCAGGAACTTCTGGAACGCCCAGGGGGTTACCCTTTCGTCTTCGCTGGCGAGAACCAGTAGGACGGGACCGGCGAGCTTGGAGGCGTCCTGTTCGTTCTCCATCATCCCGTAGTAGTCGACGCAAAAACCGAGAGCTAGGTCGCATGCAGCCTGAAGAGCGAAACCACCACCCATGCAGAAGCCCATGGTCCCAATCTTATTGGCGCCAGATTCTCGGAGGAGCCCTAGCCCCTCAGAGATGCCGTTCGCCAGCTTTTCCTTTGTGACCTCGCTTCTCATCTTGAAACCTTCCTCCAATGTGGTGGCTTTCTGGCCCCTGAACAAGTCTATGGCCGCAGTGGTGAACCCCGCTGACGCAAGGTTCCGGGAAACGGTTTCGATGTATTCGTTGTATCCGAAGATCTCGTGAATCAGGATGAGGCCCAGGGGCTTGTTGCCCCGTGCCAAAAAGAAGTTCCAGCCCCCGTGGTTTGTGAGCGCCATGTGAGTCACATCATGGCTGATGGTTTGGTCGCTTGGGGCACAGGTTGCGGGATTGGTTGGTCTGTCATTGAAAAGAACGCTATCATGTTCAGAACCAGAGCCAGCAAGAGCAGCACGAATCCGACGAGGATTATGGTGAATGCAGCGCCTATGAGGTAGAGCAGCCCCACCGTCCCGAACATCCCCACTCCCAGCCTCTTTGAAACGGACTCGTAACTCCGACGCACGAAGATCGCCGACACAAGAATCATTACCCAGATGACTACGACGCCGACTATCAGCCCGTCGAGGTTGCCGCTCAGGAGGCCGGTAGGAAGTGAAACTTTGGGGATTCCACCGGAGTAGTAGCTCGTCACGATTCCCAGCCCAATCGTTGACAGCACTGTCTCCACCAGAACCGCCACGCCAACCACCAAGCCCACTACCTCCAGAATTATCGCGACAACCATGTTCGTAAAGATCGAGGGGTCCTGCAGCGCCTCTGAGATGTACCTAATCGCAAAAAGGACCATTACAGCGCCAATGAGACTCAGGACCCAGCCCAGAGGCGGAATCCAAACTAGGAGCATCAACAGAGCTCCCACCCCACCCAGTGTCTTCGCCTGAGACAGCTGGTGCATCAATTCCGGCGAGGATTCGTGCCTATTTCAAGGTGACCCAGCGCTTGGCCTTCAATCCGCGCAGAAGATTTCGAGGCAGGTCTCAAGCCATTGTGCAGAGGCGACCGTGGACCTGGTGAAGGCTCACGGCAGCCCACCCGCTGGGCGAACGCCGCCTTTTGACACCGCGGTTCCTGGGTCGTTGTCCTGCTACATTGTTGCAGGCTGCATTGGCTGCTGAGGCGCTGGCTGAGCGACGGGTTGGTCTGGAATCGAGAAGAAGGCTACTATGTTCAGGATCTCAGCAACAAAGATCAGTATGATTCCAACGATGACTATTGTGAGGGCTGCGCCAATCAAGTAGATGAGTCCTGTTGTGCTGAACATCCCCACGCCAAGCTTCTGCGAAATCGAAGAGTAGCTTCGTCTCAGGAATATTGCAGAGACCAGGAGCAGAACCCAGATGATTGCAAGCCCTGTGAGGGCCCCCACGATTAGACTGACGATTCCACCAGATGGGATTGTGGGAGGCGTCGATCCTGGGAGGCCGCTAGCGAACCAGCTGGAGATATTCCCGAGGCCGAAAGTGGCGAGGACTGTCCCCAGTATCACCACCACACCGATGACGAGGCCCACTATTCCCAGTACGATGGCAAGGAGCATGTTGTTGAAGATGGAGCGGTCCTGGACTACGTCGGAGATGTACTTGATGGCGACTAGGACCATGACGGCGCCAACTATTGCGAGGAGCCAGCCGACCACCGGTACGAACGACAGCAGCATGAGTATCGACCCGACACCGCCTAGCGTCTTCGCCTGAGACAGCTGAGGCATGCTGTTTACAACGAAAATAGATTATTTGAACCTAACTCGCGCCTTCTATCTCGGTTTGCCTCTGAAACCATTTTGAACCAGCGGAACCACGACTTGGCCCACGAAAAAGATTCTAGGTATTGCGAACGCCCGATTGCGGGCTAGGCGAGGACTGTGGGACATCGAAATCGCCGGGGGCAGAGTCGCAAGGATCACCAAGTCATCGGGCGGAGACCAATCGAGGACATTGGACGCCAAGGGCGGCCTCGTAACTGAACCGTTTGTAGTTGCCCACGTTCATCTGGACAAGGTGATGACAGCCAATAGACTGCCCCCCGACGCCCTCACAGCCTACCAGCGAGGGAGCATGGACACAAGGAAGAGCATCAAGCTGGCATCGAAAATCAAGGAAGGCTATTCCGAGGGAGACATTCTCGCAAGGGCAAGGCCGGTGGTCGAGGGAGCCCTGGAGTACGGAGTGGCAGCCATGCGCGCGTTCGCAGATACAGACACGTTGAGCGAACTCAAGGCCGTAAGGGCACTGTTGGCTCTCCGCGGTGAGTTCTCGGGGAGACTGTCGATTCAGGTGGTGGCCTTCCCGCAGGAGGGAATCGAAGCGGACCCCGGAGCAGAAGAGTACGTAGAGAAGGCAGTCGAGATTGGCGCAGACGTTGTTGGGGGGATACCTTGGATTGAGAAGGACAAGGCGAAGCAGAAGAAGCACGTCGACAAGATGTTCGCGGTGGCCAAGAGGCACGGCAAACCAATCGCGATGCTGGTGGACGATGCGGGAGACCCCGAGCTCAGGACACTCGAGATGCTAGCGTCGAAGGCCATCCAGGACGGAATGGTCGGACGAGTGCAGGCGTGCCACGCGCGCGCGATGCAGATGTATCCGGATTCCTATGCGCGAAGGGTGGCTCGGCTGTGCAGGAGAGCGGAGATAGGGGTAGTCAGCAGCCCTCACACTGGCCCGCTTCACGCGAGAATCGACCTCCTGCGGAAGTCAGGGGTCACTGTCGCTCTGGGGCAGGATGATTGCTCGGACGCGTACTACCCTTTCGGCAGGTGCAACATGCTGGAGGTGGCTTTCCTAGCATCGCACATCCTAAGGAAGATGACACCGATTGATGTGGAGGACCTTTACGACATGATCACGATAAACCCGGCGAAGATCATCGGCTCCGGGACCGGTACAATCGCCAAGGGAAATCCAGCGAACTTGGTTGTGCTGTCAGAGAAGGATGTCACTGAGTCTCTGGCGGTCCATGGAAAGCCAGCCGCTGTGATCGCCAGCGGCAGTCTGATTTCTGGGAGAGAAGGAGCCATCCCGTTGCCATGAAGCGGTTCGATGCAATCGTCGTCGGTTGCGGAGCCATGGGCTCGTCTGTCAGCTTCAACCTTGCACGCAGGGGCCTTCGCGTGCTCACCCTGGAGAGATTCAACCTCAACCACGAAAATGGCTCGTCCCACGGGAAGACGAGGGTCATCAGGCTCGCCTATTTCGAGGACCCCCGGTACGTGCCCCTTCTGCGCAGGGCCTTCGCGTCGTGGGACGAACTGGCAACGAGGTCTGGTTCTGAGATAATCCGGAGAACTGGGGGCCTGATGATAGGGAAAGAAGATGGCAGGCTCGTCACCGGCGTCCTCAGGAGCGCCAGGGTGCATTCGCTCCCGCACAAGGTACTGGCCGCTCGCGATGTCATGAGTCAATTCAAGGCGCTAAGGTTGGAAGATGTCCACCGCGCGGTTTACGAGGAGAACGCGGGCATCCTGTTCCCTGACAAGTGCATTGCTTCGTTCGTCAGTCTGGCGCAGGAATCTGGCTGCGAGTTTCACTTCGGCGAGCGCGTGACCCGATGGAAGCCGCATCCAAATGGGGTGGAGGTGGAAACCGAGAAAGAAATTTTCGAGGCGGGCAGCCTCGTTTTCGCTGCGGGTGCGTGGACCGGAAGCCTCCTCCCTCGCCTTCTGCCATTGACCTGCGAGCGCCAAGTCCAGTTCTGGTTCGAACCACCCAGCGACAAGGCGTTCGCAGCCGAAAGGCTGCCAATCTTCATTATGGAGGAAGACAGTTCGCACTACTTCTACGGAATCCCTGACGTTGGACACGGCGTAAAGGTGGCAAGGACACATGGCGGGACCCCGGTGAACCCGGAAAGGATGGATAGGAAGGTAACTGACGCAGACCTCGCGCCGGTAAAGTTCTTCATCGAAAGGAGGCTGCCTAACCTGAAGCCCAGCCCCATAGCGTCGGCGCCTTGCATCTACACCAACACGCCCGATTCAAACTTCGTGATTGACTTCCATCCCCAAGACGAGAGGGTGCTCCTGATCAGCGCTTGCTCGGGGCATGGCTTCAAATTCTCTAGCGTCATAGGGGAGGTCGCAGCCGACTTGTTGACCCAGCGTAAGACGGAACTCGACATATCCTTCCTGCGCATAGGCAGGTTTTCTGAGAGATAGCGGCGCTGGTGTCTGGATTGTCTAGAGAAACAAGCATTTCTGACAGGGTCGTCTTGGGCAGCGTCCGATCGCTTGAGCGGGGAATCAAGCATGTGTCGGCCGTGGACCCGAGAATCAGGTCGCTCGTGAGTCGACATGGGCCCATAGACTTCAGGCCAAGGGGTAGACCTTTTGACTCGATATTGCAGTCCATCCTGTCCCAGCAGCTGAACGGCAATGCTGCAAACGTGATAATCTCCAGGACCTATCGGCTCTTCCTGCCGGGGCGGCCGACGCCAGAAAAAATGCGCGCGATTCCGACTGCCAGACTGAGAAGGGCCGGAGTCTCTCCGCAGAAGGCCAGCTATCTGAAGGACCTCTCGAGGCGAGTAACAGACGGCAGGCTGGACCTTTCCCGCTTGTCCGAAAAAGACGACGAGGAAATCATCCGTGCCATGGACGAGGTCAAGGGAGTGGGCCGTTGGACTGCCCAGATGTTCCTGATCTTCTCGCTGGGGAGGCCGGACGTCCTTCCCGTTGACGACTTCGGAGTGAAGACCGCCGTAAAGAATGTGTACGGGCTTGAGCAGCTTCCAAAGCCGGACAGAATAGAGAAGATTGCCCAGCCGTGGCACCCGTTTTCAACGGTCGCCTGTCTCTACCTGTGGAGAAGCAAGGACGTAGCCTGAATTCCTAGGCTGAATAGTCACGCTGCATCGCAGCTCGAGCCCGCATCAAATCTCCCGCTCGGGGTGAGAACAGTACGTCTGACGCCAAGTACGCGATTGCGAAAACCCAGGTGACCGTCCCTGTCGCGAGGTCTCCCGCTTGGCTGACAGCATATGCGAAGGTGATCGCGCTGCCAACAGATCCCACGACACCGGCAAGGTACATTGCCCGCAGACTCATCGGCGAAGCCCTCTTCTTCGAGTCAGGGTCGACTGAGAGCGTGAAGACGACGAGGAGTGAACCAATTCGCTTTAGCGATGCAGGCAACACTCTGGAGGCGCTCGTACGCCCTAATCTTATGGCCTTGAACCTGATTCCGAGTGCTCGGCCGACGATGTAGTGGGCGGGGCAGTGGATCAGGATTGTGGTAAGCGCCTGGGCCAATAGCAAGACTAGGATCGAGAATGGATACCAATTTGCCGAGACCCAGGCGACTGATACGACTACGGCTAGGCCGACCAATTCTAGGGCGACGCCGAAAACTGGGCGCATTCGTTCAAACCCCCAACGACTTTATTGCTAGCGAGACAAGCTTGGGGTAATCGAGTTGGAGCAAGAGAAGGTTCAGTTACACTTTGGGTCGTTGCCGCCTCTCGCTTTAAGCCTGATTTCTTCGGCGTGCTCGACGCACCGAGCTTGGCGCCAGAGGAGATTACTTGCACCATGAGGTCTGTCGACATCAACAGCGACGTCGGTGAGTCGAGCTCAGCTCGGGGCATGGGGAGCGACAGAGCGCTTCTGCGGTACGTCACCTCAGCGAACATCGCCTGCGGCTATCATGCTGGTGACCCGAAGGTGATGACTGCCACGCTCGCAGTGTGCAAGAAACGCGGAGTGGGCGTTGGGGCCCATCCGTCATTCCCCGACAGGCGAGAATTCGGAAGACGAAAGATGGAGGTCGACGAGGATGAGCTGTTCCGAATGCTCGTGTATCAGGTGGCAGCGTTGGATGGCCTAGCCACTTCCGTAAACACGTCCGTGTTCCATGTCAAAGCACACGGAGCGCTCTACAACATGGCCTGCAGGAGAAGAGACTACGCCGACGCTGTCGTGAGGTGCGCCAAACTTCTCGGTAAGGCGGTGCTGGCACCCGCTGACTCCATGATGGAACTCTCTGCAAGAGCGTCACGAGTCAAGTTCGCCGCCGAGGGGTTCGTAGACAGAGGGTACCTCTCAGACGGGAGCCTCGCGCCCAGGGGAAAACCAGGGGCTTTGATCACAGACCCCACTGAGGCTGCCAGCAGAGCCATCCGGATGTTGGACGGATCCCCGTTGGAAACTGTGGACGGCGGGAGAGTGGAGATCAGGGTTCAGAGCCTCTGCGTCCACGGGGACACGCCCGGAGCTCCGTCCATCGCCCGCGCGGTGGTCCGTGAACTGAAGTCCAACGGCTTTCGGCCTGCGCAGCTCCGGGAGATACTGTGACTTGCGAATCCGCCGGTTCTCGAATGTCATCTACGTAGAATTCTGCAATGAGATTGACCCTGAATGCAGCTCCAAGGTCCTCGCCTTGGATAGGGCGTTGGCGGCCAGGTCGCCTGGTTGGTTGCTGGAGGCTGTCCCTTCGTATGGATCTCTCGCTCTGTTGGTTGACACAAAGCAATCCACCGCGAGGGCCGTGTCCGAAGAGCTGTCGGAAATCTGTGCGTCGATCCAATCGGCTGGCGCACCAAAGGAAGGCAGACTCCACGAATTGCCCGTAAAGTACGGAGGCGAGTACGGCCCTGACCTCGGCTTCGTCGCGAGAAGTGCGGGGATCTCCGAAGAAGAAGTAATCGCGATTCACACAACCCGAGAGTACCTTTGCTACATGCTCGGCTTCACGCCGGGCTTCGCCTACCTCGGCGACCTAGACGACAGGATTGCCGCACCCCGCCTGGAAACCCCACGACTGAAGGTCGCGGCTGGTTCGGTCGGTATCGCTGGGAACCAGACTGGATTCTACGGAGTGGAGAGCCCTGGAGGGTGGCGCGTAATAGGCAGGCTGCAGGTGGCGACCTTCGACGTGTGGAAGGAACCCCCGTCATCCATCCTCCCGGGTGAAAGGGTCAAGTTCCTGAGCGTCCAATGACAGCTATCGAGTTTCGTCCGGTAGCTAGGGTCCTCGAGCCGGGTCCGTTCACCACTGTCCAGGACTTCGGCAGGTTCGGATACAGGCGATTCGGCGTCCCCGTGTCGGGCGCCTTGGACCTCTGGTCACTTTCCTTCGCGAACGGACAGCTAGGCAACAATCCTGATTCGCCGGCACTGGAGATATTCCATGGCCCGATGGCAATTTCTGCTCTCGAAGACTTCGCTGTCGCCTATTCGGGGAAATCCTCAAAGGTCACTGTTGACGGCAAAGCAAGCGAAGAGAACCCTCTGAGAATTCGGAAAGGGTCAACGCTCAGGCTGGAACCCGACAAGGGCTCCGCGATAATCTACCTCGCCTTCGCAGATGGGCTAGTCGTCAATGCCGTTATGGGGAGCGCGTCAACCTATACCCGAGCAGGGTTCGGTGGTCTGAAGGGCAAGATCCTTCAAGTGGGGGACGTCCTACACTCGCCCGTCGGCGTCGCACAGACACCAAGCCATAGGGTCGCAAAGCTGGAAGCCCCTGGACGCCATCGAATGGTCAGAGGGCCACATGCAGAACTCTTTCCGCCGGAAAGTCTGGAGAGTTTCTTCACGGCTGAGTATCGCGTTTCATTCGACAGCGATAGAATGGGTTACAGACTCGGGGGACCGGCCTTGCGAGGATTCCGCGACTGGGGGAGGGTGCTGACTCTGCCTGTATTCCCCGGAATGGTGCAGGTGACCCCCGACGGCCTGCCGATAGTCTTGATGGCCGACTGCCAAACGACGGGCGGGTATCCAGTGATAGGCGTGGTTCTGCCTCCCGATCTTTGTGCACTAGCGCAGAAACCCCCCGGAGCAGTTGTATCATTCGACCAAGTTACGGAGGAAGTATCGCAGAAAGTAATCGAGGCGTTCTCCTTATCCATCGGCTTCGGGCCGAAAGGCCGACGCTGAGATTTTCGTTGAAGCTGATGTGCGACGCTAGTCAAGCCTGCACCAAAGAATTGCGATTCCGACTTCCACCGCAAAGTCGGCCTGACTAGCAGAATTCAAAATCGTCGAATTCGAGAAAGAGGTCGGACCCCGAGACCAAGGTTGCCAACCACCTGAACGGGTTTCCCCGAGCCAGATAACTTTTCGAATCTTGACAAGAGAGTCCGGCTCCGAGATGGAAAACCGTATATGCTTGACTACGAAAACGCGAAAAAGAGAGTAAGAGGTATGAATTGTTCAAACTGTGGCGCGCAGCTTCCCGACGGGGCGTTATTCTGCTACAAGTGCGGAAGCGCAACCAATCTAGCAGCAGGCAAAGGCCAGGGAACCGGCGGCAGCTATGCCGGACCATCGGGTGCTTCTGCCACAGCTCCACCTTCGAAACCGCAGCAAGTCGTTGCTCCTATGGGAGTAACCTCGATAAAGTGCCCCAACTGCGGCGCCCCGATAGCGCCCAAGTTCGGCGAGATGGTGATAACTTGCGAGTATTGTGGCAGCGGCGTCACTCTCGGAACCCAAGGTTGGACTCGCGTGCAGAATCAGACGATGCTTCCATTGAAGGTCTCCAGCGTCGATGAAGTGAATGCCATAATCAGGCCGCTGATGGACAAGGGCCTTCTACACAGACACCTTCAGGAAGACTCCAAGCAGGAGGAAATGAGCCTCTCCTTCGTGCCTTATTGGATTGTTAGTGTCTCCGCACGCACAACTATCGTCGCTACTAATGAAGCGGCCCAGATTGGACAGGTTGCTTCAACCGCCGTGCTGATGGGCGTGATATTCGGCGGGATGGGCGGCGGAGGTTTCGGGGGAGGAGGAGGTCGCAGGCGCGCTCTTGGGGGCGGAGGAGCGGGAACAGGCGACTCGTTGGCCAGCGCTCTTGGCTCGGTGCGGATTGCCGATAATGGCTTGGGGAATGGGGATGGGATATGGCGGCGGCGGAATGCGAAAGACCGAGCAGATGGACGCGAACTACAACTTTCCTGTGATTGCGCTAAAGGGGCTCACGGACTATCAACCGCGGGACTATCAGTTCGACCTCGACGGCAGAGCGCTGTTTGATATTTCCAAGATACCCAAGGGTGTCATGGTCCTCAACGGAGACATCAGCGAAGACGTTGCGAAGTCGCAGGCAAAGACCTTAGTCGACCAACTCCAGTCACAGAAGGCACACGCAAAATATCACATGATCCAGTCAATAAACACCGAGTCGGACGTCGGGGACGTGGAGTTGCTCCACGCTCCGATATGGTTCGCGAAGTACGACCACAAGGGAAAGAAGATCGTGCTGGTCATCGACGCCAACTCCGGCAGAGTAATCAACAGCCTGGGATTGTAGGGACGGACGAACGGCGATGACGTTCCATTTGGCCGGCATGCTTCACTTGGAAGGGAAGAAGTGAAATGAGAACTTCGAGAAAGATTATCATAATTGTGGTGGTCGTCGTGGTGGCGATACTCGCCCTCTCTGCGTACGAGGCCACGCTCGGCTCCACCACAGGCAGTTCAATTTGGATTCCCGCTGCGGGATATCCGCTTCAATTGAATGGAGCCTTCGGGGTGGCCGGCCAGCAGTGCGTCAACAGCACCGGGTACATCTACTGCGTCGGGGGGCAGGACGTCAACGGAGGTCCGCGCAATGAGGTGTACTCCTCCTCCGCCCTCTCCTCCTCTTCCAGTAACATCACCGGCTGGACGTCCGACTCCCATCCATATCCTCGGACCATAAACGGCCAATCGTGCGTTGCATATTCCGGCTACTGTATTGTGTCGGAGGGACATACGATGATGGCGGCGACGACGTTGCCTCGAGTTACTATGCGCCCATAGGCGGTAATGGTACGGTAGGCAGCTGGGTCTCCACCACGGCCTATCCCATCCCGATAGACACCCAGTACTGCGCAGCATCCTCCGGACACATCTACTGCGTGGGAGGAAACAACGAGACTGACGGCACCAATGCAGACTCCGCCGCAAGCAGCTCGGTTTGGTACGCTCCCATCTCCTCTTCGGGTATCGGCGCCTGGAGCCTTTCGACCCCGTATCCCCCGAACCTATACTTCCCAAGCTGCTTCGCGTCCAACGGCTACATCTACTGCCTGGGAGGCGCTGACAGCAACAACAACGCCCAGAGCACAGACTACTATGCCTCTCTTTCATCTACGGGCGTGGGGACGTGGACTCGTACGACGGCTTATCCAATTCAAGTATCTGGCCAAGCTTGCGCATTTTCATCGGGCTACATCTACTGCGTCGGTGGACAGGAGGGCTCGAACTCGTATACCAATGCCGTCTACTACGCTGCTGCGTCGTCCGGGGGCATAGGGACCTGGAAACAGGCGGCCAACTATCCGCTGAGCGTAGGAACGACTTGTGTCATCTCTTCGGGTTACTTGTATTGTGCAGGGGGTTTCGATGGCAGTTCGGCAGGCGAGAACAGCGCCACATACTACGTTCTTCTGACTTCGCTCTCTGGCGGAATTACCTCCGGCTGAGGCTCCCCTCGAAGACGCGCTCGACCGAGTATTCTTCCTTCCCCAAATAGTCAGAGCCGCAAGAATCATCCTTCTTTCTCGCTTAATACTGGCTTTTCTCGGCGTCACGTGGGGTCGGCATGTTCAGTCAGTACAGCTCAATGCCGAGCCAAGCCAAGTTGCTGATCTACCTCAGCTTCGTGCCCAGCCTTGCAATCGGATTCATCTACACCGACCTGTCTTTCTTCCTCACCACAGTGCGAGGGTTCTCAGCCCTCTTCATGGGTTTGGTGATCATGGTGATGGGAATCACGACAGTCGTGACAGCCATACCCCTCGGCATACTGGCCGACAGGTATGGCAGAAAGAAGTTCCTGATCTTCGGCAACCTGCTGGCGAGCGTTACCTTGGCTGCGTTTGCGCTGACGACGAATGAGGTACTGTTGATTGCTGCGGCGGTCATCGAAGGGACCACAGAGGCCGCGTTCGCTTCAGCGGGAACGGCCATGCTCGCCGAGAAGGCAGGCGACAGGAGCAGGACGGCTGCGTTTTCCCTGTCATCCTTCCTTGGGAACATGGCGTGGGGGCTGGGGGGCTTTGCGATACCGGTGGTCGTTGTCATAGAGTCGCTAGGGTTCAGTTCGACGCAGTCTCACGTCTTCTTGTACATCATTCTTGCGGCCTTGAGCCTTGCTGTCACCCCGCTCCTGTTCAGGTTGGGAGAATCACGAACTTCGGAGAAGACGAAGAGCATCAGGGAATTCCTGCCGCGGAAGTCGAGGGGAGTCATGCTAAGGTACGCCATCACGTCTTTGCTTGTCGCGTTTGGAGCAGGTCTCTTTGTCCCGCTGATGGCTCAGTGGTTCAAGTTCGCCTTCGACATCTCGGACGCCGTTAGCGGACCAGTGATAGGGATCTCCGGGTTCCTCATAGCAGCGGCGACGCTGGGCGCTCCCACCCTCGCAAGAAGGCTTGGCGTGGTGAGGGCAATAGTCTTGACGGAAGGCCTCTCAATGTTCTTCATGGTTGCAGTCCCCCTGTCCCCCTCATTCCCCATCGCCGGCGGCGTCTACATCATTAGGAGCTTCCTCATGAACGTGGCCAGTCCCCTCTCTACCTCATTGATCATGGGTCTGGTCGACCCGAGCGAAAGGGGGGCGGCGTCGGGCCTCAGCGCAGCCATCTGGAGGTTCCCGAATTCCCTTGGCGCTGGCATAGGGGGCGCCCTCATGGGCGCAGGGTTTCTTGCTCTGCCGTTCTATATTGCGTCCGCGCTGTACGTCGCGTCAATCGCCCTCTTCTGGTACCTCTTCCGAGACGCCAAGCTTCCCGAGGAAACACTGAATCCGAGCTAGGGCGTCACTTCAGCCAGTCGTCCAGGACAGCCGCTTCGGTTGTGGTCCGCGCCAGCTCTGCGACTCGCACCCCAACCAGCCTCACAGGTTTGCCTCTCGTCTCGAACTCCGTGAGGAGAGACCCGACGACTTCGCGCAGCATCTTCTCGCTGTCGGTGCGGCCGACGAGCGTCTTCTCTCTGGTGTGAGTCTCGAAGCCTGCGAACCTGATTTTGATCCCGCCCGTCCTGTAAGTGAGTTGTGACTGCTTCACCCTCCTGATCAGTTCGGCTGCGGCGTCATAAGCCTCGTTCCTTACTGCCTGGAAGTCTGCGACATCCTGCTTGAAGGTCCTTTCGACGCTCAAGGACTTCGGCAGCTCTTGCTGCTTCACTTCTGTGTTCTCCTGTCCGTGGATGACACCCCACAGCCATACGCCGTTCTTCCCGAACCATGAGACCAGCTGTTTGCCCGGGAGCTGCTGGAGCTGACCGACGGTCTCGATTCCCCTCTCCTTGAGGAACTCCTGCGTCTTCCTTCCAATGCCTGGGACAACGCCAACCGGTAGCGGGGCAAGGAAGCCTTCGACGTCATCGAACGGGACGACCGTTAGGCCATCCGGCTTCGACCTGTCCGAAGCTATCTTTGCCGAGGACTTGTTTGGTGCCACCCCTATAGAGCACGTAAGCTTGTGAAGCTCCTTGACCTTCCTCTTGACCTCGGCCGCCAGCTCGGTTGCTTCGCCGACGCTGCCGGCACGCTTCGTAACTTCGAGGAAGGCCTCGTCTATGCTGGCCTGCTCGAAGGCGTCGGCGAGCTGCCTCAGCGTTCCCATGACCCCTTCCGAGGCCGTCTCGTAGAGTTCCCAGTTCGGCCTGATGTAGACAGCCTGCGGACAGAGTCTGTACGCGGTAGAAATCGGCATCCCTGAGCGAAGCCCAAAGCGCCTGGCCTCGTAAGAGCAGGCAACGACGACGCCCCGCCCCATCCCGCCCTCCGGGTCGGCTCCGACTACAACCGGAAGGTCCCTCAGCTCGGGGTTCTCCCTCGTCTCGACCGAGACGTAGAAGGCGTCGAGGTCGACGTGGAAGACTACCCTTTGTCGGTCTGACAAGTTCTAGCAGCTACCCCAGGGTCATCTGTCCCGTGCCCTTGGCCTGCCAATCCAGCTCCATCAGGCCCAGGAGCCTTCGGAACTCGTTTGAGGACTCGGGGCTGAAACCTGCGAAGTGATTGTTGAAGAAGATGTAGCCCTGTTCGAATTTGGAGGCCTTCTCCTCGACTATGGAGGCCCACTTCTTCATCTCTGCCGACCTGTCCTTCTGGATGCCCGTGAACTCGGTGAGCTCCCTGTCTCCGACCATCCTGAGATACATGAAGTCGGCCGTGACCTCCGGTGGGGTCTCGAGGTACTGGTTGAACGACCAGACCATCGCTATGTTGCTCTTCCTTAGAAGAGCGTAGACCTCCGGTGTGAACCAAGACTTGTGCCTGAACTCGATGGCGTGCTTGAAGTCGGTGCTCAGCTGGGAGATGAACTTCTTCATGATTTCAAGGTGGATGCTCAGCTTGATTGAAGGCGGGAGCTGGATGGCTATGGGTCCGAGCTTGGGACCGAGCTTGCTGAGGACGCTGTAGAAGTACAGGAGGGTGGATTCGGAACCCTCTAGTTTGTTGTCGTGTGTTATCTTCTTTGGGAGCTTTGGCGAGAAGACGAACCCGGCAGGGGTGCTGTTCCTCCACTGGCTGACCATGCCCTGGTTGGGTATCCTGTAGAAGCTCGAGTCGATTTCGACGCAGTTGAAGACGCTTGAGTAGAACTTCAGGTAGTCCTTGGCCGCCAGGTCTTTGGGGTAGAAGTGGCCGGCCCAGTCCTTGTAGGACCATCCGCTGCAGCCTATGCGGATCTTCTCAAGGTCCAAACGACCTGACGACCTTCTAGAGAATCTTAAGGGTTGTCGGCTGCGAGACTTTGTGGCAAGCTTGAAATGCCGTCGGCGCTGGCTAGCTGATGCTTTTGAGAAAGGAGGACGCGCGGGGTTTCACAAGGAATCACGCCAAGAGGCTGGCGAAGCTGATAGCCGCAGGTGTTTGCGTATTCCTTGCATTGCTGGCTGCACTCCAGGTCGCTCTGAGCTTCGTGGGGATTCGGCCAGATGCGACGTTCTACGACTTCTATCCGATCATGGCAGCGCTCGGAGTGGTTTTCGGGTTTGAAAGGTGGTGGAGTCAGGAGCTGGGAGACTACAATCCGTTCCACGACGCCTGAATCCTACCCAAATCGATGAAAGATTACCAAGACTTATAACAAAGGCAGAGGGAAAGGAAAAAGGAAGAGGATGATTTTGTCGGAAAACAATCCAGACATCAGGCAGCAGGTAGAAGCGAGCAGAGGACCGCTCAAGAAGCTACAGCTCTTGATTCCAGGCCTTAGAGGATACAGAAGGCTGGAAGACATCAGAGTCTCGGACGAGATGCTTAGGAATCAAGTCGCGGACAAGCTCGACCACGTGAAGGATAACCTGCAGCAGCTCAGGAAGCAGGTGGCTACAGCTAACGACTTCACCAACTTGACCCCGATAGGTTCACTCGTCTCGCAGATTCAAACACTGAGCGGAGAAGTCAGGCACGCCCAGCAGGGCTACTCAGGCTGGGTCGCGCCGATAGCGATAAACGAAGCCAAGCTCAACAGCCTGTACGAATACGATTATGCTTTCGTCAATTCGGTGTTCCAACTTGACGACGACTCGTCGCCTGGCAAGCTCAACTACGACAGCACGGCTCCAAATTCGATTCAGACCAGCAGTCTCCCAATTCGCCCGCACGCTCGCCGACATCAGGCAGAAGTGGTCGGCGAGGATGGAAGCCATAGAGGGCATCGCCCTCGGGCAGGGATCATAGCCGTTGTTCGGGAAGAAGAAGGACACGATACCCTCCACGGGAGGCAGCGTGATGGGCTCCACTACAATCACCTGGGAGGACCAGTTCAAGCAGGGCAGCGTCCTCTGGAAGGTCCCGCGGAACATCAGGCTCAATGACAACATAGTGGTCAGGGAGGACGAGATCGCGGTCTTCTACAGGGACGGGAAGGTCCTCACGTACTTCGACCAGCCGAACAGGTATGCCCTTACGGACTTCAACGCGCCTGTTGTGGGAAAGCTCCTGAAGTTCTTCACGGGTGTCGTGCAGCAGGCCGAGGTGTACTACATCCCGAAGAGGTACCTTGACGGTAAGTTCGGCAGCACCCAGCCGTACCAGTTCACGGACCCGACGTTCGGCGTTGTCAACCTCAGGGTCTTCGGGGAGTACAGGTGGAAGATCTCGTCTCCTGAGCTGTTCATCAACACCTTCGTCGGTACTTTCAACTCTGATACCTCAGACGATGTGGAGTCGAGGGTGAAGGAACAGGTGGTCATCTTGGTCTACAACGCCCTGGGCAAGATGAAGCAGGGAGGGCTGAAGGTCACGGACCTCGCCGCTAACCTGACGAACATAGAGCAGGAGGTTCTCGGTGTGGCCCCGGACCACCTCGGGCAGTATGGTATCGAAATCAACAAGATCTCCGGCCTGACTGTGAGCCTGCCCGACGAGGTGCAGAAGGCGATCGATACCAGGTCGCAGATGTCGGTGCTCGGCGTCAACTACATGCAATACCAGACAGGCCAGGCGATCGACAACGCTGCGAAGAACCCATCGGGCGGTGCTGGAATATTCGCTGGACTGGGTGCGGGGCTCGGCGCCGGCGCAGCGATTGGAGGGCAGATGGGCCAGAGCATGGCCCAGGGTCAGAGCAAGAGCTGCCCGAACTGCGGGACGCTGATGCCTCTCAGCACGAAGTTCTGCCCCAGTTGCGGGGCAAGCATGGCGCAGCCCCAGGGAGGCTCTCCCTCCGGTGTGAAGCCGAAGTTCTGTCCCGAGTGCGGGACGGCTGTGGGTGCGGACGCGAAGTTCTGCCCCAGCTGTGGAAAGCAACTCTAGACGGGCCACAACGCGGCTCTCGCCCTTGTGCGCCCAGAGCTAACCGAGCAGATGGGGTTCTGCTGCAGGTGCGATGAGAAAAGCACCGAGATGGAGCTAGTGGTTGACAGCAACTCGGACAGATACGTTCAACAGCGTCGGGCTTTGATTTCAGGAGACCTGCTTCCCGTTGAGGAAGAGGTTCGTGACCATCCTCACGCCGGCCTTCTTCAGGGTGTTGTGGGCGTAGCACATTATCTCCGCCTCCTTGGACAGGGCGATGACTGACTCGGGGCTGGCACGAGATTCGAGTTTGAGGTCGTAGACGACCTCTTCGAAGGCGCCGCCGAGTCTCCTGTCGAAGTGACCGCGGGCCGTCAGCTGGATGTCGTCCAGTTGCGTGTCCCTGGCAATCGCCAAAGTGGCGTATTGATTCAAGAGGCAGGAGGCTGCGCCAGCTATGAAGTAGGCAAGGGGGTTAGGCGCCTTGTTTGTTCCCCCACGCTCTGCCGGCTCGTCGATGAGAAACTTGAACGCTCCTTTTCGGGCCTCGAACTTGAGGTGGTTGACCCTTCTCAAGTCGATTCGCTCGGAGCCGAAAAGGAATTCGGCGTCGTTTGCTTCGTTCCTTTTCTTGATGTGTTCCTTGATCACGCGTTCAAGCTCCTTCTTGTTGGGCATGGCGAAAGGATTCTGGGCGCTTGTCTAAAGAAGTTTAATCCAGATATACGACCGATGATGAACTCCAGCCATGGCAATGTCAAAACAGGGCGTCCCCTTCACGATACCGGCGGAGATATGGCAGCCGCTGATGGAAGTAAGGGCCCAGCTCGATTCGCTCTGCCCAGGTCAGCCCACCCCGGTGGAGGAGGCGCTCAGGGAGGTCATCAACCACTACAAGCACTGCCCACGGGCGATGGATGAGGTGGACGACTTCTGCAAGAGGGCCCAAGCCTGGAAGAAGAAGCGAACCTGAGAAAGCAACGGCTATAGCGGGTAGGGCACGGAGAGAGCCTGTGCCCATCGCCGCGGTCAACGGAGTTACTCTCTACTACGAAGAGAGAGGTTCCGGGAGGCCGCTTCTTTTCGTACACGGCATCCCGACCGACCACCGTGCCTGGGGCAGCCAAGTGAAGGAGTTCGGCGACACATTCAGGACAGTTACCTACAGCAGGCGATATGCCGCCCCCAACAACAGGTCCGGAGACCTGCTCGACAGCACGGTCGGCAATAACGCGTCAGACCTGAAGGCACTCATCGAGAAGCTCGGTTTGGCCCCCGTCAATCTCGTTGGACACTCCTACGGTGGTTTCGCCACTGCGGTGCTGGCGGCTGACCATCCCGACCTGGTGCAATCTCTCGTCCTGGTCGAGGCCGCGGTGTCAACCATGCTGGTCACCAACGAAAAGAGTATTGCCCAGATGCTGGGGCTGCTGTTCAGGTACCCAGCCGTGGCCCTCTCTGCAAGGAGGTTCCAGAGCCGCGCACTCTACCCGTCGCTGAAGGCCTTGGAGCAGGGGCAGCTGCAAAGGGCGACTGAGCTGATGGTGGATGGGATCCAGGACAAGCGTGGCGCATTCGGAGAGCTTGACAGCGAGACCAGGCAAATGATGCTGGATAATGGCAGGACCATTGGGGAGCTAAACACCAAGTTTCCCCTGTTCACGAGGACCGAGGCAGCCAAGATTTCGTGCAAGACTCTCGTTGTGAACGGAGAACGGAGCCCTAAGTGGCTGCGAAAGATAGGGGAGTTGCTAGCCGGCTCGATAGGCGGAAGCAGTCACGTCATCATCCCCGGGTCCGCACATTTCCCACACTTCGAGAAGCCTGTGGAGTTCAACGGGGAGCTCCAGAAGTTCTTTTCTTCGGCCTAGAGTCTCTTCACGAATTGGCTTGGAACTTATCTAGCTTGGAGGCCGTGTTGACGGCGGGAAGGCCGTTGGCAAGATGCCCGAGCTGCGGCAAGGACAACGAAAAACCTGCGAGCTCCTGGGTCGGAGGCAAGGGCACGAGGAAACCCATGGCTGTCAAACGGTTCGTCTGCAGCTCGTGCGGAACAAGCTACGTGGCTTGGCTGGATGCTAAGACTGGGAAGATGAGAACTATGACGAAGAAGCAACGAGGCTAGCTTCGGGGTCTGAACTCGAAACCGCAACTGACGCAGCGCCTCATGCCTGGCGCATCAACGATTACCTGTTTGGTTCTGCATTTCGGGCACTCGACGGTGAGGCGGGCGGGGGCGACCGTGTCACGATGCTGCGAACGCACCTTCTCTATGGCGTCAGAATAGGCGTTCCTCCTCCGTGAGTGACTCATTGAATCCCAGGGCTGCCGGGTAGCTCTTTCTTCTAAAGGTTGCAGGCATTACGCCTTGGGGACGTTTCTAAAGCTATGGAGGAGCGGTTGGGCCAAGCGGCTTGGACTCTGCAATCTCGGTGACCGGCCTGACCAAGAGATTCAGTGACAAGGCGGTCGTCGACGGCGTTTCGCTCGACCTAATGGCGTTAGGGAACTTCGTCTAGCGTGAAGGTGAACCTTGCGCCGGGGAACTCCCCCGTGCCCACACGCTCCCATGCAATCTTGTACGTCTTCGTGACGTTGGCGCCGACTATGCTGATCTTTGTTGGCACGTCAGCGAAGAGCTTCTCCACCTTGGCCTTGTCCTTGGTCATGAGGAGGCTCCTCCTCCGCTTCATCAAGTACTTCACGGCCACGTTCTGGTGCGCGTGCCCTTCGACTGGAATCTTCTCCTTACCCACTTCTATCGTGAAAGCTCGTTTTGCCATCTTACGGGTAATTAGTGGGGCTCCGAGGTAGAATAGTATTCCAGTCAAATCGTCTTCATAGGTTGCTCGAATTCGGGAAAGCGTGTGATCGGCCTTCGATGCCTTTAGATGGTTCTACAGGAAGTATGGGAGGGCGCTGGCTTGAAGTTCTGGTACACGGGAATCAGAGTGAGGAACCTGAAGCGTTCAATCGATTTCTATACGAGAATCCTCGGCATGAATGAGGTAAGGAGGGGTAAGATGCCCCATGGAGGAGTCTATGTCGGGTTGCGGTTCCCCGGCTCGGTGAATGAGCTAGAGCTGAACTACTATCCAAGGGGAAACCGATTCGCGACGAAGTACGCCAAGGGCGAGGAGATGGACCATCTAGGCTTCGTCGTGAAGGACGCGAAGAAGGCGTTCCGGCAGCTCGTGGCCAAGGGGGCGAAGCCCGTGATTGGTCCCGGAGACACGAAAGATACCGAGCTTTACGTCGCCGACCCCGATGGAATCTGGATAGAGCTCTGCCAAGCTTCCTAGAGTTATCAGAACGCGAAGGTCGATGGGCCTCTGACTACTGCCTAATCATGGTGAGGAGCATCTTGAACTTCGTCGTCGCCCGCACGGCATGCGGCTTTCCTGCAGGAAGGATTACCGCGTCTCCCGCCTCCATCTCGTTCGCATTTCCAGCCACCGTCACAAGCGCTTCGTCCCTCTATGACGTAAAGCAGAGCGTCGTAGGGCGAAGAATGTTCACTGAGACCGTCGCCCTCGTCGAAGGCGAAGAGCGTTACTGTCCCTGTCTTGCCATTGATGATTGTGCGGCTGACCACCGACCCTGCCTGATATGTGACAAGCGAGCCGAGTTTCTCCTTCTTTCCGGCCGCAAGACCTGCTCGCCCTCCCTTGGTTCCCTCTGTCATCAGGGTCGTCCAGCGGACAGAGTGGCACAAAAGTCCTTCGAGTGCCAAGCGCAGGACGCTGACTTCGAACCCTGAGGGTATGGGTTCATAGCGCAGTCATGCAGGTGTTGAATGCATGGCCGACGCCCGCTACACACCTAGAAGAATCGACCTGGAGCCCCTGATCAAGGTCCTCGTCGAGGAGCACGCAATCATGAGAGAAGGACTCCGGCGCGCCAAGGAAGCAGCCGGCAGGCAGGACTTCGAAGACCTATCGAGGGCGCTCAGGGAGCTGGATCCTGTGTTCAGACAGCACATCGCCGACGAGGAAGCTCAGATACTGCGCTTCCTGATAGAGCAGCTCGGTGTCAAGGGCGCGGCCGACGAAATCAAGGTCTTCCAGCAGCACAGGCCAATCTATCAGTTGATGAAGAGAGTGACCGAGCTCGCGGCGATGCCCGCCGCCGAGCTTCAAGCGGACCAAGTCAAATTGAAAGCGATGTTTGACGACCACACGCTGGCGGAAGAACAACGCGTATTCCCGAGAGCGTTGTCGTTGCTCAGACCGGCAAAAGACTAGACCCGCGGCTCCCGTGACTTTGGACGCCTAGTTCTGAGATTAGGGTTTGAGGCCGAGCCTCTTCACGAACCTGTTCAATTGTTTCTTGTCCGCCCATGGGACCTCAAGGTACTTGACAATCTGCTTGTCAGTCATCCCGATGCGCCTCGCCTCCTTGATTGTGAACTCGTAGGCCTCTATCTCGATGGGGCTGTCGAAGTAGTCGAATTCGTCGAGGAAGAGCTTCTTTCCGTCCTTGTGCTGCTTGATGTGGTAGAGCTCGTGGAGGATGTCGAGGTAAAGCGTCCGCCGAGGGCTGTGCCTCATGTGGTGGGCGCTGATCAGGATGTGGCCGTCCTTGTCGTTGATTCCCATGTACCCCCAGCGGGCCGAATAGAACTCAACCTTCATTCCGTTCAGGACGTGCTCTGTCTCCTTTCCAAAGATATCGCGGAGCGCCTTGACCTTCTCGAGACCTTTGAAGAATGTCGTGAGAGGATACAGCTTGATGGGCACGCTCCGCTGGATGTGGATGTCGAAAGCGGGGCGCTTTGGCAAACAAGGAAGGCAGGCGTGGTTCGGAATTAAGCTTGACGGAGCCCTAGCTAGGCCTGGCCCGCGCTAGCCTCTGTCCACTTCTCAGCCAACTCATCTCTCCTGGGTCTGTAAACTTCGCCGAAGAACCTGTTTGACGACAAGAGAACCTCCCTGTCGAAACCCTTCACGTATGCGAGCGCCTCCTTCCAAGCAGGTCTGAAGGCCTCGCCGAACCTGGACTTCACCTGCCTATCGAAGTCTTCCTTGGTCTGGACCTCTCCCCCAATCGTGAATCTCAGGACGCCTCCCTTGACGTCCTTGAAGGCCATATCATCCCCTAGGTAGTAAGTTCCCGCTGCTTTCGAGGTCTTGGTGCCCATCCTCGTTCCTTTGCCGCCACCCGAACCTCCCTTGAAGCCTCTCTTCGCAGCGGCGATGAAAATCGCCCTGTTAAGACCCCAAGAGTACGCCGACTCGAGGGAGAGCCCAAGGACATAAGCGCGCGCAGCTTGCAGCAAGGCCATCACTTGGAACCTCTTGACGACCAATTATTCCAAGACCTCCTCACGGCTTCATGGTGAACCATTTGATGCTGCAGCCGAAAGGCCTCGTGTCGGGGACGCGGACGGCGACGCCCTCGATCAAATCGTCCAGAGCGTTTCTCAAGTCGGGACTCGTTACTTTGGACGGATCCTTGGAGTCATCTATCCTCCCACGGTAGCGAAGAACCCTTGCTTCGTCGAAGGCGAAGATGTGAGGTGTGCACGCTGCGCCATAGGCTGTCACCACCTTTTGCGTTTCGTCTCTGAGGTATGGGAAGTTGAATCTCTTCTCTTCAGCTCGCTTGACCATCTCAGGGAAGCTGTCTTCAGGGTATTCTTTCTCGTCGTTAGAGTTGATGGCCACCAGTTGGACACCCTTTGATGCGTATTCTCTTTGTATCGATATCATGCGGTCTTCGTAGGCCACAACGTACGGGCAGTGGTTGCAGGAGAAGATTATGACAAGGATTGGCTTGTCCATGAATGAGGCGAGCGAGTAGCTCTTCCCTCCGACTCCCTGGAGTTCGAAATCGGGAGCCTTCGCACCGAGAGCCAGCATGGGCGTCATGGAGGGCATTGCGGAAGGGTTTTGCTCGGCGGGTTATAGCTTCTGGGTGTCTCCGCTCTGGGGCTGTGTGGCCTTCACGGAGAAGATTTGGAAGCGCTCTGAAATCAGGCACGGAATCAGGGCATAGGCGGCACCGCCAAGCAGGTCGATGGCGTAGTGCTGCCCTAGGTACAGTGTGGAAAACAGAATCCCCAGCGTTACCGGGACTGCCAGAAACGCCAGCCGCCTGTCCAGCTTCAGCATGAAGTAACAGAAAGTGACGGCGTAGGCCCCGTGCAGGCTCGGGAAGGCGGCAAACTGGTCTGATTCTATCATCGAAGTCAGCCCGCTGAAGAAGTTGGAAACCACCGATGCCCCAGGACCCTGCAGCAGGTTCGCAGCCGCGCCGACGTACCACGGGGGAGAAGTCGGGAAGAGGACGAACGTAGCCAGCGCAGCATACGAAGTGAGAGCCATCGCAGTCACGTACCTACCGAATATCTCTTTGCGTAGGAACCAGACCATGGCTGCGGTGAATGCTACAAGTGGCATGTGGACCTCATACAGCAATGTTGCCACCACCGTGAGGAGGGTCGAACTGAACGTCGACTGTACCCAGCCCGTAAGGTTGAACCCCCAAATCAATCTGTCAACCGCATAGAGCGACGAGACTGCGTCAGACGCTGCCAAGGATCCGATTGTGCCAGCCAGCGCTTCGTACGAGAGGAGAATCATGACCAACGGCGTCCAGTACTTCAGGAGCCCCTTGGAGGGACTAAGCAATGCGACCACAGGAAGCGCGATGAAGAAGAAGACCAAAGGGAGGAACTGCAGGAGTTCGCCGTAGATTACGTAGTAGATGCCCAAGAACAGGAGGTAAGCGAGGGGCAGCAGAATGTACCAGTCTGCTCGAATCTCTTGATGCCTATTGAAATAGGAAGCGAACCTTCGCTGAATGTCAGTCCAAGTCAAATCGCTCTTCTCCAGCGAATACCCGGCTAGCCTAAGATTTCTCCCGAAATCTGTCCGGATGTTTTGACATTGGTTAAGGCTTCTTTATGTTCGTCACGAGAAGTTTGAACTGGAGCGTCTTTCCCGCCATGGGATGCCCGCCCGACCTGCCGTAGGCCCTCTCCGGGGGTAAGGTGACCTCCTTGGTCTCGTTGATTTTCATTCCCATCAAGGCCTCCTCAAAGCCGCTGATCACTTGATGCGCCCCAAGGACGACCTGCAATGGTTTGTAGTCTCTTGCCGGATTGAAAAGACCGGCTTTCTCCGCCTCCGATCTCATGCTAGTGTCGAACACCTTTCCCCCTGGGAACTTTCCGACGTAATGAACCGAAATGGTGTCTCCTTTCTGGGCGATTACTTCACTCAAATCAGGTCGTCCGTCTCTGGGTTATTCCTTTAACGGTTTTGTTGTTCCTAGCTCATCGGGGATACGCTGGAGGAGAGCCTGCTTCTCACCGAGACATACCTCATGGCGTTCGCCGCCATGCTCGCGAGTCCCCCAATACCTGCAAGGAGGAAGAGCAGCTGACCTACGGGATTGGAGACCCACCAGAAGGGAATCTGGATGAATGATGGTAGCAAGGCAGTAAGATGACTGAACTCGAATGGGAATCTGTAGAGCAACCAGAATGCGGTCACCGCTATGACCGCCTCCTGGAACGACTGCAACGGCCTCACGGCGTTCTTCCTGCCGTAGGCTCCTCTGACGATGCTGACCACAACCCCAAGGATGATTGGACCGTAGAAAGCCAGCTGCTCGGTCTGTCCGAAGGCAGGGGTGAAGAACCCAGTCGCGAAGACCTGGCTCTGATAGAAGTAGTCAAGCACGAGCAATGAGATTACGACGCCGATGAATTCGCCCACCCGCTCAGACACTTTCATCCTGTCTTTCCATGCTTCCTCGCTGACACCGCGGGACCATCCTGCTCCCCACCAACCCCTCGCACCAGATAGGGCGATGAGGCCGCCTGCGACCATCAGGAATAGGGAAGCCACCAATAGGTCGAGGACGACGTAGAAGATGCCGTGGAGAGCGGGGATGAAGAATAAGAAGAACGAAACTATCGCTAGGACCAGCCACACGGCGAAGAAGGCAAGCCCGATCAGGAAGATTATCAGGCCTGGTAGGATGAGCCGGAAGTCAATCCGGATGCGCACAGAAACCGCCTATCCCTGAATCAGTACCTTGACGTGCGTGTCCTTCGCGCGGACGCTCATCAGCTCCTGGCTCCCGCTTGCAGCCGCCGTCTTGATCATCTGGTCGATGTCCGAGAACATGGCTTCGAAGTCCACGTCCGCTCCCCACATCTCCTCCCTGTTCTTCCTCGGCACGAACCTCATCATCTTGGGAATCCATTTCGCCATGCTCGCGGGGATCTTCACCTCCACGTCGGGGTCGCCCTGCTGTTCCCTGTGCTCCCACACCAGAATCATTAGGTCTGCCATTCTCTTGTCTGTGCTCATTTGGCCTCTTAAAACTAATACCAGAATGTCAGCAACGAGAATAAAGGGAGGAGGCCAGTCCAAGCGGGCGAGGCAACCGTGCCGTTCCGGGACAGGGAGCAGGCCGGGAAGGCGCTCGCGGCGGCCCTGAAAGAACTGGCGAAGGAAGAGGTCGTCGTGTTGGCCATTCCCAGGGGTGGCGTCGTGGTGGGGAGCGAAGTTGCAAAGTCGCTCGGGGCCCCGCTAGATGTCATCATCACAAGGAAGATTGGCGCGCCAGGTGAACCTGAATATGCCCTCGGCGCGGTTACTCAGAACGGCGAAGTCATTCTCGATGAGGCTGCGGTGGAGATGCTCCATGTGGCGGAGGAGTACCTCGACAAGGAAGCAGCAAGTGAGTGGGAAGAGGTGAAGGACCGGTTGAGGCGTTTCAGGGGAGACAGACCTCTCCCGTCCTTGATGGGGAAGGTGGTGGTCATCGTTGATGATGGGATCGCCACGGGCAACACTGTGTTCGCTGCGCTTAGGTCCGTGAAGATGCAAAATCCCAAGTCTGTGGTAGTCGCTGTTCCTGTTGGGCCAACCGAAACAATTGCAAGGCTCGCCGCAGAGGCTGATAGGGTCGTCTGCTTGGAGACACCTGAGCCATTCTTCGCAATAGGGCAATTCTATTCCGACTTCCGACAGGTCGAAGACGACGAGGTCAGGCGAATCTTGGACGCCCACGGAGCGGGACCGGCAA
Source organism: uncultured archaeon (assembly GCA_963759195.1). Taxonomy (GTDB): domain Archaea; phylum Thermoproteota; class Nitrososphaeria; order Nitrososphaerales; family Gagatemarchaeaceae; genus DASPPF01. The sequence continues at coordinate 124,480 of CAVWXJ010000007.1, forward strand.
ACGCCAAGAGGACTGTTTCATCGTCGCGATGAGCGAAGGTTTCCAGCGTAGTACGCCCAAATCTTCTCCTGTTGCCGCCCGATATGGCGCCTCTCCACCGCAGACAATCTCGGGTCGTTTCCCCTCGACCCGGGTCTCCTGAGCTTGAGGGGCAGAGTTTCGTCGCAGAAGTAACCGCCACCAGGGTATCTGGTGTCTTTACGGACGATTATCGCAGCAAATCCCGGAGCGCCACGGGCATACTCCCGGCGGTCGACCTTTGCTATGATTCTGGAAAGCACTATTCCGCGAGACAAACCGAACGCCCTCATCAGCCTTCCATAGGTGACTGTCTCGCGATGGCGTGCAGCCCCTAGCAAGACGCTTCTCACGCCTTCAAGGGATGAGGGGTTATCGCGACGAGGTCTAGGAGGGCGCTCGCCCATGTGCCTTGATCGAGCACGAGTCAACGGCTAGGACCTTCATTTACTGCGTGGGCCATGTGAAGTCAGCGATGGGAGGCAGCGCCTGCCGGGCCGGTGAGCCTCGAAATGAGTTCGTCTATGTTCCTGGAGAGGACGTCTCGGATTGCTCTCAGTTCATCTGGTGTCTTGTCGGTCGACCCCGGTAACGGCCAGTCCTCGGACTTGGCCTCGGCGCCAATCGGACAGCGGTCGAGGCAACCGAAGGTCACTACTCTGCTTGCCCTCGCAATCATGTCCTTCGTGACTAGCCTCGGGGTTCTTTTTCTCATCTTGATTCCCTTCTCCCTGAGCAGCCACTCGACGGCCGGTGCGACCCGAGGTTCAGGGCTGACTCCCGCGCTTTCGGCAGCCCAACCCGAGGGGGCCCTTGCGTTGAACATCTCCTCTGAGAGCACGCTCCTGAACGTATTGCCGACGCATACGAATAGGACAGTTTGTGGCAATGATGTCTTGCCCCATTTTTCGATAGATATTGACTTCGTTATTCCATTGAGCGAGCCACTTTGAACTGGTCGCCCACTATCGAACGCATGTTGAGGATGCCGAGAGGCTTTCCGTTGTCTGTAACAAACAGAGTCCTGATCTTGTGCTTCGCCATTAGCTTCACTGCTTCCGCCAGCGGGGTGTCCGCGCTCACCGAAATCATGGGAGACGTCATTATCTTCCTGACCTGCACGTTTGTTGCCAGCAGATTGTCGGCTGCAACCCTGTTCAGTATGTCCCGCTCAGTAACTATGCCCTTCAGCTCTCCCCTGACTGATACGAGGACGTTTCCGAGCCCCCTGTCCCTCATGGCCTTCGCCGCCTCAAACACAGATTCATCAGCGTCGATAATCAGAGGGTCTGTCTTGACAAAATTCCTGACGGTGACGACGTTTTCTTCCGCGTGCTCGAGCCAGAACGTCAGCGAGTAGTGGCAGTTGGGACACTCGTCTGGCGTCTTGTCTCCTTCAAAGACGTAGGAGCACCTATAGCATTCCCACTTCATTTTCGGAACAAATCCTTGTTGATTGCCATGTTATTAACTCTCACAAGGGAATAGTTGAATCAAGCTCCTTCTCCCTCTGTCTGTAGTCGGGCAGAACGGAGCCTAGCTTTCGACGAAAGGCCCCGGAATGGTTGTGCTCTGACAGGTGGACCAACTCGTGACAGAGCACGTACTCCCTGAGCCGGGCGGGAAGGGCGATCAGTTGCCAGCTGAAGGAGAGCCGGCCGTCGCGGGTGCAGTACCCCCAGTTCTTGATTTCGCGAACGTCGGCCCTTCTGTACGTGACGCCCAAGCGTTTCGCAAGAAGGGGAAGGTTCCTCACTACGTAGCTTGACGATTCCTTGAGGAACCACCTCCTGATGAGTTCCCTAACGACGGACCTGCCTGATGCATAGATGATTACTTCGCCGCGGGGAAGGTCTGGCACCAAACCCTCCCTCCCCTCCGTCTTCTCGAAGACAATCCTCAGTCGCGCTCCGTCGAACATCACCGACTCCGAGGTGAGGACTCGGGAGCTCCTTGAGAGCCGGTCCAGGTGCCTGAGGACCCAGGCTTGCTGTTCCCTGATTGTGGCCTCGGCGTCCAAGGCACGGGGATTGGGCGCGACGACCTCTAGGACCTCATCGTCCCTGAATCTAAGGTAGGTGTACCGTCTCGTTTTCCCCTTCACGATGGTGTATTCTACAATCCTTCCCCGCAGGATAATCTCCGGCAACGCGGTGCACCTGTGGTTCTGGGTCAGGCGCCCAGCTTCCTAACCGCCGCCACCAATTCGGTCAGGACTCTCTTTGCGTCACCGAACACCATCATCGTGTTGGGGAGGTAGAACAGCTCGTTCTGGACCCCCGAGAACCCAGGGCCCGTGGAGCGTTTGATGAATATCACGGTCTTCGCCTTGTCCACGTCAAGGATTGGCATCCCGTAGAGAGGCGAGTCTGATTTCGTCCTCGCGGCGGGGTTGGTCACGTCGTTGGCCCCCACCACTACGGCGACATCCGTCTCGGCGAAGAGTGGGTTGATCCTGTCCATTTCCCAGAGCTGGTCGTAGGGTACCTGGGCCTCGGCCAAAAGGACGTTCATGTGACCTGGCATCCTTCCTGCGACTGGATGAATGGCATACTTCACGTCGACCCCGCGTCCTTCTAGCACATCGGCGAGTTCCTTGACAGCGTGCTGGGCCTGGGCCACGGCCATGCCGTAGCCCGGAGCGAAGATGACTGACCTGGCGCTCTGGAGCACCACGGCCGCGTCTTCCACTGTGTAGGATTGCACGATCCGGCCGCCCTCTGCGGAGATTGCCTGCTCAGCGGAGGTTACTGAACCAAATCCTCCGAACAGGATGTTAGCAAAAGACCTGTTCATCGACTGGCTCATGATCAGGGCGAGGATTAGCCCTGAGGAGCCGTCCAAGGACCCTGCCACTATCAGTAGCTTGTTGTCCAGCACGAACCCCAGGGCAGCAGCCGACAGGCCTGCGAACGAGTTGAGGATGGCGATGACGGTGGGCATGTCCGCGCCGCCGATACCCAGGACGAGTAGGAAGCCGAAGAGGAGCGCGAGGAGGGCCATGATGGGAATCAACTGTCCAAACAGAGGGTTGGCAACGAGGTACACCGCCGTTCCGGCGGCGCCAGCGAGGACTGCGATGCTCACCACGCTCCTTCCCCTGAAGAGAATCGGCCTCCCGCTGATCAGTCCCTGAAGCTTCGCGAACGCCATGCAGCTACCGGCAAATGTCGAGAAGCCGAGGACCATTTCGCCGCAGAGTATCAGCAGGCTAGCAGGGTCGATGCTAGCCGCCTCCTGGTAGTACTCTGCGGCACCGACGAGAGCCACGGCAAGGGAACCAAAGGCGTGGGACATCGCCGTCCGCTGAGGGACCGCGGTCATCGCGACCTTCAGACCGATGGGAGAACCAACCACAGCCCCGATCACCACTGCTCCAACGAGGAGCTCGACTTGGTGAACCTGATAGGCAAGCAGGGTCGCGGCGCTGGCCGAGACCATGCCGACAACTCCGCAGAAGTTGCCCAGCCTGGACGTCTTCACCTGGCTCATGAACTTCAGCGATAGTGCGAAGAGCACCACGGAAAGCACGTAGAGGTATTCGGTGATGAGGTCGCTCATTTCTTGGGCTTCCTCCTTTCGAACATCCTCAGTATGCGATCTGTTATCAGGAACCCGCTGATGATGTTGGTCGCCGCCAGCGCGACCGCTACCGTCGCAAGCAGGGTGATGAGGTCGGAGCTGGGATAGGACAGGACTATGAGTGCGGCAATGAACGACACTGACGAGATGGCGTTCGTGAGGGCCATCAGCGGTGTGTGGAGCAGCCTCGAGACGTGCCTGATGAGTTCTTGACCGAGGATGGTGGCAAGGAGGAAGACCAGCAGGTTGGTCGCCAGGTCGGAGGTGATGAGCGCGGTCATCCCACAGGCGCCTTCCCCAGCGCAGCCTTGACCTGTTCGTTGACGATTTCGCCTTGTCTCACAACCACGGTCCCCTTCGCCAGCTCGTCGTCGGCGCTGATGCTCAGCCTACCGTCCCTTAGCATGGCGGAGACGAAAGATACTATGTTCCTCGAGTAGAGCTGGCTTGCCTGTGGCGCCATCGCCGCAGGGAGGTTGAGGGGACCCAGGATTGTCACCCCGTACTTCACTACCGTCGAGCCCGGCTCCGTCAAGGCGCAGTTGCCTCCCTGCTCCGCAGCCAAGTCCACGATGACCGAACCCGGGCGCATCCTCTTCACGGCGTCTTCCGATAGCAGCATGGGAGCCCGCTTGCCAGGCACCAGCGCGGTGGTAATCACAACGTCGGAGCCCCCGGCCTTCTCGGCAAGCAACTGTTGCTGCTTCGCATAGAACTCGGCCGACTCAGCCTTGGCGTAACCGCTTGGCGTCTGCGCGTCTTTGGTCTCGAGAGGAAGCTCCACGAACCTGGCACCGAGGCTCTCTACCTGCTCCTTCACTGCCGGCCTGACATCGTATGCCTCGACCACGGCGCCCAGCCTCCGGGCTGTCGCTATCGCCTGGAGACCGGCGACGCCGGCACCGAGGACGAATACCCTTGCGGGCGCGATTGTCCCGGCAGCCGTCATCATTAGGGGGAAGAGCTTGGGGAGCGCGTCGGCAGCGAGCATGACCGCTTTGTATCCCGCTACTGTGGCCTGGGAAGAGAGCGCGTCCATGGACTGGGCTCTGCTTATCCTCGGCATCAGGTCCATGGCAAATACAGTCATCCCCCGAGATGCGAGCTTCCTGACGACGTTGAGTTTGGAGAGAGGGTAAAGGAACGAGACTACGGCAGAACCTTCCTTGAACAACCCGGCCTCAATCTCCGTAGGTGGCTGTACCTTGAGTATGATGTCTGCGTCACGGTAGAGGGCTGATGAGGTTGGGGAACTCAGAGCACCGGAGTCGGCGTAGGCAGAGTCTGGGTATCCTGCTGCCTCACCTGCACCGTGTTCGATTCGCACTTCGAGGCCCTTCAGTCTGGAGATTGACTCGGGAACTAACGCGACGCGCCGCTCTCCCTGGCCCGTTTCCCGGGGAACGCCCGCAATCAACTGCCTTTCTCCATGTTCAGGCTGCCAAGGCGAGAATGGGGGTCGGTTTAACATTTGTCCGATGAGTGCATAAATAACGGCGGCCACCTCAGATACTGTCTTGAGCCCCAAGAGAAGGTCTAGAACCAAATCACGTCCGAAGATGAGGTCGAGAACAAAACGAAGAGCGCGAGCACTTCGTGCCGCATCTCCCGAGCCTGAACCTACCGTGGTCACCTACCTGGCCATCGATGGCGCCGCCAGAGCGCTCGAATTCTACAAGAATGCCTTCGGGGCTGTAGAGCTTTCAAGACAGGCGACCCCTGACGGGAAGATCATTCACGCGAGCATCAAGATTGGGAATACACCCATAATGATGTCTGACATCTTTCCAGGGTCGTCGGCGAAGTCTCCCTTGGAGCTGGGGACGAGCCCGGTGACGCTTCACATTAACGCTGACGACGTGGATGCTCTGTGGAACAGGGCCATTGCGGCGGGAGCCACGGTGTCGATGCCCCTTGAGAACCAGTTCTGGGGCGCCCGGTATGGCCAACTGGTTGACCCGTTCGGGCACCACTGGTCCCTTTCAACGGAAGTCAAGATGAGCAAGGAGGAAAGGGAGGCGAAACAGAAGGAGGCCATGGGGATGTTCTCGCAGAACCAGCACCCCGGGGCGAGGGAAGAGCAGCAGGCAAGCCAGTAATTGTGAGTGCTCGACAATTACATTCGCTTAACGTTTCTTGAGCCACCACGAAATATATCGACGAGCGTAGCTTCGATGCGTGGAGTCCTCGACGCACCGTCGTATGAAAGCCGTCGTGAGGTGGGAGCTCGAGAAGGAAGGATTCGGAGTGGTAGAGGAACCTCTGTTTCCTCCCGCCAATTGGATATCGTGGTCGACCTACAGGCCGGACCTCCTTGGCTTCCGCGCACAGGACATGAAGGAAGAGGTTGCGATAGTCGAATGCGAAACCCGGCCCAGCATGAGAAGATTCGCCTCGAAGAACTACTCGAGCCTTTGGTTCCAGCCGTCCGTCCTGAGCGTCGGATCTCTGCGGCGAATACTGGCTGTGCCTCGAGGGAAGCTGGGCGCCGTGGACCTCAGGCTCAGGCAGGGCTGGGAGATATGGGTAATCGGCAGCGATGGTTCGCCGGAGAAGATTCCATCTCTGCGAAGGTAGTTAGGATCCCTTCACGAAATTCAGCGAAGCGGAGTTGATGCAGTATCTCAAGCCTGTCGGCTCTGGGCCGTCATCGAAGACGTGTCCCAGATGGGAACCGCAGTGCGAGCACTCAACCTCGGTCCTCTTCATGAAGAGGCCGTGGTCTGACTTCTCCTTCACGTTCTCCTTGTTGGCTGGCTGCCAGAAGCTTGGCCAGCCGGTGCCAGAATCGAACTTGGTGTCGGAGCTGAAGAGGTCGGCGCCGCAGACGACGCACTTGTAGGCCCCCTGCTCGTGTTTGTCCCAGTATTCTCCAGTGAAGGCCCTCTCAGTGCCCTTGTTGACGCAAACGTCGTACTGCTCGGGCGAAAGCCGCTTCTTGAGTTCGGACTTGTCGAGCTGGACCACGATTATTCAATTCCTCGGCGGTATTTAGATTGAGCTGATTGCTACTTCTGTTCGGTTCGCGCTCCGTGCGCGTGCTGGCCTGGCGTCTTCGCTACGCTCATGGTAAGCAACTCCCTGAGCTCTCGGGTGGCTGCAATCATCTCGTCGAACTGTTTGTCGGTCATCGTGGCCATCTGGGCATACTTGTATGCGAGTTGTCTGGTGAAGAACCCGACGTCGTGAAGCTGTTGTATCTTCACTTCTAGCTCCGGCCTCATGCCGAGCGCGCTGATCTTTCCCTCCAGCTTTGCTACCCTTGCCAGCGCCTCGTCGTCGGCGGTCACCCTGATGCCAAGCTTGGCCAAGACTTCGGGCACCTCCCTGAGCTGTTGCTGGGCCTGTCGCCCAGGATTCTCCCCGTGAGTGAACTCGAAGACCTCGGCAGTAGCTCTGTAGTAGGTCTCGATGAAGTGGTCCACCCGTTCCTCCTTTGCGACCTCCACGAACCCGTGCTCGAGGAGGAATCTTGATCTGGTGGTAGATTGCCTGTGGCGTCTTTCCGAGCGATTCCGCGATCTGGCTGACGGTCTGTTCTTTCGCTCTCAGAAGGTAGATCATCTTTCGCCTCGTCTCGTCGGCGAGGACCTCGAACGCCTCGGGGTCGTTGAAGAATTTGAAGGTATCCAATACAAAACATATCTTTTGTCAGTGTATATAATCTCTTGTGTTAGTCAAACGGAGGATTTAATAAGACTACACAAACAGTCATTTGTGTGAACCAAAGATGCAATCGCACAAAGTAAGCAACTGTTTGCGAAGGGTGTACTACGTCGCCATTGGGGGACCGAGCCTAATGCCGGTGCCTGCCGAGCGGATGGTTGAGGTCAGCCAGCTCAAATCCGAGCAGCACTGGAGGCAGGTAGAGGCCGGTATGGCCTTGTCTGGCGTCCGCAGGACCTAGCCACTTGCCTCATTGGGCTTCAGAATCCAGCTTCGCGATCACCTGGCGAGGAATCCTCGCCTCGAGAACCCGACAGTTCTCCTCGACCTGCTCTGGACTGGACGCGCCGATTATTGGCGCTGTCACCGCGGGCTTGGACAGAATCCAGGCGACGGCCAGGGATGCGAGGGGGAAGCCGGATTCCTTCGCAATCCTAGAGAACCTTTCGAGTTTCGCGAAGTTCTCGTCGGCGTTGTATCGCTTCCAGTAGGCTGGATTGAAGGCGGCCCTGGTACCCTCGGGCGGCGCCGAACCCTTCGCGTATTTTCCGGTCAGGAACCCACCCGCCAGGGGGCTGTATGTTGCAACGCCGAGCCCGAGTTTCACGCAGAGAGGGAAGAGCTCCTTCTCTGCATCACGCGCGATCAGGTTGAACCTGGGCTCGACGGCGACGGGCTTCGCGAGGTCGTTTCCCTCGCAGATTCTGATCGTCTCTTTGAGCTGGTCAGCACTGAAATTCGACACGCCCACCTGCCCCACCTTGCCATCCTTCACCAGTTGGTTCGCAGCTCCCAGGGTCTCCTCAAGTTTCACGTTTGGGTCGAAGCCGTGGAGATAGAAGAGGTCGATGTGGTCTGTCTGGAGCCTCCGGAGGCTCTCGTCAGCCTTCGCGAGCATGTTTTCCCGGGTCAGGTTGATTCCTTCAGGCTCGCCGGGCACCCCATAGCCCATCTTCGTGGCCAGGACAATTCTGCTGCGGTCGCCCCTGATGCTCCTTCCGATGATCTCTTCTGAACGGCCGTTGACGTAGACGTTGGCCGTGTCGATGAAGTTGATACCGGCGTCCGTGGCCTTCCGAATCACCTTGGACGCCTGCGCCTCGTCCAATTGGCTGCCAAAGTTGTTGGTGCCCAGACAAATCCTGGAGACGCTGAGGCTGCTTCTCCCAAGCCTGGTGTACTGCACGCCACTCGCCCGCCTTGCTCCCTTTATCGGTCTTGCGAATAAGAGGCGATTTTCGCTGTGGCGGAAGACCATCATCGACGAAGAACATCAATTGGTGATGCGGAAAGCAGATATCCCTAGAATCCTCGGCGGGTACATGTCGTGAAAGAACGGGGACAACCGTCTAGGAGACCTGACATCAGGGGCAATACGCTCCGCGTCTACCTCTATCTTCTCCAGCACAGCCCAGCAGACCTGAGAGACGTCCAACACTCGCTCAACCTCTCAACGCCCTCCTTGGCGTCCTATCACCTGGGGAAACTGTTGGAGGTCGGCTACGCGACCCAGAATGAACATGGCCAGTACATGGTTGTCGGGGAGTCTGCGAACGCCATCCTGGAAGGGTACGTCAAGCTGGGGGCAGCCGTGATACCTCAGCTGGCCTTCTTTGCGGTGTTGTTCACAGCGCTTGTGGGTTACTTCGCCCTGATGTCCCTCTCACACCCATCATTCGTCCCCTTACTAGCGGTCAGTTCAGTCGCAATGGTGGTCGTGCTCTGGTATGAGACGCTCAGGGTTTGGAGGAGGCTTGCAACGTGGAGATGACCCCTGGAAGGCGGAGGTCCTCCCTTGGGGTAGCTCATCAGGGTTTCTGAAGGGCGCGGAGAGCTGGTTATCCCTCCTTTCAACACTGTAGGATTATCCCCGCAGGGAATGATAATGTACCGATGACGATGTCAATACGCCCGGTGGCGAAGAAGACTGCGACCTACGTTGCTTCGGCGGCTTTGCTGTCCATCTTGATCATAGCCGCATCCACCATTTACCTTGGCCTGCCAGCCGTCACTTCGCCCTCTGTGGGGTCTACGAATTCCGTGGGTTCGACCTCGTTGGCCGGGCCTCAGTGACTGCTGGTCGTCCAGCTGACAGACCTGCAGAGCGCCCATGGCAACCTGACGGCCAATCTTCTGACGCTATCGGTCTCCGGGAACACCACGAGTGTCATTGTGCAAGTGAGGAACATCGGTAATGTGGCTGTGGAGCTCAATGCCATCGGCCTGCATGGGAACTTCACGACGATCGCCACTGACTGTTCGTCAATGATGTTCACAACAACCACCCACGGATCGGAGTCACACGCAACGACAAGCGCGGAGGGGAAAGGCCACATGTGCATGATTCCTGAGCACATGAACGAAGTGGTCTTCGCCCCAGTGACAACAACCGCCTCGGCTACCGCCTCCAGTACCTCAACCTCGAGCACGGCAACGACCAGCACGACTTTGGCCGCGTGCACTTCGGGCCAGATGAATCTGGTAACGGCGACGAAGGTGATCAGGGGACAACAGGGGGTTCACCCTCCAGGCGGGACAGTGCGTCAACTTCGCATTCGCGGGAAGATAACCTTGGTGAGTCGTCCAACGTTCTGCAATTAATCGAGCGACAGACTAAAAACCACGCGCTCGAAACCGCAGACCATTTGTGTCGGTAGACATCGGCCGCTTCGAGAACAGAATCTCGGAAGCGCGTGACAGAATCAAGGGGGTGGCATCGCAGACGCCCCTGGTCGAAGCTCCAGCCCTGTCCAAGATGTTTGGGAGGGAGGTCTATCTCAAGCTAGAGTGCTATCAACCAGTCCGTGTCTTCAAGATAAGGGGAGCCTTCAACAAGGTCTCCCAGGTCTCCGGAAGAGGAGTCGTCGCGGCGTCGTCGGGGAACCACGGAATAGCTGTCGCGTATTCTGCCAGGCGTCTCGGCAAGAAGTGCACCGTCGTCGTGCCAGAAACCGCGGTGCAGGAGAAGGTGTCCGCGATCGCCGAGCTTGGGGCCGAGGTAGTCAAGTTCGGCAGGTTCAGCAGCGAAAGAGAGGCCAAGGCGAGAGAGCTCGCCAAGAGGCTGGGCGAATTCATCCATCCATTCGACGATCCCGATGTGATAGCTGGGCAGGGGACCTGCGGATTGGAAATCACGGAGCAAATCGACGAATTCGATTCGGTCGTGGTCCCCGTGGGGGGAGGGGGTCTGATTTCCGGCATTTCTGTAGCGGTCAAGGCAATGAAGCCGTCGGCCAATGTCTTCGGGGTGGAACCCAAGGGCGCCTCGAAGTTAGGGCCCTCCCTGAAGCAAGGGAGGAGAGTCGCATTGAACTCACCCAAATCAATCGCGGATGGCCTCCTGCCGAACTCTGTGGGCGAAATTCCGTTCCAGTTATGCAGACAGAACGTAGCAGGGACGTTCGAAGTCACCGACGATGAAATACTCCAGGCTATGCGTCTACTACTGCATCAGGCTAACGTAGTTGCTGAGCCCTCGGGAGCAGCCCCTGTGGCCGCGCTTCTTGCTGGCCGGGACACAGAAAGACTCGGCCAAAGAGTCGTGCTCGTTATTTCGGGTGGAAATGTGTCCGCATCCCTCCTGAGGAAAGTGTTGGATGAGCATTGAGATACCCGTCTTCTCTTGGATCGCATATCACGGCTAGCACATAGGGAAGAGCAGAGGCCCGCCACAGAGGTGACCGAGATTCACCAGCACTGCAAGCAGGGAGATTACCATAGTCACCTCGCGGTTGAGGTTGGCCGTCAAGTCTGCCGCGTTCAGGCTTCCGCTAAGGTCTCGGTGCTTCTCACGCCGTCAATGGTGTTGATCTTGGCAGTCAGCTCCCTCAGGGCAGGATAGTCGGGACCTTCGATGAAGGCCACTGCGTCGAACCTTCCATAAACAACATACGCCTTCCTCACCCCCTTCACCCTCCTCATGTCCGTTAACACTTCGTGGGTCATGTTCGGCTTCGTCTTGATCAGCAGGCAGGCGTTCAGGTTCAAGCTAGACTTCCACCTCCGTCAGCGTCTCCGTGTAGACAACCCCGGCGAGTCTGTTCACTTTCATGACTATCTTAGCTAGCGCCTTGGAATCCGGTGCCTCGAGGTCGACGACAACGTCGAACCTCCCTATGACCGGGAATGCCTTCTTCACCTCAAGTATCTGGTCGAGGTTGTCGGCCACCTTCTCGAATTTCCCCGCCTCGGTCCGGATCAGCATGCAGGCAGAGGTCATCCGCTTTCGCTCACAGGTGAGGGCCTCGACTAATAACTGCTCTCATGATATAGAAGGGCGAATCCCTGCGCGGCGGCCTGCAACGCGGATGGAGGAGATGCGTGGCTAGCCGAAGGATGGTCTCCGAGAAGGCCTTGGGTTGATGGGCTGCAGTGGGGCTGGCGAAGGCGGATTGGGTTCTGGGGATTCTGGGAAGCTCAACTGCTCACACCTCATTTTGCGGCGGGAGTCACGCTGAGCTCCTTCAGCTCCTCTCCGCGCAAGATCAGCAGCTTGGTCTTGCGCCCTATCGCTTCATCTGCCAGCGCGCCCGTAAGGTCCTCGACGCTGGAAAGTTGGGTGTTCCCTAGCTTCAGAAGGACGTCTCCCAGTCGGAGTCCGGCCTGCTTCGCAGCGCTCTCTGGCTCTACGGAGTAGACCATCAGCGCTGTATCCTGGTTCACGTCGGACCTCGCCGCCACTTCGTCTGGAAGCTCGATGGTGCTTGACACAACGCCGAGGTACGCCCTCTTAACGTTCTCGCCGTTTGCCATCTTCTCTATGGACTTCATGATGGTGTTCACTGGAACTGCGATGCCCCTGTTGTTCATGTACGCCACGTTCATGCCTACCATCCTGCCGCTCGCGTCCACCAGAGGGCCGCCTGAATACCCTGGATTGAGCCTGGCGTCAGTAATGATTGCGTTTTGGATGGAGAACCTCCACCAGCCGCCAATCGGCCTGTTGACTCCTGTCACTATGCCCGAAGTTGCGCTGACCGCACTCGAGAACGGGTTGGCGAGAGCCATCACGAACTGCCCGACCTTCAGTCCGCTTGAATCTCCGAGCTCCATGGGCTCGAGTTTGGCGCCGTCGACCTTCAGCAACGCCAGGTCTGCATAGGGGTTCCTACCCACGACTCGGGCTGACAACCTCTTTCCGTCGCTCATCCCGACCTCCGTTTGCTCAAGCCTGCTCACGACGTGGCCCGCTGTCAAGATGTGTCCTTCGCCGTCGACCACGACACCTGTCCCGGACCTTCCGTCAACGCCGACGCTGACTACGGACGGGGAAGCGCTCCTGGCGACTTCCTCTATGGCGCCCGACAGCTTCTGCAGAGAATTCGGAACCGTTTGTTTGCATCTGAATCGTCCACTGGTAGGATGGAACCCGTACTTGTTGACTGGGTGTGTCGCCGAGCCGGTCACGTCAATTAGGAGCGAAGCCTGAGGGGGATGCCTCGAAGAGCAGTACCCTCTTGGACTGGAGCGTGTAAGACCTTGAAATGTGGGCCAGAAGCTGATGGGCCGCTCTTACAGCGGCGGCTAGCTCCCTTCCTTGGAGAAGCCTTGCTTCGATGGTCAGCTCTCCCGGCGTGAACCTGGCGTCGAGCTGGACCTTCCCATCGTCCGTGACCCACTTCATCACGACGTCGCTTCCACCCTCGGAGTTACCAAGCCAACGAAGGTTGCCGAACCACCTTCCCCTGAGGTTGGCGAAGACGCTCCGGGCGCTCCCGTTTGGAGGGAGCATTGTCTTCAGCAAGGTCAGCCGCTCGCCAGAATTCTCGGCGGGATGCATCATGTGCTCCTTGGCTGTCGCTGTGACGCGATAGCCGTCCTCCGCCCTTTCGACTATGTTCTGCTCCTCCAGCCTGCTCAGCACCCTTGAAAGCGTCTCCGGGTGGGTGCCGACCCTTCGCTTCAGACCTTCGAAGGAGAAGCCGGTTAGATCTTCTTCCTCGAGAACCCGAAGGACGCCCATGTCCCTCTCGCTCATGGGAACGGCGTCGCCGTCAACGGCAGGTTTCAAGGTAGATACGCCTTCGAAGGCAGACGGGTCTTATTATTTCCAGCGGTCGGGAACCAACCTTGCATCGAATGTTTGCGGCGTCGGGAGGGTTTGCGACTACGAAATCTCGAAGATGTTGCCGTCAGGATCCTTCAGGAGTGCGTACTTACCCCAGCTCGTATTTGTGAGTTCTTCGGAGAATTCAACGCCCTTCTTCTTCAACGCACGATAGGTCCTCTCGACATCTTCTGGTCTGCTCGCAGGAATCGTAAGGCCGGTCTTCTTGTCCTTGCGTATGACCATTCTCCCGCACTGCAACCATATTCCGGTCCTGCCTCCGGGCTTGTCTCCCTCCCAAGCGTCGCATCGCCCGCAGAGGTGCAGCAGTGTTTTCGAGCCCTTCGGCCTGACGAACACGGTGTGCCCCTCGATTCCGACAATCTCGAAACCCAGCTTTTCGCTGTACCATCTTGCCGACTTCCGTGCATCCTTGACCAAGACTGCCACAGAGCCTGTTCCAGTAATCATGGTATGTGTGCTCCCAACACATAACTCGACGGGATGGTTTATCTTATGAGTTTTGACGACGGGCCGCGTAGACCAGCTGTTGAGTTCCGTCCACCACGGACGAAGGTTGCTGCTCGCAGCGATCGGGGGAATCGTCCTCTATGCTGCCCTGGACGCCTTGGTCCAGTCTCTGCCGCCTCATTACAGCGCCCTGAGTCAAGCCGAGAGTGACCTTGCGGTTGGCCCCTACGGCTACATCATGGCGGTCAATTTCCTCAACCGTGGGATTCTTTCGCTCCTCTTCTTGCTGGGTTTCTCCAGAGCGGTCAAACCTTCACGGGGATACAGCGCCGGCTACTACCTGATTGGGTTATGGGCAGTAGGGTCCATGGTCCTTGCCGCGTTTCCGACGGATGTCAGTGGGACCCCCACCCTGCATGGGGCGGTTCACTTGTTGGTCGCCGTTCTCGCTTTCCTTGGAGGAGTCTTCGGCGAGCTCGCAATGTCCCGGAGTCTCCGAAACAACCCTTCGACGACGGACATCGGGAAGTACGCAAGTGTGATTGCGCTGCTGGCGTTCGTTTCTCTCGCGGCCTTGTTCCTCGGCCCAGAACTGGCCCCGAAGGCCTTCCAGACCATCAGCGGCCTGGTCGAACGCTTCTTCATAGGAGCAGTGCTTGCTTGGATGCTTGTGGTTTCTGCGATGTTCTTCAACCGGAGTGCGGGGGAAGAGAGAGTCCTGAAGACAGTCGCGTCACCCACGCCGGCATGATTACGAGATTCTACTTTCCCTTGTAGCAGTAATATGGAAAACCGCCGTTGACGTGGTCTACGGCGCGCTCAACCACCTTGTCCGAGATCTCTCTCCACTTCAGGTCCCAGTTAATCCCTTCAACGGCGAGCTCCTTCTCGTCCTTCATTGTCCTGGACTGTACCCTTGTCCATATCGGTCTACCGTAGAACGGTTTCACTATTCTCACATCCCAGCGCTCGCAGCGCATCCTGGGTCCGCCTCTGAAGAACTCGCAGGCGCTGCAGAAGCGAGAAAGCCATATGATTTCCTTGGTCCTCTTGACTGTCTTGCCAACCTGTTCGAGGAGCCTCTCCGACTCCTTCCGTATCATTTCAGCAAGTTCTTTCTTTCCCTCCTCTGTGTTGGTGTAGTATTCGGGGTTCTCCGCTACCGCCTGGTACCAGCTTGCGAACTCGCCTTGTTCTTCTTCGGCCAACGGATTGCGTTTGGCGACATTCCGACTAAAAAGCCTGACTCGGACGCGCCGAACTAACAATGGATAAATAGCAAGGGCGCTCTGTTTTCACGTCTGACGCGCAGCGTGCTACGACGGGCGATCTGGACTGGCCGTAAAGGTCAGGATGATGACCCTATGCTGCGCGTCGACTCTTCCTAGTGGCTGCGGAAGAATCTACGAGCCTCGCTCCTCGTTTGGCAATTAACTTCAGAGCTTTCGAAGAGTCGCCCTTCTTCACGTTCACTCCCTTGACGCAGTCGGTCAAGACGTACACCTCGAAGCCGGCTCCCAAAGCATCAAGCGCCGTCTGCTTGACGCAATAGTCGGTGGCTAGACCTCCCACAAAGATTTCGGTCACCCCTAGCAGCTTCAATTGCTTCTCCAAGCCCGTGCCTTGGAAGCCCGAGTATGCCTCGAGGTCTCTTCGCACTGCCTTGCTTACAATGATCGATTCTCTTGGAACCTTCAGTTTCGGATGGAACCTTGCTCCGGTGGTTCCTGCAACGCAGTGCCTCGGCCACATTCCCCCCTGCACCTTGAAAGAGCAGTGGTCTCTTGGGTGCCAGTCCCGCGTGAAAACGACGGGCAATCTTGATTTTCGAAACTCCGATATCAATCGGTTGAGTGAAGGTACAATCGCATTTCCGCCAGCCACAGCCAGCGCCCCTCCGGGACAGAAGTCCCGCTGGACGTCAACAACGACCAAGGCAGCCTTCGGCATGCGGTCACCTGCTTGAAATCGATGGTTGAGACGACGCCAGCCCTTTGAGGTTCTCCGCCACCCTTTCCCTCAGGGCTTTGATGCCTTCGTACCTCCTGACGAGCCTACCCTGCGTGAGGAGCGGCTTCAGCATCGCTGTAGAACCCGAGGGCTTGGGAGAGCCTTCGAGCGCGACGTGATCCCTGAACCCGCTTGTCCTGTAGACCACTTTTCTCCCACCCAGCCCGCCTCTCTTCGCACGGAATTCCCGCCTTCCTCGGCTGGTCACCTCCACAATCTTCGCGCTTAGGTCAATCACCGGCGGATAGGCCACCGCGGTGCCCACGCCGAAGCCATCGACAATGTCGCTCAGCCTCGAAACGGACTCTTCGTCTAGCCTGCCGGAGGCGATCATCTTCACCTTCTTTCCACCCCGTATGTCCAGCTCCCAGCGCGTCTCTTCGATTATCTTCCTGAAGTCTCCCCTGCGCGAAGCGGGCGTGTCGAGGCGAACGCCCCAGAGCCTGGAGCCCAAGACCTGCAGTGCCTTCACAGCCTCTGTCTTCTCGTCCCAGAAGGTATCGACCAGTGCTATCCTATCCACGCCCCGGGGAATCGTCTTGTCGAACATCTTCCATGCCCGCTCCTGGTCTCCGAGAATCTGAATCAGGGCGTGCGGCATGGTGCCCGAAGCAGCGATTTTCAGTAGCTTCGCGCCGAGGACGTTCGAGACGCCATCGAACCCCGAGATGTAGCAGGCCCTTTCGACCAGCGCTGCAAGAGCTGGGTGGACCCTTCTCGTCCCGAAGCTGAAAAGCAGTTTCTTTCCTGCAGCGATTCTGAACCTCGCAGCCCTGGTCGAAACGCTAGTGGATGATGTGAGCAGGCCCAGCAGAGCAGTCTCGTACTCGGCGAAGTCCGAGTACTTCCCCTCGATTACCATGAGCGGCTCGTACAGCGCGCTTGCAGCGTCCGCGACGAATACGGCACCCTCGTCGAAAGCCCAAGCGTTGACGGGAAGCCCCTCGAGCAGCTTTGCGACCTCGTAGATTCCCGTGACCACCCCCCAGTTCTGAGGGTACGGCACATCGCGGGCGTAGACCTCCATGACTACCTTCGAGTCTACGAAATTCTTCCGGAGAACCTCCTTGGTGTGGAGGAAGTACTCGTCGGTTGTCCTCCCCTTTTTGATCTCGTCCTCGCTTGCGAGCCAGAACAGCCTGTCGTCGAGGTCGAAGCGGTCCAATTGCCTCTCGGCCGCCAGAACCTCATACTCTCAAAAGGATTCCGCCGAATCTGCGTGGTTTGGGCCGCTAGCCCTTCCACTTGCCCACGTGGGCGAGAACGTCCTGGTGGTTCCTGGCGAAGTCGGACAGTTGGAGCTTTGTCGTGTCCACGAACCTTAGCTCCTTCCAGGCTTTGTGCGGGTTGGCATCGACTCTCTCACCCGTGAAGACGAACTCGATATCCCAATGGTTCTTGGGACCATACATCTCCGAGAAGACGGCCGGCCCCTGCAGCTTCTGGTCGGGCATCCCGAGCATCTCTGCGAGGATCCGCTTCGCTGCGTCCTGGGGCGACTCGCCGTAGACAAGATGGCAACCAGGGAGCATCCAGCCCTTACTGTTTGACTCGGCCCTGTCCTTGTCCAAGCCACCGATGCGCTCCCAGTCGGCGCTCGTGTCAAGTTTCCCTAGGAGGATTTCGTTGGGTCTTTCCTTCTTGTTCAGCACAACAAAGGAGGAAATGCAGAATCCGCCTTCGGGTATCTCGCTTATTCTCGGAGGAGCTCCCGTCTTTGTGAATCTGGTGAAGAGCCTCTCGGCCATGGCATCTGAATCGCTCAAAAGTAGTTAAGCGTTGGAACTTCCTGAATCTCCGTTAAATAGACCAGAGCCAAGGCGTGCAACAGGGCCGGTAGTTCAGCGGTACGAACGCCCGCCTCGCACGCGGGAGAACCTGTCATGGTCCCAAGGTCGGGGGTTCAATTCCCCCCCGGTCCACATCAGACATAGCCAGCGTGAAGCGGCACGATTTCGAGAGGCTCGCTAGTCAAGCTCGTCGCGTGTTTCCACGGATTCTGCGGTTGTATTGACAAAAAGTGGAAGAAGGCTACCACGGTCAATCACCTCGCAAAGGTTCGGTCGAACGGGACGAAGGCTCTTGGCAAGACCGGCATCCATGAAGAAGGCGCGCCTCCACGACATTCTTCAGCTCGCGGGCGCGGCGACCAGGAGCACCGACTTCGCGGAGACTGCATGGCGGCCCCCGAACGATGATGACATTACAGTAGAACTATTTGATTATCAAATAAATCGACAAGTATAATTAGTGTGTGTTTGGCTCCCAGAAACGTGTCATCGGAGGAGCTTGGCGACCTGTTGATGGTTTTGTGGCAGAGATGGAGATCGGCCTCTCCGGTAAGGAAGGGTGCAATAACCCGGGAACAGTACTGGGTGCTGAGGACGCTCAGTGAGGGAGGACCGATGAGGATTACGGACCTCGCTTCGACCATAGGATGTACCGCTGGGTCCGCTTCCGTGGCAGTGAAGAGGCTCGAGAAGGCGGGGCTGGTGAGAAGGGAACGGAGCGAGAAGGACGAAAGGGTTGTGACTGTCACCTTGGGAAAGCAAGGCGTCAGGAGGCTTGACGCCTGGAGAGGCGAGCAGCTGGCCTCCATGACCGTGCTGTTCGATTCATTCAGTTCGGAAGAAAAAAGGGCGCTTCGCGACCTGCTCACAAGGGCACTGACAACCAGCGGTGATTTGCCGATGCAATCCCCGAGGTCGTCCAGCGGAGGGAGGCGTTGACCGCCACTCAACCGCTGACAGCCGGCACGTCATCCGAAGGGGGCGGAGCTCCTCTGGCCATCCAGGTGTCAGGACTGACGAAGGTCTACTCGGATGGGACCAGGGCCGTGGACAACATCAGCTTCTCCGTCGACGAAGGCGAAATCTTCGGCTTGCTCGGACCGAACGGCGCAGGAAAAACCACCACCATTAAGATGATCACCACGCTGGCGAAGCCTACTTCGGGCAACGCCAAAGTCTTCGGGGTCGACGTGCGAGCTTCGCCGCAGGAGGTCAGGCAGATGCTGGGCTTCGTGCCACAGGCGATCTCAGTTGACGGCGACCTGACTGGCTACGAGAACCTCTTGATCTTCGCCAAGCTCTTCTTCGTGGACCACCAACAGCGGAAGAAGCGGATACAGGAAGCCTTGGACTACTTCGGGCTGGCAGACAGGGCCAACGACCTTGTGAAGCACTACTCCGGAGGCATGATGAGGCGCCTGGAGATTGCGCAGGCACTGGTCAACCGCCCCAGACTGCTGTTCCTGGACGAGCCCAGCATCGGACTGGACCCGTACTCCAGGAGGCAGGTCATCGAACAGATCAAGGAACTCAACCGAGAATTCGGAACGACCATATTCGTAACAACCCACGACATGAGCGAAGCGGATGAGCTGTGCCAAAGACTCGCGATAATGAACCTCGGGAAGCTGGCGATCATGGGCGAACCAGCGGAGCTCAAGAAGTCCGTGGGAGGAGACGTGCTGACGGTGAAGGTGACTGGACCTATGGCGTCCGAACTTCCGGCAACCCTCGGTTCGGTGGTCAGCGCCGATGAGGGAACAATCAAGATTCTGACCGCTGATGGGGAAAGAGCAATCCCGCGTATCACCGACTACCTCGAGGGTCGCGGTGCGGTGGTCGAGTCCGTGTCCTTGAACCGACCGACGCTGGACGACGTGTTCATGAAATACGCCAAGGCCCCGCTCCAGACAGAAGGGACATTCCAAGATGCCCGGTCTTCCAGGCGAAGTATAGTGAGGCACGCCAGATGAACAACATCCAGCGGGTGGCTTCCAGCGCAATGACCATCGCGGAGATGGAGGCTCGGAAAATCCGTCACGACTCGACTGAGCTATGGATGAGGTGCGTCCAGCCCGCGCTGTGGCTCTTGATTTTTGGTGAGGTTTTCAATTCAATCCGCAGCCTCCCTACCGGAGGGTTCAGCTACATCCAGTTCATCACCCCGGGCGTTCTCGCCCAGTCGGTGCTGTTCGTCGCAATCTTCTACGGGATTACGATAGTCTGGGAGAGGGACGTGGGGTTGCTGACCAAACTGCTCTCGACTCCGTCTCCGAGGATCTCCGTCGTCGTTGGCAAGGCGCTTGCTGCAGGCGTAAGGGGCATCTTCCAGGGGATCATGATATTCGCCCTGGCGCTGGTGATAGGGGTCAACATACGCTTCGACCCACTCGACGTCCTGGGCGTCTTCGTTGTCGTCGTGCTGTTCGCCATGTGCTTTGCGAGCCTTTCAATGACCCTGGCTTCATTCCTGAAGACGCGCGACAGGATGATGGGCATAGGTCAAGCGATAACCATACCGCTCTTCTTCGGGAGCAACGCGATTTATCCAGTCTCTATGATGCCTCAGTGGCTTCAGTACGTCTCCGCGTACAATCCCCTGACTTACGTCGTCGACGCCATGAGGTCTATGCTTCTGACCGGCGACTACTCTGGGCTGCCCCTGGACTTAGCGGCGCTGCTGACAGCAACGGTTGTGTTCGTCCTGAGCGCCTCGATCCTTCTGAAGAGGCTAATCGAGTAGGCTAGCCTGCGGCTATCTCAGGTGCTACTTCTTCCAGGCCGAGCTCCTTCCCGAGGTCGGCTCGAAGGCCCTTGTACCTGTTTCTGACAGTGACCTCGGTGACGCTGGCTGCCTGTGCGATTTCCTTCTGTGTCTTGACCTCCCCTTCCAGCAAGCCAGCTAGGTAGAGCGAACTTGCGGCCAGACCCATCGGAGCCTTGCCAGCGGATATCTCCCTCTGCTCGGTCATCCTGACTATGTCTATGGCCCGCCTGATCGTCCTCTCCGACATGCCAACCATAGAGCCGATTCTGTGGACGTTCTTGGCGGCGTCGGCGACAGGCATGCTGAGGTTCATCTCCTTCACGAGGATTCTATAGTCTCGGGCAATGGCCTTCCTAGTGAGGTTGCTCACTGCAGCCACGTCCCTGATCGTCCTCGGAGTCTCGGTGTCCCGGAAAGCGGCGTACAGAGCGGCCGCGGCTATGCCGGTGATGGACCTGCCTCTCAGTAACCCCCGTTCCAGCGCCTTCCTGTAGATGTATGCGGCCCTCTCCTTGATCGCTTGGGAGACAACGAGCTTGTCGCCCATCTTCTCGAGCTCGACCATCGCCTGGGCGAGGTTCCTTTCAGTCGAGCCGTGTGCCGGGGCTCGGCTGTCCCATTTTCTCAGCCTGTCGATGGTGCTCTTCATGGGAGCTGCCAATGACCTGCCGGAAGCGTCGGAGTTCGAGCGGCCGATGATAGTCGAGAGTCCCATGTCCTTGCGCGTTATCGTAATCGGAGCGCCGGTCCTGATGCGGTCGGCCGAGTCCTCTGAGAAGGTGCGCCACTCGGGGCCCTGGTCCACACTCTTCTCACTAACAACGAAGCCGCAGTTGCTGCAAGACAGCTCGCCAGTGGTCGAGTCCTCGACCAAGGTCCTCTTGCCGCAGTTGGGGCATTTGCCGGAAACTTGCAGTGCGGATGTTCTGATTGCTCTCAATTCAGTTCAGATATAACATATGTAATCATGTGTATTTAAGCTTGGTAGTATTTCGCTACCAAGTTAGTAAAGCGTGGTTTACTTCATGGCCCGCGCTATCACATAGTGATGGCCTTGCGGACCAGCTTGGTCCCGCAGACGGGACACTCGACCAGCTTCGGGTTCGTGTACTGCTTGCCACAGCCCTTGCAGAACAGCTTCCAGGCAAGGTTCTTCCATTCGCCGCCCTTCATTGAGGTCTCTGCCAATGGAATCGAGAGCACCTCTGCGACGTTCCTTACAGCGAAGTCGTCAGAGATCAGCCTGGCGCTTCCGTCCCGCTTGGAAAGTTCCAGAGCCAGCCCGAGGAGGGAGATGTCGGTCTGCGACAACGCGCTGATGTCCCCTGTCTTGGTCGCTGTAGACCTAACAAGGTTCATTGATTCCTGAGACGGTTCCGTAACCTGGACGCGGGTGTGTATCAGCGAAGACCCGACGCCGTGGTGCTTGACTTCCTCAAGGACCAGGTACGTGGTGTAGTAGCGGCCGCTCCCCTGGTACGGTATGCCCGCGTAGAAAGCAGTGGAATCGAGGACGTAGGAGGGTTCAGACAACTAGTGAGACCATCAGCCATTCAGCGGAGTGTGGCGCACCCGGGACGCCTGGATGATTCGTGCGACATCATTGGTTCTTTCGTGCGTTCGAGGTCAGGGAGTGAGACGTTTATTTAGTTTCCATCGAGAAGCACGGCGCGGCCATTTTGAGCAGACCTGCAGACCTCGGCAGCGTCAAGGAGGGCAGCTACATCATCATAGACGGAGAGCCCTGCAAGGTCGTCAGCCGCGACCACTTCAAGCCTGGCAAGCACGGGAGTGCCAAGGTGAGGCTTGTGGCGATATCGCTTTTCACCGGGTCGAAGAAGAGCTATGTCTCACAGGCCGAATCGAGGGTGGACATCCCCATGATTGACAAGCGGTCAGGTCAGGTAACCTCTGTGATGGACAACTCTGTCCAGCTGATGGACCTGCAGACATTCGAGGTCTTCGAGACGCCGAAGCCAACTCCCGAAGAGATGGCCGAACTGGGGGGCTCTCTCGGGCCCGGGACCGAAGTTGAGTACTGGTCGATGATGGGCAAGAACAAGATAATGCGCGTCAAGGGCGGCAGCTGAACGCTCTATCTGTGGTTTGGTCTCTTCATCGTGGGCCTCAGACGGCTCTTCCGAATCCCGTCATCTAGAGCAGCAATCAGTCAGTCGTTTCAAAATATAGGTTTTTGTGTGACCTGTACACGTGGAATTGAATAGTCACCCATGAAGACGAGGCAAGGCGTCTCCAAGGGCTATTGGGCCCTGCTCGTGGTTGCGGTCATACTCGGTTCAGTTATCGCATACTCCTCAATCACCATAATGTCGGTTCCCCACCAAGGAACTTCAAGCCAGCAGACGAACGGCGCCCAGGACTCGACCTCCGCGAGCTCGCTTGGGCTGGACCCGGTCGCGATATACGCGCAGGATTCGGCCAGCGTATTGACAGTAGAGGGAGTCCAGTCGAGTTTGCTCGGAAGCTCACAGGTGCTCGGTTCCGGCTTCGTCTACAGCTACCAAGGCTCTAACTACGTGATAACAAACTTCCACGTGGTCCAGAACGTGACGGACATCACCATCACATTCCAGGACGGTGACGCCTACCTGACGAAGGTTGTTGGCACCGACCCCTACAGCGACCTGGCTGTGGTCTCGGTGAGCGCCCCGGCTTCGGAAATCCACCCGCTGCAGGTCGCCAGCTCGTCATCGCTTAAGGTGGGACAGCCCGTTGTCGCGATAGGAAATCCGTTCGGTCTTTCGGGTTCGATGACATTCGGAATAGTCAGCCAGCTGGGACGGACAATTTCAGAGTCCCTCGCGGGTCCGTTCGCGATCGCGAACGTAATCCAGTTCAGCGCGCCCATCAACCCAGGAAACTCGGGCGGGCCCCTCCTGGATGCTGAAGGCTCGGTTGTCGGCATAACCACGGCCACGGTGGAGAGCTCCCAGGGGGTCGGTTTTGCCATTCCCTCGGACACAATCCTGAAGGAGCTGCCTTCGCTGATATCGACCGGCACTTACAACGGCCACGCCTACCTGGGGATTTCAACCGTTGACATGAATTACCAGCTGGCCCAGCTCCAGGGGACCAGCATCACCTACGGCGCTTTGATTGAGAATGTGACCGCAGGAGGCCCGGCAGCGAAGGCGGGTCTCCGTGCCGGCGGCCAAGTCGCAACCGTTCAGGGATCTCAGTACCTCATAGGCGGCGACATCATAATCGGAATCAACGGCACAAAGATTCTGAACACCGACACACTCTCGTCCTATCTGCAGGAATATGCGCTACCAGGACAGACGATTGTGGTTCAGATGATCAGGGCGGGCCATACCACGTCTGTGAACCTGGTTCTGGGAACTAGGCCGCCCGCCCCGTCCGGCTGAGCTTCGGGACTGCGCGGGCTTCCTTGATCTCGAGGAAACCCGAATCACCACGCCAGTGCCTCTGGCTGGAGACGACTTCTATCCTCTTTGAGAACAGGGGGCAGTCAAGGACGAAGGTCTCGCCCTCACCGCCTTCGAGACCTATGTGAAACTTGTACTTGGCACCCAAGGAGACCAGCTCGTCGATGGCCTTCCCGTCCAGAATCCTTCCGAGCCAGCTTTCGTCCAATCCCAGGGCGGAGACGCTGACGACCTGGACGACGAATCCGTCCCGAAGCAGCGTCCTCAAGTGAGTCTGGGGGTCGATGCCCCACAATGGCGAGATGCACTCGAGATGCAGCTCAGAGCAGATTCTTTCCACGCGGCTCTTCTGGTAGACGCTGGCGAGCGCGCCGGTGTAGACTCCAGCGAGGCGGAAACGCTCTTTCGCCGATTCTAGGGTCGCCTTCAGGTCTGTAAGTTCCTCTTCCTTCACTCCCGCTGTCTTTCCGACAACCTGAGGAACCCCAGCCGCCTCTGCCTGGAGCACGGTCCACCTAAGGTTCGGAAAGTGGAACATGTACGACATCTCTGTCTCTGGGAAGACGGTGATGAGGCACGCAAGCTCTTCCTGCCTTGACGCCAGGTAGGCTGCGTAGGTGGAGTCCTTGCCCCCAGAGAAAAGCGTGCCCACTCTCATCCTGTCATGATAGCAACCGCGATTCGTCTTAATCTTTTTAGCGAGCGCGAGAGGGTCGCGAAGCAAAGGTCCGTTCTAGTTGCTTGATTCACTCAGGGAGGGACTTCAAGGCGCGCTCGCCAAGCTGATACGCGGCAACGTCGTAGACGAGGCTGCCATCAAGGAGTTCGTCCGAGACCTGCAGAGGTCGCTGATACAGGGCGACGTCAACGTGAAAATGGCTCTCGAAGTTACTGAGAGGGTCCAGACGTAGAGCTCTCGGCGAGAAGCCGGCCGCCGGAGTGACGAGGAAGGACCAGATGGTCTCCATACTCTACGAGGAGCTTTCGCGATTGCTGGGGGGAGAGGGAGGCCTCCAGGTAGACAAGACGAGGACCAACGTGCTTGTGATGCTTGGGGTCCAGGGGTCGGGGAAGACAACCACCACAGCCAAACTCGCCCGGCTGTTCACCAAGAAGGGCTTCAGGGTGGGCGTAGTGGCAGCGGACACTTTCAGGCCGGGCGCGGTCACCCAGCTCCGCACCCTCTGCGAACCGTCCGGGGTGGAGGTGTTCAGCGACGAGAGGGAGAAGGATTCGGTGAAGATTGCGAAGGAGGGACGAAAGCACTTCGAGGGTTCCAAGAACATGATCATAGTGGACACTGCGGGCAGGCACAAGGAGGAGTCGGGACTTCTGGCTGAGATGAAGGACATCGTAAAGGAGGTCAAACCCGACTACAGCGTCCTCGTCATAGACGGCACCATCGGCCAGCAGTGCTACAACCAGGCGCAGGCCTTCCACAACGCCTCGCCAGTGGGGGGGATAATCGTCACCAAGCTGGACGGCGCGGCGAAGGGTGGCGGTGCGCTCGCTGCTTCGGCTGCGACCGGCGCCAAGATATTCTACATTGGGACGGGCGAGAGGATAGACGACCTGGAGGAGTTCGTCCCGACCAGGTTCGTCGGCCGTCTGCTGGGGATGGGTGACCTGAAGTCGCTGCTGGACATGGTACAGCAGGCCGAGGTCCAGGTCGACGAGAAGGCCGTCCAGCGGATGATGTCTGGAAAGCTGACCATGAACGACCTGCTCGCGCAGTTCGACCAGATGAAGAAGTTCGGCTCCCTGAAGAAGGTCGTGGAGCACATTCCAGGCATGGCAGGCCAGGTGAACTCGCAGGAGCTAGACAAGGCAGAAGGAAGGTTCGGCGTCTACAAGTCGATAATCCAGTCAATGACGGTCCAGGAGCGGGCCGAGCCAGATACCATCAACGCGTCTCGGATCAAGAGGATAGCTCGCGGATCCGGGAGGTCAGAGAAGGACGTCAGGGAGCTCCTTTCGCGATACAAGCAGATGAAATCGCTGGTGAAGACGAGCAAGGGCCGCGAGTTCAGACAGATGATGCGCAGGATGGGCGGGCAGTAGCTTGGCGGAAGCGGTCCAGCGCTACCGCCTGTGCGAGAAGTGCCTCCGACGTCAGTGCGGAAACGAATCTGATTTCGTGGCTGTGGGATTCGACGAGTGCTTCATCTGCGCGGGGCTGATGGGTAGCGTCGAAAAGCTGGTCGAGACTGTCGCAGCAGAGGCTCACGACTACGAGTTCAAGACTTTCGGAATCGGCCTCTCGATGCCGGAGGGAGTTCAGGAGAGGGAAGACCAGGTTAGGTCGTCGCTCAAGCTGAAGGGGGGAGAGACGATAAAGACTGAGCTTGCAAAGATGTTGGCTGCGGGCGTCGAAGGGGAGCTGAAGAAGAGACAGGACAAGCAGGACCCGGACGTGATGGCCACAGTGGACGTCGCGAACGCCAAGGTTGCGATTCGTTCGAGGCCTCTTTTCTTCTATGGAAGGTACACCAAGCCGCGGGGAATCGCGCAGCGGAAGGAGAGGTGCGACAACTGTTCAGGAAGAGGTTGCGGAGCATGCAGGATGACCGGTTTCAAGAAGTCCGCCAGCGTCGAGGTTGGTGTCGGCCGTAGGCTGGTCGCCGAGACGGGGGCGGATACCGCCAAGTTCTCGTGGGTCGGCAGCGAGGACAAGGACAGCAGGGTGGCCGCGCCGGGCAGGCCGTTCGTCGCCGAGCTGAAGAACCCAAGGCGTCGCAAGTTGCCGAAAGCGTTCCTCATCAAGGTGGGGAAACGCGTTGTGAAGGTTTCGCGCGGGAGGTTGCTTCCTTCTCGGCCGGTCGCCCTCCCGCGTTTCAGGTTCCGAACCCTCATCGCTGCGAAGTCCTCTGGCAGGGTCGCCCCCGCGCAGCTCAAGGAACTGACGAGAACATTCCGGAACGTGGAGGTGGTTTTCGACCGCCCCAATGAACGGCCTGTATCAAGGAGGGTCTACAGGGTCGTCGCCAGGGCCCGCGGCAGAAACATGACGATAGACGCCGAGCTCGATGGCGGGCTTCCAGTGAAAAGATTCGTGAGCGGGGAGCTCGTCTCGCCGTCCGTGTCGGAAGTCTTAAAAACTGAGGTCAGATGTCGCACTTTCGACATCTGCGGAGTAAGGGAAACGGGGAAATTCGGATTTGGGGAAGTCTCACGGTTACAGGCGCGGAACTAGGTCACTACTGACGACGAAGAAAAAGAGGGGACTCAGCAGCATTCTGATGGAATACTCCCCCGACGACAGGGTGGTGGTCAAGATCGACCCATCCCAGGTGAAGGGGATGCCGCACAGGAGGTTCAACGGGCTGGTCGGGACCGTGAAGGAAGTGGGAAGAAGGACGATCACCGTGGCTGTGCCGGTGGGAGGCAAGACCAAGACGGTGATCGCGCGCAAGGAGCACCTGATGCCCTTGGAGGGAAGCTGATGACAGAGAAACCAGAGAAGAAGGTCCTCACGATTCCGGAGGCGGGCCAGATTCTGCAGAAACTCGACGTCGAGAAGGCCGACCAGATCCAGAAGCGGACCCTGGACTACACATCGAAGTTCTCCAGGACCCAGCCGGACGTGGCGAAGAAGATGAAGAAGCAGCTCGAATCAGACTGCGGGCTCACGGAAGAGGAGGCGGTGGAGGTCATCAACATAATGCCGAAGTCAACGGAAGAACTGCGGACGTTCACTTCGGGTTGGCGTAAGCTTCTGCCATCTGAGACCCTCGACAAGATACTGAAGATACTTCACCCCAAGTCCTAAGCGCTAAGAATTAAATAAGAAGACAGGCGCTGAATACACGGGCAGAAGTGTAGAGTCGATGCATCGATTGGCGCTTTCGCTACGTTGGGAGCTCACGCCTAGCTAGTCGGTCTGAATTGAGCGAAGTCGGTGCGGTAAGAACGCTGACGGCAGAGAAGAAGTACGAGGAGTTCGCATTCGTCCTAGATTTCATGCCGAGAGGTAAGTCGACTGTGATCAAAGGGCGGGAGGGACCGATCGTCCAAGCCATAGGAGAGGAGAGGCTGACTCTGCTCGAGCTGCTCGCCGTCGAAAACGCTGACCTGGAGATAGGCGAGAAGGTCAAGATAGGCAAGGAAGGCAGGGAGAAGATAGAAAGCGTGCTCGGGAAGCTGGCGTACGAGGAGCTGACGCCGGAATCAGTTGCCTCGCTCCCTGGCGTCGTGGAGAACCTGGTGAAAGCCAACGAGCAGAAGTACGTCGCATACTTCAACGAGCTGCAGCCGCTTACGCCGAGGCTTCACGGCTTGGAGCTCATACCCGGCATTGGCAAGACGTTCATGCGGGAAATCCTGGACACGAGGGAGAAGCAGCCTTTCAAGAGCTTCGACGACCTCCAGAGCAGGGTAGGGTTGAGAGACCCGGCGAAGCTCATTGCGAAGCGCATCGTGGAAGAACTGTCTGGCGATTCCAGGATTAACCTCTTCATAAAGAGATGAAGCCACGAAGACTGGGCCAGCACTACCTGGTCGACCAGTCCGTAATCTCCAGGCTTGTGGCCTTCGCAGCTATCCATAGGGGAGAGAGGGTGCTGGAGATTGGGACCGGGAAGGGAGCGGTGACGAGGGAGCTGGCCAGGGTCGCCTCTTCCGTGGAAGGGTACGAGATTGACGAAGAGAACCTGCGCGAGACGAGTGAGACCGTCCGCGGTATGCGAGTGAAGCTCAAACTGGGGGATGCTTTCGAGAGCAAACCGAGGTTCGATGTGCTGGTGGCGAGCCTGCCCTACTCGAGGTCTTCCTCTTTCGTCGAATGGATAGCGCAGCAGCGATACGATAGGGCGGTGGTGGTCTTGCAGGAGGACTTCGTGAGGAAGGTGACCGCTCTGCCAGGTCAAAGGGAATACAGGGCCATTTCCGTGATAGCTGAGGTATCTTCGGTGGTCACCGAATTGGGCCGGGTCCCCCGCGACTCGTTCTCGCCCCAGCCGAGGGTGAACTCGATGATTGCGGCCTGGCGCCCGAGGAGGAGGCTCAAGCCCTGGGAGATAGCCGCGGTCAAGCGTCTGTTCTCGCTAAGACGGCGCCAGGTCAATGCGGCCGTTTCCGAACTTGGAGGCATCACTCCGGCAAATCTTGGCACAATGAGAGTGAACGCACTCACCCCGGAACAGGCACTGTCGCTCGCCCTAGCTGCGCTCGTCTGATGCGAGTGCATTTATCGCGCGAGGAAATGGCGGCGGCGTGATTCCGAAGGGACTCTCCGTCGCTCTGGTCGAGCCGCAGTACCCCGTGAACCTCGGTCACGTGGCTAGGCTCGTGAAGAACTTCGGGGTGAGGAGGCTGTACCTGATCAACCCGAAGTCGGACATGTCGGTGGCCATGATCTATGCGGCGCACGCCTCTGACGTTCTGGAGAATGCGAAGAGGGTCACGTTCGGCCAGCTCCGGAGGGAGAACCAGCTTCTGATTGCCACAACCGCCGTCAGGGCGGTCAAGGGTTCAAACGTGATCAGGAGGACCATCCGACCTGAGCGGATAGGCGAGCTCGTGGGCGCAGCCCGCACTGCCGCCCTCGTTTTCGGGAGGGACACGACGGGACTGACGAACGAAGAGATCAGGAGGTGCGACGTGACTATGGTGATAGACACGGGCACTCGCTATAGGACGCTCAATGTGGGTCACGCCGTGGCGATAATGCTCTACCTCGCTTCCGGGGCCAGAGGCAGAGGGAGGGCGGTGCAGAGCAGGAGGGCCAGGGACCTCTTCGCGACCACGTTCAGTGAGCTGGCGAGGTCAGCGCAGTTGCCGAGGCACAAGGTGAATAGCATGAGAGAGGTCGGGAAACGCATCGCTGCTTCGGCTGGGCTGACAGACACCCAACTCTTCTTGATGGCCGGAGTCTTCAGGAAGGCTGCGATGGCCAGAACCAGGCGTCAGGCCCGTGACTCGAAGACGTAGACAGCCCGCCGGACCCACCTAGTGCTCTCGAAAGAGAGTCGGATGGGGTACTCGAACCTTCGCGGCCCTGGTTGGTATTCACGAAGTCCCAGGTTTCCTCCTTCGAGTGTCAAGGCGACCTCTTCGTCCTGGGTGGTGAGGATGACTGGCACCACTATCACGATTCTTCCTCCCAGCTTCAGGGCGCTGGCCATGGAGGCGAGAGCATCTGCGTAAACGGCGCCTGCCTGTTCGACCATT
Organism: uncultured archaeon; assembly: GCA_963759195.1. Classification (GTDB taxonomy): domain Archaea; phylum Thermoproteota; class Nitrososphaeria; order Nitrososphaerales; family Gagatemarchaeaceae; genus DASPPF01. Next base: position 154,408 of record CAVWXJ010000007.1, read on the forward strand.
CTGCCTGCCGCGGCAGTGCTCGGCCTGTAGTCCAGCTTCGGGATAAGCAAGGGCTCGGTTACGATGCCATCGGCCTTAGAGCGAAGCACTTGCTGAATGTCCCTCGCGTCGCCGACACCTAGCCTGAACATGCCGCGAGCGCCGTCATGCCTCGCCCACTGGAGGTTCTTTTTTGCGTCGCGCAGTCGGCCGGGGCTGGAATCGATACCAACGCACGCAAGCGACTTTGAGAGCCCCTCGGCAAGGATGGTCCCCGAACCGCAGAAGGGGTCGACCAAGAGCTGGTCTTTGGACAGGCCCGACAGATTGACCAGCAGCCTGGCCAGACGGGGCGAGAGCGATATGTCGGAGCGGGGAGCAGGCTTTGCGATGGCTTTGCGCCTTATCGAAGCAACGTCCGACACCCAAGCCGTGGGACCGAGAGCGTAGCCGCGCCCGTAGGGAAAGGCGATGACATCCAACGTCTCGCGTTCCAAGACCTCTTCCGCAAGAAGCTCGTTTCCCTTCGGCCTGATGAGTCTGACCTTCTTGAACCCGGCATCTCTGATCGAGTCGAGAAGCGCTCTGATGAGAAGCTCGTAGTCGTCTTCGGGAACGTCGTAGCCGCTGAGGGCAAGGCGCCTCACTGCGTCGAGCTCGTCCGCGATTTCCTCTGTGAGGCTTGCGACGCTTCCTTCGTCCCCTTCGAACTGAGCCAACAGGGGGGCGAACTTGTGGATGCCTGCGAGGTTCGGCAGGGAGCGGGCGGAGGAGCGCTCGAGATCTATGACGGCGATTCTTCCGCACGGAGTTTCGAGGCCTCTTAGACCGCGTAGAGAGGAGCAGGCTTCCAAGATCGAGAGCTCGCCGAATGCTAGGACGAGGGCGAACTTCTCAGACGTTCGAAACGATTCGGGTAGGACGAAAGGCAATGAAATTCTGAAAAATCTGTCAGCATGCTTAATTAAGGGTAGCAGAACGGCAAGCAGAATTCCGAGGTCGGTTGTCCGTGCATGGAAAAAACTACAGAGAAGTCAAGGGAATGGCATACACCAGCAAGCAGTTCGCGCCCGGTGCGCCCAACCCAAAGGTCGCCCGTTTCACCACAGGCAAAAGCAGACCAGACTACGATTACATGGTGAGGCTCATTTCTCTTGGAAGGGTCCAGATCAGGCACAACGCTCTCGAAGCGGCGAGGGTCGCCTGCAACAAGGCTCTTGCCCTGGCGGGAGAGGAGAACTACTTCCTGAAGGTAGTCGTCTACCCTCACATAATACTCCGCGAGAACAAGATGATCGCGACTGCGGGAGCGGACAGGTTGCAGGAAGGCATGAGGAAGGCCTTCGGGAAGCCCATCGGTCTTGCGGCCAGGGTGGAGATCGGGAGCACGATTCTTGAGATGAGCGTGAAGGCGGAGAACCTGGACAAGGCAAAGCACGGCATGTGGGCCGCGTCGACGAAGCTGCCCATGAAGACCAAGGTCGAAGTCATCAAGCTCGAGAAGCCAGTAGCCCAATGACCGTCCGGATCGACGAAGAGAAGGTATTCAGAATCATAGAGGAGAAGCGGCCACGAGTCGTCCTGGTCAACGCCCCTGGCGGGCTGCTGAGGCAGACAAAGGAGCTGATGCAGAGGGTGCAGGAGAAGTACGGCGTTACTTGCATACTTGCAGGCGACAGTTGCTTCGGAATCTGCGACACAGTTGACGAGGACGTCCCCAGGATGCAGGCGGACCTTGCGTTCCACATCGGGCACAACGCCACGGTGCAGACCGTAGGCGACTACACCTACCTCATCGACGCGGCGGACGACGTCAAGTTTGACGGCGTAGTGGCGAAGGCTGCGGAGATTGTGCGTCCGTATCACAGGCTGGGGCTGGTCACCTTCAGCCAGCACATCCAAGAACTCGCGACTGTGAAGGGTCAGCTCGAAGCGAGAGGCTTCGAAGTACAGCTTGGAAGGGAGAACAATCTGCTGATGGCGAGCCAGGTGTTCGGATGCGACTTCTCGACGGTCTTTCCCCTCCGAGACTCGGTGGACGCATTCCTGTTTATGGGGGAGAGCGAGTTCCACGCCGTCGGCCTAGCGCTGGCGACGGGCAAGCCGACGTTCATGCTCGACCCCTACATGGAAGAGGTGGTGGACATGGAGAAGGCGGCAGAGGAGAGGAGAAAGCGGGCGGTCCTTGCGGTGTACAAGGCCCTGGACGCAAGTGTGTTCGGCGTCATTACTGGACTGAAAGAGGGGCAGAAGATGCTCGGCAGGAGCCGGTGGATATCGAAGAGGCTGGAGATGAACGGACGCAGGGTCGTCCAGCTCGCCCTCAGAGACATCACCCCCGAGCGGCTTGCGCCCCACAGAGAGATCGAGGCCTTCGTTCAGACGGCCTGCCCCAGGATTTCCATCGATGGTTTCAACTTTGACAGGCCTGTCCTGTCGATTCCCCAGGCGGACGCGCTGGTCGCGCTCATGGAGGGAAGGGAAATAGGGGAGTTCCTCCAGCGGCCGAAGTGGATAGAGCTAACAGTGGGGCTGACAAGGAGGAACAAGAATGACGGGTGAGAAGAAGACGGTGCTGCCGGGCGACAAGCTGGCCGTCTCAGAGGAGTTCCTGCCGGGGTCGCACGTCTATGACGATTCGGGATTGCTGAGGGCGCTGTCCGTCGGGACCGTGCTGAAGGACCTCAAGAAGAGGGAAATTTCCGTGGCTGCTGCCGCCCAGGCAAACCTGCTAAAGGTCGGCGACTACGTCACCGGCCAAGTGGAGACCGCAGCGACGAGCAACTCAAGCGTGGCGATCTACTACGTCAACGGAAAGCAGACGGACAAGGGCTTCGGAGGCATGCTGATGCTACGCTCAGGAAGACGGGAGAGGGGCCCCAGGGCGGGCCCGCCAGTCAAGCTCGGTGACGTGGTGCGGTGCAGGATTTTCAGCCTGCTCAACGGAATCATCCACCTCTCAATAGACGAGGACAGGACGGGCGTCATCTTCGCCCTCTGCGGCAACTGCGGCAGGCCGCTTCAGAGGGGAGGAAACCGGGCGAAGTGCGTAGAATGCGGGAACGTGGAGGAAAGGAAGCTGGCTGAAGACTTCGGCAGGACGCCAATACAGCCCTAAGGCTGAGAAAACTTATCAACTCGACCCAAAGGGCGGTCTAAGGAACTTGCAGCTCCAGACGACTTCCGACGACGAGAAGGGCCTCACCGTTGAGATTACTGGAGAGGATTACTCGCTTGCTGAGATCGTACACCATGAGCTGCTGGAGGAGAAGAGCGTCACCTTCGCCGGTGTCCTGCCGCCTCATCCACTGATCAAGAAGCTTGTCCTCAGGGTCAGAGCACAGCGGATAAAGCCGGACAAGGCGTTCGTGAACAGCGCCCAGCGCGCCGCTGAGACGACCCACGAGCTCTACACGAGCGTGCAAAAGGCCCTCGGCGGTGGGTCAGGCTGAACTTCTGCCCGAAGTGCGGCACCAGGCTCAGGCTGAAAGAGGAGAAGGGCGGCAAGGCAAGGTACATGCTCTACAAGTGCGAAAACTGCGGGTTCAGCAAGAAGACCGAGAACAGCGTCACCCAGGCGACAGAAGATGAATTGGTGAGCGTCGCCCCGATAAAGGTGGTCGGGGACAAGGAGAGCAAGCTCAGCACGCTTCCAATCACCAAGATCGAGTGCCCGAAGTGCGGCCACGACGAAGCCATGTGGTGGTTCCTGCAAACGAGGAGCGGCGACGAGCCGCCGACCCAGTTCTACCGCTGCGTGAAGTGCAATCACACGTGGAGGTCATACTCTTGACGGATTGGGAACGCTAAGATTGTCCGTGAATCACACTCAGAGATCCTGGCGTACTCTCCCACGGTGTCCAGGATCCTCGGGCTGGAAGATCTCCCTCGCCCTCCTGAATTTCGCCACCGCTTCAAAGTACTGATCGGCCTTCTCCCCCCTCAGGTATCCTTTCGCTATCCACGGCAGAATCGCGTTCCTCACCCTATACACCCCCGAAATTGATGTTCCCCATTCGAATCCTCCCGTGGAACAGTGCCCACGTCTTCTTGCCTCCAACAAGACTTTGGAATTCCATCCTGGAGACTTCGCCACAGTTTCGACGGAATTCCTATCGCACATCCTCACGGATGACATTAGACGAGGCGTTGGTGTTTTGCGTCGCCAGCCTATCACAGTGCAGACTGTAGTTCCTTCTCCCCTGAATATGCCCGCGGCGAGTGCGTCCAAGAGCTCGTCCGTTTCCTTCCTAGTCCGCTCCAGTCCTTTCCCGATCAAAAGTTCCGAACCTGAAGCCATATTCCCCCAACATGGACCGGCGAAATAAGGAGGGTGTGAATCGTTATTTCTACGGGCATAGAGTAGTGCGAAACTGATTTGCTACCAGGATTCCTGGCGCAGCTATTCCTAGGGCTTGGCCCTGGGAGTGACTTCGACGGCTTCGCCGTTGGCTACGAGCAGGTCAGCGTTGGCTGCGGGAATCAGCGCCAGATCCTCGGCCTCGTAGGGCCCGTACTTCCTGAGGTCGAGGCCCACGAGCTCGTCCACGTGCTTCAGGAACCTGACGGTGGTGCTCCTGGCGAGCTCGCTCTTTCTATCCGCCTCGACGGTCGATGGTTGCCCCGAAGCCACGGCCTGAATGAAGATGTCAAGGTTGCGTGCATAGTTCCTCTCCATGGAACAGACGTAACGCTCCTCCGGAAGCAGTTGGGCAATCGCCTTCTGCGACGAGGCCTTGGTCATCCTGACACGAACCAAGTCCCGCAGCATCGACCCTAGCAGCTCCGATTGCTTTGCGATGAGCTTGTTGGTGAGGTCAGAGCCGGATGAGCTGAAGGTGCGCTTCAGGAGCTGCGCGTAGGTGGCGACGGTCACATAGAAGTCGTCTGGAAGCTGAAGCAGCTTCTCCGACTGCTCCTCTGCGTCGAGGAACTTCTTCAGAGAATCGAGAGTTGGTTCAGCCAACTAGGCCACTTCACCGAAGCCCCTGGTTAATATGGGAACTGCGGCGTAGGAAGGAAGAGAAACGACCTGGGAGTTGAACGGCCCAAAGGTCTCACCGTTCATCGCGAACTTGGGGTAGAATGAGACCTGTACGCTGGTTTTTTCCGCGCTTATGACCACCGGATTCCTCTCGGGGTCGAATGTTTCGAAGGAACCCACCCGCATCTTCGCCATCCCCGTGTTGCCGTGTAGAGTCCCGGCCAACCTGAACACCCGGTGAATGTCTGTGGTCACAGACGCATCAATCATTGCGCGCTGAACAGAGACAGCCTCCGAAACGAGCTTTTGGAGCGTGCCGCTGTAACCCGACCTGGATTGTGTGTAGGCCCATATTCGTCTCATCCAGCCGTAAGCTTCGCTCGGCGAGTCCCTGGGCCTGTGGCGTATCGTGGCTGCAAGGGTCTGACTGGGCGGTAGAGAGCCGCCCAGGATGTAGTCAGCGATCTCTGCTCTCCCCTGCTGGTCGAGCTGCTCGAACCTCGGGTCGTAGACCTGCAGATGGTATCCCCTGTTTCCTGAGAAGAAGCCGACGATGTCCTTCCTTGAAACTCCGAAGTCCTTGAGGAGGAAGTCGACGACGCGGAGGGTGTGCTCTTTGGACGCGGCCAGGCAGACACTGCAGGTGCCGTGGAAGTCTGCCGTCTGTCCCTTGCACTTTGGGCAGGCTGGAGGCTTTGGCAGTTTGCCGTTGGAATGGCACTTCTCGCAGTACCAGAAGTCATGACTCTTCTTGCAGGAGGTCGGTATGTCAGTAGCGTCGATGTCGAAGATGAGCTCAGCACCCTTCCAGCCCTTGGACTCCATTGGCAGGGTGGGGGACTCGTACCTAGCGTTCGAGCAGTAGACGGAAGAGGGAGACTGCCTCAGGATTTCAGCTGCGGCGTCTCCAGCGCTCTTGAAGGAGAGGTGCCTCACCATTCCCCCTCCGAAGGGGATGTAGCCGAATTCGCGGGACTGAATCTCGTCGGGAAATCCTATCGAATCGCTCCTTCGGAAGTAATACTCTCTGTAGACTTTCTTCAGGAAAGTCACGGTCCTGTCGTTCAAGTGTTTCTCTTCGACATGCTAGCAGGAGATAAAGAGTCCGCTGTTGCTGATTGAAACTGATTGTCCAGTACCGCTGGGGGAGTCTCGGTCGACCAAAAGATGGGCACGGGTTTATTGTAGAATCCGCGGTTCAATCCTTAAAGGAAGGAACTCTTCTGTGGAGCTCGACGAACTTGAAGCCGAGTCTTGGGATAGGCATCATAATCGCGACGCTGGTTTCGCTGGTCGTGTTCCTCTTCGGACTCGTTGGGTACGCGTGGCTCGGGGCACTCCTGCTCCTCCTGAACGGTCTCTGGATAGCGGCCTTCGGCATCGTTGAAGCGGAGCGCAGAGACAAGCTGTACTACACTGGGTGGGGACTCATCATGGCGGGTCTTTCGACCTTCGTGGTGCTGCCGCTTGCGTACACGTTCGGCGTGGTTCTCGTGTTAATCATAGCAGTGATTGGTGTCAGGCTGGTCACTGGGTCGAGTAACAAGCCGTTGTAGTTGTCGCCGTTCTGCCGGCTAGCCGCCGAATGTTTCTGACGGCTCCGCATAGATTACGTTGGTAACGAGGGTCCTTGAGCAGCTTACGCAGTTCACCACTGTCTCACTGCATTTCTTGTGGTACCTGGAGCCGCACACGCACTCGACGTAAGCTTCGGGCTCGGGCGAATCCAATACGGACCTGATGGCCTTGCCACAATACACGCACATCCTGGTGTGCTTCACGATATCCCGGAGCGTGAATACGCCTGTGATCTTGCCATTCTCGGTGACCAGCATCCGCCTCATGCCCTTCCTGTTCATCAGGTCGATGGCCTCACCAAGCGGTCTGTCCTTATCGATGGTGAGCGGGGACGCGGTCATCACTTCTTTCACCTTGGTGGTGGCGGGGTTGAGGGATTTGGCTACGACCCGCTTCATTATGTCCCGCTCCGTCAGTATTCCGACGCTCTCCCCCTTCCTCGTAACGACTATGCTGCCCCTGTTGTTGTCAACTATGGATCTTGTCGCTTCGAGGACTGTTGCGTTTTCGTCAATCGTGATGATGGGTCTCGCGATGCTTCCCGCGGGGACGTCGAGGACCATATCTTTGGGGGACTTGTGTCCGTTTAAACGGGTTGCGCCTAATGATGATTGGACCAGTCGCTAATTCAACAATTCAACCACATTGTCACGCTTACTTCCAACGGACCACTGTAGGCATGATTAGGCATCGTCATCGTCAAAGAAGCACTGGCATTCTGACCTGGGTTGATAGTCAATGGAAGAGGCGACACTGTTAAACCGAATCCAGGAGTCGTAGCGTGAAAATCGGTAAGAGTCACGGAGCATGTCTCGTATGAAGGCCAAGCAAATGGGAAAGACGAAGTGGAAGTCGCACCCTCCCCAGACACCCCGTTGGCCGGTTGGCTGTAGTTCCAGTCTTGGGTCGCGCAATCGCCGCAATGGTAGTAGTAGTTGTATGCGGTTACCTGAACTTCTGATGTCATGGCGTAATAACCCAACCCCGTAAGCCCAACTAGGATAATAATTACGATCGCGCCCGCAACCAATAGTATGTTTCTGGTCCGATGACGTTTCGGCATCGTTGCCATGGGCGTGATTGGAGTCTGGGACGGCCCCGACGGAGAAGGTGGTTGAGCTACCAATTGCGTCCAAATCGTTTCTGACTTCTTAGGTGATGTGGCGGTCCCAAGTCTTCCAAAGAATGTCTCGACAGAGTCTACCAGCGCCTTGGGAATCTGCAGCCGGTACTTCTTCTTCTGAACCCACAGCTCCAGAGTCCTTCCCTTCAACCGGACTTGAGTGAACTGATCCCAAGGAATGATCTCAACAGAGTACCCAAACTGCCGAACCTTTGCGATGTCCTGCGTAGGCATACCCCTGATTTTGGCTTTCCTTCGCCCCGTGTACCAAGCCATAATCAGATAGATTGGGACAAACCCCAGGACGAGGTAGTAACCGACTAGGAAAATCGCAATGAAGAACGCTGCCACCTCTACAAGCACTATGGCGCCCCAGAATCTGAGGCTCGAGATTGCCTCTACAGAAATGAAATCGGTTTCACTGAGGATATAGTCACGCCTCATGCCTCCTTCCATTCTGAGCGGCGACTGCTCCGTCAAAGATGGATTATCGACCTCGTTTTGTCTTATAAGCCCTCGGCCCAAAGACTGCCATCAAGTCTTGTTTGGTGGTTCGTGTTTCCGTTACGATGAAATTCTCAAACGACCTAGGCGTTAGACTTCGAAGAGATTCTTGACTAGAAAGTTCATGGTTTCTTTGTAGCCCCTATCCAAGAACATGGCGCCCGCCACAGCCTCGAAACAATCTTCCAATACGGTGGAGTTCTCCATTCCTTCAGTGAGCACCTCACCGTGTGAAACGAGAAGATAATCACCCAGGCCTATTCTCCTCGCCGCCTTGGCCAATCCTTCCATGCTGACTACCTTCTCCCGAAGCGTCGTGAGTTGTTCCTCGGGGCCATCGTATCTATGGAAGAAGTAATCCGCCGACATCAGTCCGATGACCGCGTCGCCCAGGAACTCCAAGCGCTGGTAGCTCTTCAGCCCCGAGTCTTTGTGTTCGTTCAGGTATGAATCGCGAGTGAACGCTTGGAGGAGAAGTCTTGAATCCTTGAACTTGATGCCGAGTGCTCGCTCCACATCCTTCTTCCTCCATTCTTCGACGTTTTCTTTCATTTTCAGGGCACCTCGTAGACGAAACAGCCCACTTGGTCCAGCTCGGAACTCTGTGCATTCAGCAAACCCAGTATGCACGTCGCTGACTCCTTGTACGCGCCCAGTAGGCTCCTTCGGTCACCTCGATAGACTACGACCGATTCGTCCGCGTCGTGTCCCACTCGGTCAAGGAATCTCTTTCCATCTTGGCTCGGGTAATAGAAGGTCGATCCTCGTCTATCATGTTCGAGCTTGAAGTCCCTCCATGAAATCCCGCCATTGAGCACGACGATGAGTAGAAACTCCCTGTCGGCGAACTTGAACGGGTCTATCAAATCGAACAGCAGCCCGACTCCGCGCGAATTGTATCGCTCCTTGTGAAGGAAGCCATCGCTCGTCCCCGGGAATCCAATTTCCGCGTTGATTCGTTTGGCTTGCCTGAGCCGTCGCTGGTGGAGGTAGTTGATCGCCGCATCCGCGGGCGAATATCCTCTTGCCCTTCCCGCTGGGTCCTCGACAAACTCCCTGACGAACCTCGACCTCTTCCTTGGCCCGAACCACTGCTGCCCAAGCTTCAGCGCAACGCCGTAGCACCTCCAGTATTCCTTCATGATCAGGGCCTCGTAGGTCAGGAGTTGTGACTGACTCGCACCCTCGATGAGCCCGATGTACTTCTCCTGAATCGCAACCGCTTGCCGAATGGCACTCTGGGGCAGTCCAGCAATCTCCATCAGACGAAGAGTTGCGTTCCTTGAGCTCTCGGCCATTGCCATCGAGAATCTCTTCGTGATGTCTGTAGTTGCCGCGAGCTTGTCGACCTTCTCCTGCAACCCTGGGTCGAATTTTCGCCAGACCCTCGGCGGTTCGATGATCTCTTCCTCATCCGCGAGCACGTCGAGGTCTTCCAGCTCCTTCTGCTGCAACGCCGACGGCAGCTTCTCCCTCAGCTCTTTGCGCCACGCTTCGAGGTCAGTTTCCGCGTCCCCTCCCGTAATCCCGTGATACAGCTTCTCGTATTCGTGCTCGTATGCCGTCAGCACCTTCACCTTGCCCCCAAACCTCGCGTATCTTGTCCTGCAGGTGCCGCACGTCGCCTCCCTCCCTCCTTTGTTGGGCCTAATCGCCCTCCCGCACACCTCACAGCCAGCTGGTATCTGCTTCCTGTTGTGGTCCCGTTTCTTGTCAATGAAGTGCAGGCAGGCTGACGAGTGAGGCCCTATCCTAGACGCCCATCTCATCTTGTGCAACTCGAACCTCGTGACCGTCGAGCCAGGCTGCTTCCACCTTTCATCGAAGAATGGCTGCTTCTTGTTGACCAGCCACCACAGCCTGCAACGCCGCTTCTGTGAGACGTAGAACGCGCACTGCCCACACCGCGATTCGAGAAACGGTGCCTTCCCCGGCAGGAAGTAGGCAACTGTTGGCCGCCCAACCTCTCTGAACCACGTCCGCCTCTCAAGGTGGTCCTCGGCCGCTAGGTCGTTCAAGAGCTTGCGCAGCAACAGTGGGGAAGGTGTCGATGCTTCAGAGACTTCCTTGTTGCTCAGCCCTTGGCTCTGAAAGAACCTCCAGGTAACTGAGCCTTCCTCTTGGTTCAACTGCCTGATTTTGTCATGCATGGCTGTCCATTCGCCGTATGCCGTTATCCATCCACTCTCTGTCGCGTCGTCGAGGAGCATCTTCTCCAGCACCTCCTTCGGCAGCGTGTATCTCGGGCCCGACCTCCTTCGTCGCCGAAAGAGGTGTTCAACCTCCGCCGGCTGCAGCCCGCTTGGCCTCTTGGGCACCGCCATCCCTTCGACGAACTTCTCACCAGTCTCCGTCAACTGGTATCTCGAGTGATGCCTCTTGAACAACCACATCCTCTGCTCTACAAGGTCCTTGATTGCGAAGTCTTCGCCTAACGGCACTAGCGCCTGCCGCGCCGTCTCCATCAGCTCGTCCATCGAAAGCCTTGTCCCATAGAGCAGCGCCAGCAGCGCCTCCTCGACGTACGGACCTGCGGCAGCGTTTACTTTCAGTTGCTGTGCCGTTTTCACGACCACGACCTTGTGGATGACCTTTGTGGCCAACCTCGCAATGAGGCCGTCGATGTAGCCGCCCTGCTCCCCGTCTCTCAGCCCCGACGACGGTTCGACCATCACGACCGTGTGGAACGCCCTGAACCTCTGGTGGGCCATGAACCACCTGAACCACGCCTCGTAGTCGCCCAGCTGGATGCGCTTGCGTTCCTTCCTAAGCGAGAGATTGCGCTGCGTCCCCGACCAGTGGAAGTTCTCGTCGGGCTCGAGGTACTGGGCGTCCAGCAGCGGTTTCAGCTGCTTGAGAATCTCTGCGTCCGCCATCACCGCAACCTTGTCGAGCCGCCGGCTCCTCATGCTCCTGTAGATTGTCCAGACAATTCGCCCGAGCGGCAGCGGCTGGCCCTGATCATAGGTCAGGAACTCGATTTTCTGCGTCGCCTGGGGGCTAAGGAGCAAGAATCAAGCTTAGATTGGTCAAGCGCGTAAGATAAAACCTTTGTGGTCGTTATATAGCGCATTTCCATACTCTTCTGAGTACGAATGTCTTCGCGTTGGATGAATAGGATGCACGCACTGGTGCCGCTGACCGAGCAAGAGGAGCAGGTGGAGGGGATCCTCCTCCAGCACAGCATTACCCACCTCACCCACGCCGTCCTTCCCGTCAGGAACAGGATGTACGTGTCCGACTTTTTCATCCCCGCTCAGCGCGTCGTCATCGAGTGCTGGCGGAGCACGAGTAGGAGGGGCATCGCTCTGGTGTGGGTGGAGAAGAACGCAGCCTACGTCGACCTGAAGTTCCGTAGAATCAAGGAGGCGTATCCCGAGGTCCGCTGCGTGGCTCTGGTGGAGGTGGCCCAGGCCGAGCCTTCGGTTGTGAGGGAGTACGTGGAGCCGGTGATGGAGCACGCGGATGGGGTCTGCTGCTCGGTGGAAGAGCTGGCGGGGATGGTGAGGGTGATGTGCGGAAAAGGGATGAATACACTTGACTGAAGGTTGGCCAATCGAGCCAAGGGTCTGCAAGAAATGTGGCAAGCGTTATCAAGCTCATTCCGGGATGCAGAAGTACTGCCAAGCCTGTGGCGATGAGCGACATCGAGCGTATCTACGGCAGTACATGAAGAACTACTGGAGGACGAACCCGGAGAAGGCTAAAGCGACACGAAGGCGTGCGATGGCCAAGAAACCCGAATACTACCAAAGCATGAGCCGGGTGTACGCCGCGCGGGTAGTCCAAAAGGCTGTAAGAACTGTAATCGGTCATTACTCGAATGGGACATTCAGGTGTAAATGCTGCGGTGAGTCGGAGCGCGATTTCCTGACGCTAGATCATGTGAATGGAAACGGCAACAAAGAACGGATGGAAGCACTTGGGAGGATGGGAGGAGGTTACCGGTTTTACAGGTGGCTCATTAAACGTGGATTCCCTCCTGGTTATGCGGTGCTTTGCATGAACTGCAACCTCTCGAAGGGGAAGCATGGGATGTGTGCTCACGAAAGGAGACCTGAGGTGGGATTGACGATTTCTATGGATGCGTTTGCCTTCAGTCAGAAACCCTCTGGGCCAAAAAGAAATTCAGACGGGCCCCTTGGTCATTGAGTTTGAATTCAAGGAGGACAGGCTTCTTGCTGGAGAAGTTGCATACGAGGGTGTCGGAAGCACTTCCTGCGGTCTTCACGATGTTCGTCAGGTAATCAATCGAGTAGGTGGCTTTGCTGTCCATCTTCACCTGCATCTCGAGCACGTCGGCGTCATTCTTCTCTAGGGTAATGCTCGCCGCGCCTATGTCCGACCTGCCTGAGAATGTCAGCTTGTCCTTGGTGGCTTGAAGGACCACCTGATCGGATACTGCGGAAATGTCTCCCAGAATCTTTTCGAATATGCTCTTAGTGAAGGTGACTTTTGTATCGAATTCAAGCTTCGGAAGAGGTGCGGCGCCGCTGCTGCTCTCAATCAGGTGTATTGTGAATTCGCGCTTGTAGCCGTTAACGAGCTTTACGGAGATTGCGTCTTCTTCGGTGGAGGAGAGCTCTATGCTGTCTTTCGAGTCTGACCTGCCTATTAGCTTGACAAAGTCCTCGACCCGCAGGCTGAACTTGAACGGCTTGTCGGTCTCATATTTCTCGAAGCTCGAATTTGGCATGAGGAGGTCCACGAGGGCTACGTGCGATGGATCCATTGCTCTGAACGTGAGGCCCTCGTTGGTCGCCTCGAAGGTTGCCTCCTCGACAAGCGTCTTGATCGCGGCAGCGACAGCCTTCCATTCAGTGGAGCTTGCGGATTTCGCCAGAAACACTACTTGCGCGGGCTGGCAAATATCTGTAATAAAGATTGGTCGGAGAGTTGGGTGAAACTGTTTACTTCGCTACAGGGTCAACCTTCAAGCCCCAATCGATGGCGGTTGCTGGTGGATTAGGGAGAGCGTCAGGCGTTGTTCGGTAATCGACTTTATGGTTTCCAAGCTAGGCTGGTCGTCCATTACGCCTGATGACGAGATAGGAAGCCAGGATGACGACCGTGAAGATGGCCGCGGCAATCAACTGGTAGGGGAACTCGGGAATCCCTCCACCTCCAGTCGAGCTTGAGGACGAGGTTGACGAAGTGGTGCTTGTACTGGAAGTCAACGAAAACGTCGGCGTCGAGGTGGACGATGTCGCACTGCTTGATGTGCTAGAGAAGGAAGTCACTACGCTGGTGCCTGAGAGGACTATGATTGTCCCGCTGGCCGAGCCGAAGTAACCAGTGCTTGTTATCGGGACTGTTGAACCGTTCGCCAGACTCATGTTGAACGGGCTAGCCTTGAATGGAGTCTCGGTCATGTAGTTGTTGACCACGCCGCCAGTGCCGACGCTGCAGGTGTAAGCGACATACCCTGCCGTGGGCATTCCCGCGGTCAGCTGGTGAAAGCTCAGCTGATTCGTGGCCGAGTTGTAGGTTGCTTGGAAGACAACGGAGTTGTTGTAGACGAACTTCCCGTTACAGGAGGTCGAAAAAGTGGCGGAGAGCAGGTAGATGCCCGCAGTGCCGGACAGGTTCGACAATGTGAAGCTGAAGTGCCCTGTGATCGAGTAATTGGCGCCCGTGGCGCTGTTGGTCCCGGAAACGCCGAAGCTAGCCGTCCATGTGCCTTGAGCCTGAGCGCTGGCAGAAGGAGCGTAGGTCAAAGCAAGGGAAGGAAGCCCGAACAGAAGCAAGACTACGACGGCCACAAGAAGGAGCCTGCTTCGCAAATGTAGGCGTCCCTAGGATGCCCCCCAATCTATAAGCGTTGGCGCGCCCCGACTTCCTCCCCGCTACAGAGGACGAGGTGCCTGTCACGATGGCCGACGCATAGGCGGAGGTCCGCCGACGATGCATCCCGCGATGGGGGCAGAGTGTATCGACTCTTCGCGCACGTGGGTTGGCTTATGCGCTTGCTTGGCTAGCGTACAACCACTTGCGGAACAGCCGACTGAGCCAGGGCATCATGAGGTATGTCAGGGCGCCCACAAGTATCGCTGAAAAGATTAGGTTAGTGAGAACGGTCGGCCAAGACGCAAGGAATGGGGTGAGCGAGGTTCGGGCGACCAGGCTGACTATGTAGGCGGCGAGTGTCGTGACGAGGAACATCTTCCACCTCGGAGGAACGACGACTCGGTGCATGTCGGGAAGTAAGAACCAGGTCTCCATCCCGGTAGCCTTCTCGTAGTGCTGCTCAGCGTAGTTTTGGACCTCAGCGACGAACCTGTTGCGTATGTCGGATTGCTCCCAGTTGTCGAGATCCTTCTTGTTGTCGAAACGCCATATCATGTACCTGACGTCAGAATCGAAGCCCTGAGGCGCGAGGGTTGTAATTCCCCTGTACCCGGGAAACTCGTTTGCTGCCTCGATCACCCTCCGCAGCCAGTCGCTGTATTCCTTCTCGCGCCCTGCCTTAATTCGCCGGCTCACCACGAGTGTTGCTTCATCCGAAGGGGCGGACATTCGCGAAACGTGTTTTGCAACTAACTCTAATAACCATCTGCTCCGCACCGTTCAGAGGAATGAGCTCGTGAAAATCACATACACGCCTTATCAGGAGCTCATCCTGCATGAAATCATAGAGCAAACGAACTCGGCCGCCTTCTTCGAGGACATCGTAAGGCTGGCCCTGAGCAACCCCCAGCAGGTCGAGCCAAGCATAAACTGGGTCAATGGAATTGCTTTCTTCGTAGCCCCGCTGCAGCCGACGCCCGAAATAGTCAAGGAGAACCTCGCAGGCAGAGTGCACTACGGTAGCGTGCTCTTCACCAGGACCGAGTACAAACCACAGATAGCCGTCAAGATAGGCAATCAGGAGTACACCGTCCGGCTCCGGAAGGCTGACGACAACCCCACGCTGGTCGCCCTAGCCGCCTTTCTCAGAGACTTCAAGCAGTCAAAGTGAAAGCGCAAAGCTGGACAGAACCTACCTAGTTTACGTTAAGACGAAGCACAGAAGTTCAGAGTCTCCTCATGTAGAGCGTCAGGAAGCAGGCCAGTAGCTTTTCTTACGAAATTCCCGCAAGTGAGCGCCCGGAGACAGCTGAGAAATCGTAGTCGTTCGCGTCGTACCCGCTCTCGCAGTAGTCGTCCTTGTGTTTGATCAGGAGCCACGCGTCCTTCGCGCCCCTGAACCCTTTGGTCCGGACGAGGGCGAACGAGCCGTGGAGCTTCTTGCCGTAGAGCCGAAATTTCAGGTTTCCGTCGCGCAGGCTTGCGCTCGCAATCTCCTCCGCTTCCGTCCTGTCTGTGACCTCCCTGGTCTTGCCCTTGCTCACCTCCGCCTCTACGTTGAAGGTTCCCTCGTCCCAAATCATGACTTGCCCAGCCCCATATTCGCCTTTGGGAATGACGCCTTCAAAATGCCGGTACTCGAGGTCGTGGTCGCCCGTAGGCATAGCTAGCCGCTTGACCGCTGGGTCGAGGGTCGGACCCTTAGGAATAGACCAAGATGGCATCGTGTCACCGATTTCGAGTCTGAAATCGTAGTGAAGTGAGGTCGCCCCGTGCTTGTGGACGACGAAGGCGAAGAGACCCTCTTCGCGATTGCGGCTCAATCATGATTGTGATGAAGCGGTCGCGATTTGAACCTACCCTTCAATGCACTTTGGGTGGGTATTTCGTGTTGGTTTGATTCTGCGAGCGATACGATGTGTTCCTTGGGCCGTCGCGTGGTCAGAAGTACGAGACCAACCAGGTTTATCGCTACGATGGCCAGGAAAGCTGTTGAGACCCCATAACCAACCAAGGCGACGCTGAAGAGGGCTGGGCCGATAATTATGCCGATGTCCTCCGCAGCGCCGTAGACGCCTATTGCGAGTCCCTTCCTAGAACGGTGAACCAGCCCGACAAAGAGCGTCAATGAGAGTGGTCCAAGCATCGAAAAAGAGAGGCCGCCGAGGAAGGCGGCGATGAAGACGAAGAGTATCGTAGGCGAGAGCAGAGGGACGCAGAAGGCCAGCGCCCCGAACAGCAAACCGACGAGTATCCAGCGCGTCGGCTTCGACGAACCTACCGAGCCCATAATGGGATAGAAGATCATGGTGGACAGATTGAAGGTGGCGACGAGGAGGCTCACCTGGAGGACCGACGCGGAGTACGGCGTGGTTACTATGACAAGCGGGATGAGTGAGAGGTAAATCGTGAGTGTGATGAATGCGATGGCAGCCGCGCTGGCAAGAAGCACCAACCACGTGATGCTGGGACGAGGCGCAGGATTCTCTCGGTCCTCCGGCTGTGGCTTCTGGGGCGGAGCGGGGAACTTGGTTGTGGCTAGGGTCAGCAGCGACGCGATGGAGAGAACGGAGCCGGCATAGAAGGCACCCGAATACCCGAATGCGGAGGCGAGGAGGCCGCCTATGACCGACCCGACCACGGCCGCAGCAAAGTATGAAGCGCCAAAGATTCCGTACGCCTTGCTGACAGGCATTTCCGGGGCCGCGTCAGGGATCGTATACCTGAAGAGGACGGCCGTCCCCGCGAACATGGCGCCGAGAAGGAACTGAAGCGCCGCAACGCCAAGCAAGCTCGTTGTTTGAGGGAAGACTGCGTAGAATACCACGACCAGCGCGACCAGCCCCGCTGTCAGCAGTTTGCGCCCGCCCTTGTCTGCGAGTAGTCCCGTGAGGGGTTCGAAGAAGAGAGTGCCGAAGCCCCAAATCGAGAAGCTCGCCCCCACCTCGATAGTGCTGAGGTGAATTGAGTTCATGTAGAGCGGAAGAATCGGAGTGACGCAACCCCTTGCGAGCGAAAGCCAAAATGATGATAAAACGACGAGGATGAAGTCGGTGCGGCCACCGAAAAGTCGCAATTGGGAAGAGTTTGGCTTTTCGCGAACCAACGCTTTTAAAGAGTAGACGGGCGACGCCACCGCTCCGAGTCTGAGAGGATGAAGTTTCCAAAAGAGATCAACACGTTCTGTCCAAAATGTAAGCACCATACCATCCATACCGTGTCGCTCTACAAGAGAGGGAAGGAGCGGGCGGGCTCCTGGGGAGCGCGAAGACAAGCGGGAAGGAAGCGTGGTTACGGCGGGCAGAAATTCCCAGAGCTGATCAGGACTGCAAAAACCACGAAAAAGGCAACGCTACGTTTGAAATGCAAGGAGTGCAACAAGGAGTTGATGAGGAAAGGCATCAGGCTCAGAAAGGCAGAGATCACAGAATGAGAAAGGAAAGAGAACCGATTCCAAGGCAGAGGAGCGCGTTCCTTCTGGTGAAGTGCCAGGACTGCGGGGAAGAGAGGGTAGTGTTCTCGGCATCGACCAAGGATGTCGGCTGCAGGGGTTGCGGCAAGAAGCTCACCGAAAGCAGGGGCGGCAAGGCGATAATCATCGCCACCGTAGTGAAGAAGCTGAGCTGAGCGGCAGAGAAAAGTTCTGGCAGACAGTTCCAGCCACGCTGCTAGTGAGCGGTGCCTTCATTTGGAGGGTCGTCCTTAGGAGAAGTCGTTCACAGTAGGCGTTTCCCCAATCAGTTTGCGCTTTGAGTAGGCTTTTAATCGGATTCCGTCGGCGCTCGGATGGATGCCGGGGTGGCTTAGCCTGGCCTATAGCGCCTGGGCACACGCAGCGGCGTGACTCATAATCGGCCAGGATGAGAAATCAGGAAGTCGCGGGCTCGAAATGAAAACGGGAATCCCGCCCCCGGCACCATCAACCAGCTTAGTGTTCACGCACCCGTACTCGGCCCTTTTGCGCTTGATGGTGTGAAGACGAACGAACACGTTGTCTTCGTCGAGGACCCTGTCGCGAATCTCCCTAGTGCTAAGTCCCGAAGCGATAAGACGCGTTACCTTCGCTTGCAGCCAATCTGGCCAGCGACGTTCAAAGGTCTTCGCGTTGACCAACTTCTCCAATGTCTTTCGCCTGTAGGTGAGCACTTCCGGACTGAAGATTCTCATTTTTGCCGCCTGTGGCGCAGAAAGTACCACCTTGCTGAAACCGGGGGAAACCTCGACGTGTGTCCTGCACCCCAGCGAACGAAGCAGCGAATTCACAAACTCTGTGTTAGGCGAGGTGGTGATTGCCACCGATTTGTCTTTGAAATGAACGTCCCCGTCAGAGTCTGCCAAGCCTCGGACGAACCATAATCTACGCTCTATCGGTGCCGACAGAATCCATTCCATTCTGATGGAAACCGACGATGCCCTTTCGGCCCAGTCGAGCCCTAGACAGGAGGTATGGATCCAGCCGAAGACCGAAGAGCGCGCCGAATCCCATCGATACGCCCCGTAGGGCGAACTCTTGTCTGGCCCACGATCTCCTACTCGCTTCGCTTGAATGCCGAGCTTCTGAATGCAATCGAAAAAGACGAAATCCCCGAGTTCCTTGTTCTCGGAATGCCGTTTGCTCAGGGTGAGGTTCAGGCTGGCAGTCATCAATCTCCTTGGGCCAAATTGCTTCCCCAGGTCGCCAAGAAACCAGCCTAGAAGGTAGTACATTCGATTGAGAAACGGTGTCAGCGCGCAGGAAGGTGCTTCGCCAGTAATTATAGAACGGGCGCGAAGCAGAGTCCGGTCGAAGGTTCGGTAGGAAGATAATCTCAAAGGCACTTCCAATTTCGTCTTTCGCTTTCGGTCTAGGTATATCGTCGCCATCCTGTTGACGGACGAATCGGATTGTCGGATGCCCATTCTCCTGTTCATTTCGGACGCCACTCGCTCGTGTTTTCCATTCAGGTGTTCGTAGTTGGGAGTGCGGAATCTGCATAAAACGTTGGGTCGCCGGAACCACATTCTAATTGGGAGATTGCTGAAAGTGGTTGTAGTCGCGAGGAAGTGTTGGTGCCATGACCGAAGACCTAGATGGTTCTCAAGTTGGTTGAATCGCGCCTCAGCAATACTTATTATGCGATTCCAGCCCGCGCGAGGTGAAACTTGCACATTCCGTTTCTGACGATCAACGACTACTACAATTTCTTGGGCGCCATGATGATAGTCCTTTTCATCGTGGGGCTGGTGGTCGTGTTCGTCTACGAGTATGAGGCGCTGCGCAGGTCGAAGACCTAGGCCCGTCCCTTCAGTTTCTCGATTGCAGTAAGACCCGTCAGCTGAAGCGTCCATGCTCCCATCCTGGTCTGCTTGGGCACGATTCCGACTATCCTCAGCCTCTCGCCGGGCTGAATGCCGGAGACCTTCGAAGAGTGCTCGCGCCAGCCGACTACCTTGATCTCGCCAGTGTCGTCCCCCACCACTAGCTCGCCCTTCTTTACGACGGTGCCGTCCTTCATGTTGACGTCGTCCACGGCGCCGTGAGAGAGCGCGATGACCTCGACCATTATCTGAGACGATTCGTCCTTGGCGTCCTTCACCTTGACAGCGAGTTCCGCAAGTCCGGGGACCTCGCCAGACTTGGCCAGTGACAACGAGCCCGGGCTGCTGCAGACCATCCTCCCGTCTGACTCCTGGTCGGGGACCACGGTTATCGCGTCGCCGGGTTTGAATTTCGCTGTGTCAAGCTGGGTCTCCACCACCTTCAACCTCCTGTCTTTGTCCAGCCCGAAGATGACCGAGCCCGCGGCAGTTGGGGAGATGGCTGCTATGCGGAACTCCCCGGTCGCCTTCTTCGCATCTAGGATCACGACGCTGCCGGCGTCGCCGTGAAGCTCGAAGTCGCCCCGCGAGGTTCGTTTGAACCTGAGGTTCGTAATCGTTACCCGCTGTCCCACCTTTAGCTCCGGCCTGGCAACCGGGCTCCAGATCACAACTCGCTGCTGCTCTTTGCCCGACTGCACGCCAACCCCGAACTGGAATAGCGAGCCTGGAGAGCCGTCGGCGCGGACGAATTCGGAGTATCTCGGCTCCGAGGTGACTGTGCACTCCAGAGCCGTGACAGGTCTTTCGGCCGTCGCCTTCGTCAGTTTCTCGGTGACGTCCTCCATCGTGGGGAGCTTCGAATTCTCCACCAGCTCTAGCTTCCCTTTCTTCCCGAGGTTCAGCTGTGGCTTCCCGTCGAGCCCCTGCTTCACGTAGCCGCTGACAACTCTGAGGGCTGACCCGGTCTTGAGCCCCAGCTTGTCGGGGTCGTCGACGTTTTCGTCCCAGATGGTGAGCCTTGCTGCGGCGTCCTTGTCGAAAAGGGCGAGCCTGCGGTATCTGCCAGAGCCCCCGTCCTTCTTGTCGTAGGTAGTGGTGGGATAGACAGCGAGGACCCTGGCGACGACGGTGATGTCGTTGGCGCCGATGTGCAGGTCCTTCAGCGAGAGGTCGCTTGAAATCGAGGGCTGAAGGCTGACGCCCAGTTCGCCCGCCACCAGGAAGAGCGCGCCCTGGTCGGTGAGGTAACCAGCGCCTACGGTCTCCTTCTTCTCTGCTATCCTCCTCGTCAGCTCACTTCGCGTGAGTTCCGGTCGGGACTTCAGCAACTCGTCCACAAGAGCTTCGAAATCGGCCATGGTGTTCAGGACCTGGGAACCGTCTTGTCCACCGCCGAAATGGCCTCTTCGAGGATGTCAAGGCCCTCGTCCAGCTCCTCCCTGTTGGTGGTCAGCGGCGGGATCAGCCTTAGCACGTTCCTTCCAGCCGTTATCACGAGCAGACCGTTCCTGAAGCAGTGGTTCATTATCTGGTTCGCTTCCTTGTCACCCCGCTCCTTGGTCCGCTTGCTTCTAACTATCTCGACGCCTATGAGCAAGCCCATCCCCCTGACGTCCCCGATGATCTCGTAACGCTCCTGCATCTCGCGCAGGCGACCCAGAGCGTGCGCACCCTGCTTTCGGGCGTTGGCCATCAGGCGCTCGGATTTCATCACGTCGAGGGTGGCGATGGCTGCCTCGACAGCCACTGGGTTGGCCCCGAAGGTGGAGGCGTGCTGGCCCGGCTTCCAGCTCTTCATCACATCGGCCTTCGCTACGAGCACGCTGAGCGGCAGGCCCGAGGCAATCCCCTTGGCCATCGTTATCATGTCCGGAACCACTCCGAAATGCTCCACGCCGAAGAACTTCCCGGTCCGCCCCATTCCTGTCTGGATCTCGTCGGAGACGAAGAGAGCACCCTCCTTCCTGAGGAACTCCATCTTGCGGAAGTACTCTGGTGGCGGCACAACGTAGCCTCCCTCTCCCTGAACCGGCTCGAAGAAATAAGCCGCAATCTCGTCGGCCGGCACGAACTTCTCTAGGTACTGTTCCTTGAAGTAGTCGACGCAGTAGTAATCGCATTCTGGGAAAGTCTGCTTCCATGGGCACCTGTAACAGTATGGGAACGGGAAGTGGACCACGTCGGGTACCAGAGGCAGCGAGCCCTTCCGCTGGATTGGCTTGCTGGCTGTGAGGCTCAGCGCCCCCATGGTCCTTCCGTGGAATGAGCCCGAGTGAGCAAGGTAGAGGGGTCGGCGGGTGTAGTTTCTGGAGAGCTTCATGGCCGCCTCTACGGCCTCGGCCCCGCTGTTTCCGTAGTAGACCATCTTCCTGAAATTCCCAGGAACAAGAGAGACGAGCCGCTTGGAGAGCTCGATGAGGTTCTCGTAGTAGAAGTCGGTGTAGGAGAAGTGGATGAACTTCTGCGACTGCCGCCTTATGGCCTCCACCACCTTCGGATGGGTTGAGCCCGTATCGAGCACCGCGATTCCCGAGGTGAAGTCCAGGAACTGGTTTCCGTCGACGTCCTTCACCACGGAGCCGTGAGCAGAGTCTACCACCAGGGGATAGAACCTAGAAATCGAAGGTGAGACGAATTGTGAGGTCTTCCTCACCGCTGCGGCGCCTCGTCTGCCTGGAAGCTTTCCTCTGACCTTTGCGAATTTTCTGGCCTTCAAGAGATTCTCACCAGATGCTGGCGGTTCTGCTTTTACGCTTTAGGCGGGTATGGAGAGCTCGATCTCCAATACCGGGAGGTTGAGCTGCCTGCCGTCTCTGGAGGTGACGTTCTCGCCGTCGATTGTTATGTTCGAAATCTCCACGTTGCTCATGAAGCGCTTCTTGAGGACCTGGGCCACGTCAACGGACATGTTGATTGCCTCTCCCCTAGCCCTGAGGACGACCTGGCGGGCACCGCTGTTGAACATGGTAATGCAGGCGGTGACATAGTTGAGAAGCGGCTTCGATTGCCCGACAATGACGGTCTTTCTTTCTTCGGACATCGTTAAGCGGGGCGGTGGCGGCTGGACTTATAACGGCTCGCTTTTGAAAGAATTACAAAATAACCTATTTCAAGGCCGCGCGGAGACTGCTCGGCGTTTGCCCCAGAAGCCGAAGAGCGCCAAGCGTCCAAGCAGGAAGAAGACGTACTTGGTTTCGGCGGTCGTCATAGCTGTGCTCGTAGTAGGCGGCTCGTGGTATTATTTTGAAACGTCAGGCACAATTAGGTGCCCGAACCCGCCCGCGTCGATGACCTCGAACTTGATCTACGCCAGAATCAACACGAGCATGGGCTCCATGGAGGTTGAGTTGTTCCCCGCGGGTGCGCCACAGACCGTGGCGAACTTTGTCAACCTGTCCAAGTCCGGCTTCTACGACAATCTGGTTTGGCACAGAATCGTACCCGGGTTCGTCATACAGACGGGAGACCCGCTCACCAGGAATGGAGGTGGGAACAGGCTGCAGTGGGGCACTGGCGGGTCGAACAAGACCGTCCCCCTTGAGGCCGATGCGTCGCTGCACAACTACGCTTGCTACCTGGGGATGGCGCGGAGCTCGAGTCCCAATAGCGGCACCTCGCAGTTCTACATCAATCTGAAGAACAATACGTCCCTTGACGGCAACTACACGGTGTTCGGCAGGGTTCTGAGCGGGATGGATGTCGCATTGAAGATTGCCGGAGTGCCCACCTACACGGACCAGAGCGGGAACTACTACCAGCAGCCTGTCAACCCGGTCTTTATGACGTCGGTCACGATACTCAGCAGCGGGCCCTAGCTAGCCCTGGGGCTCTTTCTTTGCCCGGTCTTCGGCCTGCGAGCAGCAGGGACCGCAGCAGCAACAGCAGCACGACACCGAACTCACCTCGGCGACCGTTTGGTCCTGGGGGTAGTTATTGACCAGTCTTGCGCTTGTATCTTCCTTGGACCTTCTCGATGGCGCCGTACGTCGTGAGCCTCCGGAGAATCCGCGACACCAGCTCCTGGTGCAGCCCGACAGCCCTCTTGACGGCAGAGAATCCTATTGGTGCGACGCTTTCGCATACGGTCTCGCAGACGAGCATCTCCCTTTCTGTCAGCTGGAGGCAATCGTTATCCGAGCAAGGCACGGTGCAGCAGAGCGCCGACAAGCCGAGCGTGATAGGCGGTCCTGGGGTATTTATTGACTGGACCTAGCTCTCGAAGAGTTCTATCCAGATGCCGTTCGGGTCCTTAATGTAAGCCCACCGGCTCTTCTTTCCCCTGATTTCTTTGATCACTGGATGTCCCATCTTCTTCGCTTCGTTGAGGGCCCTTGCAAGACTTGCCACGCCAAACGCCAAGTGGTCCAGTCCCTCTCCCACCGTGTACTTCGTGTAGAACGGGCTACTGCGGGGGTAGTAATTCAGCTCAATCCCGAACTTGCCGTTGCTGGACTGCAGGAAAGCTACTTCGCCCTTGGTGGCTTCGATCTTGTAACGACCATTGTACTTCATGCCCAACAGCTTCGTGTAGAATCGCACGGACTTCGTCGTGTCCCTGACGCGGATTCCGACGTAAGTGAACTTCGTTCTCATGTCCGAAACGTCCCTTGCCACCTCTAAAAAGAACGCCCTCGAGTTCGACCGACTAAGAATTATAGCTGGGTAGTGGCTGGAGGTCCCATGAATCCCGCGAGGAAGAAAGCCCTCTTTTCTGAGGGGGATGTTCCGCCAGGAGGCGTCTGCCTATCATCCTTCGTCGTGCTGCGTCACGGGGACAAGATACTCGTCGGTAAGATGTCGAAGCCGGAGATCTGGGTGGAGCGGTTCTTTGTCGGGGAGAAGTTCGCGCCGACTTACGCGAACAGCGGCAAATTCCTGCTCCCAGCCAGACACTTGGCGTGGTACGAATCACCTCTGGAGGCTGCGGAAGGTGTAGTCAGAGACCAGCTGCAACTCAAGGTTACGAAGGGCAGGCTGCAGATGATTGACGCACAGTCCCACGTCAGGGGCGACGTCAACAGCACGGACCAACCGCCGCACTGGGACATTTGCTTCGTGTTCGAAGCGAAGGTCCCGGAGAGGTCAACGATGACAGTCAAACAGGTTCCTTGGTTCACAGAGCTCGGGTTCAGGCGGCTGTCTGAATTGACTCCGGACGACTTCACGCGTGGCCACGGCGACGTGCTCGAAATGGCGGGCCTGCTAAAGACCAAGCCGGCATAACGCCGTCGACCGTCCAAACGCAGCTCGCCCAAAGCGCCAGCAGCAGCCTGCTGGAAATCCAGTGCACCGCTCATTCCACGAACGCGGCTGCCTCTTTCAACAAGCGGCCAAACTCCCTTTCGTCGATGTCCGCTTTTCTTCTGACCTTCACGTGTCTCAAGCCCTTTCCCGTCCCTTCCAGCCTCTTGGACTTCAGCTTGGCCCCCATGAAGAAGCCAAGGTTAACGTGGTCTTCGTAGTGCATGATGCAAGCCACGTTCTTGCCGTTGACCGCATAGGTGGGATTCCCCCACTTCACCTGCTCGACCGCCTCAGGAATCGACGTCCTGATCACAGCCCTGAGGGACTTGGCCAGGCCCCTGAGGCGCGGGTCGACGCCCTTCAGCATCTCATTCACGTTCATGGGGCGTTTTGTGTTGTTCCGCATAATTGATCCCACTCAGTAGCCTCTCTTCAGCAGGCCCGCATAGTCGAAGACCATCACCCCGTCGCTGTTCTGGAGCGCGTATTGGAACTGGGATTTGTAGTCCTGCTCGCTGGACGTAGTGAAGACACCCACGCTGGCAATGGTCCCGTGCCTGATGTACTGCTGGAGGCCCGTACCATACGTTTCCAGAATCAGAAGGTTGGGCCTAAGCGGCGAGGACATGTCGGTCGTTGTGACTGCAATCTGGCCGTGATAGACTGCCTCAAGGTTGGCGAGGAGGCCTTGTTGCGCGGACAGCGGCAACGTAGACATGTCGAGGTTGATGCCATCCTCCCCGACTCCGTAGATTGATTCAGGCAACGCCTGGGACGAGTTGGTGAAGTAGAGAGCGAAGAAGATCTTCAGGCCGCTCGAATGAGATTCGTTCACGAAGGTGACCAGCTGAGCGGTAGAGAAAAGGAGGACGCCCTGGCGGTACACTTGGAAGAAGACCGTGTTGAATCCGTGGGAGGTTGTGAAGCTTGTCAGGGCCCCGAAGTTCGAGCCGTTTACAACGCCGTTTCCTTGGTTTACATAGAGAATGATTGGTGTGGTTCCGGTCGTTTGCTGACCCCCGCTCGACAGGACGTAGTAGCCTGCTCCAGCAACCAAGACCACGATTACGACCGCAGTGATGTATGCCATGGTCATGCGTTTCTTTCTCGGCTGCCTTGCCTTGGGGGCCATTCGACTGGGATTTCCTCAGAGCCCCTTGATAGGATATAAGGCGAGACATAGCGACCGTAGGCTCAGGGGTCGTCGGCTAGACCGCGAGTGTCCAACTCGGACGGGGCTAGTCTGGTCTAGGCTTCAATTGTCTCGGACAAGAAGAGGCCTTGATGTAGATTCAGCTGGGCTTAAATGGGATACAAGCCTCAAGAATCATGGAGATTCGGGCTTCAACTCCATGTGGGAGTCAGGCACTCTCCCAAGGCATACTCGCGAGTCGTAGTTGTGATTTAAGGAACCGTGAAACGTTATTCAAACTATACTGGACTGAGCGTCATTCACTCAAAGAGGTCGCCAAACTTGAGGGAGTAAGCCGAAGCCTCGTACATTACTACATGGTGAAGTTTGGCATACAACGACGTGAGTGGACTGGCTTCGGACCCAAGCACAGTCCTCGGTTAATCTATGACCTGTATTGGAAACAGCGTAAGACAATTCGAGAAATCTCAAGACTGCTCAATCTGTCAAGGTCGACTGTCAGACGACATCTCGTCAAGCAGGGAGCGCTTCGGCCGCGCAAGACGTTTGAGTACTGGCGGGTTCCATTTTCAGGTAATGCTCGCGAAAGAGCCTATTTGTTTGGTCTGAGAGCGGGGGATCTTAATGCGGTACGCCGATCAAAGAATGTCGTAACCGCGCGTGTCAGCACTACTCACCGAGCTATGCTGGGCCTGTTCGGAAGATCATTCGGTCAGTATGGTCAGTGCATCTCGTATCCTAGACGAGTCTTTCTCACGGGTTATGATTGGCAAATCAAGGCCTATCTAGACAATAGCTTCGATTTCATTCTCCGAAAGCCCGCAGCGCCACCTCAAGACAAACGAGAATTCTATTGGTTTCTGGCTGGCTTATCCGACTCTGACGGCACTTGGGCGCTGTGGAGAAGCAACAATCGGACCAACTTCGCTTTCCTTATTACCTCTGGTAGTGGTCAACTTCTATCTGGGATAAAGACGATTCTCGAAAGGGAGAGATATCACGTATCTTTGCGCGTCTCCAGAACGAAGGGTAGCAAAAAGACCTTGCGTGGACCAGAAGTCTCCAGAGAGATTCAACTTACGAAGGACACTTGGGTGCTTACAATTGCGCGGGCAGGAGAAGTAAGGCGTCTTGCCCGCGAACTTTTGGGGCTGAGCAGACACGAAGAGAAGATTCAACGGATGAACCTAATCCTCGATGAAGGCAACGACGAGTGGATGACGGCAGCACCCCGGCTTGACAGATTGCGCAGGCACGTCAGAGCAGACACGTTTGAAACCATTCAAAGAGCAGAGATAGAGTATAAAATACGGCATAGAGAAGCGGCTTCAGGGGTCGTCGGCTAGTCTGGTCTAGGCTTCAATTGCCTAAGAAGACGGGAAGAAGCCTCGGGCGCTTGAGAATCGCTGGTTCAAATCCGGCCGACCCCACACACTTTTGTCAGGCTCTGTCAAAACGACCAAGAGAGGGCGTCTGGGTGGTCGACTGAAGAGAGCGAAGCGAAAACATTCGGAGTCTGGTATGAACCAGTTGTAGCCCACGAGATGCAAGTGACAAGAATCCGACAAAAGGGCATAAATGAGCTGAAACGTGACCGAGTCTCGTTTCGCCAAGGATTGAATCCCAATCATGCCACTGGAGCATCAGGTTCGAGGGTCCGTAGGGTCGTCGCAAGCTACTCCGCCCTCGCAGTTCTCAGCGTCATCTGGGGTCTCGCGTTCGTGGCAATCAAACAGGCCATCTTTGAGCTCTCCCCGGTCAACCTCGCACTGCTGAGATGGTTCATCGCGGGCGCCTGCTTTCTCGTCCTCGTCCCAATCATAGGAAAGCCGAAGACCAGACTCGAGAGGAGGGACCTTCCGCGACTGCTCGTAATCGCTTTCGCGATGGTTGTCGGATACCATCTTTCCCTGTACTACGCTGAGACGACTGTTTCGGCCGGCCTGGCTGGCCTCCTGATATCCTTCGGACCGGTCTTCATCGTGATCCTCTCTGCCTTGTTCCTGCACGAGCGTGCCGGAGTCAAGGTTGTGCTCGCGCTCTTCCTCGCCGTCTTCGGAACCTTCGTCCTCTCGGTCGGCCAGGTCAGCCTCTCCGACCTCTCCTCATTCCTCGGGCCGGCCGAGGTCGTCCTCAGCGCCGCGTTCTACGCTTTGTTCACGGTTCTTGCGAAGCCTCTCGTTCACAAGTACGGGGCGCCCCCGACTACAATCTGGGCAAGTCTGTTGGGGACGGCGATGCTCATTCCGCTAGTCTCTGGGAGTTTCGTGACTCAGGTGGAGGCCCTATCGGTAATCGGATGGACTTCCGTTCTGTATCTCTCCGTTCTAAGCACCGTCCTCGGGTACCTCCTCTTCTACATGCTTGTCAGCCGGGGCGCGGTCTCGAGGCTCTCGGTTCAGCTGTATCTGGCCCCAATCGTCAGCGTCGCCGGAGGGGTCCTCCTCTTGAACGAAGGGGTTACCTTGTTCATCGTCGCCGGAGGGGCGCTGTTGCTGCTGGCTGTGGCGCTGGTCACTGGCGTCCGCAGGACGTAACCTGCATTCCCATTCAACAACCTCTAAATCGAGCATGGGCCCGACGGGGTTTTCTTGGTCAGAGTCGTCGGTCACCTTGACCTCGACTACTTCTACGCGCAGGTCGAGGAGGTACTGGACCCTTCGCTGAAAGCCAAACCGGTTCTAGTCTGCGTCTTTTCGGGTCGGACCGAAGACAGCGGCGTAGTGGCGACCGCGAACTACCTCGCGCGGGACCTCGGGGTGAAGTCGGGGATTCCCATTGCCACAGCAAAACGGAAGCTGCAGGGCACCGACGCGGCCATAATCAGGATGCAACACGAGAAATATGAAGCGGTCTCGGAAAGGGTGATGAGCCTCGTCGAAGAGAACGTGGATGTGTTGGAGCAGACAGGAATCGACGAAGCATTCTTTGACTTGACGGGGAGCTCTGGCGGCGATTTCGAGCAGGCGAAAGCGACGGCGTTTCGGATCAAGGAGTTGATCCTGAAGTCAGAGGGTCTTACCTGTTCGGTCGGTTTGGGTCAGAGCAAGGTGGTAGCGAAGATAGCTTCTGACCACCAGAAGCCGAACGGCCTGACGGTGGTGGCACCCGAGTCGACCGTCGCATTCCTCAATCCTCTTCCTGTCACGAAGCTCTACGGGGTCGGGCCGAAGGCTGCCGAAGGCTTGGAATCGATGGGGGTCAGGACGGTCGGCGAGCTTTCGCGGAGTTCTGCCCAGGACCTGGAAGCGAGATTCGGAAGGAAGCTGGGTGCCTACTTCTTGGCAGCGTCCACCGCTTCCGACAGCGAACCCGTAGTCCCGAGGGGAGAACCAACCCAGCTCAGCAGGATAGTCACGCTCAAGCAGAACACCGCGAACCCGGAGGTTGCTTTCGAGCAGCTATCTGGGGCCATCGAGGACGTGCACCAGAGGCTGGCTTCCAGGGGCCTCTCATTCAGGGTAATCTCCGCGATGGCGATTCTCTCGGACCTGACGCTCAAGACCAAGAGCAAGACATTCGAGACACCAGTCTCGGACCTGGCTACGATGAGCGATGCTACCAAGCGCATGCTGGCGGAGCTGAGCACCACGGCCGGGAAGGAGTTCAGGCGTGTTGGCATCAGGGTGTCCGACTTCGGCAGTTCGGAGAACCAGTCATCGTTGAGTCAATACCTCGGATAGGAGTGGATGGTCGACTTGGGAGCCGACGAAGAGCGAATGAAACGGGTCGCCTTGAAATACTCCCGCTACGGCGCCAAGGCGAACCAGGCCCTGAAGACGGCGCTCGCCGGCGGCGTGAAGGAGCACAGGTTCATGCCCAGTCGAAGGACGATACACACCGTCGTGGGGAGCCAAGGGGACGAGTTCATTGACCCGGAAAGATCGTACTGCTCCTGCAGCCACTTCTTCTTTCGCGTGTTCAACGGTAAAGACCAGACTTGCTATCATCTGCTGAGCCACAAGATGGCCGCAGAGCTCGGGCTTGTCGACGTGGTCACGTTCGATGACTCCGAGTACGGTCAGGTTTTCGCGACGCTCGTGGGGGACGTGTTCAGCGTGATTGAGCGGAGCAGCGGCAGGCCCTCGGTCGCGCTCGACTGAGAGAAGTTTTAACGAAGGAGAACGCTGACCAGACTAAGATGAGGTACACCACGCTCGGGAGCACGGGCCTGAGGGTCTCGCGACTGTGCATCGGCTGCATGAGCTTTGGCGGACCGGATGCCAAGCGTTACGAATGGACGGTCGGCTACGACGATGCAAAGCGGATCATAGACAGGGCTTTTGACTTGGGAATAAGTTTCTTCGACACGGCTGACGTCTATTCGAACGGCAAGTCCGAAGAGATTGTCGGGAGGGCGCTTGAGGGGAGGCGGAACCAGGTGGTGATTGCCACCAAGGTCGGGTTGCCCACAGGAACCGGCCCGGACGACCGCGGCCTAGGCAGGAGGCATGTCATGAGAAACCTCAGAAGGTCTCTGAAGAACCTGAGGACCAAGAGGATTGACCTCTATCAGATTCACCGCTGGGACTACGACACGCCGATAGAGCGCGTCCTCGCGACGCTGACGGCCGCAGTCAAGAGGGACGGGGTGGTTGACCATATCGGAGCGTCCAGCATGTGGGCCTGGCAGTTGGCGGAGGCACTCTGGACCAGTGACAGGCTGGGTCTGTCCAGGTTCGAAACAATGCAGAACCACTACAACCTTGTCTACAGGGAGGAGGAAAGGGAAATGATACCGTTTTGCAGGAAGGAGGGCATACCGCTGATTCCGTGGAGTCCGCTGGCGAGGGGCTTCCTAACGGGGAGGTACAAGAGGAAAAGGAAGCCGACAGGAAGGAGGTACGAGAAGGACACCTACATGCGACTCAGGTACTTCACGCCTGAGGATTTCGACGTCGTGGAGCGGCTCGAGCAGGTGGCCAGGGAGAAGGGCGTCAAGCCTGCTCAGCTCGCGCTGGCATGGCTGATTAGCAAGAAGGAGGTTGCTTCGCCCATCATTGGTCCGACAAAGGTCGAACAGCTGGAGGAGCTCGTGGAGGCCGTCGACATCAAGTTGAAGGCCAGTGAGATGAAGAGACTTGAGGAGCCCTACAGACCCCATCCAGTCCTCGGACACATGTGACCTCTAGCGCAGCTGGACCGTCGTCACGGTGGTGAAGGAAGGCGAGGTGAGGCTGCTCACCATGACCTCGGACTGGGAGATGGTGTAGAGGTAGTCGCCGATTATCACGCTTCGGTCGATCTGGAGGTTGTAGTTCGGCGAGTCGCCGAAGTTCTGACCGGCTGGATACTGGGAGACGCGCCCAAGAATGGTGAAGCCCGTGCTGTTCACCTTGATCACGTAGACTCCCTGCCAGACCGTGTCACCGTAGGGAGGCGGGGTGTTCGGGGCGTAGGTCTGGCTTCCGCTCACCTGAGCCAGTGTGACTGGAATCACTGTGACGTTCCTGCTCGAGTCGAAGGTGAAGGCAAGGTGGTCCGTTAGTACAGGGGAGTCTGTTCCGCGGTCGCCTATCAGGAGCTTCGACACCTGCACTGATGTCCCGTTGTCGAAGACCCTGAAGAGGGAGAGCTTCAGACCGAGGTACCAAGCGAAGTTGCCGGTGGAAGAGGGGACGGCGTCCTTCCCGACGCCGATGAGATAGCCTCCCGGCAGTGGGTGGAGGTAGTCGGAGTAGCCGTTGACCTTCAGGGCGCTGAGGATGGTCGGGTTCGTCATGTCCTTGAAGGAAATGACGAAGAGGGGGTCGATCTGCTCGAACGTGACCACGTAACCTACGGAGCCGACGAAGCGGACCGCGTAGATGTTCTCGCCCGGGGCGATGTTGCGGAGGGCTGAGACCTGTGTCAGGTTCATGTTCAGTACGTACACGTCGTCGCTGCGCGTGGCTGTGCCACCGATGGTGGCGAAGCGGCTGGTGGCCACGCGGAAGTATCCATTGTACTCGTCGAGCGAGAACTGGTTCAAGACCGTCCCAGGCACGACGCCAGCAGCCGCAGCGCTCACCACACCTCCAGAGTAGGAGGCGCGCAGGATGGTGCTGTTCTGGGCTTGCTGGACCAGGGCAACCGAAACCACGCCGCCGGTGTATGCGTCGCCAGGGATTCCGTCTGCGTCGAAGAGGTTCAGGTAGTTGGTGTACACTACGTAGATGTCGGATGTCGAGACGTAGACAGTCGCGGACGGGCCGGTAAGGACTGAGAGGACACCCTCTTTACCGGTGGACATGCTGACGCTGGGGATCATCGTGTAGTAGCTGATCTGAGCCCTGTTTGGGGTGTAGTACACCGACGACGAAGGTAGCTGTGTCTTCGTCCCGTTCTCAATCGCAGAAGGCATCGCTGCAGTCGCGTTGCCCTGGGAGAACGTGTACGAAGGCTGCTGGATTACGGCGTAGAGGTAACCCTGCGCCATTCTCGCGGCCACGTAGACTCCCGCTATGCTCACGTTCTGAATCAGCTTCGGCGACGAAATGGTTGACGTGTCGTAGAGCAGCAGGTCGACGTACGTGGTGTTGGAGTTCCTCTGGTCAATGACCATGAGGCGGTTCTGGTCGACCTCGAGCCCCAGCACGGAAGCCCTCGAGAACTCGATGGTCGCGAGGACGGAGCTGGAGCTGGGTGGGTAAGCGTTGAGTATGTTGACTGAGCTCCCGGTTGACACGAAGAGGTGCGTCCCGTCGGTCTTCACACTGTCAGGTTCGTCGACTCCCTGGACTTGGACGTTGGTTCCTGTGAAGGACGGAGTTGCAACGGCTGTTGCGCTCGAAGCGACCGCGGCTGTCGCCAGGTTGCTGATGCCGCCCATGAAGGCGACGGGCGGACCCCCGAAGATCGAGCCCTGGTCCGCCTCCGAACAGGACCCCATTGCCTGCTGTACTGTAGCGCGCTCTTGGCGTTAGCGTCTATGTACCTCTGCAACTGAGAGTCATTCTGGAAGGCGGCAAGCCCCTGAGGCATCGCTGTTGATGACGAGCCGCCTGACGTCACGGTGCCGCCTGATGTGAAGCGAGAAGATTGCAACCACGGCTGAGACCGCTAGCACTATCACGATGAACACGGCTGCGTCGGCGCGCCGTGTTCCTCCCTCAATGTGGGTCTGCACGCCCTGGGTATCTCCCGCGGGGGAGTAAAGCCTAGGGAAGAGAACGGCCGTTCTGACTTCGCGAACAGGGATTGGACGACGGCCTTCAAAGATTAAAAATCGAGCTGGGTCGGTGCGGGCTCGTGCCGCGGTAGCTCAGTTGGTTAGAGCGTTGCCTTGGTAAGGCAAAGGTCGTGAGTCCGAATCCCACCCGCGGCTCTTCCAGTCGAGGCGGTGTACATTTTGGGGATTCTGATTCTTTTTATTCAGAGCAATTCTGTCGGGGGCTCTCTGCGGGGGTCGCCCAGCCTGGTCAACGGCGCGAGGCTCAGGACCTCGTCCCTTAGGGGTTCGTGGGTTCGAATCCCACCCCCCGCACCAAATGCAACTCCCGGAACGAGCGTGTGAAACGATCTGGTGCTAATCTAGACGACGAATCAGCTCTTGAATCCGCTCAAGCAGTCGCTTCTTCACGCCCGGCCATTCGTTTGTCGTTATGGAATAGACCTTCGAATCCCTGTAAGAGCCGTCGGGCCTGATTCCGTAGTTTCTCAAGGTGCCCTCGAACTTCGCACCCAGTTTCATGATGGCGCGCTGCGAGTGGGTGTTGTTAATGTCTGTCGTCAGCTGGACCCTAATCGCGCCCCAATCCTCGAACGCGTGATTCAGGAGTAGGTATTTGCACTCCGGGTTAACTGCGGTCCCCCAGACGCTGGGCACATACCAAGTAGAGCCTATCTCAACTCGCTTGTACCTGGACACGATGCCAAAGTAAGATGTGCTGCCGATGACCGCGTTGCTCTTCAGTAATCTGACTGCGAAGACGTAGGCTTCGTTGGCTTGTTCTGCCTTCAGACTTTCGGAAATGCGATTCTTGACGTCCTCCTTCGTCTTCAGCGGATTGAGGAACCATTTCCAGTCCAGTTTCTGCGCTGCTTCAAACAGCGCTGCTGAGTGTTCCTCGCGGAGCGGCTCCAAGCGGACGTAAGAACCGGCGAGGCTACAAGGGCCAAGGGCGTCGCTGGTCATCGAATAACCGTCCGTCGGCCGCAGGTATTGAACTATTGCGGAAGGCCGCGATTCGTGGGTGGGAGTTATCAGCCCTTCACTGCGCCGAGCGTCAGCCCGCTGACGTAGTACTTCTGTAGCAGTATGACCATGATGATGAGAGGCAGGGAGACCAGGATCGCACCGGCGCCCACCGTAGCCCAGTTAATCCCCGTCGCTGAAAGAAAGTTGGCGATGTAGACCGTGACGCCCCTCGCACCTATGGGAACTTGGCCGCTGAACACGGTCAGCCCGAGGATTAACGTCAGGATGAACTCGTGCCAGCAGTTGATGATTGCTAGGATGACCACGGCCACGATTCCGGGTTTCATCAATGGAAATATCATCCTCGAAAGAATTCCTATGGTGCCCAGCCCGTCGAGTCGTGCTGCATCGTCTATCTGCTTCGGTATGTCCTCCACAAACCCAACCAAGAGCCAGACGGCAATCGGGATGGTAAAGATGGGATAAGTCGTAATCAACGCGAACCAGGTGTTGTAGATTCCCAGCGACCTCACGATGTAGAAAAGAGGGATGACGAAGACGACGCTCGGGAGGCTGTTGACAATAATGTTCCATGAGACTATCCAGGTCCCGCCCGTCTTGAATCTCGATATACTGTAAGCCGTCGGAATTGCGAAGAGCAGGGTGATGATGACGACCGATGCGGTGACCACGATGCTCGTTATGATGTATCCCGACATCTGCCTAATCGCGAGCGTCCAGTTCGAGAGGTCTATCGTCAACGGGAGGAAGATTGCCCCTCCACCGGTCGGGAAGAGCTCGTCGAAGTTCTTCACGCTTGTCACCAGGAGCCAGTAGACCGGAAAGAGCGCCAGCAGGGTCATGAGCGAGAGTGTGATATAGCTCAGGATTCTGGAAAGCCTCGACGTCCACCGCCTGTGATGGGGCGCATACGAGACGGGTTTGGCTCTTCTCCGTATCCTCCTCCGCAGGTGTGAGAGCCCCTTTGCCACCGTGCCAAAGATGCTTTTTCCACCCACCTTCTCCTGAGCCTCCTTGGGCTTCGCTAACCCCAGCCTTTCGTCAATCCTGAGAATCCGGAGCATCACGAAGGTAGGGACCAAGGCGACTACCATGATTAGGACGCTCAGGGCTGACCCGTAGTCCTGGAAGTTGGCGAAGAAGGCGAGGTTGTACAGGAAGTACGGCAAGGTCTGCACATACGCGAATGGCCCGTTGATTGCGAACATGTAGACCAAGTCGAAGCTCCTGAAGCTCGTCATCAGCGCGATCAAGCCCGCTACCACAAGCGTGGGCTTCATCATCGGGAGGACGACCCTGAAGAGTAGCGAGAATCCCCCCAACCCGTCCATTGCCGCGGCTTCGTAGACCTGCTTGGGGATTCCTCTCAGCCCGGCGTACAGAATCAGGAAGACGATCGGCGTCTCCTCCCAGGACGAGGCGAGGATGGCGCTGAGCATTATGGTGCTCTGCTGGCCAACCCAGAATGGGCCGTGGATGCCCAAGAACGAAAGGAAGTAATTCAGGGGGCCGAACTGCGGGTCGAGTATCAGGAGCCAGATGACTCCTACTGCAACGGGGGAGACCAAGACCGGGATGGTGAAGGCCAGTGAGAAGAAGCGGGCCCCCTTCTTTGCCCGGTCCACGAGCAATGCGAGCCCGAGCCCCATCAGGAACTCTATTGTCAGGGCGCCGGTCGTGAACACTCCCGTGTTGACGAGGGTCTGGCCCATCTGGGGAAGTGAAAGAAGCGAGAAGATTGCTTTAGACGATACTCCGATGTAGATGTTTTCGAGGATTGGATACACAGTAAAGATTAGTAGGTATGCGACAACCGGAAGCACGAGAAGCCATCTCACGTAGCCCCCTGGCGCCTTGATGGCTCGCAAGCGTCGTGGTGGTCTTTTCGGTTCTAAAAAAGAGGCGGGACCGCGCTTACCTAGCCGTGTGCTACTACGGGTATCCACTCGTTAGCAGCGGTCTGGAGCGCGGTCATAATCTGTGTGGATGTGAATTGGCCGTTGGGAGGAAGTACGGTCGCGAGCGCGTTGTCGAGGATGGGTATGAGGGCCCAAGTGGAGCTGATTATGTGTGGCTCGGCGCCGCCAGCCTGGACTGCGGAGAGAGCGTTCTTGAAGAATGTAGCGAGGTTCGCATGCTCGCTGATCAGGGCCTTGTAACCTGAGAACGTGCCTGGCATGGCTTTCTGGACGTCGTACATCTTAGCCTGCTCGGCCGGTGTCAAGGAGAACTGGAGGAACTTGAAGGCTAGGGACGGGTTCTTCGAGAAGGAACTAATCCCTGCACCAGAGCCGCCTTCCTGTGTGTAGCCTCCTGGCAGGGTGGTGAAAGCGACGTCGCCGCCGAGCGTGCTGTTGACGCCCGGGAACTGGGCAAGCCATGCAATCGCCATCGCGAAGTTCTTGCCGTTGAAGCCCTTCGTGTAGTACTGCACGAAGTTATTGTAGTTGAATCCACCATAGCTATTGACGAGTGATGGCTGCGCGTTCATCATTGCGGCAAGAGTCTGGACAGCCTGAACACCCGCGCTACTGTTGAATGATGGAAGAAGTTTGTTCGTGAAGAGTATTCCGTAGCTGGCCTGGGCGGGGCCCAAGACCGGCGCGGTGGACTGATGATAATACGTAGCGTAGACGTCCAAATACGTGTTCCAAAGCTCGTGCGCTGTCGCCGTCTCGATGAAAGCGCCATACCATCCGGAGTTGTTATTGAGATAGCCCTCATCGAAGATGAAGTTGCTCCAGGTGGTCAGCGGCTTGAGGCTGCTGTTGTATTGCTTGAAGACGCTCGGCCTGTAGTAGACGAACATAGTGTCGCTCATCATGGCCAAGGCCTTCGACTGGACTGTGCCGTTCTTCAGAGCGACGTCGCCGTTCGAGGACTGCATGGCTGGGATGATGTCCGATTTGTTGAGGTTATTCTGGGAGATGTACGGGTTAAGGTTCAGTGTGAACTGGGCGAGGGTCCCTATCATGCTAGGGGTCCCGGTGACAATGTCGACAGAAGAATCGTGAGCCTGTAGGAGAGTTTGCTCCTGCGCGAGGATGCCGCTGAACGGCGCTGTCAGGACCTTGACGGTCACGCCGGGGTTCTGGGCCATAAAGTCCTGCGCAGTTGCGTTATAGAAGGCGTCGCTGAATCCGGAAATCGCCATTACTGTAATTGTGTTCCCGGCCGCGGATGTGGTAGTAGTGGAAGGGGCGGTTACGGTTGACGTCACGATTGACGTCGCCGTTGTAGTGGTGACTGTTGGGCCAGAGGAATAGAAGTAGTAGCCGACTCCGGCTACAACTAAGATGACTATGATAACACCCACAACAGCTCCTGTGCTTACGCCTTTGCGGAGCTGCATGCTTTTCGGACGGGAGGGGACAATTTGCCATTAAAAGTGTATCTGCGATGAATTGTCACGAACGTGGCCGGGCATACGGATTAAAGGGGCTGAGCGAAGCAGCGCCGCAGGAAAAATGGCGCGGCTCAAGGTCGAGAACGTCACGAAGCAGTTCGGTCCCCGCAAAGCTGTAGACTCGATCACCTTCGAAGCAGATGACGGCGAGTTCGTGGTGCTGCTTGGCCCGTCGGGCTCTGGGAAGAGCACAATGCTCAGGATGATTGCCGGCTTGGAGCGACCCGACGGCGGGAAAATCTACATCGATGGGAACGTGGTGAATGACTTGGCCCCCCGGGAGCGCGACATAGCCATGGTCTTCCAGAACTACGCTTTGTATCCGCACATGAAAATCTTCGACAACATAGCACTGCCGCTGAGGGTTAGAAGGCTCGACGATGAGGAAATCACCAAAAGAGTGAGGGAGACAGCCGAGCTTCTGCAGATATCGCGTCTCCTGAACAAGAAACCGTCTGAAATTAGTGGGGGAGAGCAGCAGAGGGTCGCCGTCGCCAGGGCAGTCGTGAGGAACCCCAAGGTCTTCCTCTTCGACGAGCCGCTCTCCAACCTTGATGCGAAGCTACGGGTGATGGCCAGGGGTTTCCTCAAGAGGCTGCAGAAGGAGCTGAAGGTCACCACGGTCTACGTGACCCACGACCAAGCGGAGGCGATGACCATGGCCGACAGGATAGCAGTGCTGAATGACGGAAGATTGATTCAGATGGCTCCCCCAATGGAGATTTATGAAAGGCCGGCCGACCTTTTCGTGGCTGGATTCATAGGTTCCCCGCCGATGAATCTTGTAGAAGGCAAGGTCACTATCGATGGTGAGGCTTACTTTGAGTCTGGGCCGATAAGGCAGAGGGTCGAGTTCTCTGGTCGAAGTGACGGACGTGTAGTCCTCGGCGTGAGGCCTGAGGACGTCCTGGTGAGCGACGAACCGATGATTGGGGCGTTCAAGGGCAGAGTCTACGTGGCAGAGCCCATGGGAAACGTCCAGTACGTCACGGTTGACGTCGAAGGTCTGCGGTTGTTGGCGCAGGTCGAGCCGTCGCGCGAAGAAACATTAAACAAAGAAGTCTTCTGCGGTTTCAGGCGAGGAAGCACCTACCTCTTCGACAAAGCGACTGGGAAACTAATTTCCTAGGGGCGCAACGGCGCGCCCTGGCGTCCGGCAAGGACGCAGAACTCTTAGCTGGAGACTGCGGATATCCTTGGTCGGCCCATTCTTGGATAGACTGCCAGAGTGACGAGATAGAACCCTAGGAAAAGCGCGTATCCCACCCAGTTGTGCACACCCCAGAGGGCAGCGGCTCCGTCGATGTAGCCGACCCACACCAGGATTGTGATCCTGGCCGAGTTGAGCAGAGTCAGCGCGACCACGCCAGCGACCGCGAGCTTAATCGTCGATGACATGTCCTTC
Organism: uncultured archaeon; assembly: GCA_963759195.1. Taxonomy (GTDB): domain Archaea; phylum Thermoproteota; class Nitrososphaeria; order Nitrososphaerales; family Gagatemarchaeaceae; genus DASPPF01. The sequence goes on from CAVWXJ010000007.1 coordinate 193,012, forward strand.
TTCAGGTCGATATGCATCAGCGCGAGAAGGCCCACGAAGGTGGTGACCGAAACGATGCTGGAGCAGCCCGGAGTGACCGTGGCCGCGACGATGTCGCCTGTCTTCGAAATGAGTTGAAACTGAGTTCCGTGCCAGACCAAAGGAATTCCGCCTATTGAGAGAAGACCCTGCGATAGGGCTGACGAGAGCGCGGCCAGGGGCTCGCCGAAGGCCCACTGCAGTACGGCTGGAGCCGCAACTCCCACGGAGTAGATCATGGCGTAGGGGAAAGTTATCCGCCTTGTCAGAGGATTCAGCGCCAGAGCTGTTCCGTAGAAGACAAGCACTACGGCGACTGCTGACGAATACACTGAAAGGCCCGTGATTCCACGAACCAGGATGAGCGAGACGACGATTCCCAAGCCGAGCAATCTAGTGGGAACCTCGGTGCCGACGCCGCCTTCCTTGGACAGGATTTCGGCGATTTCTTTCCACCTGAAAAGCAAGAGTATGGTAAGTAACGCGGCGAAAGGAATCGCAGGGAGGACGGTGCCGAAGGCATCATCGACGGCCTGGCTCAGCAGCGTGAGGAAGTTTGGCGCGGCGATGACAGCTGTGACCGAGGCAACCCCGATCCATCCGAGAAAACGAACGAACGCCTTACGTTGCGGATCTTCCAACAAGACCGCCCGATATCTGACGTCTCCGCACTAGGAGATACGACGCGACAACGAGGGCAGTCAATACGGACGCGCCGACCAGCTGGAATGGGAACTCTGGGATTCCACCACCGCTCGAACTGGTAGAGCTAGTTGACGTGGTGCTTGGACTCGTAGTCGTAGTGGTTGTTGTCGAGGTGGTGGTACTCGAGGGCGAGCTTGAGGAGGTTGTCGTGGTTGTGGTGGTCGTGGTGACTGCCGCGGACTTCACTATCACCGTGCCTTTCATCCAGTTGTGGTAGACGCACATGTAGGTGTAGACCCCCGCGGTTGTGAAGGTGTGCGACCAAAACGCGTGTGGAGCGATGTCGCCCGAATTGAAGCTGGCATCGGTCGCGGTAACGGTGTGGATCGCTACGTCGTTGTTGATCCAGGTAATCGTGTTGTTGACACCAATCACCACGGTTACCGTAGCAGGGGAGTACCCTGGCGAGCTGGGGTTAGCTGCCGTCCCGTTCAGTATGGTGACATGAGTGCCTGGAGGCGGCGTTTGAGTCTGAGTCGTGGATGTAGTTGTGGTCGTGGTGGTCGTCGTAGTCGTCGTTGTGGTGGTCGTTGTTGTGGTGACAGCTGGTGCCCAAGTGAACGTAGTAGTGGCGTTCACGGAATTCGACAGTGAATTACCCCAGGAGGCGCCGAGTGTATAGGTTCCAGAAACCCAACTCGAGGTACCACCAAGTACGAAGCTTTGCTGGTATGAGCCGGTCGACCCATTGACATTAGCAGCCGCGACGGCGAGGGGAGTCCCGCCCTGGGGACCAAGAATCTTGAGGAAAACAGCAGTTCCACTACCAGGCGGGGGCGACACCGCGCCTGAAGCAATCAACGTCTGAGCTCCCGTGTAGGAACTGGCGTCTGTCTTGACTGTGAGCAGAAGTCACAGCTACCGCCGAAGGCGCAACAATCAGCGCGAGAGCCAGCAATGCTACAGAGAGCGTGAGAAGCGACTTCATCCAGGTCAGATTCTCCAGCACATTTTTCGGCGGTTAAGAAGTTTCCTGAGCTGTCGAACGCTTGAGTCTGCGAACTAAACCACTTCGCCTGAGACATGAATAGAAAGCCGCAGATTCTGTAGCCAGTCAACTTCTTTCAGTTTGTAGCGTTGAGCAGATAGTGCGCCAGAAGACCGAGTCCTTGCTTTAGGCTCGTCTTGTCGCAGGTAAAGCAGAGCCTGAAAGCTTTGGGGGCGCCAAAGTAGTCCCCTGGTGAAACTAGGACGCCCACCTTCTGGAGTAGCTTTCTTCCAAAAGAGATGGAATCTGGCCCCTTCCTGTACTTCACTAGACAGAAGGGGGCGCCACCGAGCCGAGTCTCGGTCACGTCCTCAGTCTCCTTGGCGAACCTGGCTACGAGGGCCAGGTTCTCGTTGTAGATCTTACGGGCTCTCGCCACAAACCTCTCCCTCCTCTTGAGGACCTGCCTAGCCAGCCAGAGGGAGTATTCGGGAATGTGACCGCTGGTGAGCCGCTCGGCGTTCCATAGGTTGTGCGCCGTCTGCTTGTCTGCCAGAATCCACCCCACGCGCAGCCTCCCGAGGCCGTAGAACTTGGTCATGGTGGAGCAGGTCACCACGTCACCGTACTGCTGGAACAGCGAAAGAGGCCTGTCTGGGAAGGTGAATTCCTTGTACGTCTCGTTCACGTAAGAGCGAAGACTTGTTCTTCCTGCAAGCTTTGTGCAGTCGCTCTACCAAACTCGGTTCTAGGCTCTGAGCCGTGGGATTGTTGGGGTCCGTGAGTCCGTACACGGCGCCTCTGATTCCGGATGGGTTGGCGAGCGAATTCTTCACGGTCATGCCGAGCGAACGGGGCACAGTGAACATCGGCTCGTAGTTGGGCAGGGGAACGACAGCCTTCCCACCTGCTCCGAGCACGGAGTACGCGAGGAAGATGGCTTCGGAAGCGCCGGTCGTGAGCACCACGTTGTCAGGTTCGACCTTGTAGAGGCGCGCGACCGCTTCGGTGAAGAGCCTTGCGTGCTCGTCCTTCTCCGCGGCAAAATCGTCAAACGATGTGTTGATGCCCATTGCAGAAAGGTCAGGCTCGGTCAGGCCGCTCGACGTGAAATTGTATCGAGCCTCTGGAACGAACTGCATCATCCAGTTTACGAGCCGGAATTCAGTTGGTCGCAAGCTCTCTCGTGGCGCCGCTGAGAAGAATTAAGGTTTCAATGCGTTCCTTCCGCCAGATTGAATAGGGGCTGCTAACTCGTTTATGCGTGGGCAGGACGTCAGAAGGAACCGAGGTCGACAGTCGACTGTGATTTCTCCCCTCCAAGTCAATTTCGAGTCAATTTCAGCGGATGCGACGCTCCTCGCCTCGGTGGCGATAATACTCGGCACGGTTTTCGTGATCATTGAGATGAGGGACAACAGGAAGCTCGTGGAGGCGTCCTTCAGGCAGGCGAACACGGCTGCGCTTCAGCTCAAGCAGAACTACGAGCTTTCGACCGTCGACCTCGTGACGAAGATCTATGACTTCGCCAACAGCCTTGAGGTCCAGAGGTCATGGATCACCGTGCTTAGCGCCGGGATAATCTCTTACGAGGAGTTCGAGAAGCTGCCCGAGGAGAAGCAACTGGCGTTTCACCAAATTGCTTCGCTCTTCGAATCTGTAGGGCTCCTGGTCGAGAAGGGGTTCGTGAAGCCAGAGCTCGTGGACGACATGTTCGCGACAGGACTCGCCTGGGAGCGGCTGGAGCCTTTCGTGAAGGGCATGAGGGAGAAGTACCGCGCAGAGGACTACTACGCGTGGATGGAGAAGCTGTACGAACGCCTCTCGAAGAAGCAGTGAACATCACCCAATCCACTCGAGATGGGCTAAAATAACAACGATGGTGGTCCGTTCTCGATGATCACGCTGAAGGCCACGGACCTGACAAAGGTCTACAAGCACTCGCGCAGGCCTGCCCTCGACGGACTGAACCTCGAGATCGAGGGAGGGCAGATCTTCACACTGCTGGGTCGGAACGGCGCAGGAAAGACCACTTTCCTCAGGATAGCCAGCACACAGCTCATGCCGACTTCCGGCACCGTCACAGTCCTGGGGCTGGACGCAGTAAAGCAGGCGAAGGAGCTCCGGGAGAGGATAGCGATTACGCCCCAGGAGGCCGAGACCATCTACCCGCTGACCGCCCGCGACCACGTGATGCTCTGCCTCCGGATGAGAGGCATGGACAAGCCCACGGCAGTGAAGAGGACCAGTCAGGCGATCGAGGCGCTGGAGCTGAACGAGGTCGCTGACATGAACACGGATTGGCTCTCGGGCGGCCTGAAGCAGCGCGTCATAGTGGCGATGGCCATTGCGACTGACGCCGAGATGATCTTTCTCGACGAGCCCAGCATTGGCCTCGACCCCCTCAACAGGAGGCGAGTCTGGGAACAGCTGACGCGTCTGAAGCAGGAGGGAAGGACGATAGTCCTGACCACTCACTACATGGACGAGGCTGAGGCGCTCTCGGACAGGCTTGTGATAATCAGCAGGGGCAAGACTCGTAGCCGAGGGGACGCCGCAGAGCGTGAAGGCGTCCTTCACCAACCGGAGCGCCAGGGTGGACGTGTACAGCAAGTTCTCCGAGAAGGAGCTGGAGCCCTACGGCAGAGTGGTCGAGATCGCAGGAAGGTTCAGGGTCCTCACCGATGCGGACGGCGCGAAGGATCTGGGCGAAGAGGCGGTGGCCAGGGGCGCGAGCATAGCCATCGGCCCGGTGTCTCTCGACGACGTCTTCGTCGACATCGTCGGGGAGGCAGAGAAGGGAGAGGAGGAGTATGGCGACCAGGAATAGGCTGCGGTCGCTCTGGGCGATAATGTACTACCTCGGGTTCACGCCCATGGTCAGGAACCCGCTCTTCATCCCGTTCGTCTTCTCGCAACCCTTCACCCTCCTCTTCATACTCTTCGTCGCAAGCAACGGCGTCGCCCTGCCGTACGGGCTTGCCGGAGCGCTGACCATGGTCACCACAGAGCTGGGGCTCTTCGTCGGCACGGACCTGGCGTCGTACAAGATTCAGAACAAGTTCCAGGACGTGGTCGTGGCGTCGCCGGTCTCGCCGCTCACCTACATGTTCGGAGTGGCGCTCTCGGAGCTGATCTTCGGGGCCCCGGCCCTACTCGTCCTCTTCGGCCTGATGGCGTCGCAGGGCGCGATGCTGCCTGCCATCGTCACTGCGATGGGCGTGGTCATACTCCTTTGGATAACTACGACTGCAATCGGATTCTTCTTCTCGGCCTACGCGCCGAACACGCAGAACGCGTTCATCATAAACGGTTTCATCGCCACGCTACTCTCGGTCCTGCCGCCCGTCTACTACTCGATCAAACTGCTGCCGCCCATCATCGTCCCGCTCGCCGAGATTCTCCCGACGACGGAAGCCTCGGCTCTCTTTCAGGGAGTCATCGGCCTTGGGTATTCGATTAATCCCATCCTCAGCTTCGCGGCGCTGCTGGCGGCCAGCGTGATTCTGCTTCTGCTTGTCTCGTTCAAGATGAGATGGCGAGAGAGTTGACGATCCAAGCAGCAGTTCTGCTGAACCGTCGTCCGCAACTATCCCTGGTCAGACCGTGGCAGATGGAGTTCGAATTCCTTCGATTCTCTCGCCAGCGGGGCAGCCGCATCCTGCCGCGTGGGCGCCGCGTCTGAGCGTCCCCCTGTAGAGGCCGTCCTCGAGCTTCTTTCCGGTCATGTGCTCCCACGTCCCGACGGGCATGCCGTACTTCTGCTGGATTCTGTCGCGGTACCACTCGGGGATGACGTTGAAGGCGCAGAAGGGAATGACCCTCTGGTCGGGGTTGATGTAGTGGATGTTGCAGCGCTGCAGCCGCTCCTCGTCGTGGTTGAACTTGTCTTGGAAATGCATGAAGCCGAGAAGCATCGACCTGAGGTGGAATTCGCCTATGGAGGCGTAGTCGTGCTTGACGACCGCGTCGGTGATCAGCTTCGCGAAGCTGAGACCCTTCGGCTGCCTCTTCGAGTCGACGAAGCTCCGAACCTTCGTCAGGACCTTGGCGGCGACGATGTAGCGGTTCGACCCGGAATTGATTTCGTCCTGCTTCTCATCCAGGTACTCTATCAGCCCCGGAACGTCCACGAACCGCGTTATCGGTACGAGCTCGTTGCTTTCGGAGTCCTTGAAGACGTATGTTCCGGCGCCGCAGGCGAAGTGCACGGAGAGCTCGTACTGATCTCTCCTCGTCAGGGCCTCGATGAAGCTAGGCAGAGGTGAACAGCTGGGGATGGGGAACCAGTCATCGCGCGAGACTCTGCCCTCGGTCTGCTCCTCGAGCTTTTCGATGCACTCTGGAATGGTAATCCTGAGCTTCGACCTCTCGGCGTCTGTCAACCTGCCGACAAGCGAGACGGGCTGGAAGTTGACGGCTCTCACGGCGTCTATGTTTCTCTCAGCGAAGCGGACAATATCACCAAGCTCGCCGTCGTTGACCGACTTGATCACGCATGGCACCAGGACGACGCCGATGCCAGCCTGCCTGCACGCTTCGATGGCGTAGGGCGCCTCCCAGTGGTTCTTCGGATTGGTCTTGGGAGTGACTCCGTCGAAAGACATGTAGAGGTTGGAGACGCCCGCGTCCCTCAGCGTTTCTGCGAGGCTCGGCTTCAATGCGAGGTTGATGCCGTTGGTGTTCAGCTGGATGTGGTCGATGCCTTCCTCCTTGAGAATCTGGACTATCTGCGGGAGGTCCTCCCTCATCGTCGGCTCGCCGCCAGTGATCTGGACGGAGTTGCCCGCGACCGGCCGTTCTGCCCTGAGGGTCTTCGCCATCTCGCGAATCTGGTGGAGCGTCGGCTCGTAGACGTAGGCGCCCTCGATTCCTTTCTTGACGTAGAAGAAGCAGTACCAGCAGCTCATGTCGCACCTGTTGGTCACGTCTATGTTCGCCAGGGCGGTGTGGGAGAGGTGGTCGGAGCAGAGGCCGCAGTTGGCCGGGCAGGAGCATAAATCCAGCGCGATGTTGGGCGCCTTGATTCGTCGTCCGTCCCTCCAGTACCTTGAGAACTTGGTATACATCTCGTAGGAACCGTAGTAGAGCTCCTCGAAGGCCCCATGCTCGGGGCACACCTTCTTGATGAAGATCTTGTCGTCCCGTGCGAATATCTCAGCCTGAAGTAACCTGTTGCAGCTTGGGCAGATGGACTGCGTCTGGCGGATTAGGTTGCTCTTCGCTGCCTGTTTGTTCTGCTGAAGGTCTACATCGGCGGTCTGGGCCAACCGGCACTGACCAAAAAGTATCGAGGCTCCGTTGCGATATAAGGATTGGTTCTTCTGTCTCGGTTCCGAACCTATTCGGGGTTGCGCCTCAATCACGCAGAAAACGGCCGCTAGATAATCGGTAGCCAGGAACGCGTGGCACTAGACTGCTGCGCGAGTACGAACTGAGAATGTGATCAGACATCGGGGATCTGGGGCACACCAGCCAGGAGACCCTCTATCCGTTTCATGACATCCGAATCGAGTTTTGTGGCCACCTCGGACGCCTTCATGTTCTCCTTCACTTGGTCGGGCCTACTCGCTCCAGTCATCACGGTGCTCACGTTCCTGTTCTTCAGGCACCATGCGAGGGCTAGCTGCGCCATAGTGCAATCGAGGTCCTTGGCCACCTGAGTGAGCCTCCTGACCACCTCGATGTTCCGCGGCGTGACGATATTGTCCCGAATCCAGCCCATGTTCTCCAGCGAAGCGCGCGACCCCTGAGGAATGCCGTCGGCATACTTGCCGCTGAGCAGCCCTGAGGCGAGAGGGCTGAAGATCGTTGTTCCCAATCCTATCTTGGTGTACAGCGGAAGGAACTCCTTCTCCACCTTGTCTCGTTGCAGCATGTTGTAGACTGGCTGTTCCATCTGGGGAGGAGTGAGGCTCTGCTCCCTTGCGATGTTGAAGGCCTGCAGTATGTCGGCGGCGCTCCACATGGACGTCCCCCAGTAGAGTATCTTTCCCTGGTGGACGAGGTCGTCCATCACCCTGACGGTTTCCTCTATTGGTGTGTTGGGGTCGGGGCGGTGACAGAAGTAGAGGTCGAGATAGTCGAGCTGGAGCCGCTTCAGCGAGTTCCGACAAGCCTCGAATATGTGCTTTCGCGACAACCCCATTTCGTTAGGTCCCTTCCCTCCCCAGAACACCTTGCTGGAGACTACGATGTCGTCCCGGCGCCAGCCGAGCTTCTTGATGACGTTCCCCATCACGGTCTCGGCGTTGCCGTGGGCGTAGGCCTCCGCGTTGTCGAAGAAGTTGACCCCTGCCTCGTAGGCCGCTGACATGCACTCCTCGGCGACTTCCTCGCCGACCTGACCGCCGTACGTCACCCAAGCCCCAAGCGAGAGCTCGCTCAGCTTGATTCCAGCACTTCCTAGCCTTCGGTAGTTCAAAGTGAAAGCGCCCGATTGATTCCGACTAATATGTCGTGCCTCTGGCTCGGATTCTGAAATAGTTCCTCGGTGGCTACCCTACAGAATAGGCACGACTTTTGGGAAGGGTCCGCAACCAATCCGAGTTGTGAAATGGCTGTCGCTGGCTCTATCTGCTCACTTGATGTGGGCGGGTTTGTACACAAAGGCCTCGACCAGCAACCGGATGTCCTTGCCTTCCTTCCTCGACTGCTTCGCAAGGTCATCGCGCCTGCTGGGCGCCATCTTGTTCCAGTACCTTGCCACGTCGTCGGCGACCTCGAACACGTAGAACTCGCCCTGCTTGAACGGTGGTTCGCGGCCTTTCTCTGAAATCGGTGCTACGCCGTCGTCCTTGACCCTGATGGAAGCCAACTCACTTCGTCACCGGTTTAGGCCTGATTTCAATCTGTACTTACAGTTATCACTTTCACCTAGCCGCCGCCGCAGTTCCGGTTCAAACAGGGCAGGATTAAGTCAATGGCACAACGAAACAAATCGGCTTTGCCTCAGAAAACACCTCTGGAGAAACGAGAATACATGAAGCAATGGCGGGATAAGAGAATCCACGCTGGATTGTGTGTCTATTGTGGTCGGCCGAACCCCACCAAGTTCAGATTGTGTCAAGATTGCAAGAAGATTCGAGATTCCTGGCCGAGTAGACAGTCTGAGGCCGTAAACACACAATCGGCCAAGATGCGGGCGAAGCTAGGGGACAAGTACACGGCATATCTACAGCGATACAGATTGGATGCGAAATTGAGGGTTATCGAGATGTTCGGGGGCAGATGTGTTGGCTGTGGCGAACGTAACCCCCTGGTTCTGACGCTGAACCATATCAAGGGATACAATGGAGTTAACCCAAAAATCGGATTGAGGGGCGGGTGGCCGCTTTACAGGAAGATTCTTGCGGGTGAGGAGAGCGAAGACGAATTCGACCTGAGATGTTTCAACTGTCAGATAATTTATGAGTTCCAACGGGGTAAGATTTTCGCAAAAATACAAGGAGAGGTGAAGAACGCGATTGAGAAATCGATGGCCATCAGTTAGGCTGGCTTGGGCCGGGACCCAATCTCGACGAGTTGAAAGTTGACTTGGTATCTCTTACCGTGAACCTCGAGCTTGGACGATGCATAATAGCCGCGGGAGCCGGTCGAGAAGACCTTCTCACCGAGGCCGACCTCGCCGAGCTTCTCTGAGCCTTCATAGATTTCAGCACGCATGACCGTTCATTCTAAGCTTCACGTATTTAAGAGGAGATAATGATTCCGTAGGTTGCCGTTGGGTCGGGAGTTGTGACCGAGCCGTGAGCGAAGAACAGTTCAATCAGTGGTATGGGAGAAGATCGCGCTTGCCCCTCGCGGTCAAGGGGCACGCTTTCGTCCTGAAAGGCGACAACCTCATCTCGATAGACGGCGGCAAGTTCGTTTACGAAGAGGCCCTGGATATCGTGAGGCTTCTGAATTCCAGGAGCCCGTTCGCGCGGATTAATGCGGCCATGATGATTGCCGAGAGGAATGGTGCCCTGAGGCTAGTTGTAATTGGTCTGCTGGCGATCATCGTTGTGGCCGTCTTCCTTCTCATAGAGCACTAGGCGCCTAGGGCTATGGCTTGATGGTCACGTAGAACAGTTCCGTCACGCCTGTGGCGGGGGCCTTGATCACCCCGAAATTGAGGTTGCCTGAACTGTCGGTCCAGGCGTAGACAGCGTTCCCGACGATTCCCTGCCCGTACGTCTTCAGCAGGTTTGCCACCTGCGCGACAGTCTGATTCACCCCGGCGGAACTCAGAGAGACGGAACCGACGTTGACCCAGACGGTCGGGTTGACCGACGTGGCGTTGACCAGGTTGTATCCGTTCGACGCAATGAGCGAGTCTATCTGGTGGACGACAGCGTCCATTGTCGGAACGGCAACCGTCGTCGAATTGCTCAAGCCCAGGCTCTCGTACGCCGCCGCCGCGTTGGGGCCGACTCCCACCTTCCCGGTGGAGGGGTTGACTGCAGTCATGAAGGGCAGCTGCGTGACCACGCCTGATGTGCCAGGGTTGGTATAGACAGCAACGAAGTAGGTGAGTTGACCGCCCACGGAGTAGAGCAGGTACGAGCCGAACCTGTAGTTGGGGAGAAGGGTGAGCTGCGTCCTCACCTGCTGGTTGGTCGTAAGGGCGTTCTCAGCTGCGCTGGGACCGATAATCAGCGCCGACTGCGAGGGGTTCTGATAGAGGTCGATCTGCCCAAGCTTGTCGCCGCCGTACGCGATGTAAAGGGCGCCCAGGTTCTTGCTGACCACGCCCTGGTACTGGACGAGCTGCAGTCCGACGAAGTAGGTGCTGTTTCCTACTGCGAACGGGATGTACTGGACTGTGCTGTTACTCGCACGCTCGTAGAACTGGGTACCCGACCTGAAAACGAAGGGGTCGCTCACGTGGAACACGAAGTCGTAATCGAGCTGCCCAGCAACGCTGGGCGAACCCAGCAGCTGCTCGGGATATCTCAGCTGGGGGATGAGCCACGAGGGAGGCGCGCCCCAGCTCGGGTAGTAGTTCTGGTAGAACTTCGTGACGAAGTCTGTGCTGTTCAATCCCGCTGGAGAGAGCAGGTTGGAAACGGTGTAGCCCTGCATCGAACCGTCCTGAATGTTGACCAGCACCACGCCGAAGAACCTGAGGTACGGACTCGCGGCGAAGCCCGACTGCAGAGGATAGTCGATGTATACCTGGACCGCGTAGTAGAGGTTCTTCCCGTCGGAGACTATGTAGGCCGAGGGGTCCATGACCAAGCCCGAGATGAGCACGTCCCCGACCCTGGAGAAGATGTTCCTGTTCCACAGCATGTTGTCCGACTGGCCAGAGAAGGCGAAGCCGAGCTGACCCTCGGCGAAGGTGAACCACATCGATTTCTGCCAACCGCTCAGGACGTAGTCGGGCGTGCCGCCGTAGGAGACGTTCTGGACCTCGTCGTATCCTGGGACGTGGACGTAGACGTTCTGGCTGAACCCGCCTCCTTCGCCGTAATAGATTGGGGGTTCCGAGGGGACGCCGAAAGCGTTGGTCGTGGGAATCACAGAGCCGTTGTGGGTATTGATTACGAGAACCTTGGCCGCGTGGGTATAGATGATGTGCTGGCTGATCCAGTCCGATGAGGGGAAGGTAGGCGTCGTCGGAGAAACCCAGTATTCAGTTCCATTGTAGAAAACGATCTCCGAGCTCGCGAGACCCATCCAGTTGTAGGCGCCGATTTCCTTGGTGTTGGTGACGGAAGCAGCCTGCTGGTCCCACTGGCGCACGAGGTCGAGGGTGGTCGTGGGATTGCTCGTCGGCAGTCCCGATATGTTGCTCACCTGGATGCCGTTCAGGCCTGCCGCCCAACGGGTGACCGTGATCTCCTTCTGCGTCTGTGGATACCACTGATAGGCCAGGTAGTTGTTGTTCCAGTTGAAGTAATAGAAAGCGCCGGCGCCGACCTGGATGATGAGAAGCACCGCGAGGAGCGCCGCCAGTCCCTTGAAGATGGCAGGCCTTGGATTGGGGGCTCGCCTCCTCGAGAAATAGGCGATTCCCAGCAGGGAAAGAAGGAGCGCGCTCCAGGCGATTCCATAGACGTAGGGCGTTGCGATGTTCATCAGCCAGTAGGGGGCCCCGAGTATTGCCGCAAAGAGGATGACCGTGACCAGTGTGAGCAGGTTCCTGATCCAGATGTCGCTCCTGCGGGTGGCGAGGTTTGACAGCAGTCGCAGAAAGACCCTGACCGCGGCAACTGCAAGCACGGCGGTAACAACGTAGGAGACCACTGCGTACTGGATCGACAGAGTGGGCATCAGGTCGATGAAGCCCGAGCCAGTAGCTGGCAGGACGGGAAGCACCAAGACCCTCGGCAGGTCTGACCAGCTGCCGAGCCCCATGATCATCATCCTGATCGGGTTCATGATGGGGCCGAGGAGAATGAAGGCGCCGAACTCCACGAAAGCGTAGAACCCGATCGCCCACTTGATCACCTGCCAGAGCACCCAGAGCCAGATGTTCAGCTTCTCGTTGAGGACGACCTCGCCCTCTTCCATGTAGGGCCTCGCGCGCCTGTAGAAGACCGTGCCGAGCTTCCACAGGTCGCTCCGACCGGGGCGGGGATATACCAGAAGAAGGGAGAACAGAGCGCCCGCCACGAATGTGTAGTCCGAGTAGAAGGTGATTCCGAACCAGTCGAGGCCAGCCTTGAGGGAGTAGACCGACTCGGCTATGGACCACTGGAGGATGATCCAGCCGGCAGCCAAAACCACGACGACGCCAATCAGTACCAGGAGCAGCCACGACAGCCGCGAGTATCGCCGGGCCTGTTCCTCCCCTTCGGTGCCCATCCAGAGGGAATGTCCGCGATGCCGCTATTTACGCTGCCCTGTGCCATGGGTAGTCGGGAAGGTGCCATACTTTCTCAGTATGAAATCCGCCACGCTTCTACCGTACCTCATTTTCAGTTTCTTGGGGAGAAACCGATACGCCCTTACAACTCTTCTGCATTTTGGGCTGCCGCACGAACAATTCATCTTGAAACCAGCCCAATCGACATCGGTCGAGTAATCGAACGTCAGCTCCTCGCCCGCGCTAATCCCTCTTTCGGTGATGACCGACCTTCCGGACACCACGCAATTGGGTTCGCATGAGTGGTTGATGTATCGCCCCCTGCTGTTTCTTCTCGGCAGCACGTACCTGTCGTAGCCCACCTGGAAGGTGTAGGGCCACTCTTGTTCCGGGATGTCCCACACCCATCTGGGGGTACCGGAAAAAGTGGCCACAACGCCCTTGGGCGGGATGGGAGCCTTGGCGAATAGCCCCTTCCCCTTGACACCTGCATTATCCACGCGGACCGAGACGGACAGCGCTCGCTTCACGACCCTGAGTTTCAGCGGCTGGAAATCGCACTCCCAGGAGACGCGACAGGCGACGCTTCGGCCATCGGCCCTTCGCACAGCCTAGTTAGCGCATGCCTGGTTCCAGACCTGAAGTGTGACGCGTTCCAAGGGCCGAGCACCTTGTAGGCTCCCTTGAAGGTCACGTCCCATTCTGCCTCTATGGCGTGTTCTTTCACGATGACCTTCTGGGTGCCCTTGAACGGTCCCTCCAGGTAATCGAAGGTGAGAGCCCTTCCTTGGTTGTCCACTATGACCTCGGCCTTGCCCTTGCCGCCGAACGCGAAGACGACGTCAGCCGTGATCCTTCCTCCGGATGTGGTCGCAGCGAACTCCCTGGTGCCGTGCCAGTAGGTCGGAATCGTCTGGAGGTTCGAGAGCCTGCCCCAGACCTCGTCTGGGTCAACACCGAATTCTCGTCTCTCGACGAATTTCACAAGGGACCAATAACTCTGGGTGCTTTATGCGTTAGCGGTTTAGAACGGATGGCTCTAAGATCTGCGACGTCGATGTTAGCCGTGTAATCCTTGATCATCTAGCGCCGAGAACGTTGGTGTACTTCTCGCGGAGCGGCTTCTTGTCCAGCTTTCCGGTGCTGGTCTTGGGGAGTGGCTCACCGCTCGTCAGAATTCTCTCTGGCAACCAGAACTTGGCGATCTTCCCCTCGTCCACGAAGCGGTCGAGGTGCGCCTTCAGCTCAGCCTCCGTCGCACTCTTGCCAGCCTTCATGCACACCACTGCGACCGGCCTTTCGCCCCACTTCTGGTCCTTCGCTCCGATGACCGCCGCTTCGAGGACCGCGGGGTGGCGCATCAGCAGGTCTTCTAGCAGCAGCGTGGATATCCACTCGCCGCCGCTCTTCACGACGTCTTTCAGCCTGTCCTTGATCATGATGACGCCGCTCTTGCTCATCGCTGCCAGGTCGCCCGTGTGCAGCCAGCCTCCCGACCAGAGCGCCTCGCTCCGCTCCTTTTCCTTGTAGTATCCTTCCGTCGTCCAGGGCGCGCGGACCACAACCTCGCCGAGCGTCCTTCCGTCGCGCGGGACGTCTTTCATGTTCGGGTCGACCACCCGGACCTCAACCAGTGGGATTGGCAGGCCGGCCTGCAGCAGCACGCTCTCCAGGAGTTCGTCCTCGGGCAATGCAACGAGTTCGTCCTTCGGCGTCCCGAGAGTGAGCACCGGTCCGGTTTCGCTCATGCCATAGCCGGCCATGACAGTCATGCCGAGCCTTCGCGCTGTCAGCGCCAACTCCTTCGGCAGGGCAGCGCCTCCGATGATGACCTTCCAATGGGACAGCGCCTCCTTGTACTGGCCCGCGTCTGGATGGTTCAGAATGAGGTTTAGGACCGTGGGCACCATGTCCGAGACCGTCACCTTCTCCTGCTGAAGGTGCTCCAGGATGTTCTTGGGGTCGTACCTGCCCATCAGCACGACCTTCATCCCCCACATTCCCGCGAGGTAGGGGAAGCCCCAGCCGTGCACGTGGAAGAAAGGCACCAGCGGCATGATCACGTCGGCTGAGTTCATCCTGACAGGGCTGTCGGCGAGCCCGGCGGCGATCCCAAGCGTATGCAGGACGAGCTGTCTGTGTGTGAACCCGACGCCCTTCGGAAGCCCCGTGGTTCCCGAAGTGTAGAAGAGAGTGGCTTGCGTGTTCTCATCCAGCGCAGGGAACTCGAAGTGTGACTCGGATTTTACAAGGTCGTCGTAGAAGCGCGTCTTTGTGACGGGCGGGCTGGGCGCCGTTCCAGAATCGCTCATCGTGACTGCGCCTTTGACAGACTTCAGTTGCGGGATGATCTTGGCGGCCAGAGGTAGGAATTCGTCCCTCACCATCACTATCTCGTCGTCTGCGTGAGTTATCGTGTAGGCGATCTGTTCCGGAGGAAGCCTGACGTTGACGGTGTGGAGGATGGCGCCCATCATCGGTACGGCGTAGTACGCCTCCAGGTACCTGTTCGTGTCGAGGTCGACGACGGCGACCTTGGAGCCCTTCCTGACACCCATGGAAGCGAGGCCAGCTGCGAGCCCGTTCACCCTGTCGTAGAGTTTGGGCCAAGTGTAGCGAGTCTTCCCGTAGACTATCTCGCCAGTACTCCCTCTGTGTATCGTCTGTTTGAGAAGGGAGCCTATCGTCAGCGGATAGTCATTCCGCAATCGACTGCCGAATTGATTGGTTGTTAGTTAAGCATTCCCGAACTGATGGTAGTTTTTCAGTGAGCCGGCTCGTCCAGGAAGGCCACGGCCGCCGATGCCATCGCAGGCGACGAGAAGATTGTGAAGTGAGTGACGCCCGGCAGAATCGCAAGCCTCGAGTTCGACATCCCGGAGCCGTCCCAGCCTGCGTCGCGTTTTCCTCCTCCCAGCAGCTCGAAAAACTCCACGGCGTGTGCGGTGCGGACGCTGTCGGCGTCTCCGACAAGAAGCATGACGGGTATCTTGATCTTGGTCACCTCTTCCGACCAGTCGTAGTCTCGCCCGAGCATCTCGGCGGTCTTGGTCATCAGCACTGGCCAGTCCGCGAGCCTCGGCGCCACCTTGGAGTAGGCTTGATACATCGGAGTCTGCTTCATGGCTTCGGCGGACGCCTGGGTTCGCACCCTGCTGCATCGCCGCGAGAACCTCTGGATACCACCCATTCCTTTTGCAGGTAGTTGATACCAACACGGCTTTTCGCACCATGTCAGGATGCTGGACTACGGTCCGAAGGGCGACGCCACCCCCGAGGGAGTAGCCCATGATGTCCACAGCTCCGAGCCGCAGGTGTTTGATCAGAGCGGCGACGTCGTCGGCCATCAGTTCGTACCTCAGCGGTCTGCCGATGTCGGCGGTGTGCCCGTGCGCCTGCAGCTCGGCTGCGATTACCTGCCGCTTCTCAGAGAGCGTGCTGAAGATTGGGCCGAACATCTCGGCTGTGCCAGCACCGCCGTGAAGCAGGATCAGCGGCTTGCCCTTGCCGTGAATCTCGTAGTACATCTTGAGGCCGTTCACTGGGGCGTATCCTTGCGTTGTTGCCATCGGGGCGCGCTTCTGACTAGATTGAGCATATAACGCCCTATGGTGGATTCGAAGTCGGGACGACTTCGGTTTCCTGTTTCCGCCTGCCCCTGATGAAGAGGTGTGCCCCGACCACCAGGCTCACCACGGAGGACAGGACGAAGCCCGGCAGGTAGCCATACGAAGACGACACTGAAATGCCCTCGAAGACCGGACCGATGAACGCCCCGATGCCGAAGCTCGTCAGCAGCGTCCCGAAGATGGTCCCGTAGTGCTCCACGCCGTAGTGCTTCCTCACCAGAAGCGGGAACTCCGGAATGTATGTGCCGTAGCCTATTCCGAAGAGCACGGAAAAGATGCCAATTGTGATTGGACCGTTCGCGACGAACAGGGCGGCAGCCGAAACTCCCTGCACCAGGAAGCCGATGGACGCCATCGTCTCCTCGTTGACCCTCTCCACTCCGGCGGTCAGCCGACCCATCATGCTGCCCACGCCGACCAGCGAGAGCGCGATCGTGGCCAGCGTCGTGCCCAAGCCTCTGCTCTCAATCAGCGGAACGAGGAATATCGTGACGAGGGTTCTGGAGAAGGCGTTGCCTGCCGCGTAGTATGTGTAGAGGTAGCCGAACTGCCTCGTCTTCAGGCTCTTGACTGCTCCGGCCAAGTCGAACCTGGGCGCGGTGTCGACCTTTCTCGAGGTCGAGTATGTGAGGAACGCAAGCGCGAGAACGATCAGGCCAACGACGAGGAAAGCGGCCTGCAAGCCCCAATAGAAGATCAGGAAGCTCGCGATCGGCGGAAAGAAGAGGAGGCCCGCAGCCGTGCCTGTGCTTACCAGTCCAGTGACCTTTCTCACGCTCTGCTCGTCGAAGGTGTCGAAGACGACCTGCGAACTCGGCAGCCACACTGCGCCCGAGCCGATTCCGCCTATGACACCGTAGGTAAGAAGGAGGAGAGGGTAGGAGTTCGCCACCGACGAGAGCACGAGCCCAGCGCCCATCAGACTCCCGCCGAGCAGGATGGTCTTCCCCGGTCCGTACTTGTTCATGAAGAGGCCGAGCAGCAGGTTGGAGATCGAGTAGAGCACCGCGAAGACGCCGAAGACGAGCGACGTGGCTGACGCAGGCAGATTGTACTTGGCCGACACCATCGCGAAGAAGACGCCGTAGGAGAGGAAGACGGCGAGGCTTGAGTTGTAGAGGAAGAGGGTGAACCCCCTGAATCTCGAGGCCATGCGAGTTCGCTCGGGGGAAAAGTAGGTCTTCTAAGTTCTTGGTCTAAAAATCAGGCCATAGTGATAACGGCCGGCATCGAAGGTTCCGACGAAGCGGAAGCCCTCACGTGCAATGATTCTTTTTGCATGCGGTATGCTAAGGCAGATTCCGTAGGGCGGTCCGTGTTTCATCTTGATCTTCTTCCAGTCGAGGTCGACGACCATCCCGGTGGGCTTGCAGATGCGTTTGACTTCTTTGAGGAAGACTCTCTTCTTTCCAATGTCGTGGAGCACTCTGGCGAAGAGTACTATGTCGACAGAATTCGAAGGAATCCCAGTCCTGGAGACGTCGGCCCTCACTACCTTGAGTCTCATCCCGCTCGCGTGCGACCTCTTGATGCTGACCCTGAGGTGCTTCAGCATCGTGGTGCTGGAGTCTACGGCGTAAACTAGGCCCCCTGGGCCCACGAGCGAGGCGAGGGGCATGGTGAAGAAGCCTGGTCCGCACCCGAGGTCCGCAATCGTCATGCCCTTCTTGACGCCCATGGATTTGGAGATCTTCAGCGGATTTTGATAACGCCTTCTTTCATCAGACAGGAATCGGTGGGCCATCTCGTCGGCCTTGGACCCGGAGAACTTGCGCGCCATCATTCGGATGCGCCGTGCCTGCCGGCAATCGTTATCAAGCTTCTCAGGATTGACAAGCTTAAGTTCGGACTTGTGCCGACAGTCAGACCTTGCCCGCTGAAGCTATCCGCTACACAGTCTCGATGCCCCATTCGAACGCCCACTACTTCGACGTGGTCATGGAAGTTCCCACGTCTGGCGGGGAGCTCCGCCTCTCGATGCCCGCCTGGACGCCGGGGCACTACTTCATCGAAGACTTCGCCAAGAACATCACAGATGTGAGGGCGCTTGACGCGGCGAACGGGCGGGACTTGGAGGTCGCCAAGACAAGCAAGAGCAGTTGGTCGGTCAAGCTGAACGGCTCGAAAAAGGTGAAGGTCCAGTATCCCGTCTACGCCTTCTCCTACACGGACACTGCGAGCTACCTCGACAACTTCCACGCTCTGATCAACGGGGCAAGCGTCTATCTCTATGCAGAGGGGATGAAGGGCAACCCCGTCCGATTGAAGCTCGTGCCGCGGCGCGACTGGAAGGTGGTCGCCACGGGGCTGGAGAAGGTCGGGGACTGGGAGTTCACAGCGCCAGATTACGACGTGCTCGTCGATTCGCCCATCGAGGTGGGGAACCAAGAAGTGCGGTCGTTCGAAACCGGCGGGGCGAAGTACGAGGTGTCCATGTTCGGTGATGCGCCCGTCGACAGGGAGAAGTTCGTTGGCGACATAAGGAAGATAGTGGAGAGCACCACGCCCGTCTTCGGCCACGTGCCCTACAAGCGGTACGTCTTCCTTGTCTACTTCAACGACGCTGCGGGCGGAGGGCTCGAGCATCTCAACAGCACCGTCTGTTTCGTTCCCCGCTTCAGGCTGGTCCCCAAGGAGGAGTACGACCTGATGATGGGGCTCTTCTCGCACGAGTTCTTCCACGCTTGGAACGTGAAGAGGATGAGGCCCGAGGGGCTGGGTCCCTTCGACTACTCGGCCGAGGTGCACACAAAATCCCTATGGATTGCAGAGGGGATAACGAGCTACTACGACGACTTGATCTTGCGCCGCGCCGGAATATACAGTGTCGAAGAATTCCTGGACGCCTTCGCGATCAACATCAACTCGATGAAGCCGCTGCAGGGAGCAAAGAATCAGAGCGCAGAGGAGGCGAGCTTCGACACGTGGATCAAGTACATGAAACCTGACGAAAACTCGCCCAACGTGAGCATGTCATACTACACCCAGGGAGCAGTCATCGGCTGGATGCTCGACATGGTCATTCGAAAATCGAGCCGTGGCGGCAAGAATCTCGACGATGTGATGAAGAAGGTATACGGCGAGGCGTTCCTGAAGGATAGGAAGAGGCTACACCGACGAGGAGTTCGAGGCCACCTGCTCGGAGCTGGGCGGGCCGGAGGCGAAGAAGGTCTTCGATTCGAGGGTGCGAGGAAGGGAAGACGTGGACTACGACAGGTATCTCGGGTTTGCGGGGTTGAAGCTGAGCGCCAAGGACGAACACGCCAGCGAGAAGGGATTCCTGGGCGTGAGGCTGGGCACGGACGGCGGAAGGACGACCGTCAAGAACGTGCTCGCCGGGTCTGCCGCCGAGGCAATGGGCCTGGCGGTCAATGACGAGGTCATTGGGTTGGGAGGGATGCGCGTCGGTCAGGACAAGCTCTCGTTCTACGTCGGGACCATGAAGCCCGGTGATGCGATTGACCTTGCAATAGCGCGCAATGGTATCCTGATGAATCTCAGAGGGAAGGTCGGGGCGAAGACAACGTTCGAGTTCAGGATTCTGCCGCTGGAGGACGCAACTGAGGAGCAGAAGTCCTTGTTCAAGGGATGGATGCTTGCTGACTGGAAGCCCCAGCTCACGTACCCCGAGTATGCGCGTTCGCCTGACAGGAAGCAGACTCTGGATTACGTGTGATGCTCAGCTGAATCGAAGCTGGTTGCCAGTTGACGAGACGGGGCAATTGCTATTTAAGAACCGACGAGCTGCCCCCATGTCTGTGACGTTCGCAACGCGTGACAGGAGCGCGAGTTCTTCACGAAGTCGTTGAGAGCGCGGATAACCAAAGTCAACTCGCGGAGCCTTACTTGCAAGATTGAAGCGGCCGAGCTGACCGAACAGGAGTCGTCCCTCCATTTGAGAGGAGGTGAGTCTTCATTCCCAGAGTGGATTCAGAATCCGATGAAGGCTTCGTTCCGCCTGGAAGACCAGAAGCTACTCGACCTGGCGCGCTCTTTCCAAGACAGGAACGTGGTTCTGTCGGTGAACGAAGGGACCGTCGTTGCAATCGATGCCGTTCGCGATGGACCGGTTTGTCACTTCTGCAACAACAGGAGGTTCACCGGAGAGTTCGTCCACGAGGCGCTGTGCAACAGGATTGCCTGTAGGAAACTGATCAAGGAGTTGTTCGTGGTCACGAGGCCGAGAGAGAGGGACGAGATGTGGGGAGGGGATATGCCTGGAATCGAGAGCAGGTACGTGTACCAAGGTGAGACGGCAAATTGGAGTACTTCCAGTGGGAATCCCCGGGCAAGAGGCGTTTTCTCGGCGGGAGTTCTTCCACGTGTACAGGGCGCACAGGGCGAAGATTTGCACCACGTGCGAGGGCAAACAAGAGGTCTGAAACTTACGGACCTACAGAAGCGACTGCAGGACGAATTCGAGCACAACAAGCGAACTTTCAACGTGACCGGGGCGGTCATCGCGGAATAGTCGGTGGTATCTTTGAAACTGGAGAAGACCTTCTCCTTCCAGATTCAGCCGGTTCCTCCCTACGACTTCGGACTCACGGTCAGGAAGCCAGCGGGCTGGAGTCTGTTCAACTCCCAAGAAATCTTCGAGGACGACATCCTCTGGTCGGCGACCCGCTTCGGGGGGAGGCTGGCTGGTCTGAAGATTAGGTCGCTTGGGAGCATAGAGAATCCCAGAATGAAGGGAACCATTTTCACCCGGGCCGTCCTGTCAAGTCAGGAAAGGGCCGACCTCGTGCAATCGATGGAAGTCCTGCTTGGCGCGGATGACGACCTTCGTGAGTTTTACTCATTCGCGAAAAAGGATTTCGTACTTCGCCACGTCATCGAGGACCTCTACGGGATGCACGACACGCAGGCAGCCTCGCTGTTCAATTCGGTGGTACTGAGTATCTGCCTTCAGATGGCGAAGCTCCAGCGGAGCAACCAGATGATGGAAGCCATAGACCGAAGTTACGGCGACAAGGTGGAGTTTGATGGAAGGAAGCTGACCGTGCAGCCACCGGCGGAGAAGATTGCAAAGCTGAACCCCAAGAAGTTCGCGAAGCAGTGCAATCTTGGCTACAGGGCCAAGTACATCGTCGCCTCGGCAAAGATGATTGCGAGTGGCTTCCCAGACATCCACCAGATCATTGCGATGCCGCCGGAGCAAGCCAAGGAGACTCTCATGGAGCTGCCCGGGGTCGGAGACTACGCAGCGGACATCATCAACCCGCACGGAGGGTTCCCGATTGACGCGTGGTCGGTAGACGTCTTCGGTGCTCTCTTCTTCGGAAAGGAGCCCGAGAACAGGAGAGACGCGATTGAGAAGGTCAAGCGGGAGGGAATCAGGAGGTGGGGCAAGTGGAGCTGGATGGCGTTCTTCTACGTCGCCCAAGACCTGCGCAACCTCTCGAAGCGCCTCGGAATCCAGCTTCGCCTGGAATAGGGCCGAGCCTTCGACTACAGACCGAGAGACAGCAGCCCGAAATATGCGACGCCGGCTATCAGCGCAGACATAGGGATTGTTATGACCCACGCCCAGATTATCCTCCTCGCGACCCCCCACCTCACCGCAGAGAAGCGCCGAGTGGCGCCCACGCCCATTATCGATCCACTGACGCAGTGGGTCGTGCTGACGGGAATCCCGAGGAGGGACGAGCCGAGTATGACCCCGGCAGCCGTAGTCTCTGCAGAGAAGCCGTGGATGGGGTCGAGCTTGGTTATCCTGAACCCCATCGTCTTGACAATCCTCCATCCGCCGAAGAGCGTCCCGAGTGCGATCGAGGCGTGTGCAGCGAGGACGACCCAGAGAGGAACGATGAACGATTGCAGGTTCCCGGTCGCGACCAGGAGCGCGGTGACTATGCCCATGGTCTTCTGCGCGTCGTTGGAGCCGTGGGCGAGGCTGACGAGGCTCGAGGAGACCAGCTGGAGCCGCTTGAAGCGGGCGTTGATGCTCGCCGCCGAGCGTTTGCTCAGCCACCTCAGGAGCAGGCTCATCAGGACGAACGCGGCGACAAAGCCCACGACTGGCGAGATCACTATGAACTCCGAGGTCTTGCCCAGCCCGCCCCATTCGAGGACGCCCCACCCCGCCTTGACGACCCCCGCGCCGACCAGCCCCCCAATCAGCGCGTGAGACGAGCTGGTCGGGAGCCCGAGGAACCATGTGATTATGTCCCACATTATCGCCCCGACGAGGGCGGCGAGTATGACGTATTCGTCGATGGCGTTCGGAGTGACGATGCCTGCCCCTATTGTCTGAGCTACCGCAGTTCCTAGCAGCAGGAAGGCGACGAAGTTGAAGAAGGCGGCCAGCCCCACGGCCCCGAGCGGCGGCAGGGCCCTCGTCGAGACCACCGTGGTGATCGAGTTCGCGGAGTCGTGGAAGCCGTTGAAGAAGTCGAAAGCGTAGGCGACGAGGATGATGCCCACGATGAAGGGTGTGAGCATGTCGCCGTGGGCCCTAGCTGTACCTGCGGACTATGTCCCTGAGCTCGAGGCTCACGTCCTCGCATTTGTCGGTGACCATCTCGAGCTGCTCGTATATCTCCTTCAGCTTCATTATCTTGATGACGTCGTTCTCCCTGAAGAGCTGGGCGACTGCATCGTCCATAAGGACGTCAGCCGCGTTCTCTGAGGTGTTGACCTCGACGCACCGCCTGTCTATCTCCTTCCCGTCCTTGTGCCTCATGGCCCCGAACGCCGCATGAATCGCGTCCACTGACTCCCTGACCGTCTTCGCGAGTGCCCTCATCGGCTCCGTCGTCTCGGAAATCCCGTAGAGAGTGATTATGTTGGCCACGGCGTCCATGTAGTCAAGGACGTCGTCATAGAGCGTCGCGAGCTTGGTGATGTCGTCCTGGTCTATGGGAGTAACGAATGTCGCGTTGACCCTTTCGTAGATGGTGTGGACGATCTCGTCTCCCCTGTGTTCGATGACCTTAATCTCCGCGCGCCTTTCTCCCAGCCTGTCGAACTTCTCGATCATTTCATCCAGCTTGTGGGCGGCCTCGACGACGTTGGCCGATTCCTGCTCCAGCAGGTCGAAGAAGACTTTGTCCTGAGGTATGAGCCACTCCTTGAAGTTCATCCGAGAAACTGACCTTCGCTGGTTTTTCAGGAGTTATAATGATGGCGTGGTGTCTCGACGAATTCTTCTGGACGAAACAAAGGTGCTGGAAAACCGAACAGGTTAGCTTGCGACCTACGAGTTTTCGATTACCCGAGATTCCTGAGCGACCGAATCACGTCTTCTGTCTTCCTCAGAGGAAACATGCTCCGCATCAGCTGAAGAGCCGACTCGTGCCTCGACTTGTCGAAACTGCCAACAGCGTCCTCGACGACCACCGGTATGAATCCTAGCGCTGCAGCGTGCCTCGCTGTGCCATCGATTCCGGCCTCGGTGCTCACTCCTGCCAAGATGATTGTGTCCACGCCTCTGTTCCGCAAGAGTTGCTCTAACATGGTCCCCACGAAGAAGCTTGGGGTGTGCTTCTTCATCACTGTGTCATCCTCACCGAGGACGAGTTCGTCTATCAGCTTCCACTCGTTCGATCCCTCGGCCATGAATGTGCCCTTCTTCGGATCCATTCCCCTCTTGCGCGCCGAATAGATTCCGTACTTGCTCGCGTACTCGTACGGAATGCCCGTGTGCTGGCTGGCGATTACTGGCCTTCCGGACTTGTGCGTGGCATCGATGAGCTTGTTCACGTTAGGTATGATCTCGGTGATGTTGAATGCCCGCTTCGCTATGCCGTTCTGCATGTCCCACACTATCAGAGCCGAGCTCTCCAGACTTACATCTGGCTCATTGCTGCTCAATCAAGAAGACAGCCTCGCGACGGGGAATTTAAGCGAAGTCGTTGCGTCCATGCCCAGCCGCGCCCTCATCTGAAGCCATTGCTGACGAAGTCCCTGAGCTTCCTCATAAGTGGGGAGCATCCAACCGCATTAGACTCCAAAACCCATACGGACGCGCGACCGTGTGCTGTTGAGAATTCGCATGTTTATCGGTGAGGTCAATTCTCAGAATTGGTCGCTGACTCATGAAGGCCGCAAGGTACCACAGGGGAGATGACTACCTCAGAATGGACGAGGTCGAGACTCCGACTCCGCGTCGGGGCGAGGTCTTGGTGAAGGTCAAAGCCGCCGGTGTCTGTCACACGGACCTGCACTTCTTGGAAGGGGCAATGAAATCGCCCGACGTAATCACCCTCGGACATGAGATAGCCGGAGAGATTGCGGACGCGGGCGAAGGGGTGCCGAGGGAGAGGATCAGGGAGCGGGTCCTGGTCAACAACTGTGCCGGATGCGGAAACTGCGAGCAGTGCCGCGAGGGAAGGGGGAACCTCTGCGACAACCTGGTCCAGCTGGGATTCAGCGCCGATGGCGGCTACGCCGAGTACGTCAGAGTCAGGGCCGATTGCGCTCTTTCGGCAGAAGGAATCTCGTACGATGAAGCCGCCGCGCTCACCTGCGGCGCTGCATCCTGCTATCACGCCCTCACGGACATAGCCAAGCTCCGCCTCGGTGAGACTGTGCTCATCAACGGAATGGGAGGACTTGGGTTCAGCGCCCTGCAGATTGCGAAATTGGCGGGAGCCACTACGATTGTGGTCGACGTGGTGCAGCCCAAGCTCGACCTGGCCCTGAAGAAGTTCGGTGCGGACTACGGCGTAAACGGAACGAAGGCAGACGTGGCCAGCGAAGTGAAGAGAATCACCAAGGGCAGAGGAGTCGACCTCGTGCTGGAACTCGTCGGAATTTCCAAGACGATGAGATACGGCATAGACGCCCTTTCAAAGAGGGGAAGGATAGTCCTCGTCGGACACACCAACGATGAGTTTGTTGCATCTCCTCTCGCGATGATCAAGAAGGAGGCCAGCGTCCTCTCGTCGGTGGCCTACCGGGCTACGGACCTCGTCGCCGTAAGGGACCTCGCGGCGAGTGGAAAGCTCAGGCCTTTGATTGCGGAGAGGTACAGACTCGACCAGGTCAATGCCGCGCTTCAGGAGCTGAGGAAGGGCACCGTGATGGGCCGCTCCGTGTTGACATTCTAGCCCGGTCGACTTCCATTCTAGGATCGGAACCTGGCGCGCTCAACCCGCCTTTGGACTCGCATGGCGACCAGGGTAATCCATTTGCTGGGTTTGCCCGCCCGCTCGAGAGAGAAGGGATGCGCCTTCTTCCTGAGGCTGTATTGGGCGCCAGCTGCGAGGTCAGGGTGGACGCTGTCGAGAAGCCACGCACCATCGCTTCGCCGCTTCTCTTTCAGAACCTTGAGCGCTGGTCCGAGCCTTCTGTCGCCCCCGTAGCCGAGCTTCGTTAATACGTCGAGCCCGACCAAGATGTCATAGTAGTAATGGTTCGGATAGTGGAAACGAAACCACGGCGCATACCTTCGCTGGCCGTCGTCGAATAGTTTCCTCTCCAGATAGAATTCCGCGCCCCTCTCGATTGAGCGCGTAATCTTCCTTGTCCGTCTTGATTCTGGAAGGGCAGAATAGGCGGCGAGGGCTTCCCAGCAGTCCAAGGTTCCGTGCGAAGACTTGAAGCAGTGCCAGCCACCGTCCTCCTTCTGGTCCTCGACCAGTCTGTCGAAGAGCTTCCCGACCCGCCGGTCATCCGCGTATCCAAAACGGGTCAGCATGCGAGCGGTGTTTCCCACGATACACACTTCGTCGTTGAATATGTTTTCCATCGGTGGGGCGCGCATCCATTCCTTGAAGAAGAGCCCGGCGGTCTTCCTGACCTGGGCATTCTCCTTGGTCAGCCCCAAGTCTGAGAGTATCAGCGACATCCAGTTCGTCGCGTTGTACTTCGGCCCGTATAGCGATCCTCGAGGCCTCGAGGCCCAGCGGCCGTCTGGCTTCTGCAACCTCAGTATGTCGGCCGCCCAGCCCTTCTTCGCAATGTCGGCGTGGGCTTCCTTCACATCTGGGTCGTTCCTTCCGCGGCCCAACAGGTCGGTAAGGGTGAAGTAGCGAACGGCGGGCTGGCTCTCTTCGAGCAACCAACCCATGACTCGGCTGTCCGCGCCAGGTTCGGTTCTCTGCAATCCGCCAGCCACGACGCGTCCACCTGATTTAAGATATTTTGAAGTTCGAGTTTAACTTGATCATTGAAGACTCAGTAGCTTGGCAGCGTTGCCGCCCAGAATCTGCTCCTTCTGCCAATCGTTGATCTCCAGTCTCCTCACGCGTCCTACGCAGTTCTCTAGGTCGCCGATCTGAAACGGATAGTCGCTCCCCATGACCATCTTCTCCGGACCCCAGAACGCCAAGGACGACGCCAGGACGTCCGAATCGTAGCAGACCGTGTCGAGCCAGATTCTCCTGAAGTATTCCGACGGAGGTTTTGAGATGTACATCTTGGTTTCAGGATACGCCCTGTAAGCCGCCTCTATCCGCCCGCGCAGGTAGGGGAAGACACCGCCGGTGTGCGTGGCCACCAGCTTGAGCTCCGGCAACCGCTCCATGACGCCGCTGAAGACCAGCCTCAGGATGGCTAGGCTCGTGTCCACCCCGAAGCCCATGATGGGAACCAGCCGGTAGTCCTCCATCCCCTTGGTGTTGATGGGCGAAGTTGGATGGATGAAGATTGGCACGTCAAGCTTGACCGCCTTCTCGTAGACCGAGGATGAACTCCCTGCCGTCGATGGGCCTGCCGGCGACGTTAGAGAAGATCATCGCGCCCCGCAGCCCCCGCTCCTTCACCGCCCGCTCGAGCTCCTCAGCGGCTGCTTCTGGCGCCTGCATTGGGAGCGTGGCAAGCGCGACGAACTTGTCGGGGAACTTCTCCACGATGTCGCCGTAGGCGTCGTTGGTCAGCTTTGCCAGCTTGATCCCCAGTTCAGGAGCCTCCCGTACGACCCCCGGGGTGCTCAGCGTGATTACCTGCATGTCGACCCCGTATTTTGCCATGGCCTTGAGTCGGTCATCGAGGTTGACGTGGCCTCCGCCGATGACGTTGTAGTCGCCGGCGTACTTCAGAAGGAGCCGACCCTTGGCGTCGGTTTCCAGCGTCGCGTGGCCTTGGGATTCCTTAAGCCCGTCGAGGTAGGCTTTGGGATAGAAGTGGCTGTGGAAGTCTATGATCAGGCTTGGCTCGGAGTCGGATTGGCCCCGTTCAGGTATAAGGGTGGTGGCGGCTCTCGTCATCTCGCTTTCGCGGGTCATGTTGATTAATTCGGATTTGTGAAATGCCTCGCGCAGGCTATGCTTGACAGTCTTCGCAGGGAGACCTTCTGCTTGTGACGATTCCGGACGTGCTTCTAGTTCGGCTGGTCGCTTCCTTCGTTGCGGGCTTCGCAATCGTGGCAATAGTGACGGCGCTAGCAGATGCATTCGGTGCGGGCCCCGCTGGGTTCGTTGGCGGACTGCCTTCGACTGGTGCCGTGGGCCTCCTTTCCATCGGGTTGGCCCAGTCGCCTTCCGCGGCAATTCAGGCGACCACCCTCTTTCCCCTTGCGTTCAGCGTCACATTCGCCTTCTTGCTGTTCTACACCATTCCTGAGAGGGAAGGGTTTCAGGCTCGGATGGTTGTTGCACTCTTTCTTTGGTTCTTGGCATCGGTGGCTGTAGCCGTCTGGGGCCTAGACGACTTCGCACTGTCTCTCGTCGGTGGCATCGTGGTGTCTCTTGCCGTGCTCTTAGCCCGCAACAGGGTTTCGACCAAGAAGATTGACCGTGTCACCTCCGATTTCAGCTGGCTACGAATGACGTTGAGGGGCGCCCTCGGCGGCACTGTCGTCGTCGCGGTCGCAATCCTAAGCCTGGTCAGTGGACCTTTGGTTGGAGGAGTGTTTGCCGCCGCCCCGGCGATATGGTCCTCGTCACTTTACGTAACAAACAGAACCCAAGGCATGGAGTTCTCTCGCTCCCTGACCAAGACATTCATGCAGACGGGAATCCTAACCGTCATACCTTACGCGGTCGCTGCCAGATACTTCTTCTCTGTCTTTGGAATCTGGCTCGGGACCTTGCTTGCGTACGTCGTCATCGCCCCTCTGGCCTATCTGGCTTGGAGGCTCGCAAACCGCAAAACAGCAGGCTGATATTGAAAAGCCAGGTCTGTCCATCGTAAGTTGAATGCGTCCGCCCATTTTCCGCGCCCTTTGTGGTGTTTATTCGGCAGTCTCGTAGACGATACCCTAGTGGGCGTGCGGACATCTTATGGTTGACAATGAATTCGAGGTCGACAGCTCCTTCGAGCCGGCCGTCCCAGAGGAGAAGGAGGAGCAACTGGCACCAAAGGCAGTCGGCGAAGCAGCCAAGCCGAACCTGCCAATCTTCTCAATCCTCGATTCGATAGACTTCTCGGACCACTTCGTAATCATCGGTGACGTGGGGACCGGAAAGAGCACGGCCACCCCCGTCTACGAATTCGAGCAGCGCGGGCGGGACAGGCAGATCATAATCCGCGAGCCGTCTAGGGCCTCCTGCAACGCCCTGTTCTATTCGCTATCGGCGCTCCATCCAGAAGTGAAGGACGAGCTCGCCGTCATCACCAAGGACACCAAGATCAACGTCCGGGGCAAGGTGAAGATCGTCACCGACGGCGTCCTGCTCAGGATGCTGGCCGAGGAGTCGGTCTTCGATTCCTCCGTCTATTTCGACGAAGGCCACCAGATGTCCTCCCAGCTCGAGCTGTGCATGTCGCTGGCCAAGAAGGAGGGAGCGAGGGCGAGGAACCTCTACCGCGTGATGAGCGCCACCATCGACCCCAAGGAGTTCCTTTCGTTCCTGGGAATCTCCAAACTGTACTCACTCAGTGGCCGCAGATTCCCCGTCAAGGTCGAGACCGAACTCGTGAGGGACGTCGATGAGATGTTCAACACTCTGGGGAACCGCCTCAACACCCAGCCGCGCGACGAGTCGTGGCTCGTCTTCCTCCCCACCAGGCGCTTGGTCGAGAAGTTCGCAGCCAGTCACGGCGGCGTCTACATCCACGGGGGGCTCGAGGGCTCGGAGGTCAACAAGATTCAGCAGAGGGCCGAGCGCGACAGAAACCTGAGAATATTCGCGACGAATGTCATAGCTTCGTCCGTGAACATCTACGTCGACAACGTGATGATATTCAACGAGGTCATCGACAGCAAGGACAAGCTCGGCCAGAAGACGCTTCGGTACAAGAAGCTGGAGAACAACTCCCTCCTCCAGATGATTGGCAGAATCGGCCGCTTCAAACCTGGTCGGGCCGTCATCATTACAGATACGCCCGTCCCTCGGAAGTTAGAACCGACGGAAGTGCGGAAGGACCTTGAGCGAGAGACTCCGTTCGACCTGGTGCTGCTGATGTCGAAGTACGGCCTCAGGCTCTCCGAGCTGGAATTCATGTCGAAGGTGGACCACCGAGAAGTCGCATTCGCAGAGAAATGGCTCGGCGATATTGGGGCGATAGACCGCCGCACCCATGATATCACGCAGAAGGGCCTCCTGATGAGCGAGATTCCCTACGAGCCTGACTTCGCCCACATGATCTCCAGTGCTCTGATCTCGGACGACTATGAGATGGCGGGGTTCCTCCTCGCCAGCGGCGCGTTCGGCGACTCGCTCAACCACGCGTACAAGTCCGACATGGAGGACATCGCCTGCAACCTGCTCTACGGGTTCGACAAGTCGAACGAGCTGAACGTCAAGGCGCACCTCCTCAAGCGCTTCTCCGAGGACAAGGAGGGCTTGTTCGCCTCGAGGCTGGCTGCAAGCGGCGTCTTCGTCCGTTTCGTCGACGAGGCGTGGAAGAACTTCGAGGCGGCACGGGGGGCGTTGAACGATATGCTCCTTTCTTCGAAGAAGAAACCCATACCAAAGGAGGTGCTGGTGAACCCGGACGTCCGGAAGCTGGAGGCCTACCTCGACGACTGCCTGTCGTTTGAGAAGTTCGACCTGTACGAGGCGGACCAGTTTGATCTGCGCCATGTTGAGATCGAAGGCGCCTTCCTTGCCAGGGCGGTGACCGTGAACTACAGGCAGATCCTCTTCGACATAGTCGCGCTGAGCGCTGAGAGAGGACACCACCGCCGAAGCGGACGGTAGGAAATCCGCAGACTTCGTGTTTCATGAGTGCGATTACGACGCGTGATAGACAGAGTTCATTGCGCTTTGACATCGATAGCGTGGCCATGTAACGCTTGATGATGTGTTCATTCTAGCACGTCTTGCCGTCGTCCGTCTACTTTACGGCAAGGAAGCCCATGGCCGTGCCGCCTGATAGCAGTGTCCTCTCCACCATCGAAAAGCCGCTCCCTGACAGCTCGTCCCCGAACCGCTCTTCCCAGCGACTGCCGGCGATTATCTTTGGAAGCGCCTCGAAAGTGTACGCGCTGCTGCTGCCCTTGACTCTTAGGACCTTCCCGAACAGCGGCAGCCCTCCGTATGTGTAGATTGCGTTGAACGGCCAGAGTGTGCCTCTCGGCCTGACGAAATCGTACAAGGCGAGCCTCCCGCCTGGCTTGAGGACTCGTGCCATCTCCGACGCCAGAATCCTTGACTCGCAGTACTTGACCACGTAGCAGGAGACAACTGCGTCGAAGGTGCCGTCCCTGAAAGGCAGCTCCTCGCCGTCCGACTGCAGCATCGAATCAATGGTCTGCGAACGCCTCGCCTTACCCATCCTCAGCATTTCCGCGGAGAGGTCGACGCCGATTACGAGGCAATCTCTTCGCAGGCGCTCTTCGAGCACGCATGTCCCGCATCCGATGTCTAGCACCTTCGAGCCGCTTGTCAGACAGGCACCCTTCACGACCCATCCCTTCCATCTCCTGTCCTGCATCAGGGTGCCGTAGTCCAGCACCGGGTCGTACGAAGCGGACAGGCCTCTGAATATTTTGAGGGCTTCTTGTTTCCCGCTGGCGGGCTCCACCATCTCGACCTACCGGAAGCGGTACATCGATTAATAGTCAAGGTTTGCCTTTGGGTTCTGGATTGCGGGGAACGCGCGAAACGTGGTACTTCGTCGAGTCACGATCCAAACTCGGGGACCTGTACAACATCCTCCACCTCCCCTACACGGCCATGTTGCTTGCCTTGGTCGTGATCGGGGCTGCGGTTTCGCCAGGATTCCACCTAGACCGGTTGGCGGCCACGATTGGCGCCTATTTCCTGGGGCTCGGGATAGGTGCTCACGCCATAGACCAGCTCGAACCCGGCGGAAGCCATTACGTGAAGAAGATGGGCAGTGGGGAGCTGGTCGGCCTCGCGGCAGTCGGGCTCGTCGGAGGCGCTGCGATAGGGCTCTACTACGCTCTCACTCTGACACCCTGGCTGGTCCCGTTCATTTTGGTCAATCTCTTCTTCGCAATCGCCTACCCGCTGCCCTCGCGCGTGGCAGGAGGGTTATTCCACAACAACCTGAGCTTCGCGTTCGCCTGGGGTTTCATGCCTTTCTTGACGAGCTACTTCGTCAACTCGCCTTCTCTGACTGCAGGCAGTTTGGTGCTCGGACTCCCTGCGGCGGCTGCGGCTTGGGGCGAGATACGCCTCAGCAGGCGAGCGAGGATGGCCAGGAAAGAAGGTTCTCCGACTGCAGATTATGAAGGCCCGGAGAAAGCACTCAAGTTGCTGGTTGTGTCGACGTGCTCAATCGCTCTCCTGCTGCTAATCGGCAGGCTGGAGTTGGGATGACATGGCAAGCGAGGCGCCGCCCTCGAGTTTAGGATTCAGTCGAAGTGCAAGCTAGGGAGGAGCAGAAAGTCCTTTCTAAGGACGGCTGCTGATGGATAGGAAGGTGAACTAGGTATGGGTGGTATGAATCCGATCAAGTCCAGCGTCATCCGGTTCATCGTGGCCATCGTGGTATGCGAGGCGGCAGGCGCGGTGGGCTCGGTGTTCACTATCTCAGCAATACCGAATTGGTACGCGGCCCTCCAGAAGCCGTGGTTCACTCCCCCGAACTGGCTCTTCGCTCCGGTCTGGCTTTCTCTGTACTTCCTGATGGGCGCCTCCCTCTACCTGCTGTGGGGGAACAGGCGGCGGGTCAGGGCCGCCCTGGGGGCCTTCGCGCTCCAGCTCGTCCTCAACGTCCTCTGGTCGGTCGTCTTCTTCGGGGCGCACCAGCTGTTCTACGGGTTCGTGGTCATCGCGGCCCTCTGGGCGGCAATCTTGGCCACGATCGCACTTTCGTACAGAGTCTCGCGTTGGGCTAGTATTGCGCTCCTGCCCTACATACTGTGGGTCACGATAGCGGCCGCACTGAACTACTACGTCTGGGTTCTCAACGCCTGAGGTGCTACCCCCGAGTAGTTTCTTGCCGTACACCTGCGTTCAATGCGCCTTTGCCGTGAAACAGATTCCGCGTTGGGCTGTATTTGGTCGGCGCCAGAACACGTCGCCCCTGCGAGCTTCCCGACGTTTCTACGCAGCGCGCATCCTGTTGTTCTTCGGGTTATGCTCTACCTCAGCAATCCCGAGAGCTTCCATGACAGGGGGAACGTACATGGCGAACCTCCCCCTAAGGCCCTTCTTGAGCCCGTACCAGCCGCCAACAGGGTTCTTCGGCGATCGACCCCAAGCTTCCACGGTCCCAGTCTTGGCGGGCTTCTGCTCGTCCGCGCTCCCAAGCTCCATCCAATCACCATGGGCCTTCAGCATCTTGTGAAGGTCGTCGAGACAGCGTAGTTGATACCGAAGCTCTGTCTTGCCGACCCAGACGACTAGGGCTGGAGGGGAAAGGGTCTCGTCTTTGTAGGCTTTGAATTCAGATGTGCCTGGCGGAGTCTTCAGGACCCAAGGGTCCTCCTTGGTTCCTTTCCCTTTTGGCAATCGTCGGGCCGACCCGTTTTTCCGCTAATAAACTTCGGGCCTGGAAATTGACTCTCAGTTGCTAATTTGGATGAGCGCCCTTCGACAGACTCTTGGAGTGTTGTAACCCGACAATCTATTGGTGCATCCCGTCGTGGAACCACTTCACCAGCGCGACCTCGTTCGTGTTTCCCTTCTCTTCAACGTGGACGATGCCCCGCTCCGAAAGGGCGGCGACCACCCTGTGGGTCTTCAGCCTTGATAGGCCCACCTCTTTCGTGATAAACTTCTGCAGGTATGTGCCCCCGTGGGCGTCGAGCACCTCGACCACCTTTCGCTCCTCCGGCTTGAGAGTCCTCAGGACCACGGAGATGGTTTCCTTTCCGTTGCCCGATACGTAGTTCTTCATCTCGGGGAGCACGAGGAAGTAGACGACCCCCACCATGCTGGCAAGGAGGGTGCTGAGGAAGAGGAGAGACGAGAGCGGTATCAGGATGGTCAGGTCAGGCGAGAAGCCGCCCGTCAGAATCCTCCAGAGCACGCTCAGCGGCAACTCGGTGGGTGCGAGGATCAGGGCAAGGATGTATGTGGAGACGGCAAGCCCGACGGTCGCTGTCAGGAGCATTATCAGCAGAACCTTGAGCTTCTCCATCTCTTCTCCTTCCTCCTAGTACGGAGTTAACCCCTCTCCTCTATTCGCGTCTACTGCGTCGGAGGCTTCCACCTAAGGGTCAGTATGCCACCCACGATTCCCAGTATCGCTCCGATGACGAAACCTCCCAGCCCCAAGAAGCTCAGGACCGAGAAGACGAGTATGAGGATGCCCCAGATGTTCCGCTGACCCAGATTCGCCAGGAGCATCACCGCCGATACCAGTACTATGATTCCTGACACCAATCCGAATGTCCCCATCACCCCGACTACGCCCGAGATGAGAGCCGGAATGCCAGCGGTGGTAAGACCCTGTGGTGGGTGGAAGTTGGGGAAGCTGCTGAAATTGAGGTTCGGGAGGATGAAGGCGGAGACGGCCACAAGCAGCAATCCGGTCAGCATAATCAGGATGCCGCCCACGAGAGCGAGTATCGAACCTGTCTTGGGAATGGTAGTTGTCGTCTGTTGCGTCATTTCCTTAGTCATAGGCAGGGTATAGAACCGGTGGTGGTAAGTCAGTTTGCTGAAACGGTTCTGATACGTCGTGCTTACTGGCTTGTATAGGGTTAATTGCGCCTCCGCCGGGAAAACTCGTCCGCAGTTCGAAGGCTCCTAACTTCTGATAAGCGCATCAAGGGCGGCCCTAGAGGCCTTGATCGACTTCTCGGACACTAACTTCTCGTGAAACGCGGGTTTCCAGTCTCTCTCGCCCAACAAGTCGGAAACTACCTGTATGGATCCCACGTCGACACCTCTGTAGTCCGCAATGGCCAACAGAGCCGAGGTTTCCATGTTGACGCCCACGGCACCAAGTTTCTTGAATTCTCTCAGCTTAGCTCTCGTCTCCCGATAGGGGGCATCCGTAGTCCAGATTCTTCCCACCTTGAAGGCGAGGCTCGCATCCGCCAGAGCGTCCTTAATCGCTTCAGAAATCCTACCTGAAACAGAGAACTTCGATGGGTCGTCGAAATAGTGACTGGAGGTGCCCTCATCGACAAAGGCTTCGTCGGCGACGATGACGTCCCCCACCTTTACAGCTGGGCCGAGGCCGCCGCACAAACCCACTTCGACTACATGCCTTCCTCCACACGCTATCAGCTCTTCCAACATCATTGCGGCTGGAGAAGACCCCATGAAAGAGTGGAGGACGGCCAGCTCGGTACCCCTCAAGCTACCCACTACTAGTCGCGAGCCGTAGTACCAACGGAGGTAGTGCCCTCTGATTCTCCGCCTCGCAGCGTGGAACATGTTCGAATGGAAAGTGACCATTAGGCGAGGAGGAATACTCAATTGCTGAGGAGTGATCTTGCTCCTTGAGGCCATGTAGGCATGGAAGGCGTCGGGTGAAATTACGGCGGGGTCGAATTTCCGGGCCTGTTTACGCACCCCTAGGATTCAGAGAAAGAGGCCTTTAACCCTGCTAGGGTTCATTGCGCCTCCGCCAGAGAGCTCGGCCAACGTCCTGTCGATGGAATAAGCACGAGATGCTTAGAAGTTCGCTCCACCGATGCGCGCTCGAGGGGAATGACCCGAGTCAGAATCAGGGAGTTCGAAAGGTCTGACTACACCGATCTAGCGAGGATAAACGACTCCCTGTTTCCGAACCACCCATTCCACTTGAAGAGGGTGGAGTACGAGGATTCGTGCTGTGGCCGAACACGTTACAGGATGAAGCGCTTTGTTGCAGAAGACGAAGGAGGTCGGGTCGTCGGCTTCGGCGAATTCAAGCACCTTTTCTTCTCGTTTCACCCTCAAAGGTACGGCCTGGGGATTGATGTCGAGCAGAGGTGGCAGAGGCAGGGAATCGGAGGGATGCTGTACAGACCGAGTCATGGGCGAACTTCGAGATGTGGGCGCAAAGGTATCGTCGCCTCTGATCCCATGGAGTTCAGATGCAGGAATAAGGTTCGTCAAGAAGCGAGGCTTCGTTGAGAAAAGCAGATCCGTCGAATCAAGGCTCGACCTGGGCTCATTTGACCCGCAGAGGTTCGGTAGAACAGTCGAACAACTCGAAATCGAAGGCATAGAATTCTCTAGCTTCGCTGAAGAGAAGGAGAAAGATGCTTCCGCGGGCCGCAAGCTCAAGGACCTTGAGGACAGCGGGGCTGTGGACGTGCCGCACGCGATCGCTGACAGGCCGATGGACCTCGGAGACTATCAGATAGTGATTCTGGACAACCCGCTCATGAACTGGGAGGGTTCTTTCGTCGCGAAGGACGGCGACAAGTACGTCGGCTCGAGCAGCGTCTTCGAATCAGGGATTGACGGGATGGTTGACCAAGGATTCACGGTGGTGAGGCCGGGATACCGCGGTCAGGGCATTGCGCAGGCTGTGAAGCTGAAGACGGTCATCCACGCCAAGAACGGAGGAGCCAGATTCATCAGAACCTACAACGACGCAGACAACGCCCCCATGCTCGCTGTCAACAGAAAGATGGGCTTCGTTAGGCAGGCCGAATGGATAGCCTTCGAGAAGAACCTCTGAGAAGCGTTCTTTCATTCTGTCGAATCGAGAATGCGATCCGTTTTGCGGTGTGTAGGTTTCATTGCGCCTCCGCGAGGGGGTCTCCAAGGAGCATGGCCCCTTTCATCAGTAAGAGTGACGACCTCGGCCCACCAACCTCAGCTTTCGCTGCGCTATTCACGTGCGAACCCTCTGAAACGATTCACTCTGGCCGAAGTGCCCGCCGCGCGGCGAGGGAACCGAGCACCCCCAGGAGCGCAGCGAAGCCCAGCAGATAGGCCATATCCCACCCGTAGGTGGCCAACTGGCTGGATGAGAGCGAGCCGTTGATGATGAGCAGCCTGGCGGCTTCGTTCGCCTTCGTGACCGGGTTCACGTCGGCTATGACCTTCAGCCAACTTGGGAAGGAAGATGATGGGAAGAAGGCGTTGCTCATGAACATGATGGGGAGGGTCAGGAAGTTGACTATGGCCACCAAGGAGTCGATGCTCCTCACGGTGAGGGCAAGGGCGGTGAAGACAAACGACAGGCCGGAGCCCAAGAGCACGAATGCCCCGAAGATGCCGAGGAAGTCCAGCACGCTGAACGAACCGGGCAGCTGGAGGCCGTTCGGGATGATGAGCGCAACTACGAATGTCAGCACGGCGAGAAGGAGGACCTTCACCAGGTTCTGGGCCACCCCGGAAAAGTAGATGGCGGCACGAGGGACCGGCGCGGTGAGGAGGGAGTTCAGGTACCCCAGCTGCCTGTCGAGGACCAGGTCGATCCCGCCGAAGGCCATGTTGAACACGAGTATGATGCAGATGACGCCCGAGGTCAGGTAGGTGATGTAGGTGGGGGCGCCCCCGAATGTCGCCTGCAGGATGGAGGAGGCTCTGCTGGCGACCGATGAAGGGATCAGGTTGGCTGGGTTGAACGAGCTCCCGAAAAGGGCGAGATAGAATATCGCAGTGGCCAGGCCCGGCATGATGGATGCGGGGTTGCGCACCCACTTCCGCAGGGCCCTGAAGGTGAGCGCCCACGTCTCGTCAAGCACGGCCTATCGCGCCCTCTCCATCTTGATGTTCTCCCACCCCGAGTCGCTTTGAGTGCTCTCTTCGTCCCGCATGGATTTTCCTACCACGTCAAGGAAGACCTGGTCCAGCGTGGGCTTGGAGAAGGTGATCTCCTCGATCTCTGCTTCCTTCTGCACGACCCCTGCGACTATCGCCGGGAGGGCCTTCTCCGTGTTCGGGAGCTTTATTCTGTACACCTTTCCGTCACGGGTCACTCCCTTCACCCCCTCGATGTCGGAGAGGAATGCGGTTAGGTCCTCCTTATCGTCAGTGAGCGTCAGCGTGATGATGTCACCACCGTGGGCCTCCTTCAATTCTTTCGGAGTTCCGGAGACCTTGATGGTCCCGTGGTCGATTATCGCTATTCGGTCGCAGAGTGAGTCGGCCTCGTCGAGGTAGTGGGTCGTCATGAATACCGTGAGCCCCCGCTCCTTGTTCAGCCCCTTGATGTAGTGCCACATCTTGCTCCTGGTCTGCACGTCCAGCCCCAGCGTCGGCTCGTCGAGGAAGAGCACCTTGGGCTCGTGGAGAAGACCCATGACGAGTTGCAGCCGTCTACGCATCCCGCCAGAGTAGGTCTTGACCTTACGGCTTGCCGCCTCTTCGAGGTCGACGAGGTGGAGGAGGGTGCTGATTCTGGACTTCGCGGTGGCTCCCTTGACATGGTGCAGCCTGGCCATCAGCACCATGTTCTCGGTGCCGCTCAACTCGTCGTCGGCCGTGAGTTCTTGGGGGACCACCCCTATGCTCTTGCGGACTGCGCCGGGATCCTTCGCTACGTCGTGGCCGGCGACCGTGGCCCGCCCCTCAGTGATTGAAGCGAGCGTGTTGAGCATCTTGATGGTGGTGGTCTTGCCGGCCCCGTTGGGGCCCAGGAACCCGAAGATCTCTCCCTCCGCGACGTGGAAAGAGACGTGGTCCACGGCCTTCACCTTTCCGCGATAGACCTTGGTCAGGTCTTCAGCCTGTATGATGTCGGCCACTTTCTGTTTCCCTTGAATGAATCGACTGATAAATTATCCCTTAGAGGGTGTCTGAAAATCCGGTGGCGGCACTTGACCGTGCTAAGGGTTCATTGCGCCTCCGCCTGGAGAACAAATGGATGAAGACGGATGGGTCGGAAGCCCTTAAGTATATGTAAGATATTCTTACTCATGTGCGAAAGCAAATCGAGGAGATGCAGTTCACCAGGGCGAGTTCGAAGGGACAGGTGGTGATTCCCACGAAGATTAGGAAGAAGCTCGCCATAAAGGAAGGGAGCGTTCTTGCCGTGGCCGCCGACGGAGACCTGATCGTCCTGAAGAAGGTCAACTCGGGTTTGTCGGAGGAGGACTTGAAGACCGTGAGGCTGGTTGAAGAGGCCTGGAAAGACATCGAAGAAGGAAGGTACGGGGTCCTTTCCAAGGAGGCCTTCTTCAAAGAGCTGAAAGAATGGTAGAAATCAAAGAAATCGTCTACACACAGAAATTCGAGCGCGACGTCAGGAAACTGCGGGACGGTTTGGTGAAGGAAAAGCTGGAGAAGCAGATCAGGAAGATAGCGGAGGACCCGGAGGCAGGCAAGCCGCTCAGGTACGGACTCAAGGGCGAATGGACGGTCCGCATCGCGCCCTACCGCCTGATCTACGCAGTTCAGGGGGACAGGTTGCTACTCCTCAGGTTCGAGCACAGGAAGACGGTCTACGACTAGACACAGGCAGATTACTGCCGTGTAGAGGGTTCATTGCGCCCCCTCCGGAGGTTGCTGATGAAGTGGTATGGAACCTAAGCTAGCCCGTGAAACTGATTGACCTACTGAGGTGGGTCCTAGCCCTTGAACTCTATGGACAGCTCCCGCAAGACTCCCCCTAGGTTCTCGACGGCATGAGTCTCGAGCCCGTCTGCGTCTGACCAGCCAACATCTCCCCTCCTCACCTTGAACACCCTCGACTTCCCGTCTTTGCCCGTCGACCTGATCTTGCCCGCGTTCAGGGAGTAGGAGAGGCCTTTGTTGTGGGAATGCATTGGAACCCTCTGGCCCTTCTTCATCGTGATTTCGATGACTCGGACCGCGTCGTTCTCGAAGACTACCTTCGCGGATTTCGGAGCCGCTTTGAGAATGTGCCTGGCCAAGGCCTTGACAGCCATATCTGTTCCTGCCATGTTTTATGATTAACGGGACGTGACTTGCATGGGAGCTGTTGTTGGCGTGCATAGGGTTGATTGTGTCTCCGCCGGGAAAAGGACGAATGATGAGACCGGAACTCAGCGGAGCGCGACGGGCTGTGCGGGTGAGGTGTCCGGTTCCACAACCACCGCGGTCCCGTAGGCGAGAACCTCCGTCATCGCCCCGCCCATCTCAGAGGTATCAAAGCCGACGGAGACGACCGCATTCGCCCCGAGGCTCTTTGCATGGTCGCTGAGTCGCTGGAGGGCCTGGTGGCGCACCTGTTCGAGGAGCTGCGTGTACACCCTGATTTCTCCGCCACCCCAAGCCCGGAAGAAGGCCCATATGTTCTGCCCCAATCCCCGGGACCTTACGATTAACCCGAACGTCGTACCAATGACCCGGGTCACGCGATACCCTGACACGAACGGCGCCGTCACGATGATCATGTCAGTCGGGGGCGTGAACGGCTCTGGGACGGTGGGAGATTTCATTCAGTGATTACCGACCATTCTGAGAAATCCCTTTAGATAAAGAATCTGACACAAGGCTTACTCCATCAAGTCAGTCCGTGCTTGCGCCTATGCTCGTGTCCGCGTGTCTTAGAAACGAAACGAGTGCGGTCGCCGAGAATCTGGACATTCAGGTTCAAATCCGTGGCGCTGTGCGGTGAACCGCAAGCTTTCTCATCTTCGTTCTTCTGCCGAACATGTTCCTAACTTGCTCCTCTGTCATCGCGACCACGATGGTCGTCGGTTTGCCTTCCCAACTGCTGTCGACTTCCAGTAACTTGATTTCTGGCGTCAATTCACTAGCAATGTTACTGAACTCAGCCGCGCTAATTTCGCCCATAAGAAAGGTCACCGGAAAGTCCTCCGAGATGTCCTCGACGAACAGCTTTTTCCCGGTTTTCTCGTTTCTGAACGAGTCCATCTCCATTTCCTCATCCTTCCCTTGGAACTCCCAACTCTTGCTAGTTAGGAACTCGCGAACTCTGGAATAGGTCGTCGCTATTTTGAACACGTTTTCTACTTCCAAGACTGACGCCTCTCCAGACCTCTATGCTGTATACTTTCTCACCAAATAATAGTATGTCGCTTGCGTTGCTGGTTGCGCGCGCTGAGTGAAAGTGATTTGCGCTCTCTCTCTTCAGTAGGAAGGAAGTTTAACTGCTGCAAAAAAATTAGAAAATAAAACAGCAGTTAGCAAGAGGCGGGTCAGGTGCTCTTGCTCTCTTGCTTGCTTACAAAGTAATAGTATGGGAGCTAAAGTTGAATCACTGTGCCTGTGTGAATGCCCACACTCGTCCTCTGTCAAACATAAGCTCTGATTCTCGTGCACACCGCCGAACTCTCAGTCCCAGACACGCAGTGAACATCCATCCGAAGATCGGTGAGTAGTGTGAGTCCCAGTAGTATGAACCAGAGGGCCTGAGCTTACTCTTGCCTGACTATATCGACCGAGATCTCCACCGCCGGAATCGTTCCTCTGTTCTCAAGCCAGTGTGTGGTGTTCCTATCCTCGGGCCAACCCACTCCCGGCCCATAGCCCGTAGCGACTCCATTTCGATGGTCAGTGATCGTTCCTTGCAGTATGTAGACAGTGCCTGGTCTGTCTTTATGGTCGTGAATCGGGCCGAAGACGCCTCCAGGCTCGATGGTCACCATACGCATTCGAAGATGGCGCCCTGCCATGCCCTCGATCTCAGGGCCAAGGTCAACCGTTGCAAGTAACTTCACCTTAACACCTTTCGTCTCAGGTGCCACCTGTTCGTTGCTCATCGTGCTCTCCTCTCTGTACTTCCAGGGCCAAAAGAATAAGCGTTTCTCCAGCGAGCACACGGCAGAACGGGCCCACGAGGCAAGGAAGCGGCCCGCCGGGTAAACTGGGTTGAACTGAACCGCTGGCCTAATGGCTATGGGGATTGTATCTAAACCTCGGGGCCGAGAGAGAGGAAAGTGATCTGCGGTCGCCGGGATTTGAACCAAGGTTACCGAATTGGAAGGGTCGTTGTTGCCGTGCATAGGACTCGTGGCGCCTCCGCCGGGAAAAGTCATACGGCGTTGTGAGTTGGAGTGCGCTCCATCTCAGTTCCTGATTTCCTGAGCTTCTTCTGGTTCTGCTCAAGCTGCCTCTCTATTTCGCTCAGCCCGTCCCCGTCGCGCTTTCTTGCCCTGGTCTTGGCTGACAATCTGATTCGCCCAATGTGAAATGCGTGGAACCCCGTTCTAAATCGAGCGCGGCGCCTCGCCGCGATTTCGTCACGCTCTGAGGACTGGTTTCGCTGGATTTGCAGCACGCGTGCTAGGTCTCTAGCTGACGCCGCGAATCAGGTCGTGCATTCTCAGGTGGTCGTCATAACTGTCCTTGGACGTCGAGACGAACCCGCAGACTGGGCACTGGAAGAGCCCGGGCGGGAGTCTGTCCTCGACGCGCTTCTCCCGAGGCGCCACGGGCACCGAAGAGCGAACCGCTATGTGCTTGCCGTCGCTCTCAACCGTATACTCTGAGGAGTCCTTCATCCTTGAGAAGTACGATGTTAGGATAGACTGAATCCGGTCGACTCCTACGTCGGGCCCAGACAGCGCGTCGATTGCTATCTTGTCGCCGTCAAGGAGGGCAACGCCCGACCCGGCGAGCCCTTCCGAAATCGCCTCCGCCAGAGCCAGCTTCGTCTTCCCGCTCAGTTCGGAGCAGTCCACTTTGATCATAGGTTGCTTGCGCGCGAACTGGCAATTAAGACTGACGTCTAGTCATTCGAAAGTGTATCCCAACGCTGGATGAGTTTCCCGGCGGAGGCGCAATGAACCCTAGCGCGGTCATCTCTTTTGAACCCCAACGAGTGCAGGGCCCGCGAGTTCAGGCGAATCTGCCCTTCAAGCCTGGCCAAATAGAGCGGCCGGCGGATGCGGCAGAGCCCACCTGCTTTCAGCTAGAATCCGCTTTACTGAATCAATGGGCGAAATCACGGAACTTATTGCCAGACATGGGGTTCATTGCGTTAGTCCGTAGGAGGTTGTTTTGATATGCGATGCGACTTGATTCCTAGCCAGATGCCGATTACAACCCATGAAAGGCCACCACCCAGAAGATGAAGCGCGTAGGCGTTGTTTCCTACAAGGTAGGTTGGGATTACAACAAGGGCCGACCACAGAAAGAGGAAAAGCAAGACGAATGCCACGAGGAAGTACCTCGGTTGTTTGCTGCCCTTTAGGATTGGCCCGAAACTGTGTGGGAGATCCGATAATGTCCCGACAGCTATGAAGAGGGTTGTGGTGAAACCGATGATTGAGGTACCGGTTGCAGGATGACCGTCCCAAATCCAAAGGGAAGCGGAGAGAACATAAGAAGAGACAACCCCACCAAAGAATACCAAGGGCACGCTGAGATGCCCCCGAAACCGACCCTCGAGGTAAATGCAGTAGAATGACGCGACGACGAGTAGAACAGCGACGAACAGGAAGTTGCTGTACAGTCCTTGAATCACTGTTTTTGAGTACGGCGGCGTGGCTTCTATGAAACTGAACGGCGCGGTCACGAGATTGAAGAGGTTGCCCCTCGCATTGGGAAAGTCGTCGTATGCTAGGACCACACTGTAGTAGAGAACATAGAAAACGAGCACAGGATACAATTCACCGAGTATTGCTCGAAGGGCCCTGACGACAATCGCCGATCTAGAATTCGGGGAATCGAATTCTTAGTCTTTCGCGTCAGGCGGAATCTATTGTAGATTATCATTCCGAGCCGCTATCGCCGTGCAAGAGGGTTCGTTGCGCCTCCGCGTGGTAGATTACAATCGTTTCCCTTATACTGGCGGCCGACCGAATTCTGTCGACGAGTATGGCACCCTCGTACTTTGGGCATGTAGACGTAATCTCGTTGGCCGTCGAGACGAACGGCAGAGGGTTCATTGGGTTCTTGGTGGAATTGCCTGGTGCCTTCGTCAGAGGCAGGAGCGAGGCGGAAATTCTGTCGAAGGTCGACCGCGAAGTCGAATCCTACCTGGACTGGCTTGGAACCCCTCGGTCGGCGCCAAGCCAAGTGCGCGTTGTTGAAAGGCATTCCTGCAACCTGACCGTCGAGGATGCAGACGGCGAGATTCTCTTGGCGGCGGACAGGAGCACCATGAGCAATGACGAATTCCTGCGCCTGAAGATGCTAGCAAGTAAATCTGGAGAGACGTTCTACTCCCTGTATGATTCGAGCCAACTCAGAGATTGGGTCGATCCGTTGCGCGTGAGAGGGACGTTCTATGGCGAGAACCCGAGGACGATACGTGAGGTCTTCGACCACGTGGAGAATACCCAGCATTACTACCTCTCAAGAGTCGGTCTGAACATCAGCCACGGCCAGCCTTTTCTTGAAACTCGGGAATCATGCTTGAAGGAGGTTGAGGGGCTCTTCCAGAGGATGGGAAACGCGGCAGTCTACGATGTCGACGGAGAGCTATGGACGGTAAAGAAGGTCCTGCGACGGTTCGTCTGGCACGACAGGATTCATGGCAAAGCCATCACGAGGATTCTAGCCAAGCAGAAGCGGCTTGGGCTGATTAAGAGTTACGACGATTTTTTCCATTTCGGACTCAGACCATGAAAGCCGTTTGTGCCGTGTTAGGGTTCATTGCGCCTCCGCCGGGAAACTCATCCAGCGTTGGGCTACGACTAGTGGACGGTCTGAATTGGTCATTCACGGCGCCTGTTTCGGTGAAGCCCACGTTCCGCGATTGGCAACGTACTTCCTGAGACCGTCTATGCCATGTAGGTTGCCATTCCTATGAATCGCCGGACCAGAAAATCAGTCGAGAATGCGGGATGACGAAGACTGGTTACTTCGTTTTCGAGGTGTTCTTGGACGGAAGCTCCGTAAAATCCTCGCCCCGTGGAAAGGTGCGTTGCGCCTCGTCAAGTTCTGGTGGAGGGGCGCGAGGCCGACGCCGTTCAAGGTCGAACCACACCCCCTCCGAGGTCACGATAGCTGCGACCTCGTTGGCAGTGTTGCGGAATGTGCTCCTCAGCCGGAATCGCACTCCGTCGGGAGAAAGCCCCACGAGTTCTAGGTCAACTGTGAACTCATCCATGAGACGCAGTTCTTTGTGGTATACGAGCTCGTCGCGCACCACTACAGGGCCGAATTTTTCCGCTGCAAATCGCGCTATCGTGAAGCCGTGCTGCGCGAAGAAGAGGAACCGCGTGTCGTGAACGCGGTCGAGGAATGCTGTGTTGCCCATGTGA
Organism: uncultured archaeon; assembly: GCA_963759195.1. Lineage (GTDB taxonomy): Archaea > Thermoproteota > Nitrososphaeria > Nitrososphaerales > Gagatemarchaeaceae > DASPPF01. The sequence continues at coordinate 237,366 of CAVWXJ010000007.1, forward strand.
TAGTTGGCGTCCAAGTCGCTCCAACTGACGTGGAACCGCTGCTCGAAGTGGCCAGTCTCGGCTGCCATAGTCAGCTGTCCCCCTTGACTACACTCTTTGAGGAGTGCATTATTCCACCCCCTAGGTCTTTCAGCCCATTAAAGTCGCGTGAGGCAATGAGGGTTGACCTTGCCGCACATAGGGTTCATTGCGCCTCCGCCCGGGAAGCTCATATGCCGCCGAGCCACAGAGTGTCGGACAGTCCCCTGAAGTGAGGGTCGCCGGTCAGGACCTCGCCTTGGACTGTCCTTGCTGTGGCTAGGATTATCGCGTCGCTCAGGCCTGGCCTGCTGAGGCCCTCTTCGCGGGACTTGGATACCAGCTCGGCGGCCGCCTTCGCCGACTCGAGCGCGAGCGGCGGATCGATGCCGTAGATTTCGGTGGCTTCCGACACCCCCTGCAACCATCTCTTGATGACGGCTGGAGCAACGCCCTCTCTCAGGTACTTCCTGGCAAGTTCCGCCAGAACCAGGCCGGGGGTGAACGCCTCGTCGGCCTGCTCGATTTTTGCCTTCGCCGCCTTCCCTGCCTCGCTGAGCTTGAGTATCTCGACCCAAGCCCAGGAGTCAACTATGATCTTCAAGTCGGTCTCGCTCGCTGAACTTCCTCGTCTTCACCCGGTCGGTCCCCGCTATGGCGTCCAGGACGTCTTTCCTCCTCTTCCTGACCAGGACTTCGATAGTTTCGTCCATGGTGCTCGTGTGGAGGCTCCGCTGAAGGGCCACCAGCTTCCTCACTGTTTCTCTTGAGACCTTCACCGTTGTCGACTCGGACATTTCCTGCATGAAGTATAATGGTATACTGGTATATAAGAGGCAGTTCGGCGGGCGTTCAAGGGCGCCTCCGCCGGGAAACTAATCGCGGTTCGAGGTTGCCTAGCTTCGGAGAAGGGCGTCGATGGCAGCCCGGGAGATCTGCACTGACCTATCTGACACCGCCTTCTCATGAAATGCGGGTTTCCAGTTCCTTTCGCCCAATAAATCAGATATGATCTGAATGGACCCAACCTCAATCCCCCTGTAGTCCGCAATGGCCAGCAGAGCCGAGGTCTCCATGTTGACGCCTATGGCACCGAGTTTTTTGAACTTAAGCAGCTTCGCTCTTGTTTCCCTGTATGGCGCGTCCGTGGTCCAGATTCCTCCCGCCTTGAAGGGGAGTTTCGCATCCGTCAGGGCACCCTTGATTGCTTCAGAAATCCCCTCGGAAGCAGAGAACTTGGATGGATTGTCGAAGTAGTGACTGGAGGTGCCTTCGTCGACAAAGGCTTCGTCGGCCACGATGACGTCTCCCACCTTGGTACCTGGGCCGAAACCGCCGCATAATCCGACTTCGACTACCTGCCTTGCTCCACATGCTATCAGTTCTTCCAACATCATAGTGGCTGGAGAAGACCCCATGAAGGAGTGGAGGACGGCCAGCTCGGTGCCCCTCAAGCTACCCGCTACCAGCCGCGAGCCGTAGTACCAACGGAGGTAACGACCTTTAATCCGTCGCCTCGCAGCATGGAACATGTTCGAATGGTAAGTAACCATTAGGCGAGAGGGAATGTGCAGTTGCCGAATAGTGACCTCGTTCCTCGACGCCATGTAGGCATGGAAGATGTCCGGCGAGATTATGACGGAGCCAGACTTCTGAGCGTGTTTACGCACCCCTAGGATTCAGAGAAAGAGGCCTTTAACCGTGCTATGGTTCATTGCGCCTCGCCGGGCAACGACAATCGTTTCCCTTATACTGGACGTGAGTTGGATTTCCGTCTCAGATTGATAGATTTGGGATTGGGTCCCGGCGACAACGTTTCTGTGGCCGTCGAAACGAACGGCGAGGGTTTTATTGGATTCCTGGCGGAGTTTCCGGGTGCATTCGTCAGAGGCAGAGACGAAGTTGAGATTCTTTCGAAGGTCGACCGGGAAGTCAAGACCTATTTCGATTGGCTGGGAATTCCTCGCTTCACGCTGGGTCAGGCACGCATCATTCAAAGACACTCCTGTCGACTGATGGTCGAAGACGCTGATGGCGAGATTCTACTGACGGCGGATAGAAGCCCCATGAATCAGGAAGAGTTTCGACGCCTGGAAGCGATCGCTCGTTATTCGGGGAAGACATTTGTCTCTCTATATGATTCGAGCCAGCTCAAAGACTGGGTCGATCCTTCGCGCGTCAGAAAGACTTTCTATGGCGAGGCTCCGAAAACGATACTGGAAGTGTTCGATCACGTCGCGGACACGCAGCATTACTATCTCTCCAGAATCGGGCTGGATGTAAGACAGAAAGGATCTTTCTCAGATGTCCGGGAACTGGGATTAGAGAGAATCTGGAACCTCTTCCAGAGCAAAGGAAATTCGATGGTCTACAAGGTCGACGGCGAGTCGTGGACTGTGAAGAAAGTCCTACGACGATTCATCTGGCACGACAGAATCCACGGCAAAGCAATCACGAGGATTCTCTCCAAGCAGAAGCGGTTTGAGCTGATTGAGGGCTATCAGGATTTGTTTCACTTCGGTCTTTGAGTCAGAGGCGTCGTCGCCCCGCAAAGGGTTCATTGCGCCTCCGCCCCGAAATTGCTCGGAGTCAGCGCTTCCGAGCCAAGACGAACAGGTGGGTACCATCCTTCTGCTTCGATGGCTTCGAAATGATGGCGTTGAAACCCGCATCCCGCAGCATTGCCAAGTTTCTTTCCTTGCCGAACATGCTCCAGTACAACGTCACCCCGCTTCCGAGATAGTCCTCCTCGATCCCGACGTAGCCCGTCCAGCCCATGTGGATGGCGAGTAAGCCGCCGGGCTTCAGGACTCTGTAGAAGCCTCTGAGTATTCTTTGGTGAAAGCGCCGGGGGACGTGTATTATCGAATAAAGACAAATCACGCCGTCAAAGGATTGACGCGGAAAATCCAGACGCCGCATGTCCATCCTGAGGAAACTCGACTTCGGCGCGTTCTTCTTGGCAAGCTCCAACATCTTTCTTGACACGTCGATTCCTGTAACTTGGAGACCCCGGTTCGCCAGAATCGAAGCGATGTACCCGCTTCCGCACCCAGCGTCCAAAACGGCGCCTCCTTTGGGCATGCGCTTGGTAAATGCTGTGAGGTCCGTACTGAAGGACCAGGCACCCTTGACCCTGCGCTCGTGGTAGAGTCGATGAATCTTGTCGTACCCAGTTTCGACGATTCTGTCTGGATTCACGAAGCGATATGCGGAGAGCCGCGTAGTTCAACGTTGGGCCCGTTGCTGTGCTAGGGCTTGTGCTCCGTCATGTGGTGATATTCGTGAGGCTCCATCAGCGAGCTGAAGGCTCTGTCCACGACCTCGCTCATCGAAGGGTGGATGTGCATCGAGTCCATCAGCGGCCTCGCGTCCTGGCTCTCGGTGTACATCAGGTTGATTATCTCCTGGATCAGGATTGAGGCGTAGGGCCCGATTATGTGCGCGCCTAGGATGCGTAGGCTGTCCCTCTCCACTATGACCTTGACGAAGTAGCCCTTCGCGTTGATGGCTTCACCCTTCGCTGTGTTCTCGTACTTGTAGAACCCAATCATTATTCCGTCTTCGCCGTACTTCGCAACGGCCTCCTGCTCCTTCATCCCCACGCTCGCGACCTCGGGGTAGGTGAAAATCGCGTTAGGCACCGCGTGGTAGTCGGCCTTCACGCGCCTCTTCAGGACCGCGTTGTAGTAGACGACCGTGGACTCGTAGTTGGCCACGTGCTTGAACATGTGCTTCCCGAGGGCGTCGCCCAGCGCCCACACGCCCGGCTGGGACGTCTGCAGGTACTCGTCGACCTCTATCCATCCTTCTTTTGTGGTCTTGATGCCCGCCCGCTCTGGGTGCAGGATGCCAGTGGTGGGGCCCCTGCCGGAAGCTATCATCACCTCCTCGGCCTCGATTGCGATTTCCTTGCCTGTCGCTCTGTCGACTGCGTGGAGCCTCTTCCTTGCGCCGACCTTGTCTGCCGCCCTGACCTCGTGGTTCGTGATTATCCGCATGTGCTTCCCGAGCTCCGCCTTCGCCAGGGCCGAGACCTCCGGCTCCTCGTTGGGGAGGAACTGCGGGTTCCTGCCTATGATAGTCACCTTGGAGCCCATGGCGGAGAAGAAGTGGCCGAACTCGGCTGCGATGTATCCCCCGCCGACTATGGCTATGCTCTCGGGCAGGCGCGTCATGTGGAACGCGGTGTCGCTGGTGATGTAGCCGACCGAGTCGAGCCCATTGATTGGAGGTATCGTGGTCTCAGAGCCCGTGCAGAGGAAAATCGTCTTCGCCGTGATTGACTCGCCGGACACCTTGAGCGTGTAGGGGGCAGTGAACTCTGCGGGGGCGTGGTAGTAGTCGATGTTCTCGGAGCTGGAGAGGCCCCTGCGGATTGATTCGATGTCGGCGTCTATCAGGCGCCTCATCCTGCCCATCACCTTGGCGAAGTCGGCGCGCTTCAGCTCGACTTCCAGGCCGAGCTCTTTCGCCTCCTCGATGGTCCTGACGAGCTCTGCGGGATACAGGATGATCTTGGAGGGGATGCAGCCCCGCGTCAGGCAGATGCCGCCGGGCTCGTCCTTGTCTATGACTGCGATTTTGATTCTGGGGTTCTGCTGGATCATGGGGTCGACTATGTTCATCGCGGAGCCGGTCCCGATCACCATCAGATCGTACTGCTTCATCGAAGGCTCCGAAATGCTGATTCGCTAGATAAGGTGTCTGACATGGTGGCCCTGCTGCTCATGATTAAGGCGTACAGACACGCTGGGCTTCCAAAGGGATTGGGCAAGGCCTACGGCAGAGAGTCGCTCGAGGACTAAGACCGTCAATCTGGTTTGCGAAAACATGGTCTCGGTCATCGGTATCGGAGCTTTGGGGGTCTCGGAAAACGGTATTACCGAGTGAAGGAAAAACGGCTAGACGGCATTGAAAAGGTGCTACTGCGGCTTCGTCTGCGAGCAGGTAGACGAACTGAAGGCGCACGTACTCAAGGTTCACGGGGCTCGGGACGGCGACTGGAGGACTTGGGAGGCCCAGTAGACCGAAACAATCGTATGGTCGGTCGTCGGCTTGAGGTAATGAAGACAGCATTCCCTAGCAGGATCGGATGGAGAGATGTCTGTGTACGCTATCCTTGCGCTCTTCTGACAACCGAGCAGTTCACGTGCAGTTCGCCGACTCTCTAGTGCCGTGCGTAGGGTTCGTTGCGCCTCCGCCGGGAACTTCTGGTAACTTCTTCCGCCTAGTCTGGGCCGAGCCGAGTTTGCGACATGGGGCTTGGACGGCGTCGCACAACGACGGAGTCTCCCGATTGGATGTCTCTCAGTTATGCGAATCAGTTTAGCGATACTCTTATCGTGTGTAGAACTGATTGAGACAGCCGGACGCAGTTACGTGCTATTTCGGAAGTCAAATGAGAATTCAATTGGTAATCGGCTTCGACCCGGTAACGACGAAGGGTCTCAAGTTTGTTTCCAATGAGAGTGTTCTTCTCATTTGCCGCAGATATGACATCCTGATGTATGTTCTGTGGGGCGCGAAATGAATACCCCAATTCCTCCAGTCTTTTCTTCGCAGCCAAGAATGTAGCATAGTAGGATCTTCCTATCGCGGTCCGAAATCTCGCTGTCTGTTCGTATTCTTTATCCCCTACAAGCCTTTCTGCAAGTTCAAAGAATCGCTCTGGGTTAAATCCGATAGTCTCACTCACTCAAATCCATCTCCAAGAATAGGTTTCTATTCAAGGCCGTGTACGCTTTGCTGTCTTCCAGATTGGGCGAAATGAGTGCGGCATCAATCGTTTCGCGTAGTGCAGAATCTATTCGATCCCACAATTCCACTTTCTCTCCGTAAGTCATTTGTGTTGGTTTCAGTCGCAGCACTATCTTGTTCCACGATGGTTCCTCTATGTCGGGCGGGAGGCTGATATCGAAATTCCATGCAAGCCGATAGGATTCGGCGAAGATTCGTATTGCGGACTCAACTGTGCTGAGGAAGCGGAAGAGAACGGGGTTGGATACTAATCTCCTCTGAGCAGTGGGATCTAAGGTGAAAGCGAAGCGCGCCTCCGGCTTCGATGTTGTAATCGTGGAATAGCTTGGAAAGGGACCCAGCCCTAAAGGAATACTCGGAAGCATTTCAGAGTAGTCTATTTCTTTGTCATTCGCAATTCTTGAGAAGGCGTTTGATGCACCGACGACGTTTGCGATTCCAGGTGGTCTAGCGTCCCAATCACTTCCCGAGTCCCAACCTGCGAATGCCGTTGACGAGGTTCCGTCAAATACGCGTTGGAGAAATGCCAACTCCCTCGAAATTGTTTCCTCTTCGACTGCACGTTGCTGAATCGTGCTCCTGACTCTCTTCGGAGTACGATTTCGCTGCAACTCGCGTCTTCTCAAGGCGAATTGAGAGGGCGTCGAGGGCACCTTCACGTTCATGAAGATTTCAGGTAACGAGAGCTCAATTGCTCGCATGACGGCTTCTCCAATCACTTGTGGGCTGGCGTTGGGATTGGCGTTGGCTGCTTCACTAACCACTCGAAAGAGAGACATGTCGTGTCACTTTTTCAGTTTTAGTTCTCCTTCTAGAGACTTGGTTATGGCCGAAGTGAGTTTCTTCCTAGTTTCCTCTGGAAGTTCGATTCCCTTCTCGGGCTCAGATACTAATTCGATTGAAGCCCGTCGGGTCTCCATGTACTTCAGGAAGAATTGCCGCCACTGCTTGATTAGTTCCCAAAGCAGTTCGTTGACGTCTTGGGACACAGGAGGATTGGATTTCAGGACCGCGATGAGACGCTCCGTCAGTGGAAGAGTCATTTCTTTCGTAAGCTTCTCGTACTCTGCCGAGTCCCTCGCAATTATCTTTACGTAATCGTCACAACGGCCAAGTGCAGTCACAAGAGAAATGGCGTACAGCTCAGAGATCTCGCCGCCGTGACATCGGTAAAGTCTACTCATTTCGTTGTTGATGCCACGCAGTAGTTGATTCTTTGAATGCAGAAGTGTATCCTTGTTGTTCCCCAGATACGAGATGAGCCACTGAAATGCGTCGTGCGTGAAGACTGGGCTGTCTTTGTATGCCTTCTCTTCTGCTTCAGTCAAAGTGAAATGACGAAGAGACTCGAGTAGTTTGTAGTATTCGGACCAGAGGTCGCCTTCGGTGAATGCGTCTTCCGTGGTTTCTTCCTGTAACCTTTTGGCATATCCTTTTGCGAGCGACATAATAGATGAAAATGGGGCTGTCGCTGTCTTTACCTTCAAACTACCGAGAAGAACGTAGATGTCTTTCAAGAAGAATCCTGGGAGAGCAAATTTGCGTTCGTCCCCAAGGATTGCGTTACTCATGATTCGGTTAGCAAAGATGTTGAGATTCTCGAAATCCTCTTCATTCAAGGCCTCTACAGCGGCATCAATGTCTTGGGCCAGCACCTCAAGCCCATATGCCATATCTGTCGCAACGTGGATTTTCTGTTTAAAGGGCTTTCTAATTGTCCTTGGCGTCGGGAAGAAGGAAGTGTTTGGGCGCTAGCATTCATGCTGGATCTAAACGCCAACGACAGATGTCTGACTGGATCCGCGCGCAGAGTTCATTGCGCCTCCGCCGGGAAACTCATCCAGCGTTGAGAGGTAGTTAGTCGGCCGGCTGAACAAGTCGCCCTTGCGGGCTTCTTGCGTACACCGCGACTACTTGAAAAAGGGAGGCAATCATCCATTACATGAACCTCTTAGCTGCACCATCTGCACCTCAAAATTGGTTTGCTTATCCTCCTTCACTTGCGACTCGAATCGCCGCTCGCAGGGAGCGAAGCGATGACCCCGCTCGCTTCCAACGCCTGGGTCAGGTTTGCCATCGTGACAACTCGTACCTTGCTCGCATTCAGACTGGCATATCTCTCAGCTATCGTGGAATTTGGAACGATGATGAACGTCGGCTTCTCAGTCTTGCTCACTCTTTCTCTTAAATCATCCACCTTGCCTTTCTTTAAACCAGTCTCAATCTCGTAAGACGCATCCTCGGTCTCAATGTCAGCAGCGTTGTCCCCTATGGCGGCAATCTTGATCACTCGAAAGCCGTGTTTCTCAAGGAACTTTCTCAGATGAGCGGCTAAGAAGGCGTGAAGAACGCTCGCCCCCGCGGTATCCTCGGGCAGCTTGTAGTACAAAATGAGAGATTGTCCGTCCTCCCTTTCGAACTCCATGCGCCTGACCTCGCCTCCTTCCACCAAGGGACGCAGTGCGTCGTTGATCATGAGCTTCGCCTTGTTTTCGTCCAGGCTGTAGCGCTCCACGAGAAGTCTGGCGAACTGGCTCGCGTAGATCACCTCCTTCTCTATGCGCTTGCGAATCATCCGAGTCACGATTGGTAGATCTACTGTCTGGTCTTCATTCGTGACGTACCTCGTGGGCTCGTCTGGCTCCTGAACAAATTTGGTCTCGTGAGGTTCGAATACCGCTATCATCGCGTGGTAGAGGAGTATATCCACGTACCTGTGATCGACACTTTTTGCGTCGAAGAAATTATGGGCCGATAAGACCGAGGCGGTCCAGCTCATCATCGGGTCGATGGCTCTGAGCGCATCGAGGTCGGCCTTCGCCGTCGTCTTGAAGACGAACTGCGTCTCGAACTGGTTCCTTATGTCGTCCTGCATGTCGGTGTAGTCCTGGGTCGACGTCCACAGCGCACCGATGTGCCTGATGTCCCGGGCCATCTCGTACAGCACCGAGTGATAGCGCTGGAAAGTGCCCCTGGTCAGCCTGTACGCCTCGTCCACGCAAACGATCATCCACCTCTTCTCCCCGTCTGCTGTCTCGAGCCTTGACCAGAGCTGGCTGAGCAGGAGTTCGGAGTAGAAGACCTTGGCGTTCTCATTCAGCCCCGCGAAGTCAAAGACGACGCTGCCTTTGCCCTGGAAGACGGTGCTCAGAAGGGAGTCGGTATCCGTTCTTGACTCGTAGACAAGGAGCCTCACGTGCTCGTCGATGAAGCGCAGGGCGGTCAGCTGCACCTTGTCTCTCGTACCACTGATGCGCTTTTCGAGACGATCAAGGAAGTCCTTCCAACTCTCGCACTCGTTGGCCATGTTGAAGAGCAACGCGGGCACCTGAGAAGCCGTTACGCCGATTATGTCCAGTGGGAAGGTGATGGCAAAGGCGGTTATGAACGCGTTGACGTCCTGAAACGGGTTGGGTATGACTCTCGTGACATCGGCGATTGGGTAGCCAGCCTTCAGATACTCGTCGTTGGGTTTGAAAGACAGAATCACTTTCGGCGAGTCGAAACATCGAAGCAAGTGGCGCATCAACACCGACTTGCCCTGGCCGCTGGCGCCGCACACCAGCACGTTCTGGTTTGATTTGTTCGTAATGTACTCTCTTGCGTTGATGATCAGGTCGTCGTGATGACGCTCCATCCCCCAATCTTTCCATCTTATCTTGTACGGGCCGGCAGGCCGATCCGAGTCACCTTGCATGACGACGCCGAAGGTCAGGATCGCCTGTTCGATCTTGGTGGCCCATTCGCGTCTCTTCTCGTCCCACTCTTGGTGTTGCCTCGCCTTCTCTGCTTCCCTTTCAGCTTCTGCTCTTCGCTCTTCCTCCTCTCGTCTCTTCCTTCCTCCATCTAGCCAATTGAACGGGAGGCAATTGGGCGGGCCAATCCATGAGCCTGAATGAACGCCATCCGTGTGTTCGACACTGACCGCTCTTCACCACCAAAGAGTTCGAGCGTTCGTCGTTCCTCTATAAGCGGCAGAGTCTTTGCGGACAACTTCGAATGGGAGGGTGTGGCGAAAGTGTTCTGCATAATTACTTCAAGACGCACCAAGCCTACCTCGATAGGCAAGGGAGGGGTCTACTTCTTGACCAAGAGGATTGCCATAGCGCACTTCCGCTCGTCCAATCAGCTGCGTGGGCTGATTGAGTGGGCCAGCAGGTACCCCAAGTCGCGCTCGGCGGACTAGGGTTACCGACCGAAGAGATCAGCGTGTCTGGATGGGCTTGATTTCCTGCGGCTCCCTCTTCACCAGCAGGTCTGCGTCCATGCTCGCCACCTGCAGCGCGAGCTGCTCGATCAATTTCGTGGTCCTCGTCAGATCCAACTTGTACATCTTTGCCTTGCCCTCCTTCCTCGTCTCCCTGACCAGACCGTACCTCTCCAGGGTCGGCCAAGCCCTAGTCACGGTCATCTTCCCCAGTCCCGACTTCCGCGCTATGTCAGCCATAGAGTAATCGAACTCCTTGTAGACCGTCAGGAAGTCCAGAATCCGCGCGACCCCAGTGTCTCCGAAGACTCTCTGGAGAGGGCCGGGGTCCTTGTGCGACGCTCTCATTGTTTGGCGAGCGCAACCCCCGGCTATTTATGAGTATCATCTACGATACTGCGAGTATCATTTTTGATATATGGCCGGTTAATAGTATCGTTGGTGATGCAGCAATGTGGACGCCTTCGAGGAAGCCATCCTCAGGAACCTCTTCTACCACGGCTACATCGGAGGCAGGCACACCGCAATCGAGAACCTCTACCGCGGATTCCCCGGTCATCTGAGGGGTGACGCAGAGAAGGCGGCGGAGCGATTGCTGAGGCAGGGCTGGTTGGTACGTAAGACCACGGGCTACGGCCTTCAGGTCTCGATTAACCCGCGAATGGTTCCGGCGCTCAAGAAGGAACTTGGAGCCGAGTGAGCTGTTGCCAGTTCTCGCTTAAAATGATCAAGGGCCAGCCTGAATGATTCCTCGTCGCCTCTGGGAGCCATGATGTGACTGCCGCCGCGGAAGCACTGGCCTGTAATTTCTTCTTCGTGAGGGCAAGCTCAGGACGTCCCTCCAGCTTATCATCGGGAGAGACAAATCAGACTACGACGTCGATGAACTCGGCGTTCTTTGCCCTCTCCCTAGCTCGGAGGTGCTCGAGGGAGAGTTCGATCGCTTCCTTGATGTTGGCAAGGGCCTCCCTCTTCGTCTCGCCCTGGCTGACGGCCTGGGGAAGCTCAAGGCACCGGACTGAGTACCCGCCCTCCTTCTCTGGCCTCAATGCGACGGTGAAGTGCCTGTCGCCGTTCAAGCGCACGCTCTTAGCCATCTTCCCTTTTTGAGTGCCCTGAAGGTATTAAGCGTAGCTAGACGAGGTTCTGTCAAGTTGGTGGGTGCTGACCAGAGCTGTCAACTTTCGGATGCTGGGCAGGCTTTACGGGCAGGTGTCGGGTTGCTGGACGTAGGTCTTGTTGCTGCCGCTAACGGTTGAAGCCGTGACAACCGTGACATAGTATTCTTGGGGGAGGTTGGGAGGATAAATCGTAGTTACCGTGGTGGTTTGGCCCCCATAGGCGTAGATGTAGACTATCGACCGCGTCCCTGATATCGTTGTGCATGTAGCCACAACTGGAATCACCAAGACCGTTATCCTTGTGAAGGTGACGGTGGTGTAGGATTTCGTCCCTGAGGCGTTGGCCGGTAGCGTCACGGTGCTCAATTGGGTCGTGGTCAAAGTGGTCATCGAGGTCGTAGTCACAGCGGACACCTGAGTAGTCGTCAAGGTTCTGGTTTCCGGAAAGGCGAACAGCCGAAAGCGAGTCCAACCACGACGGCGACTACCACTGACGGGATAAGTGTCCTCCGGGTGTTCCGACCCGCAGAGTAGCGCCAGCAGCTGGAAGATCGGCGTATGGGTGTAGATGGTGCGGGTGGGGGGACGCGTGGGGGGTGTAAGGGCTTTGAGTACTCCGGGTCGTCAGCAACCTCGTTCGGCATCGTCACCGCCGTGAACCCGTTCGCCCCGTAAAACTCCATCTTGGCAACGCCGTCGACGCTGGACTTGGCTCCGTAGCCTCGCGTACAAGAGCTTGCGCATCTTCGCCCGACTGGGCCTTCTGACGCCTGGCGAGAACAACGGCTAGAACGGCGACGCAGACAAGCGCCACCAGAATCGGAGCGCCGGGCCAGATCAGGTAGTCATACAATCCTAGTCGGGTCCCCTCCTGAGGAATCGCTCCGACCGCAGACCCGGGAGTGCCCATGAAGATTTGGAGCAACGACACCGAGACCGCGAGGGGCTCCACGTAGGTGCCGTTGCCCACCTTCTCCTGCACCGCGAATGTGTAGGAAGCCAGGGCGGTGGTGTTCGAAGGCTTCAGGCTGTTGTTCTCTTGGATTGGAAAATAGAACACCGAGTACGGCGTCAGTTCGAAGCTGGACTGGGGGAAGGAGACCTGGACGTCGGCGGGCATGGGGCCCACCTTGCCGTTGTCGTAGGTGCCAAGGACTTTGAGACTCACCTGCAGCGGGGCCGCGGACGTTGCCGACCCCGGCGGGCTGTAGACCACGCTGAAGATGGGGTCGGAGGGCTGGCCGACCTGACCTTCCACACCGTTCCCGAACGTTATGGGACCGGGGGATTGGATGACGTCTGTGCCTCCTGAATTGCCGCCCTCGAACTCGATTGGCAGGCCCGCTGTCGCGCTGGCGCCCCCAGATTCCATGGCCGTGATGGGAAGGCTCACGTTCGCGATGTCGTTTGGCACGAAGGGCATCACTGCCCCCACCAGGGTGAGGTTGCTCCTCGCAATCCCGCCGGAGTCGGTCACCATGGGATTGGGGCTGAACCACGTCCAGATGCTCGTGTTGAGTATCCCTTCTGAGATTTGCTGAGCCGATGGGGTGGCTTGCCCCGCTTCCAGTCTGACGGTGGTCCCAGGTGAAGCGTGGATGATGATGGGGAAGACCTCGTAAGCCGGGAAGGAAAGGCCCGAAGATGAGCCCCCAGATCCGGGGAAGTTGAAGCAGTCCTGCTGCCAGGAGGGTTCCCCTATGGTCACGGCCACTGCCAATCCCGCTGGCGAGCCGGACACGTTGCCTCCGCCATTCAGAGGGCCGTGCCATCCGCAGCTGGGCGCCTGGGGAGGGGCCGTCTGGGCAGCGGCGGGTTCGGCCGAGAAGGCAAGCACGCTCGTCAGCAGAAGCAGCGCCGCCAGAGTTACGCCGCAGATTGCCCCAGACCGCCCGTTAGACATTTACCTGATCTAGTCTACGGACGGCCTGGCTCTATAGTTCTAGTCATGAGAACGATTCGGAACGTCTGCGGTGGCGCAGAACCGCCTGCCTAGCAGCCAAGTAGTCCATCCCGCATCGGCCCAGGACCGAATTCGTTGAAATAACAGCCTTCCCGTCTCAATGAGGCGAACGTCATGAAGACGTACTGGTACTCTGCCATTGGTGTAATCCTTGGAATCATCATCGCCATCGCGACCGGTCTAATCGTTACCACGCCGTCAGGGCTGGTTGGGGCCGTATGGTATGGTTACCCGCAGGCCTGGCTCTACAGAATGATCGTTGCTCCACAGTACAATCCGTGGAACGTCGACTACGGAAACCTGGCCGTCGACCTTGTGGTGTGGATAGTCGTCTTCGTCGCAATCCTGGCCCTTCTAGGGCTGTTGATGCAGAGACGAAAGGCGGCGACGACACCTGGGACATAGTGCGATCAGTGGTCATCGAGCTTCATTCTCCCGCCGCTCCTAACTCCCGCTTCTCGGCCCACATCCGCTTCCTGCCCTGCATGACCGACAGGTAGCCGTCGCAGAGGTCGTCCTCCTCCACCGGAGTCTGATATTTGACGCAGAAGCCGACGAATTCGAACCCGACGCAGGATTTGCAGCTGCCCGCGAGCAGCCATTCGGGATGGGTAGTAGGAGCCTTTCTGAGGTTGGGCGGACTCGCGCTGTCGTGCTCAGTCACGCGATATGATTCTGCCGGCGCACAAAAAGACCGCGGCTTCCAAGGGGCGCCTAGAAGAGTGGCTTGTCGAGGACCTAGACGGATTTGACGAGCTTCGCTTTGGTTTCCAGCCGCTTGGCATGCCTTTCCCTTGATGCTTTGGCGAGATCGACCAACGCCGCAGCCCAAGCGTCAGCTAGGGCCCCGATTTCTCGCCTCTTCGTTGCGCCGACCTTCATCTCTGGTCCGACCTGAAATCGTCTTCAGCCCTCTTAAACCTTGAAGAAGCGTCTGCAAAGAACAGTCTTGCCTCGAGCTTGTTGCTGAAAATCGCCTGAACCGCGTTCCCCACCCTGATCAGCCTCACCGAGGTCGTCCCAAGTCTGTATTCGCCGGATTCGAAGTCTGACGAGGTCACGACAACTTATGCCGGATTCATTCTTAGCCGCCACTGTCGGCTTTTCTCTTCGCGAAAGCCTTAGCATTCAGCGAAAGCAGTTCGAGCCCTACGAGAATCAATGATATGCCTACAATCCCCCAGACCCACGAAAAGTTCTGGACTACTTGGTTCGTTCCTGCTTCGTTCCACTCGAGGAAGAGCAGAAGCAAAACGAAGGCACCGAGGCCGACGACCTCGACCCCGACAATCCTGTATCTCGTGCCAAGCTCCATCCCGAAACAGCGCCTCAACCGATTATTTATTCGAGTTTGCCCTCACGTTGTCTCTTTGAATCACTTCGCGAGGCTAGAGGGACATATCTGCCTGAACTCGCAGGCTTGGCACTTGTTGGGGTTCAAAGGAGATGGCCGTGCTAGGGTTCATTGCGCCTCCGGTCTTTTAATGGTAAACTCCTTCTAACGATTTAGAAGGAGGGTCCAGGGGAGCCTTTCCAGCAATGGAGCTCAAGACGCGAATCAATCTCGCCTTCGCGCTTGCCGTGGGAATACCCGTCGTGCTTCTGATAGTGGGATTCTGGTCGCTCCCGTTAGTCTCATTCTCCAAGTATGTTTCATCTCCGGAAGTCTTCGCCACGGTATTGGTTAGTGTGAGCGTTGTTCTTTTCGAATTTGGCCACTTGACGAGACAGGTGATGATTAATGAGTACAAGGGAACCATGAAGGAAATCGAATCCGATATAATGTTTCAATCTCTCGCGGTGCTTTGTTTGTTCTCTACGTTTAGTGGTATGCTAATTTCAGTCTTCGATGATACGAGCATCTTCGCGCTGATACTTCTCATCCTTGCTCTGGTGTCGTTCTTGATGATGGTGTTCAAAGTATATGGCTACCATCTCCACCTACTGGCTGAGGAGGAAAGGAGGCACGACTGATTACGTATGAACGTGGATTCCTGAGATGCCTTTGGGTCGTGAATGCAAATTCGTTGCGCCTCCGCTGGGAAATTCCGTACGAAATTCAAAGTTGATGGGACGTAAGATTCCAATCAAGACAACAAATGGTGGGCAAAACCTTAATTCTTCAAGCCAAGTCGTTGATTTGTCTGAATTTGAAACTAAACTCGATTCACATAGAGAACTACCGTAGCCTCAAAGACCTAAACATTTCAGATTTGGGAGATTATTAATGTCTTCATCGGAAAGAATGGTGGCGGCAAATCCAACATTCTAGAAGCCCTTAATCTGTTCTTTACCCAATTCTCGCCTACCCCAAATACGACCCCCGGGCTGGACCCATACTTCTGGCACAAGGGGATTATGACGAAACCAATCGTGTTTGGTCTCAGATTCGCATTCACTGATGAAGAGCTCAATGAAATATTCAACGCCGGCATGTTTGAGTTCGTCAAGCAAGAGTTTCCGAATACGAAGAATGAAGTTGAGGTTCGCCGCCAGATAATCAATATTCAAGGGGTATGGCAGACATTGTTGGTCAAGTGGGCAGGGTTATCGTTGGTAGTAAGCGATGCCGTCAAACTCGGTGTTGACAATCCGCCTGTAACCAAAGAAAGTGAAACCACGAACCCATTACAACATCAAATGGGCATTAAACCTGAAGAGTTGAATGTTATGTTGAGCCGCCTTGCAGCCAGAGTAAAGGGCTCGTTCAAGTTCATAACGGTAGCCAGGGATGGGAGGAATGACGCCGGCTTCAGGGCGACGTTGACAGATGAGGCCGTCCAAAACAAAATCTGGAGCCTAGACCAAGCTATTACTGCGGTTGACGAGGAACTTTTCAGTCAATACGATAATGCCTTCACTAACCTTACAGAAGTTCGACTTAATCCGGCACAGGGAAAGTTGATGGTTAGAAAGGGACAGCGGAGGTTCCCTTTGGCACTCGAGGGAGGAGGGGTCCAGAGTTCAACCAACCTCCTGTTCAAGATGCTTGTTGACAATGAGAACTCGTCGTTGTTAGCTATTGAAGAGCCGGAGAACCACTTTCATCCTGGACTTCAGCGAAGGCTCCTCGAAGAATTCAGAAAATTGGCGGGTAACAAGCAGCTATTCATCTCTACGCATTCTTCGGTGTTTGTCACCTCGGATAGGAACATCAAAACTTGGCTAGTCAAGCTCGCAGGCAATGAAACCCAAGCCACGGTCATCGCAGCAGACAAGAAGCACGATGTCCTCGATGAAATGGGAATCAGACTTACTGATGTTCTCTTTAGCAGCAAGGTAGTGTTTGTCGAAGGAAAATCCGACAAGCTTGTCTTGGAAGCCTACGCAGAAAAGATGGGAATTGATCTGGTGAACATGGAATTAATCCCCACGCGAGGGAAGAGTAATGCCTCAAGGGCATTGGATGTTTGGTTAGGGATTGCCCGTGATGTTGTTCCTATGTTTGTCATAATGGACCGAGATGCCACCGAAGAGGTTCAGCGGGTTGTAGATGGTGGCCTTATTGCAAAGGAAAACGTTCGTACTTGGCAGAAGGGATCCATCGAAAGTTACTATCCCTATGGCATTTTCTCCGAGGCTTTGGGAGCATTGAATACCAAGTACTCCTTGGGAATTGAAGTTGACAAGGTCATGAAAGATATTCAAATTGGAAGGCTTGCGGCAGACAGAATCGATATAGGTTCCAAGAGGGCTTCCCTAGACAAAGCGTGGGAAGTTCTACTTGCCGAAGAAGTTGCGATGAAGATTCGAAGCACCCCAGTGGAAGTTCCTCAAGAAGTTCGTGAGGTACTTATGGCGGCAGTCGCCCTTCCAAACTAAAGTAGTTAGGGGTAGCTTCGCCGTCGTTGGGTTCATTGCGCCTCCGCTAGGAACTCCCTATCCCAACCCGACGGCCTTGACTAAGCTCGTTCGAGAATCGCGGGGCTCATATTCATTAAACTGGGCAAGACATCAAAATGCTAATGGGTTCCAAGGAAAAAGAAGAACCGGAAAGGAGGGCTAGAGAGAGGTTCGATTACGGTAGAACTCTTGGCTTGGCCCTCGCCATTTTGGTGGGAGCAATAGGATTCGTCGTAATCATACCACTTGCTGGATTGATTGGGTCTGTAAGCGGCATTAGTGCCGGGGTTGCAGGGAGTTCTATTATTTGGCTTGCTGCTACTACCATGACGTTGATGTTTGTCATCTTCGTTTTCCCCCTTCAAGAGCTCTTGGATGGCCGAAGGGTTCAACCCGAATCTCTGAGTGAGGATCTCGCGAATGTTGAAGACCTGCTAACAAGAATCGATGACGACACCGAAGAATTGATAGCGAGGGGGCGAGATTAGAGTGTCAAAAGACGCTCGTCCGGCTGACGAAGCGATTGTCCCGAACCAGCGAAGCATTTCAAGCATCACGTTGCATCTTCAAGCCCAGCAGAGAGTTCAAAATCTGGTTCATCATTACGCAGAAGACGTCATTCTGCAGGCCAAGGTCTACGCCTATCGGAGAGGGGATGCGGAATTGGTGAGCAGTGACGTTGACAGGGCTAGTAACTCGATTTTCGAAGGGAGAGTAGTTAGCAGGTGGAAGGAATTGGCGAAATTGATGGGAAGTGGAACGTTCGGCCTTGGGATAACCGGATTCATATCGCAATTGAATTCGGGGAATCCAACTACTGTTGAGGAATTCGTTGCCTTGGCATTTGTCGGGTTGGTAGCCGCATTCTGGGGCCTCACGAGAGGATAGAGCGAGATGAAATTGGGTAAGAAAAGGTCCAGCATTGAAAGCTCTGCCGCGGCAATCGTTGTGATTTTTCTGCTAATCTTCCTCGCTTTTGGGTATTTGGGATACCAGATAATCACGAAGCCGCGTGCTAGCGTTTCAATCAGCTTTGCGTCAGGATGCCAGGTTTCATACATTGTGACAAATGATGACACTAGAATCTTCCATGGATGGTCTGTGGTGTTAGCAGTGTCCCCTCCGGGCTCGGGGGTAGTCATTACGCCACCTGCTTCGCCCGTGCAAGCGCTTGCGCCCGGAGGTAATGCCACTGGTAAGTTCGCGATGAACTACTCGGCAGCGCCTCGGGGCAACTATGGCATTATAGCAAACCTAATCAACGGCACACAGACAATAGCACAATCATCCTCTGTAACGTGCACTGTTGGATAACGACCTGCTGCCATTCCGCCTCCTGCGAACAGATCAGGGGAAGACAAGGTGAGTCTGAGGGGTTGTCTCCAACCTACCTGACGATTGAGCTAGGGTTCATTGCGCCTCCGCCGGGAAACTCATCCAGCGTTTGGGGCACAGGTGACGTCAGGATCGCTCCAGCCCGTCGAGGTAAATGACAGGTTCACGGACCGACGGAAGGTGAAACACTGATGCTGTTGACGTGACGTATCGTCTTGGAACCTCCCTGTTTCTCAACCATGTAGAGATTCCACCCGTTGACCAGGTTCAGCGTCTCTTGGTCTCCTTCTATGTTGAGTGTCCTGTAGCTGACGAAACACATCTGTGGACTTTGAGCATCTCTGCACAGGGCATCTACATAGCGGAAGGTATTCTTCATGGTCATGAAGTCGAACCTATCCGTCGCTTCGTCAAGTACAACTGGCAGGTTGAAGAGCTTGGCCAGAGTCAGCATGATTCCCAGACTGATGATTGCCTTGTGAGAACCCGCGGGATGGGTGAAAGGTTGGCCGGTCTGCGTCTCAATCAGAAAGTTGCCTTTGCCAGTATGGCGGAATACCACGGTCTCGTCTGGGATAATCATCTGTTGGCAGGCGCTTACGTTCTCTTCGATGCTCTGGGCGATTTGTTCCGACATTGTGTCAAGATTGGTATATTCGTGCACTCTCGTAATTATGGCCCCGAGAATGGTCGTCGCGTTCTCTATTGTGGAGATAGAGAAGAGGTAGTCCTCAACCGCTTTGACGTCGTTCAGGTGTGAGCCCAGCCAATCTTTGGTGCTCTGGAGCTTCCGCTTCTTTTCGGTGATCTCTTTGCTCTGTGACTCGATGACCTTCTCGAGGTCTTCGAATTTGCTTGGGTCGAACCTCCTGTCAAACTGGATTCCTGCCTTTGCCGCGGCCAGCTTGAACTCGTTGAGGAACTTGCCATCCACCTCCTTGATTTTGGCCCTCATCCAAGAAATGAACTCGTCGATACCATCTGGTTCCTCCAAGCTGAATTTCTCCGGAGAGATACCGAATGATTCGCATAATCCACCGCTGGTCGTTTGCCAATTGGTCAGGCTTTCCTGCACCGCAGTTGTAGCCTCTCTCAATTGATTGCCCAAGTGGTTGGTTTCATTCGTCAAGAACGGAACCAGCCTTCTCGCGTCTTCCAGCTTGTCTGCAGCGGCGCTTAGTCTGTCTCTGCACTTTTCGAGACTGTTGACTGTGGATTGGATTTTGTCACTAATCCGCTTGAGCTTTCTTGCGTCAAGGCTTTTGGTTCTGTACACTGCGGGTATCTGCCTTACGCCCCTCAAGTAGTTCGGGTTCTGAACCAAGGCGTCCACTGGGATGTGGACTGTCGATTCTCCTTCGTCGTGTGAATATGTGACCACGGCATCGACTCCTCGAGGTTTCGTTTCCGGAGACCTGACTGCCTTGGCCAGTTTCTTGTTGGAACTGGCCAACGAACGAATCTCGTTCAGTGATAATGCTACTTGGTATTTCTTGGCTATGACCGCCGCAACATTGAGTTCGCGTTTCGCTTGGAGAAGAAATTCAAAGATGATCCGTGTCCTGTCCGGGTCTAGCAGATAGCCGAAGACGGACTCGTATACCTCAGGGAGTTTGAACTCGCCCAAAGACCAGATGTTGTCTCCGGACGGTAGCGCCTTGAAAGTTGCAATCCAAGCCTTTACCAACTCTTGAGCGCCCTTCAGCTTGAGTTCCTTCTCCTTCAGGTCAACAACGGCGTCCCTCTCGCCAAGTATCATCTTGGCCCCTGCGATTCTCCGGAATTTCTCGCTAAACTCGCCACTCCATTTTTGCTTGAAGAGCTCGAGTTGAGTCTCGCGGCTAGGGAGTTCTGACAGCTGTTTTTCGACTGATTCTGACTTGGAACGTAACTTCTCGAAGGTTCTGCCGAGGACGAACGTCTCCTCGACATTCTCTGGAGTTTCTGACGTCCCTTCTTGGTAAGCATCCTTCAGCCTCGAGAACTTGGAGGAGTACGCGTCCTTCTCTTGGACAAGAAGCCCGTTCAACTTCTCCATATTGCCGAGGAGCTTCTCTGCTCCATTGTGCACCTGAGAAACTTGTTTCGCAATTATCTCTGGAACCGTCACCAATTCGCTGTTGATAGCATCTGTGAAGTTCCTCACGTTCGATGGAGAAATGAGAAGGTCGATTACATCGGAGAAGAATCTGAAGCTCGTGGAACTTCTCCTTCAGCTCTTTGGCGCCGTCCGCCACTCTGGTCCATTCTGCTTGATGCATGGTGCTTATGACGTCATCGCCAAGCGTTCCTCTCACTGAGGAGGAAAGGGTGATTTTTTGACTGACCGACTTTGAAATGCGCCTGAACACATACTCCAGTTTGTAGTACCTAGATGCATGTTTGAAATAGAAGGTGGAGGTGCCTCCCTTTGTGCCTTGGAGCAATAGCTCATTCTTGTCCAGTCTCTTTTCCTCTTTGTACTTCCCGCTCGTTCTGCCCAGAACGAAACAATACCGAATCAGGTTGATTATGTTCGTCTTGCCCGCTAGATTTCGTCCGTAGAATAATGTGGGATTCTTGGTCATGTCCACGTTCCCCTCGAGGCCCAGGACGTCGTTCACATCAATCAACAGGAGCCGCATTACCTCATCGCCTTCAACAAAGCCGACATGTTGTCTTGGAAGTTCGGTGGTAGTGCCTTCTCCCCGGTCATGGCTTCAATTATCGGAGCCAGAACCACTTGGAGCCTGACCCGGTTCTGGGCAATCGTTTGAGATTTGATAATCAACTCCTCACCCAATAGCACATCCAAAGCCTTGCGGACCGTCTTTTCGTCCACTGCAACTCCCTTCGAAAGCATGTCCTCAACAAGCTTTGGTACGTCGGCATTCAACTTCTCGAACAGTTGGTCTATTGAGAGCATTGGGGCTTCGAGAGTAACCGACCCGAGCGCGGTCGTCAAGGGAACGCCGCTGAACCGCACCTCTTCCACAACAAGTTCAGGGAACTCGCTCCTGACACTGTTGAGATAAATTGGGGAGAATGAAACCGTACCCTCGATACATGGGAGTATGATCAATGCGCTCTTGTCGTTTCGTCCGTCAATGCTGGCCAGAACCTCCCTCAGTCGCCGTCTTGCTTCTTCTAACGAAAGTCCGGTTGTGTTGATGGATATCTCTATGACCCTCTTTGATGGCGCGAATGGATGGACTTCGACCTTGAAGGAGTCGGAGTCGAGGATGGTGTATCCAAACGGAGATTCGAGCTCAGTTAGAGCGGGGTTCTGTTCATCGCCACTCCACGTGTAGCGTTCCATTGCGTACTTGCCCTTCACAATCTTGGACGGTAGTAGAGATGGCAGGCAGACGACGTTTGAGGAATTGTAAGTCCTTGGATTCCAGGAGTGCATGTGACCATTCAGAACCATGGCGAAGTTTTCCTTCATGATTTTGACCACCTTGTCAGGAATGGCGTTTTCGTATGGTTCGAAAGTCTCGTGACAAAGAAGCAACCTCCGGTTATGATGGTTCCCGATCTTCGCTAGTGATTCACTAAGGAAGTGCTCCATCCTCTGAATGGTGGCAGATTCGTAAATGCCGCCAGTCTCATAGTAGGAGTCCATGAAACAGACCGCCAAGCCTTCGATAGAATCGATACAGCTTCCACGATAGTGAAAGTTGGGCACGGTTTGAGCGAGGCCTTTCAGAACTTCCTCTTTGTCGTGATTCCCCCTAATTGCATAGACAGGTTTGGCGAATCTCTTCAGAATCTCCCTGAGTTTCATCATGTGGCCTTCGCCTTCGTAGTGCCTGAGGAAGACTGTCTCGGTCTTCTTGTAATCGAACATGTCTCCAGCCATGAACAGAACGTCTGGGTTCGTGTCTTCGGCTATCTGAGCAAGCGCCCGTTCGAAATCGGCTACGGAGTCGTACTCCTCAGCGAAGGTCTGGAAGAGATGTGCATCACTGACTACGGCTATCCTCAAATCACGTCGATATCCACTGTATTGTCGCCTTCGCCAACGCGTGGACGATGGTTGTGTATGATTTTTATGGAAATCTCTAATGGTTGACCATGCTTCGAGAAATCAAGGTCTGAATCGGCCGAAAATCTGATTCCGCACCAGATGACGACGTCGGAAGATTTGTGCCGCACATAGGGTTCGTTGCGCCTCCGCCGGGAAACTCGCTTAGGATATTACGTAGCGTTGATGGTTCTGGGAAGTCTTCGGTTGTTCGGGCAAATTCGTCTCGCTGTGTAAAGCCGGTTAGTGGCAAACGGCTATACGGAAGAGGCGCTGACAAAAGTTGATGGCCAAACGAATCCTTGTCGGTGTCATTCTTGCCATCTTGCTGACGGCCTCCGTTCCTCACTCGCTCGCTTCTACCCCTAGGACCTTTCCTTCCCAGACCCAAGCCTTCGTGGATGATCTTCTGACTGATTACAACTCCTTCATCGGCCTCCAATGGCGAGACAATCAGAGTGGATTTGCGATAATGCAACGGTTCTTCCCTCTGTATGCGCCCCCCGGACAGACTTTCAGAGTAATCGTCACGTGGGCTGGGCCGAGAGATAACACTTCCCTCAACATGATGTTCATTCCGACCGGAGGGAACACGCCAGTTGTCGTTAACGACTCTACTGACTATCTCGCCAACAATCCGAGTCCGCCGAGCGCCCTCAATCCTTGCACGCAGCCGAACCTAAGCACAACGTCCTCCACCAGCGAAACAACTGGGCAAAGCAATTCGTATCAGGTCACCGTAACGATGCACGTCTGCGAGTTTGCTCAAGTAGGGGTGAACCTCACAGGGAACTATGACTATGCTACGAACGTCGCTTTCAACTACAACGGAAGTATCGCAAACCCCGCACTCGCCATCGGGGTCAGAGTCGCCAACATAACGGGAGATTACGCGGCCTTCGCTCAAAGTGAGGCGATACATCTCTACTATGACGATTTGAACTACGGTAAGAGTTGGTTGGCCGCGAACCCGACGCCAACTCAGACCCCTCCCAGGACTCTCGAATGCACGAGTCCCTCGAACTGGCCTACTTGCGCTGTCAATTGGCTTGAAGGGAATCCAATCGTGTTGCTTGTTGTAATACTCTTTGGCGGGGTCTATGGGGCTCTTGAACTTGCTGGGAAGGGTCTGGGACATTTAGTGAAACACCGACACAAGGAAGAACCATCCAAAGAGGGCCATGAAGAGGAACCAAAGGACAAGCCAGATGCGCCTCACCGATCTGTCGAGCCTCTTCTCTAACTTCCACACTCGCTCCTTCAGTTCCCTGATTTCATCTTGAAGTAGTCACTCACGATTATCCTCACGACCTCTGGTTGCTTCCTAAAGGAGCAGAGGCGCTTTTAGGACGAGGAACCGAGGGACTATTCAAGTGTCTCAGGAAGACAAACCGGTTCCTCTACGCTTTTACCAATAACGTGCAACACGCAACAGTGCTCGAAGGAAGCGCGACCAAGGGAAAGTTCGAAACGAAGCTGACTGCCTACTTCACCTGTTCCGAACGTGTTCCATATGCTGATTCAATATCACAGCTTCGATACAAGATGAGACCGATCCTGTCCACTCTAAGACAATTAGAGGCATTCGAGGGAAACGTGAACGCCCCTGTCGAGGTAAAGGTCAATGAAGGACAGGAGTGGATTGAACATCCCCCTTATGAGGATGGACGAGGATATCCACTGTCTGGGATAACTCCGGGGGAATCCTGAGAAGAACCTTGGGTTCGAAGTCTAGAAAGATAATTGTTTTAGTGGCGACGAGACCGCCATCCTTTGCTCCAAGGGTGCCCTGGCTCAGACATGTATCTCCCTGGATGGTTTACCACGGCGGGGGAACATTAGATTCCGACTTACAGAGAGGAAAGAAGTTCTATTTCCGTCTCAAGTTGTTGGAACTCGAAAAAGTGGTTTTATGCCAAACGACGATTCTAAGCGATGCAAATCTATGCGAATTATCCCAGTCGGCCTACGTCCACGACTTTCGGTATTCCTTGATATTTTGAAGCAACAAATCCCTCGCGATGCTTACCCTCAGGAATTTCGCGATTAATGGCGCGACTTGGTTTTTCAATTCTACCTCACGCTTGCGGCTCCCATACGAGTCCTCAACTCGCCCAAACCACCACTTGTCGGCCTTCTTTGCCAAGTGAGCGACGATGAGGTGGAAATTCATGGCCAGCATTAGGAAGAGCAAGTCAAGGGTGTATTCGGTGTTCGCAGAATAGCTTGAGATTCGCAGCTGCTCCTCGAAGTCTTCTGGCTTGTCTGGATCTGGCACCCTGAGCACCTGCTGAGACTGCCTTGTCGCGTGAGACATTGCGCAAAGATCTCGCCACGTGGCCCGCAAGGCTTTCACCTCTTTTCCGTGCCTTTCGAGAGAGTTGAAGACGTCTCCTGACAATGATACCTGATCGGCGCGGCGACTCGACTCGTCTTGATCTTGCCACTTCTTGGCTAGCTCCGGATCGTGCTCGGCGTATTTCGCTATGATTAATGATTCAAAGAATTGGCGTATGATGGGTCTTGCCGACCCGTAGAGGGAACCTCGAATGAGGGTGAGCGCCGAAATGCTTCTGTAAGGCAAATTACCAATCGTGTTGTTCAGGACGAAATTCTCTCTATACTTAATCCCAATCGTGTCCTTGGTCAAGCACTGCTGGATGTAGATTCCCGAAAGCTGCGTTTCATTCTCGATTAGCTTAGAGACTATTCCTAGTTTGACGGCAAATTCCTTTTCGGTCTCGGCACTTGCCCGTTCGATTTCGGACTTGATGTTCTCTAGAGTGAATCGTTGCTCCAGTTCAAGAGGCCTATCCTCTGCTGTCCATCTCCTCGGACCAGAATCATTCTCATCCAACATCTCCATACCGAGTCCCATCATGCGAAACACGAATTCGTGTCGCGGTTCGCAGAATCGTCCTTCTGAGATTCTCTTTCCGCAAAACCAGCATCGGTCTATCTCACCAGGATAGGCTATTTCTTGCACTTTGGTGATATCCCATTTGTAGACTATTACTTCGCCAAAGTATTCCATTCCATCTTTAAGCTCCGGTAGTGGGCCAACTTTCTCTCTCCAAGTCCATGAGTCTAACCATTCGCCGCGCGCGTTCCTTATCTTGGGTCGAATAAGGTAGACATGCGGCCCATCGTCGTCATCCACAAATCCAATGTATTCTGGCCGACTCTTGGTTCTCGTTGTGATATGGACCCATCTTGCAGGACCCCAGTCGTAATTCCATCCCGGACTTTTCCCGCCCCTCCTTTTGGGACGGTTTGACCTCAATGTCTTCGCCTTCTGTCCAGAGCCGCTTGGACCCTGAATTCGAGATTGTGTATTCCATCCAGGGTGGCTTTCCATGTCGACGAGAACAGCAGAGTGCCGACAAGGAACGCTAGTGGGAAGACGAAGTCGCCGTCTCCGAGACCATACCCGCCGAAGACCCCCTTGAAATAGACTGTCGATTCCAAGTCGCTGATGAACCCCAGCATGAAGCCGAGTGGGTAAGAGAGGAGGGCAGCTTGAGTGGTGTTTCGAAATAGAGTTTGATGATACAAGATGACGCTGAAAGTAATGAGAAGTATCGGATCAGTAAGTCCTGCAGAAACGAAGATTCCGAGTGGGGTGTAACTAGATAAGATAATTGAGACCGGCACTATCGCTAGAAGAACCCACATGTCTCTCGACGGCCTCCAGCTACCATGCTCACTGCGAATGAGGAATAGGATTGCCGCAAGCGAAGCGACCAAAGGCAACACGAATCCTATGTAGTCAACCCGAGTTTCGCCAGCTATGACTGGTGAGAACCAAGCTCGTTCAGATACGAGGGATATTGATGCAGGCATCACCATCCTCATCAGATACCATAATGGGTATCCGAAAATCCTGAAGCTAAGAATGAAAAAGATGCCGAAGAACATCACGTGCTCCATTCGATGTGGCCTAAGATTCGCCTGCGGTTGATGTCACTAACACCCGGCCTGCTCCTCTTTCAGATAAGCAGTTGCGATTCCAGAATCAGGATGAATGCCACAGAGCCAGATAAGAGCAATTCGAAGAACAGGATTGTCCATCCGGGTCGAGTCCTGAACAACCTGAAGTTGCCATTCACATACCTAACGGAGAGAACTGAGAAAAATGCTGCCAAGATCATCACTACTGCCGCTGATAGGAAATACTTCCTAAAGTCGAGAAGGGACGATGGCGAAGAAAAGATTGGTATGAGTAGGAGCTGGCCTATCGAATATGTCATGAAATAGATTCCTATGTTCTTGCCGAGCAGTTCTTTGCTGCCGGTTGCGAGATTCGCGAAAGCATAGAGTGCAATCGCGACTACGGGAAAGGCAAACAGCCCGGACGAAGAGGGATTGGATTTGGTCTCTATCCCGTATGCAGTGGTGTAGAGTATCGACATCACAACAATGAGAAGTCTGATCGTGTCGTCTAGCTTCGCCTTTCGGTTTGGTGTTTCTGCGGCGGGCGTAGCGATTCCACCAGAATTCCCCCTTGCAGCAGACAGGGCAATCAACTTGGGAAGCAGAGAGTCAATGAGTCGCTCGGCTTCAGCCCGGATTCCAGCGATGACCTCTTCGAGAGGTTTCATGTTTCCGTCGCCACCAGTGATCACCAATCTTCCTTCCTTAGGGCCAGTCAGAAACATGAAGTAATGTTGCACCAATTCGTTCTTTTCGTGAATTCTGGAATACAGCCCGCGAAGATCATTCTGAGTTTCAACGGTCTGCTCCCCAAGGAATCCCGTTTGCCTGAATCTCTTGAATGATTCGTCCTCGAGGGTAATGTAGGTGGACACTTGCATATGTTGCTTGTTCTGCTGAATCTCAGATATCAGATCGCTCAAACTCTGTTTCTTTTGCCGGGTTCGCTCAACCCATGGGACGTACGTCTGTCCAGCCACGAATATCGCAACTGCAACGATACCAGCAATCACGGCCGCTATCAAAACGGGGTCAGTCATGAAATCGGCCATTCGACACGCTCAGGCCACAGTGTCTCTGGCGCCGTACATTAGTTAGTGCGAGGGTTTGGACTTCGAATAGCAACCAAGAAAGCAATAATCCTACGCAATTGCGCCCTCTACAACCGTCAGCTGGTGGATGAGTTGAGAGTGCAGTGGGAGATTGTTGCCGTGCATAGGGTTCATTGCGCCTCCGCCGGGAAACTCATCCAGCGTTGGGAGATAGTTGGTCGGCCGGCTGAACAAGTCGCTCTTGCGAGCTTCTTGCGTACACCGCGACTACTTCAAACCAATCTTCTATTGGATCCCTTCTCCATCCGCTCCTCCGCCTTGCGGCAGAGGTTAGGACGGAAGGCTGACTATTCTCGGGAGTGGCTTCCCGCTTAGATGCTTTCAGCGGTTATCCACGATGGCTTAGCTGCCCGGCGGCGCCCTCTCGGACGACCGGTACGCCAGAGGCCACGCCCCGCTGTTCCTCTCGTACTGGGCAGGGCTTCCCCTCAGTGAACCACCGCTTCCATCAGGTAGAGGCCGACCTGTCTCACGACGGTCTAAACCCAGCTCACGTTCCCCTTTGATGGGCGAGCAGCCCCACCCTTGGCCCCTGCTGCAGGACCAGGATGGGAAGAGCCGACATCGCAACTTTACCCGGAATTACTTCCGGAGTTAGACTATGTCTTCACCCTCCCGCACGAGGAGGGGTCGGCGTATGATGGCCGAAGTTTTGAGGCACACCCGAGTCAAATGTCACGACTCGTCGGAACGAGCCGCGTCCCTTGCGGGATTCTCGAGCTAGCCGCAAAGCCATCTCATTACGCACTATCTTCTGCGCGCTCAGTCGTTACGGGGTCACAACGGTTAGGTCGTTTCCTCTCGCTGATTTTCGGTGGCATCCGGGATGTCAGCAGCTTTGAGATTCTTCAGGCTCCTGATGAATCGTTCGCTTTCGCTGAATCGGTGTCTGCGATCGAATGCGGCCGTGTCGCCGGACTCGTTGACGCCGTCCAAATCGGCGACAGCAGTGCCGCGGAATCGGTGTATCGTTGAATCTATGATCAAGTAAGGACCTTGAAACCTCGCGCTGCTTCCGCCGTATGCCGCCGCATCTTCTTTCGGACGAAAGTTACCGAAATCGCTCTAGTTTTTATGGGCGGCTCCAACCGTCACCGGTCGTGCCGCTCACGCTGAAGAACGTCTATGGAATCATTGGCATCGCTGCGATAGCCCTCCTCTGGACGGCCATAGTAGGCGTCCTCGAGGCATCGTTGTGATTGCGCTCGTTGTCGTCCTGGTCGTCGTCCTCAACGCTGCGAAGCGAAAGAGAACGAAACCAGCGACTGATGTTGAATCGCCGAAATGACTTTTTTCGCTGGACTTCGGTTTCCTTCCATTATCGGAGTGCTTCGTCCCGTTGGACTTCCCTCGGCGTTGCCCTCTCCCGCTCTTCCCAATGCGCCGCTTGCGCGGCGTCCTGGTAAAGGAGTTCGGGTTTCGCCGATATAAGCCGATACTCGTTTTTCATTCGGATTACTTCAATCGCGTTACCACGATCTTGCCCCAGGGCCCTATATGGGCCGAGGTACCAAACCGCGGGGTCGATTGGAGCTCTCGCCCGCGACGAGCCTGTTACCCCTGGGGTAACTTTTCTGTCACCTCCGGCCCCCAACAGTGAGGACACGGAGGATCGCTAGGCCACGCTTTCGCGGCTGGACGCTCTGCGTTTAAACGCCCAGTCAGGCCGGCTTTTCGCCTTGCCGTCAACTCTGGAGTTCTGACCCAGATGAGCCGACCTTAGGGCCCTCTCGATATCTTTTCAAGAGGGTGCCGCCCCAGCCGAACTGCCCACCTGCCGTTGTCCTTCCTTAGAAGTTAGCGACGCAGTCCTGAAAGGCTGGTGTTACATTGTTGCCTCCACGCCACCCGAAGGCAGCGCTTCGAAGGCTCCCAGCTACACTCTGCAACCAAAACCGCATCACAGCAACAAGCTGCAGTAAAGCTCCACAGGGACTTCTCTCCCCGATGGAAGTTGATGGACTGTTCGTCCACCTTACGTAGGTTCGCCGGGTCGTAGATAGGGACAGCGGGGCCCTCGTTGGTCCATTCATGCACGTCGGAACTCACCCGACAAGGCATTTGGCTCACTTCTGTTGCTTTCCGTGGACCTTGATCACATGATCAAGGCGGGGCTGACTTTCGCCAGACCTCCCTGCATCGCTGCAGGGGTCGGACTATATCTTAGTCGTGCTAGTCGACTTCTGGCGTATAGTCTCTGAGGATACTAGATATCTTGGTTTGATTCTTCTGTTCATCTTCCAGCTGAGCTTTGCTATCTTTGTGAGGCCTTCGTGAGTCAGATGTTCCTTCCGCTCCATGATGGAGAGGATTTCTCGGAACATCGTGAAGTCCTCGTTTTTCTTGGTTTGAAGTGGATGCCGCTCAAAGAAAACTGACGACCCTTCTCAGGTCGTCGAGCTTCCTTATGCGCAGCTCCTTCCTTGTGTCGTGGTTGACCACGACCTTGCCCGCGTTGAAGAATTGTTGCAATCTTGTCAGGATGGCTTCGTTGCGTTCGTGTTGAACGACTCGAAATTCTGGCAGGACTTGCCAGCCAATCGACATCGCTCGAATCTTATTGATGGAGACGTGGAAACAGCCTTCGCCGTCCACGAATCCAGCCACCCACTCTGGATCTAGTCTTTCCTGCTGATTATCTGCAGCCATCGCTTTGTTAGTCCATTGATGCCTTTAAGGCCAACGAACTAGCGTGGCATTCTCAGACTTTCCAGCATATAGCCAGATTTGATTAAGGCAACGACGTTACC
This sequence comes from uncultured archaeon, assembly GCA_963759195.1. Taxonomy (GTDB): domain Archaea; phylum Thermoproteota; class Nitrososphaeria; order Nitrososphaerales; family Gagatemarchaeaceae; genus DASPPF01. The sequence continues at coordinate 267,414 of CAVWXJ010000007.1, forward strand.
TTAAGAGAGTCAGAGTTACTCCCGGCGTTAACAGGCCCTTAGCCCAGTTGAACCCGGGTTTTAGGTACCTGCACTGGCCAGGATTCATAAAGCGTACACATCCTTTCGGACTTGCGCTTTACTGTGTTTTTAGTAAACAGTCGGGACCCCCTTGTTATTGCAACCTGCGAACGCTATTTCTCATGACGAACGCAGGCACCCCTTCTAGCTAACGTACGGGGCTAATTTGCCGAGTTCCCTTACCTACAGTTCCCCGAGACGCCTTAGGCTTCTTACCTAGGGGCACCTGTGTCGGATCTTGGTACGATCTCCGATGCGCCTTTCCAACTCCGTTTTCACGGTCTCCGAGAGTCGAGCAGAACCACCCCAACGGGCGGCCATTCTCCACTCGCCACGGTTCTCGTCATTACGACACTCCCCATGGCTCGTTGGATTAGACAGAGCGATAAACTCTGCATGCCCTATCTCGAAGCGTCGGAGCCGATGCCGGGCCTTGCGGCCCGTCGGCGCACCAGAGGCACTGGAATTTTAACCAGTTTCCCTGGTTCGTGTTTCCCTGTTGAGGATACACTTAGGATCGGCTAACTCCTGGCTGACGACGCATTGCCAGGAAACCCGTGCCCATGCGGCGTTCAGGATTCTCACCCGAATAAGCTGCTACTACTGCCAGGATCTGCACTAGAAATCGGTCCACCGGACCTCACGGCCCGGCTTCCGCCCAATCTCTACGCCCACCTACCACAAACTTGTCTCAAACAAGTTGTCCGGAGTATCGGCAGACAGGCTTTAGTCCCGTCCATTTTCGGGGCCCTCAAGCTCGGCAGGTGAGCTGTTACGCTATCTTTGAAGGATGGCTGCTTCTAAGCCTACCTCCCTGCTGTCTGAGCTCAAAGACACCCTTTTGCTTGACACTTAGCCCGCATTTGGGGGCCTTAACTCCAGTCTGGGTTAATCCCCTCTCGGTTATGAGGCTTACCCCACATAAACCCGCCTCCCCGTTTCTTTTGCGCTGACACCTTCGGAGTTTGAAAAGAAGGTGGACCCTTTCGAGTCCTTGTCTTCTCATCAGTGCTCTACAGCGTCAGCAACATCCACGGAGACAGGACTAGGATCCGCTTCGGTGGGAACTAGCAATCACCAAGTTAGATAGGCTTTTGGCCCCTTGCCCCCGATCAGGGGACTAAGTTGCACGTTAAGACCCTTTCAGGCCTCCACCAGGCTTTCGCCCGGCTTCACCTTGTCGAGGGCACGATCACTTGGTTTCTAGTCTAAACCGCCATGACTGTAAGGCACTTTCGCACCTCCTCCCTGGCTCCTTGCGAAGTTGCGGAGAATCGCTTTCGCTTTGCCTCCGGGCTTCTAACCCTTAGGCTCGCCATGACAGTTAACTCCCTGGCCCGTGTTTCTAGACGGAATGCGCGACACCGGATCGCTTACCCCCAATTGAGCTCCCTTGCGGGAACTCGCTCGAGGATCGTAATCCTTCCATGCCGCGCACGTCTGTAACCGTATGGTTTCAGGCTCTTTTCACACCCCTCTCGGGGCACTTTGCAACTTTCCCTCGCGGTACTAGTTTTCTATCGGTCTTGGGTAGTGTTTAGCCTTGGAGGCTGCTTTCCCCCAATCTTCCCTAGCCATTGACGAGGCCAGGTACTCTGTCGCCGGCACGACCTCGGTCAGGCAAGGCCTACGTGAGTATCACACTCTTTGCTCCGTCTTTCCAGACGAGTTCGGCCCGTCCCTTCCAGGGTCGCAAACGCCGGCGGCGAACCCCACATCTCCCCTGCCTTTCGGCAGGAGATTCAGTTTGGGCTGTCCCGTTTTCGCTCGCCGCTAATAACGGGATCTCAATTGATTTCTCTTCCTGCTGGTACTCAGATGTTTCCTTCCCCAGCGTTCGCGCTCCTTTCGGAGCACCAGGAACGCCTTGCGGCTATCCCGGTGAGTTAAACCCCATTCGGAAATCCCAGGATCAAAGGCTGCATGCTCCTCCCCTGGGCTTATCGCAGCTTGCCACGTCCTTCTTCGCCACCCAAGCCAAGTCATCCACCATACGGCGTCGTTGCATACGGATGAGTATTACATCCCGGCGGATGCTTGCGCGAACCCTATGCACGGCTTAATCGCGACTCCGCCGCACGGGCGGGCCGCTGGCCCTTCACATCGCATCGTTTAACGCGATGTTGCATCTTTCGTGGGTTGTGCTCTACATAGATACATCCTCGTTGCAGTGCGTGGTCGCACGCCTCGATGTTACACTAAGGAGGTGATCCGGCTGCAGGTTCCCCTACAGCCACCTTGTTACGACTTCTCCCCCCTTGCCGAACTTAGGTTCGATCGGCCCAATAAGAGCCGGCCTCGCCAAAGCCCAACTCGGGTGAAGCGACGGGCGGTGTGTGCAAGGAGCAGGGACGTATTCACCGCGCGGTGATGACACGCGGTTACTAGGGATTCCATATTCATGAGGGCGGGTTTCAGCCCTCAATCACAACTGGGGTAGGGTTTGAGGATTGCCTTCCTCTGTCGAGGTCGGGACCCACTGTCCCTACCATTGCAGCCCGCGTGTGGCCCAGGAGTTTCGGGGCATACTGACCTGCCGTGGCCCTCTCCTTCCTCCGCTTTAGCAGCGGCAGTCCCGGTAACTAGCCTCCGAGATACTGCTACCTCGGCTAGCAATTACCGGCAAGGGTCTCGCTCGTTGCCTGACTTAACAGGACGCCTCACGGCACGAGCTGGCGACGGCCATGCACCTCCTCTCAGCTCGTCAGGTAAAGTCTTCAGCCTGACCCTCAACCTGCTGTCGCTCCTGGTAAGTTTCCTGGCGTTGACTCCAATTGAACCGCAGGCTTCACCCCTTGTGGTGCTCCCCCGCCAATTCCTTTAAGTGTGCTGCAGCGAAGTCGGAGTTGTATCCGTTTTCTGGTTGCTGTCAGTTCGTTGATTGATCTTGTATCAGTGTTCCTTTCGTTTGCGCGTTTAGCTGTGTCATTCGACTGACGTCTTTGCGAATCACGAAAGGCCTTTCCTTCTGATAGCACACCGAAGTCGTCCGACGTCGGCTGGACGATCTACCGAATCACTTTCCAGCTCCGCTGTTTCAGCCTTGCGACCGTACTCCCCAGGCGGCGAGCTTAACGGCTTCCCTGCGACACTTCGATCGCGTATTGCGATTGAATCATCTAGCTCGCATCGTTTACGGCTGGGACTACCCGGGTATCTAATCCGGTTCGCTCCCCCAGCTTTCACCCCTCACCGTCGAGCGCGTTCTGGCGGACCGCCTTCGCCACTGGTGGTCTTCCGCGGATCAAAGGATTTTACCCCTACACGCGGAGTACCGTCCGCCTCTCCCGCCTCCTAGTCCGGCAGTATCCTCTGCGAGCCAACCGTTGAGCGGTTGGATTTGACAGAGGACTCACCGAACCGGCTACGGGTGCTTTAGGCCCAATAATCGTCCCGACCACTCGAGGAGCTGGTATTACCGCGGCGGCTGACACCAGACTTGCCCTCCCCTTATTCCCCGGCCTATTTACAGCCGAGAAAAGCTCCCCTCAGCGGGAAGCACTCGGACTAGCCTCGTCACGCTTTCGCGCATTGCGAAGTTTTCGCGCCTGATGCGCCCCGTAGGGCCTGGACCCTTGTCTCAGTGTCCATCTCCGGGCTCCTTCTCTCAAAGCCCGTACCGGTTACAGGTTTGGTGGGCCATTACCCCGCCAACAGCCTGATCGGCCGCAGTCCCATCCTGGAGCGAATGCACGGAGCATACCCGTGCAGCCCTTTGGACGACCTCTCCTTCCAGAGGAGGTCATCTATCGCGTATTAGCCGCAGTTTCCCGCGATTGTCCGCGTCTCCAGGGCAGGTTGACTACGTGTTACTGAGCCGTATGCTGCGCCTCTCGTAGCCGAGCGCGCACAACTAACATGGCTAAATCCCAATCCGATAGCAGTCGGGTCCGGCAGGATCAACCGGAGTCGATTATCGAGGAGTACGACCACGCATTTCTGCGAGGTGTAAAGCACAACCCACGTCAGATCTAACTAATGACGTTAGATCTCCATTGCTGTACGCGCACCTGGAGGTCATGCATTTCATGGCGTTCGGGCTCGGCCCTTTGCTCAAGGCAGACGCCGCCACAAATGCGCGAATTCGGCTCAGGTTCGCGGTGTATATATATGCGTTCCCGTGTTAATTCGACACGCTACGGGTAACCAGCCCGAATGGGCGCGGTGATAATTGCCTGGGGGCAGGTAAGCGGACGATTGCGGGTCTTTTTCAGCGGCGGCAGAGCTTCACTGCTTTTCCATAGGCTCGGGCATCGCTGGGCCCTCCCCAGACGCCGCCGACCTTGAAGTCGGGCTCGCCTATGATTATGCCGTCGGAGCGGTCGTAGAACTTCCTGATGTTGGCGAGGCCTATTCCGCTGCCGATGAGGACCGGCTTGGTTATGGCGTCCCTGACTTTCTTGACCCTGTCGAATGACGGAGGGACCGGGCTCCTGGCTCCGGAGACTATGACTGCGTCTGCGCCGCCCCTTTCTGCGAGGTCCTGGGCCGCGTACTGGATCTCGACGTTGAAGATCGGATAGGCGTGCTTGACGTGGACGTCGCCGAAGACGAGGACCTTGGAGCCGAGCTCTTTCTTCAGCCGCGCGACCCTGGCTGCGCAGCCTTCGATTATTCCCTGGTCCGTGGCGTAGGCTCCGATCAGGACGTTGCACCTGATGAACTGGGCGCCGGCGATGTGCGCCACCGAAAGGGCTTCCTCGCATGCGTTGCGGAGCATGTTGACGCCGACCTTCATCTTGGTGTGCTCGACGACCTTGCGAGTGACAAGCGTCATGGCTGCGGCGGTGTATGCGGGCAGGTCCTGCTTGAAGAGCGGAGTGTCGCCGACGTTCTCGACGATGCAGGCGTCGAGGCCCGCGCTCTCAAGCTTGTCGGCCTCGGAAAGCGCGAACTCCGTGAGCTCCTTCATCGATTTCGTGTTGCTGGGCGCGCCCGGGAGGGCGGGCATGTGGATCATGCCGATGAGCGGCTTCTGCGGGAAGAGCTTCTGGAAGCTCACGAGCCTTGCGGCTCTCGCGTTCGATTAAAGGGTTTCAGAAACCGTAGACGTCTTTGTGTAGCCAGGGAATCAGTGCCATCATGACGCACTGCTCGGTGAGGTCGGTCCTCGTCATCACGCCCTTGGTCAGATGGTGGACAAGGCCTCCCTTGTCGCCGATCTCTTTGATTCCGCTGAGGCTCTCGGCGTACCGCTCCAGTTCTTTTCCCGTTTTGATCATGGCTTCGACCGCTCTTGCGGGCAGAGGGTAGCCTGCTGAATGTCCGAGCGAAAGCTTGCCCGACGCGTCGACGATGGCAGCCTGCTGGTGGTCGAAGTAGGTGTCGCCCATCTTGAAGATCCCTGCCTCGACGCCAACGCCGAAGTCACCGCCGAGCTTTGATAGAGCGAACTTCGCCCGTGATATCGCGCCCTGCGTCATCTGGTCAAGGCCGAGCGGCTGGGCCCGCGTGACGCTCGCCGAGTCTATCGTCCTGATGGTGGGTTTGGGATAGTACTTCGAGAACGCCAGCCTGATGCCCTCGACCTTCGCTGGGTTCTCTGTTCCAGCGGCTATGATCAACGGATGGGTGTCGCCGTCGGCGGTTGATAAGCGGATTTACGGCTAGGCGATGCGGAGTTCTTCCAGCATCTTGCTGACGTTGGTTAGCGGCGTGCCGTCGGGCCGGGCGATTTCCTGCGCTGCGGGCGGGTTGCTCCTGTATGCGGGCGTCCGCTGCGCCAGCCTGTCCTCGTAGGTGGGAACGAACTCGTTCTGGTAGAAGACGCCGATGGGCGTGTGGTCCCCGAACTCGAAGGTCTTGAGGATCGCCTGCCCCACCTTCTTCTCGACCTCCTCTTCGTCGCCCTTGTGGACGACGCCGTCGTATCCCGTCTCCTCCAGCTTGTAGGTTCTAGGGGTCATCCTCCCGTTGGTGTCGAGGTTGCCTTCGCCCGCCCAGTACTCCTTGGTCTGGATGTCGTTGTAGGTCGGGCAGGGCTGGAGCACGTCGAGGAAGGCGAACCCCTTGTGCTTCACTGCCCTGATGATCGTGTCCTTCAGGTGCCTTACGTCGTAGGCGTAGGCCCGCGCGACGAAGGTGTAGCCGGACGCTATGGCGAGCATCAGCGGGTTGATTGCCTGGTTCATGTTGGGCAGCGGCAGAGACTTCGTCTTCATCCCGAGCTTCATGGTGGGCGCGGCCTGGCCCTTGGTGAGCCCGTAGACCTCGTTGTCGTGGACGATGTAGACCATGTCGACGTTCCTCCTGCCCGAGTTGACGAAGTGGCCCGCGCCTATGCCCATGCCGTCGCCGTCGCCGCCCTCTGCGATGACCTGGAGGTTGGGGTTGGCCAGCTTGATGCCCGTGGCGAAAGGCAGGGACCTGCCGTGGAGCGTGTGCACGCCGTAGGTCTTCACGAAGTGGGAGACCTTGCCGGAGCAGCCGATGCCAGAGACTATCACTGCCTGGGTGGGGTCGACGTTCATCTCGGCGAGCGCCATCTGGACGGCGTTGAGGATGCCGAAGTCGCCGCAGCCGGGGCACCAGTCGTTGTGCGCCGTCGTCTTCAGGTCTGAGAGCTTAAGCGCCATGTGTCAACACCAATCTCTTGGGGGCCTTTCCTTTTGCGATGAGCTTCACTGCTTCGTAGATCTCCTCGGACGACATCGGCCTGACCGTTGTACTTCACTATGAGCTGCTCGATGGGAATGCACGTCCTCTCGCGCACGATTCCCGTCAGCTGCGCGGAGTAGTTCATCTCTACGCCCACGATCTTCTTCGCCTTCGACAGGACGTTCGTGACGTACTCGGTCGGGAACGGGTGTATCAGCCTGATCTGGAGGAAGTTCACCTTGATCCCGTCTTCCTTGAGCCAGTCCATCGCATCCAGGATGGCGCCCTTGGTCGAGCCCCAGCTCACCAGCGTGACGTCGGCCTTTTCGGGCCCGAAGAAGTTCACCCTCTCCTCGATTGGGATCTCTCTGTCGGCGACGTCGAGCTTGCCCATCCTCTTCTCCATCATCATGTCGCGGTTGGTCGGGTCCTCGGTGATGTGGCCGTGCACGTCGTGCTCGTCGCCCGTGTTCCAGTAGACAGCTCCCTTGGTGCCCACCGGTGGCCTGGGCGAGATGCCGTTGGGAGTCGACTGGAAACGCTTGAACTCGCCGTTCTCGACTCCGCTGAGCGGGCCCTTGATCAAGAGGCCCCTGTCAATCTTCACCTTGTTCACGTCGTACATCGGCATCGTCGCGTCGGAGTTCGCGAGCGCCTTGTCGACCATGTGGATGACGGGCGTCTGATATCTCTCGGAGTAGTTGAACGCCCTGACCGTGTCGTAGAAGACCTCCTCGTGGTCGCCGCTGGCGAGAATCAGCCGCGGAAAGTCGCCGTGGCCCGCGTGAAGCGCGAACCTGAGGTCGCCCTGTTCGTGCCTTGTGGGAAGGCCGGTGCTGGGTCCGCCCCTTGAGTAAAGCGTGATGACGACGGGGACTTCGTTCATTCCAGCCCATCCGAGCCCCTCGGCCATCAGCGAGAAGCCGGGACCGGAGGTTGACGTGGCCGACCTTACGCCTGCGAGGCCGCCGCCTATCGCCATGGTGACCGCGGCTATCTCGTCCTCCGTCTGGACGACCGCTATGGAGCCCTTGTTCTGCATCAGCTGCAGCTCGCCCGCCTGCGGGTCTCTCCTGGCCGTCGAGTTCGATTGCCTCGTGGGCCTCCAGGTACTCGCTTTCGTCGCTCGCGGGCGTTATCGGATAGTAGGTCTGGAGCCTGCAGCCGGCCAGCTCCTTCGCGATTGCTACCGTCGAGTTGCCTCTGACGTAGAGTCTGGGCTCCGTGAGCTTGCTGGCCTCCAGCTTGACGCCGAAGCTTCCGTCGTACTTCTGCCTGACAAAATCGTAAACCACCGCGATTGCACCGGCGTTCATCTCTGCGACCTTGGGCTTCGACTTGAACTGCTTCCTCAGCGCGTCCTTGACAAGCTCCTCGTCGTACGATAGCAGAGCGAATGAGGCCGCGACGGCCATCACGTTCAGCATTCTCTGAAGCGTGCTGAGCGAGGTTTCGCCGAACTTCTCGCCGACCTGCTTCAGGAGCAAATTGTACGGGATGGCGTAGATGTGGACGCCCTGGCGCCTCGCCAGCTCTAGGATGCCGTTCACGTCGGCCGATGAGGCCGCCCTGAGACAGCTTCTCGGCCAGGGATGCGCTTACCTGCGGTTCGATGGTAGGAACGTCCTCGAGCCTCTTCGTGTCGAGGTCGGGGTCGTAGATTATCGCGCCGTCCTTCCTGACTTCGAGCGCGTGCCTGAAGATCGTCTCCTCCTCGAACGTGGCCAGCATGTCGACGGTGTCGACGTGCGACCGGATGGGAGTCTTGGAGACCCTCACCTGGAAGTAGCTGTGCTCGCCCTTGATGTTGGAGTAGTACTCCCTCTTGCCGTAGACGTAGAGCCCGCCAGACGCGGCTGCCTTGGCGAAGACGTTGGCCGAAGTGTCAACACCGCTGCCCTGGGCTCCGCCTATCATCCAGGCGAAGTCGTTTCGTTTCATCGTCGGTACGTCTCCTACAGGACCATTCGGTCGTTTAAGCGTATAGTATATAGAGAGCATACTGGTATGTAGAAAGCGTGGACGAGCGCAGAAAGGTGCAGGAAGTAGGTTATTCCACCCTCGCCGTTTCCATCCCGAAGAAATTCGCCAAGGACCTGAACCTGAAGGCGGGCGACAGCCTGCTGTTCAAGGAGGATTCGGACGGGACGCTGAGGCTGATACCGACCACTGCGGCTGCCGAATCGAGCCGGGCAACGATCCGGGCCGAGCAGGCGGGCAGCGCGGAGATGATTGCCAGGTTGATCGTTGGGTCGTACGCCCTGGGTTACGACACCATCGAGGTCGTCGGGAAGAGCGCTCTGAACCAAGCGACGGTGGACAATGCGGTGGAGACGATCAAGCGGCTTCGAGGATTGGAGGTGGTGGAGTCCGACGAGCGGCGCGTTGTCGCCCAGAGCTTCACCGACCCGACGAAGTTCCCGGTCGACTCCTTGATCAAGAGACTTCAGGTGCTGGTTTCGAGAAGCCTGGACAACGTGACAGAGGCGCTGGACCTGAAGAAGACGGGGAGCCTGAATGAGGTGAAGCGGGTGCAGGATGAGATCGACGAACTCTACTGGCTCATAGTGAGGCAGCTGCTCATAGCGCTCAACAGGCGGGAGCTTTCGTCCGAAATCGGAATCGAGTCGCCCCTCCACGCCACGGGGGACAGGGTCACGGCGAAGACTTTGGACGAGATAGGCAGCATAATTGTCGAGCTCGCCGAGGAGCTGATCAGGCTGCGCGGAAAGGGCACCAAGATCGACCCCAAGGTTGCCTCGGCGGTGAAGAAGCTGGCAGTCAAGGCGGGCGAGGCGTTCAACACGACCATGGAGAGCCTTCTGACGTCCGACATACGGCTGACGGCAAAATCGGTTGCGCTGGTCGACGAGACGCTACGGCTCGAGAAGGAGATAACCTACGAGACCCTGGAGAAGGGCGAGTACGCGTACGCCAGGGTCCTGGTGTCGTTCTTCGGCCAGCTGGCGAGGTACTGCAACATCATAATCGAAATAGCGTCTCACAGGCTGCTGAGGAAGACGACCAAGGTGGCTACTGTTCAGTAGCGTCGGCGCACTTGTATATCTCAACTGGGTGAGTTGGGCGCGGCGCGGGGGTAACGAAGCCTGGTCAAACGTGCGGGACTCAAGATCCGGCCATGCTTCGGATGGGGCATCCCGTCCCTTAGGGGTTCGTGGGTCCAAATCCCACCCCCCGCACCTTTGGACAGAATCGAGAAGGCGGTTGCTTGATCATAGAAACGCTCGACGTTAGCCTCGCCGCCGACTGGCGTTCTTGGCTGAGGAAGAACCACCTTGTGAAAGCGGGGGTGTGGCTGGTCTTCCACAAGAAAGATTCGGGGCATCCGACGATTTCGTATGACGAAGCGGTTGATGAGGCGCTAGCCTTTGGATGGATAGACAGTATAATCAAGAAGGTTGACGAAAAGAAGTTCGCCAGAAAATTCACGCCCCGGCGGCCGGGCAGCATCTGGTCGAAGTACAACCTGGCCCGAGTCAGGAAACTCAATGCGGGCGGGAGAATGACGAAGTGGGGCCTTGATGTTTATGCTAAGCGGATTGGCAAGATCTCGCTCCTGGAGGAATTCGATGCCAAGGAGACTCGTGTTCCCAAAGATTTTGCGGCCGCCCTGAAGAAGAACTGGCTGGCGTTGGATAATTTCGGTCGCTTCGGACCGAGCCATCGCAAGCGGTATCTCATGTGGATATCAAGCGCGAAGAGGCCTGAGACGAGGAAGAAACGGATTGCGGAAGCGGTGGTCCTGATTGCGCGAAACGAGAAGGACCTCTTGAAGTGAGAATCCCGGCGCTGCGCTACTTCGGCTGGGCGGAAAATGGAGGAACTGCTGGCTTGGCCGTGGGCGGATTCGGTGCTGACGGAGGTGGCGCCTGAACGGGCTTGCCCGTAATGACGGACAGTGCATTCTTGCCCAACTCCGTCAGGACGTATTTTCCGGGCCCGCCGAATAAGTCGACCTTGTAGTCAGCAAAGCCGAGCGAAATCAGCTGGTCCACCACCCACCGGGTCTGCCAGTGAGAGTATTCCGACAGAGCGTCATCAATCTGAGCGTTGCTGAGGCCGTCTTTGCTCTTCGCGATGGCCTGCATCCCTGTCACCAGGTGTTCTGATTTAGAGGCTTTCCTCAGCGTCCGGCGCTGTGCCTTGGCGTCGGTCGGCCAGACCCACAGGCCGGTGTTCATTCGGCATGCCGCCATTGGTTGGTTTGATAAACGCTCTTCGTTTCACGGCGTCACCGATTGAACTCAGTTTACAGAACAATCAACCTTTTTTGTTAGGGTGGACAAAATGCGAGCTCGCTGCCTTCAATACGTAATGCAAGCGGTAGAACAATATTCTGACCGTAAGACGGAACTCGAGGCGAAGATCAGGTCGCTAGAGTCAGAGAAGACCTTCCTCATCTCTGACATCGCCACCCTGAAGGAGAAGGTCACCGAGCTCGAACTGGAGAAGCAGGCAAGCGCTCTGCAGGGCGAGGTCGAAGCCCTCCGAACGGAGAAGGCGGTGCTGGAAGAGAAGGCAGGAACATACGAGGAACTGACTCCGATTCCTATCCCAGTCGGCCCCGCTGCCGGAATCTGACCACTAACTGGCCTTGATTCTCTGCTCGAGTTCGTCTTTTTCTTTTCTAAGGTGCTCGACGTAGCTCTGTAGCTCTGCGAGCTTCGCTTCCAGCTTGCCAGTCTCCCCTTCCTTGATTGTCCTCTCTATCTTTCTTTGAAGCTCAGCCTGCTCGTTCACCATCTCCCGCGCCTTGGCGTCAAGCTCCTCGTTGAGCTTCTTCGTGTCGGCCAGATCTTTCTGGATTGAGCGCAACTGCTCCTCTGCAACTATGAGGTACTTCTGCCGGCTGATCACTGTGGGGAAGTTGGTCCCGCACCTCGGGCAGGAGTACATCGCCACCTTCCTCTCGACGAGGCCGTGCTCCCCCTTCTCCGGCTCGACTATGACTGAGAATGTCTTGGTCTGTGTGAGTTCGGGATTACCGCATTGGGGGCACTTGGGCAATGGCGTGCACTGAAGCCGCTGAATGTGTTAAAGCTTTACTGCTCGCGGATTGATTCCAGCTCGGAGACCGCGGACCAGAGGGTGACCCTTGCGAAAGAGGGCATGTTGGGGTCCTGGGCCACTTCATCTAACAGGCTGATGGCGTTGGCCGCCCTGACTGCTATGCTCTGCTTCACGTCCTGAAGCATCGTGACAGAGTCCTTCACGATCTTGCGTATGTTCCTCGGCGTGATATTCGAGTCGGCTATCTGCTGCAGGCTCAGGCTCGCTTTCGCGAGCTTGGCATCATTCTCTTGCTGTCTTTTCAGTTTCATGCTCATAGTTGATTCCTCCTTGAAGGGGGGGCGTTTTGCTCTGGTGGGTTAGGATAAGTGCTTTTCGTAATTCAAGGCTGAAGCGTCTTTATAGAAGCTGGCCCATCTCTGATACGTTGAGCCGGGCCGGCAAGGACAAGATGAAGGTCGCCGTAGAACTGGTTCGGAGGGGCGCCACGATGCTGGCCGAGCCATGCCAGGAGTGCGGGGGAGTCCAGGTCCGATATCGCGGGAAGACCTACTGCACCAACCACGAAGACCTGTCGCAGCTGCTCTCAGCCAAGCCCGTTTCGTACGAATCGGTGGCCGCGAGCATGCACGAGCTGCTTCTTTCGAAGCTGAACGAGTCCGTCGCCCTGCTGGAGAAGGAGGGAGACCCTGCGAAGCAGGATCAGCTGGTGTCTCTGATGTCGAAGTACTTCGATTTGCTACAAAAGGCGGTGAAGAAGGAGGGTTCATGAAACAGAAGGGCGTCGCCTCGCGGAACGTGCCGAAGCTAGGCCAGAAGGCCCCGGAATTCTCCCTTCCGGATACCGAAGGGAAGCAGCGAAGCTTGGGCGAGTTCGTCGGGCAGGCAGTCGCCCTGCTAGCGTTCTTTCCTTTCGCGTTCTCGGGCGTCTGCGACAAGGAGATGTGCGTCTTCAGAGACGGGTTCGGTGAGCTTGCTGCGCCAACCACCCAGGTTGTTGGGATAAGCGTGGACAGCGTTTATTCTCTGAAGGCCTTCGCGCAGACCTACAATCTTCAGTTTCCTCTGCTGAGCGATTACAATAGGCGCGTCTCGAAGCTCTATGGGGTGCTCCAGGAGCCTTGGGTTGGATTTGATTACGACGGCGTCGCGAAGAGGTCAGTCTTCCTGATCGACAAGAAGGGCTCGCTGCGATACAGGTGGATCACTGATACGCCGTCCAAGGAACCCCCTTACGAAGAGGTTTCCGAAGCTGCTGCAAGACTGAAACGGTAGCTCAGGATTTTTATACAGGCACGGCATCGTTAGGATGAAAATGCCCCAGGAGATAGAGGTCAAGCCGATAGTGGAGCTCACCGAGAATGCGGTGGGAGAGCTCAAGAATTATCTTGCGAAGCAGGGCAAGCCCGGTGCCGCGCTCCGCGTCTTCGTGACTGCTGGTGGCTGCTCTGGACTTTCGTATGGAATGGTTGTTGACGACAAGATTGGCGACGATGATTATGTTATTGACAACGGGGGAGCAAGGGTTGTTGTCGACAGGTCGAGCGCGCCTTTCATTTCAGGTTCGGTGATAGACTACAAGTCAGAGAAGCTGATGGGCGGCGGCTTTGTGGTCACAAATCCGAATGCGGTATCAACCTGCGGTTGCGGCGAGTCTTTCAAGACTGCCTAGCCGTCATTCTGAGCCCTGAGGCGCCGGGGGTAGGATTCGAACCCACGAGACCCGAAGGTCACGGGCTGACTGGTTGAGAGATCTCGAGTTGCGGATCCGCTTCTCAGTTAAGCGGGTTGCCCGCGCATTAACCACTCTGCCACCCCGGCTGACCGAGATGGCCGGCTCCACCCCCTATAATCTCTTCGTGGTTTGAGCCCAAAGCGCAATCCCTGAAAATCGACTGGCTTGGAAATAGTGGTTTTCTTCGCAGTTTGCTTGGGCCCGTCGGTCCTGTCCGCCCCCACCCAAGCTTAAATCAAAACGCTCAGAAGCGCGGGTTGTTTCATGAAGGCCTCTCTAGTGTGGTCGTCGCCCTCCCCCGAGAAGACCATCGCCGTTGCGATGAGGCGCTGCTACAGCACGAAGCCGATCGAGGAGATCGACGCGGAGCTGGACCAGAAGGGACCCGAGTACTGGAAGTACCTGCTAACGAAAGCGCTGCAGGACAAGTCGCTCGATGTAATCGAGCATTTCACAATGACGTTCATGGTGGAAGGTGTGAAGGAGGCAGACGTGGGAGAGCTCGCGAGGAGTTTCCCATACGTCCGCTTTCTCCGAGCCAATGCCGACTCGTGGCTGGTCAGCATGAACGGCCGAACCTTGATCGAGATGTGGCGAAACGGCCCATCCAAGAAGACCGCCGGGGTGTTCGTTTCGGAGCTCGGTGACCGCGGAGTCTGCCCCCTTTTGATGTCTGTGGCATTCGGGGAGAAGGTCAATGCGGGTTAGGCTCCTGTATCACACGGACGTTGGGGCGCTGAAGAGCGCGCTCGAATCGAAACGGGCAGTCTTCGAACCCGAGGCGCTCCTTGATCATGTGATGTACATGTTCGAAATTGAGGACGTCAGCAGAGTCACGACGCACCAGCTGGTCAGGCACAGGATGGCGTCCTATGATCAAGAGTCCCAGCGATTCTCTGCGGCGACCAAGGAAAGTTCGGTCACGCCCAAGAGCGTCAAGTCCAACAAGGCGGCGGTGGAGGCGTACGATCAAGGCCTCAAAGCGGTCTACGAGGCCTATGAGAAGATGGTGGCCGCCGGAGTGCCGAAGGAAGACGCGAGGTACATCCTTCCCAACGGCATCAAGACCAAGATCCTGATGACGCTCAGCGGGAAGGCTCTGATGCACCTGGTGTGGCAGCGAACCGCGCTGCAGGCGCAGTGGGAAATCAGAGAGCTTGCCAACGAGCTTCTTCGGTGCGCGAAGGAAACGACGCCGGAGCTGTGGAACAAGATCATAGAGAGATAGAATTGGCCAAGGCGTTCGGAACGGCCGGAGTTCGGGGAGTATTCAACAGGACGCAGACGCCAGACCAAGTCTACGGGCTCGCTGAAACGATAGCGTTCGTCTTTGGCAAAGGGGTCTACGGTGTAGGTTGGGATGGGCGCAAGGTCTCGGCGCTCCTCGCAAGGACGGTTATGTCGGCAGTCGCGGCTGTGGGGAGCGATGTCAGTGCCTTCGGCCTCGTGCCGACGCCCGTCATAGCCTTCGGGACGAGGTCCCGCGGCTGCAAGGCGGGATTCGCGGTCACGGCATCGCACAACCCTCCCGAGTTCTCTGGCGTGAAGGTGTACAACGCGAAAGGAATGGAGCTCGCAAAGTCAGACGAGGAGAGAATCGAGCGGGCGATGGGAGTCAACGTGATGAAATCCGGGGCGAAGTTCGGTTCAGTAAATGAGGACGAAGGCGTGCTTGACGATTACGTCAACGGGCTCGTTTCAAGGCACGAAGTGGCGACAAGCCCGCTCAGGATAGCCGTCGACTGTTCGAATGGGCCAGGGGCGTTAGTCACCCCGCGAGTCCTCCGGGCACTCGGACACCAAGTGGTTCCAGTAAACTCCCAGATCTCGTGGAGGTTCCCAGCCCGCCCACCCGAGCCCACGCCGACCAACCTGGCCGATTTCGCAAGGATGGTCGGAGACCTCTCTGTCGACTTTGGTCTTGCGCACGACGGGGACGCGGACCGGCTGGTGATGATAGACAGGCAGGGGAATGTGGTGCCCGATTCGATCATGGTGGTTCTGGCATTGCGGGGGCTCGAAGCGTCCAGTGGCAAGGTGGTGATATCGGAGAACACGTCCATGGTTGTCGAGGAGGAAGCTAAGAGGCTGGGCTTCGAAGTCGTGCGCAGCAGGGTCGGCAAGTCGTTCGCCATGATGGAAGAAGCGGGCGGAGTCTTTGCAACGGAGCCGAGCAAAGTGGTCGACCCCGCGTGGGGCCCCTGGGAGGACGGCATGAACGGGGCCGCAATGATAGCGGGCGTGCTCGCGAAGGAAAGGGACATGCTGGATACTCTGATGGAAGAAACGGATTGGCGGTACGCCCAAGTCAACCTTGATGTCAGAGTCCGCATGCCTGCCTTGGTGCAAATCGCGAGGGAGAACTTCAAGAGATTCAAGATATCGGAAGAGAGAACACTAGACGGCTTCAAACTGGTTTTTGCGGACGGATCCTGGGTGATGTTCAGGCCCTCAGGGACCGAGCCGAAGACGCGTATTTATTGCGAGTCGAAGGACCCCCAACTTCTTGACGGGATAGTGCAGTTCGGCAGGCAGTGCGTCGAGTCCTCGTCGGTCAGCTGATTTCAAGAACGTTGTGGACCAGCCAATCGTTGCGTTAGAGTGAGTCCTGTTTCATCAGATCCGTCGACGGACCTTGGCCTTGTAACGAGCGAACTCCTCCCCGAACTTCTCCTGCAGGTAGCGCTCCTCCCTCGGTATTTGCTCGCGGTCGAAGAGAACCACGACGACCACCATCATGATCAAGACGTATGCTGAATCGAAGATGAACGACGTGCCCATGTACATCAAAGCGAAGGCGAGGTAAACCGGGTTCCGCGTGAACCTGTAAGGACCGTCCTGAACCAGTTCGGCGCTCGGCGTCCAAGGCATGAGGGCAGTTCTGTGGCGCCTGAATGCGGTCCTCGCGGAAGCTAACAGCCAAATCCCAACGACCAATGGTATTGCCCCGACGAATCGAATCCATGCGCTGCGCCATATCGGCACAGGAATGAAGAAGTTGATGACAGCTCCTCCGATGAGGCCAATTAGGAAGATCAAGGCTACTGAGGTGAAAGCGCCGGCGGCCTTGGCAGAGGTATCCGTCATGGTAGTGGAGGCGGGCGCTCACCAAGGCCTACGATAAAGGCGTGGGCTGACATGATTTCGCTTGCCAAATCCTCTTTATAGCGAGACCGAGCCTTCGGTAATCCGATGTCGCAGTCGAAGGCCGTCCTCAAGGCGCTGACCTCCGGATTCACTTTCGAGCCCAAAGCCTTCGACCTGATCAGCAGCCTCCCTCCCGAGGTCGATGTCGATTTAGTGGTCGATGCGCTGCTCCGGAGGAAGGCCTCGGTCGGTGGCGAATCGAAACGCATCACAGAGGATGACGTGAGGCAGGTCATCCCCCCAGACACACCAGGAGCAGGTGGACTGGTCGAGATTCAGACAGAGCCCGAGGAACCAGCCGAGGTGGAAGTCATCTCGGACCCCACTCCCGCCATCGCTCCCGCTGAAGCGTTCGAAGGGTTCGCGCGATTGTTCCGGGACAGGTACGACAGGCTCCTTTCGGTGGTGAAGAAGAGGCCGGACACCCGGGGCGTGGGCACGACCTCAGCCGGCAGGTCCGCCGCTCAGGGCCAGAAAGTGAAGGTGGCCGGCCTTCTTTCCAACAGAATCAACAGAAGGGAACGCGTTGAGGTAACGATTGACGACCCCAGCGGGACGCTGCGTGTGATGTGCCAGTCCGAAGACGTCGTGAAAGCGGCCAGGGAGGCGCCACTAGACTGTATGGTGGTTCTCGAGGTTTCTAGGAGCCGGGCGGGGCAGCTCTACGCCGACAATCTTACACTTCCCGACGTGCCCGATAGGAGGGTCTCTGGCGCCAGCCACCGGGCCTATGCGGTCCTGCTATCGGACCTCCACATCGGAAGCAAGATGTTCCTGGCCGAAGACTTCGAGCGTTTCATCCAATGGATCAACGGCAAGCTGGGCGACCCAGACATAGTGAACCGAATCAAGTACGTCGTGGTTGCAGGCGATTTGGTTGACGGTGTCGGCGTTTATCCAGGGCAGGAGCTACAGCTCGCGGACAGGAACCCGCTGAGTCAGTATGAGACCGCAGCCAAGTTTCTCGAGCGGATTCCAAACCGAATTCAGATTGTCGTAGCGCCAGGTAACCATGATGCCGTGAGGCAGGCGCTGCCCCAGCCGGCGGTGGCGCCCGACATGGCCGAGTCCCTCTACAGGATGGAGAACGTCAGGTGGGTCGGCGACCCTGCATACGTCAAGCTTCAGGGTGTGACGTTCCTGATCTATCATGGGAAGAGCCTCGACGACGTAATAGCGACCACGCCGAATCTGGCCTACAGCAAGCCCGTCGACGCGATGAAGCTTCTCCTTAGATCAAGGCATCTGGCGCCGACCTACGGCAAGCGAACAGCGATGTCGCCTGAGCTGAGAGACTTCATGGTCGTCGACCCTGTGCCCGACGTCTTCCACGGCGGCCACGTCCATACCTACGGCGAAGCCAACTATCGGGGCACCCTCATAGTCAACTCGGGGACCTGGCAGGCGCAGACGAATTTCCAGTCGAACATGGGTCTCGAACCGACGCCAAGCATCATCCCCGTGGTCGACCTCTCCGACCTTAGCGTAATACGGCGGAACTTCGGGGCTGCGAGCTTTCCGGCGGCTTAGTTCAATCCTTGTAGCAATGGATCTTCCGAGAGCGTCTTCTCGAGTGCCTCGCTTCCTATCAACAGCTTGATTCTTTTCGTGCGACCGCGCCTTCCCTCGCTCACCACCGCAGCTTCAACAAGGCCGAGGAGGTCGAGCTCCGCGAGTATCCCGCTGACCCTCCTCTGCGTCAGCGCTTCGATGCCAGCCTTCCTGCACATGTTGCTGTAGGCGAGATAGAGCTCGCCCGTGTTGCTACCGGAGCGGAATTTGGCAGCCGCCACGAGTATGACCTTGTTCTGGACCGGGAGCGACCTTATCGCCTCCTCGACGCGGTCGTGCTCCATCTTGTCGGATGCCTTCTTGACGCACGCGTCGTCGACCTGCTTCAGGCCCTCCCGCTCGGCAACCTCTCCCGAAATCCTCAGCAGATCCACGGCCCTCCTCGCATCGCCGTGCTCCGACCCCGCCATGGCGGCGCAGAGGTTGATTGCCGACGCGCTCACCGCGGACTTCCTGAAAGCGGCTTCCGCCCTGACGTTGAGAATCTGCCTCAGCTCCTCGACCGTGTAGGGCGGGAAGATCAACTCCTCTTCACTCAGGCTGCTGAGGACGCGCGGGTCCAGCCCCTCCTTGAACTTCAGGTCGTTGGAGATGCCGACCATTGATAGGAACCCGGGAGCGAGCCGCTCGCTCGAGCGAGTGAACTCGTAGAGCGTCCCGTCGCCGAACGTCTTCACCAGATAGTCGATTTCGTCGAGCACCAGGATGAGCTTCGCCTTCGTCGCCTGGACCTCCCTGAAGATTCTCGCTATGACTTCGCCCGTCGAAAGGCCGGTGAATGGTATCTGGACGTTCAGCGTCGAGCGCCAGCTCCGCCAGAGTGCGGTATTCGGTGTTGGCCTGCCTCGTGTTGACGTATGCCACGACCAGTCCCGAGTTCGCTGCCACCTCTCCCTGGAGCCTGGACAGCACATACCTCGCCACGGCCGTCTTGCCGGTCCCCGTCTTCCCGTAGAGAAGGAGGTTAGACGGCCTCGAGCCGTGGAGGACTGTTGCTAACACCTCTGCAACCGCCTTGATCTGGGCGTCCCTGAACGGCAGCTGGTCCGGCACATACTCCGGGCTCAGCACGTTCCTGTTGGTGAAGAGCGCCTTGCCTTCCTTTGCTCTCCTGAAAATCTCGTCGACGCCGTCGCTCAACAACCTGCAGTGGAAACACTGGTTAGTTAAGCCCTCCGCCCCTACGCTTCCGATGCTTCCGTTACTGGCCCGTTCAGACGTTTTAGAAAATTATACCGTTACTGTCCCGTTCTCGGATGGCGATCCTATCATGATACACCTTGAGGTCTACTAGTGGTAACCTTGAGGAGACATTAAGCGAACCTACTCATATCATCGTGTTGGGAAGATGCTTCCACTGGAAAAGGAGGGGGTGGGGGATCCAGTGAACGACTGTGAAGAAGCCCCCTGGGAGGCACGTTTGAACACCCCAGTGTTTCCACTGGAACTCTTCCAGCCCAGAATGGTTGACGGAACTTGTTTCCGACCCCTTCGCTTCCATTGGAGCCATTCTAGAGGCCCATTAGAAAACGCTAATGTGAACGCCTGTGAACGTGCGTTTTCTTCTCATCCTGCAGTCAAGAGAACGCTATACCTAGGTTCACAAGTTCACACCAAACCCCGCATTAACGCCTGCGGCTGCCCCTGAGGGCGAGAGGGTCCTGAGAGATTGAGGAAGAAAATCAAGATAGAGGTAGAGGACGAGGAAGGGACCCGCTACACGCTCGCGCTCGAAGGAAGGGTGTCCAGAGACAAGATCCTGAAGGCCGTCGACATGCTTGATGTGATGGACGTACCTATCGATCAAGGCGAGGAGAGACCGATTAGCGAAGGGACGTTCTACGGGAAGGTGATGTCACTGATAGAAACCGGGTTCTCAACCGCCGAGTTCTCGTCTTCGGATGTCGCCAGGGAGCTGGACGAGCACTACGGCCAGCCGGTCAGGCTCAGTACAGTGTCAACCTACCTTGCAAGGCTGGTTGAGAAGGGTTATCTGCGCAGGGAGCGCTTCGGCAACTCCTGGGTGTACAGGCGGGTATACGTCAAACCAGTTCAGTCCATCGAAAGATAAGCGCCCCGGCGCACACCGACGCCTACTCATCGACGCATCGGCCCGACCTTCTTCTCGGCGCGTCCTTTGGGCTGCTGCCGCAGGTCCCACAGACCGTCTAAGAAGGCCAACACCTGCGAGAAAGCCTCGAAGTTGACCGAATAGTATCGGTATTTGCCCTCTTTGCGCTCTTTGACCAGGCCGGCATCCTTGAGCACTCTTAGGTGAGTCGAGACCGCGGGCAAGGTCAACAGGAACCGAGTGCGGATTTGGCTGGGAGTCATCTCTCCGTCCTTGAGCAACTGGAGCATCTGGCGGCGGCTGTCGTCGGCGAGGGCCTTCCAAGGGGAAACCACATCAGCGTAACGCTTCAAGAGTCACTTAAGTGAGCTCTTCTTCTCTCTTAGCTTCCTTTCAAGGGTCCGTGTAAGCCTCAAGCAGCTTTGTCGCGTCCACGGCCCTTTCCTGTTCGCATGCACGGTGAGCGGCAGGGGCATTTGTCTACAGCTTGTTTATATAATCACTTACACTCAGTATACAAACGATGTCCGTCGTCAGCGTGAGGGTCGACCAGAAGGTGAAGAAGCGCCTTGAGGAGGCGGGGATCAACGTGTCATCCGAAGTGAGAAAGCACCTCGAGGAACTCGCCTGGCAGGTGGAGCTCAAGAAGCGGCTCGCGAAACTCAACGGGATAATAGCTGACATGCCCCCTGCCAAGCAGGGTTTCTCCGCACAAAGCGTGAGGGAAGACCGTGAAGGTCATTGATTCCTCGTCGGTAGCCAAGTACGTGAACGGGGAGAGGAACTGGGAGTCGGCCGCCAAGGTCCTGGACGAAGGCTGCATCTCGCTCGAGCTGGCCGTCAAGGAGTCAGGGAATTCCCTCTGGAAAAGGGTGCGCCGGGGCGAACTCAGCAACGACCAGGCGAAGCAACTCTTCTCCGAGTTCACGACCTCGCTCCCCTTCACAACCAGTGAGCAGCAGGGGCTGTACATCCCCTCCCTCGAGATAGCTGCAAGCCTCGGCCTACCGTTCTATGACGCGCTTTTCCTCGCACTGGCAAGGGAGAAGGGACTCGCGCTGGTGACGTCCGACCAGGCGCAGGCGGAGGCGGCGAGGAAGCTGGGGCTCGTGGTCCAGTTCATAGAGTAACGATTCAACAACCGTTTAACTGTCTTAGGGCTGGCCCCGCCAATATCATGATCAAGGGTTCATTCCAACCGACCTACATTCCGTCTTCCTAATAGCGAACCCTGCCGAACCGTGAAACCTCGTTGAGCTTCCTCTGTCCCAGGTGCCACCGGCCGTTCACCAAGCAGATTGTCAAGCGGGAGGTCGTCGACGACAAAATCAGCGAGGCCCCGAAGTTCGAGGGGTCGCGGAGCCGACCCTATTCCGTCGACGTGACGAAGGCGGTCGTCAAATATGTGCACTACTGCAGGTGCAAGCACTGCGGGCACGAGTGGGTGGAGACCAAGGTGGTCGAGTTCGACGCGTAGATTTAGCGGCACAACCCAGTCTGGCCAAAGGTGTTCTCGACGTTAGGATTATCGTCTCCCCTACAAGGCAGAAGGCATGAAGCGGAGAACGATGGCAGCGGTCGTGGTGATCGTCGTGCTGGTGTTTTTCTTCGTTCCCGTAGTCCCTTCGACTTTCCACGCAGGTCCGGCTGGATTTCATCTTACAGTCACGGTATATCGTTCGATCAGCTGCGTCGCACTGAACATCGGAATGGCCTATTCCCCCGATTGGTTCGGCTGGTACGGTTTCGGCCCTCCTTGCCTTCCTCCTCCGCCTTTCTGAGCGCAGGGACGAACGACCAACCGCTTCAATCAACATCAGTCAACTTTGCGGAACTAGCGAAAGGTCTGGGAGAGCTAGCCTGAGGAAAGGTAACGTCTACCCTCGTCGGTAAGCTGATAGACAAAGGGTTTCGCCGAGTCGTCCCTCGTAACCAGTCCTTTGTCAAAGAGATCCTTCATCAGCCTGGCCGTGTGCTCCCTCGACTTCTTGATGGCCTCCCTGACGTCTACCGACGACATCGAACCTTCGCTGAGCAGCTTGATGATGGCCTTCTCCGTATCATCGGCTTCCGGCTGGACCCGCGCGACCGCCCTCGTCTCCCTCTGAGCTTGGACGTATGTGACCTGTTGCGGAGGTTGCATATCACGCGATATCACAACCCTCTGAGGCGACCCGGAAACGTAGTGGGCTTGAAGGACTTCGACCCTTCCCATCAGATCAAGGATGCGCTCGTCCTGCTTCTTCAGGCGGTCCTCCATAGCCCTCCAGAGGTCGTGGTTGAGCTCAGCCGACTCGGAAAGTCGCCTCGAAGCCTGCTGATATCGCACTAGGAGGAACGCCGCCAGCACCACAAAGAAGGCGCCGAGCGCCACGTCGGCCATCCCGACCCAGTCGACCATTCGAGGTTGCGTTGAGATGCAACGTGATTTAGCTGTTGCGGTGTCACATCACCAAACGGTCCAAGAGGGCGTTCAGGACGCCCACGAGTCTGTCTGCCTCTTCTCCTCTGAGCTCAGCCGAGCTTCTTCCCACCAATTCAAGGAGCCGCGCGAGGTCGTCGTACTTGACGTAGCCCAGTTGCATCGCAGCAAGCACGGTCAGAATCGAGGCCCTGATGTTCCCTCGCGCCTGCTTCAGCACACGATAGTATGCACCGACTGTGACCGGGCCTTTGGTCTGCTTCTGGATTCTCTGGGCCGCAGCTTGGCTCAGCTTGATTTCGCCCGCTAGGACGCGCTTCTGCAACTCCAGGGTTTCTATCTGAACTCGGGTAAGCGTGGAATCGGCGGCTAGCCTCTCTGCGACACTCATCAAGTACGAAATTATCCCTTTTTGTATTAAAGCTTGGTAAGAGCGAAATTCAAGATTTTGATTATTCTTACGATGGAACACGAATAATATTCGCTGATGCCGCAACGAACTATGGAATTATTCATACTCTTGACTCGGCTGAGCTCGATTCATCTTAATTAGATGAGGGTGGGGAGTCGCGGGTGAGCTGGAATGGGTAGGAGAAGGAAGAAGACCTTACGGGTTGTTCGCCGGACACTTCCGAAAGTCTTTGCCTGCCCCCGTTGCGGAATGATCAGCATCAGAATCACATCACATGAAGACGAGGAGTCACAAGACAACGTCTACCTGATTGGGTGTGGAAACCTGGCCTGCGGCCTTCGGCGCGAATTCCGCTATCCGACGAAACGAGATGATATCGACGTGTACAACACCTTCGTAGACGACTTCTCCAAAGTCGGGGCCTAGCATGGCGGGACCGGGCCGAATCGAATCCCTGATCAAGAAGAAGACATCACACGGACGGACCATCGTAGCAGCGCTGATCGACCCGGAGGACTTCACCCCCAGGCAGGCGGCTGACACCGCCAAAGCCGCTATCAAGGCTGGCGTATCCCTCATTCTAGTGGGGGGATCCACCCTTGCGAGCCAAGCAAGGCTCGATTCAGTCGTGCGGGCCATAAAGAATCACGTTGCATCACATCACATCCCTGTCATCCTGTTTCCTGGTCCCGGCGCACCCATCTCCCGTTTCGCAGACGCCATCCTCTTCAGCAGCCTTCTCAACTCCACGAACCCGTACTTCATCATAGGGGCGCAGGCCCTCGGCGCCATGGAGGTCCTGAACAGCAAGCTGGAGAGCATCCCGATGGGCTACCTGGTCTTCGGCAACGGGAGCTCAACCAGCTTCATCGCCCAGGTCAACAGCCTGCCTCCGCACAAGCCCAGCCTAGCCGCAATCTACGCACTTGCGGCCCAATACTTGGGCAAAAGGGCGCTCTATCTCGAAGCCGGAAGCGGGGCGAGCGATTCCATCCCCCCGCAGACTGTCAAGGCCGTGAGAAAGTACTTCGACGGCATTCTGATGGTAGGGGGAGGAATTACTTCAGCGAGCCGGGCTGGCATGGTCGCCGCCGCAGGCGCGGACATCATCGTGGTCGGTAACCTCCTTCAGACCGAAGGGTACGACAAGACTCTGCGCGAAATCACCAAAGCGACAAGAAAAGGCTGACGACAAGCTACCCAACATCGAATAGAATTAAAACGCGCCCTGCCGTCGAACATAGGATCTCTTGACAAGCACGCTGAGGTGGGTCTCGACCCCAGGACTGCTTTCAGGGGCGCTTCCCCTTTTGTAAGGCGATTAAGGCGTACGCCTTCCCCAAGGAAGCATTCCCATCCTTGAGAAGCGTCCCCTCACCTTTCTAATGAGCTTCCGCGCTTCCTCTGCGACCGCGTCCTTGCCAGGGAGGGTGCCACAACCTCACGACCGGAGGGCACTCGTATGGTTGATGCTTGTCATAGCAATCCTTCTGGTTTGTGACGCCGCCGGGTTGTACAACGGGCAGAA
Source organism: uncultured archaeon (assembly GCA_963759195.1). GTDB lineage: Archaea > Thermoproteota > Nitrososphaeria > Nitrososphaerales > Gagatemarchaeaceae > DASPPF01. The sequence continues at coordinate 291,989 of CAVWXJ010000007.1, forward strand.
GTACGGATCTCTCTACATCTTCGGGTACATCATGGTAATGGTCGTGGGGCTCGGCGGGCTGGCCAGCGGAAGGCGCCCTTGGGGCGAGGCCGGGATCAAACGAGGCTTTCTTGCAGACTTCAGGCGCGTGCTGTTGTACTTCGCAATCGTTGCGCTTCTTCTCCAGGTTCTGTCGCCAACGCTGCTGGCCTCCTATGCCTTGGAATTCTACTCTCAGGAGGTCGCCCACATCATCGGCAGGCTGACGCTCACATTCGGCACCGTGGCAGTCCTCATCGCGTCGGCTTTTGTTCTGACTTTGATCGAGGAGGTGGTCTATCGCGTCACCATTCAGGAAAGACTGAGCTGGTTCATAGGGACGCCGGCCGCGGTCATCTTGACGTCGATTATTTTTGGCGTGGCTCATGAGATTGCGACGACCGGAGGTCTCCCTACGATTCTAGCAGACTACGGGGGTGTTGTGTTAGACGGGTTGTTCTTCGGCGCTATCTACGCCAAAACACACAACCTCGCTGTAACGTGGGCGACCCACTTCGTCGCAGACATCGTCGGAATCGTCACGCTGTTCGTAATTCTTTGACGGGCTTGTAGCCGAGTCTGCCGCGGGTCAGAACAACAATCACGACCGCGAGCGCTCCGAGCGCGATGGCGGTGCCCAGAAGCATACTCGTCACCCCCACGGCGGGGAAGAGGGGAATCAAGACCGGCTGCGGGGTATCGACGCTTGCGTGCGCGCTGATGACGGCGAATAGGCTCCCGCGGGTGCGATTGAATATCCAGGTTGCGGTGATGCTGAATGAGACGACCAGCACGAAGAAGATGGGAAGATTGACGACGAATGGGGTCCACCCGGTGCCCGGCCCCCCGCCTTGGGCTGGCGTCAGGAATTCCTCGATGTGCCAGAAGCAATGCAGCACGCCTAGAAGCAGGGTGCCCCAGAGCGGCCCGTATCGCGGCTGCATGCGCGGCAGGGCGAACCCTCGCCATCCGATTTCCTCATTCAGTCCTCCGCCTCCGAACCAGACACCGAAGTAGTACAGCGGATACTGCAGCACGACGATGGCGGGGACGCCCAGGAAGCCGACAAGCGATCCTGGCAGGACGAGGACACCGAGCATGATGGCGGCCGGGATGCCGGCGAAGACGAACAGAAACCACCACCAGCCGACCCGCCACTTCCTGATGCCGTCGCGCAGACGAGAGATGCCGGCCCTCCCTTCGGCGACGTAAGACATCACGACGCCGCCCACAAGCGGCCCGAACGTGGCCACGACGAAGGCGAGGTCCCAGTTTCCTGATATTACGCCCCAAGCAGCGAGCGTGTACGGAATCAGAGCAAGGCACTTGACCGCGTACGCGATGGAGAAGTAAGAGAACAACGAATGTTTCCGCAATGCTCCCTGCAGGCCCGAAGACCTCACGGCCGGTTGCTGCGTAGGCTCGAAGGTGGGGGCGGACTCGGGCCGACTCGCGGCTCCAGGTTCTGGTGCCAGTTGACTCGGCACGCGCTTGCGCCTTCGCAGCACCCACAGGGCGGCGAAGCTGACCCCGAGCAGACCCAAGTACGAAACGATGTACTCCCACCACACGAGTACAGGAAGAAAGTTCAGAGCGACTAGGAATAGAAAGGTGGCAAGTATGATGGGCCCGACAACAGCCCGCTTTGCCAAGCCTCCAGGTGGTTCACCCCGGCGTATTTACAACGGGTGCACGTTTCCTAGCGTTAGGAATCGGGTTCATGGAAGTGGTTTGAGCTTCCTGCTGCAGCCGCGCTGTTAATATTCCCACGCAGGCGTGGACAGACGAACCAGCTTTGGAGTCAACCGCGAACGGCGGCATAGAGCTCTCCCATGTTAGCAAGTCCTACGGCCCGGTGCTGGCGCTGAACGATCTGAACTTCAACGTCCCCGTGGGCGGGAGGGTTGCGCTCCTAGGACCAAACGGGGCGGGCAAGTCGACCACCCTGAAGCTTCTGGTGGGCTCGCTGAGGGCCGACAAGGGCCAAGTCAAGGTCCTCGGCTTCTCCCCTGAGAGCAGGGAGGCCAAGTCGGCGGTGGGGTATCTCCCGGAGGACGCTCTCCCATACAGGATGCTCTCTGTGAGGGAGAATCTCGAGTACATCGGCGCCCTGAGGGGCGTCCCAGACGTGAAGGGGCGGGTAGACTTCCTCCTGGACGAGCTGGACCTGAGGCAGTACGAGCGGTCCAACGTCGGGAGGCTTTCGAGGGGGAACACGCAGAAGCTCGCCCTAGCCCTAGCCATAGTCCACTCGCCCAAGGTCCTGCTGCTCGACGAGCCGCTCAACTACTTGGACATCCCGACCCAGGAGAAGGTCATCGCGATGCTCGACAGGATGGAGGGGACCCATCTCGTCTCCACCCACATCATGGCGATAGCCAATAGGCTCACCGACAGCGTCGTCATGATATCAAAGGGGCAGGTCCTCTGGGAGGGGACCATAGAGGAGCTCAGGAAGAAGGGTTCCCACGAGGAGCCGATCGAAGCGGTTGTCGCGAGGATGATGACCGGTGCTCCTTAGCCTCCTGAAGTTCGTCATCCGGACGCGGTTCTCGAGGCCGTTCCTGATACTCATCGCGGTCGTGGTCGCGTACTCGGTCGGCATTTCGGAGCTCATCCCTCGCCAGGCGGAAAGCGTCATCCTCGGATACTACGGGACAGCGATAATCGCTTTCTTCCTGGCCATGGCCCTGGCCACCGGAGGGGTGATGGTGTTCAAGTCCGACAGGGACTACCTCTTCACGCTGCCTCTCAGCGCAAGGGACCTGTCTTTCTCCATCTTCTTCTCTCAGTTCCTCGCTTTCGGAGTCACGATACTTTTCATGTTCACCTACTTCGCGGAATCGTTTACCTCTCCGCTTCTGGTGATCGACCTCGTCGCCCTGGCCCTGACGTTCACATCGCTCGGGGTCATAGCACCGTCACTGACCACCAGGGTGCGCCTCTCGCTTTCTGTAGTGCTGGCACTCTGGACCCTGCTTTCGTTGGCCAACTTCCCGCTGTCGCCCGGTTCTGCGTTCAACGGGAACCTCTTCGGGGGAACAACCACGCTCCTCGCGCTTTCAGCGGTGACCACGGCGGCCGCCTTCAGAGAGCCTCTCACGGATCGAACTCGACATGATGAGGAACCTGGTGAGGTCGACCTCGACCGAGGTCAGGTCTCCGAACAGCTACGCAGGAAAGAGTCCCATCGGGGCGATATACTCGATGAACCTCTCCACGATGTCTCTGGCGGGCAGGATGAACATGGCGGGGACATCGAGGTACATCTCAAGGAGGGTCAAGACTCGCTGGGTCATCGCAGCGACCTCGGCTGCTGCTGCCGCATACCTGGCGTTCGTGGTTCTACAGGGACCTCCGGCACCGTTCGTGATCGGCACCAACTCGCTACCAGCAGCAATCGTCGTGGCCATATTACTCACGTTCCTAGGGTTCTTCTTCTCTCAGTCGGCGATAACGAACGAGCGCATCTGGCTGTCTCTGACTTCTCTCCCGCCCGCCACTTACTTCCGCCATCTCGTTGTATCGAGGGTAGCCTCTTTGCTTCTCATTCTCGCTCCGTTCGCGGCCGCGGACGGTGCCCTTTTCGTGCTGGGCTACGGCGAGGCTTTGGGAGCCCTCGCGGTCGTCGCACTGGTCATTCCGAGTTCTTTCGTCCTCGAAATGTTGTGGGCGGCTTACGTCGCCCCAATCCAGGTAAAGGGGGAGGACCAGACAATGGTCAACCAGTTCAACATAAGGCAGTTTGTGACAATCCTGCCCATGATTCCCGCCTTCATCTTGGCCTCCGGTGCGACATTGGTGCTCCTCATTGCAGTTGTGGGAGGGGTCGTCCTCATCGTCATCTCGGCCATCCTGACAATGAGCGGGAGGTTCTGGAACCGAGTCGTAGTCCGGCTGACGGAGAGCGGATTCATCTGACTCCGCCCTTGCGTTGAACGCGCTTCCCGACCTCATTTCTCATCATATTGAATTTAAACGGGTTGTCAGATTATGGCGGCGAGCGGGGAGCGCGTATACAAAGAGTGCTACGTTCAAAGCCCGAATGTTATTGAAGAACAAATGAGGCAGGAGAAAGATTACCCATAATGTTTATGAAAACAAATCACTTATCACGAAAGGCCAGAATGTCAACGAAAATGCAGGAGATAACAGTTGAAAAAGCAGTGACGAGGGCTAAACAAGAAGCTCTCAGCCATGAGCTATCAGCCTTCAGCCAGGGCATGGGCTGAGTGCTGAAATTCAGTGACGAGGGACGAGAAAAGGCGAAACCTAGGGGTGGAAGACGGGCAGGGCCGACGGCCAACCCCCGCGTGACACACTCCCCCATACCGGTTATCGGCGGAGTTCGGTGAGAGGGTGAATCAATTTGCGGACTTTTGAAGTCACAAGTTGCCAATCAGCCGATAACCCGATCGCCCGTGTCCCGCAAAGGACACGACACCGCAATTCGGGTGCTGTCCTGATTTGACCGTAGCGCCGCCATTTGGCGGCTCGATGCCGGCTGGAAGCCGGCGTCATCTGAAATTAGGGACAGCACCGCATTTCGCGACGAATTGCGTTGACCGTCGCTAATGCTACAAATGGATTTTGTTCTCGTCACCCCAGCTACACAACGTAGCGGAAAAATCACCAATGGAAGCTATAGCCGTCGAACATGTGACCAAGCGCTTTGATACGGTTGTGGCGGTTTCCGACCTCAGCCTGCACGTCGAGCAAGGGGCGGTTTTTGGACTGCTTGGCCCCAATGGCGCTGGCAAAACCACTACTCTACGGATGATCATGCACATCCTGGCTCCCGATGAGGCCGCGCCATCCGGGTGCTGGGGCAGCCCGCGGGCGAGCGCACGAGCAAGACCGAACCTAATGAAGAACAGGCACAACACTA
>CAVWXJ010000008.1:0-93217 GCA_963759195.1 uncultured archaeon
GGGTGAGGAGAACAGCACGATGCGCAAGGACATAGACGCCTTCGCATCCTACATGCAGACGCTCACAAAGAGCAACGGCAGGAACGATACTGCGACCGCACTGATGGTGACTCAGGGCGTGTCCTACACCGACGACCAGGCGCTTGCGAACCACGCGATAGACGGCGTTCTCAACTCCACATCCGTCTCCGGGGCTCTGGCAGCACTTGGAGTCCCAGCGTCCACAGTGATCCAGACCCCGGGAATCCGGCCTACGCTCATCTCGATTCTGAGCGACCCCAACGTATCCAGCCTCCTCTTTCTTCTCGGCGTCTCCGCCGTGCTGATCGACGTCTACCACCCGACGATCGTGCTTTCGATTATCGGCGTGGTCGTAATGGCCGCAGCCCTGTTCGGGCTTGGCGTCTTCGGCGCCTCTCCTCTGGCGCTTATCCTGATGATCGTAGGTGCAGCCTTCATCTTCCTCGAAGTTAAGACCCAGCACGGGATCAGCGCCCTCATCGGGGTGGTGATATTCATCATCGGATTCCTGCTCGTGTTCCAGCTTCCGCCCACCTCGCCCAGCGCACCCTCGCTTCCAGGGGCGAACTTCTCGGGGATACCGGACATCACATACGGCCTCTTGGTCGCGCTCGGGGCGGCCATAGTGATCGGGAGCCTCTACCTCAGGAGAATAAGGCAGGCGCTGATGGGAAGGCCCAAGACCTTCGACCTCGCCAGGATGGCAGGGCAAGGGGGCACGATGCAGTCAGACCTCACGCCGCCCGGGAAGGGGGTGGCTCTCATAGGCTCGGAGCAGTGGACCGTAACGGCAGCGCAGCCACTCAAGCGCGGGGACCGGGTAAGAGTTAAAGGAGTAGCAGGGCTGGAGCCGATTGTAGAGAAGGTGGAGCAATGACCGACCCGCTTTCGTTGGCGCTGTTGACAACTGGGGACATTATCGACTACGTGATCACTGGCATCGTGATTCTGCTCGTCATTGGCTTCATCGGATACTCCATCAGGATTGTCAGGGAATACGAAAGGGTGGTCGTGTTCACCCTTGGTAGGCTCGTAGGGGCCAAGGGACCAGGCGTCGTCTTCATCTTTCCTTTCATCAACAGGCTCCAGAAGATAGACCTCAGGGAGCGCTTCCTGGAGGTACCACACCAGACCTGCATCACGAAGGACAACGCGCCCACTGACATCGACTTCCTCATCTACTACAAGGTAATCGAGGCGACCCAGAGCGTCGTCCAGGTCCAGAACTTCGAAGGCGCCTCGATCGGAATAGCGACGACTACGCTGAGGGCAGTGGTGGGCGACATACCCCTCGACGAGCTACTGGCGAAGAGGGAGCAGATCAACAACGTGCTGAGGACCAAGCTTGACGAGGTCACAGAGAGGTGGGGCATCAAGGTGACTAACGTCGAGATACGCGAAATCAGGCCACCCCAGGACGTGCAGGAAGCGATGGTCAAGCAGATGTCGGCGGAGAGGAGCAGGAGAGCCATGGTGACCGAGGCAGACGGCAAGCGCGAGTCAACGGTCCTGGTGGCGGAGGGCGACAAGAAGTCTGTCATACTCAGGGCGGAGGGCGACAGGCAGGCCGCAATCCTGAGGGCTCAGGGCTACGCCGAGGCGCTCACGACCATCTTCGGATCGGCGAAGGGGATCGACTCCAAGACCATGGTCCTACAGTACCTCGACACACTGAAAGCGCTGGGCGCCAGCCCGTCCACGAAGTACATCTTCCCGATGGAGTTCACCAACCTGATCTCGCCCCTCAAAGAGTACACGAAGGAATCGGACAAGGACAAGAAGTAGGCAGATTCGAGCTCCCGCCTCGGAGATTTGCTCGGATTAGGGAGTCCGTCGAAGCCCAGTCTTATATTGCGACTTTCTCAAGGTCTGACGCGAGTATCATCTCTTGTCCGGTCCCGAGAGCGAGACGCAGGCCAGGAGGAGGACGATAGTTGTTCTGCAGGACGAAATGAGAAGGGTCCTGGACGCCTCACGTGTCCTCCTGGAAGAATACGCAGCAATAGTGAAGGGCGACAGAACCCAGGTGGCCTCATCGCTGGAGAGGGTGAAAAAGTCGGAGGAGGACGTCGTCACTCTCAGGAGCGCGCTGATCAGGGAGCTTTCCCAGGTGGGCACTCTGCTGGTAAACAGAGAGGACGTGCTCAGAGCCGCCTTCGCTGTGGAGGACATGTTCGGCCACGTGAATGGCGTAGCGTTCAAGATGTCGCAGCTGGCGAGGAGCACGGCCAAGGAGAAGAAGACGGGTGAAATGGTCAGCTCCCTTCTAGGACTGCTGATCGACGGCATTTCAAGGCTGAACGACAGCATAAGAGCGCTTTCAATCAACTCTGAGCAGGCCATTGTGCTGACCTCCCAGGTCCAGCAGATTGAGAGCGCCATCGACAGCAAGTACAGGGAGGCCGTGGCGTACGCGGTGAAGGTCACAGAGTCCATCAAGGAGCTCATCCTGCTCAAGGACGTCCTCGAAGCCATAGAGGGCTGCGCAGACGCGATGCTGAGCGCATCAGACGCGAGCACGATCCTAGCACTCGGTCTCTAGTGAGTCTAAGGCTACCAAGACAAGGGATTTAACGCTCGGCAGAAGCGCCCGCCATGCGTTGGCAAAGGCGGTGGGGAGGCTCTTCGAGAACAGGATAGTGGTCTGGGACGTGCCCGCGTCAAGGAAGCTGTTCAAGGAGGGCTACTTCGGGAAACCCCTCGGCATCCCGAAGCCAAAAGACTTCGAGTTCGACGCCCCATTAATCCTCGACCTGATGGAAGGCTACTACTTGATGAAGAAGAAGGCAATCTACCTCGAGAGCGAAGGAGGCGAAAAGCTGACCAGCAAGCAGCTTGAGGATGTCTGCGAAAAGTCATATTCAGACTTCACTGAGAAGTTCATAGTCTACAAGAAGCTGAGGGATGCTGGCTACGTCGTTACGCCCGGGATAAAGTTCGGGTCGGATTTCGCTGTCTACGAGCACGGCCCGGGCATCGACCACGCGCCCTACATCGTCCAGGTGATGTCTCCCCGCTCGACAATCACAGCCACGTCAATGGTGAGGTCGGGCAGGCTAGCGACTACAGTCAGGAAGCAGTTCATTGTGGCGATCTCGGACCCGGCCAAGAACTCGGTCGACTTCCTCAGGTACGATTGGTGGAGGGCGTAGAGGCCCAATGCATAGCGTAGAGGCGCAGGCGCCCGCCGACCCGATAACCGAAGACTCGTACATCCTGGTCTACAGAGACAGAAGGAGAAAGTGGCTCATCAGACCGAAGGACACGCCCAAGCTCCACACCCATCTGGGAATCCTGGACGTTTCTGCCCTGGTGGGCAAGGAGTATGGGCTCAGGGTCAACACAACCCTGGGGGACGAGCTGGTCGTTCTGAGGCCGACCATCGAAGACCTGGTGCTGAAGCTGTCAAGGATGACCCAGGTCATCTACCCGAAGGACCTGGGGTTGATGATGGTCAAGCTGGGTGTCAGGTCCGGGGCCAAGGTCATCGAAACAGGTACCGGGAGCGGAGCGACCACCGCGCTCTTGGCCTACCTGGTCCAGCCCAGCGGCAGAGTCTACACCTACGACATTAACCCGGAATTCCAGGAGATCGCGAAGAGGAACGTCTCGAAGCTGGGGCTCGAAAGCAGCGTCTCCTTCAAGAATCGGGGATGCCAGGCTCGGGTTTGAAGAGACCGGCATGGACGCGGGAGTTCTGGACGTCGGGGACCCCTGGGAAGTGATTCAGAGCATGAGGAAGGCTTTGAAGCCATCGGCGCCCATGGCTGCCGTCACACCCACAACCAATCAGGCCGAACGGCTAGTTGCCAAGATGAAAGAGGAGGGCTTCGCAGCAATTGAGACGGTCGAGATATTGATGAGGCATCTGGAGGCGAGGGTTGGCATGACTAGGCCATCCAACATAATGATCGGCCACACTGCCTATCTTACCTTCGGAAGGACCACCTTGTATGCACCTACCACCGGCTGAGCCTGTCGACCAGCCAACGGGCACGTACGACCTTGCGGCGTTCTCTGGGGTATTCTCTGGGGTTCTGGGAAGTCTTCGGTTGATGAAGACAATCCTTCAGGGCATCAGCTCCGGGGATTAGGCCCGTCGTTCCGTTCCCCATCACGGCTTCACACCGCCCTGCGCTCCTGGCCGAACCGCAGCCAGACATGGTATCCTGCCGCGCCTCTCGATGTTCACAGCCGCGTTGAGGTCGCGGTCGAGGGTGGCACCGCAAGGGCATAGCCACTCCCTGTCGGTCACTTTCAGCTTGCGGTTGACCAGGCCGCACTTTGAGCATTCTTTCGAAGTGTTCTTCGCGCTGACGAACTCCACCGGCACTCCGGCCCAGGCCGCCTTGTAGACAATCTGCTGCTGCAATTGCCTGAACGGCCATAAGTTCGCCCTCCGTCTCGAGTCTCGCCCCTTCCCGTTCCCCTTCTGGTGGGCCTTCCGAATCCCCTTCAGCCTTTCCAGGATAATGGCTTCACTGTTCTTTATGGCCTTCTCCACAATCTGTTTGGATACAACGTTGAGGGTCTGCCTGATTCGCTCCTTCTCTCTTCTTGAGCCCGCGAACTTTTGCTTGAGCCGTCTGTCGTGAGGATGGCGGGCATAGAACTCGCCGCGCCTGACTCCGTATTCCGTGTGGAGCCGGGCGACCTTGGAGACGTTGAACGCCGTGCCGTCACTCCCGACGACGGACTTGTGGTTCAGATCATACCCGACTTTCTTTAGGGGCTGGATGGCAGCCGTCTCCTTGGAGAAGGCGATGACGATTGTGGAATCGGTCATCGTCACAGACCCTCTCTTCAGGGTCGCGTCCATCAGGAAGGAGCGTTGCCAGTCTCCGTATTGGAGAGGGACGAGGAGGCGTCTTCCCTTCTGGTTTGGTAGATTGAGGATGCCGTAGTTGAGTGAATAGCTGGCCGAGTCCATCCTCAGCAACGGTCTTGAAGCGAATGGTTTCCTGTGCCACCGGCGGTGCTTCCTGACTATCGACCATGCGACCTCAGCGACGGAGTATGGATAATGGCTCATCACGCCATATCTATCTTGGAACTCCTTGTAGATTCTGTCTCTAAGCTTCAGCCGTCCCCTGACGTTCTCTTTGAGGGCAATCGCAATCGCGTGGTTGACCATCATCCGGAATGTTTCGAGTAGCTCTCTGGTCTCGGCTGTGGGCGTGTATCCGAATCTGACTGCCTTGACAGACTTCACTCTCGCCCTAGTCTGGTTCCAAATTTAAGCACCACTGCCGTCAGTTTGGAAGGTCCTTTCGCATCAACCGAGGACTTCCCAGAGCCTTCTCTGGCAACAGTTTTAAGCGGTTCAGGGTCGCGCTCGGCGTTTGATGAGCAGCAGAGGCAGGTATGAAGACGCCTCCACTCTACTCTTCCTTGTCCCGTTCATAATCAGCGGAGCTGACGCGATCTACCTCTGGGTCAGTTCCGGCCTTTCCGCGAAGCTTCCTAGCAGCGTCTACCTGGAGGTGACCCGAGACCCCTATGTCTTTCTGGTCGGCATTCTCGCCGTTCTGCTCGGGGTCGTGCTTGACATGAACGGGGTGGAACGGCAGGGTAGGCGGGACAGGCTGGCCTGGACAAGCGGATATCTGCAGAAGACGGCTGCGGCATGTTTCGTACTCTCACTGCTCATGGCCTGGTACGCCAACGGCTTCCTCGACCTGTCCGGGGCTGCGGAGGACTTCGTCGTGGGGCGATACTCGATAGTTTTCCCTGCAATCCTCGTCTTCTTCAGCTACCTGGTCAACCCTACCCTAAAGCTGGGTGGTGCCGCAAGCTACAGGCTGCTGGGCTTCCTCGCCATGCTGGCAGTCCCAGCCGTGGTCTACGAGGTAGGTAAGCGCGACACGGTCGTCGGCCTCGCTTCTGCCGTCGTCCTGATGATCGTTGGGCTCTATCTCCTAGTCAGGACCGGGTCGAAACCTAGTGCGGAACCTTCAAGCGGCACCTAAGCTCGATGCAAGCAGAAGAAGGGCCTGGCTTCGTACTAGTGGGTGAAACAACAAGTTGCTGGATTCAGCAGGATTTCTCGCGGCCTTTCTTACCATTGCAGGCACGATCTTCATCGTAGAACTGACCGATAAGGACGCTCTCTTTCTTCTTTCCTTAGCTACCACCAAGAGCGGGTGGCTGGTATTCGCGGCAGGGTCGATTGCGTTCACAATAACCTCGGGAATCATAGTGCTAGTCGGCTCAGCGCTAGTCTCCTATGTCCCCGTCATCTGGATCAAGCTAGCGGGCGGGGGAATCATGCTTGCATACGCAGTTTGGGTTTACGTCAGAGGCCTGAAGGCCGAGAGAAGCATAGGGAGACAAGATGGGCGGTTGTTGAAAGGGGGAAACAGGCGTGAACTCTACGCCTTCCTCGCCATCGTCTCTTCCCTGATGGTACTTGACTTGGCGGGTGACGCCACGGAACTCGTCACCGTTCTCTTCGTGGCTCAATACCGAGACATTCTGTTGGTGTTCACGGGCGCAGTAGCGGCACTCGTCGCTGCCAGCGGGTTAGAGGCAATCTTGGGAAACAGCCTGGGCAGAGTTCTTTCTGCGCGCGGCGCAAGGTATCTGTCCACGTCCGTGTTTCTCATCATTGGAGCCGTGATAATAGTCACAAGTGTAACTGGACTTTGACGTCCAAGTCCCGTCAGGGGCGTTAGCACGCTGCAGACTGGGGATTATTCGGAGAGTCTGAAGTTGTCCCGCTTCTGAATGGGCATATTCATAAGGTCAGGCGGGGATGCGACGGGCGCGTGTCCAAGCAAAGCCCGGAAGGCATCACCGCAAAGAAAGCCGAAAACTTCGACGAGTGGTACACCCAGGTCATCCTAAAGTCTGAGCTTGCAGACTACGGCCCGGTGTCCGGGTGTCTGGTCTACAGGCCAGCTTCGTACGCGGTCTGGGAGAACCTGCAGAATGCCGTCGACGCCGAGTTCAAACGGGCGGGCATCAGGAACACCTACTTTCCGCTCTTCATCCCGGAGAGGCTACTGAAGAAGGAGGCAGAGCACGTCGCAGGTTTCTCGCCCGAGGTGGCGTGGGTGACCGAGGCTGGGCAATCGAAGCTGGAAGAGAGGCTGGCAATCAGGCCGACGTCGGAAACCGTGATGTACGAGGTGATATCGCGCTGGATAAGGTCTTGGAGGGACCTTCCGCTTAGGCTGAACCAGTGGAACAACGTGGTCAGGTGGGAGTTCAAGCATCCTACTCCCTTCCTGCGTGGGAGGGAATTCCTGTGGAACGAAGGGCACACCGCCTTCGCAAGCAAGGCAGAGGCCGACGCCGAACGCGATGAGATACTCGGCATCTACAGAATGGTCACCGAGGAGTATCTCGCCATCCCAGGATACGCTGGCAAGAAGACCGATTCCGAGAAGTTCGCCGGTGCGGAGGCCAGCTACAGCATAGAGCACCTGCTGCCCGACGGAAAGGCGATACAGGGGCCGGATTTCCACTCCGACGGACAGAGGTTCGCCAAGGCATTCGAGATTTCCTTCATCGATGAGAAAGGCGATAGGCAGTTCGCCTGGCAGAACACCTTCGCCATAACCACCCGAGAGATAGGAGTCATGGTGGCCATCCACAGCGATGACAAGGGAGCGGTGGTTCCACCGAAGGTAGCAGAAATCCAGGTCGTGGTGGTGCCGATAGTGACTGACGAAACCAAGCAGGAGGTCCTGCCGGAGGCCAAGAAGGCTGCGGAGAAGCTGAGTCAGAGGTTCAGGACAAAGCTTGACGACAGGGACCAGCTGACCCCAGGCAGGAAGTTCAACGAGTGGGAGTTGAAGGGCGTCCCCCTACGGGTGGAGCTGGGACCCAGAGACATCAAGTCTGGCCAGGCCGTGCTTGTCAGGCGGGATACCGGAGGAAAGAGGAATGTAAGCTCGTCGTCGCTAGCGGACGAGGTTGGCAAAGACCTGGAAGCGATGGGGAGGAGCCTGCTCGAAAAGGCACGCGATACACTTCGAAAGAACACGCACATGACCACTTCCTACGACGAGCTCAAGAAGATAATCAAGGAAAAGGGGGGAATAGTGAGGGCACCATGGTGCGGGGCAGTCGAGTGCGAAAACAAGCTAATCGAGGAGACCGGCGCAAAGATACTCAACATACCCCTCGACCAGCACCCGGCGGAAGCCCGTTGCGTGAAATGCGGCAGACGGGCAGAAATCGTTGTGAACATAGCAAGGTCCTACTAGGTGCTGGAGCGGCTGGGGCGACTCTCTAGGGCATGAGGCATGACGAGGGGCTTCTCACAGTCATAGGAGCGATAAACTGGGACATCAGCGTCTTCGAAGAAAGGTTCGCCAGACCGGGCGAAGAGGTCCCTGTGCGCCAGGTGGAGGAGTTCTCCGGCGGAAAGGGCGCGAATGTGGCAGTAGCCAGCGCGAGAATACTCGGCAGGGGGAGGGTCGCCTTCGTGGGTGCGCTGGGCGAGGACGAGTTGGCGGCCAGGCAGGTCTCGGCGCTGCGCGACGAGGGCGTCCTCACGGACGGAGTGATTGAGGAGAGAGGGTCCAGGTCAGGCAGGGCATACATCATAGTCGACTCAAACGGCAGGAAGACGATTCACACGCACTTCGGCGCCAATGAAATGATTACTCCCCGCGACCTCTCATCCGAGGGTGTTTCCCGCATGCTTGACAGGACGAAGATGATGATAATCATGGACCCGCCCACGAGGGTCGCACTGGCGATTGCTCGCAGGGTCAAGGGTAGAGGGGCCAAGGTCGCATACAGCCCCGGAGTGCGCTCCCGGGATGGGATGCGGTCGATTGCAGAGATGGTCCGCCTGTCCGACTACGTCGCCCTCGACAGCCATGAGGTCAGGAACCTTTACCCAGCGAAGGACGAGCTATCCGCAGTCGAAAGATTCAGGAGAGCTCACCCGAAGCTGACTCTTGTGACTACGCTTGGGCCGAGAGGCTGCATGGTCGCGAAGGAGGGAGTGACTTCGACGATCCAGGGCGTGGAGCTCTCGCTCCTTGGCAAGAGGGCAGTCAACAGCACAGGGTCGGGCGATGCTTTCCTCGGCGTCTTCGCCAGCTATCTTTTCATGGGCCGCAGCCCTCTCGACTCGGCAAACTGGGCCAACCTTGCAGGCGCTCTGAAGGCCACAAGGTACGAGACGAGAGGAAGTCCCACCCGCTCAGAGCTCGAATCGGCCATGTCGAGGTTGACGAAGGTCAGACGCTCCCGACCGGCCTAGCCTGGGCATACAGGCGCCTCACCTCGTCGTCGACGCTCATTGGCAGGTCGAGCTTTGCAAGTGCTATCATGTGGAGGGAGAGGGATGATGCTGCGATCCCGAAGCAGGCGCTCCACAGGAAGTCCCTCGTTCGCAGGTAGCTTGCAACTGTGGTGCCACCTAGAATGTCGCCGGCTCCCGTGCTGTCCAGGACCTGCACCTTGGGGACGGGGACCGAATACACCCTCGTCCCGTCAAGCACGAAACAAGGGTCAGCTCCCTGGGTAACCACTGCCCTGCGCAAACCGGTCTGTGCCAGCTTGGCGAGCGCTTCCTTGGGCTCCGACAGTCCCGTGATCGCTGAAGCTTCCTCCCTGTCCATCTTTACTGCGTCAACCGACTTCAGGATGCTCGGGTCCTGCAGGGGGCCGAACGATACCTCCCCCGAGGGCCCGAATCGCCTGAGGAAACCCTGTGGGTCAAGGAAGGTGAAGTCCGACCTGTCCGCCACCGCCTTCAAAAGCTCCGGGGACACCTCACCGGCTACGGGGCTGATGATGGACGCGTTGAAGTGCGTCCCGGGAAGCTGGCTTGGCGACAGGTCCTCACACTTGTTCAAGAGAGTTATTGTCCTTCCTCTGGGCGTCACCTCTATCTTGAATCTGGTCGTCTTCCGAGTCTGGCTGGTGTCGGAGGGCCTCAGGGTTATTCCGTTCCTCGAGAGCCAAACAGTCTGATCCGCAGGAAAATCTGTGCCCACCTTTGTGAGAGCAGACACTTCCAAACCGAACCGCGCGCAGATGAGCCCGGAGTAGCAAGGCGGCCCACCTATTGACGTGACAGTTCTGATTGGTAGCTTGATGTTGTCGATGGTTATGAAACCCGCGACGAGCGTCCTCAAGCGGGGTTCGTTGCGCTCCGCGGCTCCTTAAGGGTTGTTTCCTATCCATTGCGGGGAGTCGTTCCCCAAATCCTACTGCCCTGCGCGAGCCGAGCGTCGTTCCCAAATCGGTCGAAGAAACCAGCGCGGATATTGTCGGATTTAAGCGAAAGTCGCCTAAGATGGGTTAAATAATCGAATCGAAATGCTGCGCCTGCGGAATTATGCAGTTCGAAAACAAGAAAGGAATTAGCACAACATTAAGCGCTGTGATTATCATCATTGTCATCGTCGTGGCCGCAGGTGCGGTCTACCTTTACACCACAACAACACCTTCGTCCACGTCCAGCGCCGGGAAGAAGTTCACAATCGGCGTTGTTTACGACACGGGGGGCAAGGGTGACAAGTCGTTCAACGACATGGCCTACGCGGGCGTGGTGAACGCAAACAAGACTCTCGGTATCAATTACATAGAGGAAGGCTCGACTAGCGCAAACGACTATGTCCCCAACATGGAAACGCTCATAGCGAAACATGTTGACCTAGTCGTCGCAGTCGGGTTCCTCATGGACACGGCCATCGCGCAGGAAGCAGCGAAGTATCCGAACGTGTACTTCGCGCAGGTCGATGGAGACGAATACAACATCACCAACGTTGTGGCAATCAAGTACCAGGAGAACGTGGGGAGCGCCATAGTCGGCGCCCTCGCGGTCGCCATGACCAAGACAGACAAGATTGGATTCATCGGGGGCATGGACATAGGCCTAATTCACAAGTTCTGGCACGGCTATCAATTCGGAGCCCAGTGGGCTTCCACCTACCTGAACAAGCCAGTAACAGTGCTCCCATCCGAGTACACAGGCACAACCCCGGCCGCTTGGAACGCACCGGACATAGCGAAGTCCGAGGCCACAGCCATGTTCGCGCAGGGTGCGGATATCATCTACGCGGCCGCGGGTGCAAGCGGCACGGGTCTGTTCGACCAGACGGGCGCCCTAGACCAGGCCACCAGCTGGAACTGGAACGTCAACACTCCTCCGCAATACCTCGCAATAGGTGTGGACGCAGACCAAGACTACTACGGTACCTACCAATACTTCGTCCAGCACAACACTAACACGAGCCAACTGAAGGCGCCGTCCTTCGTCCTCACTTCAGAAATGAAGAGGGTGGACGTCGGCGTCTTCACAGTCATCAAGAGCGTTGTGGACGGCAACTTCAGCGGCTTCTGGAACAATCCAACAAAGTGGGGCCCATCCTATTACAATGGCTCGACCCAGGTCTGCGGCAGCACTGGCGACCAACCCTGCCACGTTAGAGGAGTCTTCTTGATGGGGCTAGCTCAAGGTGCGGTCGGTCCCAGCCCAATGACATACACCTCTCAGTACCTGACGCCTGACGCCAAGAGGGTAATGACCCAACTGACGAACGGCATACTCAACGGAACAATCACAGTGCCCGAGAACTACAACCCATAGAGTTAGGTGAGTAGTCGCTCACCTAGCCTCCCTTTTTTGATGACCTTGAGCGAAGCTATGGTTTCCATGAGGGGGATACGGAAGGAGTTCCCAGGCGTCCTCGCCGTGGACGGAGTTGATTTTGGGACCATGAAAGGAGAGGTGATGGGCCTTCTGGGCGAGAACGGCGCAGGCAAGAGCACTCTGATGAGCGTCCTCTACGGCCTGTACAGGCCAGATGCGGGCAATATCGAAATCGATGGCAAACAGGCGAGAATCAGGAACTCGCGAGACGCAATCAACCTGGGCATTGGAATGGTGAACCAGGCGTTCACCCTCGTTCCAAACCTCACGGTGAGGGAGAACATAATCCTTGGATTTGAGCCATCCTCCGGCGGAGTTCTGGATCAGAGGAAGGCGAGGGAACAGGTGAGCGGGCTCGTAGAAAGAACAGGCCTCGGGATAGACCAGGACGAGCTCATCGAGAACCTCCCCACTGGATTCAAGCAGAGGGTAGAGATTCTGAAGGCTCTCTTCAGGGGTGCCAAAGTGTTGATTCTCGACGAGCCGACGGCTGTCCTGACTCCCCTGGAGGTGGATGAACTCTTCAAGTCAATCAAGGGGTTGACGCAATCAGGGGCCACGGTGATTTTCATCACACACAAGCTGAAGGAAGTCATGGAAATCACTAGCAGGATTACGGTCATGAGGAGAGGAAAGATCGTCGGTACCATAGACACGAAGGATGCCACGTACACGAAGCTTGCCACGATGATGGTGGGAAGGGAGGTCGAGAGGAAGTTCAACTTCGCGCCTTACAGGCCTGGAAACACCCTGCTGGAGGTCAGGAACCTTGTCTCGGGGGACAAGCGCAAGCCGAAAGCGGTCAATGACTGCTCCTTCACAGTAAAGGAGGGAGAGATAGTCTGCATTGCAGGCGTCGAGGGCAACGGCCAGTCGGAGCTCGTGGAAACGATAATGGGTCTGAGAAAGCCCACCTCTGGGGAGGTGCTCATCAAGGGGAAGAAGTGCAACGAGCTTAAGACTCGAAAGGTTCTTGACCTTTCTGTTGCGCACATCCCCGAGGACAGGGCGCTAAGGGGTCTGGTGATGGATTTCTCCCTAGCCGAGAACAGCGTGCTCGGGACCGTGGACAGGCCTCAGTTCTCCTCCCGGTCTGGTGCGTTGTCCATGAAGAAGGTCAGGGACTTCGCCAAGAAAGTGATGCAGGTGTTCAACGTCGTGGCCCCGAGTGTAGAAACCCAGGCGAAGAACCTCTCAGGAGGCAACCAGCAAAGACTCATCGTAGGAAGGGAACTCTCAAGCGAGCCTCAGCTTCTGATTGCGCACCAGCCCACGAGGGGGCTGGACGTTGCGAGCACAGAATACATACAATCACTCCTGGTACAATCAAGGAACAATGGGAAGGGCGTCATGCTGGTGAGCGCCGACTTCGACGAAGTGCTGGACATGAGCGACAGGGTGTTGGTGATGTACGAAGGTAGGATAATAGGTGAATTATTGAGGGGTGCAACGATAGAAGAATTGGGGAAGCTCCTCGGGGGGATCGTGGCTTAGCAGAAAGTGGCCAGGAGCCCAGAGAGCAGCCAGAACTCACTAGTATACTTCTTCGAGCGCTGCCCTCGATAATCGCACTTCTGCTGGGGGTGGCGGCTGGAGCGGTGCTGATTCTCATCTCGGGCTTCAGCCCTCTGAAAGTCTTTGGGGTGATGATCCAGGGGGCTCTCGGGACCGCGCCTGGACAGTCGTACGTTCTCACATACTCCGCAACGCTGATTCTCTCCGGTCTGGCGTTCATGGTTCCGGGGAAGGCAGGAATCTGGAACGTTGGAGCCCAGGGACAGATCTACTTCGGAGGAATCTTTGCGACACTGGTGGCGCTCTTCGTTCCTTTGCCCTTCTTCCTATGGCCTGTTACTGCCTTCCTCTTTGGGTCGCTCTTCGGTGCCCTATGGGGTTTCATCCCTGGAGTGCTTGAAACATACAGAAAAGCGTCTGCCATAGTGACGACCATACTGCTCAATTACGTTGCCCAAGCCATGTCTTCGTACATACTGTTCAACTACGTCGGAAGAATCCTTCCTCAGACGCTAGTTTCGAACCAGACACCGCTCTTCAGCAGCCTCGTGACTCTTCCGAGAATACCTGGGTCCTCAGCCTCCATCATGATCTTTATTTCAATAGGGACCGCAATCGCAGTCTGGTACTTTCTATACCGAACGACAATGGGGTACAAGATTCGCGCAGTCGGCTCCAGCCCCATGTCAGCTGAGGCCAAGGGGATAGACCCGAGAACGATGAAGATAATTGCCATGGTCATAGGTGGGCTGATTGCTGGACTTGCAGGAGCCGGTGACATCCTCGCGAGGGGAAACTATGTCGACCAGTTCCCGGAAGGGTACTTCGGAGGAGAAGGATTCGCAGGAATAGCCGTCGCACTCGTGGCATCCAATAACCCCATAGGGGCCATCGCGGCTGCGTTCTTCTTCGCCGTGATGGTAGCAGGCACCCCCTTTATGGGAGCGGAAGGGCTGCCGAGAGAGCTCGTGTGGGCGATTCAGGGATTGATAATCCTCTTCACAGCGATGCCCTACCTTAGCCAGCTATTAATCAAGAGAACAAAGAGGAAGAAGGTTTGGCCCTAGAGCAACTTCTAATTGTCGTCGTGGTGGTGGGACTTCAGCAAGCCGTGACTGTCGCGCTTGCTGCGGAGGGCGAGCTGATTACGGAAAAGTCTGGGATAATCAACATAGGCATAGAGGGGACTATGTTGATCTCGGCGTTTGTGGGCGCTTTCGTCAACTGGTACACCCAAGGGACGGTTGGCGTCTACTCGTCCCTGCTCGGTCTGCTTGGCGGCATCGCAATTGGCATGGTGATGAATCTCATATTCTCTTTCATAAGTACGAACCTTCACGTAGATCAGGTGATTGCCGGCATAGGAATCAACGTCTTTGCAGGGGGAATAACGGTGCTGGGGGTGATAGGCACAGGCGTCTTGGCCAATAGCCCCTCCGTCGATTCGACGCCTCTAGCGAACCAGATGCCGGCACTCTTCTACATTCCTGGGATGGCGTCGAGCGGTGGGATAAGTCCGCTTGAGGTCTTGATGTTCGTCTCTCCCCTGCTGGTTTACTTCCTTCTCTTCAGAACCAGATTCGGCCTTCATGTGCGTGCGGTGGGGGAGAATCCGAAGGCGGCGGAGGCAGCTGGGCTCAGCGTGGCAAGGACCAGAATAGGTGCGACAGTGGTGGGAGGGGCCTTCCTCGGGATGTCAGGCGCATACCTGTCTGTGGTCCTGTCCAACTACTTCGTAAGGAGCATGACAAGGGGTCTGGGGTTCATTGCCCTGTCCGCGGTCATCGCAGGGGCATGGAGCCCGGCGTGGGTGTTGGGTGTAAGCATCCTGTTTGGCTTGAGCTGGGGCGTCTACGTCCAGTTCAACGCCACTCTGGGTCTGACCTTCCTCTTCGGCTCTCTTCCATACCTCGTCACTGTTGCAGTGCTTTCCGTAGCCTCCAGGCGGCTCAGGCCGCCCGCAGCTTTGGGCTCGCCGTATAGGAAAGAATAACGAGGAGCTGACGGTGTCGCAAGAGCATGGCTGGTCCGCGGCGCCAGCCTACTCCCAGCCATGGCCAGCGTTGTCCAAGTTCCGACACTGCTTCCTGACGCCACCCTGCCGGCCGCGTCCTCAGGCCTGAAGCTCCGAGCGGGGGTGCCTCTGAACAAGGCTATCATCTCTCCCTTCTCGATGTTGCCCCCAATGTCCAAAGTCATGATACCATTCCACTTCCCGCCCCGACTCCTGGGCCTAGGACAGTTCCGCAGTTGTCATGCAATTTGATTGGTTGAAAGAAAGCACTCTTCCGCAACAGCAGTTTGTCTCAAAGCAATGCGGTACCTATGCTGTGGGCTACGGTTTGATTTGACGACACTGACCTAGCAGTCCTTTTAAACAGGCTTTCCAGCGTGGGGAACGATTCGTTTTGTCGAAGAAGAGAAAGAGTCGTGGCCGCTCAAAGGGAGGAAAGGGAAGGAGCGACACAATCTATTGCAGCAACTGCGGTGCTGCCGTACCAAGGGACAAGGCGAAGAAGGTGACGACGAGGATGTCGCTTGTGGAGCCGACGCTGGCGAGAGAGCTTAGGCAGGCTGGAGCATACATAGCATCGCCCACCACCGTCCGCTACTACTGTGTGAGCTGTGCGGTCCATTATGGAATCGTAAAGGTCCGTGCCAAGTCGGAACGACGCAACTGGTAACAAGGAATCGCGGTTAAGCCGCGGGTGCGTGCTCTGCCACGACCCGTGCGTTCTTTTGGTGCCGGACTTCCAGGACCGAGCCCACAGCCGTCACCACGTTCGTGAAGATTATGATGTAGGTGACCAGGTTCAGGTAGGAATCCGCTAGCGGCAAGTTCAGGTTCACTGCAATCACGGCCAAGGTGGCTGGTGTGAGCCCCATCGCGCACATGAGCGTCAGCAGGGTGGAGTAACCTTTCATCTCCGACCCGGCGGTCGACAAGGCTATGGCGGACCGCCTTATCACGAGAAGGAGCGCGAGAAGTATGAGCCCGAGGGAGAGGTTGCCCAACACGCTGCTCGGATTTATCACGAAAGTCAGACCGAGGAAGACGAAGAAGAGGGTCCCCAGGAGGAAGGTGATCTCGCCGTGGAAGAGCCGAAGCCGTTCCTGAAGGGCGTCCATGCTGAATTGCCTCCCGAAGACCCGGCCGACACTCTGATAGTTGCCCAGGACCACTCCGAACACGAGTACGCTCATCTGGCCACTCCCGCCCGCCAGCGTCGTCAGGGAGTAAGTCAGCAGAATCAAGCCCACCGTCAGCACATAGGTGTACTTCTGCGCTCTCCACCTGTTGAGGAGAAATATCCAGAGTAGAGAGAAGAGGACTCCTCCCACGACCCCGACGGAAAAGTTTGCAGCTATCGCCGAGACAACGTTTGACGCGCTCGCGGCCCCGGCTTGAAATGCAGCCACGAAGGCGAAGAACAGAACGACAGAAAAGACAGAATTCATCGCAGCCTCGAGCGTGACGAAGGCCACAATCTTCTCGGGGAGCTTCAGCGAACGCGAGAGTGGCACCATCGCAGCGACTGTTGTCTCGCCGCCGATGATGCTGCCGAAAATCAGCGACTGAAGCGGTGGCCAGTGCAGCACGATGCTCGTCGCCATCGATACGGCAATCACGCTGGGCAACACGTAGAGGACCACCTGCAGGAAGGCGCGCCCCCCACCCCCCATCAGGGACGCGAACCTGATGTCCATCCCTCCGTAGAAGAGCACGATCAGCAAGGTCAGCTGGGCGAAGACGCCGAGGACGGGTATCAGCGCTTCTCTCGGGAAGACGCCGAACACTGGTCCTAGGATGATTCCTATCACAATCAGCCAGATGAAAGAAGGAACTCCAGTTCGCCGGAATACTTCCTCTCCCAGGAACCCGAACACGATGATGGAGGCTACAACGAGAAACTGTACTGCGACGTCGACCAAGGCGCCGCCTGATACTCCCTATCAAGCCGATTTAAGTCTGGCAAATCTAGCGAAGAATCTCCACAAAGGCGTCTCATTTGCCGCAACCTTCTTGAACTCTCGGGAGTAGGAAGTGCTGGAATGGCCTACGAGCACCTGAGGGAGTCGCTGACTCGCAGCAACCTGTGGATCTACATACTATCCACTCTTGATTCCGGGCCAGCCTCGCCGGGGGAGATCAAGAAGAAGGTGCTTGCGCGCTATGATTTCTCGCCGGCCACAATCACGTTCTACTCTGTGCTCTACAAGCTGAGGAAGGAGGGACTTGTCCAGAGGAAGTCGGAGGAATTCAGGTCTGCGTACGATGTGACCGCCGCAGGCCGCGCCGAACTCGCGAAGGCGCGGGAGCTCCTGGAAAGAGTGAGAAAGAACCTCTCTCAGGGCTAGCGGAGAGCTCGGGAGGCCCTGTAGACCCGTTCGAGGAACGTCACACCCGCAAGCAGCGCGACCAGGATGACCCCAAAAGCGGCGAAGCCAACGATCGACAGGACGGAAAGCACGAGCAGGCGCTCCGACCTCTCTCCAATCCCCACACCAGAGAGGCTCACTCCCAGCGAGTCCGCTTTGGCTCGCGTGTAGCTGACGAGCAGGCTGAACGAAAGCGCCAGCAGCACAAGCAGGGGACTCGCGTATCCCCCAAGCAGGATTCCCGAGTATACTGCGACCTCTGCCACCCTGTCGAGGGTCGAGTCGAGGAAGGCTCCCCTTTTCGAAACGGAATCGGTGGCCCTGGCAACGGCTCCGTCCACGATGTCAAAGAAGCCAGACACCAGAATCAGGAGCCCGCCGAGAAGCTCGCCGCGATATCCGGACGACCAGTAGGCAATCGCCGCCGCGAAGGAGACAATGAGGCCGACGAAAGTCCACGAAGTCGGGGATAGACCAGCTTTGGACAGAGCTAACCCGATTGAAAGGAGGCTGTTGTTCAGCCTTGCCCGAAGCCTGTCGAGCACGAGCCCGCCTTCTCGCTTAAGATTATATAGATTGAGACGGCCTCGGTTCGCGAAATTGGGCCGAGTCGACAAGGGAGTGAGCTGCGGCATCAGCGGTTGTTCGAACAAGGCCGAGCGCTCGCTCAGCAAGGAGCAACTCTCCGGAAGCGGGTTGACGGCCGGAGGCGAAGGGAGGAGGGTTTACCTGTGCCACGAGCACTACAAGACATGGAAGAAAGCTACAAAGAAGTCGAAGTCGTTAGAAAGGGCGCGATGGTGACCGGAGCTACACCCGCATGAAGATACTTCAAATGCACGTCGACTTTGTGGAGTACAAACCGATCCAGAAGGAGATTTCGGGAGCCGAGGAGGCACAACAGAAACTCGTACGGGAAGAGGAGTTGGTCGTTCTGTTCACAGCCGTGGAGGCGGGGGACGACGCCGAAATCGCTTCGAAGGCAGTCGCTGAAGCGAAGGAGTTCCTGTCCAAGCTCGGAACAAAGAGGGTCATGATATACCCGTTCGCTCACCTGTCTCAGAACCTCGCGAGACCTGCGGACGCACTTCAAGTGCTGAAGGAGATGGAGGCACGCGCAAGAAAGTCGGGCCTCGAGGTCATGAGGGCGCCCTTCGGGTGGAACAAGGCCCTCCAGGTGAAGGTGAAGGGGCATCCGCTCGCTGAGATGTCAAGGAGCTACGGCGCGGCTGCGGCTACGAGGATGCCTGCCGTCAGGGCAAAGCGCGAGCCATCGGAGAGCGAAGCCTTCGCGAGGATAAAGAAGAGCGACTTCGGAAGCCTCCCCGAGACCGACCACAGGACGATCGGGGAGCGGCTCGACCTCTTCAGTTTTCAGGAGGTCTCACCCGGGATGGTCTACTGGCATGACAAAGGTCTGAAGCTGAGAGACATCCTCATCAACTTCCTGAGGTCGGAGCTCAGGGCAAGGGGGTACCTCGAAATCAGCACCCCGGCGCTTGCGAACACTGCGCTCTGGCGGGTGAGCGGCCATTCAGAGCACTACAAGGAGAACATGTTCCTCACAAGCATCGGCGACGACGAGTTCGGAATGAAGCCGATGAACTGCCCGTCGACGTTCCTGATCTACAAGTCGAGGAAGTGGAGCTTCCGTGACCTTCCCGTCCGCTACGCTATTTTCGACCCTCTCTACAGGAACGAGCTGAGCGGAGTAGCGAGCGGGCTCCTCAGGGTGAAGGTCCTCACTCAGGACGATGCCCACATCATCTGCACCGAGGAGCAGGCCGAGAAGGAACTGGCTGACATGCTCGACCTGATGAAGAAGGTGTACGGGGTCTTCAGGCTCGAATACAAGGTCAAGGTCTCTACCAGACCAGACGAGTCGATGGGCAGCGACGAAGAATGGGAAAGGACCACCAACACCCTCATCAGGGTGGTGAAGTCCATGGGGATGAGCTACGAGATAAAGGAGAAGGAAGGTAACTTCTACTCCCCCAAGATAGACGTAGACATCAAGGACTCCCTGGGGCGGGAGTGGCAATGCGGAACTTTCCAGATGGATATCCAGATGCCGAAACGATTCAAGCTATCATACACCGGTTCAGACGGCAACGAGCACACCCCGGTCGTTCTTCACAGGACAATAATCGGGAGTCTCGAGAGGTTCGTAGGCGTCATGCTGGAACACTACAAGGGGAACCTTCCGGTGTGGCTTTCGCCAGTGCAGGCTAGAGTGATTCCTCTCTCTGACGAGCACAGGAAATACTCCGAGGCAGTGCTCTCAGGCTTGACTTCGGCAGGGGTTCGAGCGGAAGGAGCGTTTGAAAGCGGCACCATGGCCGCGAAGATAAGGGAGGCCCAGCTGCAGAAGATTCCCTACATGCTGGTGGTGGGAAAGAAGGAGGAGGAGAGCGGTACCGTTTCAGTGAGGAAGCGCTCGGGCGAACAAAGCCCTGGGGTAAAGCTCGAGTCCTTCGTGGAAGAGGTCAGGAAGAAATCTGCTGCCTTCGAGTAGATTCAGATGTTCGCGGGCTGCTGCTGGGTCACGCAGTGAATGGTTCCCAGCCCCGTGACCAGGCTCCGGCAGTCAACGCCCACGATTCTGCGAGTTGGAAAGAGCTTGCCCAGGAGCTTCATCGCTTTCCGGTCGTTCGGGTCATCAAATGTCGGCACCAGCACGACCGAGTTCCCGATGTAGAAGTTGGCGTACGAGGCAGGCAGGGTCCCGCCTTCCCCTTCTATCGGAGCGGGCATAGGTAGTTCCACAATCCTGAGCTTGTGGCCGTTCGGACCTTTCGCGCTCTTGAGCACATTCAGGTTGATAGCGAGCGATTCTCGGTTGTCTCCAGGATCGTCGGTCATGCACACAACTGTATCATGGGCCACGAACCGGGCAATATCGTCCACGTGTCCGTCGGTGTCGTCACCCTCAATCCCCCTCTCCAACCAGATCACATTATCCGCCCCAAGGTTTTCGCGGAGCATAGCTTCGATGTCGCCAACGCTGAGCATCGGATTCCTGTTCCGATTCAAGAGACATTGCTTGGTTGTCAACAGGAGCCCTCGCCCATTCACGTCTACGGATCCGCCCTCGAGGACTCTGCTGGTTTCGAACTTGGAGAGCCCGGTCTCCTTGACGATCGCCTCTCCAGTCTCGTTATCCGGCAACAGGTCGTCGTACTTTCCTCCCCAGGAGTTGAAGACCCACTTCGTCGCCGCCACGCCCGAGCTCCTCACGAAGATTGGGCCGTAGTCCCTTATCCAGACGTCGGCTGACTTGATCAGGTGGAATGCGAGGTTTCGCCCGGGTTCGACCACTGCCAGTACTTCCTTCTGGGATTGGTTGTCATCCACAAGGAGGTGCACCATCTCTCCTGTGCAGAGCTCGTCGATTATTCTCGCGTAAGCCTTGCGGACTGCGGCCATGTGTTCCCTGGTGAAGGTGTCGGGGTTCTTCGGCCATGCCAGCCACGTGCCGTCGTGGCGTTCCCACTCCGCTGGCATCCTGTAGCCCAAGCTGAAGGGTGTCCCAGACAATCCAGCTCACTCTGCAAGCGATTTGTAGGTGGACGCCTTCCGATTCCTCAAGAATCCCCAGCCTTCTTCCACCTCATCTCCCAGAGACAGGCCGACCTCCACCACTGAGACGCACTCATTGTCTCCCGCCCTGAAAAGGACCTTACCGAACTGGTCGCAGACGAACGAGCCTCCCCAGAAGGTCATGTCGCCTTCTACCCCCACCCGGTTGACGGCACAGACGATTACGCTGTTCGCTATGGAGTGTCCCCTCTGTACCGTTTCCCAGGCTTCCTGCCAGTCCCCCTCTGTTGGCTCAATTCCCTTCACCCAGCCGATGGCTGTCGGATAGAACAGAATCTTGGCGCCCTTCATGCGACATATGCGGGCGGGTTCGGGATACCACTGGTCAAAGCAGATGAGGGGCGCGATTCTTCCGAAAGGAGTTTTGAAAACGCTGTATCCGCTCCCTGATGCGAAATAGCTCTTCTCAAAAAAATGCGAGTCATAGGGCACATGAACCTTCCGGTACTTTCCGAGCATTTTGCCCGTGCTGTCGAAGACCACTGAGGTGTTGTAGCGCCTCGGTCCCGCCTTCTCGTAGATCGATCCCCCGACGAGACAGACAATTGAACCGCGGGCTGCTTTCGCGAGAGCCTTGCTCGTCGGCCCTGGAATCGGTTCTGGACTAACCCTCTCGTCCTCGCGCTGGGGAAAGTAGGTCGTCGAGAAGAGCTCCGGGAGGCATACGATGTCGGCACCCTTCCCTGAAGCCTCTCCGATCAGCTTGACGGCTTTCGCCAGGTTAGCCTCTTTGTCCGGCCCCATCGCCATCTGAACGACACCAAGCCTCACGGCGGGGTTAGAATCTGCCGTCACTTTCAACGGGAACACCCATTCTGGAGGTGAAATAGTTTGCTGTGCTGGCTTTTCTTGAGCGATGGGACCCATCGTCTCAGTCTAGGACCAGAAGAAATCCAATGTCGTCGCTCCCATGATCTCGTCGAAGCTGAAGTCCAGTGCGTCGAGCATCTGGTCGAACATCGAATGCGCGTACTCGATGTACTTGTCCGGGTCGACGTCGTCCGCCTTCGCGAGCTCAACAGGCTTCACGTATGGGGGGCTCTTGGTCTTGACGTAGCCTATGATGTCGCCCGCCTTGATCTCCCTGCCCTTCTGCTCCAACGCCTGTGCAGCCCTTACGTGCTGCGGGGTTGTCCCGCCGTACTTGTCCGTTGGTTTCCCCATCATCACGTTGAAAGCGAGGTCGGCGACCGGCACCCTCTTCCCCTTGAGGTTGTTCACCATGGTAGTAAGTAGCTCCCTTGTCCTCGCCCTTGCCCTCTCGAAGTCATCGGGGCTCCTCACGCTGCTGAGTATCTCGAGGGCCTCGTAGAAGTTCTTCTTCAGGTACTCCGGGGTCTGCGACTTCTTGCCCGTCAGTCCGCGGATGTCCACCGTCCCATCTGGGAGCACCCCGAAGTAGTTCTTCTTCCTGCTGCTGAACGCCACGTACCTGTAGCTCTTGTCAAGGTCGAGCTCCACTCCCAGTTCATCGTCGGCCCACTTCGTCACAGACCCGCTCTGGTCCTTCGACGGGTTCTGCAGAAAGAGCGAGTCGGTGTCCGAGTAGAGGACGGTAATGCCCAGCTGCTTGCACTTTTCTATGGTCTTGGTGATGGCGAACCGCCCCAGGGCTGCCGTAGCCTCCGCAACGGGGAGACAGTAGAAAGCGAAGGACTCGAAGCCGAAGGCGCCATATGTCGCGTTGAGAAACACCTTCAGACCCTGCGAAACCACGTTGTACAGCTCGCGGTCATCTTTGGAAAGGGCGGGGCTCTTGGCCAGCGGCTTGTAGTGGCTCACCCTAAGGTCGCGCAGCGAGCCGATAACGAGGCTAGTGATGCCCTTCCTCCGCTTGCAGACCCACGACGCGGTCTCAGGCACGACGTTAGACCTGCACTCCTGGTGAGGGCAGTTGACTGTCTCGTATGAGAGGTTGTGGACCTTGATGAGGCTCGGATACAGGCTAGCGAAGTCGAAGACGGAGACATCGAAGTAGACTCCCGGCTTCGGCTCTATGACGAGGCCCCCCTTGTACTTCTTCCCTTTGATTACCGCCTGCGACGTCGCTCCCCCCTTCTCCGTGAGCTCGTCGGGTCTTGGAATCAGTGCCCCGAGCCGCCGGTGCTCGAAGAAAAGCATGCTCCGAATCCAGTTGGAGACGCCCAGCCTGCCGACATCGTTCATCGGCATCTTGCCGATGCGCGCTATGACGAGGAGGAGTTTCATCGCAACCGACCCGCCAATGGAAGTCAGCTCATAGGTCAGCTGCGAATCGTTGAGGTTGTACCTGGCCAGCTCTTCGAGAGGCAGGTCGCCGATGTTTCCTTCGAACTCGATCTTGGACTTGCCCAGCAGCGCTTCCGAGATTGTGTTCAGCGTGTAGTCCGAATACTTGTTGCTGAACGCGTAAACCTGAATCGACCGGTTCTTGAAGAAGTTGTACAGGTCTAGGTGGATCCCGTACTTCAGGGCGGATTCGATCCTCTGCAGCTCTATTGGGTCCTCTTCTTCCGGAATCTTTCTCTTGTCTGCCCTGTGCTTTAGGTATCTCAGGTCGAAGTTGTCACCGTTGAATGTAATGATGACGGGATACTCCATCATCTTCGCGAAGACCGCCCGGATCAGGTCCGTCTCGTCGTTGAACAGCTCGAGCTTGAAGTCTGAAGGCGTGGGGTTCTGTCCTGACTTCCGCAGTGCGTACACCAGCTTCTCCTGGTCGTTGACGAACGACACGGAGATCACGGGCTGAGTCGGGTCTTCTGGGTCAGGCATCCTCCCTTCCTCGTTGGCCACTTCGATGTCCATTGCGACCCGCTTGAATTCCACGAGCGGCTCGCCGAGCAGCTCAGCCCACTCCTTCAGATAAGGTTCGAATTCCTGCGGATTCCTCTTGAGGATCGCTTCGAGCGACCTGGCGACGTTCTCGGGCATCGGGTGCTTCAGGGGTGAGACCTTTCCGGCGGAGACCCTGTAGTAGGTCCCCATCTTGAGGCCCCTATCGTAGGCGAAGTTCTCGTAGTACTTGATGTCGGCCTCCCAGGCCTTTATCTCGTCGCGGATGCTGTTCGTCCCTCCGCCGATGGCCAAGGGGTCAGTGGCTACAATCTTGCGAAGCATCACCTTTTCGTCGTTCAGGAGGTCAAGCCGTTCCTCCTCAACAATCTCGACCACGTCCCTCCTAGACTTCACAGCCTGGAGCTCGTCCATTCGGAGGCGCGTGTAGCAGTACGGCCTGTGGCCCGTGTTGTCGAACCAGAGCCAGAAGCGCCCGTTCTTGTGGTCGTAGAACTTCAGCACCGCGACGCGCTTGTCCCCATCATAGGTTGCCGAGGCGAGGAGCCCGTCCTCCATTTCCTCTACGGGTTTCGTGAGCTCGGCTAGCCTCTCGGCGAGAGCGCTTCGTTGCGATGCTTTCTGCAATGGCGCCAGATTCCTACTGCCCAGAGGTTCGAACGGCAGATAAGGATACCGCGGAGCAAACTGAAGACTCAGCACAGCTTATATCAGCATCTTGGAGCCGCAGGCGGAGATGCAGTCCGCACTTGCGAGCGTCAGGAAGAATCTTGCCTATGTTTTCGTTCTGTTCGGGATAATCTGGGTCGCCGTCGCCTTCCTGGCTGGGTCGCTGCTGGTTCTGTGGCCCGCGGTCGCCTGCGTGGCAGCAGGAGTTCTAATCAAGATGAGGCCCAGCTCTCGACTTTCGATCGCGTGGGGGCCCGCAGCAGCGATTCTTGGTCTACTGCTGTGCGCGTACCAGGTCTATGCGGCTGTTATGCTGCTGTCTGGAGCTTTCGTCACAGTAGCGAGTGCGTCTGTCGTGGCATTCTTGATCCTCGGGATCGGTCACCTGTATCTGGCATTCGCCAGCTACTCGGCTCCCGTAGTCAAATGAACTCGGACTGGGTAAGCCGTCTCAGATAGTATACGGAGTAGCCGCTTATCACGAAGAGTGCAGAGAACGCCTTCGTCGCGAAGTCAAGGTTCCACGGAATCGGGACGCCCGTCGAGATCAAGCTAGGATTCACCACTCCCTGCAGGATGTCGACACTGAAGAAGGCGCCCCAGATCATGAAGTTGTACATGACCTCGTAGGCAGAGGCAAATGCCACCACGAACCCCGCGAGTTGAAGGAAAGTCAGGACATGGCGGGGCCACTTTGCAATCCTATCCTCCCAGAGACGCATACCGGAATAGAAGAGGGCAACGCTGGCGACGGAAAAATAGGACACCGGCTTTGCGAAGAACGGCAGGGGCCATTCGATGTTCACTAGGGCGATACCGATGGCGAGTCCAGTCCCTGTGGTGACAAGGGAAGCCACAACCCCGTACACCACCACGGCGACTATGGTGAGGAACGAGACCCAGGCTACCACCATGAATATGCGCTTTGTCCCCGCGTCCATTACGTGCTGCTGCAAGGGGAACGGAATGGTTCCCAGCCGAGCCTTTAAGCGTTAGCGGCAGTCAAATTCGGCCTCACTTCCTCCAATGCCGCCCACATCAAGAATGTCATGAACGGTAGTTCGAGGTACCAGAAAGAAATGTCGCCCGGCAGGACGAATATCACCAACACCATCAGCCAAGTTCCGTTAAGAAGGACAGAGCGAAGGTCCTGCGACCTAAGGACAGCGTACGAAATCCCCGCGAGCGTTATTATCGCCCGAAGAACCAGAGGAACAGAGACCCCAAGGATTGTGTAGACGACACCATCCAGTGTAGGATTCACATTGAGCCCGAAAGCTGCGGCGCTAAAGATCGGTTTCGGAGCTCTTGTGAACTGGAAGACGACTGTGTCGTAGATGAACGAGGACGAGTCCCAGAGTGCGAAGGGGAGGATCAGCGCGAAAGCAACAGCAAGTTGGATGATCAACTGGTCGAACTTCCGGGACCTTAGCGACCACACCAGGACTAGCGGATAGAGAATCCAGAAGAGCTGACTCGAAGCAAGGGCGACCCCGATCATCACAGATGCGAGCCTCCCCCTGCCTCTGGCCCAGAATGCTCCGGCCAGCCCAACGAACGCCATGGAGATCAGCGTGTTGTTGGGGTAAGAGGTGGAAAAGAGCGCCGTGAAAGGGAACAGAAGGAAGAGAAGCGCTGCGACCCTAGACCTCCTACCGCCCAGTGAGTAGATGCTTAGTCCGATGAGAACATCTGCGAACACCAGGCCTAGACGCACGTCCCAGGCCGCGCCGAACGGCGCAAGAAAGAGAGCCACGCCTGGGAGATACGCGAAGACGTTCGAGGCACCTGGGGTGGACAGCCACGAAGGTATTCCAACGTAGGCGAGCCCATAGGGGTCGATTCCGCTCAGCAGAGCCCTTGCAGCCTGGGCGTCGTAGTAGTACACGTCAAGCAAAGGAGGAAGCAGCCAAATCATCAGGAGACGCGCCACAACTGCGACGACGAGAAGGGCAGGGAAGATACCCACAAGATTGCTCAGGCCCCTTTTTCCCGTCACTCGACTTCTGGGGCGGGGTCGAGGGCACGATTCTCAAATAGTCTTCCGCGCTGGCAAGGTCGGGAGCGAATGGGCTTCATACCAATCAACGTGCCCCTGATAGGCGAGAGGGAGAAGCGGGCGGTCCTGTCCGTCCTGGACAGCGGCATGCTCACTGACTCTTCGTTCGAAGGCGGGAAGCGGGTCCGTCAGCTCGAGGGTAAGATAGGGAAGCTGGTCGGTTCGAAGCACGTGGTTGCCGTCAACTCGGGCACCGCGGCCCTGCACTGCTGCATGCTTGCCCTGGAAATAAAGAAAGGAGACGAGGTTATCCTGCCATCGTTCACCTTCGTCTCCACCGCAAACGTGGTGCTGGCCTGCGGCGGGAAGCCGGTCTTCGCAGACAACAAGCGTGACTACAACGTGGACCCCGGCGCCATCGCGAAGCTCGTGACGCGAAGGACCAAAGCGATAATGCCCGTCCACCTGTACGGTTACCCTGCCGACATGGACGAAATCAACGAGATTGCTGACAAGCATTCGATACCGGTGATAGAAGATGCGGCCGAATCGCTGGGCGCTGAATACAAGGGCAAGCAAACGGGATCACTCTCGCACGCTGGCTGCTTCAGTCTTTACGCCACCAAGGTTGTGACATCCGGTGAGGGGGGCGCAGTATCGACCAACGACGGCGCCTTTGCTGACAAGCTTCGGCTCGTGAGGAACCACGGTATGCTGCATGGCTACGATTCAAGACACCTTGGATTCAACTACAGGCTGACCGAGATGTCCGCGGCAATCGGCGCGGTTCAGATGCACAGGCTGGGTGGTTTCTTGAAGGCCAGAAAAAGAAACGCCGAGTACCTCAACGAACGCGTCTCCAAGCTCCCTGGCGTGGAGTTCACCCAAGACGCTGGCGACAGGTCGCATGTATTCTATTTGTACACTCTTGCGCTGAAAAGGAAAAGAGACGAGATACTTGACCGCCTCCACAAGAGAGGCATCGGGGCTGCCGTGTACTTCAAAATGCCAGTCCATAGGACACCTTTGTATGCAAAGCTGGGCTACGGCCGCCTGAAGCTCAAGAACGCCGACTACGACTCGAAACATGTGATTTCATTGCCCGTACACCCCGGGCTTGGAAGGCGGGACATGAGTCGTATTGCACATGAGTTCGTGGACGCGTGCGCCCTCGCGCGCTAGCGAAGGGTAGCTCCGTGAACGCCTGCGTCGTGATCCCAACCTACAACGAGAGGGAGAACATCAAGCCTCTGCTTAGGCGGCTTCGAGAAATTGGCATGCCTGGCCTGGAGCTCCTCTTCGTCGACGACAGCAGTCCTGATGGGACTGCGGACGTGATAAGGGAAGAGATGTCGGGGGACGCATCGGTACACCTTCTTCTAAGAGGGAGCAAGCAAGGAATCGGTTCGGCCCACATCGAAGGGTTCGCGGAGGCGATGAGGGAGTATGCGGCGGACGTCTTGGTCGAACTAGACGCGGACCTACAGCAGCCCCCTGAAAAGATCCCCGAACTTGTCGCTTCTGTGAGGTCGGGCGCGGACGTCGCGGTCGCCTCCAGAAAAGTCACGGGAGGCGGAACTGTCGGCTGGAGTCTCTGGAGAAGGACGGTCAGTTCGGGCGCTAACTTCTATGCCAGAGTGCTTCTGGGAATCCCAATAAGAGACTGCACTTCAGGGTTCAGGGCCCTCAGTAGGAACGCCGCTCAGGTTCTCGTCGAAGGAAAGGTCCAAGCGTCCCAGTTCTACTTTCAGGTCGCTTCTCTGTACCTGCTCAAGAAACAAGGCATGAAGATGGTAGAGATTCCGTTCGTCTTCGGCGAAAGACGGTCAGGAAGGTCAAAGCTCGGCTGGGGCGAAATTGTCGGGTTCTTCTTCGGCGTCCTCAGACTGCGCTTGTCGTCAATTGGCTAAAGCGCCTCACACATTGACGAAAGTTCTAAAGCCCAACGGAAAGGGCGGGCATCAGGTTGTCCGTCAACTGGGCGCTGCCATTCAGCGAACAGGTCCCGACTGACGGATGGGAGACAGTCACACCGAAGAAGTACATCGCCTCCCACGAATCGAGTCTGGCACGGGGTCCTGAGTTCTGGTCAGCGGTGGCATCTGAGCTGGACTGGTACAGGAAGTGGGACAAGACACTTGACGACAGCAGACCACCTTTCTACAAGTGGTTCGTCGGCGGCGAGCTGAACGCCAGTCATCTCTGCGTAGACAGACATGCAAAAGGCCCCCTGAGGAACAAGACCGCCATCCTGTGGGAAGGCGAACCCGTCGAGGGAGCGGTCCCTAAGGAGGTCAGGAAGGTAACCTACGGAGACCTCTACAGGGATGTGAATCGGATGGCCTATCTTCTCAACCACAGGTATGGGATCAAGAAGGGAGACGCTATCGGACTCTACATGCCGATGGTCCCGGAGTTCCCGACCGTGATGCTGGCTGCGGCTCGGCTCGGAGCGCCCTTCACAGTCATCTTCTCGGGGTTCAGCGACGAAGCGCTGGCTGAGCGGCTCCAGGACGCCGACGCAAAACTGCTTGTCACTGCGGACGGAGGATGGAGAAGGGGGAACGTCATCAAGCTCAAAGAGATTGCCGACGAAGCGATGGCCGAGGCCACCTGCGTCGAACATTCGCTTGTACTCCGGCGTGTGGGTAACGGGGTCAGCATGCGCCAGGGGCGGGACGAGTACCTCGACTCGGCCATGGACGGCGTCCCCAGTGACGCGGTGGTGGAGCCTATCAAAGTGAAGTCCGAGGATCCACTCTTCATACTCCACACCTCGGGGACAACTGGGAAGCCAAAGGGGCAGGTTCACGACCTTGGCGGCTACCTCACCCTTCTCCACGCCACAATGAATTGGGTGTTCGACATCACTAAGGAAGACATCTACTGGTGTACCGCTGACATCGGCTGGGTGACAGGCCACTCATACGTAGTGTTCGGGCCGCTGATGGAAGGCGCGACGACCGTGATGTACGAGGGAGCAATCGACTACCCCCACCCAGACCGATGGGTCTCCCTGATTGAGCGGCACAAGGTGAGCGTGCTCTACACTTCCCCAACCGCAATACGAGGATTCATGAAAATGGGCGAAGAGTGGGTGAAGAAGCATGATGTCTCCACCGTCAGGCTCATGCATTCGGTGGGGGAACCCATCAACCCTGCTGCGTTCAGGTGGATGCACAGAATGGTCGGCGGCGACAAGGTGCCCTTCGGAAGCACGTGGTGGATGACGGAGACCGGGGGAATAATGATCAGCATCACGCCGGGGGGAGAGATGATACCGATGAAACCGGGAACAAACGGCCTTCCCATCCCAGGCATCGATGCGGACGTGGTCGACGATTCTGGAAAGCCGTCGGCAGCGCTCGCCCGCGGATTCCTTGTGATCAAACGCCCTTGGCCGGGGATGCCGCTCACAATACACAAGGACCCTGAGAGATACAGGCAGGTATACTGGAGTAGGTTTCCTGGCTGGTTTTACGCTGGCGACTACGCCGTAAAGGACAACGACGGCTACTTCTGGATACTCGGCAGGGCCGACGAGGTGATCAAGGTAGCAGGCCACAGGCTGGGAACCTACGAGCTCGAGTCTGCGCTAGTCCATCACCCGGCGGTCGCCGAGGCTGCGGTCGTTGGCGTTCCCGACTCGGTCAAGGGAGAGGTTCCAGTCGGGTTTGTGATTCTTCGCTCCGGCAATCTGCCCAGCGACGGGGTAAGGGAAGAACTCAAAGCAAGAGTCCGCGAGCACGTAGGTCACATCGCCACCCTCAAGGAGGTCTACTTCGTATCCAAGCTGCCAAAGACCAGAAGCGCGAAGATAATGAGGAGAGTTGTGAAGGCTGTCGTTCAGGGCACCCCGGTGGGTGACGTCACAACCCTCGAGGACGAGGCGTCCGTGGACGAGGTCAAGCGTGCCTACGAAGAATTGAAGAAAGAGGTTTCCAGGTAAGCAGAATAGAGGATATTGTAGATTGAAATATTGTAAGAGTGGTAGTGAGTGTTGGGTTAGGATTAGTGGAAAATAAGATGGTGTTTTTTTTTTAGTTAGTTGGGATAGGAATAGAGATTTGTTTAGTTATAGTGTGTTGTAAGTTTTATAAATTGGTTGGAAGTTAGAAGTCTGTCACTTAGTTTAATTTTTATGTTTGAGAGATTAGAGAGAGTACTAGATTAAGAGTTCTATGGGTTTAAGAAGGATGAGGATTAAATTGTAAGTGACATAGACATAGAGCTTCTCTCATTAAAAAACGAGAACAAGTACACTAAAGGTTTGGGGACTGAGATAAAAGAGCTTGTAAGTATACTAGATAGTGTGAAAGTGTATTTTGTAGTAATAGATAGTGTGGTATAAAAATGAGTATTTAAACATGGGCTAGGCTTATAAGATGAGAATAAGTATAGCAACATTAATATACACAATAGTATTAAAGTAAGGATATGGATATAGAAAGAGAGAGGTGGGAAATGGACGCAGACGACTTCGAGGCGCTCTCGGAATACCTCGAAAAGAGACACGAGGAGGAGCAGAGACTGATGAACCAATTCAACCTCAAAGCGACATTCGACGAGCGTGAGGCAAGAGGCGAGGCAATCGCCCATGAGTTCGGGTGGGTTCAACGCGTGGACGAGTTCTCTTACAGAGTTCACAGTCAGAAGCTGGACAAGGAATACCAAGTCCAGAAGACCGAGACGGGTTGGGTTTGTTCCTGCCCTGATTCCACGTTTAGGCTTCTCAAGTGCAAGCACGTCTGGGCTGTCGAGATTAGCTGGACTCTGAGGGAGCAAGTCAAGGAGTCGGTTGTGATTCAGTCGGTTAGGGTAGATGCGTGCCTGTTCTGCGGTTCGGGTCGGCTCGTCAAGGACGGGATAAGACACAACAAGTCGGGCGACATTCAGAAGTTCGAGTGCCGAGACTGCGGGAGATACTTCACGGTCAACGTGGGCTTCGAGAGGATGAAGCACGACCCGAAGGCGATAACTGCGGCCATGCAGTTCTACTTCTCTGGGAGAGAGTTCGAGGAATACAGCGAGGGCGCTCAAGCTCATGGGGGCGGAGGTATTCACATAGAACTGTCCTCAACTGGATTGGAAAGTATGTCGCTCTCATGGATAAGTATCTGGACAAGATTACCCCGCATGTCTCGAACACATGGAGGGCAGACGAGATGTTCGTCAAGGTGAAGGGAAACGTGAAGTGGCTGTTCGCCATGATGGACGACGAGACTCGCTTCTGGATTGCTCAACAGGTCTCAGACACCAAATTCAACGCGGCAGTTAGGCCACTCTTCGCGGATGCCAAGCGGATAGCGGGGAAGCGGCCTCTGACCCTCATCACAGACGGAGGCCACCACTTCAATCAACCCTTCAAGAAGGAGTTCTATTCCAAGTATGCCCCGTTCTCCATCCATGTGAGGGACATTCAGGCTCAGCGGCCAAGTCCACAACAACAAGATGGAGCGCATGAATGGGGAAATTCGAGACCGAGAGAAGGTCATGCGTGGTCTAAAGAACACCGACACGCCCATCCTCAAGGGCATCCAGATTTACCACAACTTCATCCGACCCCATGAATCGCTGAACGGTCAGACACCCGCAGACAAAGCGGGAATCAGGGTCGAGGGGAAGGACAAGTGGCTGACTCTGATTCAGAACGCGAGCAAAGGCTCAAAGGCCAAACCATAGATACCCTCACGGGAGGAGTAATTGAGTTCTGAAGAACGGCAGAAAAGGCTTGAGGCTTTGAATCGTTGGTGGAGGGTAGAGATTCCAAGAAGAATCGTTGGTGGTTGGATTGATGACAAGGACGATGATGTTTTCGAGGAAGTTGTGTATGCACTGATAGCGCAAGCCCAGAAGAGGTGGGGTGTGGCAATCACAACTGCGAGAGATTATGCAAGAGTGGTCTTTATCGCTAATGAGGCTTACCTGAAGTCCGAACAAAAGAAGCATAGGAAGTCAGGATAGGCCGATTAGTTCATTCGCCCGACGAAAGTTTCCAATTCACCGAAAGAGGGAGAATCCGACAAAGACTTCCCAGAACCCTGAGACCAAAGATACAAATACGAGAGAAATCAGATTCTCGAAAGAATTGTCAGAAACTCCTGCAGCACCCGCTGAGAAGCCTGCTGAGCCAGCCAAGGTCTTCGCCAGCGCAATCTATGAGTGTGTGAGGTGCGGGACAAGGACGACCCAGGAAGAGCTGTCACATCTCCCAGAAGTGAAGTGCATCTGCGGCTACCGCGTTTTCAGAAAGGCGCGGCCGCCCGTAGTGAAACAGATCAAGGCAGTCTAGCCGAACGTCTTAGGGTTTCGACACCTGCCTAACTAGAAGTGCTACAGCTGCCTCATCGTTTATGTATGCGACGGCGAGAGCGATTTTGATTCTCGGATGTACGTCATGAGAAGCAAGATTCCTACAGCAATCAAGGGCTACGGGGCTTATGTTCCATACTACCGACTTCCAACGACCGAAATCGCCCGAATCTGGAAGGGAGGGGGGACAGGCCCGAACCTCGAAAAATCCGTTGCCGGGCTCGACGAGGATACGGCAACCATGGCCATAGAAGCTTCAAGGATGGCAATGAAGATGGCTGGGGTCGAGCATCTCGGGGCGGTCTTTGTCGGAACCGAGTCGAAGCCCTACGCAGTCAAACCTACAAGCACGATAGTCGCTCAGGCGCTGGGACAGCACCATACGCTCTCTGCCGACCTGGAGTTCGCGTGCAAGGCAGGGACCGAGGCGATGCAGGTGGTGATGGGGCTTGTGGGCTCGGGAATGATCGACGCGGGTCTTGCCATAGGCATGGACACGGCCCAAGGGAGGCCGGGAGACGACCTAGAGTACACTGCTTCTAGCGGCGGCGCAGCCTTCGTGATCGGGCAAAAGGACAAGGACGCAATCGCCTACTTCGATTGCAGCACGTCCTACGTGTCGGACACGGGAGACTTCTGGAGACGCCCTCGCCAGATGTATCCACGACACCTCTCAAGGTTCACAGGGGAGCCTGCCTACTTTCATCACATCGAGACAGCCGTCAAGACGCTCTTCGAAGAGACTGGGCACAAGGCGAGCGATTTCGACTATGCGGTCTTCCATCAGCCCAATCCGAGGTTTCCCGTTGAGGTGGCCACCAGACTCGGATTCAACGCCGACCAGATCAAGACAGGCCTTCTGAACCCAATGATAGGCAACACCTACGCAGGCTCATCGCCCATCGGGCTGGCAGCGGTCCTTGACGAGGCCAAGCCGGGCAACAAGATACTGGTCGCGAGCTTCGGCTCCGGAGCAGGTTCAGACGTCTTCTGCATAGAAGTCCTAGATGGGATCAAGAAGAAGCGCGGAATCAACCCGACGGTGAAATCGATGATTCAAAGGAGTTCCAAGATTGATTATTCAACATACATCAAGTTCCGTGAGAAGCTCCACAGGTAGTGATTGGCTTGGCTAATGGCAAGGCGTACGTCGCATCCGTCGGCTTCACCAAAATCGGAGACCACTGGGAGAGCTCATTGCTTGACCTCGCGGTGCAGGCTGCAAGAGGAGCGCTCAAGGGAGCCCCCTCGGTCAGACCCCAGCAGATATTCGTCGGGAACATGTTCAGCTCCATAGGTTCGAACCAGGAGCATCTCGGCGCGCTGGTCGCAAGTGCTCTGGGTTTTGAAGGAATCCCAGCGTTCAAGGTCGAGGCCGCCTGCGCGTCAGGCGCATGTGCGTTCAACGTCGCCTACAAGCTGGTGAAGTCGGGTGCGCTGGACTCTGCACTGGTTGTGGGGGTCGAGAAGATGAGAGACCTAGAGCCCGAGGTCATCTCCCAGGCCCTGGCCATGGCCGAATCGTACGAATACACTCAGTTTGTTGGGGCGACGTTTGCCGCGATGAACGCGCTCCTCGCAAGGCTGTACATGGAACAGGCCGGCGTGAGCCGCGACGAGCTGAGCTCCATCCCCGTCATAGACCACAAGAACGCAGTCACGGCGGAGCACGCGCAGTTCAGAAGGGCGATAACGCCAGAGATTGTGGCGCGTTCTGCGATGATAGCGGACCCGCTGAGGCTGTTCGACTGCGCGCCCGTAGGCGACGGGGCGGCCGCGGCCCTCTTGGTGAGCGACAAGGCAGCCGCGGAAACCAAGAGGCTGGTCGAGGTGCTCGGCGGGAGGATAGCGACTACGGTATTCAGCGTCTACGATAGGAAGGATATGCTTAGGTTCACTGCGACTGAGGAGGCATTCAAAGCAGCCCTCGGGGAGTCAGCAGTTCCCCGCGCCAAGTTGGACTTCGCGGAGATTCACGACGCCTTCTCTGTGGTTGGCGCACTCGCGCTGGAAGCGATGGGATTCTCCAAGAAGGGACAGGGTTCCAAAGACGCCGCTCAGGGCAAGTACAACTTCGACTCTGAAATGCCGATCAACACCTTCGGTGGCCTAAAGGCCCGGGGGCACCCGGTGGGAGCCACAGGACTCTACCAGATCGCCGAGGCCTACCTCCAGCTAACGGGCAAGGGTGGCAAGAACCAGCTCAAGGAAGCGGAGTACGGAGTCACGCAGAATGTTGGCGCTGTGGATACGACGAGCGCTATTCACATATTCGGGAGGGCGGCCTAGATGGCGATACAATATTGGAGGCAGAGGGACAGGTACTACAGACTGATTGGAAGCAAGTGCACAGAGTGCGGAGCGGAGTTCTTCCCTCCAGTCTACAAATGCAGGAAGTGCGGCTCCGAGAGTGTGGAAGACAAAGAGATGCCGAAGACGGGAAAGATTCTGACGTATACCGTGCTCCACGAGCCCCTGCCGGGGTTCGAGGCTCAGGCGCCATTCTTCATTGCCGTAATCGAGCTTGAGAACGGAGGCCGGGTGCTCAGCCAGGTTGTCGACTCGCCCGATGAATCTGTGAGGATCGGAGCGAAGGTGCGCGCGACTGTCAGAAAGGTCAGGGTAGATGGCGAATCTGGCCAGATTCTTTACGGCTACAAATTCATTGTAGAAAGCTAGCAACCGAACGGCAATTACACGTGCAATCTAAGCTCCTGAAACCACTTCCCTGAACGACTCTCTCCTTCACATCCTGCCGAGGGTTCACCAGATTCCACATGCCGAAGGCCTTTATACTCTCCAGGGATACTTGTTCATTATGACTTTTGCGCGAAGAAAGAAGTGGGAAGTAATTCGAAGACGGAGACACTCTTCTCATCAGAACACGCTTGAACACCGTTCTGCTCACCCATCGAAATCCGGTTAACGGATCAAGCGAAGAGTCCTGAACAAGGAACAAACTGTCTCGTTTGATTCAATAATCAGCTACAAATTCGCAGACGAAGGCTGATTGAACGGGCCGCCGGTGGGTACGGGCTAGGTGGTTCCAATGATTGCATCCTTTCCGAATCTGCCCCTGATGTAACGTGCAAGCAAGGGCGCTTGGATGGTTATGGAGAGGAAGGCGACTCCGAGGACCATTGTAGTTATGGTCTGGACATCGCCCTGAGAAACAACAGCCGACACACCGAGTGATGCGGCAAGAGCGATTGACAAGGCGCCGCGGAACCCGCCGAGAACGGCGACGTTGCTCCACGAAATCGGGATTTTTTCGCCCACCTGGCTGAAGATTGCCAAGATTGGGTATGCCGACGCCGTTCTTGCGACTGTCACGGCCAGATACGCTGCGAGTATCGGGACCAGGGCAACGTAGATTGCACCAAGATTCGTCTCGAATCCTATCATTAGGAAAGCGACGGAGTTGCCGAGGAAGGCTGCTAGTTCCCAAAAGGTCGAGATTGCCTCTCTTCCGGGAGAGGCTATGGTGGAACCTCTTGTGACGTTCCCGATGTACAAGCCCACGATTGCAACTGCGATGAGGCCAGACATTCCGAGCCCTGAAGCAAACACGTACGAACCGTAAACAGCGGACACCGTCACAATGGTCTTCGCGGTCCTGTCCTCGACCGCTGAGATAATCCGTCGCGCCCACAGCGCAACGAGGAGACCGATTACCGCCCCTCCAGCCATTGTGAAGACGAAAAGGGTGAACGATGAGAAGAGGGAAATCCCGGCCACTCCCACGGAAGACAGCAAGATGCTGAAAATCACGATTGCCGTTGCATCGTTGAAAGCTGCTTCGACTTCCATCAAGGTCGAGAGTTTCAGGGGGACCTTGGCTCGGCGGAACACTTCAAGGACCGTTACCGTGTCCGTGGGTGAAATGATCACAGCAAAGAGCATTGAAGCCATGAGCGAAAGGCCTGCGAGTCGCCACAGGATTGCGCCGCACACCAGTGTGGCAACCGCAACTCCGACTGTCGCAAGGACAAGGGCGGGCCTGACGACGCTCTTCAAGTTCTCGACATCCACGTGCATCATCGCCTCGAAAATCAGCGGGGGTACCACGAGGCCGACGAACAGACCACCCTTGACGAGGGTGGAGTAGACAGACCTCATCTGTGTAACCGCTTCGACGATTCCTGTTGTGACCGCATTAGAACCCAAGGTCGGAAGAGAAGCAAAGGTTGTGACACCGATGCCGACAAAGACGAGCACCAAGGTGTAGGGAAGCTTTGACTTGACCGAAAGGAGTTCCGAAGCCACGAGCACGAGCAGAAAACCCGTGAGTACTATCTCAGTCGCCGCGACTGCCACAGAGCGCTTTCGCTCGGATAAGAGATAAGCGTTAGCTTGAGCAAGTCTTCCAGACGCGCCGAGTCTGACCAGAGCAAGGCCGTGGAGACTCGGGGCGAATGGTACCTCAATATCATGATCGGCCACGCCCCCATTTCCATGATCAGGGAAGAAAGCAATCCGGACGAGAGCGCAATCTCATATATCCTCGCTCCTCGCAGGTCGGGGCGTGTCCTTCGAAGAAGTGATGCGGCTTGCTCAGCAGAAGGGGTTCTTCTTCAAGACCGCGGATTCATACCCCAATTCGCCAGCCGGCTTCTGGGACTACGGGCCATTGGGCGTTTCGATGAAGAACAAGTTCGTCGAACTCTGGCGCCGGATGGTGGTCAGGAGGGACGAAATGATCGAGATAGATGGCGCGCAGATTCTGCCCCGGGCGGTTTTCGAGGCGTCGGGGCATCTCGCAAGCTTCACCGACCCTTTCGTTCAATGCTCGAAGTGCGGCTCCGTCTTTAGGCCCGACAAGCTGATCGAAGAGAAGACCGGGCGTCAGACGCCGGAAAAGCTGGACGATGCAGAGTACGACAAGCTGATGGCCGAATCCGGTGTGAAGTGTCTAAAGTGCGGCTCCAAGCTTGAGGGCACGAAGCGGTTCAACATGATGTTCAAGGTCGAAGTGGGCGCACAGCACGAAGAAGCCTACCTTCGGCCCGAGACCTGCCAGTCGATTTTCGTGGACTTCCCATTGCTCTTCAAGACCCAGCGAATCAAGCTTCCGGTCGGCTTCGCACAAGTGGGACGAAGCTTCAGGAACGAGATTGCCCCTCGGCAGAGCTTGATCAGGATGCGGGAGCTCAACCAAGCAGAGGTCGAGGTTTTCTTCAACCCCAAGAAGACAGACATGGCAAAGTTTGGTGCGAAGGCTGGGGAAAGGTTGACTTTTCTGAAGACTGACGGAAGCACCACAGAAATGGCAGTCGCCGATGCGGTGAACGCGGGTGTCATACCCAACATGCTGATTGGCTATTACCTCGCAATGATACAGGACCTTTACGTAGCGGCTGGATTGGAACCAGGCAAGATCAGGTTCAGGATGCTGTCCGACAAGGACAGGGCATTCTACTCCAAGGCCGCATACGACGTCGAGGTAAGCACCTCGCTTGGCTGGGTCGAACTCGTTGCATGCAACTACAGGAGCGACTACGACCTTGGGCGGCACTCCAAGGTCAGCGGCACGAACTTCACCGTCGACGACGAAGGAGAAAAAGTTCTGCCTCACGTTTTCGAGCTTTCACTGGGCGTGGACAGGAGTATCTACGTAATCTTGGAGGCCTCCATGAAGACGGACGGAGACCGGAAGGTCCTCAAGCTGCAACCGTACCTCGCTCCGCTAAAGCTCGGTGTGTTCCCCCTGGTCAACAAAGACGGCCTCCCGGAGATGGCGGAGAAGGTCTTCAGGGAGGTCGCGGACGTGGTGGACGCGTTCTATGACGACTCCGGCTCAATAGGCAGGAGGTACGCGCGTTCGGATGAGGTTGGCGTACCCTACTGTGCCACGGTTGACCATGAATCCCTGACCGATTCTTCGGTGACTCTCAGGAACAGGGACACCAAGGCGCAGGAGAGGGTGAAGATTCCTGAGCTGCAATCCCGTATCGTGGAACTGACCAAGTTCCCTTCGATATTCGGTTAGACCATCGCAGCGACTGCGAGTGCCGCCAGAGATCCGAATATCGTGGCAAGGAGGTTCACAACGTTGTTCTCGATGAACGAGACTCCACCCGTCTTCTCGGTCGGCTCGCCGCAGTGGTGGAGCGCCTCTGTGGGTTTCATGCAGACCCTGCAGTAGCCCTTCCTCTGGAACGACGCGCCAAGGAGACTGTCGAAGACGGCTCCGCCCAGCCCGCCTGCGACGCAGACGAGAATCACGAGCAATGGGCTCTTCACGATACCCAGGAGGAAACCCATCACCCCGATGACGAGGGAGGCCAGAATCGCACCTCCGAATCCCATTGCAGAAACCCCGCCCGAGGTGCCTGGGGGGACTGACCGCCTCGGGTGGGTGATCAGTTTTGGTAGGCTCTTGCTGAGCAGCCCCAGCTCGGTCGCAACTGTGTCAGCGGCAGCCGTCGAGATGCTCCCTAGGAACATGACTGCGAAGGCTGGATTGGGAGTGAGATAACCTGCCACTGCGAAAATCGAAGCGACCCCACCGTTTGCAAGTATGTTGGGCCAGTTTCGCGCACCTCCTTTTTCCTGGGCCCCTCCCAGCTTTTTCTTGTACTCGTACTTGTACCAAGTGAAAGAGATACCGAGTGTGAAGAAGACCGCGACGATGACGAACCATCCAATCCCGCCTCCTAGAAGGATCGAGTAGCCTACAGCCACGCTGGCTAGGAAGCCCCTACCATCGAGAGCTTTTGTGAATATTGCAGTGAGGGCGAAGGCGACAACCACGAAGAGGTCAATGACTATGGTAACTGTGCTCGGAAACAATCCTCAGTCGCCCTTAGAGTTTCAGTAAAAAACCTTCGCCGGACTTCCGCCTACTGCTGCCGCCGCTCCTTCACCAATTCTAGCTCGAGTATGCCCTCGGAGAGCTTTCCGGCCTTCGCCGACCACGAGTAGGAATCCAGTATGCCCCGGATGAATTGCTCGGCGCACGCAGTCGACTCGGCCGAGAGCCCTAGGCCTATCGCCCTGAGCATGAGATTCCCCCTCGCCTCTTGGTCCTCGACAGACCTGATCTCGATGCGCT
Source organism: uncultured archaeon (assembly GCA_963759195.1). Taxonomy (GTDB): domain Archaea; phylum Thermoproteota; class Nitrososphaeria; order Nitrososphaerales; family Gagatemarchaeaceae; genus DASPPF01. The sequence goes on from CAVWXJ010000008.1 coordinate 39,949, forward strand.
TCAGCGGGAGCAATCCCTGAAACTCTATTGCAGCTTGGCTGAGCTTGGAAATGTCAGAGTAGCCCATCTGGAGGTAGTGCCCTGTCCTGGCCCCCTCGTCGAACCACGTCTTGAGCAGCCACGCCTTGTCTGCGGCGTACAGCTTCTTGATGAGCTTCTCCACCAGGTCTCCTGGAAGGGGAACGGCGTCGATGTCCTTCAGCATCCTCCCCATCTTCCATGACGGAACAACTTCGCCCGGCTCTCCGGAGAGCTTGCAAATCGAAATGACCGCTTCGAGCGATTCGTTCGCGAATGCGTACAAAGTTTTGTTCTTTTTCATTGCCTGAACTGAAAGATCGTCAGCAATGTTGTCTGCTATCGAGATGTTTGTTCTAGGCAACCGATTCAATATGTACGAGTGCAGTTAAAAGTGTTCAAACGTACGCGCGGGTTGATAGACTTCCCTCCAGCCTTACCAAACCACATTGAGGTTCGAGCGAAGGCGCGGAATGACCACGACAGACGGCGCTCTCGCGATACTCACGGTATTTGTCGCAGGCACCCTTCTGCTCGCCGTGTACGAGTCGGAGAGCCTGCAAGGCCAGATCACCAGAATGGACCAGCTGGCGGGAAAGCAGGCCCAAGCGTCAACCACGGCTGGAGGTGGATCCGGCACGTCCGGAACGCCAACCCAACCCGTCACTAGGGACATCAGGCTCTACAGCTACTCAAAAGTGGTGCCGATAGCGAATGGCGTGAACTACCTTGCATTCACATTCAACGGCACGGTCCCAGGGCCGACCATATTCATCAATCAGGGCGATACGGTGCACTTCACCCTCATCAACAACGACACCATGGCGCATTCCATCGACTTCCATGCGGCTGAGATCGATTGGTCCACGGCCTACGCTTCAATCCTGCCTGGTCAGAACAAGTCGTTCAGCTTCATTGCCAACTACCCGGGCGTATTCATGTATCACTGCGGGACGCCGCCCGTGCTTGAACACATAGCGAACGGGATGTACGGTGCAATCATAGTCCGGCCGTCTAATCCCCTGCCCGCAGCCCCCGGCGGCTCCTACGTCTTGGTGGAGAGTGAATTCTACACCTCAATGGGTCCGGGTGGAACCTACTTGGGCAACTACTCGAAGATGCTGAGCGCTACGCCCGACTACGTGGTGTTCAACGGAGTGGCCAATCAGTACGCCAACAGCCCACTGGTGGTCCAGCCCAATCAGCTTGTCAGGCTCTACCTGTTGAACGCAGGCCCGTCCCTCTGGGAGGCGTTTCACGTGATCGGTGCCTTGATGGACACTGTCTATCAGGATGGGAACCCCGCGAACGTTCTCCACGGGATGCAGACTGTCAGCCTTGCGCCTTCTTCGGGCGCCATAGTTGACATGTACTTCACGGACCCAGGAGGAAAGAATCCCTTCGTTAACCATGCCTTTGCCTACGCATCGATCGGGGCAACGGGAATCTTCCAGGTCGCGAACGGCAGCCAGAGCTCAACCACGTCAACAGCAGCCTCGGTGGCTGGCCCGGTCGTCACCATCAAGGCGGGGTCGGGGCTCAATCAGTCCTCGCCAGGTTACTCTCCCGCGACCATGACCGTGGTGGTTGGGGTGAACAACACTGTGACTTGGGTGAACAAGGACAGCATAATCCACACGGTGACTGCGAGCGACAAGAGCTTCAACTCCGGTGACTTGTACCAGGGCGATAGCTTCACCTGGACATTCAAGACTCCTGGCACATACACGTACTACTGCCTCTACCACCCGTGGATGAAGGGCACGATTATCGTGAAGGGGTAGATGATCCGAATGTCTTCGAATCCGGATTCTGGTGAGCCCGGTCTTATTGATGAGAACGGGCTCGTTTCAAGGCGGAAGCTCGTCGTCCTTGGAGCCACAGCCTTGCTCGGGGGCATGATTGCCCTCGCTTTCAGCATCCCAAAGCTGTCCGAGTCGCGTGACAGTAAAGGGACCGAGGGGCAATCAGCTGGCCAAGCTAAGGTCCAGTCGACCAGCGATTTCGGGACCGTTCGTGTGAAGGCAGTCTACTTCCAGATGGCTCAGACGGTTCCGGTGGACCATGAATACTACGACATCGCATCTCCAGCTACGGTAGCTGCACTCACGAAAATCGTCCAGTCGGAGTACCCACAGCTCGCGAACATGATGCTGTCGATGTCGATACTCGTCGACGGGCAGGTAGCGACTGGCTCCACTCTCTTGCATCCAAGTGACGAGGTGGACTTCGTACCGATGTTGCAAGGGGGATAGAGATATGACCAAGCGAAGCGGGGCTCGGGTGGAATTGGAAACTCTGCTCTCGGTGCAGTCCAGCCCTTACCTGGGGGCGATCTAATTGAGGCCGAGTCAATCGCAGCAAAGATTGCTGAGGGGAATGAAGAAGCTGTTCCCTTCGAGATGGGAGGTTTCCAACATGCAGGCGAAGTTCGCAGGCGCCGAAGCGAGGGGAACGATCCGAATCCATTGTACGGCCGACGATAAGAACTTCCTGAGCGACTTCGACGCCAGACTGGATGCTAAGGGGAACATCAAGGAATTCTTCATCGACGGCCTTTCGCTCAAGGACAAGATCGAGCGCCTTGATGCCGAGTAGAGACCCCTTTGTTTCACGATTCAAGCATCAGGCATTAGCGCCAGGGCGCTCTTCCTAACCCCGGCCATCGTCGTTGCCAGCCTTTCCCTGTCGAGCATCTTGGCTGCAACGGTCACATCGTTGACGCTCAGCTGCAAGTGTCTTAACGCCGGGTCGCCTGATGACCTCAATCTGTTTCCAATTTCATTGTTCAGCTTGAAGATTGCCGAAAGCACTGCAGCATTGTCATCGTTCCCCCTCACCAGGAAATCTGCCACCGCTCTCTCAAGGTCCGTGATCAAGTCTGGTAGTTCCATGAGCCGATGAAGAACCTGCCCTGATTAAATACGCGCCTGGCTTCGCCCTTTCGTTGCCTCGCATACTCTACGGCGTTAGCCCCATTGGCTTGGGGCATGCAACGCGCGCTGTGCCAGTGGGCGGGCTGCTAATGGAATCTGGGGCAGATGTTGTTTTCGTGAGCGGCGGTGCCGCGGTCGAATGCCTACGGAGCTATGGATTCCAAGTCGAAGATGCGGTGTCGGAACCAATGCTGAGGGTGGCCAAAGGAGAAATGAAGAACGTTGTCTCGTGGTACTTCAGATACTGGATAGGATACCGGCGTACCAAAGGACAGGTGGGAAGAATCATGGACAGATTGAAGCCGGATGCCGTTGTAGGAGACGAAGAATTCTCTTCAATCACTCTCGCTCTGGAGAGAGGGATTCCCCAAGCGCTGATTGCTGACGAGTTGGAGTTGGGGTTCGCGAGAACATGGCTGGCAAGAAGAGTGGAAAGGAGGGTTTCCGAGTGGTACTCTGACCTTCAGCACCGGGTTTCGATGTCGATCATCCCTGAAGAAGGCAACAACAGTGCGAACAGGCACTACGTAGGACCCATAGTGAGACAAGCAACCAAGACGAGGTCACAGATTATCGAAGGTCTAGGGGTTCCTCAGGATAGCCGACTCATTGTCGTTTCTCTCAGTGGCACAGGAATCGGCTCCCATCTCATCAAGGGGGCGATCAACGCTCTTGCTTCAGTTCCCGACTCCGTTCTCCTGCTCATCGGCAACAGGGGCAGGAAGGTCTCGGGTGACCGAGTCTTCGACCTCGGAGTGGTGCAGGACGGTCAGAACTTTGTGGCTGCTGCGGATGTGGTAGTTTCGACAGCCGGCAAGAGCACCATTGACGAGGCGGCAGCGTTTGGGACCCCAATCGTTGCCATACCAATCAGAAACCACAGTGAGCAGCTGAGGAACGCGTCAGCGCTTGGGTACTCGGCAGACGACCTCTCTAAGATACCAGAACTCATCGCATCTAAGATAGGAAGGCGTCAGAAACCTGTCGCCATGATCGGCGCGCGGAACGCTGCTGGACTCATTGGCTCTCTTGTTACTCCGTGACTGAGAGCCTACTGAATCGATTTGAGGGCAGCGATGAGCGACGCCTCGTCTCCCGTTCCCGACAACTCCAGTACGATGCCTTCACGCCTCGCAAGCTCCACTGCGAGGGGGTCCAGTTCCTTGGGGCCGTGTATCACGACCATCCTAGGTTTCAACTGGGACACTCTGATCGCGACCAGGGGACTCCTGCCCATTCCAACCTTTGTGAATACCAAGGCCCTCTCGGTCGTTGCTCCGAAGATTCTGTAGAAGTCGTAGCCCGAAAGCGCGTAGATCGTCTTTATGCTGTCGACCACTGTATACCCGTAGAGTCTGACGCCCCTGTCATCTCCCGTGAGGACGCTGCCCTTCACGGCCTTTGTTACTTCGGAACCATCCACCGGGGACTGGAACTCCCCGATGGCGAGAATGGCCGCGTCTTTTTCGGTCGACACGAGCTTGGACACAACCCTTTCCTTTGACTCGTCCAGGGTGACCAGAGCCTCGACGTACTTTCTTACGAATTGGACGCCTGGGGAGGGTCGCCTCCCGCTTTCGTAGTCGCTCAGCACAGAAGGAGAGATTCGAAGGGCGCGCGCAAGGACGACCTGCTTTATCCCAAGCTTCTCTCGCCATGCCTTCATCGCCCTTCCGGGATCAGGATTTGCGACGACGCTGCCGGCTATCTTTGCTACGGCGTCGCTGCTAGGTGCTTCCAAGGTTGATAGACGTTTAGCGAAGGGGGTATTAACCTCTGTCGATGTTCTGTTCTGAGCCAGAGCGAGACTTGAGACCGTACCTCATGCCGGGTGTACGCGCAAGGTCTTTGAAGAAGATCTCGGCCAACTCGAACGGGACTTCTGAACCATTCTCCACAACGCTCGCTGCTTCTTTGTCGTAGTCTTTCCCCTCAACTGGCCCGACGGGTACCGGTGCAAAATCGCAGCTGGAATTGGTATCAAAATGAACGGGTTCATGCCGCGAAGGGACCGGACCCGCTGCCCTGAGCTGCATCCTAGTCTGGCACATTTAGCGCCGTTTTCAGTACTAGTTTGGCATGGTACTCGTTTGGGAAATCTCGGCACGTACCATCTGTGGTCATGGGTTCAAATCCGGTGGGGTTCGAACCCCAGCTTGACAGAACATGGTAATCAGAAATCTCCCAAATAGAGCTTATCTTGTCCAGAATAGCTCGAATCAGGACGGTCTAGGTCGGGAGACCCTTTCTTTTGGGGGAACCGTTCTTTTAGGGCAGTGATGGTTTGCGGAAGGGGATGGAAGACCTCCGCAAAGAGATTTGGAATGAGAACGGTACTCTGAAAAGTTTCGAGTGTGGCCTTTGCAGATTGGAAAGGAACAAGCAGATTCCTGCGTCGGCACACTCACAGTATCAGCTTAGGCAAAAGAGTAGCAAAAGAGAAGTGTGGGTCTGGGTTTGTACGAACCACTTCGACATGGTCGAAAGTCGCGACAGCCCCTACGAAATCCTCAGGCACTTTTTCTAAGTCGGCTCGTCCTTAGGACGGCTTGCATTCTGAATCAGAGCCAGCCACTTGTTCTCTCCCTCGACCTTGATTCCCGCCCGGTCCGCTGGCGTGTCACCGAAGAGTCTCAATGGCGTCATCGTAAGCAAGAGAGGGTGGCTTGGAAGGGTTAAGTTCACGCTCACTCTTCCGTGCAATCGCTTGATTCAAGGCGTTGTCTTCGAAGAATGTTTGTAGGAATCATCGCTGTGTAAGTTGCTGCTACGAGACAGAGATGATCTTATTGAGGGATGACGTACGGTGCATAGTGAGCCTAGGTTTCAAAGAAGGCTTCTTCGCAGTCGAATTCAGAGGCTTCAAGAAGCTCAGGAACGACAACGGCAGATGCATCTTCCACGATGGAGAGCAATGCACAATCTACCCAAATCGACCATCGGGGTGCAGACTATATCCCGTCATCTTCGACGAAGACTTGAACCATCCTGTAATGGACAGGTTATGCCCATTCAGAGCGGAGTTTCTTCTCTCGTCAAGAGCCAGACGGGAAGCATCAAAGCTTTACCTCAGACTGACGGGCGAAAGACAAGCCAACAGCAGCGAGAAGAAGAGGTCGGTCGTGGAGATATGAGTTACCGCTCCGACGCAAGGAAGGAACACCTGACTTCAAAGGAATACCTCGAATATCTTGATCAAAGACTGGGTTTTTCAAGAGGAACCCTCTACGATCTCTGTCTAGGTGCCATAAAGTCGAAGATAGAAACTAGGCTGGGGGTCAAGGTGACATATAGAGGAGAGACCGAACGCCAGATACGTCTCGTTCAGGTGCGTAAAGCCATATTCCTGATAGAGTTCAAGATGGCCAGGGCGGGAAGGCAGACGGACCGCGTGGTTCAGGTTCATCTGGAAGTATAGCGGATTCCACCATTTTCTGACCCGAATATGCTCTGTTCTGCATCCATCTTTAATACCCAAGTCCAAGGTGGACGGAGTTGTGTCTGACAACAAATCCAGGGAGACAGCCGGCTGGAACACCGTATACATTGGAAGACAGAAGCCCATGATGAATTACGTCCTCGCCACTCTGACGTGTCTCAACAACTCTCCTGACGTCACTCTGAAGGCGAGGGGCGCGGCAATTAGCCTCGCCGTCGACGTCGCACAAGTGACAATTCACAGATTCGCTCGAGGCCTCAGGGTCGCCGACATAAAGATAGGCACGGAGCAGTTGCAGTCGCAAGAAGGCGGCACCAGAAACGTTTCGAGCATCGAAATCAAGTTGACAAACTCCCCGGCAGGCCAAGAAGGGTCGTAAGAAAGCCTAGCCAGGAAAAGCCTGGATACCCTAGTCAGCGGTCAGAAAGTTGACACTCACTTTAACTTTGGACCTCACGCTACGTTGACCAGTAGGAGCTGAGTTGGCCTTTATTGAAAGTGAAGGTGTAACGCATTGGCAGAACGAGCCCGAAACGGCTCTGTTTGCTGAGACGAAAATTTGCAGAGAACTAGAAGAAGCTGTAGAAGTGCTAAGAGCAGGGACCGAGACCAATCATCTCCTACGTAACAAAAGTAGGAGGAGGGACCAGTCCGCTTTCAACCCTAGGATGTCGTTGTGCTCGCCTGAGGGGCGCCTTATTTGGTTGCAGGTTGAGTGGCCGAAGCTGCCTTCTTGGTTGCTTTTCCTTTGGCAGCCTTCTTCTTGACCTTCTTCAATTTCGCCATATAATTATAACCTTCGATGTTACTTAAATTCTTTGCAGCTCGCTAGCGGCTCTTTCAAATCTTCGGTTGGTCGAGCACCTCCTTCATGCCTACGTCAACCGCATACTTTACGGCACCTTGATTCTGAAAGGGGAAAAAGTACCAGGTAACCCTAGCTTTTCGATCTGTTACTTTCTCGCTGACCGTACTTGCGGAGCCGGTTTAGCTCGGAGATCTTTTCCTTGTATTCCTTTTTCTTCTTCTTGTTTCCCTGTGTGCGCGCTTGGTCGTAAAGCTTCCTCAGTTTCTCCTCTTCTGACACGTAATCTGACAACTTCGGAAATGAAATCGTAGCACCATAATTATATCTTTCAGACATGGGTCGCAAAACCACCCGCTGTACTCCTCCGAGCATTCTCGGGTCAGAGAAATGGCGGAGCACGCTATATCTCCAGATGGACCTGAACCACGCGGTCGATCTGCTTTCCCGGCTTGGGCATCTTGAACTCTATCAAGAATATGGCTTTACGCACCTGAGAGGAGCGATGAGGAGCAGTACGTATCTGGCGTTCGGTCTCTCCTCGATATGTCACCTTGACCCCCGACTTGGACTTGGTCTTTGACTTCATGGCTGCTAGACAGAGATCGTAGACGGTTCCTCTCGAAAAACCTAGTCGCTGATCAATGTATTCGAGGTAGCCCTTTGAAGTTAGGTGTTCCCCCCTTGTGCCGGAGCGGTAACTCATGCATTCGGCATCTGATTTCAATGCTAGTCGGTCCAGCCTTCCTTTTCTCGCTTTCCTTCTGAACTTCGAGAGAATATTTGGGCATCGTCGAACCAGTTGCCGACTTCAGCCACCTTGATTTTCAAATGCTCTCTCACGACGAAGATGACAAAACGTCTTTTCCTCTATTGTAATCACCCAGCTCAGGGGTTCCCCTCATTCTTCTTGGTCAATGTAGCCATACTCTTAAGGGGGAACGACTTCTTGTCACAGAGAGGAAGATGAAGAATGACGTGGCTGAGAGATAGGTAACTTGCGCTAGCCAAGAAAGCCAGAAAAGGAGACGCTAATTACATCCACGCTCAGCTTCTTCTGGCTGGTCAGAATGTAGACAGGGATGAGATAGTAGGAAGGTCTCATCTATACTATTTCGACTGTTGCTGTGTCAGGTATTTCTCTGTAAGCATCGAGCTCTTAGCATCTGAAAGCGTTTCAGCCTATGAGAAGCATAAAGACCTCGTAAGGCTGCACCATAGGCAAAAGAATCACTAGGTCACAGCAGGACAGGGTTCTGATGACTCTTCGGGGTTTGAGGACCAATTGCGATGCGCCTCATATCCCGATCAAGCCTTACACGCCCCTACGTCATCTGGACGATTCCGTCCCTTTTGTTTACTATATATGCTGTCGAATCTCCACGACTCCGTAATGCCCCAAACGAAGGCGATAGTGAGCATCGAGAACGTTGTCGCTTCTGCCTCAATAAATCAGAGGGTCGACCTCAACCTGATAACAAAGAACTTTATCGACGTGGAGTATCATCCCGACCAATTCCCTGGACTGGTCTTTAGACTGAAAAGCCCAAAGACAGCTACCCTGGTCTTCAGCTCAGGGAAGATGGTCTGCACGGGTGCAAAATCGGAGGAGCAGTCAAGAAAGGCCGTGCAAGAGGTCGTCAGGAGGTTGAAGAAGGGGGGTATCCCCATCAAGAACGAGGCAGAGATAGTGATACAGAACATGGTGGGGACGGCGAACCTTGGGGGGAAGATTGACCTAGAGAAAGCGGCTAGACAGTTACCAAAATCGATGTACGAGCCGGAGCAGTTCCCCGGTTTGATCCACAGGATGCCAGACCCCAAGACCGTGATACTTCTCTTCTCCTCTGGGAAGCTCGTTTGCACTGGAGCGAAGAGGGAGAGCGAGGTCTACAGGGCCGTGAACAACCTGCACGTGATGCTCGAGGAAAAAGGGCTCATGGTTTACTGACCCTTCCCGCGTCCAGCCCGACTGATGATGGCCTTCTTCTCTTCGGCCAGCCATCGAATCGGCGTACTCTGAAGGCCGTAAGTTCTACGTACTTCCCCTGGGAAGATTGTCCTTGAACTAGTGCCGTACCCAGTTTGATGAACAAGTGCATTCGCCGGTGTAATCATTACTACCAGTACAAACTGAGACAGGGCTTCCTTCAGTTCTCATCTCCACCGCTTTTTTTCTACATTTACTACAAAGAATCGATTCTACCACGTACCACTTACTGCCTTACCTGTAGAAAGGCACCGCGACCTTCTCCATCGGATTGTTCTCCCTGGAGGTTCTCACTTTCTTCGCTGCCTCCCGGAAGTGCTCGTAGGTCACGATCACTTCATCCAGGTGCTTCTTCGCGTCCTCGGGCCTCGGATACTTGGCGATGTAGGCCTGAAGGACCATGGAGAGTGCCGTGTTCACGAGTGCGGCCAAGTCCGCTCCGTTGAATCCCTCGGTCATCTCAACGAGACGCCCAACCTCTACCGCCTTTGCGATTGGCTTCCCCTTCATGTGTATCTGGAGGGTCTCTTTCCTCGCGTCCCTATCGGGGAGAGGTGTACTGATTATCTTATCGAAACGCCCGGCCCTCAAAAGCGCTGAGTCGACCATGTCGATTCTGTTGGTTGCAGCTAGTACGACGACCCCCTGGAGCGCTTGTATTCCGTCGAGCTCTGTCAGAAGCTGACTGACGACTCGCGCCGTTACCATGCTGTCCCCACCCATCCCTCTCGTCGGCGCAACCGAATCAATCTCGTCGAAGAAGATTATGCACGGAGAGGCTTGTCTTGCCCGTCTGAAGACCTCTCGCATTCCCCTTTCCGATTCACCCACCCACTTACTGAGCAACTCTGGGCCCCTCACGCTGATGAAGTTCGCTTCACTCTCCGTAGCAACCGCCTTGGCCAGCAGTGTCTTACCCGTACCCGAGGGACCGTAGAGCAGGATGCCCTTCGGCACAGAGTAGCCTATCGTCTTGTAAAGGTCCGGGTACTTCAGCGGCCATTCGACCGCCTCCTGAAGCTCCTTCTTGACACCATCAAGGCCGCCAATCTCTGACCACTTCACATCCGGTGTTTCAAGATACACTTCTCTCATCGCTGACGGCGTGATGTCTTTCAGCGCCTTCTGGAAGTCGTCCCCCGTAACAATCAGTTTGCCGAGTATCTCTGGGCTCAGTCTCTCTTCCTCGAGCTTCAGTTCTGGTAGAATCCTTCTGAGAGTCTTCATGGCGGCCTCCTTGCAAAGATACTCGAGGTCAGCCCCGACGAACCCGTGCGATACCGAGGCGAGCTTCTCGAGGTCAACGTCCTGCTGTAGTGGCATGTGGCGCGTGTGGATCTGCAGTATCTCGTATCTTCCCTTCTTGTCCGGGACCTTGATCTCGATCTCTCTGTCAAACCTGCCCGGCCTTCGGAGAGCGGGGTCTAGTGCGTTGTGTCGGTTGGTAGCGGCTATTACTATGACCTTGCCCCTTGCTTCGAGACCATCCATCAGGGAGAGCAACTGGCTGACAACTCTCCGCTCGACTTCGCCAATTACTTCCTCGCGCTTTGGAGCTATCGAGTCGATCTCGTCGATGAAGACGATGGTAGGAGCTTTCTCCTTTGCCTCTTTGAATATCTCTCTGAGCCTTGCCTCTGATTCACCATAGTATTTGCTCATGATCTCCGGACCGCTTATCGGAATGAAGTGAGCGTTGGTCTCATTAACTACAGCCTTCGCCAAGAGCGTCTTGCCGGTTCCCGGAGGACCGTATAGCAGAACCCCTTTCGGTGCTTCAACACCCAACTTCTCGAAAATCTCCGGATGTCTCAGGGGGAGCTCAATCATCTCCCTTACCTTCCGGACTTCGTCCTTCATGCCACCGATGTCTTCGTAGGTTACCTGTGGTACTCCCCTCAGAGCTTCGCCCTTCTCGGAGATGACGAAGACCGTTCTCTGAGTTATCAGCGCTGCGTCTGCGACCGGACTTAGCCCAACGACCTGGAAGGTGAGCCTCCCACCGAAGTAGGGTACCATCACGTTGTCCCCCTTCGTTACCGGGACGCCTTCGAGGGCATCCGCCAAGTATCTCTCGTCGAGAGGCGGCACAGCTTCGGATGGAGCGATCACAACCTTCTCTGCTGGTGGGACCTTGACTACCTTTACGACAACCACGTCACCTATGGCGACGCCGCCGTTGTTCCTGATGAGACCGTCGATCCTTACCATTCCTCTGCCCTCGTCTGAGGGGTAGAGAGGTATGCACTTCGCGACCGTTCGTCTCTTTCCCTTGATCTCGATTACGTCTCCCGTCGACGCGCCTAATGCGCCCATCGCGTCATAGTCTATCCTCGCCACACCATGACCGACGTCGCGAGTGTATGCCTCGAGAACTCTAAGCTGGACTTGCTGCTGGCTCACGCCTTTATCACTGTAAGACAATCCTCAGCCTCCTGTACCAATTACGAGTCTTCTCCATCAGATAGGTGTTCCTATGATGGGCTTACGAATGCTAGCCTGATAACGTCTTTCATCAGTGCTAACTTGACGGGTTCTCTAACTTGGTCCTAACCCTCGGGTCATGCTTAAACGTCTTTAGAAATTCAACCAGGTCAACGAAATCTGGGTTGTCATCTGCTTTGCGAAGTCGCACGCGGATGTCTTCCTTTCCCAAGTTCACTATGAACTCAGATTGATATGAAATCTTGGTGAAGAGGACAGCGGAGTAGTGTATCCTTCCCTTGAGCTCTTCTCGCACGACATCTTCCGTGTCTGGGAAAGATAATATCGTAAAGGCTATTCCGCCAATCCAATTGACGGTAGGGATAACTGGAATTTCTCTCGTCAGTATTTGCTTCACGACGTCTTCGAAGAAGATTATCTTATTGTCGGACTCCAAAACTTGATGAATGACGACTTCCTCTGTCGGCATGTATGTAATCTTAGCCAAGTCTAACGTCCTCTTCTAACAGAACAAATTCTGGGCGCCCCGAACTAAGGTTATCCACGATCAGTCTTGATTCCGTACTTCTCAGCCTGTGTCCTACCTACTAAACCTTCATGCGGTCTAAACTGAAGAGAATGGTGGACGCCACACTCGATGCCCATTAGTGATGCCTCCGGTCAAGTCGGAGAGCAAGGACGATCCGAGCTCCTCGCTCAGATGCAACCAGCGGATCCGGAATCCATCCTCCTAAAGGGCCACGTCACGACGTAGCTGGATGGTCGACCACAATTGACACAAGGTCGTTGCTCCCCCCTCCCGCCCAGATGAAAAGATGACATAGTTTGTCACGCTCTAGTTCGATTTGTCCCCCTCGAGTCCCCTTGTCCCCGCAATCAACAATGAATGGGACTTCGCCAAAAGAGGGAAAATCGGCAAGCAGGCCTGTCTGCAGTTCTCACAAGTGCTAAATATCCGAATGAGGCAACAGGAGAATGAATATGGCAAATTGTACAGGGACCTGCAAGCAGAGGAAGTACAAATTCGCTCTTGATTCCCTTGGTGACACGAATATTCGAATAGACGAGCAGCCGCCGCTAGCAGGTCAACCTGTCATTGGAACGACACAGGAACTAAGAGACAAAGCGCGTGAAGAAATAGCGAAGGAAATAGAAAGACTGGAAAAGTACAACGATGTTACTGCATGCCCAGAAGGCTGTTTTTGCCGAATATCAGGAAAAGAGGCGAAAAAGGACAGGGAGGATGATAACTGGAGTGCTGATTGGGTGGAAATGGAAATTCCAGTACGATTCACAATCGGAGGTACAGTATGGAAGGCCTATGGAAAGGTAAGAAGTAAATCGATTACCGTGTATGGTGAATGTGAGCCCCGGAAGTTTGAATTACACTACGCATGAGTTTTCATACCCGAAGACCACTGACCCTTTACATACAGCGAACTGAACGCCATTGTGGGCGAGCCATGATTTCACCGCCTGCAAGGCACTTCTCTTCTATGACTCTTGATTACGAAAGATTTAGCGTCCCTCGAATTAAGCGGAGGTTCCAGCATCGATTGGTAGCGGGCCCGGTGGGTTCCAGCACATCTTTGTGTCGGACCCCCTTTGTCGGTCGCCAGAATTGCAATTCTCACATACTCGGCATCCCATTTGGAACGGTCCAATCTCGGCAAGATTTCGCTTCTCCTCTTAGACGCTTTCTCCACTTAGAGGTTTCCTGCGTGCATAATGGGTTTACTGCGCCTCCGCAGAGAAACTCGTCTAGGAAATTCGTTCTCGAATAGGCGTAGCGCCTTCACGCATTTGGCGCTGCGGCCAGCCTCCCCTCCCCGCTCGGATCGGATAATGCTGGCTCCAGCTCCTTGACCCTGGCCTTCGCTGCAGCTAGCTCAGTGGTGCTTTCGGCCAGCCTCTGCTCTGCCTCTGCGACCCTCTCCTTCAGCGTTTCAACTTCGGCCTTGGGCGAAGATTCGGCGAGCTCTGCCTCCAACTCTCTCACCCTCGCCTCGAACTGGGCCTTCGCCGCCTCCAGCTCGGTTTTCGGCATCGATTCGCTCAATCTTGCTTCCAAATCCTGAACCTTAGCCATGAGGCCTTCAGCTTCATCCTTCGGTACCGACAGCGACAGCTTCTCCTGAAGTCTTTCCACGTCGGCCCTCAAGCCTGTTTGAGCCTCCTCAAGCCGGTTGATCTTGTCCTCTGCTTCGGCCTTTGGAATCGACTCGGTCAGCCTGGACTCGAGCTCCCCAATCCTAGCCCGGTTGGCCCGACCCTCCTTTTCGAGCTCGTTCACCCTGCTGTTGGCTTCTTTCAGCTGCACCTGCGGCACCGACTCGGATAGTTGCTCCTCCAGCTCGGTAACCCGGGCCTCCAGGGACTCGGCGTCACTCTTGGGTACTGACTGGGCAAGTTGCTCTTTCAGGCTGTCCACGGAAGACTGAAGCTCTTGAATCGTGGTCTCTGCGTCCTTCTTGGGCATGGAACGCGCCAGCTTCTCCTCAAGCGTCTGGATCTGGGCTTGAAGACCGGACCTTGCCTTCTCCAGCTCAATCTTGGGTATCGAATCGGCCAGCTTCAATTCCAGCGCTTTTGCTTTGCCTTGAAGAGCTTCGACCTCGTTTCTTGGGACGGAAAGCGCAAGTTTGGCCTGGAGTTCAGAGACCTTCGCTTCCAGATTCCCCTTAAGAGTCTCCAACTCGGCTCTGGGGACGGAGTCAGCCAGCTTAGATTCGAGATTCTTGACTCTGGTTCTCAGCCTCTTGAACTGAGGAGACTCTACCTTGAATCTTACTTTCTTTCCAGCCTTCTTGACCAAAAGGAGCTTTCACCAATGTAATAACTCCTGCCGAACTAGATAAGCGTATCATGCAACGTAGCAAGCAGCAAGTCCGGTTCTTGGAGGAGTCGTGTATTCATTGAACTTCACGTCTCAATCAAGACTTTTCAAGCCTTCCGCTGAAACGACCCGCTCGACAAACGTCGCCGCACGGAAGCGGTTTCAGAATTTGTCGACGTGAAGGCACAGCTCGATGCAAGGATCGCCGCTCTTCAGCGCGAGAGAGTCGCACTCCAGAAGGAGGTCAGGTCGCTCGGCGAGAGGCTGGCGATCGACCAGTTGGAGGGACAAGCAAGGTCCCTCGAAGGCGATGTCAACGCCCTCAGGGGGCAGAAGACCGCGCTGCAGCAGAAGCTCGCCAGCTTCGAGGCCCCGGCGGCTCAGGGCCCGCTGCCCCGCTAAGGCCCGTCCGCTCACTAGCCGACCCCTGCGATTTGTCCCGCGAGCCAGCATTTGTAGAGTAGGGACGGTGCACGGTTCATCTATTGCTGATGCCGGTAGCCAGCTGTCCCCCTCTCCGAACCGAACGTGCATCTTTCGATGCATTCGGTTCCCCATCGTCAGAACTTTTCAATCCACAATTCTTACCGACAAATGGGTCGCTGGATATGCGTAAGTAGTACCCTGACTCAATTCTAGGCTATGGCAACTGCACCTACAGGCCACAAATCTCACACTGGTCGAAATGTTGGCATCGTAATAGTGGTTGTGATTGTCGTGGTCGTTGGTTATCTTTTCCTGACAGGATATCTCTGAGTCCCATAAGGCCGTCTTCGCTCAGGGTGCTTCGGGCAGAGGTTCCTTGCGTGGCCTCTGTCGGACTTGGGCTAGTGGCCTCGGGTCGCAATGAGGTAGCGCCCTTATCCGCATTTACACCGAGCTTCAGACAGATACTGCCTCGGTACCTGCCTGTCGGCTGGCCTCGCGTGTGCTGGGGAGCACCCGCGTCCCTAGGCGGGAATTGTGCAGCCACGCTTCGTGTCGGGCAAGGCTTTCACTGCCTACCGTAAGGTCCAGGGACTTGTACCCGTAGTTTGGCACAATCGGTGTGTTAAGCCGCCCAGAAACACAATCACCTGTCCCGAACCGCTTAACAGTTGAAACGCCCGCATCTGACAGAGGGAGGCTCCGACACACTCTGATTGCGAAAAGACGCCAGAATCAGCCTTCTTGAGGGGAGATGCCCCTCAAGTCTATCTGACAGGTTCTCCAATGCTGAACACATCGAACTCCGTTCAGCGGCTCTCCTCGAAGCGTGTCTCGAATTCTTTGCCTTCCATTTCTTCACCGCAATCGTCACGAGAACTGGCAGGATATTGGCTACCTTGACTTGGCGCGTCTGTACCTCTCTCTGATCGAGAGTTGATACACGAATACAGAAAGGAACAGTATTATGATGAATTGGCGTACATCGAATTGAACGCCAAGAAACGAATCTAGGATTTCAAAGGCGTACCAATCTATTATGCCCACCATGAGGATTGCAACCACGGAATCGAGTACGACTCGCCTTGGCGAAATGGGAACCAGAGCAGTCGGTAGCTCAACACGCACGCAATTTTCGCTACCGCGCACGTACTCCTTGTGCGTTTCACACCACACCGCGTCGCAATACAGGCATCTGAAATATTCATGGCCGCTGCTAATCAGTCCGCCAGCACGTGCTTCGAACTCCCACTTGTGCTCTCTCATTCATTGTCAATTATTTTCCTTCCAACCTCATAAGTGTTCTTGAGGCCTGTGCGCGTTGAGAAGAATCTCTTGTTCACTGCTTTGCGTTCAAGCTTGAGAGACGACGGAATTCCATTACTCTCCTCTGTTCTTCGTCGTTGCTTGCTCTCTCCCTTTCTAGTCCCTGCTGATTTGAGGGTTAATCGAGCTCGCTCGGAATCCTTAATATCGCATTCGGGATAATCTTCCTTGCTGATTCTGGCTTGACATTTCAGATTGCATGTTCAACATGCGGTTGCACGCTCTACTCCGGGTTCAACCTTAGGAACCCAGCAGACGTCCTGAAGCCGTTGGGCTCCAGGTGCAAGAAGTGCGGAGCAAATCTCTCGAGAGACCATTTCAAGGTCGATGTTTGGAGGTCTGAGGACGTCATTGTATCGGCGGAGAACCCGCAGCCTCTTCTGTACGCTCAGGCATCGAAGTGACGCCAGAGCGCTTCGGCCTCCCCAATTGAGCGCTTCGATCAGCCGAGCGCCATCGATTACGTTCTTCTTACGGCATCGCTGAGCTTCACAGGAACCTCGGCCAAGGCTAGCATGCGTAAGTGCTGGTCGACACCTGTCTGGGGCTTTCAGAATGACTGGCTTAGGCTTGCGTATATACGTGGAGACAAGAAATCAAGAGAAAAATGAGCCGCGGTGGATCTCCTTCACCGAGCCCGCTGGGACCGCTAACTTACAGGTGTCGGTACTGCGGGAAGGTGGTGAAGCCGGAGAAGCAAGCCGGGAACTTTACCCTGGCGAACATAGTTGTGATTGAACCCGATGGGTCAGTGCGCAAGGCTTGCAGGAGGTGCGCGAACCTGCCACTCAAGGTGCCGAGATGAGCTGGAACCACGAGTCGGTTCACCAAGACTTCGAAGCGCCCGGTACTAGCGTGGCTCTTCTATCATCGTACGGAATTCCTTCCGATTCGAACCTTTGACCTCCAACCCCGATCGCGGGTGCTAGTACCAAAAACCCCTAAACGAGTACCAAGCCAATCCAGCACTGAAAACACCGCTAAACGTCCCATTCCAGTACTGAGTTCCGTGTCGTTGCCGTCAGACCCTATCGCTTCGACATTGCTGCTGCATTCATACGAGGTTTGATTGACGTGAAGAGCGGGAACCGAGACCACTCGCTTAGAGCAAGGCAAGGCGACCGATCAAAGCCCTTCGACTTGAGGGGCCATTCGAAGCTCCGAGCACGACGAATGAAGGCATGGGCACGCCATTATTCACATTGTTCGTTGGGGGGTCACCTGAACCTGCTCCAAGAAGAACCTCCTCGTCTCGCCAGAAGCTGGAGCGTCTATCGGGTCGATACTGACGATGACCGGGAGGTTGTTGACCGCGTGCCCCAGCAACAGGCAAACTCGGGGTGGCAGCGTCCTGACGATGGCCCGCACAGTGTCCGTGTCGACAGTTGAGGCCTGAGAGAGCATGGAAAGGTCTCCATCGTTGCTGAAGTTGTAGAGGAACATGTTGTCGACCTGCCTGTAGATCCTCTGGTCGATGGCGTCGGGTTGGTTCGTGACGAACACCGTGAAGACGCCAAAGTGCCTCATCCTGGTGATGAGGTCCTCCCAGTACGTGTCCCTGAGGTAAAGGTGCGCCTCCTCGGCGAATAGGAAGACCGGAGGCACCTTCCTTTGCTCCAGAAGTTCGACGAGCTTGGAAAGAATCAGCTCCACAGTCATTTTGCGGTTGAGCGGGGAAACCCCGCTGAGGGAGATGACGAGGGAGCCGCCGCTCTTCGAGGAACGGAAGAACTCGAGGAGGTCGAACTGCTTCTCCGGCGAGTCAGAGAAGAGCCCGCACGACGCGAGCGTGTGGTAGCGGGCGAAGAGCGCGTCCCTGACGAACTCGTTGCAGTGCCATTGGTGGATTGCTCCCTCCAGTGTACCCAAAGAAAGGTCGCCTCTGTCCTCCAGGGTCTCCCATATCTTCACAAACTCCCGCAGGGAAGTTCCGGGCATCTCCAAGGAATGTGTCAGCACCGACGTAATCGACCGCAGCCCAACTGAGGACAATGAGAGCTTCATGTCCCTGCCTGGCCTCAACACCTTGACGTGTGGGGCGAGGCTCGTCCTGCTCCCGTCCCTCCTCTGACCGATGGTCCCGTATTCGTCATTCAAGTCGAAGACTATGCTGTAGGCACCGTGCTCGAGCAGCCCGCGGAGTAGAATCTTGGCGAGGTGCGACTTGCCCGATTCCTTCCGTCCGGTGATGACCGTTATTCTTCCGTCGAACGCCTCGGCGGCCACGCTGAACTCGGAATTGCCGTCGACGCTCCCGAGCCTGATCATCCTCCTGCCTAGGGAGGCAACGCTCTCAGCCAGGTCGCTCACGAGGAGTCTTCGCAACCGGGAGTTTGTCCTGGACGGCATCCAGTCTATGCGAGGACTGAGCCTGCCTCGCGTGATTGTTCCCCGTGCCTTACAAAGAAGCACCCTCATGTCCCTGATCTGAGCAGACATCGTTGAGACTTCGGTGGGGTCTTCGGTTACGCCAGGGGTCGAAACGGAGAGGATTTCTTCCCGGGCTATCTCCTCCTCTATGCCCTCTATGTCCAGGTAATGCTCGTCGTAAATCTGGAGGACCAGGCTCATCTTTTCCTGGGTTGCGAGGATGTAGTCGCCCACCTTGACATCCTCCTTGGCAGTGGCGACCACGATAATGTCGTCCGCGTCCTTACGCAGAATCTTCAGGTTCAGGCTCCTCCTCTGAAGCTCCCCAGCGCAATTGTCCTGAGGGTGAACGTCGGTAGCTGCCTGAACCTGAACCGCTTCGTCACATAGGCCTTCAGCGCCTGGTCCTCAGCCTTTGAGAAAATGGAGAGGTGATGCGCGGCTTTCAACGACTCCGGGTACCCTGCAGCAAAGGAGTCATTCCAGAGGAGCCTCCCAAGAGCATTCTCCACCGGCTCACGCAGCCCGGCTAGGTCGAGCCTGAAGACGAGGCCGTCGGGTGCGAATTTGGCAAGGACCGTCTTCACGGGCCCACTATCGAGAAGGTGGAAGGAGGCCGAGCTCGACTTCGAGAGAGACGCCACAGCTCCTTCGGAGACGATTAGTGTGCTCGACTTTGAGAACCCGATAAGGCAGTTACCCCCGGGAAGAGGCGTTGGACCCGAGTTGTGCTGTCCAAAAGGATGCTTCAGCGAACCGTCCGCAATGACAATCATCTCGCTATCGGATGAGAGAAGAGATTCGACCACCCGACCCTCGACGATATTCCTGACAACCCTCTCCGCAATCCCGTGGTCCGCCAGCAGCAGGCCCATCTCGGCTGAAGAAAGCTCCGACTGCAGACCAGTCATTCCCGAAGCAGAGAGGTAGACCAGGATGGGACCCAGCCTGAAGAAGCGGCGCAGGGCGCCTTCCCTCGAGATGCCAACAGCTGTCCTCGCAGCGTACAGCGCGCCGTCGGTGGTCTCACCGACCAGGACGCATGTCGAGTCGACTGACGCGACCGGTCGCCCTTCTTTGATAGGAACTATGCACCCAGGGACCTGTGTCGCGTCTGTCTCCTCGAAGTACGGATACAGCTGCTTCCCGTATCTGCTGAAGATGAAGCTCCTGCCTGACGAGCTCCCTCTCCGCGTTCTGAGCCAGGTCTTCGAATCCCTGCCTGAACTCCCTCGCGATGGAGTCAAACAGCTCGAGGTTGTCTGTGTCGGGAAGGCTTATTACGCTGCTGTCCATGTTGGCCAACAATAGGTAGGCACGAAGGGTAGATAAAGATTGCGCAAGTTGGCCAATAACAACAATATGGAACGAGCCGCGAGATGAGCTCGTCTGCCTCTCCTGCCAATGTTACTGTGAGGCTAAAGCGGGGGTCCTGGGAGATCGAGATCACCTGCCCCGAGGACAGGGTGCAGCAGGCTGTCGAGAGCGTACTCGCCGGCATGACATCGAAAGAGCCGGACCTGATAGAGCAGCCGCCTCAGGAGGAAGGCGAAAGGAGGTTCGAAACCTGCAGGGGACTCCTGATGACGCTGTGGAAGGAAGGTTGGTTCGGCTCGCCGAAGGCCCTTTCAGAGGTGCACGAGGAGATGAGCAGGAGGGGGTACCACTACGACAGGACAGCAGTGGCCCACACCCTCGTGGACCTGGTCAGGGAGGGTACACTCTTCAGAGACGGCAGCGCCAGGAACTACAGGTACGTCCAGAAGCGGCCGCTGGACGCGGCCAAGGCCAAGACAGAGCCTTCAGAGTAGGATCGCTACCAAGCCCAGAATGAATGCCAGCAATGGTATCGTGAACCAGCTGAGGACAGTCTCGAAGACGAGTTTCGTGTTCATCACGGCAAGTCGTTTCGCGAGGCTCGCCCCGAACATCCCGCCCAGGACGCACTGCGCGATCGAAATTGGAAGTGCGAATTGCGTTCCGACCCAGACGATTATGGAGCTGGATACGAAAAGTGTCATCACGCCCTGCGGAGGCAAGGCGAGCATCCTGTCGCCTATTGTGCCGGCCACTGCCCCCCTCCCAAAGGAGGCCGCGCCGAGAAAAGCGAGAAGTGCAATGGCGACCGCCACGGCGGAAAGGGAAAGGAGGTCGCTGGAAGCGGTTGAGTCCCCCGCAATAACCGAGCTCTGTAGGAGGCCAAGGTTGTTCGCCCCCAAGGTGTAGGAAACGAAGAAAGCGCTTGCGATGATCGCTATCCTGTTCAGCAGGTCCACCCTGGCGAGTGGCTGGCCGAAAGTCAACGGCCGAACGAACTTGTAGATGAGAAAGGTCAGGACCGCCGTCGCGACCGGAGCCAGGAACCAGAACCCTACCACTAGGGCCGTTCTGGGCGCACTGATCGCGATTCTAGCGCCAGATGTCGCGCCGAGGAAAGCCCCTACGAGGGTCATGCTGAGGGACATGGGCCTGCCAGCGACGCTCAGGATGAGAAGAAGCAGCAGCGAAGCCCCCAGCGAAGCAAGTATCACGGTGTAGGAGGAGGAAGGCGCCAAGGAGCCGACCAGGCTCGCCGTCATTTTCGGACCCTCAATCAGGGCACCAACCAGGAGACCTACACCAGAGACGAGCACCGCAGCGCCTACCGTGACCGAGCCCGAACTCCGAAGATTCCCGATGAGGAACGAACCGTTGTTCCAACCAAAAACGAAGCTCAGGATGACGGCCAGGAGCAGGATGTCGATCGGAAGCATTCCCTGTTCAGCCGTAGCCCTTCGCAACGAGAATCAGGACCACGTCGCTGGCATCCTCCGCGTTGTCCGCTATGTTGTCTGCCACCAGGAGAAAGTCTCTCATCTGAACGACAGTCACGGCGTCGGGGCGGCTCGTTTTGGAGAAGAGCGCTTTCGCAACTTCGTCCTTTTGCGCGTCCGCCGCTTCCTCGAATTCCTCAACCTTTGTCGCCCGGGACAGGATTTCGCTCCTCCCGACGTTGAACGCTTCCAGCGTGCTTCCGAGCGCGTCGACGGTGGCGGCGATACTCCCGACAAACCCCTTCATGTGTTCGGACCCGAGCAGGGCAACCGCGAATTCGTCGAGAGTCTCCTCCGCTGCAATCAGCCTAGCTGCGCCCTTCGCGCTATCGGCGATGTTGTCGATCTTCTCGAGCAGGTTCAGCATGTCTTCCCTGATCCCACCGAAGAAAGCGCCCTCCGCGATCATCTCACCGAGTCGTCTGTGGAAATCATCTGCGTTCTTCTCGTCTTCGAGAACTTTCTGAAACCCCGAATTGGTCCCCTGAACGTCCCCCGCGGCGACGGCGCTTACGACGCTCCCGAAGTCGGTGACTGCCTGTTGTACGATCGAGAAGTCCTCGTAAAGGGATTTCAGAATAGTCTTCTCGCGACCGCCAAACGATGGCAGAGTGAATTTCAATGGGCGTCTGCTCCGTTTGTCTCTTAGATAACGCTAAGGGATGCTCCGAAGAGCTAGGACTTTGGTTGCAACTTCTTCGTCAGTTGCTCGTGTGCATTGTGAATACCAGTCGTTGATATCCTGTACTTGCCGCCGCCCTCACTATCCACCCGCTCGACCAGGGCCAGCTTCGTCAGCTCGCTGAGCCTCGAGGAAATGGTCTTGGGGTACAGCCCGGTCGCCGCCTGGATTTCGGAGACCGCCATGGCGTCCGAGCCTGCCTTGTCGCTCAGAAGCGAGGCCCTCGCAGCGACAAGCTGGAGGAGGATGACGTCCTTGTCGCTTAGCTTCTTGTCCTGCCGGCCCAGACTCTTGGCCCCTCCGGAGTAATCCTGACGTAATCCTTGAACATCTGGATGATATCGTTAAGGGAGAAGTTGGCGCTTATCGCCTTCGCGAGGTCGAAGTTCGGCACCACCTTGGAAACGAACTCGTGAAGCGAGCGCATGACCATGTCAGGCGGGCCCGCGAAGTCGACCTTGACATCGCCGTATGATACGGACACAGAAAGGGTCTTCTCAGAAGACATGCGAAAAGATTCCTGCATCACCCAGAAGGCTTGGCAAATTAAACCTTTGAATGAGCTAATGCAGTCAGTTGGTCGGGGTCGGTACTGTCACCGCGTTGGCGGTGTACACGTACTCTCCGTCTTCAGCCTTGAAACGGCGGATCTTGGTCGTCTTCGCAAGCCTGAGCAGGGCCACAGCCACAGACTGTTTCGGATAGTTCAGCCCATAGGACTGAAGGGCCTCTCTCACGTCCAAGAGCTTCCTCCGCTCCCTCCCCCATGGGTCCGCGAAGAACTTCCCTATGATATCGGCCAGCGAATCGCTCTTGTCGACAGTGACGCTGGGCAGCTGTGAGGGACCAGATTCCTGGCGAGGCGCACCCTCCTCGGGCACGTTCCTGAGCTCCATCCTCTCGGCGCTCGCTCCAGGCATCTTGGACACAAGCTCCGGAATCAGGTCAATTGCCTCGCGCACATGTTCCATATCAGCTTCAACCTCGGCCTCCGCTGCACCGAGCTTCACCCTGATCTTTACCAAGCGCTCCCCTGTGCTTCCCCAGTTGCGTATTTAGCTCTCATGCGGGACGCGCGGGAAGTCGGAAATCCTCCCTTACTGTGGTCAGGACGACGTGAGTGTTTGCCCTCTCAACGAAAGGCAATCCCAATAGACCCTTGGTAAAGGAGCTCAGCTGCTCCCTGTCTCTGAACTTCGCAATCACGACCCCATCGATCTCCCCCGTAACGTCATACACGGCGCAGACCCCGGGAAGCTTGGCAATCTCCCGCTCCATCTCCAGAAGCTTCCCCTTCGAGACGAGGATTTCGGTTACGGCTGTGAGTCCGTATCCCAATTTCTCGGAGTCCACCCTCGCAGTGTAGCCCTTGATCACCCCTTCCTGCTCCAATCGTCCATGCCGCGCAACCACCGTCGTTGTCGAAGTATTCAGCAGGGCCGCCATTTTTCGGAACGATGCTCGGCCATCCGACATGCAGACGCCGAGCAGCCTCGCATCCAGGTCATCGATTGCCATCTGTCCAGAGGGGGAAGCAGGTTTGTTCCTCTTTGTGTTACGTTTGTCCGAAATCTGTGCCATTCTATGATTAGACGTCCAACAAACCGCTGTCGAGGTTTATATTCGTTCTGGTAAACCGGTTGATATTGACCTACAAGATCCTGCCGAATGGCGCCTTCGTCCCGAGGAAGTTCACTCCTTTGGAGGTTCTGGGTCAGATACGGAAGGACAAGGTGAAGTTCGTAGACCTACAATTCACTGATGTCCCGGGCAGGCTCAGGCACGTGACCCTGCCATCTGAGACGATGAGCGCAGAGATGTTCGAGGAGGGCGTTGCCAAGCTCGATGGGTCCTCAGTGAGAGGATTCGTGGAAATCCAAGAGTCAGATATGCTGCTTGTCCCCGACTCTTCCACGTACGGGATAATCCCCTGGATAGGGGACAGCATAAGGACCGCGAGGCTAATCTGCGACGTGCGGTCTGGATACGGAGCTGGGAGGTTCAGCAGGGACCCGCGCCTGGCTGCCCAGCGAGCCGAAGAGAAGATCAGGGCGGAGGGCTTCACAGGATCACTCTGGGGACCGGAAGTCGAGTTCTTCGTATTTGACAGCGCGACCTGGGAAGCCAACAACCCGTTCGCCTCGGGATTCAGGATAAGCTCGGTCGAGGCTGCGAACGAGGCGCGCGGCACAAATTTCCCAATCCGGTTCAAGGATGGGTATTACCCCGCGCAACCAGTCGACACACTGAGCGACTACAGGAGCGAGTGCGTTAACTACATGCGGGACGGGTTCGGCATCATCTCCAACGCGCACCATCACGAGGTTGCCACGGCTGGACAATGCGAGATCGACATCTACAGGGACGAGCTGGTGACGATGGCAGACAGCGTCATGACGTACAAGTTCGTAACCAAGAACGTTGCTGCGAAGCATGGCTTGATAGCGACCACAATGCCGAAACCAATCTTCGGGGACAACGCCGTGGGCATGCACACGCACGCGAGCTTCTGGAAAGGAAAAAGGAATGCGTTCTACGACCCGAGAGACAAGTACGCTGAGATAAGCCAGACCGCGAGGTACTACATAGGAGGAATAATGGAGCATAGCAGAGCGCTCACGGCAATAGTCGACCCGACCACGAACTCGTATCACAGGCTGGTTCCCGGGTTCGAGGCTCCTGTCTACGTGGCGTGGAGCAGATCCAACAGGTCCGCGAACGTCAGGATTCCTGTCTATGAGAAGGGCTCCGAGGGAGCCAAGAGGGTGGAGTTCAGGACTCCCGACCCCTCATGCAATCCATACCTGGCCGAGGCAGCAATCGCCGCTGCTGGCCTCGACGGGATCAGGAGAAAGAAGGACCCCGGGGACCCGGTGGATGAGGACATCTACAAGCTCACGCCCGAGAAGCGGCGGGCACTCAACATCGGGGAGCTTCCGGGAAGCCTGAAGGAGGCGGTAGAGTGCCTGAAGAGCGATGCTGAATTCCTTGACGGAGTCATCCCGAAGGACCTCGTCGACATGATGATGGAGCTCGAGATGGAGGCGTACAGGGCCGTTTCTGCGCGGCCGCACCCGTACGAGTTCTACCTCTACTTCGACCTTTGATGAAAGGCAGTAACCGAGCATTCGTCTAGTCAACTTAGCCCGACCCGAGTTGCGGCCGGCTACTTTCAAGAAAGCCCAAGCAGCGAGGTCAACACGGGCATGGCTTGCGTGTACATTCTTTGGACCTGCGCTATTCAGCCAGTTAAGGTGAGGTTGGATCCAGGCGGCAGAATCTCACCTGATGCGCTTTTATTGTCTGTTGCGCCATTATTCATCACGCAACGCGCCAGCCAGAAGAAAACAAAACTGCCAGTCATAGTTACTGACATGCGCAAGTCTGTCATGGAGATTCTTGGCAGGCCAGCTTCCGCGCTTCTAGGGCATCATGGCTTCAAGGCCGACCAAGAGATTCTCGCACTCTGGGCTGCAGATTGCGCCGTGCATGTACTTCCGTATTTCGAGGAGAAGTATCCTGAGGACGACCGACCTCGAAAAGCAATCGAAGAGTTGCGAACATGGGTAGCAACGGGCGTGTTCAAGATGGCTGATGTGCGCAAGGCTTCGCTCGATGCTCATGCTGCTGCTCGTGAAGTCAAAGAGGATGATGCGATTGCTGCCGCCCGCGCCGCAGGCCAAGCGGTGGCGACCGCACATGTTCTCACTCATGCTTTCGGTGCCGCTGCATACGCCATCAAAGCCGCCGCTGCCCATTCTAAGGATGTGGACGAAGGCATCATCGAAGAACGTGATTGGCAATTGCGACGCCTGCATCGTGTAGCGAATGTGTGAAATGGCCGGTTGGAGTTTTAGAAACTCCTGAAGGTCCGGGAGGATGGCCCATTACGTTGGCGTGCCCATTAAACAGGCGTCTCGTGTTCAGTTTGTCGAGTCAAAAAACGCAGTAATCGCTCTGGGTCGTTCAGCGGCTAGTGCATCATCCGGGTCGGGGAGCCCACACTATTTCTTATGGCGCGAACGCAACCTTTCCCTGAGTACCGCGCTCGCAAGTTCGCCGTTGGCTTTTCCCCTTGCTTCCCTCATAACAGCTCCCATGAGCGCCGAGAACGCAGCTTCTCCCCGTTCTCTGACCAGTTTGTCTTCATCCCTGAGCACTCTGTCGACCAGCGCCTCCAGCTCTTGCCTGTCCATGGGCCTGAGACCGAGAGACTCCGCTGCTGAGTCAACGTCCTTGGCCTCGCCCTTGGCGATTAGCCGGGTCATGTCGAACGCCGCCTCTTTGGCGACCCGCCTTTGCGCTATCGCTCGGAGAACGTCCTCGAGCACCTGGTCGGTTATTGCTTCTTCTGGCACACCCTCCCTCGCGAGCCGAGTCGGAACATCCACGAGAACCGTGGCAACAAAAGAGGCGTCGAGCCCAATCCTGTCGGCGAGCCGCTCGAAGAGCTGCGCCCTCTCAGAATCGTAAACCTTGAGGGCCATGTCGCCGCTCAGTGAATAGTCGCTTTCATAGCGCTTGACTCTCGACTCCCATAGCTCTGGCATCCCCTTGCCAGCAGCCTTGATGCGCTTCTCTGTGATCACGATGTCGGGTATGTCGGTTTCTGGGTACATCCGCTGGGCTCCCGGCCTCGGCCTCATGTATCTTGTCTCTCCCTCCTCGGTCGGGGCCCGTGTCTCCGCGGGCACTCCGTCGGGAGCCTCCTCCAGCCTTTCCTTGATCAGGCTAACTGCGGCCCTGACGCGGTCAGACGGACCAGCAACCAGCACCAGCCCCGCGTCAGCTTCCGATCCGAACTCCCGTCTCAACTGCTCCCCCTCCTCAATCGAGATTCCCTGCTTGGAGAACTCGTCGGAATGAATCACTCCACCGAGCCCCGCAGCCCTGGCGACCTCTGCCAGCTCCCTCCCCAGCCTTATGCCTGGGAAGGGTTCCCAGCCCAGCAGCCCTGCCAGTCCTGGTGAAGAGATGCACTCCACAGCGCCCCCCTCACTGATGGCCCTTTGGATGACCCTAGATGACGTCTTGGTGAGCAGGCGGGTAACGTCCTTCGAAGTCGTTTCGAAGCGTTGCCTTCCCCGCTTCCCAAACTCTGCGGCAACCAGGATGAGTCCCATCTGTCGGCTCGCTTCGTAGGCCACGACCTTCGGGATCAAGTTGAGCTTCTGAACCCCTTTCACCTCCACTACCTTCCCTCCGAGCACTGAGACGTTCAGGTCCTGTCTGATTGTACCGAGGCCCCTCGCCACCTTCCCGGTCGATCGGAGGGCTCTTCCAAGTTGGAGGGCCACTTTCCCTATCGTCTCCGCCGTGCCGGTCACGGGCTCAAGGGCTATCTCAACAAGGGGTACACCGAGCCTGTCGAGGGCGAAATACCTCGACCTAGCGTCCTCGCCGAGTATCCTGGCGGCGTCTTCCTCCAAGGTCACGGTCTGCACTCCGACTCGGAGTTCGCCAACGTCAATGTGGCCACCAAGTCCAACCACGGCAGTCCTTTGGAAACCAGTGGTGTTCGAGCCATCGATCACTATCTTCCTCATCACATGCACTTCGTCGAGGATGTTGGAGTGGAGCAGCCTCGAGACGGCGAGGGTGATGTCCAGCGCCTCCTCGTTCAGCGGGTGAGGAGGCTCTTCGTCAGCCTCGACCAGACAGGAGGTTTCCTTACTCCATCTGTAGACTGCGGACTTCGCTTTCCCGAACTCGAAGACGGCTGCGGGATCGAACTTCCCTGTTTCGCTTTGGGCAGGCCGAAGCCGCCTTTCGAAGGAGTTCGGGAGGATTTCGGACTTGGCGATGGGACAGTTGCAGAAGAGCTTCGTAGTCGAAGCCAGCTGTTGATGGATCTCGAGACCGACCTTTAGTTGGATCGCGGTCGCGTCGGAGGTGCTTGCCGAGTCCGTCATCTCCTCAGGGATCTGCGGGTGGTCTCGCCGGCGATATCCATGGTCATCAAGTCTTTCGCCTGTTCCAGATTCCTAGAGTTCCCCAGCGCCCACATCGCTTTCGTGAGAGCTGTCTCCGACAGCATGTCATCGAGTGGGGTAACGCCAGCGGAGAGGAGATCCCTTCCCGTGTCGTAGACGTTCATGTCCACTCTACCTCGTATGCACTGCGAGGTCATGAAGACGAGACCGCTCTTGGCGAACCTGCGGACCGCCTCGATGCTCTGAGAGTTCACGTGGCCGAGCCCCGTGCCTTCGAGTATGAGGACCTTGGTCCCAGACTTCCGAATGGCTTCGATGAGCAATGGGGGCATCGACGGGAAGAACTTCAACAATGAGGCGCGCCCATCGAAGGCCGCTCGAGGGTGGAAAGAGCCCTTCTTGCCCCGATGCGGCAAGGTGGCGTCGACACTCTCTATGGAACCTCCTTTCCACAAAGCAGCGAGGGGTACTCCTATAGATTCGAAAGCGTCGCGCGCGCTCGTGTGATTCTTCCTGACCCTGCTTCCCTCTGTGAATCGCTATCTCGTTATCGCTCTCGTTGATGTGCATCGCCACGAACACCCCTGAGAAGTCCGCCCTGGCAGCCACGGAGACCGCTCCGACAAGGTTGCTCGCTGCGTCCGAGGACGGCCTGTCCGAGGAGCGTTGTGCTGCTGTGAACACTACTGGTATAGGTACTCCAGCAAGGGCAAAGCTGAGTGCTGCAGCGGCGTAGCCGAGAGTGTCCGTGCCCATGGTAATGACGACGCCCTGAAAGTCTTCAGCGACGGCCCTGGCGACCCTCTTCGCGAGCTTCGACCAGTGAGCGGGCCCCATGTTCTCGCTGTAGATGCTGAAGAGTATCTCGGGCTCGATTCTGGCTATGTCTGAGAGCTCGGGAATGAGAGCATACAGGTCGCCCGCAGAAACTGCCGGCCGGACCGCCCCGGTCCTGTAGTCCACCCTGCTCGCTATGGTTCCACCAGTGCCCACTATGAGAACGCGCGGCAGGCGCTTGTTCGGCTTGGGCGCTGAAGGAGCGGCGAATGAAGGCTTCTCGCCTTTGGCTTTCACGGCGACTCTCTCCACCCTTGAGACGTCTATGCCCACGTTGTAGCCGGAACGGAGTTTGAGCACGAGGTGCGAATCGTCGTCGTACTCATACCTGGGCACGAGAGTCCCCGTCACACTCCCCCAATTCGTTTTGACGTCCAGAATGTCGCCCACCCTTGCCCTGGATTTCGTCAGACACCTGAGCGCCTTTCCCCTGTAGCCTGCCAGGGCATCCATGTGACGGGCATCCGATGGCTCTCCGTCTTTAACCGTTGCCCGGAGGGCGCGGGCAGAGCCCACTGCCTTCTTTGTGGCTGCGCGCTCAAAGAATAAATCCCCGCGACCTCGGGCAAGTCCCGATAGTACCAGAGGTGGCTATGGATGTCAGGAGACAAGAAGGTAACAGTGGAGGTATCAGAGCTCGCCAGGGAGTTCAAGACAAAGGAGTCCCCCGTGGTCGCGCTCGGAGGGGTGAGTCTCAAGGTCTACGAGGGGGAGGTCTTCGGTGTCCTAGGCCCGAACGGGGCAGGCAAGACGACGATGATCAGGATACTCTCCACCCTCCTGCTTCCGACTTCTGGATGGGCCAAGGTGATGGGATACGACGTGGCCACGGAACCCGAAAAGGTGAGGCACGTCATCAACATGGCCAGCGGAGCAGAGAAGGCAGGCTACGACTTCATAAGCGCCAGGATGAACCTGTGGTTCTTCTCCCAGCTCTACGGCATCCCGAGCGATGTGGCTGAGAAGCGCATTGACCAGCTTGCAGAGCTCCTGGGACTCGAGAAGTACCTCGGGAGAAAGTTCTATGCCCTCTCGACAGGGTACAGGCAGAGGGCCACAATAGCGAGAGCCTTCATCAACGAGCCCAAGGTGGTGTTCCTGGACGAGCCTACAATCGGCTTGGACGTCATGACGGCACGGAGTATCAGGGAGTTCATCAAGGCTCAAGCGAAGGAGCAGGGAAGGACCATCATTATTGCAAGCCACAACATGACGGAGGTCGACGCAATCTGCGACAGGGTCGCCATCATTGACAAGGGCAAGATCATCGCCAGCGGCACCCCTGATTCGCTGAAGAGGTCTCTCGGCGCCCCCGCCCTTGTCATGGAGGTCTCGCCGCCTCCTTCGAGCCTCGACATGCTGACCGGAGTCAATGGGGTGAAGGGATTCAGCGTCGTCGCTGACGAGGAGAGAGGACTTTCGACTGTCGAGGTCGTGGTGGAGGACGACGGGGTCGTCGGGCGTGCAGTGAAGGCGGTCGAGGCCAGCGGCTATCGTGTCTCTGCAACCTGGAGGAAGGCGGCGACCCTGGAAGAGGTGTTCGTTGCTCTCGTTGGACGCGGCTTCAAGGAAAGAGAGGAGCAGGATGGAAGCTAGACCCTTCGTCAGGACGATGAATGCGAGGGCGATGGTTCGTCTCTGGAGCATATTCGGCGAGCCGCTCTGGGTTGTGGTAAACCTCGGCTTCCCCGTGCTTTCGTCCCTGGCGCTCTCATTGCTGTACGTCAGCGCTGGCCTCGCGAACTACACTGGATTCGCAATACTCGGAGGAGTGATGGTCTCGTTCTGGGGGAACGTCCTCTGGTCCATGGCCAGCCAGTTCAACTGGGACAAGCAGGAGGGCCTGTTTGAGATCTACCTCACTTCGCCGGCCTCGATGCCAGCCATACTCATCGGCATGTCCCTTGGCGGCATAGCAGCAACCGTCCCTTCCGCAGTCATAGTGACCATTGTTGGATGGGTGCTATTCCATCCCCCCATTGCCGCTTCGTGGCCCGCAGTCGCGCTGACATTCGCTCTCACGCTCGCCTCCCTCTATGCCCTGGGGATGAGCCTGGCCTCGCTCTACCTTGCGTACGGACGAGAGGCGGAATCGCTGAACAACGTGCTTCAGGAACCCGTATCGATGCTCTCTGGTGTCTACTTCCCATCCATAGGCAACTTCTCGCCTTTCCCGTTCGCCCTCCAGCTGTTCGCGTCGCTCATCCCGCTCACAATCGGAATGGACGCGCTCCGAAGGACGCTTTTCTTCTCACAGGGGATTAGTTCCGTTTGGCCGAGCCTCGTTGCGCTTGCTGTAATGGCCGTCGTCCTGCTCTTCGTGTCGACCAGGGCGCTGAAGGCGCTTGAGAACAAGGGGAGAAGAGACGGGACAGTGACGGTGCGGATAAGATGACCAGCTTCCGTTCGCTCTTTGCAGCGGCTTGGATGGGGGTCCAGCACGACCTGTCCTGGACCACGCCCGGCGCTGCGCTCCTCCTGAACACGGCAGCCCCAATTGCGTCGGCGATGACAACGTCGATAATCTACTGGTTAGGCTCCAGCACTGCGGGGCTGTTCGACCCCTCCAGGCTGGCGTTCGTGCTTGTCGGCTCAGCCCTGTATGCGCACATCGCTGCCTATTCATGGGTGCCGACTCAGGCCATCGCAGAAGGTAAGAACCTGGGAGTCTTTCCTCACATCTTCATCACAGCGCGCTCCTCCGCTCTCTATTTGGCTGGGAGGGCATTGTCCTCCTTCATGATATCGACCACCACCTCGATGGCAGCGCTTACGGTCGCCTTCTATGTTCTCAGCTCCTTCTTCCATACGTCGATTCCGCTTGTGGTGAACCCTACCACCGTGCTGATGCTTGCCGTCGCCCTCCTGGTCAACATACCGGGGGCGCTCGGTCTCGGTTACCTTCTAGGCGCCTACTCGCTCTACGCGAGCAAATTCGAGTGGGCGTTGCCTGGCTACGTTGCGGGGTTGTTGATGATCTTCTCCGGAGCGCTCTTCTCCCCCTCAATCCTCCCCTGGCCCGTCTCCGTCGCGGCTTCGGCGTTACCCTACACCATGTTCATCAACGCAGGGCGTGACGCGATCATCTACAATGCACCAGCCGCCTATGCGTCGTCGCTCTTCTACTGTGGTGTAGGTGGCGTCTTGGCGCTGCTGTTCGGCTTGGCGGTTTTCCGGGCAGCAGAATCCAAGGCAAGAAAAGACGGCGTTATTGACAGGCGGCTGGCCTAGTTCCCTTCAAGTTCTCCCTACGCCCCCGAGAACAAAGGCGTCTGGCCGCTGGTCAGAGTAGAGGCTTCGCCATGTACGGCCCAGCCCTTTCGTAGCCGAGCCGTCGATAGTAGTTTCGAGTCCCGACGGCGCTCGTGACCACCATCCCTGAGACCCCGAACTCCTCCCTTGCCTGCTTCTCCATCTCCGCCATCAGCGACCTGCCCAGACCCCTGTGCTGCCAGGCGCTTGGCATCCTCTGGCCAATCCCCACAAGCCTTCCGTAGACCCGAAGCTCTCTTACGATTGCTGAGCCCCGCACTTCGATTCGGTGAGCCGAGTCCGAAGGAATCCTCATCCTGAC
This sequence comes from uncultured archaeon, assembly GCA_963759195.1. Lineage (GTDB taxonomy): Archaea > Thermoproteota > Nitrososphaeria > Nitrososphaerales > Gagatemarchaeaceae > DASPPF01. The sequence continues at coordinate 72,379 of CAVWXJ010000008.1, forward strand.
AAAGCCGGCAATCTTCCGCGTTTTGCGGTAATCGTAGGAGCAGAACACTTCCGTGCCCCCTGAAGCCTCGTAGGATACCTTCGAGATAACGAGCTCATCGTCGGCTTCCATCAACGATGGCTCCCCCAGGGCGACTTCCCTGCACCTGATGCACTGGCAGGCGATGCCCTTCTGACGGGCTCTGGCCAAGACCAACTCCCGCAGGTTGCCGTTCTTGACGCCGCCGACGATCTCGTGGGCAGGAATCTCGCGTTGGATTCTCATTATCCTGAGCCAACTTGGTACATGCCTCTTCATCTCGCTTAGCAACTCCACCACTTTGTCCACGTCGTAGGGCGAGTATAATCCGGAACGGAACTGTCTTTCCAGGGCAGTGCCGGTGACGACTAAGGTGGGATAGATCTTCAGCATGTCCGGCTTGAATGACACATCACCGAAGAGCGTCCGGAGGTCGGCGAGGTCCTCTTCGGGGTCCGAACCCGGGAGCCCGGGCATCATGTGGGCAGTCACCTTCAGGCCCGCGTCCCGGGCGACGCGAAACGAATCGGCAACATCCGCCACGGTGTGTCCCCTGTTGCTCAGCTTCAGAGTCGAGTCGTGAAGGCTCTGGACGCCAATCTCCAATCTGGTGATTCCGTACGAGAGCATGAGGTCGACATCTTTGGGCCTGCACCAGTCGGGCTTCGACTCCAGTGTTAGCCCGACGCACCTACTGGAGGCGGATTCGTTCGCTCGTTGCGCTGCCTCCAGAGATTCAGATGCGGTGCCGTTGAGTCCGTCGTAGACGCCCTTGACAAATGGAACTTGGTAGTCAAGTGGAACAGCGATGAAGGTTCCACCCTCGATTATCGTCTCGACCTTGCCAATTTGGTGGCCATTGGCAGCGTACTTGGCCAAGGACCTCCGAACTTGCTTGTATGGGTCGAATTGGGTGGCTAATGCCGTCCGCATCCCGGGGCTGTCGGGCATGTAGCTCTGCGGCGTTCCCTGCCTGGGGCCTCCAGGGCAGAAAACACAGGTGCCGTGGGGACACAAGAACGGTGCGGAAAAAGCGGTCACCACCACAATGCCAGACGCGCTCCTTCTTGGGTGGACCCTGAGAAGTTCTTGAAAGGAGGACCTGCTGCCCTCCGGAATCGCCATGAGAATCTCGGAGTTTGAGATGTACCTGTTGAGGGAATAATCGCTCGCGATTTGTTTCTTGGCCCTCTCCAGCGAGGGGCGAGAGTTGATCTCCCCGGAGACTACTCCTTCGGCGAGGCGAACCGCAGCCTCAGTGGTCAGTCCTTCTTGCGAGTTCACTGACGCATCCAGTTTTGCCCTGGCTTACGCTTGAGAGTGAACCGTTTCTCGTAAGTCCGGTGGTTCCTCACTTTGGGGATAGCGCTAGGCTTCGGCTTGGCTTCCAGTTTTGGGGTCTGACTCCGGACTCAGGGCCACCTTTGTGGTGTTTACCCGCCTTTGTCAGAGATCCGTGTGTTGGCGACTTTTGACACCTCCTCCTTTCCTGTTAAGCTTCTTCAACGTTCTATAAAGTCTTAGCTCTTTTCGGTTGTATCTCCTGTCGTCGCCGCGATAGTGAGACAGCCTGCTCTTGCAATATCGAATCATGATTCTGGCTTGGCGGGCCTTGATTACCAGGCATGGAAGCAGACATTCGAGCAGGGCTTCGGCATTCCTCGTGCCGGTGATATGCAGTACGTAAGTGTCTTTGTGATTGCCACCCTCTCGGCGTCTTACGAGGGACCCGCATCCTAGCCACTCTCTAATCGTATTGATTGATCCTCGATGAGTGTTGCAAAAATAGACTGTCGGATGAAGAGCCAAATTGTATTCTCTTCCTAGTCGGTGGGACAACGTTATCTGAATTCCTCCCTCGCCGTCGAGAAACCCTGCGAGGTAACCCTTTTGCGCCTCAGTTAGCTCAAGGCGAATCTTGGCATTCTTCAGTCCAACCTTTCTAACGTGCTTTCCAATTCTATGTCCAGAAAGACGTCTCTGCGCGTCGAACCTCTTGCCACAGAATTCACAGATGAAAGACCCGGCCTTTGATCCGACTCCCACCGGTGGCAGAGCACACGAACATGCAACAGGCGTCCGCTCTTAAGCACCAATGTGAGGATTGGACTCGGTCAAATCTCCATGAGTTGCCATTTTCGTGCCAACCTGCCACGCAACTAAGAGGAACCCGAGCGAAAGGACGAATACCCCCGCCTCGAACAAATCCGTATTGAGACTTGCGAAAGGCACCAGCGCATCAAGCAATCCCATCGGCAAGGCGTAGGCCAAGTACCTCTTCTTCCCCGAAACAGCCGCTAGGACGCAAAGAACGCCCCAAGCGACGTGGGCCAACATCGACGAGACTCTTTCGAGGGTACCAATTAGAACAGAAGGCAGCAATGTGGCTGGTGGAAGGAAGAGGCTCGGCTCTGCTGCGACGACTTGGGAGTAGGCCGAAGCAGCAGCACTTGTGCCACTCGCGAAAAGTAGGTACAACACGCCTAGGTTCAGTATCGAAATGATGCCGAGGAGTACCCCGTTCTCCCAGAATGCAAGCGACAGGCCATAGGGAACAGCGTCTGACGCCTTCAGTCCCCATCGCCTGAAGGCATACCAGGCCAAGACGTACGCGAGCCCCACCTCCAGAAACACCGTCTGCAAACCGTAGTAGAGGCCGAGACTGATGGAAGTTTGCCCAACTTTAGCCACGACCAAGGTAATCGTCGGAATTTGGATGGCGTACTTCGCCCCGATCGCCAGGAAGTATGCCCCAGCGGAAAGAAGCAGAATCATGCCGCGAAAGCCCCGCCTGTACCACCAAAACGCCAAGGCGCCGAGGGATATCACCAGCGCCAGAATCGGCTGGAGCAGAAGAATCAGGTCTATGTTCTGCAACCCACATCCTTCTCGAATGTCGAGGTTAAACCCTTTAATCGCTCACGTCCGCCGCCGCCCCGAACTCTGTTGGAGCAATTCGTCTTCTACTCGACTGAAGCGGGAGGCATCCTGCTGAGGGATGGAGAGCCAGCAGCGGCATCCAAGGACGTCTCGCGGCTGTTCAGGCAGGCGAAGCAGATGGGGGTCATGTCTGTCAGCGTCGGCAACCAGAAGGAATTGGAGCTCGCGAAAGCGTCCGGCCTTGAGGCGTCGCTGTATGGTCCGGCTGAGCAACAGAAGCTCGACCTCGACAAGATTGGGTTGATCGTCAGGTCCAAGCTCGCTCCGACCGAGGCCGCGGCGCTGGAAATCATAAGGCAGCAATCCATATCGGCCGCTGAGCAAGTAATCCGGGAGTCCTCGTCAAGGCCCGACCTCCACCTCGTGCAAGCAATCCAGGCGCTCGACGACACCGACAAGTTCCTGAACGTGACCGCGACCAGGGTTTCGGAATGGTACGGGCTCCATTTCCCCGAGTCGCTTCAGCTGGTGTCCGACAACCTCGCGCTTTGCAAGCTTGTGGTCGAGCTGGGGAGGAGGGACGGTTTCACCGCCGAGAGCCTCGCGGGCAGGGGCTATAGCGACAAGAAGGTCGAGGCGCTCGTTGCCGCCGGCGAGAGGTCAAAGGGGGGCGTAATCGTTGATTCCGACCTTGGAAGGGTGAAGGCGCTCGCTTCGCTGGCCCTGGAGCTGAGCTCCGAGCGCGACAAGCTCAACGGCTACGTCGAGAATGCGATGAAGCGAATCGCACCGAACGTCACCGATGTCGCAGGTGCGACGATCGGCGCGAGGCTGATGGCGAAGGCGGGCGGCCTGGACAGGCTGGCCGTCCTCCCAGCGAGCACGATTCAGATTCTCGGCGCAGAGAAGGCCCTCTTCCGCGCGCTTAGGACGGGGGCAAGGCCGCCGAAGCACGGGATACTATTCCAGCACCAGGAGGTTCACATGGCGCCCAAGTGGCAGAGTGGCAAGATAGCCCGCACGCTTGCGAACAAGATTGCCATAGCCGCGCGGGTGGACTATTACAGAGGGACCGAGGACCCCTCACTCAAAGAAGCCTTCGACAAACGGCTCGAGCAGATCAAGGAGAAGTACAAAGAGCCCCCAGCGCTCTCAGCCCGACCCCCGAGAGAATGGAAGGGCCGCGGCCAAGGAGGGCCCGACCGAGGCCGGAGGCAGGGCGGCTTCGACAGGAAGAAGAAGTTCAACAGAAGATGACGAGGCTGAGGACTGAGGAGCGGGGAGGAAGGCCCATCCTTCTGACGAAGAACCTAGTTCCGGGCAACAGGACTTACGGCGAAGAGCTACTTTTCAAGGACGGAGCGGAGTTCAGGGTCTGGGACCCCTTCCGAAGCAAGCTAGCGGCCGCGATCCTGAAAGGGCTACCGCAGGACGTTGTGATGGAGGGCGACAAGGTTCTCTACCTCGGGACGTCGACCGGGACTACGCCTTCGCACGTCTCCGACTTGGTAGGGAGAGATGGGCTTGTCATCGGAGTTGAGATGGCGCCCCGGGTCGCACGCGAATTCGTCGAGAACGTTGCGCGAAAGCGGAGCAACGTGCTGCCTTTCGTTGCTGATGCGAGAGACCCGTCCAAGTATTCCCTGATGAAGGTCGACGTCGTCTACTGCGATATCGCCCAGCAGGACCAGACAGAGATTGCCATAGCCAACTGCAACCAGCTACTGAAGAATGGAGGCCGCCTCTTGCTAGTTGTCAAGGCTCGGAGCATCGACGTGGTGAAGGACCCGAAGGTCGTATTCAGAGAAGAAACTGGCAAGCTTGAGGCTGCCGGATTCAGAATAATCTCGGTGATTGAGCTCAGTCCGTTCGACAAGGACCACGCGCTGATACTCGCTACGCCCAGTCGCTAGAGGGGCGTCAGAAGCGTCTGCTGCAAGCTGCCCAAAGTCTTCCAGCTCTTGCGCACCTGGGCCGGGAGCGGCTCACCTCGCTTCATCCTTTCAAGGAAGAAGGCCCTCGTGACAGGGTCGGAGGGATAGCCCGAGCCAAATTCGCCCAAAGTGCGCTTCAGCTTCTCGATGGCCCTGTCCCTTTCCACCTTCGCGACGATGGAAGCTGCGGAGACAACAACATAGTCCCTGTCCGCCTTGTGGGCTGCGATGACCTTGCACTTCCGCGTCATGTTTGCCAGAATGACATCTCTGAAGCGCTTCGGGCTGCTGTCCGAGGCGTCCACCACCACCTCGCTCGCGCCTAGGTCGTCGGCCACCTTCGCGAAGAAAAGAGCCTCCAGGTAGTTGAGCTTCCTGTACTTCTTCCCCGCTGTCACGACCTCGTCAATCTGGTCGGGCTGGATCATGACAGAGGCCACCCTGCTACTTGCCATGAGTACCTCTTCGTAGAGCGCTTCCCTGCGCTTCGGCGAGAGCGTCTTCGAATCCCGGACTCCCCGCCTCCTCAGAGCTTTGGCCGTTCTAGCCTCCATGGAGACACCTGCAACGACAAGCGGTCCTATCATGGGACCGCGACCTGCTTCGTCTATGCCCCCGACGAGCCTGACCAACGCGCCGCAGAGGCTCCTTTTGCTTAACTAGATTTCGGGAGCTTCATCGTGGCGACTATCTCAGCTAGGATTTCTTCGGCAGCCTGGTCTCGGTTGTTGGTGTCGAGCTCGAGCAAATCCGTCGCTTTCGAACGGAACTCTGCCAGCAGGTCGTCCTCCAGACGCTCGTGGACTACGGCCAGAATCGGCTTCCCAGAGTCGATGCACTTCCGCACTGCGCGGCGGAAGTCTGGGCTGACCAGCTCCATCGGCCCTATTTCGTCAATCACTATGATCTCGGATACGTCCGCTGCATCGGAGAGGCCCTTGGCGCCGACGGAGGCCAGGTCTGAAAGGTTGACTCTGTACTTCCCGACCCGAGGACCAAGCTTTGCAGTGGTGGAGGCCAGCTCGCCCGTGCCCCCGTTTGTCAGGTCCTTGACCTCGAACCCGACCCGCACTCCCCCGACCCTCTTCTCGCCGGTGGTGCAACCGCCAATGATGATGCCCCTGCTCTTGAGTCTCAACGTAACGCGAGAGATCAGCGTTGACTTCCCGACGCCCGGAGGACCCGTGATGAGCCAGATGTAGCTCACGATGACCACTCCAGCATATCCCCCATGAGATAAACAGGTCTGTGGGCCGCTACACGTTTTCCTTCTAATCCTTTAATCTGCAACGCCCTGAGGATTCCTCACTTGAAGACGGTGGAGACCGTCGAGGGCAGCACGAGGCTCATCGTCCCCAAAGTCAGCCTTGAAAGGGCCGAGCCGCCCACTACTCCTGCGTTCTTCAATCCCGCGGCGTCGACCAACAGAGACATCTCGGTCGCGCTCACCGAGGCTTCGACTGGGACGACATTCTGCGACTCCCTCGCTGGCGTGGGTTCGAGGGGAATCAGGATTGCACACGAGGTCAGTAGGAGGATGAACGTGACGCTGGTTGACTTCAACACCCTCTCCTTGAGACTGGCAAGGAGGAGCGCTCTTCTGAACAACGTCGGGCGCAAGTGCAAGGTGGTGGAGGCGGAGACGAACTCTTTCTTGTACTCGAGGTTCAGGAGGAACGAGAAGTTCGATTTCGTCGACATCGACCCCGTTCGGGACGCCAGCTCCGTACATTCAGGCTGCCCTGACGGCAGTATCGGATGGCGGAATGCTCTCGTTCACAGCGACTGACACTGCAGTCCTCTGCGGGGTTTATCCGCGCGTCTCCCTGCGCAGATACGGGGCCTCCACGATCAACAACTCATTCCACCACGAAACGGCAGTGAGGGTTCTGATTGGCTGGTGCCAGCGGGTCGCAGGCGCAATCGACATGGGAATCGCTCCTGTTGCTGCCCACGTCACGAAGCACTACGTCAGGGCATTCGTCAGGGCGGAGGTGGGCGCGACCAAGGCTGACGCCGCGATGAAGTCCGAGGGATTCGTGATGGAGTGCACAGCCTGCGGCAACACCTGGGCGGACTCGGACGCGACGGAGGTGTGCAAGAAATGCGGGAAGAGGGCAAGGCGGGCGGGACCGATGTGGGTAGGGAAGCTCGTGGATGAGGCGTTGGTTAGGAATGCTTCGAAAGTTGCTGAGAGCTGGGGGTTCCAGTCTGCGGCCAAGACTCTGACATCGCTGGTCGGAGTTGACTGGTTCCCGCCCTACAGCTTCAGCCTCGAAAGGATCTGCTCCTCGCTCAAGATTGCCAGCGTCTCTCCCGACAAGGTTGGGCAGAATCTGCGATCAAATGGGTTCCGTTGCATGGGACAGCCGTTCGAGAAGACCGGACTGAAGTCCGACTGCTCCCTAGGTGACATGGTGGCGGCAGTGAAGACAGCGGCTGCTTAGGTCTGCGTCGGCTCGGCGGATCGGATTCCCTTCCAACCCTCGCAGTAGTAGTAGAGCTCTGAGCTCTGGCTTCTGCTAGCCTTGGGCTTGACAACCCTGACAACCCGGAACCTTTTGCTCATTTCGTTCCGTGCCTCCTGCGACCTTTCACCCTCGAAGAGCTTGAAGAAGCCGGGTCCTCCCTTCTTCAGCAGGTCCTCGCAGAGGGCAAGCACCCGAAGCGTCAAGTCCACCTGGCGGATGTGGTCGAGCTCCCACACGCCGGAAACGGTGGGTGAGAGGTCCGTCAGAACAACGTCTGCCTTCCGGCCGAGGAGGGCGCTGACCTTGGCCACCACGGTTTGGTCGTTCACGTCCAGCTTGATTGCCTTCACGTTCTTCTCCTTCAGATGGACGTCGTGGAGGTCCACCCCCACTACGAAACCTTCCGGGCCCACGAGCCGGGAGCAGACCTGCATCCAGCCTCCTGGTGCGGACCCGAAGTCCACCACCCTGTCTCCTTCGGCGATGAAATCGTACTTCTCGTTGGCTTCTATGAGCTTGAATGCGGCTCTGCTCTTGTACCCCTGCTCCTTGGCCAGCCTCCTGTAGAGGTCATTCCTCGCCTCTTGGAGCCTCATCTCTTAGATAGCTCTGGTGGATTGAACTGCTCGGGCAGAAGCTCGGCCGCGGTGGTATCGGCTGAGAAACCGTCAAGTCCACGTCTCAGGACCTTCATTTTCGGATTGAATTCGATCATGACCTGTCGGCACGCGCCACAGGGTTTCGTGAATTCGTCCGACTTGCCGACGACCGCGATGGCCACTATGTCCCTGTGCCCTTCGGAGACTGCTTTGAAGATGGCGTTCCTTTCGGCACAACAGGAGAGGCCGTAGGACGCATTTTCGATGTTGCACCCAAGGTAGATCTTGCCTCCAGAAGTCAGCACCGCCGCTCCTATCTTGACTTTTGAATACGGCGAATATGCCCTCTTTCTCGCAAGCTTCGCCTGCTTGACGACCTCGCCTAGACGACTGCCGCTTGGCATGATGCTGACCTAGGGAGCGTGCATCGCCCTGGCTTCGATGGCCGGGTTGCCGAGTCGCTTCATTTCGTCCATGGCCCAAGGACCGATCCACGGACAGATGTACGGACTGATTTCTCCGTCCACCGAGCACTTGGCCTCGTACTGGCATACGACGCATGGCGCCTTCTCTATGGACGCCATGTCCGTGGGGAACCTGAGCGGAGTCAGCTTGTAGGTCCATCGGCCCTCTTCGAGAACCTTGACGCGTCCGATCAGGCCTCGTCTCTCCAATCTGATCGCAAGTCTTGAGCCGTCCCTGCTGGTGAGTCCTAACTCCTTCCAGATCTCGCTCTGCAGTACTCCGTCCTTTCCTCTTTCGACGACGAGCTTGTAGACGCGCGATGTCAGGTCTACCAGTTCTTCTTCAGTCCTTTCGACGGGCTGGGGTTGAGCCTTTGGTTTCTTCGCTTCTTTCTTCATTGGCTTCGCCTTCACTTTTTCCTTTGTAGGTTTCTTCGGGGGCGTTGCCTTTTGCTTCGGTTTCGCTTTTGCCATTATTGACCGAACTCCTGGCGGATTACGTAGTTGTCCAAGATCTCTCTGCACCTGTTGCGGACAGTCACCTCTGTTACCTCTGCAAATTCGGCGACCTCCCTCTGGGGAAGGTGCTCGCCGACCATCACTGACGATAGGTAGACGTAGGCTGCGGCGAGCCCGGCGGGGGCCTTGCCGCTCGAAATCTTGGAATCATTAGTCTGCCTCGAGAGCGTGAGGGCAAGGCGTTCTACCCTTGGGTCGATCTTGGCCATGTTTACCAGTTTCGAGATGTATTTCTCCACTGATGGAGGAGGCACGTACTCCTTCTCCACTTCCTTCAGAACCAGTCTGAAATAACGCGCTACAGAGCCCTTCTCCATGTTTGCCGCCCTGGCAACCTCCTTCAGGGTCCTTGAGACGCCGCACTTCCGGCACGCCAGGTAGACGGTGGCAGCGGTCATTCCTAGGATGGACTTGCTCTTTGCGACCTTCATCTTGGCCGAGGTCCTGTAGATTTGGGCGGCGGTCTCGGCGACGTTCTGGGGGAGCTTCAATGCAGCGCAGAGCTCGCTTATCTTCGATAGAACGTTGGCAAGGCCTCTCTCCTCGCTGTTAACGGTGCGGGTCCTGCTCTGCCACTTGCGCATCTTCTCCACGGTGGCTCTCATGGCGGGGTCAAGGTACTTCCCGTGAGAGTCGCGCATGGTGCGCGGTATCTCCGTCGAGAGGCCCATGTCGTGGAGCGAAAGCGTCGTCGGCGAGCCAACCCTGACTCTCTTGTTCTTCTCTTCGAGGTCCATTGCCTTCCATTCTGGGCCCTCGTCAGCCGGAGCGGTGCTTACGTAGCCGCAAGCCGGGCAGACCCGCTCACCCTTGTCCAGGTCTCCGATCAGCTTGTTTCCGCAGACGGGGCAGGACGTGAGGAACGCGTCGTCGTTCCGGGTGTTCCACAAACTCAAGGTCTCATCCTTCCAAGAAGGCGGGGTCGCCGCTCTTTCCAAGCCTGCTGGTAAGAAGCGAAACCGAAGCGTAGGGCGCACGGACGGGACCAATGAGTTCGACGACTTTACCAAGCCTCTTGCCCTGATCGTCAAGGACGACCGCGCCGGTCCTGATTTCCCTCGTCAGACGAATGATGAGCCGACCGCTCTTTGCTCTGTGTAGAATAATACCGACCTGCAGCAAGAAAACACAAAGGCGAATATCCGACCTTTAAACGTTCGCAGCTTAGTGCTTCTTCTGCGGCGATTGCGATGGTTGTCTTGCTGCAATCTTTCCCCTGACGACAGCCAATTCCTTGGCTATCTTCGTTAGAAGCGCCTGCTTCGGCTTGACCTTCCTGACGGAAACGTAGCCCGAGTCTGGGCGGCCATTCCGCGGATATGCCGCTGGCTGTGCGCTAGGTTGGAGGTTAAGTCGTTTGCATGCCTCAGTAAGTTCCTCGAGTTTAGGCGCACGCGTCGCCACGCTCATGGGAACCCGTCTGCCCCCGTTCCTCTTCAACTCGGAGTTGAAGTAATCGAGCCAGACAACGTATCTGTCGTAGTCTTTCATTACCGCTTCGTCAGAACCGCGTTCACGACTCCGTCGTCGGAAGGCCTCGACGTTACCTTCGCCTCTCCAGCCTCTGTCACGATTATGGCACCCTTGGTAATCACGCCACGCCTCTCGTAGTCTCGCTTCGCCGGGCTGTGCTTCACGCTGAGTATCTTCACCTTGGTGACCTTGCCTGAAGCGCCTGCCACGTTCGCTGTGTCCGCAAAGACAATCCCCGCCCTAGGTGTGCCGCCCCTTGTGCGGAAGGTTCTGCGAGCCGTGGGTCCAACCACCGGCTCCATGGCGTAGCCGTCCCTCTCGTATGCTCGCCTGCCCCTGCTTGGATGGGACATGCCGCCGGTTGACTTGCTCTTCTTCAGGTTCTCTATCGACCTGGTCATCTTTCCAGCACTTTTGGCTCCGCCCTCATCGTCTCGATGTTAAGGTTTTTGCTGCGGCTACCCCAAGGACAGCTTGCGGGTCTCCATCTGCTTCTTCATGACTGAAACGTCGGTGCTCAGCCCGAAGTAGTCGGCGAACCTGGGCGTGGTCCGGAAAGCGCGGCTCCTTCCTTGCCTCTCCCAGACCAAGAAGCCGACGTCTTGAAGCTCGTGCAGATGCTCGTAGATGGAGGAGGACCTCTTCTGGACAAGCTCGCTGGAAGTTATCGGTTGGAAGTACGCGATGAACGAGAGTGTCCGCAGGGCTGCCTTGGAAAGAAGAGGCCTCGTTGCAAACTTTCTCGCGACCTGGGTGAAGTCCGCTTTGAGCTGCATTGCAAAGCGGGGCCCTGGGTATTCGACGACTTCGACCGCGTGCATCGAAGAATTGACGGTCTTGGCAATCTCCCTCGCGATGCTCACGGCCTTTCGGGCGGAGACCGTTCCCGCAGCTTTGGCAAGCTGGTCAGCGTCCAGGGGCCTCCCAGATGAGTAGAGTGCGGCCTCGACCTTGGCCACCATGTCTTTTGACTGCTTCTCCTCTTGGATATCAGGCGCCTCGGGGATGGGCTGGCTCTGGGTTTCACTCAAGCTGCCCCACCGAAACGACGAGCATGTCGGCATCGTTCTCCTCCTGCTCGATGACGACCTCGCCGTTGTGAGCAGCGAAGAGGAGAAGGATGAAGATGCGAGCCGCGTCAATGGGCTTCAGTCCCCTGATGAGCTCCGTGAGCATGACCCTGCCCGTGTCTTTCAGCCTGTCGACGAGAATCTTCCTGAATTCTGCGCGAAGCGTCTCTAGGGACACGACGTAGCTCTCCAAGTTCGGGGGCGTCAGGTCTTCCATAGGCAGGAGGTTCTGCTCGGCTCCCCTGTCGCGGTCGAGGACCACCTGCTGGAGGATGTAGGTCAGCTCCTCGAAGAGCTCATCGATGTTGGTGGAGTAGACCTCGTACCTGAACGGCATGATTATCATCGAGGGCGGCTCGGACAGGTCGGCCAGCCTGCGCTGGGCCCTAAGCTTCTCGAACAGGAAGAGCGTCTCGACCTTCATCCTGTATATTTCAGCAGAGGTGTAGCGCTGCTGTTCCTGCGGCCCTCATGTCGATCAGCTCAGACTTTGAGATCGCCTGGAGGAAGAGGTCGAGAAGCTCGGAGAGGTTGACCGTCCACGGGCTCTTCCTATTGACCAGTGTGGGGTCGATCAGAAGGTTCAGCGGCGGCCGCGAGAGCGGAGACCTGTCAACCACGCTTCGCTGGCACCTCCGCTGGCTTGTAGTGGACTATCCTCGAGATTCCTCCCGCTGAGTAGACGCCGTAGGTCATCGTGCTGTGGGCGACGAAGACGTCCCTCAGAGACATCGCCACTATCTGGGCCGGACACGACCTCTCCCTCAGGTATCCGCGCCAGGTTCTCCGAGTTCACAGCGTCGAGAGGCGAGTCGACCTCGTCGAAGAGGTAGAAGGGCTGAGGCTGGATTCCCTGCATCGCCAGGATGAGCGAGACGCCTGACACTGCCTTCTCGCCTCCGCTCAGCGACAGTGACTCCCACGGCGGCTTCGTTCCGAACCTGCGCCATCAGCCTCAGACCCCCGCTGAAAATGTCGTCGGGGTTCTCGAGCTCCAGCCACGCTTCTCCTCCCGTGAGCCTGTTGAATATCGTCTTGAACTCCGACGCTGATCTTCTCGAATGCGGCCATGAACACCTTCTTCTTCTCTGAGTCCACGCTCTCGATGAACTGGATGATGGAGAGCTTCTCCTTCTCCAGCTCGTTGTGCCGAGTTGAGAGGTTCTTGTAGCCCAGGTACATGTCGGCATATTGAACGCCTGCCGCCTTGTTGACTGCCGAGGAGACTTCGTTGTACTCTTCCTTCAGGGCGGCCAGAAGTTTGTCCGCTTCCTCGAACACCTCAGGCTCTTTGTTGTAGCCGAGAATCCTCAGGCTCCCCATCGCCTCCTCGAGCTTCTCCTGCGTCGATTCGATCTGCGATGTGATTCCGAAGAGTTCCTTCTGCCTCTCGTTGGCCGAGCGCGAAATCGATTCTCTCTCCTCCCGAAGCCGCCTGATTTTTGCGTCGAACTCGTCGAGGACAGGCTGGCTGTTCTTGGACGATTCCATCAGCTTGTTGTATTGGGACTCGAGGTTGTTCTTGTCATCCTCCATCTCCTTGATCTTCTTTGGTGCATCGCGGGCCCATTTCCTGTTGCTCTCGAGGTCTTCCTGCGCGGAATTCAGGTCCTGTTCGTTCACGGCGAGCCTCGGTTGCAGCTCGGTCTCCAGCCTCGACTTTTCTACCGAGAGCTTCATGCTCGCCTCCGAAATCCTGTTCCTCAGTTCGTCAATCTCAGTGGAGAGAGACTCCTTCTCTGTGTCAAGCTCGGCCAGCATGTTCTCGAGGCCGAGCGACCTTACCTCCTCTACCATGGCTAGGAGCGCGCTCGCGCCCTTCGCCAAGGCATCCTTCTTCTCTGAGTATACCTTTAGCTTGGCCTCGTCCCTTTCGACGTCATTTGCCTTCTTCTCGTATTGGGCCCTGAGATTCCGGTGAATGCCGCGGTATCTCGCGGCCATGGCGTTGTAGGAGGTGGACTCTGCCTTCAGCGAAGTGACATCGACGACTCTGCGAAGCTTCTCCTTGGTGAGCGACCGCGACTCCGACTCCAAGCTCTGGAGTTCGGTGCGCCTTCTGGATATGGCGCCCTTCAGGGCACCGACAGCATCTTCAATCTCGCTGACTCCCTCGATGTTCTCGAGCCCCTCCATCAGGTTGATCAGAGTCTCGCGGTGGCCGAAGATGAAGGCCCTGCCGCCTTGCTCGAAGACGTCGCCTTCGAGCGTGACCGCCCGGACTCCTTCGGACGCCACCATGTAGCCCACCGCCTCGTTCTCAACTAGGACCGTGTCGCCCGCCAAGAAGTTGGCTAGTCCCTGGAACTCCTTGTCGCACTTTAGAGTCGCCGAAAGTGGTCCGATGATTCCAGCGTTTGCTTCGATCTTAATCGACCCGCTTCCCTCCACCTCGCTGAGCGGGATGACCGAGTAGGACTTCGCCTTCAGGGCTTTCGCCGCCTTGATGAGGTGCGTCATAGACCTGAGGTCCTCGACTACGAATGCGTCGAGCCATCTGCCCATTACTGCGTTGACTGCCTTTGTGTGGCTCTGCGGGAACTTGATCAGCTGTCCCAGCCTTCCGACGTAGCCGGGCACGCCGCCAGACGTGCACACTTCCTGAAGCTTTAGCTGGTCCTTCCTCTCTCCGGCCAAACTGTCGGAGATCTTTCTGAACGCCTCCTCTTTCGCGACTTCGACTGTTGCCTTCTCAAGAATGCGCGACGCTGCTTCTATCGAATCGATGAGCTCCTCTCGCTTCTCTTCTCTTTTTGTAATGTCCTCGTCAATCGAGCCTAGTTGTTTGGACGATCCTTCGTGAAGTTCCAAGAGCTCTTTCGTCTTTGCCTCGAAGTTCTCCAGCATCGCTGTGTATTCGTCCAGGCCAGTCTTCTTCGTCTCCAGGTCTTTCCTGTTCGCCTCCAATGTGTAGCTTGACGATGCGGTCTTGAGCTCGATGTCCTTCTGTTCCTCGGCAATGCCCGCGAGTTTCACTTGCGCCCTCGACGCGTTCTTGGTCTTCTTCTCGATCGTCCGCCGCAATTCTTCTCCGGCTTTGAAGTATTCCTTCAGCTGAAGAGTCAGGTCCTGCTGCTTCTCGTTCAGCTTGTTCGCCTGCTCTGTTAATTGTCTGACGGCAGCCTCGCTTGCATTGACTTCTCTCCGGACGACGGCGACTGCTTCCTTCATGTTCGGGACGGTAGACTCTTCGAGCTCGCGCACCGTTGCCTCGGTACTCTGCAAGTTGTCTCTGTAGTTGTCCAGTTCCGCGTTGAGGGCGCGGAGATGGTCGCCAATCTCGAGATGGCTCGAGCCTCCTCCTTGGACGACTTCGGTGATGAACTTGTTCTTCTCCTTCTCCATGTCGGTGACGCGGGCCTCGTAGTCTGCGTGCCGCTGGTTGAGCTCCGCGAACTTCGAGTTGATCTGTTGCTCCTGCACATTGAGTGACGAGATGCGCTCATGGAGGTCCCGAATCTTGCGCGCGGTCTGGACTGCTTCCAGCCAATTGATCTGGTCACCCAGGAGATTGTGCCTAATCAAATCATTCCGCTGTGAGTCAAGAGACTCCAAAACCGACCTCTGTTCGCCAATTCTGGCCATTGCCACCTCTATTTTCTGGTCGGCGGCGTTCAGCGTCCTCAGGGCCTCGGACTTCCTCTCTTCGAACTTTGCGATGCCAACGACCCCCTCTATCATCTTTCTCTTCTCATCGGGGGTCATTTCGGCCACTCCAGCCGATGCGCCTTGGAGTACAATGTTCAGCCCACCGGGTGAAAGCCCGGAGAGGTCAAGGATCTCGGAGAGGTTACCTCTCGTGGTCTTCTTGCCGTTGAGATAGTAGACGTTCTCCCCGTCGTCTCTGAGCTCGCGTGTGACTGTGACTGTGTCCGAGTCGACGGGTATCGCTCTGTCGGAGTTGTCGAACTGCAGAGTCACCCGGCACTCCTTTGGTTTTGTCGACTCTGGAGATTCGTCCTTCTTCGGCTCGTAGATGAGGCCGCTCATCTTTCCGTTTGCTGCGCGGAGGTTTCTCGGAGAATTTTCCCCGAGCGCGAAAAGAATCGCGTCTCCGATGTTCGACTTGCCGCTGCCGTTGGGACCAGTGACTACTGTGAAGCCCCTCTCGAAGTTGACGACCGTCGACTTAGGACCCGACGACTTGAAGCCTCTCATCTCTAGTCGACGGATGTACGCCAATGCGCGGAATTCCTCTTCGACTTGTCGCGCCCCCAACCAATATAAGCGCTTGGTTGTCGTCATTGACCGTTTGAGCTATTTTTCGTGACAGACGTCGGAAAGTTACTACGAGCTGCAAATGGAAACCAAGTCGTAGCTGCGACCGCTGCGAATGTTTTCTGGCTGACGGATTTCTGGGGTGGCGGGATTGCGATTGCTCATGATGATAGGACAATGATATTCACGAGCCCGCTGGAGGTCGACAGGGCGGAGAAGCTGGGAAACGAAGTCGAAGTGGTGATGGCGAAGACCTGGGCCGATGTCCCGCTCGACGTCATGAAAAGCCTCGGAAACGGGAAGATGATGGTGGACGATGACATGGCATTCAGGGGCAGGAGGGGCGTGCAGTGCCGCCCCGAAGCATTCCTTGAGGCTCGGAGCATCAAAGACGAGGTCGAGGTGAGCAGAATCAAGCGTGCTTCGGCTGTCCAAGACAAAATCTACGGGGCCCTGGAGAAGGAGATTCGACCAGGCAGGAGCGAACGTGATATCGCTGCAGAGGTGATGAAAATCGCCATTTCCAGCGGACTTACACCGTCAGGGTCGGATTCGGCTCTCAGCCCTACCATCATCGCCTCGGGGCCGAACGGGGCCTTGCCCCACGGGGAGCTGAGCGGCAGGAAGTTGAAGCGCGGGGACTTGGTGGTCGCGGACATCTTCTTCCGCTTCAATGGATACAACTCGGATGAAACGAGGACGTTTTCAGTGGGAACGCCATCAGCTGAGATGAAAGGGCGCTACAGGGCGGTCCTGGAGGCCCAGGAGGACGCCCTGGAGGCCATGAAACCAGGCGTGAAGTGCTCCATTGTGAACGAGGCTGCCGTGGCCACCCTACGCAAGCATGGGGTCGACAAATATCTCAACCACAGCATAGGCCATGGGGTGGGAATCGACATTCACGAAAGTCCCGCCATCAGCCGCGTGAGCAAGGAACACCTTGCCATAGGCCAAGTTGTCACAGACGAGCCGGGAGTCTACTTCCCAGGCAGGTATGGCATTAGAATCGAGGACACGATCCTGATCGGTAAGAAGCCCGTGCCCCTTACGCATTACACCAAGGATTTCGTCACTGTGGGGTAGGCCAGCTCGGCGATTGAGGTGACGCCCGCCTTTACCTTGCCGAGCTCGAGCACGTCCACTCGTGGCTTGAGGGAAGAGCGGCTCAATGCCTTGGCGACGGCGTCGGCGCGGTTAACTGGGACTATGGCGTGCATCGCCCCGCCCACCATGTTCTGACTCGCGTACTTAGCCCCAGTCTTCTTCGCAACCCTGATGAGCGAAGCGACGTCATTGTTGATAATCCCAATCTTCGTCGTGAACACTTCTCCTTCCTTGGCCATCCGGTCGAGCGTCGGTTCCGCCAGGACGTTTCCCAACGCTTCGTCACCGAATCTGTTAATCAACGCGACCTTCCTCTTTGAGGAGAGGAGCCCTTCTAGCTGGAGGGGAGCCAGAGATGCTGTCACGATTCTAATCGACGCGGGGGTCCTCACATTCCTGAACTTGGCGACTCCGGGTCCTCCGGCTTCGAAGACAAATCCTGCCCCGACGCCATCATAGACTGCCGAGACCGTCCCCAATCCAGTGCGCTGAATGATTTCGGCGTTATGGGCGAACATTGCGGTCTGTTCCTTGCTAAGATTCAAATCAAGCGCCGCTGACGCGGCCAATACTGCAGACAGCGCTGACGCTGCGCTCGCCCCGAATCCGAAACCTATCGGCACGTCGACATGCTGCTCGACTTTGAGCCTCGCGTTCTTCCTAGAGGCCTTCATCAACAGGCGGAGAGCCTGGCGAGTTGTCCGTGCGTCGTAGTGCGCATCGCCGTTCACTGATGTTTCGATGACAGGTCGGCCTGAACTGCCGATGACTTCGACCTTGGAGACGACGCCCCTGGACAGGATGTACCCGCCGCCGGTGGCGCCGCTTCGAACAAGTCCTCCTCGAGATTTGTCACGATGAACAGAGAAGAAGTTGGTGATCGTAGCTGGCGCGAAGGCCTTTGCGACTCTAGCTTGCAGGCTGGGCCGCCTCTGACTTTGAGCCAGCGATTAAGTTGGCGAGCGGCCCGAAGACGAGAACAATGACAGCCGATATTGCAAAGTAAAGACCCAGACCGCTCCAGCTGGGCAGTACGGACCCGCCCCCGAGAAACAGCGCCGCCCCTATCGCGATGAATACCACAGCGAATCCCATTGCGATTCCCGTCTGTCGAGCACTAACCGAAACGCCCCATTGTGGGTGGTATCGCAGGATCTTCGACCTGTCCATTAGTGGTCTGGTTGCTCTTATCAGAATCGGCACGCCAACCAGGACGGCAGGTATCGAGCCAACATTCCAGAAGACCACGAAGCCAAGAATAAGACCTGCCGGCAAAGCGAGAGTTTCCACGACGCTGAATGCGGCGATGAGATTCCCTAAGGTGACGAAACAAACTGCGGCAGCGACGAAAGCGGACCACGACTTGTATTTCTTCACGAACCATCCAAAGAGCAGGAAGGCTACGAAGTTCGCGGGCACTCCCGCCACTAGGCTGAGAAAAGGCGTAGTCTCGTTCAGCGGGGCGAGAACGAGCACGTCGCCGATGAATGTCCCGAGACCGGCCCCAATTGCGACGGGGATGGTGTCGGAAACAACTGCGAAGTAGGCCGGAATGAAGACCCCAATGAGAAACTGGCCCACGCCGAAAGGAGTCGGAATGAAGCCCGTGACAGCTTTGCCCACTGTGTAAAGCGCGGCCGTCATCGCTATTATAATGACCTTTGTGGAAATCGAAGAGGCAGCCTGGACCGAACCGCCCATCGACTAAAACTCAGCCGCCCTATATTTCAATATGTACCCAACCTTCAGCAATGCTCCCTCGGTCGAACGTAGGCTCATCTCTTCAGAGCGTTGAGTGTCTTCTCGTCTAGCCTGAACACAGACCACTGGTCCAGCCTCTTGGCCCCCAAGCCTTCGTAGAATCTGATTGCTTTGGAATTCCAATTGAGGACTGACCATTCCATGCGACCGCAACCTCGTTTCACCGCCTCCTCAACGCACCTGAGGAATAGCTCCCTACCGATCCCACTTCCGCGGCGCTCTTCTAGAACGAAAAGGTCTTCGATGTAGAGGGTTGACTTGGCTAAGAAAGAGGAGTAAGTGTAGAAGTAGAGCACATACCCGACAAGCGTTCCCCTGGATTGCGCGACGAGGAGATTGATCGTCCTGCGTTTGAAAATCTCGCGTATCATCCTGCGGCCGGCTGCCACACTCGGAGGTTGAAGGTGCTCGAAATCAGCGAGTGCTTTGACCAGGCCCAGAAACTTGGTAGAATCAGATTGCCTAGCTTTCCTGATTCTCCATTGATCCGCCAACGCAGCCTCTCCGAATTCACCATTGATAAGATTGGGACGGCGGCTCAGAGTCGAACCCTACTGCATGAGCTTGTGGAGTAGCATCTCGCCGGGTACTGCAAGCATCTCTCTGTACATGATTAGCGCTCCGATTGCACCGCGCTTCTTCGATATCTCGACGAAACCTGTCCTAGTGAAACCCCTTGACTTGAAGAGAGCCAAAGAGGGTTCGTTGTCGTCCTCGACGCTGGCATAGACGTCCGACGCACCTTCGTCCCGAAAGTGCCCCAGCGCATCATCGAGAAGTTTGCCAGCTACCCCCTTCCTTCTTTGCGCTCGGGCGACGGCGATGTAAAACACGTATCCCGTTCGCGAGTCTAGGCTCTTTAGCATCGCTAGGCCTACGGGCCTGTCGGCCGCGAGCGAAACCCTGACGAATTGGCTCTCCCGGAGCGTCCTTTTCGCATGTCTGAGGTACAACCCTTCGAAACTCTCGTCGAGAATCCATTCGAGTTCGTCCCTCCTCTCCAGAGCGGAATCCACTATCGAGATTTCGGTCTCTGGTGTCAAATCCCAAACACGCGAACCGCGTTGCGCCAAAGAATCAGTTCTTTATCAAGCCCGTCGATTTTCAGCTTCTCCACCAGACTCAGTGCATCAGCGTACGTCGTAATAGGATAGTCTGTGCCAAAGAATACCTTCTCCGCTCCACCAGCGAAGTAGATGGCCTGGCTGATCTTGTTGGCCAGCCAGTCCGAGTACCTTTCCGCGTACTTGCCTCCACCTGTCGTCAGTCCCGAGATATCTGCGTAAACGTTCGGATGCTTGTAGATGAGTTCGGCCGCGTCATCAAACCAGGGGTTGCCGAAGTGGCAGAGGACGATTTTCAGCTCCTCCCTTACGTTTGCCAAGCTGTCCAGTGTCAGCGGATGTGAAAGCAGGAGCCTTCCGGTGCTTGTAGCCGTGTCTCCCGTGTGGAAAAGAACGGGGATGCCCTCCGCTTCGGCGTAGTCGTACAGTCTTTCGAAAACTGGGCTCTGAGCGTGAGCTCTCGTGTATCCGAGCCTTATCTTGAAGGCCTTGACTTCGCTGTTCTGCCTTGCGAGCTTGAGCGCGGCACTCACATCCTTCGCACTCGGTTCAACGGTCAGAACGGGCGAGAGCTCTCGATTAGCTTTCCCGCAAAGGTTGAGGATCTCCTCGTTCGGGAGCGGATGCCCTCCGTGCAGAGGCGGACTCAGAAGGAGTGCATGGGTTACCCCGTTCTTCCTCATGGAGCCTAGTAGCTCTCCTAGGGTGTAGTCCAAACCGTTCTTTCTTGCGTACTCGTTGAGTTCGTCGTCTTTTCGTAGGGAAAGGTGAACGTGGGCGTCGAAGATTCTCCGCATGAATGTGTTCAAGGCCCATTCTGGATAAGCCTTGCTGCCTCAACAGCGCAGCGTCTATACGGAAATCGGCACGAAGAGTTGAATGATTAAGCCTGCCATGTAGAGAAGGGCGAACTTCAGTGCCAGACTCGCCGTCCTCGGGTCTGCGTTATCTGGAATATGATCGCCGAACATCCTCCACAGTCCCCTCGATTCGGGCAGGGTTAGGAAGACCAACAGAGACCAAATCGGCAGTATGCTGAGGATGACGAAGAGCGGAACGAGTAGGTAGGTGATCGCCAAAAGCGAGTCGTAGAGGAGGATTCCCCGCCGCCTACCGAGAAGCACGGGAACGGTCTTCATTCCCACGCTCTCGTCGTACTCTATGTCCCTGATGTTGTTCGCCATCAGGACGAGTGCGACAAGAAGCCCAATTGGAGTTGCCAGCGCCACCGGCAAGACCGAAAGCGTTCCCGTCTGAACCAAGA
>CAVWXJ010000009.1:0-163319 GCA_963759195.1 uncultured archaeon
GTCAACGGGATGAACCTCCCGCAGGGTGAGACCCAGTTCATCGACTCGCAGCTTAACGGTGCCTTGAGGTCGCTAACGCACGGGGATGTCAGGGGGGCGATACAGGCGCTCGACCGCATCATCGACCAGCTTGGAGGGAACGCCTTCCAGGGGGCGTCAGCCATTCCTGCGCCCTCCGATCAGGGCAACGGCCAGATCCCCGCCGCCGACGCGCAGCTGATAATCTCCCAGGTGCAGAGCATCGTGGACTCGCTGATGTCTCCGACGACCACTGTAGTCTCCTGCTCTCCAGCGTCGCCCGAAGCGGGCTCATCGGTGCGGTGCACGGCCACCGTTGCTGGCGACCAGCCGGGAGGTGCCGTGAACTTCACGAGCAGCTCCACCACGGGAAGCTTCGGCTCCTCCGGGTTCGGGCGCGGGGGGGCTTCGTGCCAGACTGGGAGGTAGCTTCGGTCAGGGAGGGGGACAGTCTCAACAAGCGCAGTCGTGCACAGTCCAGTACACCGACTCGTCCGCGGGCACCTTCAAGATAACGGCCAACTACGCCGGTGACTTCGCCAACTATCCCAGCCTGGGAACCACGTCCGTCACCTTCACCCAGGCCAAGACGGCAATTTCCGTCTACTGCCAGCCGAGCAGCACTTGGGCGGGACAGAACACCACGTGCATGGCATTTGTCGGTGATGGAAACGGGAGTCCGACGGGGTCGGTCGCTTGGAGCAGCAACTCTACAGCTGGGTCCTTCATCCCCTCGAGCGCAACCTGCACTCTGGCAGCCAGTGATCAGCACCAAGACCACGGGCAAGACGGACAAGGCGTGTCTTGCTCGGTCCAGTTCGTCTCCTCGGCGCCCGGCGCAGTAAGCATCAAGGCTGTCTACCCCGGCGACAGCAACAACCTGCCGGGTTCGGGGTCAACGACAGTCAACGTCAGACCGCCCCAGCGGAGCACCACCACAGTCGAGTGCCAGCGCCCCCGCGCCAACCAGTCGGGATTCTCCGTGGCTTGCACTGTGACGGTCACGGGCTTCGACCCCGCCGGCCAGGTGACTTTCGCCACCAACTCGACCACGGGCTCGTTCTCGCCACCAACCTGCACCCTAGAGAGCGGTCAGGGTCCGCAGGTTGCCCACTGCGATGTTCTCTACGCCGACTCTTCGCGCGGCGCGGTCACGATCACGGCCAGCTACTCGGGTGACGCCAGCAACCTCTCAAGCTCGGCAAGCACCGTCGTCTCCTTCCGACACTAGTCGAAGCCCGGAATCTTCAAGGACAACCGAACTGCCAGCAACTGGTTGCTGGCGCTGCCCAGCCAGCTGACGCAAAGATGAACGGAAACGACAGCCGCTCAACTTACAGGCACCTCTGAAGATTCGGGGCTCTGTCAACTCTTCTTCGGAAGCAACAACGGGCGTAGCAGCTCGTCCATGGCAGCTCTTTCCCGCCTGGGCAAACTTGTCGGTCTGGCGACTGGTGCGCTAACTCGCTTTCTTGGAGCTGGACGGAACGGCTCGTTTGAGCCGAAACGCGATTACTGCCCGGTACAAGGTTCCGTGGACCAGGGAGAATATTTATTAGCGAAGTATGAAAATCATACCCATGCAAGAACCTGAGATAGCGACTGTTGGAACCAAGGGCCAAGTAGTGATACCGCAGCAGATAAGGAGAGAGCTGGGCATAAAGCCGAAGACGAAGCTGGTAATCTACAGCAGGGGGGGCAGGCTCGTGGCCTCGAAACTCGAAGCGCCTGAGCTGGGAGGCGAGCTGAGGGCCCTGTTCGGCGAAGTTGACGAGCGCTACAAGAACAGGAAGAAGCCAACCGAACGCGAGATACTAGCAGAGATACAGGAATACAGGAAAGAGAAGCGAACGATCTAGGGCGCCTGAGAGTCTGCGCGTCGTCATTGACACGAACGTCCTGATTTCGGCGCTGATTGGCCACGGGAAGCCAAGGCGTTTGGTGTCTGTGTTGCTCGAAAGCCACCAGGTGGTCGCCTCGCCGCAGATGCTCGCGGAACTGGTCGACGTCCTCTCGAGGGAGAAGTTCATAGGAGTAGACAGGCGGCAGACCAGGCTGTACCTATCCATACTTGTGAGAAAGGCAGTCGTGGCTAATGCTGGGCGGTCGTTCAGCGCGGTGCCGGAGGACCCTGACGACGACGTCGTTCTGAGCACAGCCTACGTGGGGAAGGCATCCCACATCGTCTCCGGCGACAGACACCTGCTGAACATCGGCCAATTCAGGGGAATTCGGATTGTGACTGTGAACGAGATGCTGGGGCTCCTGAGAAGGTAAGGCGCGTTGCTGCTCGCTCTCGATCGTCATACAAAGCAAGGGCGAGCTTCCTCGCAGATTGAGAATTCGGCTACGCTTAAATATGCCCAGAGAGAATAAGTTTCTGTGTCAGAAACAAACCTTGCCGCCAGGGCTGCCCTGCTGAGGGCCTCCGCGGCCGGTGCGGGCGTACGGCAGCTCTCGAGAGAACTGCACGTGGGCCCTGCGATGGTGATCGCCCTGCGGAGAGAAATGTCGGACGCAGGACTCGTGGAGGTCCATGAGGCGCCCGCGTCGGGGCCGGGCAGGCCAAGAGAGCTGGTGAGGGCTACACCGCTCGGACGGGAATATCTCAAGGCGTACGAGGCGCTGGTGTCAACCGCCCTGAAGAGCCGGAAAGCCGACCTCCTGAGGGCGGCCTCGGACGCCAGATATGCGACGCGCCTTGACCTCAGAGGCCTGTCGACCGTAGAACTCTTTCTCGGACTGAATTCGCTTGCCGAGCGCACTGGAAAGGCTGCTCGCTAGGACGGTTTCGCTCCTCGAAGGGTCCGGCTTCGAGTACATGGTGATCGGAGGCTTTGCGCTGCCCTCTTTTGGGCCCGTGAGGACAACCGTCGATGTGGACGTGGCCGTCAAGGTGGATTCCGCAAGGGAATTTGAGAGCTTCGTGGCCAGGGCCGCAGAGGAGAAGTTCAGGCCCAGCGTTGCTTCCTTCTCGAATTCGGTCTGCGTCTTCCTCGACGAGAAGACCGGGCCTGGAAGTTGAGTTCTGGCTCAGGCCCGACGGCATCGAGTGGGACAGGGAGGCTCTCCGGAGGAGGAGGAAGGTGGACATCGGCGGGGTGAAGGCTTGGGTGGTCTCCCCAGAGGACTTCATAGTGAGCAAGCTTGCGAGGCCCGACAGAGGCGTGCAGGACGAAAAGGACGTGGCAGGGGTCCTCGTGCGCGTCGGGAGTCGCCTCGACCACCGCTACCTCAACAGGCGTGCCCGCAAAGCGGGCGTGCTTCCTGTCCTTGAGGCGATCAGGAGAACCGTGTCGGAAGAGTGAAGGTGCCGCGCGCCTCCCGGCGCTGAGAATCGAATCCCATTGCTTCGTGCTCTGCACTGACGGCTTCGCGCGTCACTTGTCATACACTGCGGACTCGTATCTAAACAGACCGCCAGCCTATGAAGCGACCAGTTCGCAGCGCGGCTTAAATACATCCTTACACCTGGTATACTTGGTGGAGAAAGTGTCAGGAACGATAAAGGTCTCGAAAGAAACAAAGGATGAATTGGTTAGGGTGGCAGCCAGAATTCAGGCACGGGAGGGAAAGAGAATAGACCTGGATGATGCCATCAAGCACCTGCTGTGGTCTCGAGCAGAGCGGCCTGACCTGCTCGATTCGATGTTCGGGCTCGCCCCCAGCCTGAAGCTGGAAGACCTGCTCGAGGAGAGGAGGAACGATGAGAAGAGATTCAAGCGAAAGTATGGTGCTTGACACCGGCGTACTCGTAGAATACCTGCGGGGGGCCAAAAGCGCCATCGCCCTAAAGAGACGAGTGGAGAGCGGAGCCATCGTTCCTTACATCGGAGAGGTCAACGTCGCCGAGCTGGGGTACCTCATCTGCAGAAAAGAGGGGTGGGATGCCGCTTCCAAGGCCATCTCGATGCTGCGGGGCTCGGGGTACTTTTCCATCCTTTCAGACTCGACGTACCTAGACCGCGCCGCCAGACTGAAGTGCGACAGGGCCATATCCTTCGTCGATTGCATCACCATCTCTATGGGCGAGGTGCTTTCGATGCCCGTGCTTTTCGCAAGACACGAAAGAGAGATAGACGCTGAACTGAAGAAGAGGCTCTTCAAGACCAAGCTGGAATTCCTTGAGGACACAGCTAGCGATAAGCGGGATGGCTAGAAAGTACCAGGTAGCTCGTCCGGAGCCGGGCATTAGATCCACCAAAGCAAATCGGATTACCACGTTATTCCGAAGGCGAAGCCTTGCCATTCACCACGTCGATGCGAGCTGACATGCGCGGCCGCAGAGCTCCCAGAACCCTCGCCAGCAGCTTTTGTTGGCCGACATGTACACACACCTACATATGCCACGCAGAAACCTGGCGGTCAGGGATGACGTCTATCACAAGCTGGTGGAGGCGAAAAAGGAGGACGAGAGCCTCAGCGACGTGATTGACCGCCTACTCGAGAGAAGAAGCAGTCTGATCCCGCTGTGGGGAGCGCTGGCGACCAGCGACGCCCTGACCGAGATAGAGCGGGAGACCAGGGAAATCAGAAAGCGAGTCCTGACCCGGACTTGATAGTGTTAGACACGCCAGCTGTAATCGACTTCCTTGACGGGAGCTGACAGAGTGGAATCTCGGATTGTCTGCGGCGCTGGTCCGGCTGGTGTCACCACAGCTCTCCTCCACAAGTCCTCAAAAGTAATCATCCTCGACAGCAACCTCTTCTTCAAGCCCTGCAGTGAGCGCGTCATGAAGCAAGAAGCGGTCTCCTTCCCCTTTGTGCTCGGGGGGGATTTGGATATGATGAACCGTGTCGAGGTCGAGATGTCCTTCAAGACATCGTTATGCACTCAGTCGGCCCGTGGTACCGCGCCCGGTTCGTTCTCGCATTCGCGGGCGAAGTCGCAGAATTTCTGATTCTTGCATTCAGAGCAGGCCTCGAAATCACCGCATTCTTCCACCTCGAACAGACAGACGCTGTCCCCCATGGCCGCACATCTTTCCTCCGAGACTCTGTGAGAAGTGCCGTACACTGTGTCAGCCATCCCTTTTAGTGCGGCCATCAGGAAATGGCACTGGGGCGAATATGCCAGATCCTCCTTGTCACAGAAGCCGCAGTTCGCTACCGAAACGACGAACTTGCTTCCAAATCGCGTATCACCGACCATGGAGAACACGCCCCAGCCCGAAGAGGCCAGCATGTCAGACAAGTACTTGACGAGTGCCTCTGGGTCGCTTATCTTCGCCATCATCTCTTCCGCGACCGACGCCCCCAGGGTGGAACCGACAAGGGAGATGATTGGTGGTGCCTGGTGCCTGAACTCGCGGGTCAGGTTGTCTTTCAGTTTTCTCCACGGCAGAATTGGAATCACCTGGACCCTTTCTTCTGTCAACTTGTTGTAGACAGCACCCGTCCTATAGTCGAGAGAGAAAGTCCTCTATCTTTGCTGTTCCCGATTTCTCAGGTTGCGCCGTCGCCACTGAACGAAGAAAAAACCAATTCCATTATAAGCAATGACAAGCCAGAATATGGATTCGGAATCCCAGTCACATTGCCCGCCCACCACCCCGGCAACAACGGTCAGACGATTCAGAAATCACCGACGGCGACCGGAGAGCTTTAACGGTCGGGACAGCAGTGGGGACGACGTGAGAAGGGCATCCGCGTTGGTTTGTGGCGCGGGCCCAGCGGGGGTTACCACCGCATTCCTTCACAGGTCTTCCTGCGTTCTTGTGTTGGACAGCAATCCCTTCTTCAAGCCCTGCGGGGAGCTCGTCCTCAAGCAGGAGGCGGACGCCATGGGAGCGGAGGTGATGAGGCGCTCATCGCTAGTAGAGGTCAGGACGCCCTACGGCTCACGGGAGTTCAATGCGGAGACGGCGATGATAGACAAGGTGGGCTGGATGGAGAAGATGCTGGAGCGATCGGGAGCCGAGCTGGTCCGGACGAGGGTCAAGCGCCCAATCGTCGGTCGGGGTCGCTGCGAGGGCGTTGTTGCCGGCGGCGAGGAGTACAGAGGCGAGGTGACCTACGACTGCACCGGAGCCTCAAGGGCGCTTGCCTCGTTCTTCAGCCCAACCAGCGAAAGAGAGTACGCGACTTGCTACGAGGAGACAATCCCAGACAACCACCAATTCGACCACCCCCTCGCGTATTACGATGAGAAGCTGGCTGGCGGAGGATATCTCTGGTTGTTCCCGAAAGGCGACGGCACAATGTACGCTGGACTGGCCACCTGGCCCTGGCTCGGTTCATTGAAGGAAAGGCTCCAACTCTTCAAGAAGCGGATGGGCATTGGAAGCGACAACGTCATAGATAGGAAGGGCTCGAGAATCTTCGTCGGACTGCCCAGGCAGCCGAAAATCGATCGGTTGGCAATCGTCGGGGAAGCGAACGGCTCGTGCGACCCATATACGGGCTCAGGTATTTTCCAGGCAGTCACGGACGCAAGGAAACAGTTCCTCGGCGAGGAGAGGAAATCCGGCTTCCTCAGGAAGCTGTCGGCATTTGCGCTGAGGAGCCTGCCTGCCGCCTATCTGCAGGCTCTAGAGGCCGTCCCCGTCCCGTTTGTGCAGTTCTACCCATGACCTCGGTAAAGCATCCTCTCGTATTCCGCTCCGGTAGATCGAAACGCTCAACCGCGGAGTAGGCTCAGCAAGCCTCGAACTCGGCTGGGGGTGTCCTTAAATAATGAACGGACATAAGTACCTATGTTACATATGTCCGAAACGATAAAGGTCGAGGTCGACGAATCGCTGGCGAAGCGGTTCAGGAAGAAGGCGATGGAGAAGTACGGCTACAAGAAGGGGGCTGTCAAGAAGGCCCTTGAGGAAGCGATGAGGAAGTACTCTGCGGAGAGTCGGGCCGACTGGGGCTCCCTCCTCGGGACGATGAAGGTCGCGAAGGATTCGGTCTGGCTTCAGCACCACGCCTGGGAAGAGACGGATTGATTCTCCTCGATTCGAACGTCTTCCTCGAGGTACTTTTGGGAAGGAAGAGGGCAGCCGATTGCAAGGGGTTGCTCGACCGACTCTCACGGGCAGAGGAAGAAGGGATAGTCACCCACTTTGCAGTCCATTCGGTCGAGGCCGTGATGGGCAGGCATCGGGGTGACGTCGTTTCCTTCCTGAGGACGCTCGACCAGACCGCGGGCCTGTCCGTCTACGACACTACGATAGCAGACGAGATTGCGGCCTCGCTGCTCTCCGAGAAGACGAAGCTCGACTTCGATGACTCCCTTCAGTACTACGTAGCGAAGAAGCTCGGAGCCGACAAGATCGTGAGCTACGACAGGCACTTCGAGGGTCTGGACATTCCGAGAGCTGAGCCTCAATGCCTTCCTAGAATAGAGGAGGTCTTTGGCCGCCGGGAGGCCCAGTCCCCACGTTCAGTTCTACCCCTGACTCGCGCTGCGGAATTTCGTACGACGCACAACAGAACCAAATCGAGATTTCAGCGAGGAATTTCTGGTCGAATGGGTGCAGGCCCGATGAGTCCGTGCATCGAGCTACAACGATCTCCGCTTGGGCGGAAGGGCTGCTTTGAGTATACGGTATACCGTATGCGCTTAAGTATGCGACGCCGCTGGATACGCATGATGCCCAGGTCAAAGGTCACGGCGAAGTATCAAGTCACCATTCCCAAGGAGGTCAGGGAACGCACCGGGGTGGAGCCGGGAGAGACCGTCTCCGTCGAAGCAATCTCAAAGGCCGAGATTCGACTCCGGAGGTTTCCTGGAGTACGAGACCCACTGAAGGTGCTTGTCGGTTTAGGAGCGCCGCGCAGGCGTGTCCCAATCGCGGAACTGGAAGAAAGGGCGGAATCGAGATAGCTTGGCCCGCGTGTATCTCGACAGCAATGTCTTCTTCTACGCAAGGATCATGGACCGCGTGTTCGGCAGGCCCTGCGCCTCGGTCTTGAAGAGTGTGGCATCGGGCGAGACGAAGGCGGCGATTTCGACCCTTGTGCCCCTGGAAGTCGCGAACGCGATGAAGAGGTACGGATTGGCATCGGGTGAAGCCGACGAGATTCGCGCCATCTTCTCGCTTTCGCTCGAAGTGTACCCCCTTGAAGGGCCGGATACGAGAGAGGCCGCTGACGTCGTCGAGCAAAGTGGTGCCAGCCCCTATGACTGCGCCCACGCCGTGGTCATGCGAAGATATGGGTTGAAAGAAATCGTCTCCGCCGACAAGGATTTCGAAAGGTTCGATTGGCTAAAGCGAATAGACCCTAGATCCTTCACGGCCCAGCGATGAAAAAGGGGTTTGTGGCGGCCTAGCTGGCCACCACTATCGTCTCAGCCAAAGCCTCTTGCCCAGTCACGCTGACAGAGTACTGCTGGCCCTTTACAGGCCCAGTAGCCTGCTTGCCGCCCATCATGAGGCTGAAGGTTATCGCCTTGCTGTAGGTCAGAGTGACCGACTTGCCCGCTGCGAGCAGGTACCCCTGGTTCGCGAAGATTCCGGACTGGTGAGACTCGCCGTTGGAGTATGGAGTGAAGTGCACTGGTAGCAGTGACGAGAGGGAGGTCAGTGTGCCGTTGTCCTGGACCACGAAGAACGCCGACCCGGTGAAGCACTCGGGCATCATGTCGTTCCCGTGCCCTTTGCCGTTCCCGGCCGAGGGGGCGCATTCGCTCCCGATTGGCGCCACCGAGATTGCGCTGAGGTTGACGGACTTGGTTCCTGTGTTCTTGATCGTGATGGAAAGCGAGTTGCTCGAGAGAGTCGCGCTCGTGACCTGGATGTTCGCCGTGTAGTTCTCGCTGATCTGTTTCCACCAAGCCTGGCCGCTGAGCTGCATCATGGATCCGACCTTGCCCATCTGGTCGTTGAAGTCGTTGTGCGGAACCCCGTAGACGGATGCCGCAGCGTTGACTATGAACTCCGGCGTCGACTTGCTCCCTATGTTCACGACGGTCGGGTACATGTCGATGATGGTCGCGCTCTTGTTGACCGGGTTGACAGCTATGCCGCCCGAGATTCGCACGCTAATCATAGCCCTCGGGACGAACGCGGTGTAGTTCTTCGCGTTGTAGGTCACCTCTGCGGAGGAGATGTTGAAGCGGAGGGCGTCATACACGCCGCTGCTAACCTTGACCGTGGCTATGGTGGCGCTGACGTTCACAAGCTTGATGAGGTCGATGGTGCCCGTCGTGTTGGTCTCGGTCCATCCCGTCTGGTTCCCGGCGCCGCTCACGTGCACTGCCACGTTGCGGTAGGTCGCGTAGACCGCCGTCACTCCCGTCGGGACAGTGGGAGGGTCGGTCAGAAGGAGGGACAGAGTCCCGGTTTGTCCTGCCACTTGGCTCGTGGCAGATTGGCTTGTTGTCGACTGGCCTGAACTGAAGGTCTGGCTTGGGTTACTCGAAGATTGCGGAGTTGATGTCACAAAGAAGGTTGCTCCTGCGATGACTGATAGCGCTATGACTAGCGCTATGATGCTGGCTGAAATCACTTGTTTTCGTACGCTCATGGCAGCCCTATGGGGGGATGCTGATTTGATGCCACGTTCTTGAATGCCTTTTCAAGACCTTGAATGATGGGAATCTTGACAATCAGAGGTAGTTATTCCAATAAATTGCAATCCTGCCGACGAGCCGACCTTCGTCTAAGGGAGGATTTCGAGGTCGACCCACAGCCGAGCGTTGTCCCAGCTGCGCTCGGGCCGGCCCTAGCCACTTCGAGGTAACGGCATCATCTCAAGTCGGACGCACAAAAGGGGGGAGGCGTGCCGAAGCACGCCCACCTCTGGTATCTATGAATGGACGAACTGAAGGACGCCTGTGATGAAGTTGGAGACGTCCGGGCTCCCCCAGCCTGTCGTCAAGTCGTATCCTGGGGATGCGTTGAACCCGTCCACTCCGAACTGGCCTGCTGTGTCGCTGTTCTCTCCGTTGGTGACGTCGTGGAAGGCTGCTTGCTTGTTGAACTTGTCAAGAAACGACTGGGACCAGCCGAGGAGGTAGATCGCTGTGTTGATGTTTCCCACAGGGCCGTGGTTCTCCTGATTCGCGAGGGCTATGATCGCAGCCCACGCTGGGGCAGCGGCGCTGGTTCCACTGAAGACCGCCCAGGCACCGAGGAATCCAAGGTAGGCGAGGACACCGCCCTGGGCAGCCGAGTTGAAGGAGACGTCAGGCGTCATTCTCCCGTTTGCCTTGACCGTGCTCCCCAAGAGTGTGGTGAAGCTTCTCGGCAGGGCGAGCTGGAAGATTGGCCTGTCGTAAAGGGTGCTGATTCCGCCGCCGGTCGACCTTCCGATTGAGCCGCCGACTCCGGAGGAGGGAAGGAATGCTGTGTATTCGTTCCAGGCGGATTCGCCGCCGTAGCCCACCGGGACGCAGCTCGATGGCTCTCCCGGCCTGACAGCGGTGGTGCAGGCCGTCTTTCCTGTGTCCTTGATCAGGACGAGGCCCGTGTTGCAGGTGTCGTGCGGATTGCAGGTGAAGGTGCCTCCTGGGCCAGGGAAGGTCCCGTACTGTCCGCCGTACGGGTTGCCCTGTGTTCCGCCGACGGCCAGGTTGAGCGGGCTCGTGGATGGCCAGGCTGGTGTGAGCTCTGTTGTTCCGAGAACCCTGAGGTCCTCGTTGGCACCGTCGTCGCCCGTTGAGGCGATCACGGTCCAGCTGTTGAGTGTTGCAGTGAGGTACGCCTTGTCCGCGTTGGCCTTGATTGTTGGGTCAGTAGAGGTGCACTGCAGGGTGACGGGGTCGACGGTCAGGCAGCCCACAAGGTCGTCAGGCTCGCCGAAGCTCTGGGACATTATGCTGCCCCTGAGGCTGTGCTGAGAGACTACCGCAGTCTCGGCTGTGGTGATGCTGGGGTCGAAGCAGTCGTTGGCGACTACCTGGTAGATAGTCGCGCCCGGCGCGAGCGAGTGAGCCATTGTGACATCGAGCGTTGTCTCCTCGGCCCATCCAACTGCTCCACAGAGCGCCGCGTTCGGAGCGTTGGTCAGGTCGGCGACGGTCTTCACTGGGCAGTTGTCTGTGTTTGCGCCAGTCCAGGTCGGTCCGCAGAGGATGTGAACCGTTGCCGGCGGCAGTCCGAAGGTGGTGTCGAAGGTGTTGAGGTCGCTCTGGATCGTCGGGCTCCCGAACGCGTCCACTATGACGATCTTCTGGCCGCTTCCATCGAGGCCGTGTGGACCTGTGGTAGGCGGAAAGTCGTAGGCAGTCTTGAGGAAGCTAGGAGGATAGCACTCTATTGTTCCGAGCGACCCGCTCGAGCAGAAAGGCACCCCGCCCGTGTTGGGGTCGAAAGCTGGGTCGAGAGGGATGACTATCGGCGCGACGCTGACAGCGTTGAGCAGGTTGGTGTGAGGAACCGAGCTGATCGGCAGAGACGTGGCTGCTGCGACAGTCGGGCTGAAGAAGAGAAGCGAGATGATGATGACAGAGGTGATTGACAGAATGACTTTTGTTCCGTTTTTCTTGAGATTCAGTCTATCTCGGCAACCCATTGTTTCGAGTTTGTATAAAAGGAACACAGGTCATCCTATGCGAATGCTGAAAAGGCTCGATAAGGCGCAGCGCTTGCGCCCGGAGCCTCAGGATTGACCTGTCAAGGCTCGGGATGCGACTTCCAGGAAATCGCCTGCGTAGCACTCGATTCCTGCCGCTCTTATGGCGCC
The DNA here is from genome assembly GCA_963759195.1 of uncultured archaeon. Taxonomy (GTDB): domain Archaea; phylum Thermoproteota; class Nitrososphaeria; order Nitrososphaerales; family Gagatemarchaeaceae; genus DASPPF01. The sequence continues at coordinate 11,638 of CAVWXJ010000009.1, forward strand.
AAGCAGCGACCTAGTCCTCTTCTTGTCATCGGCCGTCATTCCACGGAGCTCGGGGATGGCAACCACGAAATCGATGCTCCCGAAACGGCGAGTCTGCCACGCTAGCTCTAAGACCGGCTCCGGCCGCTTTCGGAGCCCGGACACATACACGATCCTGGTGGCTGCCACCTTCCTTGCTTGGTCGAGAATCCACTGAAAGGCATCGGAGCTCCTGACCTGGGACCTGACCTCCTCTGCGCGCGTCTGTGTGATTGTCCCGAAGGCGCCATCCGAACGAGCGATGGAGACAAGCGGCGCCGGCAGAAGCTCCATCACCCCTTGTTCGCCATCAAGCTTTACGAACTTCAGCGCAGCCCGCAGTGCGGTGGCCAGGGAAGGGATTGGGTCGCCCACCTCTATCGCCTCCGTCACACGGCCGTCCTCGTGGACAACCACCCCGAACGTGATCCCCGCCGCGGCCAAGCTGTTCGCGACCGAAAGGAAGGTCGAGGCCATGAGGTCAGCATCGGAGAAATTCGTGGCGACCGCGTCAAGCGCCAGAAGATATGCCCCGCCGATTTCCTTCATCTTCTCGTTGACAAGGAGCTCGTTCTGCCGCGCGGTGGCCTTCCAGTTGATGTGCCTGTAGTCGTCTCCGCTCTCGTACTCCCTCATCTCGTAGAATTCGGTCCCAACCCCGGGCATGTCCACGGGAGTCTCTCCGACCCTTCCCCTGGCGAGCAGCCTAAGGCTTTCAGCCGCGACCGAGACGATTCTGGGGTGGACAACGTACTTCAGGGAAAAGGGAAGCGAGCCCGAGGAGGAGGCCAGACCAAGTGGTCCCACCACCTTCACAAGCAAGGAGTCGACCCCGTATTCCCCCGAGTACGGTGTCCTGAACTTGAGGGCTAGCCTCGAAGTTCCTGCCCGGGAGAACGAGGATGGCACTATCTCGAGGAAATCGATTGGCGAGCAGAGCTCCACGCGGCCGCCCACCTTGCTTGCCAACCGAGCTTCCAGAATCGACTCCGAGCCCACATCGAGCACCAACGGCTTCGATTGTTCTTCACCTTCCGCAGTCAATCGGAGGTCGAACCATCGCGGGGCCCGGCGGACGACAATCCCGACCCAGATGGCATCGGAACCTGCAATCACCAAAGCCAACAACAGGAGAACCGCGAGGAGATAATCCCCGAACACAGCCGACGCGGCGAGCAGTCCAGCACAAGCGAAGGTGGCTGCCCAGCCTCTTCCCGTCAGCCTCATTCTACTGTGGGCACCGGCTCTTTTTCAAGGACCTGGGCAACTAGCGCCTGGGGCGTGACTCCATCGACCACTGCCTCGGCATGGAGGAAAATCCTGTGCTGGAAGGCGAAGGGCGCCAGGAACTTCACGTCGTCGGGGAGCACGTGGTCCCTCCGCTCCAGATATGCGAGCGCCCTCGCACCCTTCAGAAGGGCGATGCCCGTCCTGGGGCTGGGCTGAATCCTCAGCGAAGGCGATGTGCGAAGTTGGCTCACGAGGCTGACTATGTAGCCTCTTACGGGCGCGGACACGTGAATCTGCTTTGCCGCATCTACTGCAAGAGCCACATCCTTCGGCGACATGATCTCGGAACAGTTCCTGCTCTCTATCGAATCGATCGAGCTGATGATCTTCACTTCTTCCTTGAACGACGGATAGTCCATGACGACCGAGAAGGCGAACCTGTCGGCCTGGACCTCGCTGAGGGGATACGTTCCTGGAGCGCCGAACGGCACCTGAGTGGCAAGGACGATGAAGGGCTCGTTCAGTTTCATGGCCTCGCCCTCGAGAGTCACCTGCCTTTCCTGCATAGCCTCGAGGAGGGCTGCCTGAGCTTTGGGCGTCGCCCTGTTGAGCTCGTCCACGAGTATCACGTTCCCGAATATCGGCCCCTTCCTCAGCTCGAACTTCGAGTTCTTCTGGTTGAAGACGTAAGTCCCGAGGATGTCTGCGGGCAAGGTGTCGGGCGTCATCTGGACCCTGTGGAAGACCCCGCCGACCGTGTCGGCGAATGCCTTTGCCAGGGTGGTCTTTCCGAGACCCGGATTCCCCTCGAGAAGTATGTGCCCCTGGCTCATCAGGGAGACGAGCATCAGCCTGATGACGTCTTCCCTACCGACGACCTTCTTCGATATCTCCTCGATGAACCTGTTGACCGGGCTGGCTGGCATGGTTATGGCTCCCTCTTCGCCGGGCGCTTCGCGGTTTCATTGTTAAGCGTTGTCGCCCGGGGTTCATCTCCTCGGTCCCTCTCCGCGTTCCTAGGCAAAGGTGTAAGGCCGACAGCGAACGCGATAATCCCCAAGGTCGCAAAGTATCTCGCGGGGACGGCTGAAACCACCGAGTAGGCGGCGGCGACCTCAACCTTGAGTTGCGCACTGGAACTGGTCACAGGACTTGTTGCCCAGTGGGAGGAATCTACGAAGACGTTCCTTGTGGAAAAGAGGTTCGCGATGAACTGTTCGTTGTCTGCGATATTCCACTCCGAATTCAGGATGAATTGGGAATCGCCTACCACGTATAGAGTGCCATTGAGCAGCTTCTGCCCGGACAAAACTGCGAAGGGCCCCTTGGCGAGCTGCGGCTGCTGCTGCCCGACAACGCCAAGGAACCCCGAACTCTGGGATGCGTTGACAGAATAACTTAGGGGACTGGACTCTGCAAGTCTGGTGGCCTTTCCGGTTACTGAAAGAGGGGCAGGGCCGCTGAACGCGAGACCCGTGACATTGGTGACGGAAGGAAAGGTGCTGGAAGTACCGGGAACGACAAGCGCCGTCGGTGTGGTCTGGGCCTTCCAATTGTAGATCGGGTCGTTAACCACCAAGCCGCTCTCGATTGATACACCGGCCCCGAGGCCTGAAAGCAACGAATTGGCCAACCCCGATTTGTCAGCAATCAACACCGTCCCACCCTTTGCCAGGAAGCTGCGCACACCTTGGATGTCGCCCGGGGTGTAAGTCACCGTTGGCTGCATCATAACGAGCACGGAATTCTGCGGGAGTGAGGCGTATGAATTGGTGAAGTTCACTCGGTAATTCGAGGCTACATCCTTCAAGCCGTCCCAGCCGTAGTTGTTCGCGCTGAAGGAGACGGAGTCGGGGGCATATTCGATGAGAATAAGGAATAGGATGACGGAAACGACTGTGCCGAGAGCAATGGCCCTGGCCGTGTTCACTTTGGTGACATTCATTTCCAGGCTTCCTCCAGCGCCTTCAGGTCATCCCTGGCTCCGTGAAGGCGGGACTCGTCGAAGGTCCTCGCGTAGAGGAAGTCTTCTGAGGTGAGTAATATCCTGGCGAAGGCTTCGCGTTCTTTCTCTTCTCCAGAATCGCCGAGCCGCCTTATCGCCTCTCGGAAGGTATCGCTCACCTTGAACTTCAGCCCGAACCTCGAGGCAGCAAGGGCGAGCGCTCTCCGGTAGAGCAGGACCGCCTCGGGAGCCTCCTTGGCTTGAGCTTCAGACGCTCCGGCCTGGCTGAGAAGCGCCTCCGTTTCGGCCTCGATTCTTCTCTTTCTGGAGAAGACGCCGAGTTGTTCCGCCTCGAAAGCCACGACGCCGAGTCCAAAGGCGGGAAGAATAATGATCAGGATGTTGAAGATGCCCATAGTCGCGGCTGCCTTGCCCGTGGCCACGAATGGTTCGGGCGCCTTTGCTGTGACCGACACCTGCCTGCTGAAGGCAAACTCAAGAGCCGACGCACTGAAGCTGATGCTGAAAGCTCCGCTCTTGTCCGTAAGCGTAGTGTAGCTCCCCCAAGGCGTGTTCAGTGTCACGACAGCGTGCTGAACTGCTGTCTTGTTTGCAGTCGCTGTACCCGATACTCCTGTGGGGAAGCCGGCGAGCGAGGTCTTGGGCGCGTTCAGCACTAGGGTTAGCGGTTGGTGAATCACTTGGATGGTGGTGACGTTGAAGGAAGGTCCGAACACGCCCTGCGGGGAAAATGCGGCTGACACGGTGTAGGTCCCGTCACTGGCGTTGGCAGGAACTGTGAACCTAGCCCCGAAGACACCTTTGCCGTTGGTCGTCGTGAGAGTGGAAGTGTGAATGAAGGTCACCCTGACGGGGGCGTTCGGGAGCGGGACCCCCTGAACGGTCGTCAAGTTTCCCTGGACGCTGAAGCTGAAGGTTGGAAGGTAGGCTGGAGGGTCGCCCAATACGATCATAGTTTGATTGAACAAGATCTTGAGGGTGAGGAGATTCGACGCCGCCCCTCCCAGGCCAGCGCTCGCATTGCGCTGTGCTAATGCCTGAATGACCCCGAGGGGGGCGTAAACGAACGGAATCTTGAGCACCCCACCCAGATGGCCACTGGCATCTGTCGTCAGGGCTCCGAAGTAACTCCCGTTCAAGTAGAAGTAGACCACCTGCGCGGGCACGCCCTTCTGGTTCAGGGTGAGACTCCCTTGCAAAGTGACGGGGCCACCGGTTTCGACCGCAGTCTGTGGCGTCGAGATGGTCAGGCTTCCTCCCGTCTGAGCGAGTTCGGCCTTCAGCAAGTTGCACTCGTTGGAAAGATTGTTGATCTCTGCGACAACCAGTGACGCGCCAGGCGAGTAGAGCTGTGTGGGTACGGAAAGTGAAGAAAGCCTAGCTGTCTGAGGACCGGTGAAATCGGCGAAGCTGTTGCTTGCTGCAATGAGCTGTTCACATCCTGCCACGACAAGGGCGCTCGCATTGAGGTACTGCCTCTGGCTTATGGAGCCACTCGCCTTGCCGAGAAACGAGATGGCTGCCTGTGTTGAGGCGCTGACATTGGACAGGTCGGAATTGGCAGCCAGCGCGGTCCGATTAACGTTGGCCGGGATGTTGACGAAGTGGAACGTCCGGAGCAGGAGAGTGGCGTTCGCGAAGGTACCGGTGCCCAACAGGGTTAGTGTTGTATTGTAATACTTCGCCAACCCGCTCAGATCATACTGATGCTGGACCTGGTCCGGGTTGTTCAGGATCACCCACGAAGCAGGACGTGTTGTCACAGCGACCGAGCCGCCGAGCGTTATCATCAGCAGGATTGCGCCAACCGCCGCAGACTGGACGAGCAGCTGATTGGACCGCTTCAAGGAAGAGACACCCCAAGGATGCCGGCGACTCTTAGCGCGACGAAGTATGCGAACAGGACGAGAAGGACGAGCCCAAGGACATCGACCTTCAGCCTCATCTTCGGGTTCAGTATCAGCCTCAGGGCGAAGTACTCTATCGTGTAGGCGCTGACGAAGACGCCGAAGTCGTTGGTGTTCAGGAACGTGAAGACGGTGAAGGGAAGCATGGACAAAGCCGCATAGACGAGCACGAACCTCTGCCGAGAGTCCAAGTCTATTCCTTCACCTCGCCCAGCGTGAGCCTGATGAAATCATGGTCGTACCTTTCCTCCGTAATCCTGACTGGCACTCCCTTCACAACTGTCGCGACGCACGCCGCGACACAGCTTACTGGGCTTCCCAATGAGTCGTTGAAGTACGGGGACTCGGAGGCGAGCTGGGGCTTCGTTATCTGGAGTTTCGCAACACGACCGCCATCCTCCTCTATCGCGAGAACCCCTCGAGCCAGGTCCGAGAACTCCACCAGCGTTGACCTGAGCGCCTCCTCTAGGTCGGCTCCCTTCTCCACCTTCGCCAGCTTCACTATCTCGTTCCCGGGAGGGACGAGGAGCAATCCCCTCACACCCTTGTAGTCAACGATGAACCGCTTCGGTCCGCCTTCGAGCTTCTTCAGATCGCCAGCAGTGAGGTTTCCTTCTACGGCTGTCATTGGAACCAGGGCCCGAATCTCACCGTCGTCGGTCTGCATGAAGTAGGCTCTGTTCCTGAGCGCGGACTCTTCGAGGATGATCTCTACGTTCCTGATGGAGTCCTTGAGGAGGGCCTTGAAGGCGTCCTGTGGTACAGGCTCGGGCACCAACAGGAGCACGAGGGCGCCGATGATCAACAGGGCGAATCCGAATGAAGCTATGGACACGCTGTCCGCCAGGAAGAATCCTAGGGCAGAGATGATGCTCCCCATCAGAAGGAAATCCACGCCGACAACGGTGTTGCGTTCCATTACCGCCTACTTCCTCCCATCATAGCCCTCAGCTTCGACAGATATTCAGTGATATCGGTCCTCCGCGCCTCCTCTTCGACGTAGCTCCAATCAATCTTGTCGGCGTGAGCCTTCGCCAGAAGGTAGGCCTGCTCCATGTCGGTTGGGACCTTCCAGATCTTGGCCGAAGCGAGTCGCTTCAGGATGAGGTCTTCAACCCCGATTATCGTTGCCGGCCCGTAATCGGTCGTTATCGTTGTGACCCTTTCGTAGGAGCCGCCGAGCGTCTCCCCAACGGAGTCGACCGCGAGGCCGAGCTCGTCGTTGACCCAGCTTCTCAATCCCCTCCCGCGTTCAAAGCTCCACGCCTTGAGAATCTTCCCCAGCGCCACAACGTTGTACACCACGTCCATGTCGCCGGTTCGGAGCAAACCGTCGAGATAGATTTCGATCGCGGAGCCTCCGGTGAGAACTGGCCTATGCCCCGACTTCGGCAGGCTTGAAGTCAGCAGGGCCATTAGTCTAATCTTCCTCTCGGAAGGGTCTTCGGTCCCGAGTACGACCTTCTTCACCCTTTCATACGCGGACGTATTCTCTCACACCACTCCCAGTGTACTTGGCGTCGAACTTCTTTCTCGCAAGGGTCGCCAGGTTCTCCAGCTCCCCGGGCATCCTCGTCTGCTTCTCCTCAACCCCGCTCGAAGGTTTCGCCAGTGAGACTGGAGGCACGGCCGCCATTCCCATTCTGAACCTCGCCCTTTTCGCCTCCCTGCTGCTCCAGTTGTCGTAGGTGACCACCCTGGAGGATAGCTTGACGGCTAGCCTTCGCAGGTCGTCATCTGCAAGCGTGTACTCCGTGCTCCTGTTCCGGCGGTCCGTCTTCACGAGCCCCAACTCTGCAAGCCTCTTCATCTCGAGGTAAACCTTTGCCACGTTCATGTTGTACGCCTTGGAGACCCTGTAGGCCGTGAGGGGTTTGTTCGCGAGGGCGAGAGCCTCCACTATGTTCCCCCTCGTAGCGCTCCCGAGCAGCACGCCCAGCCGGCTCATCCCAATTGCAGGCGGCAGGCGGAAATCATAAAAGCTTATCCCTATAGGATAATAAGGAACGCGTGCCCTCGTCACGCTTCCACATGATCACATTGGGCTCGTCCAGCTTTCTCGCACCCGAACGGGCCCCCGATGGGCCTGTCCGCGGCGCTTTTATACACGTATACGCATCTGTATACAGAATGACAGCTACGGTTCCCGTCAGACTCGACAAGGAAACACTCGAAACCCTCGACCTGCTGGTCAGGACCGGACTATATGGCAACCGGAGCGAGGCAATCCGGGACCTGATGAAGCGGGGGATAGAAACCCAGGACGGAGTGAAGCGCTTGAGCAGACTCCTCGGTTTGATTCGAGACCTCGACTCAAAGGGCAAATTGGATTTCACCGGACTTGACCTGGAAAGAGAGTCGAGATGAACTACGTCGACACGAGTTTGGTAGTCACAGCCTTGGACCGCTCCAATCCCAAAAGGAGCAAAGCCGCGGCCGCCCTGCTCGGCGGGAGCAGAGGCAAGGTAGTTTCCGAACTATTTCTTGTAGAGCTGGCTTCGACCATCTCGAGGAAAGCCGACCTGCTCAACGCCCTGGGCGCCGAAGATTCCCAGCCGCCGACCATCCTCCTGGCGTACCTTCTCTACGTGATGTCGAAGTTCGAACTGAAGCTGATCGGCCCATCGGGCGAGCGGGTCGTCACGCCGTTGGGAAGAGTGAGCGGGGAGGCAGGTTCTTCCCTCGGCCTGGCCGCCAATCTGAGGCTGAGGAGCCTCGACTTGCTTCACGTGGCTCATCTGGTCTCGCTCACGGACAGAGGCTACGGCATCGAGACGCTTCTGACTTCTGACGCCGAGTTCCTCAAGGCGGAGAGCTTCCTCAAGGAGCGGGGCGTGCAGCTGATTGTCCAGAAGGGTTAGGGAGAGCCGCCAATCGAGCTGCTCGTGCACCATCGTGATTTCAACCAACCCGGGTCATGCGCCTATATCGCATTCGCTGATTCTAGGCTACGCCCTTCGCCAGCTTGTAGTACTGGTGCTTCCTGAAGAGCGAATAAACAAGCAGGACAAGAGTCAGGCCAGCTATGGAAATTGTGACAGGGATCAGCCGTATGCCGAATGGTGTGTAGTTCAGGACGAGACCGACCAGCGGCACCAGGGCTAAGCTCAGGCCTATCGAAAGGGCGAACCTGGTGAGTTCGTCTAGCTCCCTCTTCGGATAGAGGGCCTCGATGAGTGAGTAGCCAGGGAGGAAGAGGACCAACACGCTCCCGAAGACATACCTCAGGTAGAGGGCAACGCCCGAGGTGGTGCCGACGAGCGCCATGGAGAGGAAGACAGCGACCACGGCCGCCCAGAACCAAATCGAAATCGGTGACCCGGCATAGCCGAGCAGGCTGGCGTACGGTTGCGCTTCTCTCATCGTCGCCTTCCCGGACCGCTGAAGGGAGATGACCGCCCTGATGGAGTCGTCCGCGCCGAAGCCTTCCGTCCTGAGGCTGCCAACCAGTTCCTTCACGTTCTTGGGGCCGACCTGGAGATTCTTCATCGCAGAATCCTCGGGCTCGCCCTTCGCTGCTTCTTTCTTGATCAACGGCTGGTCACGTTCACGAAAAGTTGGTCCCAGAGCCCTGTGTAGCCGAAGCTCGAAGTGCCCGTGTTGTACCTCCACAGTTCAAAAATAACCTTCTCGTTGGTGCCGGACTGGCGGAGGACCAGGGTGAAAGGAAATGTGGCCGTTTGGTTGTTGGCGAGGACTTCGTAGGTGGTAAGGATGACGGGAGCGGTCGCGGCCGTCGAGTTGCTGACAGTGGTGCTCTGATTGCCGAGCTTCACAACGAACTGGTAGTATGACGACACACCTTCGTGATTGCCGACGTATCCGTAGAGCGATATCTGCTGGCCCACCGTCGCGTTGGTTGGGTACCCGCCGATCTTCTGATTGGGGCCCAGGACGCCAAGCTCAGAGAATGGCTCGTTGTTCTGTGGAAGTACGGGATAGACGGCGGCGAGGACCGCGAGAATCGTGACCACAGCAAGAGCGATGGCTGCTGTCTCTCTATCCAATCTTCTTCACCTCGTAGTTGCCGTAGACCCTCAGCCAGAGCCTTCGGTAGATCCTGTCGCCGAAGACGTAGACGAGCGAGGCAATCGCAATAATCACGGCCGCAGAACCGACCGAGATGTAGAGTTGAGTCTGCCGGGCGGCTGCACCAGTCTGGCCAACCCCGCCTGCAGCTGCTTGGACGGACTTCGCGATGGTCACAGCCTGCTGAAGGTCCGTGGACGCCTGTGTCGGCTGCGTTGAGTTCTCCGAGGCTGCCTTTGACACGAGCTGGAGCGCGCCGTTCAGCTGCGAAACGAGGGAGGTGACGTTTCCACCCTGCATATCGGCTGTGTAGGTCGCGGAGAACGCGCTCCCAATCTGCTGCATCGCGTTGGAGTAGTCGGTCTGGGATGCGGCATGCGTTCCTCCAACCCCCATGGCCGTGGTGGAAGCCGCTAGGAGGAGAACCAAAACGAACGGCCATCGCCTCGACGTCATCCGGAGGGCGCCTTTCCTCAAGCGAATCTGCGACCGGACCTAAGGAGCTGCATTATTAGGCATGCCTTCGGATTCGGTGGGGTTCTTCGGAGGTTCCGCGGATTTGCGCTTGGCGAGAACGCCCAGCCAAGGGTTGTCCGTCATCGAATCAGGGACTGCAGGCTCTTGTTGCCTCACGGGCTTGGCTTGGGTCCGGATGACTGTGAGCTCCCGCTTGGCCGGCTGCTCCGCCGGGGCTTGTGAAGCCGTCCCAACCTGTGCTTGTGGCGCGGCCAACACCCTGAATCCTGAAAACGCAGCGGGGTTCTCGCGCTGGACCCCGCTTCCCTTCATCGAGGAGAGCTCCTTTCTCACTGCCGAAAGCTCGTTGAGCATCGAAGTCACCTTCTGACCGATCTGCGGGTCCCCTGTGTTCCCTGTTTCCTGCAGCCTGTGCTCAACCTGCGACACCGCATCGGAGAGTTCCCGCAGTGAACCTTCTATGTCTCGGTACAGCTTCTCAGTGACGGGCCTCGTGAAGGGCAACAGGACCACTCTTACCACGATAAGCATCGCCCAGATGAAAGCGAGGGAGTAGACTCCGATGGGAAGACTGGAGATGTAGAACAGGTAGAGCATGGTGTCGGGCGGAAACGGGTGCGCGATGGGAAATACGAAGGTCCAGATGGAGAGACCTATCACGCCCAGGTATGCGAGAACGTCAAGGAAGCCCAGGGCAACGGACCCGCTCAGGCCATGGTGCTCCCTGTAAGAACCAGCTCTTAGCAGGAAAAGTGAGAATCCCGCTAGAAGACCCGCGCCGACTGTGTCCACAGGTGGAATGGCCCACGAGAGGACCCAGGGCACGACGATGAAGTAGATGGTGACGGCGGTTGAAGCAAGGAAGACGAGCAACAGGAAGGCTTGCCGGAAGGTTCCCTTCTTTCCACCTATGCGAAAGAGAAGTGATTGAATGAACGAAACCGCTCCGCGTTTCGGCTTGGGATTCTCCTCGGTGAGGGGAGCTTCGTCTGGAGGCTTACTGAGAGTCGAGGTACTGCCAGCCCTCCCTCGTTTCCCAGTCCCAAGTGTAGTCGTCGGGGATGTATGTCCCGTAGGCCACGCAGCCCTGCCAGACGTTGTAGACGGGGTGGGGCGTCAGCTTGACCTCGACGCCCTGAATCCCCTTCGACTCCAGCATCAGCTTCAGCTTCGTCGGCGAGTCCACGGCCGCACCTGCGAGGCCCTCGGGCACGCCCCAGGAGAAGCCCCCGCCGGAGAGTATGACCTTGCTGTAGAGCGCGGGCTGAATCTCGAAGCTGCACTTCTGCACTGACTGGATTATGACCTCCGCCAGGTCAGTGGTTCCCGGCACCGCCCTTCCCTCCGCGTAGGAGTCGCTGGGTTTAGGGAAGCCCCTCCTGTAGTATGAAGAGAAGTACTCGTTGGAGGGGTCGAAGAAGTACTCGCCCATCAGGAAGCGCTGCCAGCTGTTCTTACCGAGGTCGATGGATATCCTCGTGTTTGGGACCCTGAAGACGAAGTCGAAGCTGCTGTTCGCCTTGTCGGCCATGACTTCGCTGAGGCTCTTCGGCACCAAGCCCCACCGCCTCCTTGAACAGTCTAACCAACTTAGGCTCCCTTGCCAGGTCACCGTACCCGGCGTCCCTGAGTATCTCCCCAGCCACGAGGTCGCAATCGCCGCCACCCCTATTCAATGTGATCAGGGCGTTGAAAATCATCCCGCTGCTGACGGGACTGACCTGCGTGTTGTGGACGAAGATTCCTCCGAATCCCGCGAGGAACGTCTCATTCCCTGGGCAGGATACGTCGTACACGTACTTGCTGGTCGCGCTGACCTCTTCGATGGACACCACCTGGTCCCAAAAGAGGTCGCTCTCCGCCAGATGGGATAGCCGCTGTAGCGCGTCTGATTGTCCAGTGATCTCATATGCCGAGATGAAGTCAGAAAGCTTTTCTCTTGAGGGCCTGTATTTGCCCTCTTCATACTGAAGGACGAGCCGCTGGCTAATCCCGAGCTTGGAAGCGACTTCGGCGGAGCGCATCTCGCCCCTCGCCTCGCGCAAGAGCTCACTGCATGGGACGACGTCGACGTTCGTGTTGGGTCTACCAGTGAGCATACTGAAGCCCCCAGAGAACTTTCTCGATGAAGCGAATCCGATGTCTCGGAGGAACTTGGAAATGTTCTCATTGCCGCTGATTTGCACTTCGAAATAAGTGCCAACTTGGTTCTTGGACCTGATGCGGCGCCTGCGCGTGCGAGCGACAATTCCATACCTCAGTAGTGCAACCTGAAGCTCCTCGGCGAGGGTAGGGCTCTTCGTAGTGCAGGAGACGCTGGCACCGCCTCTCTTTCTTCGCGGAGCTGTTCCGTCTCCCTCGAAGTAGCAGGCGAGTGCGATGGCCAGCCTTTCGGCCGGCTGGGACAGCAACAATTCACCGAGGCGCTTGTCACCAGCTTTGGTTCCGTACAGCTTGAAGAAGAGTCTTGACAAGACGACGTTGTTGACTGCGTAGGCGCCGTGCCGCTCGAGGTCCGTTACGGTGGCGGACCTCAAGAAATAGTCCCTTGTTGTCTTGTCTAGCCATTCGCACGCCGTGCTGCAGACTCCCATTTCCTGTCCATTGGTCAAGCCCTCAGAGATGTAGACGCCGCTTGCTGCCAGGAACTCGCCGTCAATGCCGATGATATTGCTGATGGACCTGCCGTGCTGCGGCCGGATTCTGATGTCTTCGGTGGTGAATCCCAGATGCCTTTCCAACGCCCTGAACTTGTCCGCCCTGATGCTCTCCCCGCGGAGCAAGATTCCGCTGAGCGATCTCTTCAGGACACGCCTTACTACACCATCGCCGCTATTGTCCCTGAGGGTCTCGATGATCCGCCTCGTTGGAATGACATACAGCCATCTGGGGTAGTTGAGAGTCTTCAACACATCGATGAACTGTTCACGTGCGCCTTTGAGATTCACTTTCCTAGGGATGGGCACATGATCACCGACCTTAACTTCCCCCGTCCGGAGGAGCTCCAGCCTGCCGTTCCTCATTACGAACAGGTTGTGGTCCCTGGTCACACTGACACTTCTGCCGCTGCTCGTCTTGACTCTGAAGAGAACCACTGGTGAAGGATGCCTGTACACTTCCTCCACTCTCCTGAAGGAGACCTTGAGCGAAGTGGGGTCGAAGGACAAAGCTTCCAGGTCCCCAGCATCCCTGCTGCATTGCGCCCCTTGTCGCTCTTCGAATCCTTTTTCGATTATCGGGTCAATGACTTCGCCCATCTTCTTGACCGCTATTCTGTTGCCAATCTTGACCAGTACTGGTTCGTCGTAGGGAACAGAGTTACCGGCGCCGCCCTCCAGCACCGTGCACGCGAGGACCTTCTGAGAGATCGCCACCGCCAGCGGCTGTGGTATGACGGACAGTGCCTTGACCAGCTTCCGGTTCTCTTCTTGGTTGATCTGCTTGTGAATCTCGAATAGCCTGTCGTACATGTAGCGAGGTGCCGCCGCGGAGAGCGCTGCGACGCTCTTCATCCCCTCGAACTCCGGGTTTTCGGGAATGTGCCTGAGAAGCGCATAGCGCGTCAGCTCCTTGACCACCGACCAAGACCTGTCGTCGTCCCTGTCGATGACGCCGCTCCTCATCGGGTAGACCATCCTCTCGGTGATGTCCCTCTTCGCTTCGACGAAGTTCGCCACGTCCGGTCCGACGACCAGCAGCTTCTTGTCGGGCCCTGCCGTCATCCTGATCATTGAGCTTCTCGTGTCGGGGAAGTATCCCCTGTTCTCTATGGCGTCCGGGATGTTGCCCAGGGTCGCGGGACCGAACTTGTACTCCGAGGTTCCATAGTCCTCCCCGAACACTCTGAATTCCCTGGTCTCCGACAAAGTCAGCGTCTAGGCTGAGGGGTCTCGATATAAGAGGTTAAACCGCTAGAGCTTCCATCGTCTTCCTGAGCTCCGCCTCTATCATCTCGAGCTGCGGAAGTTCGGATGCGCTGGGCCAGACCTTTTCGGCATATTCCTTCATCGTGATTCCCTTGCCATCGGCGAGCTTGGCCGCGAGCTCCTTGACCTGTGCATTCGCGGAAGTCTTGAGCATCAGTATCTCGACGAGCCTCTTGTTCAGCTTTGCTCTCGTCTCCCGCGCGCGTTCGAGGAGCTGCTTGAATTCCAGGGTGTTCGGGTTGCGTTGCGAAGCGAGTGCTTCTGCCATTTTCTTCGCTCCGTCAATCAGGGTGGCGTCGCCCTTCAGCCCCCTGATCTCTATCGCAGGCCGCATTGCCTCTTTCAGCTCGGCCTCGGTGGATACCTCGATGAACCGACCTCCCGTTCGCATTGTCGCCTGCCCGAGGACCTCCTGATTCATCCTGCCCCCGATGCCGACGATGTCTAGGATTACCAATCTAGCGAGGTTCTCGTCCACCACCTTCTCCGGCCTTGGGCCGACGTTGGACCGCTCGTCGGTGACGAGGATGAGCTTCTTGATCCGCTTCGCGGCTCCCTCCCCCTTCTGGAGGATCTCTACCCCCTTCTCGATCGCAGTTCCTGAAGGGGTCGCGCCGCCCACGCGAATCGACCCCAGCTGCGCCCCGAGCACTTCGGGTTTCTCCGCAAGATTCTTCGAGTCTGTCAAGGGGACAAGCAGCCGTGTCATCTCCTGACCACTAGACAACATCAACCCCATTGCCCTTGTCGCCGCGCTGAAGGTGATGACGCCAACGCGACTCCCGATTGGAAAGGCGCCCCCCTTGATTGCGTCCGTGATTGCCAGTGCGACTGCCGCAATCTTCGAGGGAGAGTTCCACCCCCTGACAGGCTCGCCCATGCTCGAAGAAGTGTCTATTGCGTATAGCACGTCCCACAAGACGATTTCGCTTCGATAGGACGCAGCCTGCAGCGTGTTATAAAAGCCGAGGGAACGTTAAACTCTTCTCGCCAAGGCAGGCCTGAATTTACGTAACCAAATCGTGACGATACACGCTGCGATTGCGAGAACGAAGATGACCTCAGGGGGCTCGAATAAGATTGTCGCAAAGGGGGAAAGCAACGGGAATCCTGGAGGAGCCACGGCGAAGTGGGCTGAAAACTGGGCCGTAGCGAATAGAGCGAAATCCACAGCTGCCCCACCGCCAGAGGCCTAGCGCCGATACAACCATGATCAGGCACACAAGAAGAATGAGGCTGTGGCCGTCCCTTGCTGCTGATGGGAACCCGAGCAGAGCGAACACGTGGTCTACGTCGATGAGCGGGCCCATCGCTGCGCCTATCAGCGCCTTTGTGAAGCTCCGGGTGAGTAGCCCGACGACGAAGCCTGTCAGAATGTGAATAAGCCCCTGCTCAACCGCGTAGCTGGGGTCCAGCCATGAGAGTGACTCCAGCGGCCTGGCAGGAGGACCCGTCGAAGGAAATGCGCGTTGAATCCCGATGGCCGCCGGCACGAGGACAGCATTGAGGACGACCAGCAACACAAGCACTGGTATTCCAAGTCTGACAGCCTCAGCAAGCCTCGACCTGAGCGTCTGTGAACTCCTCCAGGAAGCCCACCTCTCCATCATTGTGATGTGAAGTGTCTCCTCGCTAGGCTAGTCAAGTGTTTCCGTGTGTCCGATGGGGAAGGCCGGCTTAGGGCCGAGTCCGTCTCCGCACGACGAATGTCAGCACGGCCGCCAAGGCGAAGGAGACGAAGTAGCTTACGTCCGCACCACCGAACCAACCCGCGAGCGCACCCACTGGGTATCCCGGAGAAGACGGCGGGACCATGAAGGGTACCGACACCAGTATGGAAAGGACGTACACCCCGAGTGCCCGGAAATCGAAGCTGGGCGCGCCCTGTGTGCTCGCAACTGTGGTCCTCCCTTTGAGGTAGAAGTCGACTAGGACGATCGCGAGCCATGGGGTAATCCAGTAGTCCAAAGCCAAGAGGAAGTTCTCGAAGAAAGACTCGAAGGCCACACCTGCCAACAGAGCGAGCGCGAGCCCGGCGACCCCTCCCACGACCACCATCGTGGCTCGCCTGGCTTTGATGTCGAGGACGAGAGCGGACAGCGCATTGGTGTAGATGTTCAGCGCGTTTGCAGACATCCCGCCCAAGACGATGGCGAGCATGGCCACCCAGCCGAGCTTTCCGGCGAAGGAGTAGAGGCCGCCGATGGTCGGTATTCCGCTGATGGAGCCCACCAGGGCGCCGATTATCTCAACGGCCAGTGAAGCCAGGCCTCCGCCCGCAAGGGCGTAGAGGGCGACCCTACGAGAGGAGGTCGATACCGGCAAGTATCTGGAATAGTCTGAGGCGTAGGGGGACCAGCTCATTATGTACGAGAAGGATATTGCGAAGACTGTGGCAAGTGTGCCGAGGGTCACCGGCCCTCCCGCGGTGCTCGCGCTTCCCAGAACCTGCCCGAAGTGGGGAACGGTGAGCAAGAAGATCAAAAGGAAAAGCACGCCCAAGACCGCTGACATCACTCTCTCGAACAACTGGATGAAGTCGTGCCCGTAGACAGCTATGATGACCTGGAGAGCGACGAGCAGGGCTGCGACGAGGGCGAAGTTCGCCGAAGGCACCACTGCCTGCACGGCTTCTGCGCCTAGAATCGTGTTCACAGTGAACCAGCCGACGGTGCTGACCCAGTTGAAGGCCCCGAGCGGGTAGTTGCCCCTCCTTCCGAACGACGCCCTGGAAGAGAACATCTGGGGGAAGCCTAGCCTGGGCCCCATCGCCGCCGAGAGACCCAGGAAGAGAGCGCCAAGGAGGTTGCCGAGCGCTAGCACAGGTAGGGCTTGGGCCACCGACAACCCGAAGGCAGTGGTGCAGAGCACGCCTATGACGTAGTCTGCTATCGTGAGGTTCGCTGCGAACCAGAGCGTGAAGGTGCGGTTGGGGGTACCGTGGCGGACATCGTCCGGGATGTGCTCAACGCCGAAGGTCTCGACCTTGGCCGGGGAGGCTGCCAAGCCGCGCGGGGCTCCGCTCAGTCGCTCTAAGCCTTTCCGAACCCCCTGGCTCACGGCGACTCCGCCTCGGCCCAAGAGCTATGGATTCCAAGTTCAGGCCACCAGTCCTTCTTACTCAAATAGCGTACGAACGTCGAATGGCGGCATGACCTCGGACACGAGGGCACGCTCCGTCGTCAAGACAGTCTCTTACCGCGTTGTCGCCATCGCCCTGCTTGCCGCGGTCACATACTACTTCACGGGCAACGCTGGCCAGTCGACAGTAATCTCCTTGATTTTCAACGTGGCGGGCTCTGTGGCCTACTATGGCTTCGAAAGAGTGTGGGACGTAATCTCTTGGGGGAAGCGCGACAATACTTCATTCCTGCACGTGAGTGCCTTGGAGGCCGATACCTCAATCCAGAAGAAGCACGGGGGCTCGCAAGAGGATGGAAAGCCCGTTGTCATTCGTTCTGAGCCTTGAGATAACCGCTCGGCCCAGGAACAGGTTGTGCGACTCGAACCCCCCTGCGGTCTGTACCATCATGAGGTCAGCCCATCGTCGAGCTAGCGAGCAGCCGCGAAGGGGATGAACATGAAGGTGAGAGAAGCCAGCCGTCAATCACTGTGAGGGAGGCCCTTCAGGTTCCTGCGACGCCGGGGGCTCCTCGGGCTCTTGCACTTCTTGTTCTAGTTGGCGGACCTCTTCAGGGACTGGCCGGGCTGGTTCGGGCGCTGCCACTTTCCTGGGTCTGCGCCTGCGTGCTCTTCGTGTACTCCTCACGGCTGGCCTTGGCGAGAGCTTGGCGACCCTAGCCTCAATCTTCGACACACTCCTTTCGATTCTGGTGATCCTTGGCTCGCTTTTCGAAATCTTGGCCAGGTGTTCCTCCATCTTGGCTACGCTCCGTTCGACCTTCGGAATTCTCGCTTGGCCCTTTGCGGTGGCAGAAACCCTTCCGTCAATTGAGCGGGACTCTTTCTCCAGGCGCGTTATGGCTTGCGAGAGTCTCGGAAGCCCTCGCCTGTGCCTCGGAGGCGCCTGCCTCCAGTTCCTCGAGAGCCTCTTCGAGCTTCGATGCCCTCTCGCCGACTTCGTCTATCCCTGCCTTGGCCTCGGACCCTGATTTTTCGACACGCGAGAGCGCCTCTTCCAGTCTCCTGACTGCCCCGTCCACCTTCGACAGCTTGGCATCGACCGCTTCCGCCTGCCGCCTGACGCCCGACTGTGCTTCTGCCATCTTCAAGGTGACCTTCTCGTTGTTGGCGAATGCCTCTTTGACTGCCGAGACCTCCTCCTCCGCAAGCTTCTCGACCTTCCCTGCAAAGTCGGCAACCTCCTTTTTCATTTCAGCGAACGACTCATTGAAGCCTGCGATGCCGTCGCCTATGTTCCGAACATCAAGGTCGAGCTCGGCGATCCTTCGCTTCGCTTCTGTGGCGGACTCGTCGGAGGTCCGCTTCAGGCTCTGGATGGCCGGCTCCAAACTGGAGGTCTGGGTGGCGAGCCTATTCGCGAGCTTCGCCCATCTGTCCTCGAATTCGTAGAACGCGCAGAGAAACATGCCCACCACGACAACCAAGCCCCCGGCGATGTAGTAATCGACAGCGACGCCCCTGAACGGCGAAAACGGCAGAGCGATGCCGAGCATATCGACCGCGAAGATCACCAGGAGGGCGTAGAACACCCAGCGAAGCCATGCGGTCCCCATCCTCCCGACCAGACCTGACCGCGAGCCCGCCTTCATCTCGTCCCGTTTCAGCCCACGTTTCGCGTTTGTTAAAGGTTGATGAAGGCTGAAGAATTCATTGATCTTGGGCGGTCAACGAAGCCGGACTCGAAGGAGCACTCGATTGTGCTATTCCTTGCCCCAACCCGCCGCGGCGAGCTCGTCGAGCCTCTTCTGCAGAGCCGGCCTGCCAGCAAGAGACGAATAGACGGCGAGGAGCTTGAGCTGTCGCGCAACGTCCGTGTCCGTCTCCCTGGACAGCCTCGACAACTCCTCCTTGCCCCTGCTCGACACGATGTATCTCCTCAGGTTTCCCTCGCGCTTCGGCAACTCGGCTATGAGTCCCTTCTTCAGCAAATCCTTGAGGATAAGGTACACAGAGCCGGGCCCAGGCCTCCATGCTCCTCCGGTGACCTTTGCCATCTGCTTCGAGAGGTCGGTTCCGGACATCGAGGATTCTGAGAGCAGCCTGAGCACAGCGAGCCTGAGTACCCCCTTGGGAGCGTTGATCAACGGCAGGCTGCTGGCGCAAAACCTTCTAAAACCTGACTAGACGACGCGGTTCCAGGGTTTTCTTTGCGGCCTGCCATGATCGTGCACGGAGGCGCCGGGAGCGGCAAATTCGGAGCGGACGACCCGAGGTTCGCTGGGCTGGGGCGCGCGCTGGAAGAAGGAATGGCTGCCATGAAGAAGGGTTCTTCTCTTGACGGCGTAGAGGCAGCTGTGAAGAGCATGGAAGAGTCGGGGCTCTTCAACGCGGGCAGGGGCGCCTGTCTGACAGCCGACGGCAAGATGCAGCTCGACGCAGCAGTAATGGAGGGTGCGCGACTGAAAGGCGCAGGCGTGGGGGCAGTCACATCGACCTACAGCGCAGTCTCGCTGGCGAGGTGGGTAATGGCCAACACGAACCACGTATTGCTAGTCGGGCCGAACACGAGGGATGCCGCAAGGGCAGCCGGTCTCACCCTTGAGGAGCTCAGGCCCTCGGAAAGGGCTGCGAAAAAGTTCGCGGAGCTCCTCTCAGGGCCAAGAGGCAAGGACGCCGAGAACCTCAGGCTCATCGCGAAGCTGCAGGAGGGGAACACCGTTGGCGCAGTCGCCATTGACTCGGGCGGCGTTCCTGCCGCCGCAGTGAGCACAGGAGGCATGTGGCTCAAGCTCCCAGGAAGAGTGGGCGACTCTGCAATCATCGGCGCCGGAATCTACGCAGACAAAGAGTCTGGGGCTGCCTGCGCGACAGGAACTGGGGAGGAGATCATCAGGAACGTGCTCTCGTGGCAGGCGTGTTCGCTCATGCGGCGACAGACGGCCGGTGTTGCGGCCAAGCGGGCGATTTCCGTCATAACAAAAAGAAGCGGCTCGGGCACTGCCGGCATAATCACGGTTGACAAAAAGGGCAGGGTCGGATTCGGATTCAACACCGAGGCGATGGGTAGGGCCTGGTTCGACCACACCAAGGGACGCCCTATAGTTCAGGTCTGAAGTTGCGGCCCCTCGATGGCTCGCCGACTCTCCCACGATTAAATACGTGGTAAGAGCTGCCTGTTCCGATGAAGCTTACTGGTGTTCTGGGTATCGTGTCTGCCCTCGTCGGGCTCGGCCTCCTGCTCTTCACCTTCTTCATGGGCTACCAGGTCTTCCTCAGCTACGGCTCCTCAACTGCTACGAGCAACCTCGCGACCTCGATGGGCACGCTCCTCTACGCCGCGATACAAGCCCTGTTCCTCGGCATAATGGGCTGGGTGGGGTCCCTCCTGATGCTGAGGGGCATCGACTTCGCGAAGGTTGACAGGGGCGTGGGAGTGGTCACCTTCAAGGTCGACAAGGGGGTAGGCATAATGACCCAACAGCAGGACGAAAAGTCGGCATCTTGAAACGCGAACCCTCCACCGCCGCCAGGGCATTGCGCGCCGTTTCATTGGTGATCACCCTGGTCTCGGTGGTGACGGTTGGCACAATGGCCTACTCCGCGTATGTCGACGTAAACGGCTTCATCTCCAATATCAGCTCTTCCTCTGGCCAAGGCTTGACCAATCACGTGGTGGTTACTGGCAACACCGCGACGCTCGACTTGAACTACAGCGTTCAGAACAGCGGGCTCTACCCACTCTCCATCGCTCTATCCTGTCAGCCAAACCCAAGCGTGCCCGTGTCATGTAGCGGCGTCTCGGTTTCGATTCCAGCCGGGTCGACCCAAGATGTCAGCCTAGCCTTGACGGTCTCGGACCTAACCAAGCTTCAGGCCATGACGTCCTCTGGATCGCCCTTGCATCTCAACGCCACAGCGGACATCTCGCTGCAGCCGTTTGCCACTCTTTCCCTTCAGATCGACCTCGGACGCGCGCTGTCGGGGGCTCCATGATGAGCGAAACGGAGTACACGCTGAGCTACAGGGTCTCAAGGGCCGCACTAGTCGTGCTCTTCAACATCGTGCTCTGGGTCGTGGTGCCCTCCATCATATTCGGGGAGCTTCAGCGGTTGTCCCCTTCCTCTCCAATCAATTTCTCCAGCGATTTCATCTACACCTTCGGCGCGACCATAACTGCGCTGCAGGCGATCGGAGCGCTCACCACGGGCATGGCCCTTTCGGTGCCCTTCGTTGCAGGGTCGTACATAGCCGAGGCGTACTACATCTGGGCGGCAGTTGACGGAGGGATGCTGGCCTTCAGCGCTGCAGGACTGGCGGTCAGCCTCTCGTTCCAGCCGCTGCTCTTCCTCCTCATGCTCGCTCCGCTCTTCAACGCCGTGAAAGCGCCGATCAACTATCTCCTTGACCAGAGCGAGGCCTCAAGGCCTGCCTCGGACAAAGTCTGAGTCGCTTTAAATCGAAGGCGAGATCGACCTTGGGCAATTGAAGACCTTCTGCATCTCCCACATCAAGGATGTGGACGGACTGGGATCCGCCGCGTTGGTCGTGGCAGCGACTGGAGCAGACCTACTGCTGACTGGCTACAACGAGCTGCTGAACGACCTCGACAGGGTACCAGAAGACGCAGACCAGGTCGTGATCTGCGACATAGGCGCCGACGTTAGCCAAGCTGACGAGTTCGTCGAGAAGCTGGGAAAGATTGCTTCGAGGTCGAAGCTGACCTACATCGACCACCACTATGCGTCAGAAGATACCAAGCGAAGGCTGCGCAGGAAGGGCATCAAAGTCGTCCACGATGTGAAGGAGTGCGCCAGCATGTTGACCTACCTGACCTTTAGGAAATCGCTTCCAGAGCAAGCCAAGTTGGTTGCCCTGTGTGGAGCAGTCACAGACTACATGGATGACTCGCCCACGGCGAAGAAGCTGATGGAGCAGACCGACAGGCACTTCGTGCTCCTCGAGGCGACGATGCTCGCGTACGCGCTCGCTAGGCGGGGCGACGAACCAGGCTTCCCCGAGATGGTCGTGAAGGAGCTTTCTCAGATGCGGTACCCCCACACCATTGACGGCGTTCCTTCACTTGCCCAGGAGCAGTTGGACGAAGTGGTAAAGCTCGAGGACGAGGTGAAACGGCTCGGAAAGAAGATGGGGCGCATCGCCTACATGGAGACGTCCCAGCAATCGACAGGAGGAGTGGCGAAGCTGCTGATAGGGGCTTTCGGCGTCCCCGTCGGCGTTTCTTTGAAGGAGAACCAGAAGGGGTGGTACGAGGTGAGCCTCAGAAGCACGTCCGAATGCAGGGCGCACCTGGGGAGGACAATCAGCCCGATCGCGGCAAAGCTGGGCGGCTCTGGCGGAGGGCACAGGAAGGCAGCGGGGTGCCGCGTTCCTACATCAAAAGCCCAGGACATGCTCCGGATGCTTTCGAAGAAGGTCTAGGTTCACTTCGAGCACATGAAGACGACAGAGCCACCAAGCTGCGTTGCGTGAAGGTTCACGGTCCGAAAGGACTTCGAGAGGAGCGAGGCAAGCTGCGAGTTCTTCAGGACAAGAATGTAGGTGTCAAAGATGGACCCGTATCTTAGACCCCGAGCGCCCAATCATGACGAGCCCGACCAAGTTGGGCACCACCCTCAGGTAAAAACCCACAAGGAGGAAACCGAGCGCAGAGTCGGGCCTGCCCAAGTCTGCGAAGGCGAATCTGCCGCCCGTCTTGACAACCGCAGAAACCTGTCGCAGAGCCAAGGCCAAGTCGTGCGCGTCGCGAAGAGCGAAGCCGCTAACCACAGCGTCGAACGACCCCTCCCTGAACGGCAGGTTCTCGAATACAGCCTGCACCTTGTTCTGAAAGTCGGAGACAGAGAGCATCATCCGCGACACATCCACAAGCACTGGCACTCCTCCCTTCGCTGCCACGAGGCGGGACATGGTGCCGGGCCCGGCTCCGAGGTCTAGGACCTTCGAGCCCCTGCCAACTGCGAAGCTTATCGTCTCAGCCCGCATCCTTCTGTCTGCCCAGAGCGAGATGCGGCTGGAAGCGAGCTCGTAGGAAGGAATGATCTCCTGTAGGGAGTTGATGACATAGCCCCACTTCCCCTGGAGCCCCGCCTTTCTCTGCTTCAATCGGGGCGGTCGAGCCCCATCATCGGTTTTCAAAGTTGCGGTCGCCGAGATGTGACTTCAGACCAGCGTGTCGAACTTTTTCATTGCGTTTGCAAGCCTGTTTGCAACGTCCGAGGCTGTGATGTGTAGTCCCAGGTCTCTGGCCGCCTCAACGCCTGCGTAGCCGTTGAAGTACGCGGCAGAGCACGCGGCCTCGAAGGCGGGTACCCCCTTTGCAATCAGTCCAGCAGTGATGCCCGTGAGTACGTCCCCTGTGCCTCCCACCGTCATTGCGGGAGAGTGGGTGACGTTGACCGCAAGCCTTTGCCCGTCGCTGATGATGTCGGTCGGCCCCTTGAGGAGCACCGTGATCCCAGCATCCTTCGCCTTCTCTGCCACCATGGTCTCCCTCGCCGCAGTCTCTTCGGGCAGGCTTGCCCCAAACAGACGCTCGAATTCCTTGGCGTGAGGCGTAACCACGGTGGGGGTGTTCTTGATCGACTCGAGGACCCTCGGCCTGAGTGCGTCCGCGTCGAGCACGAGCCCTTTTCCAATCCCCTTCAACCTGTTGACGCAGTTCGCAAGCTCCTCGGGATTCTGAGGCCCAAGGCCTGGACCGATTGCGTAGGCGTCAGCACTTTCGACCCACGCGAGCAGCTTGGTGACGTTGCCCCTAGTGAGCTTCGCGTCAGGAAGAGGGACGACAATGAAGTCGGGCGAGAGGGCTCGTACTGCCCCTGCAATCGAAGCCGGGACAGCGATGAACACCAGGTCGACGCCAGTCCGCATCGCCCCCGTCGCGCAGAGGAAGGGGGCGCCGTGGTAGAGCTTGCTCCCGCCGATCACGCAGACCGTGCCGTTCATTCGCTTGTGCGAAGACTTCTTCCTTGGCGGAATGGTCCGAGAGACGAAACTGCTGTCCACGGTGAATCTTTGCGTGCTACCACCCAGCTAGAACTTGTAGTGCTTCGCCTTCTGCTCGAGGCTTATCAGCGATTCAATCTGGCAGGTCAGGCCCAGCCTGCTCTTGAGCTTCACCATCGACTGGTCGAGCGAGGCGATGCAGAATACGCCCACGATCTTTGCCCGCGCCTTCTCCGCCAGGTTGGTCAGTGCCTCTATGGTGATTCCGCTCCTCACCATGTCGTCCACGATCAGGACGTGCTCGCCCTTCTTCAGGGCGTTGCGAGGTATGAAGAGATACTTTACGGACGAAGGCGAGTAGACGACCTTCTGCTCCAGATGGTCTTCCACCCCCAGCTCCCTCTCCTCCCTGGCAACGGCCACGTTGACGTTGAACTCCCCGGCCACCTCGACAGCCAGTGGGATGCCGTCCACCTCCATGGTCAGCACCTTGTCGACGTTTACAAGGCTGAACTCGCTGTAGACAACCTTCGCGATCTGCCTGAGGAGGCCTACGTTCGAAACGACGGCGTTGATGTCGTAGGACCCGTCCGGAGAGACACTCACCAGGTCGTTCACCATCTTCCTCAGCAGCTTCTCCCTGAAGGTCGCGATGAACTTCTCCGACCGAGAGGCGCTCGGCAGCACGTGCCCCCTGACGTACCTGCTTAGAATCGGCGCAGAAAGTCCGAGTATCGAAGATAGCTCCCTGTAGCTGTAGGTCTTCTTCAGGGTGGCGAGGAGTTCCACGGAAGATATCCTCGTCTTCACCTCTGCGACGCGGCTCAAGGTCCTCGCTGGTGGAAGTTTGCTGGAGCTTGTTAATTAGCCTATGTTCGTGCGAGGGTTCCACCAGCAGCGCGCGTCAACGCCCCAGGGCCGCACGCAGGAAGATGGGGAGGAAGTCCTTCACCGGGAAGTACCAGAGGAACCAGCTGAACGCAGCCGCGAGGTAGAACCAAGACACATGCCTGGGGAACCAATCCCTGGTCACGAAGTAGGCGGCACCAGTCGCGAGGGCCGGGACCGCAGGAAGGATGTAGAACGGATAGGTCACCCTGCCGTAGATCCAGAGCGCGATGTACGGGAGGTACGACCACAGGAACAAGACCAGCATGAACAGCATCGTCCTGTCGTCCCTGCTCCTCGGCTCACCAGGAGGCCCCTTCTTCAGGAGCTTGTAGACCACGATAGGAACCCAGGCGAAGACGAGCCAGAGCACGATCACGTTGTTGACACCGTAGAATCCCACGCCGATGTAGCTCAAAGTCGTCGCCGTCGTGGCGCCAGTGATGGTGACGGTCACGGTGGTGACGAGGTAGGACACGGGAGCGTAGTATGCGAGCCAGTCCAGCGGGGTTATGTATCGTCCGAGGACCGGGTCCTTCCAGCCGCCGCCCGTGAGGGACGCTCCGTACTTGAAGATGAATTCAAGGTGCTGCAGGAAGGTCGGGACCTTGGCAGCTGCGAACAAGGTGTCGTAGGACTGAAGACCGATGAACAGAACCAAGGCCGCGGCCAGTACCAGCTTGACGCCATCGAGGGCCACCTGCTTGAAGGACCCCTCCGCGAAGAGAAGCTGGTAGGTGAAGAGAGCGCCGACAGCGAAGACCGCTGTCTCCTTGGACAGGAGCGCCAGCCCCATGAGTATTCCCGCAGCAAGGACGTTGTCGATGAGCCAGAACCTCGCCCTTCCAGAAGTAGACCACCAAGGCCAGCAGCGTGAAGAAGATCGCGGGAACGTCGATCAGCGCCACCGACGCGTGCGAGAAGAACATGGTGTCCATGGAGAAGAGAAACGACGAAAAGTAGGACAGCCTCCTGTTGCCCGAGAGCAGGTATACGAGCCCGAAAAGCAGCGGTATCGAAAGGCTTCCCAGCACCGCGTTGAAGAATCGCCAGCCGAAGTCGTTCTGGCCGAACATCGCCATCCCGGAAGCGATGAGCGCCTTGGCCAGGAACGGGTGCTCCATGTTGCAGTTGTCCGCATAGGGGGCGCACTGGTTGCCCTGCAGCAGAGTCTGAGCGGCGGGGACGTAGAAGACCTCGTCCATGACGCAACCGAACTTGGTGGAGCTGGTGCACTGGGAAGTCGGGGGCGAGTTGATCACGTACATGTGGGCCGCGAAGACTCCCAAGGCGATGACCACCATGAAGACCAGAGGCCGCCTGAGGTCGGGCCGCTTGACCCAGCCGTGCTTGAAACCTGCAATCAGGGAAACGAAGAGGCCGCCAGCGAATAGCCCCGCAGCCGCCTGCGCTCCCGTGACCAGCCAGGGTGAGCTCGATCGCGCGTTCAGGAAGAGGAGGACGGCGAGAGCCAGCACCCCGATGACTGCGATTTCGAGCCCAGCCTTTGCCAGCCGTTTCCAGCGGGTCTCAGAAAGAGGGCCGGCCGGGGCCTGTGCAACCTCCACGAAGTGCGCACAGCCCTTCGGGATTTAAGATTGTATTGTGGGGCGACCCGATAAATACAGCAGATAGACGAAGCGACTTGCCATGGGCTTCTCTTTCGAGGTCAAAGAGAGCGACCTGCTCGGAAGGATCGGCACCATGACTGTGAACGGGAGGAAGCTCGAGACTCCCTGCCTCTTCCCAGTCGTGCACCCAGTCGTGCAGTCAGTGGGGCTGGATGAAATCAAGGGAATCGGCTTCGACTGCCTTATGACCAACGCCTACATCCTCTACAAGAGGCGGAAGGAGGAGGCGCTTGAAGCGGGTTGCACAAGCTTCTCCGCTTCGACGGCGTGCTGATGACCGACTCGGGCGGATACCAGGTGCTGGAATACGGCGACTTGGACATCTCCTACCAGCAGATCGCCGGCTTTCAATCGAGGATCGGTTCCGACCTCGCGGTCACCCTTGACAGGCCCACGGGGTTCAGCGCTTCGAAGGGACGGGCTAGAGACACCGAGGAATACAGCACGGGAAATGCGCTTGCCACCCTCAGCGAGTTCGGAGACACGAGCACGACATGGATCGGCCCCGTCCAGGGCGGGCTCTTCAAGGATGTGCTTGCAAAATCGGCCAAGGCCCTGGTCACCGGGGGATTCCGATTCCTCGCCCTCGGGAGCCCTGTGCAGGTGATGGAGAACTACATGTACCCAGAGCTCGTTGGAATGATCGCTGCGACCAGGAAAAACATCCCGTACTCCGTACCGCTTCACCTATTCGGAGCAGGCCACCCCCACGCGATGGCGATTTCCGTAGCCCTGGGTTGCGACACCTTTGATTCGGCCAGCTACATCCTTTTTGCCCGCTCGGGCCGATATATGACAGAGCGGGGCGCTACCATTCTCAGAGAGATGAAGTATCTCCCATGCAGCTGCCCCGTCTGCAGGGGCAGGTCTGTCAACGACCTCCTCGACACGGAGGCTCCAGAAAGGACTACACTCCTGGCCGAACACAATCTCCATGTTCTGAAGAAGGAGGTTGAGCTCTGCAAGGAGGCCATCAGCGAGGGTCGGCTGTGGGACCTGGTGGAGGAGAGGGCGATGGCCCATCCGAAGCTCCATGAAGCGTTCAGGTCGCTGGCCTGGTATCGGAAGCTGCTTCAGCCGGGGACCGCTGCGTTGAAGGAAAAGGGCCTTTTCGTAAGGGGCGAAATGGACCTTGAAAGACCAGAGCTCTTCAGCGCCCGAGCGCAGCTGAAGGGAGCCCTGCGGAGGTCATCGAGGAATGCAGTAGTCTTCGAAGGTAGCGAGCCCATCCCGGTCAGCAGGCTAAGGGCCATGGCGCGCGCTAGGAAAATGGAAGATTGCGACATCTACCGGCTTCACCCGCAGCTGGGACCCTACCCTGTGGAGCTCGACTTCGTGTATCCACTCACCCAGACCACTTCCGCTGCCCTTGCGTCCGACAGCAAGCTCCTCACCCAAGGGGTGGCATCACTGAGGAAGATGGGCTACTCCCGAGTTGTCCTGGCTCCCCACGACGGCTCGGCCACCTTGAAGACTCGGAACACTAGGAGTAGACGGAAGCGGGCGGGCGCCTCTCCTTCTCCTCGTACTGCTTCATCTCGCCCTCGAGCACCTCAGCGCCCTTGATGAGAGGCGCCGTGTCTGCCTTGAACCCGTACCGGGACGCGAGGAACCTAACCGCGACCGCAGACGCTCGCGGGTCGACCCGCTCGGTGCTCGAATAGGCTAATACTGCGTATGCCGGGAACCCGTTCATCTCGAAGAGGTTCAGGAGCGAAGCCACGGGCCCCACTATGATTTTGTCCTCGTCGAGAGTCGGCTCGCCCGGTAGACCCCCGCTCCGACTGAAGGCAGATGTCATCACAACCTTGTAGGCGTCGTTGTCAGTCTTGAGTGACTCGTCGAGGCCGCCTATGAGCGCGACCTCCCTTACGCCGCTCCCTCCGACCCAGGCCGCGAGCTCCCTGAAGAAGGAATTCTCACGCTCCCGGACTGGAGACACCTCGGCCTTCAGCAGCGATAGTCCCGGCGCCTCGTAGACTTCGTAGGGAGTTGCGATCCCGCCCGCCGAGAAGGTTGCGACTGGGGGCGCCTCTTCATAGTCGAGGAAGCACCTCCGCTTGGCCTTCAGCTCGTTGACCAGGAACTTGACTGTCCAATAACCCGTGGCGCCTATGCCGTGGAAGCCTGCAATCAGGGAGGTTCCGTCCAGTTTCGCGCCTTCCGGGATGACTCTGAGCAATGTGCAGAGCTAGCCGTTGGAAGCGTCTTAAGTCTGTCCACTTGGGTGCCTAGACGACTGGCACGGGCTTGCGCCTCAGGGCCATGATAGCGATTATCACGCCAACCACTGCGACGACCCCGAGTGCGTATGAAAGATTCATCGCAGTGCCAAGCTGCTGGGTCGTCTGCTTCAGCTGGCTTGTCAGGTTCGCTATCTGCTGGCTCGCCTGCTGGAGGCCCGCGCCAAGGCTGGAAATGTGGCTGTTGGTCGTGACGAAAGTCGAAGCGCTGGCAGATATTCCGTCAGTCTGCGTCACCGTGATCGCCACGGTGTGAACGCCGTCAGCTAGTGAAGAGGCATCCAGCGCTGCGTTCACTGTCAGGCCGCCTGATGTTGTCGTCACAGTTGGTGTTACCTGGGAGCCGTCAACCCAGACTGTGATTCCTCCTGTCTTCAGGAGTTGTCCGGTGACGGTCGCGGTCACATCGAACTTGCCGCTCGCCGGCTGGGGCGAGACGCTGCCGAAGGCTATCGCTGCTTGCGGTGGAGAGACTTGCTGGTACGAGGTGTTCGAGAGCGTCGCGTTGGACCCAGTCAGAGTCAGCGTCCCAAGGCTCGAGTCAAGGAGAACCAGGCTGCTGTTGACAGCAGTTATGTCCCCGCCAGAAACTCCGGTAAGTGTCGCTCGCGAGTTCGTTATCGTGAGCGTTCCCTGTACCTGAGAGTCGGTTATCGAGAGCGCAGCCCCCGAGGCCGTGTTGCCGCCGAGGAATAGGTCGCCCGTGAGGCTACCGGCAGAGTTGAGTGTGGCGCCGTTGAAGACCAAGCCGCTAGTCTGGGGCAGGGTCGAGACGGTCCCGGTCATGTACGTGTAAGGCTGGATGAAGAAACTCCGCTGCGCGGATATGGCCGTGGTCGTCGGGAAGCCGTCGGCCGAAAGCCCGCTCACGTAGGCGTCGTAAGGTCCTGAGTAGAAGAACGAGTTATTGTTGACCGTTGCCAGGTCGCCCGCGTTGTAGGGCGAGGGGAGCGTCACGTTGCCGACCCAGGCTCCGATGGTCGGGTTGTAGACCAAGTACGTCAAAGCACCCGCAGCGTACACCTCGTGGATGATGGTGGTGTACTCGTTGGCCAGTTCCTGCGGGTAAACGACGGAGCTGAACTCGCCGAACTTCACGGCTGTCCCATTGGGGTACGCGATCTGAGCTTCGACGTGGGCGGTCTCACCCTGGAACAGGGCGCTCTGGCTCGCAGCTGGCTCGGCGTTCTTCGCGCTGACCGGTCCTGGCAGGACGGTCACCTTAGGGGTGAGCGCAGAGTTCGAGACCCAAATCTGGCTGAAGAAGCTCCCGCTGACGTCCTGACCCACAGTGAACGACGTGTAGTTGGCGGTAAGAAGAATGTTGTAGAGCCCTGAGGGGGTTCCCGCCGGTATCTGGAGGTAGCCGTTCATCTTGTTGGCTCCGCCAGCACAGACGCGCAACTGCTCCGTGCAGGCCTGGTAGGCGAGGTGCCCTGTGCTCAGCGTGCTGCCACTGGTATTCACGAGGTAAGCAGTCACGTTCGACCCGAACTCGAGGTCCGTGCCGAAGAGCGCGCCCGTCTCCTGTGAGATGGTGTTGTACAGATTGATGGGGGCGATGGGATCAGCTATTATCGTGAGCTTCTGACCTGGAGCGACGGCCCCAGGCTCCGCCGCCACTTCCGAGTAGATGAAGGTGGTCTGGAGGTAGTCTCCGTTTGTGAACACCGAGTAACCGAACGTGCTGCCGAGCAGGGACAGCGTGATGGGTCCATCCGGCCAGGTTGCGTTCGTAGTCGTCCCCAGCACGATGCCCACCACCGGGTCTATTGCCGGCGAGAGGGTGAGTTCGTCCACCTTCGTGTACTGGTTGCTGACTATGGAATAGGAGTCTACCTCGACACTTAGCGCCGAATTCGACGATAGGTTCCCGTCAAGCGTCATGGATTGGACTGTCACGTCTAGCCCCGGAATCGTGGACCACGGGCACGGCATGGTGTTTCCGCCAAACGAACAGAAGGCCGACTGGGACCCGTAGAACTCGCCGAAGTACCCCGCGAAGAAGCTGGCCATACCCGACCCGGAAGAGCCGCCGCCGGTCCCCTGGACGACAAGGTCAGCTATGCCCGACTGTGAACCCATCGTGACCAGGCCCGTCCAGAGACTGAGTCCGGAATTGTAGGCGAGGGGCACGGGCGTCTGGCCCTTCAGGGTGACTATGCTGGCAGTGAAGGAACCGCTGGTGACACGCCCTGACGGGCCAGTGATGGTGGCACCGACTGTTAGCGAGCTCCCAGGGACGTGCTCTAGGCCAGACGTGTCGGAGCCTCCGGAAAGCTGGACCGTGATGTTCAGACCCGTCTGACTTCGAGTCGCTGCGTAAAGCGAGGCCATCTCGCCGACGTTGGGTGCGCCTAGTCCGGTGACAAGGTTGTACCCAGAGCCGTCGGTCCACGGTACGTTGTAGCCGAACTTCACCTGAGTGAACGTCTTACCGTAGGTTGCTGCATTGCCAGCGAGCTGGTAGAGGAACGGGTTGATTAGGCCGACGCCCGTCGGAGCCTGCCTGTCCACGGTCTTCACGTACTGGTCGATGAGCGTGACGAGCCCCGCGAAGAGCGGTGAGGACTCGGAGGTTCCTCCCTCGACTATCACCCTCCCGGAATCCACGATGTAGGTGCCTGGGTCAACCCCTCCTTGGAGCGAGAGGTCTGGGTTCATCCTCCCGTTCGGGAAAGTCGTCGGCGTCGGGAAGATAGACTGGTACCACGGCTCTGGTTCGAGAATGCTCACTCCCCCCGTGCTGCCTCCGTAGTTTATGCCTGCGGGAACGAATCCTAAGTTGGACCAACCGGTCTGCACGCTAGAGCTCCCCGAAAAGTAGGTCTGGGTGCCCCCGAGCGCTGTGACGTATGGAGAAGAAGCAGGATAGCCAAGCTCTCCCTCGACTCCGCTGGTGGAACCGCTCCCTCCCGTGTCGCCCGTGGAACCGGTGAACGTGATCCCCTTCAGGGCGCCGAGCTGATAATAGACGTCGGGGAGAAGGACGTTGAACACGTACACCTGCGGGGGCAGAGCGTTGAAGATCCATTCTGGGAAGGTGTAGCTCTGGGAGAGGGTGTTCACCTTGTCGTCCTTGACCACCTTGGCGACTGCGTCCATCTGGCTCAGCGCGTTGTTGGCGATGTACAGGTCGACGTTCGCCCCCGGAGCCATGGCGTGGGACATCTCGACGTCAAGCGAGATCTCGGTGCTCCAACCCGTGTAGGCACCCAGGTTGGGGTCGTAGGGACCGATCGGGATTATCTGGAAGTTCGGGTCGGCGATGCCGAATGTCTTGTCGAACGTCTTGAGGTCCTGGCCGATCGTCGGCGAGCCGAACCAGTCCAGAATCCCTATCGTCTCGCCGGCTCCGTTGATGCCGTGGGAGTAGAGGCCCGTGGCGTTGTATACGGCCTGCAGCTGGTTGGCGGTGACCGCGCCGCCCGTAAACGTGACGTTGGCTCCCGAGGCCGGCAGGGCAGTGATTGCCTGCCTCGCGAACAGGTAGGTCGCGTTGGAGGCGTAGAGAAGGGCGCCGCGGAAAGTCTGGGCCGAGCCCATGTAATAGGAAGCCGTGCCGTTGGAGAAAACGTTGACACCTGTCCCCAGGTACTGGTTCAGCTGGGAGACTGTGCCTCGGATTACGATAACAGAGTCCAGGGCCGTAAACTGCACCTGGAGCGGCGTCGTCGAAAGGTACCGCATCATGCTGTCGTACTGGGCAGTAGGAAGGAAGTCCTGCGTGATCTGCTGGTCAGTCGGGAACTGCCTGAACATCGGCGACGTGGGGTCGCTCACCTGCTTGACGAGCGAACTGAGCAGGTCTAGATTTCTCAGCGGAATGGCGATGCTGGCGAGCACAGGCAGCCCGGCGGGAGCTGCACCCACAAACCTGAACTCGCTGGGGGCTTGCTGCTGGACGGTATCATGACCTACCACTTGAGCGGTCGCGACAGGAATTGCTTGAAGGAAAGACAGCGACAGGACGCAGATTGCGAATACCGCGAAAGCTACTTTGGTGGCTCGATCCGGCAATCAGGCGTGGCCTGAAGCGTTCCCTATTAAGCCAATCCGTGTTGTTCAGAAGTGTAGAGAAGCAAGTGCGTGTTAGGCTTCGGAGATACCAGTCATCCGCTCGCTCAAGCGCCAGAGTCCTTGGGAGAGGGCCTCGTCGTAGGACGCTTTTGAGGAGTGCCTCGGTTGCATGTCGAAGAAGTACTTGCCGCTCACGCCCTCAACTTCGGGCGAGGATGCGAGGTACACAACTGTCTCGGCCCCCTTCTCCGGGCTTCGCATGAATAGGGAGACGAGCCTCACCAGAGGCGACACAAAGCCGGAGTGCCCCCAGATGTTCGTCCTCACCGCCCCCGGGTGCATGCAGTTCGCCGTGATGCGCGTCCCAGCCAACCTTCTCGAAAGCTCGTAGGTGAAGAGGACGAGAGCTAGCTTGGCCCGCCCGTAAGCCTCCATCCCGAACATGCCGCTTGAGTCTTTCCCGTTGATGTCGTCCAGGTCCAGCTTTCCGCCGAAGTGAGAGGCGGATGAGACGTTCACGACCCTCGAGGGAGCTCCGCCCTTCAGGGCAGGCATCAGTAGGTTGGTCAGTAGGAAAGGCGAGAAGTAGTCTACTGCCATCGTCCGCTCCAATGATTCTGATGTTTCGGCATAGCCCTGAAAGACGCTGCCAGCGTTGTTGACCAGGACGTGGAGAGCCGGGTGGCTGGCGCCAAACTCATTGGCGAACCGCCTCACATTTGCCATGAGTGAGAGGTCGCAGACCATCAGTTCGACTGCCGGGTTGCCGGTCGCCTTCGACACGGCCTCCCTGGCTCGTTCGCCCTTCTCCCGGTTCCTGCAGACCATCACGACACGGGCTCCCATTCCTGCGAGCGCCATTGTGGTCGCCATCCCGATTCCGGAATTGGCTCCCGTCACCATGACAACCTTGCCAGACATGGCAGAGCCCCTTGAATCCTGCGGAAACGCTTTGGGTGCCAAGCCGGACTCTGTCCTACCTCAGTGCCTCGACCATGACGTTCGGAAAGTCCGAGGCCACCCCGTCCACGCCCCACTTGACCACCCTAGCAAGGTCGTCTGCGTTGTTGACGGTCCAGGTCTGCACCAAGAGCGAGCGCTGGTGAGACTCCTTCACGGTCCTCTCCGAAGTATACAGGTGGTTGGGGAGGACCAAGTCTGCATTCACGTCGAGGGCCAGCTTTGTAGGGTCTGCGGGGTCGCATGAGAATATGACTCCGCACCTAGAAGAGGGGGATTCCTGCTTCGCCCGGAGCAGAGAAGGGTGGAAGAAGGAAACATAGGTTGTCTTCGACGCCATCCCAGCCATCGCAACGTGCTCGACAACGTCGTGAACCGTCTCCGGCTCCTTGATCTCGATGAACAAGCCCACCTTGCCCTTGACCGCTGCGATTAGTTCATCCAATGTCGGGATCGTCTCCCCCTTGCCCGCGTCCAGGGACTTCAATTCCTTCAGGGTGAAAGAACTCACCCTGCCCTTGCCGTTGGTGGTCCTGTCCACTGCGGGGTCGTGCATGATCACCAGCTCGCCATCCTTGCTCCTGCGGGCATCGACCTCTACCGCGTCGACCCCGATGTCGATGGCGCGATGTATGGACCGCAAAGTATTCTCTGGTTCCAAGCCGGCAGCCCCCCTGTGCCCTACGACGAACGGCTTCCGCACAGGCATGCGCTCGGCCCTCATCGGGTATAAACCGAAGGGTTCGCCTCGGAACATCGACGGACCCGACTATCGAAAGTGAAGTCATCGACTCGACGGAAAGGCTTAAAGACAAAGAAAAAAGCGCGTAATGCAAAGAGTTTTCGTCGTTTGGAGGTCAAGGTTCTGGGAGCCGCCAGGCAGGTCGGCCGCTCCGCGTTTCTCGTCTCGCACAAAGACACCAAGATCCTGCTGGATTACGGTGCCCTCACCACAAAGGTTCCTGGCTTCCCCATGCACGTACCGCCAAAGGACATCCGCGCCATAGTGCTCAGCCACGCTCACCTCGACCACTCGGGCGCAGCGCCCCTTCACTTCCTGGGAGGCAAGATGAAGCTGCACGCCACGCCGGTAACCGCCGAGCTCTCGAACCTCCTTATCCAGGACTTCATCAAGATCTCCGGCCAGTACCTTCCGTTCGAGTTCATCGACCTCATGGCCATGGGCTCAAACACGGTAAACCACGGCTACAACGAGTCCTTCCAAATCGGGGACATGACCATCACCTTTTCCGACGCCGGCCACATTCCAGGCTCCGCAGTGATCGCCGTAGAGGCCGGCTCGAAGCGCCTGGTCTACACCGGGGACATAAACGGCGAGGAGACCAACCTCCTTGCAGGCTCATCGAAGAACTTCGGCGAGGCTGACATGGTGATCACAGAGAGCACCTACGCCACTGCTGACCATCCTGCCCGCGCCAAGGCGGAAGCAGAGCTGCTGGACTTCGCCAACGAGGTCGTGGAGAGGGGAGGCGTCCTCCTGATTCCTGCCTTCTCGGTAGGGAGAGCCCAGGAAGTAGCTATGACGCTCGTGAAGAACGGATACAAGCACCCTGTGGCAATGGACGGCATGGCGCTGAAGGTCAACGGAATACTTCTGCGCTACCAGGAATACCTTCGAGACGGCGCGGCTCTTCGCAGGATGCTCGAACAGATAGAGGAGGTATCGGGCTGGGCGCAGAGGAGGAGCATAGTCAGGCGGCCGGGCGTCATAGTCTCCCCGGCAGGCATGCTTGTGGGAGGCGCTTCCATATTCTACAACGAGCACCTTTCGATGGACGAGAAGAACGGGATAGCGATAGTGAGCTTCCAGGTACCGGGCACGCCGGGGAGGACGCTGATAGACAAGGGTCTGACCATTTACCGGGGAAAGCCGACCAAGGTGAAGGCCGAGGTGAGGAGGTTCGACTTCTCCTCGCACAGCGGCAGGGGCTTGCTGATGGGTGACCTCAAGCTGATAGGAGGGTCGCCGAAGTTCCTCACTGTGCACGGCGAGGAGGAGTCCTGCATCGCCCTGGCCGAACAGCTCCACACGGAGCTGGGCGCGGAGGCGGAAGCCGCGATGCCGGGCCAAGAGTTCGTGGTCTGACCTAACCAGTTAGGTTCAACCAACAAGGTTATTTGCCAAACGTTGCGCCCTAACGCTTTAGCTCACAGGGTGACCCGAGGCATACAAAACAAGATCTGGTTTGTTTCGCTTGTCATGGCTCTAGCATCCAACGCAGTGGCCACCACCCTAACAGTGCTCTTTGACAACGGACACACCTACGTGGAAACCAACCCGTTGATGAGCCTGGAGATTTCCATCTTCGGTCGATTGGTGCCCATCTTCGCAGGGCTTATGCTCGCGGGAATCTACTGCGGAATCTGGTACTTCACGATTCGACGGCCGGTGAGCTCCGACATGACGCGTTTCGTGAGCTTCGTGCTCTTCATCATCCCCGCTGTGACGCTTCAGGATGCGGTCGGGGACGTATCAATTGTGTTTGCTGGAATCCCGTTCTTCCCGCTGCAAGGAATCGAGTTCTCCGTGGTGGTCTACGCCGTGGCGTTCGTTCTGAGCCAGTGGGGGTTCAGGCGGAAGCCCTTGTCCGGCTCGTCGGCCTAGCGTCCAAGCGGCGGGAACATCTTTTAGCAGGTTGCCTGTGCTCATGGGCGCTTCCATTTGAGCGAAGGTGAAGCGGTTGACAAGAAGAGGATCACTGCCCCCAATATCCTCTTCGCAGTGCTGGTCGTTGTTGCCATCCAGATAGTCGCCCTCTTCATCACGTACGAGAACATGCCAACATACGCATACATGGTCAGCACTTCGGGCTACAGCTACGCACCCCTCGGGCAGTCGTCGGCGGGGTCCATAGGCAACGCGGTCATTCTCGTGACCATCGTATTCGTTTCGACCCTCGCCTTGGTCTGGGTGCTACGGAGGAAGATGGTGACCTCGTTCAAGCTACTGATCTTCATCTCGATTTCGATATCCGCATTCGTCCTCACCCTGGTGACCTTCGGCAGCGTGATCTCCACCTTTGTACCTGACGCATGGCAGCTGCCCCTTGACCTAGCAGTTTCCGGCGTGCTCGTTGTCCTAATCGGGATTACCATATTCGTCAAAGATTACCCGTGGCTCTCCACCGTGGTTCTGGCGTTCGTCGGCGCAGAAGTGGGAAGCTTCTTCGCCTCAACTCTGCCTCCAGTCACAGCCTTGGCCCTGCCAGTGGTCTTCGCAGCTTACGACATCTACGCAGTATTCCGGGGCCCCCTAAAGCAGCTGATAGGCATCGGTGGCGGAGTCGCGCTGACGGGCATGTCGATAAAGGCGGGAGAGTTCACCCTGGGGCTTGGCGACATCGTCTTCTACACCATGCTGCCTTCGCTTGCGCTCTACTACTTCACACCCCTGATTTCGGTCTCCACGATTCTGGTCATCGACGCGGGCGTGGTCGTAACCTTGTACCTTCTCGGAAGAAAGAGGATGCTCCCCGGGCTTCCGATACCCATGATTCTTGGTGTGCTGCTGCTGACTGCGTTCTTCGTCTAAATCAGAATTCGATGATTTCGACCTTGACTCCCTTGGTCAAGGCGTCCGCTTCCTCGCTCGAGGTCTTGAATGTGTAGAGCTGGGTCGGCGTCCTCAGCTTTAGTTTTGCCGAATCCCCGTCCTTCTTCACCCTGACTTCGACCGCTTCTTCCAGCATCTTCTGGAATTCTTCCTTGGACTTCAGCTCCCGGGGCAATTCGGAGGGCGTCCACGTTCCCCCATTAATGAAGTTAGGCCTCGGTAGCTCCCCATCGCTACTCTCAGTTACATCGTCCGCGCCCTACAAGAATCTGAGAGAGTTGCGAATCTGTTCGGGTTCTGTCAACTCTTCGTCCGAAGAGTCAGCTTGCTGGCATCGACTCTGAGGATTGCCGTCCTCGTCTGGTTCCCCTTCATCGCTTCACCTGCCAGCCCTTTCTCCTCCTCGCCCAAGTGCACTTGTTGCGAGCGACTTTCGGCAGGGGAAGGGAACTCGCGAACCGTGCGAGCCCCCTTGTGGACAGGTTCAGGGCGGCGTTCACGTCCCTGTCCATCCACCTCTTGCAAGTCTGACACCACAGCATCCTCCAGTGCTCTGCATCGCCCCTCTCAGGGTTGCGGAGCCTCTCCCCGCACGCCGAGCAGCTCGAAGAGGAGCCGTAGGTGTCAGACTTTGTAAGCTGAATCACGCGTCACGCCCCTTCCAAGCCGCCTTGTATTCGAGCATCTGCTTGGCCTTCCAGTGAGGCCAAGAGTTCAGCCGGAACGATAATCTGCTCCCTGTCCGTTGCCCCTGCCGATACATCTTCCTGATGTCGGTGAGGTCCTCAAGTGCGAGCGCCGCGCCGTTCTTGGCAGCGATACCCACCACGAAGTTCGTCGCAGCGTGGAGCATCTGGTCCGTCCTATGTTCCGCCCTCCTCCAGTATTTGCGCGCGAGCCTTCGCCTCACCCTGACGTCGTTCCTCTTGAAGGAAGCCACGATTTCCCTACGTCGTCTGCCTGATCCTGACAGCCTTCGCCATGTCAATTTGAACGACCCCGTCCCTGTCTCCCGAAGGTGATGTTCTTCTCGTTCCTGTCGACCCCATAGACGGCCTTGACCTGCGCACCTTCGACCTCCTCAGAGTAGCAGAGCGAGAGGGATTCTTGCGTTATCGTCAGGCTCCTCAGCTTCTTCCCCGCAAGCGTCTGCTGGACGTGGTCGTTCAGCAGGACACCGACGTACTTGTCCCGCCCAGTGGGATGAACAGCCCCCCTTCACTGTGATGAAGAACCCCGAGATGATGCAGACCACAGGCTTCAGGGGCTTCCTGTGTCTGATATCCACACCTCGAGACTCGCCTTTCCTCCTGCTCCGAACAACAGCGCAGGCTCTCGTTATCGTCGCTACCTTGTAGCAGGATGGAAGCGGGTCACCCTTGAGCATTCGGTAGAATCCTTTCATCCCTTTGCGGTTGCTGATTCCGTTCTCCTCTGCAAAGCGGATCGCGTTGTATGTCAGAGTGAGGCAATCTCGGAGGAGCTCATCGATGGCGCCGTCCCGGAAAAGCTGGACCACGCACTTTGTAGCTCGCAACAGGTTCGATCTTCGTCAGTGATATAACCACCACGGCATCCGACGAGGAGTGGACAGAATTTCCGTTCGTAGCGTTTAATAAGCCGAATCGAAGGGCATTTTTCAGCGGTACCGAAAGAAACGCTAGGATGTGAAAAGACGAGTTTCGGAAGAGGGGGATACGGCCGGAGTGGCGGCGGTGGAGGCGCCGGTGGCGGATTCAGGTCCTTCAAGCCAAAGCCGGTTGAGGTCGGAAAGGAGTACGACGTGACTATTTCCGAGATCAGCAGGCGCGGCGACGGCATAGCGAAGATCGACGGTTTCGTCATCTTCGTGGCTGGAGCAAAGCAGGGCTGGCAAGGCAAGATCCGCGTGACCCAAGTCGCCAACAGACACGCAACAGCCCAGGTAGTGGGCGAGGGTGCTGGCGGGTCTGAAGGCAGTACCCCAAGCGAAAGCGAAGAGACAGGAATGTAGGGTCCCACGGGGGCCTTCGTTACCAGCAGGCGGCCTGTCTCCAGCGACGGCCGCTCCGTCTTATTTTGGTTCTGAGAAGTCTTCGGTTGATGAAGACCGCCCTTCAGGGCATCAGCTCCGAGGATTAGGACCGTAGCCGTTCCGTTCCCCATCACGGCTTCACGCGCCCCGCGCTCCTGGCCGAACCTCAGCCAGACATGGTATCTTCCCGCGCCTCTCGATGTTGATCGCTGCGTTCAGGTCGCGGTCCAGGGTGGCACCACAAGGGCATAGCCACTCTCTATCGGTCACTTTCAGCTGGCGGTTGACCAGGCCGCACACGGAACAAATCTTCGATGTGTTTCGAGGGTCCACGAATTCGACTGGAACTCCGCCCCAGGAAGCCTTGTAGACGATCTGCTGTTGCAGGAGCCGGAACGGCCACAGGTTTGCCCTGCGCCGCGATTCTCGCCCTTTCCCGTTCCCTTTCTTGTGGGCCTTCCTGATCCCTGTCAACCTTTCGAGGACGATCGCTTCCCTGTTCCCAAGTGCCTTCTCCACGATCTGTTTCGAGACGACGTTGAGGGTCTGCCTGATACGCTCCTTCTCTCGTCTCGACCCTGCGAACTTCTCCTTGAGTCTTCTGTCGTTCGGGTATCTTTCATAGAACTTGCTGCGCCTGATACCATATTCAGTGTGGAGCCGGGCAACCTTGGATAAGTCGATTCGAGTGCCGTCGCTCCCCACGATGGACCTGTGGTTCAGATCATACCCGACCTTTTTCAGAGGCTCAGTGACTGCAGGCTCCTTGGAGAAAGCGATGATGACTGTGGAATCAGTCATCGTCACAGAGCCCCTTTTGAGTGTCGTGTCCATAAGGAATGAACGCTGCCAGTCGCCGTATTGGAGAGGGATGAGGAGGCGCTTTCCCTTCTGGTTTGGTAAATTCAGGATACCATAATTGAGTGAATAATTTACTGAATCCATCTTCAACATGAGTCTTGAAGCGAATGGTTTCCTGAGCCATCGTCTATGCTTCTTGACAATGCTCCAAGCGACCTCTGCCACCGAGTAGGGATAACAGGAGACAACTCCATACCTTTCCCGGAATTCTCTATAGATTCTGTCGCGGAGTGTCAACCGTCCCTTGATTTTCTCTTCAAGGGCGATTGCAATGGCATGGTTGACCATCATCCGGAATATACTGAGAAGTTCCCTGGTCTCGGGTGTGGGCTTGTATCCGAACCTTACCGCCTTTACAGACTTCACTATCGCTGAAGTCTGGTTTCAAAATTAAGCACCACTCTCGTCATTGCGTTCGCATCATCCTAGGACGTTCCAGAGCCCTGCCGTGGAAACCTTTAATGGCACTGAGACCGCTATATCGTTCGATGGTCCTCTACGCGAAGGACATCCTGGAAAAGGACTTCCTGTCGTTCCCACAGAGCACGACAATCTTTGAGGCCGCCAAAGCGATGAAGGCCTCGAAGCATGGTTTCGTGATCGTCGGTTCCCCTGAGGATCCCGAGGGCATAGTGACAGAGTGGGACGTGGTCTCTAAGGTGGTGGCAGAGGGAGTCGACCCGGCGCGAGCTACGCTCGGCGATGTGATGACGAGAGAAATCTTCACGATGAATGCCAGCGAGGGAATATCGAATGTGGCCAAGCTGATGAGCGAGCGGGGAGTCAGGAGGGTTGTGGTGAAAGACGGTGGGAAGGTCGTTGGCTATATCACCGCGAAGACCGTGCTGGCGAACCTTGAAAACTACGTGGACAAGGTCTCGGCACAGATCAGCAGACTCCAGGCTCCCTGGTTCTAGGCCGGTGCTAGGCCGATGGCAGTCTTCGTCTACGTTGACGGCCTCTCGGAACCCACTAATCCCGGAACAGGCACCTTCGGCTACGTCATCTATCAGGGAGAGAAGAAGATCGTAGAGGGGCAGGGTCTGGCAGGGTACGACGTCACGAACAACTACGCCGAATACGTCGCCCTCGTCGAGGCGCTGAAGAAGCTCAGGGAGCTCAGCATCGAGGGGGACGTTACTGTGAGGTCAGACTCCCAGCTGCTGGTCGGCCAGATGAGCAAGGGGTGGGCGGTGAAGGGGGGCGGATACCTCGAGAAGCTGAAGGAGGCAAGGGACTTGATGAAAGAGTTCGGGTCAATCACGTTCGAGTGGGTGCCTAGGGAGAAGAACCGGGAAGCGGACCTGCTGTCCCGGATAGCCTACGAGAAGTTCAAACGATAGCGGGCCCGAGTCGGGGAATCTGTAAATCGGCCGCATGGCTTGGGCGCTCCTGGATGAGAATCAATTGAGAACACTAGTCGTCTACTATACTAGAACCGGCAACACGAAGTTCATCGCCGAAAGGGTGGCGAGAGAGCTCGGAGCTGAAACGGAGGAAGTGATTGACGAAAGGAACAGGCGTGGGCCAATCGGCTTCCTGAGGAGCGGCTATGAATCCACTCGAAGCCTGATGACCAAGATCAGAGAGACGAAGGAGGATCCGAGGAGCTACGACCTAGTGGTCGTGGGGACCCCTGTTTGGAATGGAAGGCCGTCGTCGCCCATCAGGACTTACCTGAGCAAACAAGACCTAGCTGGGAAGAAGACGGCGATCTTCTGCGCCAATTCGAGTAGGTCAGGCGAAGAAGCGGTAGCGCGAACCAGGGCGCTGATTCCTGACTGCGACTACCGGACACACCTCATAGTAACCAATGCTGTCAAGAACGGGGCAGTCTCCGAGGCCAAGATATCAGAATGGTGCGGCGAACTCAAGTCGCTCTAGTCTTTGGCCTCGCTTCCTTGAGATTCACCTTGTTGGCTGGCCCGGTCGGTTCAAGCAACGCTCGTGTACAAAGCCCCCATCATACTCGTCATGTCGCCTTCGAGCTGGTCGAAGGGTTTGCTTGAGACGAGATGAACCTGGAGGAGGACGTTCCCCTTCGTGCAGACGCCGTTGACGACAGCGATCCCATCGACGTC
The DNA here is from genome assembly GCA_963759195.1 of uncultured archaeon. Taxonomy (GTDB): domain Archaea; phylum Thermoproteota; class Nitrososphaeria; order Nitrososphaerales; family Gagatemarchaeaceae; genus DASPPF01. Next base: position 53,513 of record CAVWXJ010000009.1, read on the forward strand.
CTCGCCGTAGCCGTAGCAGCTGCCATGCTGCTGGTACGAGGAGAGCGCCGACGACGCGTCCGTGTAGCCCGGTAGGCCCTTCAGGCTGGGGACGAGGCGCCCAAAGTAAGCCTGCGAGTCGTTCGCGGACGTGAAGACAAGCGCAGTGATGTTGGCCAAAGACCCGTCGGCCTGCCCGAGCACCGCCCAGTCCGCGCTCGCCTGCGGATTCCCTTTTGATGATTCCAACGTGTACCCCGCTGGCTCTTGTCCGGCAGCAGCTGATATCACAGTGTCGGCGCCTATCGAGAACTGGGTGCTCGCATTGGTAGGCGTCGCAGACGGGCTGTTGTTCAGAGTCGAATAGGCGGCAACAGCCAGAACAGCCACAATAACAACGACAGCCAGGACTGCTAGGCGTCCGCGCGCTGCCTTGGTCTTGGCATCCTTCTCAGTCATCGGCAGGGAGTCTCCTTGACGCGCCGAAAAAGAATGTTGTCTTTGGTGGGCCGGGGCGGATTTGAACCGCCGACCTTCGCCGTTTTCTCCGTAACCGAGTGAGAGCGACGTCCTAAACCGAGCTAGACGACCGGCCCCATCCCACGGCGATCCCAATGCGAATTTATGCGTGGCGCTCGGTTCAGGCCTACTTCTTCAGGCCAACCGACCTGTTCTTCAGGCGGAGGTCGCTCGCTTTGCACTTCCTGCAGCGCTCGGCTTGGAGCGGATTCCTCGCCCCGCAGCGGAGGCAGACCTTCAGGTAAAGCCTCCTCTTCTGCGCTATCTGCTTCTTCATGACGTCGGCTATGGGCATTTACTGCACCGAGACCCCGCTCATCAGTTATTCAACCTATTGATTGCTTGACCAGCTGAGGCACTTCGCTCGGAGTCATTGCGACCCTGACACCAGCCTGTCTCAGCGCGCTGATCTTGGAGTCCGCAGTGCCAACGTTTCCGTAGATGATGGCGCCGGCGTGCCCCATCTTCTTCTCCTTGGGAGCGAACCTGCCCGCGACGTAGGCCACTATTGGCTTCTTGTAGCCTGACTTCTGGATGTGTCTCGCCAGCCGCTCCTCTGCGTCGCCGCCTATCTCGCCCACCATGACAACGGCCTTTGTTTCAGGCATCCCCTGGACAAAGTCCATGGAATCGGTGGGAGTGAGACCAGTGACAGGGTCGCCGCCTATGCCGATGGCCACCGACTGGCCCAGACCCCCAAGGGACAGCTGGTTGGCTATCTCGTAGGTCAGGGTCCCGCTCCTCGAGAAGAGAGCGATCCCTCCGGGCTTGAATGAATTGGCTGGCATTATGCCCAGCTTCACCTTGCGGGAAGGCACGATCAGGCCAGGGCAATTGGGCCCCACTATGGTGGCAGAGTTCGCCCGTGCAAGCTCGAGAATCTTGAGCGTGTCTCTGATGGGGATGTGCTCCGTAATGACCACGAGGAGCTTGACGCCTGCCATGATCGCTTCCTCAGCAGCGGGTAGCGCGAACTCAGCGGGCACGAAGAATACCGAGACACGCGAACCCGTCTTGCGGACCGCTTCTGTCACAGTGTCGTAGACAGGCACACCCTCAACCCTCTGCCCCCCTTTGCCTGGGGCTGCGCCTGCGGCGATCTTGGTGCCGTACTGCAGCATCAGCTTCGTGTGGAGGCTGCCGTACCTGCCTGTTATGTTCTGGACCACGACCGGCTCGCCTTCGTTCGGGAGGATCATTTCGCCTTTACCACTGCCTCAACGGCCTCACCGGCTGTCGCAAAGAGCTTCACCGGGGTCCCCATGAGCAGTTGCCTCGCCTCTTTCTCCTCTGCACCGCTTATCCTCGCGAAGGTTGGCTTCAGGCCCTCGGAAAGGACGGTCTTGATGCCCTCGGCAACGTCGGTCGTCCTTGTGATGCCGCCGAAGATGTTCACCAGTATCCTCGAGGCGTTTGGAAGCCTGTTGACCAGCCGGAGTGCTGCCTCGACGCGATCCCTCTGCGAACCGCCGCCGAGGTCGAGGAAGCATGCTGGCTTCCCTCCCGCGTCCCCTACGAGGTCGAGTGTGGAGAGGACCAGGCCGGCACCGTTCCCGACTACTGCGATATCGCCGTCCAGCCGAACGAACGCGAACCCCTGCCTCGAGGCCTCTCCCTCGAACGCGTCTTCCGGGTGAATCCTGGCGAACTCGGGGTGCCTGAAGAGGGCGTTGTCGTCGATTATCACCTTGGCGTCGAGCGGCACGATGCTGCCGTCGTTCCCGATGGCCAGCGGGTTGATTTCAGCGAGTTCGCACTCCTTCTCCCGCGAGAGCCGTTCGAGTGATACGAGGATCTTAGAGAATGCGGACGCCTGCCCGCCCTGCAGGCCGAGCTCGGAAGCGATTGCGTCGGCAAAATTCCGGTCTATGCCCGCTAGCGGGAGCTTCTTCACGACCTTTCCCGCGAGCGACTCGACGTCGATGCCTCCGGCCTTGGACGCGATGACGACGAAGCAACGTTCGCTCCTGTCGAGGGTTACCGAGAGGTACATCTCCAGCTTGTGGGGGAAGGCTTCCTCGACGAGTATGGACGTCGGCTTTTCTCCACCGATGGACAGAGCGAAGATCCTTTCCGCTTCCTTCGTCGCACTTGCTGAATCGTTGACAGTAACTACGCCACCGGCCTTGCCACGTCCTCCCGCCAGCACCTGAGCCTTGAGTACAACTGGATGAGCGAGAGCTGCAAAGGCAGCTGCAACGTCTCTCGGACTCGCTGCGAGCATCGACTTCGGAAGGGGAAGCCCATAACTTTTGAACAGTTCTTTGGCCTGGTATTCGAAGAGTCGCACCTTCGAGCCGCGCAGATGAACGCGAATAAAGTTGACGGAGCAAGCGCACGCGCGCAGCACCAAAGCCTGGTGCGTCAATCTCTGTGAAATGTAGACTAATCGTCCAGTATGCTTATATCGCGTGATGCGGGCCGAGCCTTTCAATGAGCGAAGCACATCCAAGCGAAGCACAGACACAGCCGCAACCACAGCAGCGAGAACCAAACACGGTCTTCATTGGCAAGAAGCCAACGATGGCCTACGTCCTGGCCTGCCTGACCGTCATGCAAAACGGCGGGGAGGGAGTCAACATAAAGGCCAGAGGCAAGGCAATCTCAAAGGCGGTGGACGTGGCCCAAATCATCACAAAGAGGTTCGCGACCGACGTCTCCGTGAAGAAGATCGCCATCAACACCGAGCAGGTGAAGAGCACGGAAACCGGCACCATGAACAACGTCTCCTCCATGGAGATACACCTCGAGAAGTAGAAGCCCTCTCACGTGGTCCTGGGATACTTACGACCCAGTGCTTTCTGTGAACGTGCAAACCAGCGATAGTTTTATCCGCACGTCAAAGCCCGCTTTTTTCGCGATTGACGCTCAAGCTCCCAATCTGTAACTTCGACGCGAAGACTGGGATACTGTGCGACAACTGCGAAGCCAAGCTGAAGTCGGGTCAGATAACCAGGGCCGAAATCGACGCTTCGAGGGCACTGGTGACCCACTCCGACCACAACACGCTTCTGAGCAAGGCCGAGCTGACCCATGCCTACGAGACTGGCGGCGCCTACATTCTCGAATTCGTCTCGCCAGATTTCCTCCACCTAAGGGACGACCAGGCGCTGCGTTCCGAGCTTGAAGCTTCCCTGAAGGCAAAGGTGTGGCTCGTCCAGAAAGGCAGCTCGGACAGGAAATTCCTCGAGGACCTCCTGCACCCGGTGAAGGTTCTGACAGTGAACATTGTCTTCCACCCGGACGGCACCAAGCGGACGAAGGTGATAGTGCCGAGTCGCCGCATGGAGCGCCAGGTGGGCGATTTCGACAAGCTCAGGTCGGCTGCAAGAAAGGCGCGTGGGATAGAGCTCCTGCTGGAGACAGAACGCGAAGCTCTCGCAAGCGTCGGGTACTAGGGTTCGAGCCTGTCGGGGTCCCTCGGGAAGAGTACAGCCTCTTTGATGCTGGGCAGGCCAAGAAGCCTGGCCACGAACCTCTCTATCCCGAACGAGAACCCGCCGTGGGGGGGCACGCCGTACCTGAAGGGCTCTGTGAACCACTTCAGGCTGCCAGCGTCCATGCCCTTCTCCTTGATCTGGGCGAGAATCCTGTCGTGCCTGTGCTCCCTCTGTCCTCCAGATGAAAGCTCCAGGCTCCCGAAGTGCAGGTCCGTGGACCTTGCGAACTCTGGGTTGTCGTCGACCTTCATTATGTAGAACGGCTTGGGAGCGTACGGGAACCTGTTGATGAAGAAGAAATCCGAGCCGAACTTCTCCTTTGCTTGGGCGGCGAGGAGGTCCTTTGCCTCTTCGTCCACGTCCTGGCCCCGCGGAAGCTTCTTTCCCTTCGAAGAGAGGACTTCGTAGACGTCCGGGAAGGCGAGCTCAGGAAATGGGGTCTTCGGAACCTCAAGCTCCACCCCGATGGTCTTCAGCTCTTCGGGACATTTCTCCATCGCTGCCTTGATGCTCCGAGACACCATCTGCTCCTCCACCCTCATCACGTCCCTCTCGTCCGCTATGAACGCCATTTCTGGAGCTATGGTCCTGTGCTCGCTCAGGTGCCTGGGGGTGTGCGAGAGCTCCGCCCTCCAGTTTGTGCCCAGGTCGTAGATCCTGTCGAAGCCTCCTGCTATGGTGAGCTGCCTGTGGAGCTGCGGGTCCTGACGGAGGAAGGCCGGACGTCCGTAGTAGTCAAGCTTGAAGACCTCGGAGCCGCCCTCGGAGAGGCCGCCGAGAATGCTCGGAGTGAACGTCCTGATGAATCCCTGGGAGCGAAGGTAGGCTTCCGCAGCTTCCACGACCTCGTTCTCGATCTTGAAGATCGCGGACGTCTGAGGGCGTCTGAGCTCAAGGGACCTCCAGAGAAGCCTGGTTTCCAGCGACGCCGGCGTGACTCCCCTCGGGTCGAGGGGCAGCGGTGCCGCGGCCTTGCTGATCATGGTGACGCTATCGGGCACGACCTCGAAGCCCATCCTGGCCGAAGCGTTCTCTTTCACAACCCCCTCGCACGAGATGACGTCCTCCTGGTGGAGCGAGCTGACCAGCTGGAAGACCTCAGGCCTAACTTGTTTCTTTGGAACGGCAATCTGGACGATTCCCTTTGAGTTCCTGAGCAGCACGAAAACCAGGCCGCCTAGAGCCCTGACATCGTGCACCCATCCAGCAAGTTCGACCTTCTCTCCGACCTTGGCTTTCAGCTCGTCGGGGGACAGAAGCTCGCGCATCGGCTCTGCCCCGAATCGCGTTCGATTAATAGGTTGAGAGGCCTACTTCCTTACAGGCGCCTGAATCTCGGTTTGGGCCCAGGCGCTCTTGCTCTTCCACGGATTCCCGGGGTAGACTTCGCGCCACGCTCCGTTCTGCTTGAACTTCTTCTCCTTGGCCGTCCACTCAAACCATCCACCTATCGCGCTGTAGGCCACCATCGGTGAGATTTTGCTTGGGTCAAACTTGAGAGCGACGACAGTTGAGGCGGGGAAGTTCTTGATCGCCAAGCCCTTGCCGCCGCGGACGGGTTTCCTGCTGCGTATCTCTATGCCGAGCTCCCAGATTCCGGGCCCCGTTTCGCTCATCTCTCCGAGGGACCTGAAGAACCACTTTCCGGTCTTGAGGCCAGCAGCACGCGTCCACTTGTGAAGCGCATCGTACTCCCTGCCGACGGCTCTGTCACCCGGCCACCGCCCCTTCATTGTCTTGGTCGCAACCCTGTGCGCCGGTTCCCTTCGAACATCAAAGTCGACTGTCAATTTGAACGACCGTCTATCTTTGGCTGCGCTATTTATCGTTGAAGGGCTGGATTCCGAACGAGGGTGCGGCTACAGCGCGCCGAAGTTGGCGGACCACTGGGTGTAGGCGCGCAGCATGTCCGGCGAGACGCTGGGCCGCCTCGAACGCATGACGTCCTTGAAGTCCGCAATGTTGATGGGCCTCGTCTGGCTCTCCTTCTCCAGAGCCTTTCCGCTCTCGAAGAGTTCGTTCACAACCTTGAGCTGAACGCCCTGGCAGATGTCCTTGATGTCACTGCCGGAATAGCCTTCGCTTATCTTGGCGAGCATCTCCAGGTTGACGTCCTCCAGCAGGGTAAGCGGAGCCGTGTAGTTCCTGAACTGAGACATCCTCGCCTCGTAATCGGGCAGAGGGACGAATATCCTCTTCTGGAACCTCCGGAGGAACGGCGGGTCCAGCGACCAGGGCTTGTTGGTCGCTCCTATGACGTAGAGGTGCAGGTTCTTGCCCTTGTCCATCAGGCCGTCGGTCTCCCTGAGGAACTGGTCCCTCACCCTCGCCTCGCCCCCGACCTCCTGGCTGCGGGTTCCGAGCATCGAGTCGATCTCGTCGACGAAGACGATGACGGGTTTGTTGCCGGAGAGCATCTTGCGTGCGTTGTTGAAAAGCTTGGCGACGTTCTTCTCGCCTTCCCCGAGCCACTTGCTCATAATCGAGGCTGCGTCCACGGAGATGAAGTAGCCGTCTATTTCGGCGGCAGTCGCCGCTGCTATCATCGTCTTCCCGCAACCTGGCGGTCCGTAGAGCAGAATCCCCCTGGGCCATCCGAGCTTGAACAGGTCGGGCCTGAGGTAGGGAAAGACTATCGACTCCCTGATTGCCCTCTTGCAGTCCTCCAGACCCACGACGTCGTCCCATTTGACATCGGGTTTCTCTGTGATCACGAGGTCGTTGAATGTCGTCTTCTGCTGCCCTCCCTGGGCAGGCTGGGCGTCTCCTCCGGCTTGCGCGCTCCCAGGATCGCCGATGAGCGTGGGCACCGGGCCCTGGTCGGGGGCCTGGTCCTGGGGAATCAGACCATGGGCGGCCTGAATCGCCTTGACCCTCTCCTGGTACGCCATCGCCCTGTCGGTGTACTGCCTGTTCAGCCGGTAGTCAGGGTACAGGTGGACGAGCTTGACGAGCGTCGAAATCGCCTTCTGGTACATCTGGATGGCCATACCGTGGGCTCCCTGCGAGTCGAGGCGGATTGCCTCGTTGGCGTAGCGCTTCGCGTCGTCCTCCAGCTCCTTAGCAGCCACCACGCTCAAGTTGCGACGCCCTCCTGCTGGCCCAGCTTCATCTTGCCCTCATTAAGAAGGTGCAGCATAGCGCCCTCCACGTCGTCCGAAGGAAGCTTCAGCGCAGTCGCGGCGTCGGTGATGTCCACGTTGCCGTTGTGAATCACGGCATACTGCAGGACTCGCTCTTCAAGCTCCTCGGGCTTCTGCTCTGCGTAAAGGACGCCGAGCGCAGCATCCTCTTCATCGTCGTCGCCCTGCTCCCTCCAGTTAGAGCCTCCCGTTGTTTGAGCAGCTCCTCGGGCCGCCGGATGTCAATGGAAGGAGAGCCCAGGGTCTGCTTCATCTCCTCAGCCCTCAGCTCTGCGAACTTGCGCGCCTGCTCCACCAGCTCTTCTCCGCTCTCGGTGCTCACGTTCATAGAGAAGTTCGGCGACATGCTGCTCATCTCAGCCATAGTCTCCGTGAGTGTGTTGGTGATCTCGGACGAGGCCTGGTCGAGGGAGGGCACGAGCCCCTGGACCGTCTTGTTCACCCTGCGCAGGACCTTGAAGGCCATGCTTAGGTGCGACATGACATCGCCCACGTCCACTATGCTCTCCAGCCTGAGGATGACCTGGGTGAGGGCAAGCTCGCTGGCGTAGACTACCTTTCCCACCTTTCGGAGCTCTGCCCACTCGTTGGCGTAGACCACTGCCTTTGACCTGTCCTTGGCGACCATCGCCTTCACGGTCGTATCGTAAAGCTGCTTCCTGCGCTGCTCGACCCTGGACCTGAGGTTCTCAAGTTCCCTCCTGTGAAGCTCTATCTCCTTGATGGTCGAGGCAACCTTGGGCCTGACATTCTCGTCCCCGCTTATGCCTAGGAGTCTAGAAGCCCAATGCGCGGACAATTACGGGGTTGTAGCGGTCTCCCGTCCATATTCACTTGCCAAGTCAAAATCATCGCTACTAAGGGGTGAATAGTTTGTTCTAATCGAGACTGTCTCTTGCGCACCTGAAAGGTTTGCAAGCTTCATGTCAAGCTTCCGGCGTTTCAGGATCATCTTCGACCCAATCAGGTCCACCCACGCCTTCATGCTCCGAGCCAGAACTCCCGTTGCGTAGACGTTTCTTTGAGTGACTATTGTGTGTCCGGCTATCTTGCTCCTGTGGCCGGCATGGGTCGCAACGTACATCCCTCCCGTTGATATCAACCACCTGTTCCTAAGCGCATGCTTCATGGTGTAGACTTTGTGCCAATTCCCGAAGAACCTGGCATTGGCCGAATGGGTGGCTTTCATCAGGACGATACCAGCCACCGTCCGCGTCCCACATGCCTGCAATGAAATAGGGTCCATCGGACAATCGAGCGAGGCCCATGTCCAAGGTCTTGACGGCGAGAGGCCCGCCCAACTCAAACCTCCATTCGTGAGTGCCAGTCAGCCTATCTTCTTCTTCGCTCTCCGAACCCGGCAGGCCGAATCTTGACCGTACCTGAAGCAATATGTCTCGAACCTGACTTGAAAACGAGGCGTCGTAAACATAGATCCTGAAACGTGCGAGCCGGTTGTGGACCCAACCATCACCGAGAGCGAAACCCTGCAGATACCTGAGCGATTGGATGGGAGTCAGCGAAGTTGCTGGACACCCAAAGATTGGGTATATTCTCTGCTGAACGATCTAGCACCTACGAGGGAGACATTCGTGAAACTGAAAATAAAGGAGTGAGGGTCCCCCGCTTAGAAAGAGCCGCTTTCTGTCCCGGCTTCAGCAGATGGAAGGGATGTTGGTATTTCGGGAAATTTATCCTTCATACGCTGTTCCGCGACCGCAGACGCCTCCGCTAGGATGCGCTCCGCGTCCTCGTTGGCAGCCTCGAAGTTCAACGAATACCCGCCCACCGTCCCTGCGTCCACCAGGATGCTGCTCAGCAGACCAGAGATTTCGCCGATCTCGCTTTCCGCCTCTGGCAGTACGCCCACCAAGCCTTGCTTGACGTTGCGTATGACTGCCATGGCAGGAGTCAGGGTGACAACTATGTCGCCCAGTTCTGTGATTGTGTTGAGCCTAAGCACGATCTGTTCCAGTGCGAGCTTCGCTTGCGTGACCATCTTGTTCATCTTTCTGACCTCCGCAAGCTCGTTCGCGAAGACAGATGCGTGAGGCGTGTCGTGCTTTTGTAGAGAGCCCACGACCTTGTTGAAGATCGCGTTGTCTCTCTCTCTGAGTTTGGTCGATGTGGATTCCAGCTTTGCGATCTGGACTTGGATTTGTCGTACAGCTAGGTCGAGCCTCGGCTTCAGGGGACCTGGACTCCTTACGGAGTCGCGGACCCTCGTGCCGATTCCCTGGGTGTTCTGCTTTTCCCACTTCCCTGCGAATGCAGACATTGAGAGCTTCGAGCTTCAAGAGCTCCAAGCTCTGTTAATGGAGGATAGTTCAATTTACTTCACAAACAAATGAACTATTGCTGTTTGGCCTTCTTTCGCTGACTGCGCCGCGTTGACGGACAGGTTATAGGTCGAGGGGAATAGTAACAGCCCGTTGAGAAGGATTGCGTTCATTTCCGACGTCCACTCCAACCTCGAAGCGCTAGACGCAGTCATGCACGAGGTGGGTAAGGCCGAGGTCTACTGCCTCGGCGACATTGTTGGTTACGGGGCCGACCCCAACGGGGTGGTCGAACGACTCAGAACAATGCGCGCTGTCGCTGTACAGGGAAACCACGACGCCGCTGTTCTGTCGGGCGACACCTCCTGGTTCAATGCGAAGGCGGCCATGGCTGCAAAATGGACGGCCAGCAATCTTACCAAGGAGAGCAAAGAATACCTGCAGCTACTCCCTCTCCGGATCAAGACGGAGTTCGACGGCACGCCCGCTTTCCTCACCCACGGGAGCCCAGACGACAACCTCAACGAGTACGTGGAGCTCGAGAGCCACTCGCAGCTTTTCGACCACTACCTCCAGAAGCTCGGGGTGCGAGCCATCGGGCTGGGGCACACACACCGCCCGTTCGCATGGAAGTCCAAGGCGGGAACGGTCTTCAATCCTGGTTCGGTTGGCCAGCCCCGTGACGGCGACCCGAGGGCATCCTACGCAATCGTCGCGTTCGAGAATGGCGATACCGAAGTCCAGCTGCGAAGGGTGGACTACGACGTGGACCACGCCGCAGAAAAGATCTTGGCTGCGGGGCTTCCCGAGCAGCTCGCGACTAGGCTTTTCGAGGGTTGGTAGTTGCGAATCAGGTTCCTCGGTTGATGCGAAAGGACCATCCAAACTGACGGGAGTGGTGCTTAAATTTGAAACCAGACTGAGGCAATGGTGAAGTCTGTCAAGGCAGTCAGGTTCGGATACGCACCCACATCTGAGACCAGGGAGCTGCTCGAGACATTCCGGATGATGGTCAACCACGCAATTACGATTGCCTTTGAAGAGAAGGTCAAGGGACGACTAAGACTCCGCGACAGAATCTACCGAGAGTTCCAAGTAAGCTATGGGGTCGTCTCCTGCTATCCCTACTCAGTGGCAGAGGTCGCCTGGAGCATCGTCAAGAAAACCCGGAGGTGGCAGAGGAAGCCGTTCGCTTCAAGATTGATGTTGAAGATGGATTCGGCAAATTACTCACTCAACTACGGCATCCTCAATCTACCATTCAAGAAGGGCCGGCGCCTCCTCGTCCCTCTCCAATACGGAGACTGGCAGCGCTCCTTCTTGATGGACACGACCCTCAAGAAGGGCTCTGTAACGATGACAGACTACGCCATTATCATCGCCTTCTCCAAAAGAGACCGCACCCATCGAGCCCCTGAGAAGGGTCGGGTATAGAACTGAACCACAAGTCCGTGGTCGGGAGTGATGGCACTCGAATCGACCTCTCCAGGGTCGCCAGACTCCACACGGAATATGGTGTCAGGCGCTGCGAGTTCTATGAAAGGCATCCGAATGACAGACGGCTCAAGCAGAAATTCGCGGGCTCAAGGAGGGAGAAGGAGCGTATCCGGCAGACCCTCAATGTCGTCTCGAAACAGATTGTGGAGAAGGCCACAAAGAACAGGGAAACAATCATCCTCGAAAGACTGAAGGGGATTCGGAGGGCCCACCAGAAGGGGAACGGGAAGGGGGCGAGACTCGACGGCGCAGAGAGCGAACCTTTGGCCGTTCAGACAGCTCCAGCAGCAAATAGTACAAGGCTGCCTGGGACTGGGGTTCCAGGTCGAATACGTCAGACCCGGCAAAACACATCAAGAGACGTGCTCACAATGCGGGTTCGTCAACCGCAAGCTGAAACTGACCGAAAGGGAGTGGCTATGCCCTTGCGGTGCCACCCTCGACCGCGACCTCAACGCGGCAATCAACATCGAGAGGCGCGGCAAGACAGCATGTCTGGCTGAGGTTCGGCCAGGAGCGCAGGGCGGTGTGAAGCCGTGATGGGGAACGGAGACGACGGGCCTAATCCCCGGAGCTGATCCCCTGAAGGGCTGTCTTCATCAACCGAAGACTTCCCAGAACCTAGCTGCTAAGCTTAAGACGGGGAATCGGCGGAGCAGGTGGAGCGTTGAGTGATTACAAAATCGAAGCGAAGAGCTAGGCGGACAGCACTCGACGCGAACTACGACTGGAAGAAGATCGAAACAAAGGTACGCTCATTCTACGACAGGGTCGACCCGAGGGCAGCAGTCGAAAAGAAGCTTGCAAAGCAGAAGGCCGTCGGCTGGGTCGAAGGGCCGCCAACACTGAACAACCAGCCTCACATAGGGCACATACGAGGACGGGTCTACAAGGACCTCTGGTTCAGGTATTCATCCATGTCTGGGCGCCGCTTGATATTCAGAGGCGGCTGGGATACCCAGGGACTCCCCGTGGAACTTGAGGCTGAGAAGACCCTCGGGTTGAGCGGCAACAAGTGGGAGAACCTCGAGGCAGTCGGCGTCGAGAAGCTGGTCGAAGCGTGCAAGGGGCTGATCAAGAAGTACAGAGGACTCTGGGAGGAATCGGACCGGCTCCTCGGGCTCCACTTGGACAGGAAGAGGGCCTACATGACGTACACCGACGGTTTCATAGAGAGGGAGTGGAAGTACCTCGAGACCGCCTGGCAGACGGGCCTGCTGGGCGAAGGGTTCAAGGTGGTGCCATACTGTCCGAGCTGCCAGACTGCGCTGAGCCACGCAGAAGTTGCCCTCGGAGGATACGAGCAGCTCGAAGACCCGAGCCTCTACTACAAGGTGAAGGCCTCCGACGGATCCTACCTGATCATATGGACGACAATGCCGTTCACTTTAGTGACAGACGAGCTCGTGGCCGTGAAGCCCGATGCCGACTACGAGCGAGTGCATGTGGGCGGCGAGACCTGGGTCGTCTGCGCGGACAGGAAGGCCCAGATGGCGAAGGACCTCGGAGTACAGTTCGGAGGAACAATCAAGGCGGTCAAGGGCAAAGAGCTCGAGGGAATGACCTACGTCCACCCGCTCCTCGACAGCATCCAGGTCTCTCGGACGAGTCGCTCAGGGGCAAGATCCACAGGGTGGTCACCCAGGACTTCGTCGACACGACAACCGGGACGGGGCTCGTGCACCTGTCTCCAGCCAACGGCGAGGACGACTTCGCTGCCGCGCAGAAGCTGGGGATTCCCGTGTTCTCACCCTTCGACGACCAAGTGAGGTTCACGGCCGAGGCAGGGGCGTTCGCGGGAATGTTCGCGAGGGATGCGGATGCCAAGGTGATCTCGGACCTGAGGGAAAGGGGGGCGCTTGTGTTTGCAGGGAGGTTGACTCACGACTACCCCGTGTGCTGGAGGTCCGGCCACAGAATAGTCTGGCTTGCCCGGAGGGAGTACTTCTATTGGATCGACACGTTGAGGGAGAAACTCATTCAGGCGGCGGAGAAGGTCGAGTACTACTTCGAGCCACCTAGGAACAGGTTCCTCGAATCCATCAGAGACTCGCCGCCCTGGGCGATAACCAGGGAGAGGATCTGGGGGACTCCGCTCCCAATATGGGTGTGCAAAGATTGCGGCAGGAAGACCCCTGCCTTCTCAAGGAAGGAGATTGTCAGGATGGCCAAGGAGCTTCCCGACGGCCCCGACTTCGAGCTGCACAGACCTTGGATCGACAGGATATCCCTGAAGTGTCCTGCCTGTGGCGGAACGGCGGAGCGGGAACCATTCGTTCTCGACACCTGGCACAACAGCGGCTCGGTTCCGTACTCTGCGTTCACCGACAAGGAGTACGACGAGTTCTTCCCTGCGATGCACCTCACAGAGGGAATCGACCAGACTCGCGCCTGGGCCTACACTCTTCTGGTGCTCAACGTCCTCAAGACGGGGAAGCCCAAGGCGCCGTACAAGGCGTTCCTCTTTCAGGGGCACGTGCTGGATGAAAAAGGCAGCAAGATGAGCAAGAGCCTCGGAAACGCCATCTGGGGCCTCGACATACTCCGGAGCCGGTCCGTGGACCTTACGAGGTACTACCTGACCTGGAAGAGCGCACCGGAGGACGCCTTGAGCATGGACATGAAGGAGATGGGCGCGCGACCCTACCAGGTCCTGAACACCCTCTACCATCTCCACGTCTACCTCGCCCAGAACGCTCCGCTGGACGGGTTCGACTCCGCGAGGCATACGCTGAAGTGGGCAAGGAAGGAGCGACTGCTCACAAACGTCGACAAGTGGATGCTCGCAAAGCTCGCGGAGGCGGAGGACGCAGTCACCTCGGCCTATGACGAGGCGAGGTACAACGAAGCGGCACGCGCCCTGGAGGACCTCATCATAACCCAGGCCAGCCAGGACTACATCAGGCTGGTCAGAAGCGAGCTGTGGCGCGACGACCCCAAGGAACGGAAGAGGAGGCTCGCGATATACGCTGTGCTGGCCCACGTTCTCTCGAGGGCAGACGGTCTGCTTCACCCAATCGCTCCGTTCGTCACAGAGTACCTCCACCAAGAAGTCTTCGCGGGACGCAGGCGCTGGAAAGAGCCTCTGGTCACGCAGCTGCTGGAAAGCAAAGCGAGCGGGCTGCAGACAGCAGAGGCGGAGAAGATCGTAGAACTGGCCTTGACGGTCGAGGAGGCCTGCAACTCAGCAAGGACGAAAGCGAGGCTGAAACGTCGCTGGCCCTTGGGGAGGCTCAACGTACTGGCGCCAAGGAGCGCCTATCAGAAGGCGGCGACGCAGCTGATCGGGCAGATCTGTAACGTCAAGGAGGTCACGTTCATCGGGAATGCAGAATCCTTCCCTGCCTCGTTCGAGCTTGCGCCGAATCGTTCAAGGATAGGAGCCCTGTTCAAGGAGAAGACATCGTCAGTCTTGGGCGCCATAGGTCCGGTGAGGGGGCAAGTCGCAGTTTCGACGTGGCGCTCCGCCAAGCCCCTCAAGGTGAGAGTGGGCACCGAGTCGATTGATGTTCCTCTAACGCTCTTCGACCTTGTCACCAAGCCGTCGGAAGGGTACGAGGTGGGGGAGAGGCGGGGAACGTTCGTAGCAATCGCAAAGGCAAGGGACGACAGGCTGGTGGCAGAAGGACTGGCAAGGGACGTGGCTAGGAGACTTCAGGCTCTGCGAAAGGCGCGCGGCTTTTCGCCCACAGCCGTGCTTTCGAAGGCCTCCGTCGCCGGGCTCGAAGAGGAAGAGTTGAAGATGCTCGAGCCGTTGAAGAAAGAGCTTGCCTTCCTGGTCAGGGTGAAGCAAGTCGCACTCTTTTCAGAAAAGAAGGGAAAGGTCAAGTGGATGGAAGAAGATTTGGACGGCAGGCCGGTCTACCTCGACGTTTCCTAAGGACTCTTGTCGACAGTCCTCCAAGTCCATAATTCGTTCAAGACGTAGTTGGAGGTCGCCGCGCAGACTACAGCCCAGGCGAGAGCCCACGGTACCTGCATGAAGCCGAAGAGCCCGATGAAGTCGGGCACCCCGAAGTACCTGGTGAGGCCATAGAAGACGACGCTCTGAACGACCAGACCGGAAGCTCCGACGAGCCCGAACTTCGCTGCTCTACGCAGACTGAGGCGCAAGCTATCTCCTCGCCCCTGATTTGGCAATCCAGAGAAATTGCAAGCACGTCCCGCTGCGAGCAGGGCTCTTCTCTGATCGCATGGCTGTTCGTGGAAGCGCCTCGAAATGGCCTATTTAACAGGGCTAGCCATCAGAGGGATACTCGTGAAGCGTGCTCTGGTCCGAGCCGAGTGTCCTCGCGGTGAAGCCCCTGCTGCGGAGCTGATCTGCGAACTCGTCGGCGAATCCGTGAGTCGTGTATATCACTTCAGGAGAAACCTGTTCCGCCAGCTTGAGCAGCTCTGGATAGTCGCAGTGGTCGCTCAACGGGAATGAAGCATCGGCCCCCAGGGACCTTGAGTAGGAACCGTTCAGGGCCCAACCGCTGAAGGCTATGGTAACTGCGCCGCTGCGCTTTCTGATCTGTGACAGGAACCCGCTCCTGTTGGACGACATCGGTGCGATCATGGTCCACGGTCCTGGCGGCAGCTTGTCCGCGTCCTTCTCGGGGTCGAAACTGATGCCTTCCTTCAGCGGAACGCCGTGCCTGAGATGGACAGCGTTCATTGCTGCAACGCGGTGGTGGACGTAGAGAGGTCCCCAGCTCGAGAAGAAGTAGCATAGGAGCTGAGCTTTGCCGAGTGGATAGCCCATCAGGACAACTGGCTTGCCCCTGTGGTAGAGGTCGCCAATGAGGTCGTTGACCTCGCTCACCAGCTTCGCTGTGGGTGGGAACTCGTACTCGGGGCTTCCGTAGGTCGTCTCCATGATCAAAGTCTTCGCGTGCTTGGTCTTGCATGTGCCCAGGAAGGCCCGCTCCCTTCCAGAAGCATCGCCGGTGTAGTACACCTCCTCGTCGATGAGGATGGCTCTCGAGCCTAGGATGTGACCTGAATCCAGGAGCTCCACTCCCTCGACCTCGTCGGTGGTCTTGCCTAGGTCGTAGCCCCTTGCCAGTGCAAGCTCTCTGGTCTCGACCGAAGAAACCACCTTCTCCCCTTCAGACGGGCTGTGCATATGGTCCACGTGCGCATGAGACACGAAGACGTAGTCGGCCTTTCTTGGATTCGAAGGGTCGAGGAGGAATCGCCTCCCGCCCACGTCCACCTGAATCCCGTCTTTGGACGTGACCCGCGCATCAGGCAAGATAAGTCCGCGCCCTGCCGCTTGGATTAAGAACCTGTCGAGAGCCTGAATGCGCCCCAGTCCAACGCGCCCAGTGAAAGTTCGAACGACATCGGGGAAAGCACGCGCACCGAAGAGAAGCTCTCCCAGGAGCCTGTTTTCGGGTCGAAGCGCTCCAGCTTGACGCTCAGGTGTCTGGTGAGAGAAGGATCGCGAGCCCTGAAAGACACCTTAGATTTCACTGACGCGTCTGACGAGTTCCCCACGCAGATGGTCTGGCCCGGCGTGAAGAACGAAGCCGCCGCCAAGCCACTTTCGTCCGCCGTCGCCAGCTCTGAGCCCGAAAAGGCAGATCCATTCTCCACGCGGCAATCTGGTAACCCAACGAAGGCAAACGAGGAGCCTGCGGCCCTTCCGATGAAGACGTTCGCCCGCCTCCCCGCATACAGCCCTGCGATGAGGAGCCACTTCAGTCGCGAGCCGTTGCTCGGCTTGACCTCCAGCCCCCTTGACCCGAACTCCAGGCCGACCTCGCACCTGATTAGCGCTTCGAGAAAACGGGAAGCCGAGACCGGGTCGCTCCCCTGTCCGTGGGTTTCGCGTCTCTGAGGGTCTATCCAGTACGGGAATTCGCCAGGCGCGCCTCCCAGCTTCGGCGCTTCCGAGGCAGGAAGCCGAGCAATCGATTCGAGTTCGATGCTGCCGATTCCAGATAGCCCAGCCCTGTACGCTGTTATTGTATGGGCCAGGGCAGACCTGGTCCAGTAGCCACCCAGCTGTCCTTCGCCGTAGCTCGGGTTGAAGTAGGTACGATTGGAGGTCGGAATCGTTCTCGGTCCCCAGCCGCATTCGAAGTCTTTCTCGAGAAGCCGTCGGACCACGTGTGACTCGAGATCGGAACCAAGCGAAAATCTGTAGCAGGCCACGGCCTGATCGACCGTCTCGTCCGTTCGCATACGATCGCCCTCGAGCGACAGGGAAAGCACGCCGTGCTCGTCAATCGCCCTTTCCTTTACAGCATGAATTATGAGCCTCGATGACTCCTCCCACCTGGCAGCTTCCTCCGGTTTCCTGACTCGGGTCGCCAGATTTGAGGCCGCCTTCAACGCAGATGCGACCGCGAGAGACACCTCAGGAATCTCGCCCGTGGGGTAGCCTTTTCCTATTCGCCGGCGCCATCCTTGCGGCAGCGAGCTGTCTGTTTTCACTACCCCGCCGGGAGAGGAGGAGCGAAGGTAGCCAGCGAGCCTCCGAGCTGTGGAATAGGCAGACCGCGCGTACTTCTTCTCGCTCGACAGCGTGCCCAGCATGCAGCACCCTTCAAGAAGCGCCGCGGTCTCGAGGAGACCTGGCTTGGCAGGGTCTAGTGTGTGACCCACGGAACCGTCCGATGAAATTCCATTCTTCGCATTCTCGATGATTGCCTTCGCAGAAGCTGGGTCGACGAAGGGTAGGCTCCGCAGAACTTCGTGCCGGTCTAGAGAATCTGGTTCGTAGCAGGCGCCCTCAAGCGCAGACACGGCCCACTTGGCTGCAGCGCTGAGGCTCGGTGACGAAGATGCAACATCGAACTCCGGTCCCTCTTCCTCAGGCTCCGACTCGATGAGCCTGTCAAAATTCGAAAGTGCGGTTTCCAGCCTCGACTGGTCGTAGACGGCAAGCATTGACAGGCCGACTTCGCTGCCCGCAAGTATCTCCAGGTCGTACTGGCTAAGAACTAGGACTTGGCCCGTCATGCCAGCTGTCTGCTCGGGCAACTCGCCTGCGGCAGTGAGCTCAGCCGCTTTCCCCCTGTCTGTGGTCATATAGATCAGCTTGGGCCCTGGCTTGGAACCCAGGACGCGTGCAGAGGGAGGGCTTGCCACCTCATCGAGGGCGACGTGGGTGGACCTGTTGAACGCGTTGACACCGAGCGAGCCCCAGGCGAATTGGCTGTCTCTGAAGTGGGCAGCCGTCGGGTCCTGGAGACACATCATCCTCAGCTTCGCGGGCGCCACTCCCCTGTTCCTGAAAGTCACCGACCTGTAGTAGCCCTCCGCCGACCTGGGGAGTATCCCAATACTCACAGTGCACTCGATCGAGTCGAAGACAGTCGCTGAGAAGGAGGACTGATAGGGGGTCAGCCTCAGCCGCCATTCGGGGCGCTGGGCCGGCAGGAGAATGCCCGCCTTACCCCTGTAGAGTGAAATCTGCTCTCTGCCAAACAGGAGCCTCCTTTCACTCATCGATTCGAGGAACCTGACCGACCCATCGAGTTCAAGTGAGAGCCTGAGATTGCGTCGCCTGAGCGTCAGCGGCTTCTTCAGGGACGACGCCCTGTACTCTTCGCTTGGCTGCTGGTGGGCCTCGGTTGTTGCGCCCATCGAATCTCAAGGCGCCCGAAGAGGCAATAAGAGCGGTTGATTTACTGAAATTGAGCTACTGGCTTCGTCGACTTAACTCGAAGAGCGACGTTTCCAGACCGTGCCCTTCGGCGTGTCTTCGACGACTACGCCCTTCTCGAACAACTGGGCCCTGAGCTGGTCGGCCCGAGAGTAGTCGCCCTTCATCCGCGCCTCGTTCCTCATTTCAATCAGTCCCGCGAGTTCCTCGGAGAGAGTCTGCTCCTCGAAGTCCATGACGCCGAGCACCGAATCCACCTTTCGAAGGGCCGCGATGACCTTAACCGCAGCATCCTTCCCGAGCCTTCCGCCGTCTATCAACACGTTGGTTTCCTTGATGAAAGCGAATATGGCTGCGAACGCCTTCGGCGTGTTCAGGTCGTCATCCATTGCGACTTCAAATTCCCTTACGAGCTTGGAGGCATGCCCTCTTCCTCCCGAGCCGCCCTTCAATTCACGTAGTCTAGCCAGGAAGTCCTGCAGCCGCTTGCGCTGAGCCTCCGCCTGGTCGAGCTGAGCAGGAGTGAGGTCTATTGGGTCCCTGTACCTGGAGGAAATGAGGAAGAGTCGGACGGCCATCGGATGGCGGCCTGCTTCGAGGAGGTCTCTGAGGTTGACCACGTTCCCGACCGACTTGTGCATCTCTTCACCCCTGATCGTGAGGAATTGCGGATGAAGCCAGAACTTTGCAAACATTTCGCCAGTGGCGCACTCGGATTGCGCGATCTCGTTCTCGTGGTGAGGGAACCTGAGGTCCATCCCTCCTGTGTGAATATCGAAGGATTTGCCGAGGTACTTCATTGACATGGCAGAGCACTCGATGTGCCATCCGGGCCTACCCTTCCCCAGGTCGGTTTCCCAGAAGACTTCGCCATCGTCGGCGTCCCACGCCTTCCACACAGCAAAATCGTTAGCCTCCTGCTTCTCGTAATGGTCCTGGGAAACACGAGCACCGGCCTTCAGCTCCCCTGGCTTGATGCCCGAGAGCTTCCCGTACTTCTTGAACTTCGAGACGTCGAAATAGATCGAGCCGTCATCGGCCTTGTATGCGAATCCCTTCTTCATCAGTTTCTTGACTAACAAGACCATTTCTGGAATGTGATCAGTGGCCCTGGGGTAGAACTCCGCCTTCTCCATCTTGAGCAACAGCATGTCGTCAAAGAAAGCCTGCTCGAAGAAGTCGCACAGTTCTTTCCTGCTCTTGTTGAATTGCTTCATCCCCTTGATTATCCTGTCCTCGACGTCGGTAATGTTCTTGACCTGAGTGACCCTGAAGCCCCTGAATTTCAGATACCTCCTGAGCATGTCCTCGAAGACGAAGGTCCTGAAATTGCCTATGCTTGCGTAGTTCCAGACCGTCGGGCCGCAGGTGTACATCCTGACCGTCTTCCCCCTTAGCGGCTTGAATGCCTGTAGCTTCCTGCCCATGCTGTTGTAGAGTTTCAGGACCATCTCTCAGCACCCGCTAAGAAGTTGAAAATAAAAATGAGGTGGGAGAGTAAGTCTATTGCAGCTTGCCTATCCTGTAGATGGGCTTGCCGCACGAGGCACAGATGCCCTTTACAGCCGGTCGCCCGTTCTTCAGTTTGATCTGCTTGGGATTCTTAATCTCCCTATTCTTCTTCTTCTCGTAGACGCAGTAACCAGTTACCACTGCGAGTTTCCTCGCGCCGAATCGGGCCGTTTTGCTATATAAACCTAAGCCAAAACGCCTCAAATCGGGACAATCCGACGAAGCAGGCATGAAACACAGGCGTTAGCCCGCGTAATGGCAATCCACCAAGGTCAAGCACCCCCTGATTCTGATGAAAAGGCGTGAAAACAGCCTCCTCTACCGTCGAAAATCTCCCATTTTCGGAATCAAGGCAGGCATCACAGGGGTTTACAGCGCGTGCACAAACAACGGACGACCTCCACGCGCGATGCGGATCGTCTCCCTGATTCGACGACATTTTGGCGAGAAGTGCATGGAGATGTTAGGGTCTCACTTCTAATACAACAGAAGACGCGGGCCTTCCTCTGCGTTTGGCCGGACAGCCTCGGTTCAGAATTGCGCTTGGCGCTCTGATAGCAATGCGAATCGTCTACGCAATCAACTGGCTAAACATCGGCGCGATCTTCTATGCAATGGGGCCAGACCTCGGGTCGGGCGTTGTCGGCCTGGGCACGCTCACCTCGAGCTTCTACCTTGGCTTGGGCGTCTTGCAGATTCCCGGAGGCGTGATGGCAGCGAAGTGGGGGCCGAAGAGAATAGTCATCCTCGGAACTTTTGTCTCCTCCGTATGCGCCTTCGCTACGGGCTTCGCCCACGACCTTCTGACGGTTGCAGTTCTCAGGTTCATCGTGGGCGGAGGAATGGCTTTCGTGTTCGCTCCAGCGGTGATCATCATCGCTCGTCTGCTCACCGAGAGACGGTCGGGGCTCGGGATAGGTCTGTTCAACTCGATGTTCGACGTCGGTGGCATATTCGCGCTGTTCCTTTGGGCCGTAATCGCGGGGATAACTGGATGGAGGCCAAGCGTTGAGCTGAGCGGAGGACTCGGGATTCTGAGCGGCCTGCTGCTCTTACCGGCCGTTCCAGCTGACCCACCCAATTTGGAATTCAAGTTCGCAGGCTCCGAGCTGTGGAAGGTTATTGCGGACTCGCGGATCCTGATAATTGGGCTGGGGATGCTCGGCGTAGACGTCGGCAACGTGATAGTGTCGAGCTTCATGGAGTACTACTTGATCGGCTTCTTCGGGCTTCCCACTGCATCAGCGGGTGTGATAACAAGTCTTATTGTCGCAGTGCCCATTTTCACTGCTATCTACGCGGGGCGCACCTACGACAGGATCAAGAGGCCGAAGTTCCTGATGCTGGTCAGCAATATCGTGCTGGCCGCGAGCTTGGTCGTCGCTGTCTATCCCTCGGTGGCGGCGGCAATCGTATGCACGTTTCTGTCGGGCTTGTTCTCTGGCTTCGGGTTCACTGTGGGATTCGCAGCTGCAAAGGACTTCAACACGGCCCCTAAGGAGTATGACAGCCTCGCTGTGGCCTGGGTGAACTGCATTTCGCTCTTCGGCGCCTTCGTGCCACCGCTCGTCTTCTCATATTCGGTGGCGGTTTCTGGCTACCCTTCGGCCTGGCTGGCGGCTGCGGTGATGACAGTGATCCTTACGGTACCACTTCTTTTCCTGAAGGAGATACGCGCTACAGCGGCGTAGCGATTATCTCGTCGCCCTTCTTGACGTTCACGTCGAGTCCTGCTATGCCTATTTCCCTTATCTCGGGGACGGGTATTCCGAGTTCCTCAATCCTCGACCTGTGCCGCGATATCGCCTTCATCCAGTTCTCCTTTCGTTCCTCGACCTTGGGCACCCCCAGGCCTGCCCCGTAGGCAAGATGCTCGAGCTTCTGGTCGTATTCGAAGAAGTCGGACGGTAGCTTCCAGAAGTCCTCCATGGGCTTGAAGAGCAGGGGAGAGAGATAGATGAACCCGTGCTTGAGTTGCCTCGAAATCATCACCTTGTCCTCCTTGTTCATCTTCTCCGAGAGCCGCTCGAGCATAGCCAGGGTCCCCGTCAGGTGGCGCGATTCGTCCCGGGTGATGTTCCTGAAGGACGTCGAATAGACCTTGTTGGTCGAGAGCTCGCCCACCTCCTTGAAAATCAGCTGGGCGCCGATTTCGGCGAAAAAGAAGCTGGAGAAGATCAGCTCGAGCGGGTACTTTCCCCATGCCGACTGGAAAGCTGACCAGTACCTCTTCCCGTTGTCGTACAGGGCGGTGATGTTGTTCAGTGCTTTCTCCTCCAACGTAGTCTTCGGCTTGAACCTGTAGGGGAAGTTCGGGCAGACCCGTCCGCAAGCGCGTCTGCAGATTTCGTCATGCCTGCATTCATCGAAGGCCACTGCAGACAGGAACTTCTTGGTCGGGTCCTCGAACGGGTGGGTGGCAGCCTGGACAGCCGCCTGGCCGAATGCCCCGATTCCTGACTTCTCGAAGAGGGCGAGTTTCGAAAGCCAGTACGCCTGCGCTACCGCCTGGTCCGGGGTGAAATTGCGAGAATCGCACTCATCCCAAGGAAGGTCGACCGGACTCCAGTTCTGGGGGAACCAGAGCTCGTAGGTCTTCAGCAGCGTTTCGGAGACAACATCCCAATTTCCCGGGAAAACGTTCGGCTCGTCTCCCTGCTTTTCCAAGGTCAGGCCTCCCAGCTTCGACTCGGACGGTTCAGCAGCGGCTGCATCGACTCAGCTTGCAGGTTTGACCACCACTGTCCCCTTCATCCAGCTGTGGTAGATGCACGCGTAGGTGTAGGTACCAGGCGTGTCAAACTTGAATGTGAAGCTGCCCCCGGTAAGGATATTCCCCGAGTCGAACGACTTATCGGTCGCTGTGACCGTGTGAATCGACTGGTCCCTGTTCACCCAGGTGACGGTGTTGTTGACACCTATGACCACCGTGATCGATGCTGGCGCGTAATTCAGGCTGTTCGAAGAGCCCACGCCAGCTGGGATAGTAACAATTACTCCCGGAGCCGGTCCGCTTCCTGCTTTCACGTTGATCCTGCCCTGCATCCAAGCCGGGTGAAGCGAGCAGAAGTAGAGGTAGGTCCCAGGCACTGTAAGTGTGACATTGAACTTCGCTCCGGTACGCAGTATGCTGGAAGAGAAGTTCGCGGCCCCGGAAGGAATACTCTTCGAGACCACGGTGTGCGCCGAAATGTCTTCATTGGTCCAGACAACGGTGTTGTTCACTCCGATAACGACTGTCACGTTCGCGGGCGAGAAGTTGAGCGCGTTGTTGGTTCCTACTCCGCTCGGCATTACGATAGAGGTGGTTCCCGCCGTTGCGCCCGTCGTCGTTTGCACGCTAACAGCTAGCGGAGGCTGCAGCCTGAAGATGAAGACGGAAGCGAGAACCAGGCCGACTATGATCATGATGGCGCCCACTCCGTAGAGGAAGGTTGTTGGGACGCGTCCCTCGTCTTCTGATTCTACTTGCAAGATTTCATTCACCCTAGGGAGGAGATCATCGCTATCAGCAGCGCGGAAAGGAACATTATCGGAACGAGCGAGAAGAGCCTGATGGCTCCGGGCTCATTCCTGAGGTCCATGTAGAAGAGCACTATCGCCACCGCCTGGCTCGCTGCCAGAATTCCGACCACCGCAGACTTTGTGAAGAAGTCGGTGATCGCATACGACGCGGCCACCTCCGTGAGCACCGCCACCACCATGTACGCCCAGACGCCTATGGATACTGACCTGTCTCATTTCGATCGCCTCATATCAGGTAGAACAGGACGAAGACGAAGCACCAGACTATGTCGACGAAGGCCCAGTAGAGACCGAAGTTCTCTATGGCCTCGTGGTGTTCCTTTGAGTAGCGTCCACCCGTAGTTTTCTTCATGAGGTAGACCATCACAAGCAGTCCAGCAGTCACGTGGGCGCCGTGCAGGCCCACTATTACGTAGTAGGAACTTGCTGCCACAGCCATGACAGGGTTCGAAGAGGTGAGGAGGAAGCCACTGGCTGCGAGGTTGGACCATTCGGAGAGCTTGATGCCCATGAAGACCGACCCGAGGACGAATGTTGCGGCGAGCCACGTCAGAAGTTTTCTTTGGTCGCCGTTCCTTATGGCATCCACGGCCATGACCATGGTGAGCCCGCTGGAAACTAGTATGATGGTATTGAGAGTGCCGAGGGGGATGTTGTGGATTGAGGCCGGCGAAGGCCAACCGGGCTCCGCTGCCCTCATGAAGATGTACGCGCCCAGGAAGCTCCCAAAGAGCACGATTTCGGAAGAGAGGAAGACCCAGACGCCGAATTTCATCTTGGGCACAGCTCCGAACGGCCACCTGTCGCCCTCGCCGTCCGAAGGCAAGTGGAACCTGTCGCTGTAGTCGTCCCTCGCCCATCCGACCATGGCGTAGGCAACCACTAGGGCTCCAAGGATCATCGCTCCCAGGCCGGCCGCCTGAGGATAGAACGGGGTCCCGAGAAGGAAGACCATGGCTCCGAAGGAGACCTCCAGCGGTCTGCTACTCAGATGCGGTCCGTGCTCTGCGACTCCCGGAGCCTCTGCACCTTGCGTGGCAGGTGCTGACGCGAGCTGGCCAATCCAGCCTCCAGCAGGGACCTTCACGTCGCTGCCGACGGCGGGCGACATCTCGGATGCAGGGGACGACCACTCCAGATCCTGCGATCCCCAAGGATTGGCAGGCGCAGGGGGTCCCCTGAACCAGGTGTAGAGCAGGTTGGCAGCCAGGATGATCTGGGCACCAGCGAAGATGAACGCGCCCACGCTCGCCAGCCCGTTGAGCAAGGGCCAGTCGCCGAGGTTCTGATAGGTGAAGATCCTTCTGGGCATGTCGACGAGCAGGTTCATCGGGAAGTAGAGCACGTTGAAGCCGACGAACGAGATGAGGAAGTGCACCTTCCCCCACTTCTCGTTGTACATTCTTCCCGTCATCTTCGGCAGCCAGTAGTAGACGCCAGCGATTATCCCGAAAATCGCTGCCCCGACCATCACATAGTGGAAGTGGGCAACAACGAAGTAGGAGCCCCTGAACACCCTGTCCAGCACTGGAGACGACAGGAATACGCCCGTGATGCCGCCGATGATGAACAGCACCACAGCGCCTATGCAGAAGAGCATGGGTGTCGGGAATCTCACCCTGCCCCGGATCAGGGACTCCACGAAAGAGAGGGTGATGACGTCGAACGGAATCGAGATGGCGATGGTCGAGATGCTGAAGGCGCCCTGAAGGTCGACTGGGATTCCCGTCAGGAACATGTGGTGCATCCATACCCCGAAGCTCAGGGGGAGCACGATGAGAGCGGTGGCCACGAGGATGGCGTTCTTGGCAGCCAGCGGCCTGCCAGTGAAGTGCGGAATCAGGTTTGCCACTATGCCGAATCCCGGAAGCAGCACGATGTACACCTCCGGGTGTCCGAAGAACCAGAACAGCTGGTCCCAGAGGATGGACGGTTGTATGAACGGGCTGGAGAAGAACGAGGTCCCCAGAATCCTGTCAGCGGAGGCGAGGGCGAATGCGGCGATTAGCGTGGGGAAGGCGAAGAGCATCGCGACGATGGTGAAGAACATGAACCAGGTGAACATCGGCATCTTCGAGAGCGTGACGCCAGGACCTCGCATCCAGAGGACGGTGACGAGTATGTTCACGCTGCCCAGAGTCACGGACGCGGCAAGCAGGACGAGTCCGAGGTAGACCAGCGTCGGGCCCGGCCCAGGTTCGAATCCTGGAGTTGCGAGAGGCTGGTAGGTGGTCCAGCCGGCGTTGGCTGAACCTCCAGGGACGAAGAAGCTGAGGGCGGCGAGGATTCCGCCGGCAAGATAGAGCCAGTAGCTCATTGCGTTGAGCCGTGGAAAAGCCAGGTCCTTTGCGCCGATCTGAAGAGGAAGGAAGTAGTTAGCGAGTCCGATTGCGATTGGGGACAGGAACCAGAAGATCATGATGAGCCCGTGCATGGTGACTGCCTGATTGTAGTAGACAGCCGTCAGGAAGTTGTTGTTCGGGACGGAAAGCTGCACCCTCATCATCAGGGCCAGTATTGCTCCGATGACCCCGAAGTAGAGCGACGTGAAGAAGTAGAGCAGTCCGACGTCCTTGTGATTGGTTGTGAACAACCAACGGCTGTACCAGGACGCCACTAGGGATTCACCGCTGGCCCGCCGAACTGGGACTGCCAGGTGGCCTGGTCAACCACTGTCAGGTTCCCGATCATGAAGGCGTGCCCTGTTCCGCAGAGTTCGAAGCACCTGACGGCGTCGAGGAAGTTTCCAGTCTGGGTGGCCTCAACCCACATCTGGTTGGTCCTCCCAGGGACTGCATCCTCCTTCTCGCCGAACATTGTGATCCCGAACGAGTGAAAGACGTCTCTGCTCGTGATGTTGAATACCACGACCTTTCCTGCGGGGAGAGTCAGGGGCTCCCCGAGGGTCGTGACCGCGAACTTGCCGTTAGGATAGGTGAAGTTCCACCCCCACTGGAAGCCCAGGACCTTGATGGTAACGCACGGGCTTGGGACCTGGCTGCACTGGCTCGGGATCTCGATGTTGGAGAAGCTCGCGAATGTCTGGTACTCCGCGGCCGAAAGAATGCTTATGCTGATGAGCACCGTCACCAGGACTATCTTCCAGCCCTCTGTCTTGTGGTGGATGGGGGTGGTGTCGTTTCCCTTGGCCCTGTACCTTATCATGAAGAAGGCGAGCAGGCTGATGACGACTACCGCCGCACCGGCGCCGAAAAAGAGGTACCAGTTGAAGAGAAAATCTAGAGTCGCAGTTGTGGGAGGCACAGACTGCAGGAATCCCCAAAACATTAGGACGTGCGCGGCGAATCCAAGATGAAGCGGTTATAAGCTTTAGGCGGCCGCACAATGAAAGGAAGGGGTGGTCGATATTCCCCCTTATTCCGCACCCCCGAGCCAGTCGAACCTGTTAGGGCTACTCCCTAACCAGTTTAACGCATAATTACCGTGAAGGCTCCAGCGCCAATTGCGGTGGGTTGGCGGAGCGGTTACGCGTGCGCCTGCAGTGATTACCGCCAGTGAGCGCATTCACGAGGGTCCGAAAGCGAGGGGGGCACACTCCTCTTCGCAGGAAGTCCCTCACCCACCTCTTTCTTGAAAAGAACAGGTCTAGACGAAAAGCGCGAAGAGGACAACGGCGGAGACGAAGACTATCGAGATCGTGTTCAGGACCTTGATCAGCGAGTTGATGGCCGGACCAGCGGTGTCTTTGAACGGGTCCCCAACGGTGTCGCCCATGACAGCCGCCTGGTGAGCGGGTGACTTCTTGCCGCCCAGCTGCCCTGTCTCTATGAACTTCTTGGCGTTGTCCCAGGCAGCGCCGCCGTTGGTCATCAGGAAGGCCATGAAGACTCCGGAGACGACACTGCCGATCAGGACACCTCCGAGGGCGACTGGTCCCAGAACGAACCCAACCAGGAGCGGAGTCACCACTGCCAGCGCGCCGGGCTTGGCGAGCTCCCTGATGGCTGCGGACGTGCTGATGTCGACGCACTTCGCGTAGTCTGGCTTGGCCGTGCCCTCCATGATGCCGGGAATCTCCTTGAACTGCCGCCTTACCTCGTTAACCATCTTGAAGGCAGCTCTCTGGACCGCGCCTATGAGGAAGCTGGAGAAGTAGAACGGGAGGAGGCCCCCGATGAACAGTCCGATCACGACGTGCGGGTCTGTGAGCGTGAAGAGATAGGGTGCCGCCGGCGGGAAGGCCGTACTTTGCGAACAGGTTGTTGATGTGAATCTGCCTGTTCACCTCTGACTGGAACGCCTCGAATATTGACACAGCCGCCAGCGCGGCTGACATGACGGCGAAAGCCTTGGTGGTCGCCTTCGTCGTGTTTCCGATCGCGTCGAGTTCGTCTGTGACCTTCCTTACGCTTTCGTCCAGCCCAGCCATTTCGACGATGCCGTTGGCGTTGTCGGTTATGGGGCCAAAGGAGTCGATGGACATCACCGCTCCCGTCAGCGACAGCATTGACATCGTTGCGATGGCAGTGCTGTAGACGCCTATCAGCTGGTTGCCTCCGGACCCTTCGAACCCGAGATAGTAGGAGACTATGATTGCAACGACCAAGACAAGTGCCGACGGGGCCGTGCTCGTCAGACCCGTGGCGTATCCGGCGAGGAAGTTTGTGGCAGCGCCAGTCTGGCTTGCCTTCGCAATCTCTTGGACTGGTTTGTAGAGGTAGGAGGTGAAGTAGTTCGCGACGTTCTCGATAGCGACCACGACGATTACGCCGACGATCGTGCTGGCGAAAAGATAGGTCCCGAGGGCGGAACCGCCGAAAATGCTCTGACCGAAGACGAAGTCAAGCACGATGGCCACTGCTGCGCAGATGATCAGGCTGATGTTAAGGGCGCGGAGTGGGTTGGCCTTCAGCGAGCTTCTGATGTAGAAACTTCCAACTATCGCGCCGACTATCCCGGCCGCTCCCAGGGCGAGTGGGTAGAGCAGGAGCTGATTCGCGCCTATCAAAGCGACGATGTCGGGGTTCAGGCCGCTGCTGGCTCTGTTGAGGAAGATGAGCGCGCCGAGAATCATGACAGCAACCGCTGTGACCACGTAGGACTCGTAGACGTCGGCCCCCATCCCGGCGCAGTCGCCCACGTTATCGCCCACGTTGTCGGCTATGACCGCCGGATTCCTGGGGTCGTCTTCTGGGATGCCTGCCTCGACCTTCCCGACCAGGTCAGCGCCCACGTCGGCCGCCTTCGTGTAGATTCCTCCGGAGACCCTCATGAACATGGCGATGAGAGAAGCTCCGAAACCGAGGCCTGCGAGGGTGGCGGGGTCGGACGAGATAGTGCTGCCGAAAAGCAGGTAGAACACGGACAGACCGAGGAGGTCGAAACCTACGACCGTCATGCCCATCACGCCTCCTCCCCTGAATGACAGCGCTAGCGCGCTCCCAAGCCCCTTGCGGGCCGCCTCTGCGGTCCTCGAGCTGGTCCTGACGGTCACAGCCATTCCTATGTATCCAGCGACTGCAGAAAGCGTTGCGCCCATCGCGAACCCGAGGGCTGTTGCGCCGCCTGTCCCGTTGGGAAAGTCAATCAGGCCGAAGATCAGAAGTGCAATGAGTACCGCAATCGGGGCTATGATTCTGTACTCCCTGCTGAGGAAGGCCCCTGCTCCCTGCCTCACGGCGTCTGCGATCTCAACCATCTTCTGGTTGCCCTTGTTCTTGCTCTTGAGGTAGAACCAGAGACCCACAGCGTAGAGGAGGGATACGATGGAAACACCCAAGGCTAGTACGGCGAAGTCGAGGGGCAACGGCTAGGCTCGAGCCTCCGAGTTCGTTTTATAAGCTGTTCGAGGGTGAAGCGGTTATCGGCGTGGCCGCGCCGCCTTCGCCAGCACGTAGGACGCAAGAAACGGAAGGATGGTCGTCACCTCTCCCTTCAGGGTCACCTGCTTGGCCTTCTCCTTGACCTTGCCCCAGGAGACGGCCTCCCTGACCTGGGCGCCGCTGAGCGAACCGTCGTACTCGTCAGCCGTTGTGACGTAGCACGCGTAGTCGAGTCCACCGCGGAACATGTTCCACCAGATCGTGTGGTGCTTTGAGATGCCGCCTCCCAGGACGAGGGCACCGGTCCGTCGCGATTCCGAGACGATGTCTGAGAGTCGCCTCTCGTCGGCGAGCAGGTCGACCTTGAAGTCCCTGTGACTCTCGGCGAAGAGCCAGAGCTGGCTTCCAACAGCGCCGTCGGTTATACCCGGAACGAAGACTGGCACACGCCTCTTCTGGGCCCAGTAGAGGAGGGAGCGTTCGGAATCGAGGTCCTTCCCAATTTCAGCGCAAAGTGTCTCGGAAGCGATTGAACGAATCCCCCTGGCGTAGAGCTTGGAAAGCAGAGGCTGCATCCTCTTCTCGATGAGAGGGCCGTAGTTTTCGAGAGGGATCAGTATGTTGCCCAGCCTGTGAAAGCCAGACCTGTGGAGCACTGCGTCGTCCATTTCGTAGCTCCCGTGATAGTAGTCAGACAGCGTTCTCGCGATGTCGTGGTCGAGCGTGCCGCTGGCTGTGACTATGACGTCAACCAGTCCATCCTTCACCATTTCGACCAGGACGCCCCTGAGCCCAGTGGCAACGGGCGCAGCCGGGAACGACAGGAATTTCGTGCAGCTGCTGTCCGAGCACATGCGCGTCAGAATCTTCGCTGCTTCTGAGAGATTCTTCGCGGTGAAGCCTCCGCCCCGTCCCATCTGGTCAACGAGATCGACGACCTCCTTGGAGGGCCGTAGGTGAAGGTCCTTGACCTTCTCCAGATTCGAGACTTTCGCCAACAGGAAATTCGAGTTGTCGGCACGGCTCTTTTAACCGTTGAAGACTTGGGTTCTGGGAAGTCCTCGGTTATTCTGCCGAGGCCTTCAGCGCCGTGTAAATTCGGTTGCTGAAGGAACTGGCAACGGTGCTGTTCAGGCATCTGGACACGGAGGCGCGTGTTAAGTGGCTTGACACGGCCTCATCCGCTTCCTCCAAAGTTAATTCGCTTGGCGCTCGTGCGCCGTAGGTCTGATTCTACTTTATCCAATCGGTTTGTTCTTGGGACTCTGTCTACAAGGTGACCGACTCCTCTTCGGTTTGCTGGAAGTCAGCATCCAGATTGCTCTTGTCTGTCTTGCCGCCCTATCCGCGATTTCTGTGATTCTCCACGCGCAAGTCCAAAGCCGCGAATCCGAGAATGAAGAATGTGAGAGTAGTGGTTAGAGCGGTGTTGCGCTCGATTATTACCGAGTCCGCGCCTCCTATTGGGAAAAGGTTAGGCACTTGGAAAGTCTGCGAGGTCTTCCCAGTATCAATCTCAATAGTTGCACCAAGTTGTCCTGAGACGGTATACGCGATTTTCTGGTGTCCATCCCATGTATCGGGTCTCGTTCGATTGAGGACAATGTTGCTGGAAACGGCTAGAGCTTGTTGGTTGATGTGCGTCACAATGGAGGTGGTGGTGATGGAAGTTATTCCTTGTGTGATCGTAACGGTTCCATTGTGGATGCCATACGAGGTGTATGGCACACCAATCGAGCCTATCTGCGTAGTTACTGAGGTGGTCGCCGTGACTATTCCGCCGATTGCAATGGGCACTGTGATGGCGTTCGAGGGAGAAACAACAATTCTGGTCACGTTGAGCGCGGAGAGACTCGCGTTGGACTCTCCTTTTGCGACTGCTCTGAAGGTTAATGCATCGTCGACGATTGTGTGGTTGCCAGACAGGACAAATGTAAAGTCGAGAGGAACAGTGTTCAAAGAAGGCGTCGAGATGTTCAGCGGGACGCGAATCTGCTGGTTCGCGGAGGCTGGCACTGGAATCGGATTAAGCGCATCAGGAAAAGGACGGGGCGCGACTATCAATCCAGCGAATAGACAGAAGATGAATATCATCTCCATAGCCGCATTCCATCTGAATCCTCTCAGTGGCCGAGTCCTTAGCCCATTCAGCAACAGCCTTCAGCCTTGCTTCCGCTTGAAGTGTTCTTCGCCTTTAACCATTTCACGATATATGGCGGTGTTCCTGACCGACCATCCCAACCCGCTCTACATCGTCTCTTTCTGCTTAAAGCATTCACTTCTGAGCATGTGGTATGATGAAGCGACTTCGTTCTCGCTTTCCGAGGAGACGAAGGATACTACCCATCGCGGTCTGGATAGGAATCGTCGTAGTCTCAAGCTACTTCATCTTCCTTCTGCTTCCGAGTCGTTTCGGATTCGTCGGCTATGTCATCGCAGGAGCGATTTCTCTCTTGGAGTATAGTCTTACCGACAGGATTGTTGACCTCGTCCTTGGGAAGGAGATTCCCATCCTTTCGTTCGAGCCCTTGGATGTCACACCTCAGACGAAGTTCAACCCGATCCAATGCATGACCAAGGTCTGGGCATCAGGACACGTAAAGGCTGAGGAGGGGAAAACCGTCGAGAACACCTTCCGACAGCATCAGTTCGAGGCGAAGTTCGGAATCATCCGCGTCCGAAACATGGGGAGCGATGCCGAAGATTGCCGTGCCGCCCTGAGGTATCCCTCATTCATTCACGGAACCAACAAAGTGACTTGGATTGACGGAGGTTATCTGAACTGGTATTCTGTCTCCAAGCGCCAAAGAATCGGTCGCGACGGCCAAGAACTCGACTTCAGGCAACTGGGACTGATGCTTGAGAATACCTCGGACGTCATACACAGTGGCGAAGCCAAGTATCTGCAGGTCGGCTTTTTCGCGAACAAGATGGCGCCTTCGTTCTTCTTCTGCTCTGACTTGGACACTTGGCCGTATCTGAACATAGCAAATTTGGAAGACTTAGCCAGCAAGGGGGTAGCACCAGAGAAGAACGAGTTCCAGATAGAGCTGACGATAACCGCCCTCAACTATCCCGTCACGAAGAAGTATTTCGACGTGACCGTGACCAAGGACTCGATTCTCATCTCCGAGTCGAAGAACCCTCCTGACATACCGAGGCAGGAGCTATGACTTCGCCAGATACTCGCTCAGTATGTATCGGATTGTCTCAGGTATCGAGTCCAGCGCCCTTTTCTTGCGCTCCCTATCCAGACGCTCTTTCATCTCTTCGGTTATCGCGATGCTCAGTTTCGCCGACGCCAAGTCCTCATACTATTTCGAACTAGGGAGGACGACCAGGAAAGGTAGGTTGGTGAGCTCACAGAAATACACCATTGCTATCGTTTCTCGCTGTATTTTGATCCGGCCTACGACCGGCACGCCACCTTCGATGTAGCCTCTGTCAAGCTTCTGAATACCGTAGTGCGGATGCCCCTTCTCCGCAATGCCGAGGCCACAGTGTGGGCAGGTCTTCTTCATTCGCTAGGTCGTTAGAATCCACCTAAAGAAAACGCTGTCCGTTCACATCAATTCAATTCGTGGAGAGGCGACGGTGAATGTAATCGACCAGCGAGATTTCCCAGATTCAGTCCGCCCCCCTGGCAGTTTCTTGCAATTCGAATGGTGCTAATATGTTAGTAGAGGCGTTTGAAAGCGTATGAGCAAGGAGAAACAAAAGGACGAAGGAATATTCGTAGAGTGCGAGGTTGTTCATGACAGCATAGGAGTCACCCACTTTCTGCCGCCGAGGAAGCGCAAGAACTGTGAAGACTGAAATCGCAAGTCCTCCCAACCTCAGGATACAGCGAGCAGAGCACGGGCCCTGTTGTAGGTCGTGCGTCAATTTCGACGCGAATAGTTTCTGCGTCAAATACGAGTTAAGTGTAGCACCGAACGCTCAGTGCGACTCGTTCGAGTCCATATTCACGAAGGGGAACCGACAATATGCGGAACCGTGAGCCAAGCTTTAATGCGCCGCGTCACTCTTCGTCTTCGTCCTCCTCATCATCTTCGTCTTCCACTACTTCGAACTCGTTATCCTCGCCGCAGTGTGGACAAACCGCCACGTCGATTATCTCTCCAGACGCCAACTCCCGTTCCTTCCATTTGGGCGTGAAGACTGTTTGACACTCTGAGCATGCGATTTGTTCCTCTTTCTTTCCCTTCTGAAGCTTTGGCACTTTGATACCTCCGTCAACCGTCAGTACATTCTTGATCGTGTCAGACGCCTTGACAGATTCTGGTTTGTGCTTTCCAAGCCAATGAAATGAGCCCCAGACCACTCCGGCTATGATAACGAGACCAACCAGAATCTCAACAAGATAGTAGACAGTCACGATGTCTACCAAATCAGTTTGCCTGCACTAATGCCGTTCGCCCTTATTAAAAGGGGTAAATGGGTTGAGAGAGAGCAGCCTCTATCCCAGAGAGCTGGAACTGATGATTGAATCGTGCTTAAACAGCCCGGCGGTAACCTGCTCCTTCTACCTCTTTCAGTACGGCAACACAGTTGTGGAGATCAACTTGGTCGGAGCCGTTCTTCCATTACTTTTTTCAATCTTCATTCTGAGTATTTATCGAAGGAGACTCCGTTGGTTACGTGTCGGCGTCTTTGTGATTATCAGCTCAATAATCATAACTGGAATCGGTAGCGGTGCAGGAGTGCTCTACGGCGGCCTTGGAACCCCTGGATGGCTATACATCCTCTTTTGGCTACTCACAGTGGTCTGGTACAGTAGGCTGAGAGTTGTTAAGGCCGAGGTCTTGATTGTGGCTGCAGAACTCTATGTGATAGGAACTCTTGCTGTGCTAATGGACGACGCCCTCCGCACATTTCTTGGCTTCCTGAACATACCCGTCATCGGACTGAACATAACTCCGAACATCTGGGGTGCCGCAGGGCCGATGGACGGCATCTTCATGACAGGGATGTATCAAGCAATCATCTACCTGATGATTGCTGTTCTCCGGACCGAGAAGTGGTCAAGACAGCATAGCTATGGTTCGACGCCACCGTTGTAAGCCTGGCCCGGCTGCAGAAGCCCGTTCTGGTTCAGGTGAAGGCTGAGTCAGTGCTTGCCGCCGACAAGAGCGACCTGAGCTTCTCGGCCGAAGAGTAGAAGGGGACCCAGTCGACCGGCGCTCCGGCGTTTCTTGCACCCGTGAGCAGGCCTCGGACCGCCTCCACTGATTTCTCGACGCCTGTCGCGGTCGTGTCGAACTCCGCCACATTGCTTCTCCCGAACTTCGAGATGCAAGCAGCAGACACTACGCCAATCAGCTCGGCTTCGACGTTGCCAGCCACTTTCGCAGCCGGGTATCCCCTGGCCCTGAGGCGCGTCCCGAGCTCGGAAGGATCGCATCGTAGGACGACCACCCTCTGGGCGTCGCGCTTCGTCAGGACATCGGGGACCATGTGACCGTAGACGACGAGGCTCCCTCCGGCCAGCTTTAGCAGCCTTCGCCTTAGCCTAGCAGGGTCCACCCCGCGCGAGGCTCTGGCCTTCTCGCGCGTTGTCAGAAGGTCGTTAAGGCCAATGACCGGAAGACCTAGAGACTTGGCCACCTTCGGCGCGAGGGTTTTCTTTCCAGTCCCAGGAGTCCCGGTAATCCCCAGGAATCGTCCCATAGCGCTACCTCATCAGCGCCATGAACAGGTAGACCACTGGGAAGAGGACGAAGGGCGTCAGGACGACTATCCAGAACACCAGGGATAGCAGCGAGTCTACGAACGCCTCCAAAGGCGACCCTTCGCGGAGGAGGGAGAACGCCTTCGAACCGCTCCTGGTTCTTAGGGCGGACGCCAGGTCCGACAGAGTTCCGGCCAGAGACGAAAGGATCGATTTCAACAGTTTCAGCAGACTGTTGACAAAGCCGAACATTGCTCTTCCATCCTCGGCCCGCCCGAGGGATTTAACCCTACTTTGCAGCTGCTGCGGGCTTCTTCAGCTTGCTTTGGTAGTGCGCCCTGAACTTCGCCAGCTTTGGGGCGATGACCACCTGGCAGTATGGTTGGCTCGGGTTCCTTCGGAAGTACTCCCTGTGATAGTCCTCGGCGGGGTAGAACGCCCGGAGCGGGACGACCTGGGTCACGATCGGGTGCTTGAATACCCGCTGCTCGGTCATTTCCTTCACCATCGCCTCCGCGCTTCGGCGCTGTGCCTCGTCGTGGTAGAAGATGACGGACCTGTACTGCGTACCCGCGTCTCCGCCTTGGCGGTTCAGGGTAGTTGGGTCGTGAGTTGTGAAGAACACCTCCAGTATCTCCCTGAATGATATCAGGTCAGGGTCGAAGGTCAGCTGGGCGACCTCGGCGTGCCCTGTCTTGTCCGTGCAGACCTGTTCGTAGGTCGGGTTGGGCACTGAACCGCCCGAATACCCGGGCTCCACCTTCAGGACTCCCGTGAGTTCGCTGTATACTGCCTCTGAGCACCAGAAGCAGCCGGAACCCAGCGTCGCTGTCTCTTGTCTTGGCGTGTTTCGCACGCTCGGCGACCCGAATTAAAACTTGCAGGTGCATCCGCCGGCAATCCGCAGGGTCTTGGCGTTCAGGTCAACCAGGCAGCATCGCATGCCTTCCCAGGCCGGCACCTCCGACTGCAGCTTTGCGGTCAGGATGTCCGAGGTGCTTCCTTGCTCTATCGAAGCAGCCAGCATCTCGCCTGGGAGCTGCAGATGCATGTCGCGGTCCGCCACCGTCGGCTTGTAGAACTGTGACTTCTTGAAAGCCAGGCTGAGCGCGTCTGTCGTTCGGAACGAACCGTCGTCGAGCCAGTGCGTCTTGTCGAGGTCTGAGGGCTCGACGCCCCTCAGGGAGAGGCCCACCCTTATCCCTCTTCCTGCGGATTCGAAGTCCTCGTCGTTGATCTGGATCCCCTTCACGTCGGCCCTGAGCCCCTCGCGCCCAGGGATTGGCCTCAGCTTGTCGTGGACGGATACCTTGCCTGAAAGCACGAACCCGAGGGCCACAGTCCCGACACCCTTCACAGTGAAGACCCTGTCGACGTAGATCAGAGTGCCTTTTGGTGCGTCACCCCTCGGGGCGAAACTCCCAGGGTCGAATACGCTAGAAGCGAGATTCCTGGCCTCGACTGGAAAGTTCCCCAGCGCGGTGCCCTTCAAGGCCGAAAGGGCAGCATCGGAAGAAACCGAGCCGTCGAGCACCTCGATCGTCCCTGCGAGTGAGAAGCTCTCGAGGAGCACAGCGAGCTCGCCGTCGGCAACTCCAAGCTTCCCCGACTTCGGGAACATGAAAAGGGCGTGGTCGGATATTGACGCGATTCCGGCATATCCCTGAACGCGCTGTGGGAACTGCGGGTCGTCGAGGAGGGAGATCTTCCTCCCCGATTCCGTCCTGTGATAGATGATAGTCCCTTCAGCCTCGCTCTTCTTCCCGAGCGAAGAGAGCAGCTTCGCCTTCGACTCCGCTTCTGTGCCGAATACTCCTACCAGGACGCCCTCCATTTCCGGAAGTTCAGCTCGCTTTTTTCAGATGGGAATCGAACCAGCGGATGTAGTGGCCCAGGCGGGAGACTCGGTGCTTGGGCTTGCCGACCCTCGACAGGTCGTGGTTTTCCCCTGGGAACATCACGAGCTCAGCCTCCTTTCCGAGCATCTTGAGGGCAGTGAAGAACTGGATTCCCTCTGGAATCGGACAGCGGTAGTCCTCCATCGAATGTACCACCAGAACCGGGGTCTTCACGTTGGGAGCGTACCTGAGCGGGGAGTCCGCCATCAGCTTCTCCTCCGCTCCCCACGGGTCGCCGCCTATCTGGTCCGTCGTAAAGTGCGGGCCGATGTCGGACGTCGCCCACATGCTAATCCAGTTCGCTATGCTCCTGTCCGTGACCGCAGCCTTGAACCGGTCGGTGTGCCCGACCATCCAGTTCGTCATGTAGCCGCCGTAGGAGCCTCCGGCGACTGCAAGGCGCTTACCATCTATCCTTCTGAACCTCTTGAGTGCGAAGTCGAGGCCCTCCATGAGGTCGTCGTAGTCTCTGGTGCCGTACCTTCCTCTGATGTCTGCGAAAGTCTCAGAATAGCCGTCGCTCCCTCTGGGGTTGATGTAGACTACGGCGTAGCCAGCGCCCGCGAAGGCCTGGAACTCGTGGAGGTAGGCGTGGCCGAAGGCGGTCTTCGGACCACCGTGAACGTAGAGTATCCCTGGTACTTTGGCGCCCTTCTTCGGAAGCAGCACCCATCCCTCTATCTCCTCGCCGTCGCTGGCCTTGAAGCGGAAAGGTTCAGGCTCGATGATTTCTAGCTGGCCGTAGACTCCCTGGTTCAGCTTGGTGACCTGTTCTTCCCTCGCTGACTTCACGAAGAGTTCTTCGAGGGCCGAGTCCGTCATTGCCACGAATGCTATCTTCCCGTCGTGCACGTCGTAACCTTCAACGCTCCTTCTCCCCCCTACCACGACCTCGGTCCCCTTCCCTGGCCTCAGCCTGCAGATGGTGACAGAACCGCCGTCGGCCTGCAGATGGTAGATGCCATCCTTCTCCCAGACGATGGTGTGGGGACCATGCCCCTTCGCCCTGACGTCAGAGTTCAGGGAGTTGGACTTGTTCCTGTCAGCACGGTCGACCTTCTCCAGCTTTCGACTGTTTGGGTTTGCGACCCACAGGACCTCGTGCGAAGCGAAACCCGCAGGGAAGTCGTCGCCCAGGAGTGCAATCCTGCGATCATCAGGGCTCCATGCCAAAGAGGTCAGCTCCATGTTCGAGCGGGTGATCTTGGTCCTCTTGCCGGTCTTCAGGTTCAGTATGAAAAGGTCCACTATGTAGGGCCTGAGGTCGTTGGTCGAGGCCAGGTAGGCGATGCGCTTCCCGTCGTGCGAAATTGCGAAGGAGGAAATGTCGAACTCGCCGTTCGTAAGGCGAATCGGCTTGCCACCCTTGGCGTTGACCTTGAACAGATGCTTCCTCCTGTTGTAGGTGAAGCCGAGGCCGTTGAACCAGTAGCCGAATCGTTTGATCACCTTTACGTCGTCCTTCTCTTCCTTCACGACGTTGCCGAGATAGAACACAGTCGCAGAGTCCGGCGACCAGAGCGGACTGTCGAGGCCCTCCTTGCTTTTCACCAGAAGCCTCGCTTCACCTCCTTCAGATGATATCGCGTAGAGGGCTGAACCCTTCTCGTCCTTGGCAAAGCCCCTCTTGGATGTGAAGAGGATCGAAGCGCCGTCCGGCGACCAGACTGGGTCGGAATCCTTCTTTCCGGAAGTGAACTTGGAGAGCTTCTTGCCCTTGAGTTCGGCTACGTAGACGTCCGAGTCGTAGGCGTCGTCCTCCAGGTTTGCCTGCCGCACAGAGAAGGCAACCCTCTCTCCACCAGGCGAGAAGCTCGGCTCCGAGAGTGACTTGTAGAGCGTGAAGTCAGCCGGCCTTATTGGCCTTCGCACGCATTCTGCGCCGGAAGACGGAATCTTATGCTTTCGCGCTCAGCACGGGGCCTACAGAGCCTGCTCGTCCCACTCGGCCATTATTTTGGCCCCTGCGCTAGTGCCAATCCTGTCCGCCCCGGCCTTGATCATCTCGAGCGTCTCGGCCAGAGTGTGTATTCCACCCGCTGCCTTCACCTTCGCAGATCCACTGAGGGCTCGCTTGATCAAAGCCACGTCCTTGGCTGTCGCACCGCTCGGCCCGAAGCCGGTGGATGTCTTGACAAAGTCCGCTCCCGCAAGCTCAGCCAGCTGGGCTGCCCTCACCTTCTCCTCGTCGCTCAGATAGCAGCACTCGATTATCACTTTGAGGAGCCTTCCGCAGCTCTTGCAGAATTCAGCGACCTCCTCTATTTCCCGAGAGACGGTGCCGTAGTCTTCTGCCTTGAATGCTGCTATGTTCATGACCATGTCGATCTCGTCCGCCCCTGCGCCTATCTCCTCCTCGGCTTCCGCGAGCTTCACCCTATCGAAGGTGAACCCGAGGGGAAATCCGACCACAGAGCAGACCTTTACCCCGCTTCCTTTGAGGCGATGGGCGGCAGGCTTCACGTAGAACGGGACCACGCAGACGCTCCAGAAGCTGTTCTTCAGGGCTTCGTCGCAGAGTCTGTCGATGTCATGGACTGAAGCGGTCGGCACAAGGTAGGTGTGGTCGATGTACTTGGCCAACTCCAGCCTTCCAATCGGTACCCTCGGTCGAACAGGAGCCTGAGTGCTCAATACGTGGTGCTAAACCAACGCCTTCTAGTTAAGAGGCCGAGGCGATTTCCAACAATGAGAATTGGGACGGAGAATGGATGCCCAGGGGGGATTTGACAGACATTGTTGACATCCCCACTTCTTATGTAGCTGAGGTGCAGAATACCGTTCCAAGGCCCTTTGCGGCAGAGGGACACCGATGACCAAGACTGGTCAGGAGCGCAGGTACTAAGTATCAAACTGGGAAAAGCCGCATTCTCTTTAAATAGAGCACAGCGGGGTTGGTTACTTGATGAACAAGGCGAACCAACCCAATAAGAGCCTAGGACAGCAGCTAGAGGAAACCATGAAAAGGGCTTCGCTAGTGTTCTATAGACTCAGCCAGCTGTAATGAAGTACCCAAAGGCTGCGACGATTTCACGCCTCCATGATTACATAATCAAGAGTCAGGGAGGAGCCTCCGGTCCACTAAACCCCAATCTCCTCCAGGCAGCGCTTGCCAGACCCAAGACCCAGGTCTATGGTTTCGAGCCCTATCGAGATTTGATTGCCAAAGTATCGGCCTTGGCCTACGGAATCATAACCTGGCATCCTTTCCTGGACGGAAACAAGAGAACCGCGATTGCAACCATGGCCCTGGCTCTCAATGCGAATGGCCTCCTAGTCGCAATTCCGCCCTACATGGTGAAGTACGCAGTACAGGCCGCAATGGAACCTAGCAAGGGATCTCATTTGACCTTGGAAGGATTCACGAAGAAGATAATCCCCCTGTGCTCCCCGCCGGGCTTTCGAAGCCGGATGAAGAAGGTGAGATACGAGTCACTCCCGAATGGAATCCTCCAAGGGTACTTCTACTGGTTTCGCAGGTACCCGAGAGGAATCTATGCTCAGGCACTTGCAGAAAGACTGTTGGATTGGTACGCAGCTGGAGACAAGGAAACCATGTTCAAGACCTTGGAGGAATGGAAAATGGCAAGGGAAGCCGGCTATCCAAAGCCTATTCCGTATCCCAACTTCGGCGAGGAGGATTTCGAGACCATTTGAATCAGCACCCTCGAGCTGACAACCTTGCCGACACCGACTTAACAGGCCGCCTCGGCTGCGAGCCGTCGAACCATCGGTAACGATTGCCCTCTTCCTCCTCGGGTATTGGATTCACCGGCGTGGAGGTAGGCGTAGGTGAGACAGATCTCAGGTCGACCGCAATTTCACAATTTCCTCTTGAGTCACTGCGCCTTCCGGACTTCAAAGCATCAGTTGGCCAGACCCCGTGGGGCTCGAAGCAATGATTCTGTACTTAGCCTGGAGACCCCCATTCTCCCAGAAGGTTACGACGTAAGTGCCGGGTTGAGTCGCTACTAAAATGAACGTCAGCTTCTGCGGCGTTTGGAAATTGATTGTGCTATTGAGTTCCTCGTGCTGAGAGCCGTTTATCACCTTGCTTGAAGGCACGAAACCTTGTGGGATTCCGGGCGGAAGAACAGAGTGCCCAAAGGAGGCAGGGAATTGAAGGGAGAGTGAACCAAGCGGCTCGTTGGCTCCGGATCCCGAATAGAACCCGAAGGCGAGACAAAGAGGACCATCGACCGCGGAGGAGTAGTTGATCCATGGGAGGGAGCCTCCCGTGTAGGTCTTGGCAGTTCCTGTTGATGTTGGTGAAGTTGTACCTGTGCTGATGGTGGTGATGTTTAGAGTGTAGCAGTAGAATTGCTCGGTGAATGTGAAAGTGGTTCTATTTGATGCCGTTGTAGTGGTCGAACTTGAGGGTCTTGATGGTGGGGCCCCAAAGGAGTAGACGACTGAGACTGCGGCAGCAAACACCACCAGGATTATGACAACGGCCCATGTCCTTGGTTTCAGGACTGTTCACCTGCTCGAATTGAGCTGAGCAATTGAATTAGAGGGCCGGGTGACCTCCTTGAAGGGCTTGTGCAGCTCGTAGCCGATCTTGCCCATGTACCCTCGTACTTCTTGGCCTCGGCGGCTGATGGTGCCCAGCGAGCCTATGAACTCCCTGACTAGCGACTGGTCCTCTTCGGGAGAGAGTCAGCTTCTTCTCGCGTGAGGCGATGAGGTTCTTCGTCTGCACACTCCTGGCATTGGACCCCGATTCTTCATGTCAAGGTAGGGCATTAAGGATGTGGGTTGTGCCCAGGGGGATTTGGACCCCCGTCGCTAGCTCGAGAGGCTAACATGCTTGACCGGGCTACACCACCTGGGCTAGGTATGCCCTGCCACCCCCGCCTCGAGGCGCATTACGTGGTAGCATGGCCAGACAGGCCGAGAAGGACGGCGTATATCAGTTTGAGCGCGAACCGACATATCACCGCGTCAGGATTCAATGGTCGGAAAGGATGGATGCCGGGACGAGGGCGCAGGGTCCTCGCTCGATATTCAGGAAGGAGGAGGCATCTATCATCTCCAGGCCGACGATTGTTCCGTAGGCCTGTGCATGCATTGTTCTGTGCCCTACCAAGTTGTGCGACCACGGCATGGGTCCCTGTGGGTACCGGCTTTGAAAGTCACGAGGCCCGCGCGGCACGTGCGCTGTGTAGAGGTCACCCTGACGGGAACTTGAACCGGCTGATCAAGACCCAAGTGCAAGGTGCGACGATAAGCTGATACCTTCCAGAACATGTAGAGCGTAGCACCCAGAGTAATCAAGGCCAACAAGGCGGTCACGCCATAGGCCGAGAGCATGGTTGTCGCAGTTATTCCTCCGAGAGCAAGGTCCCTTATCGCGTTGACGTTGAAACTTACCGGATTGACGCTCGATACTGCCCGAAAAATGGTGGGAAGGAACTGTTGCGGGAAAAGTGCGGTGCTCATGAACAGTAGCGGAAATATCAAGAAGAATCCGATAGCTGTGACCGTCTCGGCGCGCTTCGTCGCCAGCCCTATGCTCAGCGATATGCCTGAAAACGCGAGGCCGAAGAAGGCAATCGTCACAAGCGCCAAAAGCACCCCGGAAACCCCGGTAACGAACACAGCACCCAGGTAGAAAGCCAAAACAAGTATGATGATTGACTGCATCGTCACCCTGGTAGCGTCACCGAGCAGCCTTCCCAGGAGGATGGCGGACCTGTTCACCGGGGTCACGAGCATGTTCTGCAGGAAACCTGAGGTAATCTCGTCCACCATGGTCGTTCCGGACTGGAGCGAAGCGGTGAACCCGTTTTGGAGAAGTATGCCGGGCGTTGCAAACGCGACGTAACCCGTCGGAAAGCCCCCCAATCCGCCGAGGTTCTTGAACAGCTGCGTGAAGAGCAAGAGGAATAGGATAGGCTGGAACAGCGAGAACATCAAGAGGATGGGGTTCCGATAGAGTTTCTTCAGGGACCTTACGTACAGGTAACTTACATCAAACCAGAGGGTCATTCCTCATCTCCTCCTGAACATTCTTTGGTCTGGCATCTTTCCAAGCTCCTCCGCGCGAATCCTCTTTCCCGTGTGGTGAAGGAAGACATCGTCCAGCGTCGGAGAAGAGAATGTAATCGAGGAGAGCTTTATCCCGCTGTCGTCAAGCGCTCTCACGATGTTGGCGATGACATTGCTCGCGTTCTTCGCATTGGCGACGAGTCCGCCGTCCGAGTCCAAGACATGGGTGACGCCTTGGATGCCGCGAATGATGACTCTTGCATGCTCAACCGATGCGGGGTCGTGAGCACTTCCCTCGATCGACAGACTGATTGTGTCTTCGCCTATCTCATTCTTGAGGTCAGCAGCAGTACCCGAGGCGACTATCCTCCCAGCATCGATTATCGCGAGGCGCTGGCACAACCTGTCCGCTTCTTCGAGGTACTGGGTGGTCAGGAACATGGTGATGCCTTCTGCTTTGTTGAGCTTCTCCAGGTAAGTCCATATCCCATTCCGGGACTGGGGGTCGAGCCCCGTGGTCGGCTCGTCGAGGAAGAGGAGCTTCGGCTTGTGTACTAAGCTGCAAGCCAGCTGGAGCCGCTTCTTCATCCCTCCTGAGTAGCGGCCCGCCAGCTTCCCCGATACTGTATCGAGTTCGACGAGCTTGAGCAGTTCTTCGGCGCGTTCTGTGAGCTCCCTCCCTTTCATGCCCTGGAGGTTACCCTGGAGAATCACGTTCTCCCTGCCGTTGAGGTCGGGGTCTATGACCGTCTCCTGGGACTCGACGCCTATGAGTTTCCTGACTTGCTGAGCCTCGTGTTCGATGTCGTGTCCGGCGACGAGGACCTTGCCAGAGGTTTTCCTCAAGAGCGTGGTGAGCACCTTGATGGTCGTGCTCTTCCCCGCTCCGTTAGGTCCGAGGAATCCGAAGACTTCGCCTTCATTGACATCGAACGAGATATTGTCTACCGCCTTCGTTCCGTCGGCATAGACGAGCACGAGGTCCTTGACGCTGATCATGTTGGGCAGTTATTCACACCCGCGTCACGGTTTTGGCTGCGCC
Source organism: uncultured archaeon (assembly GCA_963759195.1). Classification (GTDB taxonomy): domain Archaea; phylum Thermoproteota; class Nitrososphaeria; order Nitrososphaerales; family Gagatemarchaeaceae; genus DASPPF01. Next base: position 97,392 of record CAVWXJ010000009.1, read on the forward strand.
TTGGCTGCCCGAGTCCTTCTCCGGGCCCTTCTGATCACGACCAGGGCCACAATCAGGACCACCACAGCTCCTAGGAACGGGAGGGTGAAGAGGACCCCGTTCACGACCTGAAACACCGAGAGGCTCACAGGGATCATCAATGTGATGTCTTGGCTGAAGGGTTGCGCTGAGCCCAACTGCGTCCACGTTGTGTGGAAGATGAGCGGATATGACCCAGACTGGATGCCAGAATTGACTTGGATGACGACGGTCAGGTTGGTGCTGGCCCCCGCCGCAATGGTGCCTGCTCCGGTGACAGGTGAGGTCGTGAAAGATCCCTGGGTGCTAGGCGCGAACACGAATGATGGTTGCATTGTGAAGACAGCCAACTGCGCGGCAGCGTTCCCAGCATTCCTCAGGGTTACGACGATCTGGTCGGCCCCGTCCCCCGAGGCAATGGGCGGCGACGAGACGGAGACGACCTTGAAGTCCGCCTTCGGCTGCTCAACGAATGGGATGCTAAACTGTACCGGTGGCACTCCGGACGCGGTGAGGATTAGCGTCAGGGTGCTGTTCATGGGCTGGGTGCTGTTCAGTATCCCGATGGTGAACGCGAAAGAAGCGCTCTGCCCGACAGGCAACAGCCCCGCTGCCTGTGAAAGGGACCCCTTGCCCACGGAATAGACAGGGGAAGAAGGAACTGAGCGTCACATTGATGCTGGACCCCGGAGAAGTCCCTGAGTTGAAAATCACCACCTGGAGCGTCGCGACTACTGTCCCAGGGAAGATAAGAGGCGGGGTTGTAGGCGTAGCCAGAAAGGCCGATATTCGGGCTCTGGGCCGAAGGCACGTAGAAGCCCAAGCTCTGGGTGGTTGACCCCGTGTTCCCCGCTGTGTCGGTGTATGTCATGGTTGCCGAGACAGTTATTGGAGAGCCCGAGAGGGAAGAGGAGACGAAGATGGGCATGTTCACCTGAGCGCTTGAGCCAGGCGATAGGCCGGACACGGTCACGGGGAACTGTTTCAAGAGGCTTACGGAGGGGGGAAGTGTCACGCTCACTTGAATCTGTGCGAGAGATTGTGTGCCCACGTTCGCGATCACCAGCGTGACGTTGTTGATTGCGGCAGGTGTGAGCTGTAGGGATTTGGCGGTTATCGTGAGCAAAGTGGTTGAGGTGCTCCCGACATAGATGCCCACGGATGCCGATATGGCGTGCGGGTTGCCATAGGCGTCGGAATAGGACCCGGCAATGGTCAACGAGATGGAAGACCCGGCGAGGTTCTGAGGAGTGTAAACGCTAACGTGGGTCGTGACCGACGAGTTGGGGCCTATCAATGGTATCTCCGGCGGGGTGCTCAGAACGCTCACGGTCGGAGACGACAGTAGCGCGGACGAGGTCGTTACGGTGAGGTCCACGCTGGTCGCGTTGCCCGTCCCTGCATTTGTGACAACAATTGGCAGGCTACTTACGGTCCCGGGAGAAAGAGTGGGCTCACCAGAGCTGAATTGCAACAGTACCTTCCCTCTGATAGGGACGATTGCATAGGTCGACTGCTCAAGCGCGACGGACTCTATCGGGTTTTGTTGGATAATCGCTCCCCACGATATTACAATGGGGAAGGTGTAGGTTCCCAGCGACACATAGGAGGCAATGTTCAAGCTGTACGTGAGTGGTAATACAGCGCCCGACGGGACCTGGCCCGAGACATAGGCTGTGCTGACCGAGTTTCCGTTGGTGTCCGTGAATCCCGACGGTAGGTCGAGCGACACGCTGATACCCTGAGCAGTGTTGTAGTAATAGTACTGAAGCGTCAAGATGAGAGGAACATTCTGGGCGCCAGGAGCAGGCTGGACAGCAGCTGCCGAGCTTCCCCAGACGGCGCTCACAACGGTGATCTGACGCCTCGACGGCGTGGGAAGGGGGCACCCAGACCGATTCTGAAAGGAGCATCAGAGAGAGCAGTAGAACCGCGGCAAGTGCACGCCCGGTCAGGGACCTCAATTGATTCCTAGGGCACCCGACTCGAGGCTGATATATATTTTGCGATACGTTATGCAACATGTCGCAAGAGAAACTTATTAGAAAGAAGTTTTCACCCGCGGCTGTTCCATGGCTACGGTTTCTGAATTGGGTGATTGATATGAGAATCCCCCTAAGAAACATCAGCGGTCCGAGAGGATTGCTTCGTCCGTACATACTTTACCGCCTCTCCAAGAAGCCGATGTCGGGCTACGATCTGATGTCAGATTTCAACGCAGTGACTGGGGCGCCTGGCATCCAGGACCCGGTTCCATCTACCCAATCCTTGAAGACTTGAAGGAGAGAGGGTTGATAGGAGTAATCACGAAGGGACACAGGTCGAAACAGGTCTACGCTCTCACTCGAAGGGGAAGGGAGACGCTCGAAGAAGACAGCAGAATGATCAACCAATTTGCGCCCAAGTGGAACGAGATCAGAACGGCCCTCATGGGATTCCTGAATGCAGAGAACTTGTCCAGCATAGTTCTGGAGACGACGAAGTCCAACAGGGCAGTCTGGAACCAAGTCGCCAAATCCAAAGACCTGTCAGAGAGTGAGCTCAGGTTCAAGCTAAAGGAGTACAAGTTGCTCCTTGAGAACGAACTGAACTGGGCGGGCGAGCGGCTGAAGTCGCTTTCCTGACCTACTCCCGAACCAATTCCGCAACTAACAGATGACGTAACGAGACTTGAGAACAAGGCGAGGGGAACCAGAAACGACGTATTTCTGGGTGATGGGAGGTTACAGCTCTTGCTTCAGCACTGCCTTGGTCGCTAGTTTGATGTCAGACGGCTTGACGGTCTTCCTTCCGGCGTGTGCCGCAAGTTCGACAGCCTGCCTGGAGATCTGAAGGCCTAGCGCCTCGAGCTCGGACCTGAGCTCCATGGCAGCGTCGTCGCCGACCCTTTCCGCTCCCGCCTTCTTTATCACCCTGTAGACAGCTGCCAGGCCGAACTCGGAACCGCTGGACATGTCGATTGTGCGTCAGAACGCCTAGTTAATAATCTTTGGAACGGAATGCGATTGAGTGCGGCCTCGTTTCACCACGCTGGGTAAAGCCAAGCCTTGGATTGGGAAAAGGGGCAGAATACTGAACTGAGGATGCTCGCCGAATCCCCACGTGTCGAGCTTTCTCGCGGTGGGCTAAAATAACGCCGAGACGTCGGCCGAACGTGCGTTTTGTCGATTCGCACCTGCACATTAGCGACTACTCCGACGCCGGCGCTGTCCTCATGTCCGCGAGAGGATCGGCCACAGCACTTCTCGCCTGCAGCACGGACGAAGCGAGCTCTCGAAGAACCATAGCGATTGCCAAGGAGAACCCTGGACTGGTCAGCGCGCTGGTGGGATTGCACCCGAGCGAGGCCGGGAAGAATTCGGGAATCGACTGGCTTCCGGATTTGCTTTCTCGGGCCGCGGGCGTAGGCGAGATTGGTCTCGACCCGAAGTACTCAGATGCTGGACCGGGCAGTCCCCAGCGGAGGTCCTTTGCTGCACAGCTTGCGGTGGCCGAGAGTGCGAGAAAGCCCGTTCAGGTCCATTCCAGGAATGCGGAGGCTGCCTGCCTTGACGAGCTATCCACACACAGGCTGACGTCGGTGCTGCTACACTGGTTCAACGGAGAGTCGGAACTTGGACGGGCTGAGCAGAGGGGCTGCTTCGTTTCTTTCGGCCCCGCACTCCTCGAATCGAAGAAGCTGCAGCGGATGGCAACAAAGTACAGCCGAGACCTGATCCTGGCGGAGAGCGACGGGCCAGTGCCCTTCGCCTCATTGGGCGGAGCCGACGGCCCCCTGACTGTACCCTCCGTCGTCTTCAAGTTGGCTGAGGTCGTGGGGGTTACCTTCGAGGAAATGGCAGAGGTGACCGTGCGCAACGCCTCTGTATACCTTTCCACCCTTGGAAAGGTTAAACCCACGATTCGTTCGGGGCTGGATAGGAAAATTGGACAAGACTAGGCGCCTATCTGAAATGCTGCTGGAGCGGTATCCGGGCGCCTTCGGCACTGACTACGAGGATAACAAGAAGAAGCTCAACGAGCTGACCTTGGTCACATCCAAGCAGCTGCGGAACCACATAGCTGGGTACATAACCCGCAGCCTGAAGCCTGAGGCGACTGAGGAACCCAGCACAGAAGAGCAAAAGGCGGAGTAGACCTTGGCCAGCGGCGAATGGGTCCAGCTCGACCTTAGGCCTGTGCGCAGCCTGCGACCGCATGAAGAAACCATAGAATCAAGCACGCGCGAAATGGTGGCTCTGCTCAACAAGGACGGAATTCAGAAGGATCCCATCATAGTCGACGGCACCACCGGTGTGATATTGGACGGCATGCACAGGCTCAGCGCGTTTGCCGAGATGGGGCTGGAGTATGCAGTATGCTTCCCCGTCGACTACAAGGCGTCGAGCATCAGCGTGGGAAGGTGGCTCAGAGTCTACAGATTCTCAGGTAAAGAACGCCCGCGCGACCTGGCGGAGGATCTCGGCCTCACCCGAAGCGGCAGCGTCACGGAGGCGCTCGGGCTTCTTGACCGGAAGGAGGTGCCCGCGGCGGTCCTGGCGAGCGGCAAGGCCTACCTCCCTCCACAGCGGGGAGGGGGCGACGACTGGTTCAAGATGCTGAGGGCGGCTGACACCGCTGCGCAGTCGCGCAAATGGGAGAGAACATTCGCGGGCGAGGAAGAGCTGGAGAACCATGTTGGGAATCAGTCGGAGGCTGTCTTGCTGATGAGGCGATTCGAAAAGGACGAGGTCATACGCGCTGGCATCGCCGGCCGCCTGTTCCCTTGCAAGACATCGATGCACACTGTTGACCCCCGCCCTGTCGCAGTGAACGTGCCGCTCGCTGAACTCAGGAGCGGGTCGAAGGAGACGCTGACCAAACGCATGTTCGAGAGGCACTTCGCGATGCTGCCTTCAAACTCTGTCTACGAGGGCAGGAAGTACAAAGAGCGGCTCCTTCTGCTGAGCGGAAAATGATACGAGTCAGATGCATGGGCCACATCGGCACCAGCGTCGGCAAGAATGAAGTCGTTCTTCGGGAAGCGAGGATATCCGCGAGTGAACTCGTGGACAAGCTCAGGACAATGTCGAAGGAGAAGGACCCTGGCTTCAACAGGTTCAACACGCTCGCACTTGTGGGCGACGGGGAGGCCTTTGTGCCCGCTGCCTCGACGAGGGAGATCAAGAGTGGAGAAGAAGTCGTTCTGATACCTTTCTCTCACGGCGGGTAGGCTGTGCTTCACGCGGCAAGGTGCTACAGTTTCGGGGGCCAGGTCGCGTCCCAAGAGCTCAGCCAGAAGGTCAGGGAAGCGTTCCCGGACCTGCTGGTACAGACCGTGGACTCGGAAGCTGTTTCGAATGAGAAGCTCGTCGAGATGATCGGCGAACAGACGCTCGAAGCGGGCAGGACGGGGAGCCCACTGGCGAAGAAGCCCGAAGTGGACTTGCTCATGCGTTTGAGTTGCACAACACAGATCGCCAGGGCAATCGAGCATGTCGGTGCAAAGCGGGGGAGGGGATTCATTCTGATAGTTCGTGGGGGACGAAGCTGACATCCACAGGTTCGAGTCGGAGCGAGCCTCGGGCTGGGACCGCCTGCCAAGACGCCAACTTGGAAGGGAAGAACTGGGGAGGATAGAACGAGCGGCTCTGCTGAACGCGGAGAAAACCTAGACTTCTCTTTTCAGCTTGCTGATGCTCAAGATGTCCTGGGGGGAAGCGACCGAGATGCCAGCGTACTCCCCAAAGATCTGGAGCAGGACGACCTTGTCTGGGGAGTCAAGGTTCACCTTCCTGTCCACGACGTCGGCGATGGCGTTGATCAATTGCTTCTCGGTGTAAGGGGAGTCGCGCGCCTCTATGGTAATCCTGAACGTCTCGCCTTCGGCGATGTGGCTGGCCAGCTCCTTGACCGCCTTGGTGATCGCCTCCAACTTCGTGTCTACAACCTTGTCGACCGGAATCACGCGCATGATGTAGCGAACCTTGAAGGGCTCCGACCTCACGAAATTGGCGAAGAAGGCTATCAGGTTCTTCGGATTCTCAGCCTCCACCTCTACTACGCCGTCGTAGGGTGACCGCTCCATGGACACCTTCCGTATCCCGGAAAGGAGCGCGATCTCCTTGAACTCCGCCGACGCCCTTGCTTCCAGCCCCTTGGCTGACGTTATCACGAGGTTCAAAGACGGCTGTCCTTCTCCGTTACCCTGACCGCTCCCTGCCTTAAAACCTCGATTCCTGTGCCAGTCACACGCACCACTGTGGATTCTGAGCTGCCGAGACTTCCACCGTCGAGAATCAAGTCCACGACGTCTCCGAGCGCCTTCTCCGCCTCGTCCGCTGTCCTGCAAGACCTTTGGCCCGAAATGTTCGCGCTAGTGCCAGTCAGAACGCCTCCGCACTTCGCGACGAGCTCCCTGCAAAGGGCGGACCCGGGAACCCTCACACCCAAAGTCTCCTCGCCCTGATGAATCTGGAGGGGGAATTCCGCCAATGATGGCGCAACTATCGTGAGTGCCCCTGGCCAGAATTCTCTTGCGAGCTGAGTTGCGCGCGGAGAGAGTCTAACCAGTCTTGAGGCGGTCTCAAAGCTGTCGCACAAGAGAGGGATGGGCTTTGACTCGCGCCTCTTCACAATGAACAAACGATTCACCGCTTCTTCGTTTGTCGGATCGCAACCCAGTCCGTAGACCGTGTCTGTTGGGTAGACTATGAGTCCGCTCTGTCTGACGGTCCTCGACGCCTCCGCAATCGAAGTCTCGGAAAAACGCAATCGACGTGCAGTCATTGAGGTTTCGCGTTTCCACCGTGAAGCTTAATAGGCTAATCGAAATCGGGCGGGCCGTTCAGATTGTCCGAAGAAGACCAAGAACTCGACGATGACCTAGACGAGGACCTCGACGAGGACGGCTGGGAAGAGGACTCTGACGAAGAAGGTCTCTAGGCGGGACAGGAACGGAAACGGAAGACTAGCCTGAGCCGTGGGCTATACCTTAAGAGACGTAGCTGCTTCTCCGCGACCCGGGTTGAAGACTCTCATCATCAATTTCAAGAACTATGCGGCCGTTCAGGGAGAAGGCTCCCTGAAGCTGGCCCGCGCGGCTGAAAGGGTTTCCAGGGAGGTCAGGGCCAGGATAATCGTCGCGCCTCCGACGCCGATGCTGGGACTCGTCGCCTCGAAGGTGGAACTGGGGGTGTTCGCCCAATCGGTCTCGAGCCAAGCGGGGGACAAGACGACCGGTGCTGTGCTGCCAGAAGCCGTGAAAGCGGCGGGGGCCGCTGGCACAATCCTGAATCACAGCGAGAATCGAATCCCAAGACAGGCCATGGAGGAGCTTGTTCCGAGAATGAAAAAGCTCGGGCTGAAGACCTGCCTGTGCGCGCGCAATTCCAGAGAGGTTGCGGCTTTGGCGGCGCATCGGGACTGAGTACCTCGCGGTTGAGCCTCCCGCACTCATCGGTTCGGGGATTGCGGTTTCGAAGGCGAGACCCGGTCTCGTCGAAAGCAGCGTTCGGGTTGCAAGAGAAGCTGGATACAAAGGCAAGATCTTGTGCGGGGCGGGAATCGTCGATGGAGCAGATGTTGAGAGGGCTGTCGAACTCGGAGTCGACGGCGTTCTTGTAGCAAGCAGCGTTGTGGGCGCGAGAGACTGGACTGCGAAAATCAGGGAGCTTTCGCTTTCTCTCGATTGAGAACTTCGGAGACCCTTAAATAAACGAAAAAGTCGCGCGGTTCCATGTCCTCGTCAAAACCTAACGCGTTCGATAATGCACTTGAACAACTGAGGATCGCTGCCGAGCAACTGAAGCTCGAAGACGGGATCCACCAGATGTTGTCACATCCGAAGGAAGAGCTCACAGTCTCGCTCCCAGTCAGGATGGACGACGGGAAGACCAAGGTCTTCACCGGATACAGAGTGCACTATAACGATGCGAGAGGTCCGTGCAAGGGCGGAATCAGGTACCACTGGAACGTCACGCTGGACGAGGTGAGGGCGCTTGCATGCTGGATGACGTGGAAGTGTAGCATCGCCGACATACCATTCGGCGGCGCCAAAGGCGGTGTGATCTGCGACCCCAAGCACATGTCGATGTCCGAGCTCGAGAGGATGACAAGGCGCTACACAGCCGCGATTGCAGACTTCATCGGTCCATACAGGGACATCCCGGCGCCCGACGTCTACACCAACGCGCAGGTGATGGCATGGATAGTCGACACCTACAGCGCCCTCAAGGGCCACATGGTTCCTGAGGTCGTTACGGGGAAGCCGATTGCCCTCGGCGGCTCCCTGGGAAGGGACAAGGCGACGGGAAGGGGCGCGGTCTTCTGCACTGTTGAGGCTGCCAAAGTGAAGAAGAGGTCACTGAAGGCGGCGACCTTCGCGGTCGAGGGATTCGGGAACGCCGGAGCCAATTATGCTGAAATCCTGCAGGGCTACGGCTCGACCCTCGTGGCAGCGAGCGACTCCAAGGGCGGAGTGATCAGCAAGAAGGGCATCAACGCCACGAAGCTGATTCAGCACAAGGAGAAAACGGGCTCGGTGGTCGGCATGCCAGGCACGGAGGAGATCTCGGACACGGAGGTGCTACAGGCGGACGTCGACATACTCTGCCCTGCGGCGCTCGAGAACACTGTTACCCCGGACGTGGCCAAGGGCATCAAAGCAGAGATGATAGTGGAGTGCGCCAACGGCCCCACAACTCCAGAGGCGGACAAGGTGCTGGAGAGGAACAAGGTCTTCCTGATACCGGACGTCCTCGCGAACTCGGGCGGAGTGATAGTCAGCTATCTGGAATGGGTCCAAAACCTGAACAGGCTAAGCTGGCCTGAGGACGAAGTGAATTCGAAGCTGAATGCAAAGATCACCGGAGCCTTCAAGGACGTTCTCCAGACCTCCACCAAGCACGGCACCACGATGAGAACTGCGGCGCTGATGGTTGGCGTAGGAAGAGTCGCGGACGCGATTCGAACCCTGGGCATCTGGCCCTAGAGACTTCGGTTCTGTGAAATCAGGTCCTCGATCTCCCTGGCGAGGGAAGCACTCCCGAGATAGGCGGGCGAGGTGTCGGAGAGGGAGCTCGGTTCGATCTCCAGAAGGCTTTTCGTCCCGTCCGTCGCGTAGCCCCCCGCTTGCTGGGTGATGTAGGCCATCGGGGCTGTTTCGTAGAGAATTCTCAGCTTTCCCTTCGGCTTGTTCCTGAGGGCAGGATAGGCGAAGATGCCTCCTCGTGCTAGTACCTGATTGTAGTCTCCGACGAACGTACCGCAGTACCTGAGCTTGAGACCCCTGTCCTCAAGCGAACCGACGAACTTCTGCACTGGGTCGATCCAGTCTTTCCTGGCACCTCCGAACCCATACACTTCTGGTTCCAAAGGGAATCGCAATTCGGAGTCTAGCAATTCGAACTCGAAGCGCGAGCCGTGGCGGACCGCGACGAACCTGTGGACGTCGACTCCGAGAGAAAGAGTGATTGTGGTCATGCTGCCGTAGGTGACGAAGAGGGCTCCTGTAAGCGACCGGCCAGATGCGGGAAGCTTTTCGGAGTAGAATCCGAAGATACTACCCAGAGGGTTGTTCGTGCCTATGTTGGAGCTCCCGTCCAGCGGGTCCATGGCGACGCTGACCTCGCCGCGGCCGGGCACTGGTGCAGCCATCTCCTCCGACACAACTTCCCTAACGGCTCGCGTGGCAACGAGTTCCTTCGTGAACAGGTCGTTGGAGTAGACGTCCATGGCCTTCTGCTTATCTCCAGAGGGGTTGAGTGCTGCCAGGGACCCGGCGTTGCTCGGTATCGATTCCCAGACACGGATGCTGGAATCCGCTATGGCCATAACTATTCTGGAAACGTCCTTTGTCGCGTTCGCCCGCAGGAAACTTTCTAGCCTCATTTCTTCCAGAGTTCGGGCGCTGCCTGACCAGCTTTTAGCCGTGATGCCGATGCGCGCGTGTCATCGTTAAATACCGTGAAGCAAAGTCGCGACCTCATGAAGGGGGACAGGATGGCGCCGTTTCTGACAAATGGCAAGAGCATGCTGCTCGCCTATGATCAGGGATTGGAGCACGGTCCGTCGACAGACTTTGACGACAGGAACGTCGACCCGAGTTTCATAATGGACATTGCCACCAAAGCAGGATTCAACGGCGTGGTCTTCCAGAAGGGAGTGGCGGAGAGGTTCTACAACGGAAAAGTGCCGCTCATAGTGAAGGTGAACGGAAAGACGAACCTGGTGAAGGGCGAGCCTGTGTCAAGGCAGGTCTGCTCGGTGGAGCAGGCTGTCGCTTTGGGGGCGAAGGGCATCGGGTACACCATCTATCTCGGAAGCGAGTACGAATCCCAAATGCTGTGGGAGTTCAGCCAGGTGCAAGAGCAAGCGCACAAGCGCGGACTGCCTGCCATCGCCTGGATCTATCCGAGGGGGGCGGGAGTGCAGAACGACACTTCAAAGGAGATCGTCGCGTATGCGGCGAGGGCGGGGCTGGAACTGGGTGCTGACGCGGTCAAGATCAAGTACAGCGGCGACAGCGCCAGCTTCTCGTGGGCGGTGAAGTCGGCCGCCGGAGTGCACGTCTTCATGTCTGGTGGCCCGAAGGCTGCCACCGACGACGCGTTCCTGGAACAGGTGAGGGGAGTGATAAAGGCCGGAGCCACCGGGGTGGCTGTCGGAAGGAACGTCTGGCAAAACAGCGACCCGGTCAAGATGGCTGAACAGATCAAGAGCGTAATCTTCCACTCCAGCTGAAGCCAACACGCCACCGTCGTTAGCCAGGAAAAGAACGCGAATTCAGAGCTCTAGTTCCCTGGAATTCCTGCCGTCGATCCAGAGGAAGCGCTTTTTCCGCCGCAGCATCATCTCAACCTTGTAGACTGGATAGTGGAAGACCCTGAAGCTGTCCAGGTCAGCGCCGTCCCAGACGCCCCGGACCACCTCTTTCAGCTCGTCTTCCCGGAGCCGGGCGGGTTCAACCCTTCCCTCTCCCTTTTGGATTTCGTCGAGCTCCAGAGGCATCTGCAGTAGCTTCACATCAGGAAAGTCGATTACACGCCGAACCAGCCGCTTCCTCCCGTACTCCACAACCCGGACGAGCCTCTTCGTCTGCAAGAGCGACACGATCTTACCCATAGTTGCCTTCGGCTCCTGAAGCTTGCTCGCGAGGTCCAGAACGCTAAGGTCGTAGTCTGGCCTCACCTCGCGCAGCGTTTCCACCTGAACTGCGCTGAGACCTAGCAGCCTTTCGAAGCCCTGACGTTCGCGGATCTGGCCGTTTAGCTCGACGATCTTGCCTGAAATGCCATCGAGATGGAAGTAGGAGGTCTCGAATCTCTTCTTCAGTACGCCCCTCCTCAGCCGAACACCGACTTCGACGACGGGCCTGAGCAGAAGTTGGACCGAGGTGACTGTCTCGGCTTTGCCGAAGAAGCGCAGGCTCTTCCTCCGTTTGACTATTGCGGGCACGTCTTCCTGCTTGATCAGTGTAGGGAACGAAAGGACGACTTCCTGTCTAGCTGCTGCTTGACTTTGCTCACTCTCGCCTACCCGCCCGCCTTCTCTCGCCAATGGCAGTCCCGCGCTCTGTGGGAGGGTTCCCATAAACGGTTTCACAACTCTCGACGCGATCGTTGGGGTCATGCCACCGTGCCTTGTCTCCCTCGGCCTGACGTTGACCTTGGTCGGCTCGGGAGAAAGTCCTCCCATGGCATAGAACTCTCCCGGTCTCAGCGAGGTGAGCTGCTTTGGCAGACCCTTGCCAGGGAAGAACTGGGACACCGACTTCAGGTCGTTCTGGATTATCAGCTTCCCGATCAGTTGATTGCTGCACTGGCTGAGCACGTTCTTATCAATCAACGACGGCCGCTGAGAGCAGACCATCAGGCCCACGCCCCGCTTCCTCCCTCGGCGTGCGATCTCATTGAAGATGGAGAGCCTCTCGCCCTGCTGCGGGACGAACCTGTCTGCCTCTTCAAGGACTACGAGGTATGGCACCCTCCGGTTGGAAACCTCCTTGTAGAGTTCGGTCAAAAGGTCCCTCACGATTTCCCTCGGCTTCTCCGCCTCCGATAGGTCCACAATGATTGGTGCGACGTCCGGCGCCTGACGAGCGACCTCCTGAATCCCGACTGTCCCGAACCTCAGGTCGCAGTGCTCGTCGTCGCCCAGCCAGATGGCTTCGTACTTCTCCTTGAGACCAGAGTACTCGCCCTCGGTGTCAATCAGCATGAACGGGACGTTGTTTTTGCACAGCTCCTCGCAGATGACCGCAACGGTGTAGCTCTTCCCGCTCCCGCTCGCGCCGAGGACGCACGTCCTTCCTGTTGCCAGCACGTTGGGGTCAGCGGTGAACGGTTTGCCGTCGACCAGACCGAGGTTGAGTGCAGCAGCCCTCGGTTGAAGTTCGGGCTGGCTCATCATTGCCGTCTCGCCGACTGCAGCTAATAGAGTCTTTCTGACTTCCGATGTGAGCCCCAACAGACGACCTCGGTAACGGGATGCGCATTGAAATCCTTAAGAGAACCACTTCGCTCTTTCAGAGATGCAGGAGATCCATCTGTCAGGCCTCTTGGAGGTCCTCAATCCATACGGGCCAGAGCTCCTTCTCGTACTGAGACTCTGCGTCGGTGCAGGTCTGGCACTCCACGGATATCCGAAGGTGAAGGGAGGACGGATGCAAGCTGGACAGTGGATGAAAGGAATGGGAATCCCGTCCATCACGGCTGACCTGGTCACGGTCCTAGAGTTCATCGGAGGCATCTTCCTCATTCTCGGCTTGCTGACGCCTCTTGTCGGTCTCTTCTTCGTCCTGCAGTTTGGCGCAATTATTTGGATGAAGAAATCGAAGATTCACGCCAGCTTCATTAGCATGCAGCAGGGCAAGCCTACGTACGAAATCGACGCTGTGTACCTACTGCTGGCATTGGTCTTCCTTGTGCTCGGAGCGGGGCCTTATTCGTTGGACAAGCTTCTGGGGCTTTAGCTATCTGAGTAGTAATGATAGCGGGTGGTGTCCTTCTGTCCGGCGAGCGATGAGCAAGTAGGCGCCTTGGAAGCGACGTCGCAACTAGTCGAAGATCCGCAGTCTTGGGTGAGCCTTTGGCAAAGGTCATCGTCTTCGGGGCGACGGGTGGCACCGGTAGGCGGTTGGTCGACCAGGCGCTGGCAGCGGGGTACGAAGTTGTTGCCTACGCGCGCGACTACCCAAAGTCGATTAACGCTAGCACGACGACTGTAATGGCGAGGAGTGCTGCTCCTATCATTAGGTATCTATTGATTCTCTCCAGTCTACGCAGGTTACCTTCCGCTGTATCTTCCATCCCTGTTCTCTTCACCTCTCCTCAAACAAACAGCAAGACGAGAGCGATTGCGGACAAAAGAACTATGACAGTTGCCAATTGTTCTGTTCTCTTCAGCGCTCTTTCGTAACGGTCTAAAGTGTCAGGGGTCTGGGTCATTTCAGTAACCACTTGGCTGTATGTAGAAAAGCGGAACATTCCATTATAAAACCGTGTCTACTTGAGAGGTGACCCGATGGGACCCGAGCCTGAACCGGTTCTGAAGAAGGATTCCAAGGTAGAGTTAGCCCGGCTAGGGTTCCGACCTGAACGGGTTCGATACCAATGTCTTGGATGAAAACCTGAGACCACCGTGTCGGAAGTCCCCTCGTTGGGAGGTTTCCACACCTTACGAAATTCAAATCTGGATTGTACCTTCACAATCATGATAAGGAGAGTCTCAGAAATCTTCCTCACGTGCTTAAGGAAGAGCCTCCGTGTAGGAACTGCAGGAACGGATTGCACAGAATCTGCACGGAGTCGGAGCCCATACCCACCATCCTGGCGTACCTGAAGCGCTCGAAGTCCACCACCGAGACACTCACGTGCTGCGACAGAAAGGAAATCTGGACCCGCACGATCTACGCGTAAGAAGGCGCCACCAGAGCCGTTAGGGCTTCAGGAAGAAGGGTGGCTTCAATGATAGCCCGGCTATGTTTAGACCTGAATAGGTTCGAATCCATTTCAGCTTGAGAATGTCTGCTCATTCCTACTGAGATGGGTTCGAGTCCGACGGGAGTCGGGACCCGTCGCGGCAATTAGGACCCTGGGAGTTCCTCCCGAACCTTCATACCTTCTCGAATCACGAGCGTCTTGATCGGTTCCTCGAATTCGCTCCTCGTCCAGACCGTGATGACGACTTGGTAGGTCGTGGCTGCAACATCTACGATTTCCACGCTCGACCTCTCCGCATCGATGATGTCATATTTCTTCAGCGATTCCAAGAGTGTTGACTTGAACTTACCGTAATCCATCTTATTGTCCAAGTCCAGCCTCACTCGAACGGTGCGCAGGGTAATCTTCGAGTAGTTCACGATGAGGGCTCCGATGACTACGGAGTTCGGAAATACAGCCAGAAGGCCATTATCAAGCAAGACGCGGGTGATGAAGATTCCGATATCCTGCACCACGCCGGTGAAACCACTCGTCTCGCTTTCGTGCGCGTAGGTCGATCCCGTCAGCCCGTACGAGGAGCTTGCCAGCCTCACACGGTCGCCGATCTCGAATGGCCTCGAGATGAGCAACGAGAATCCCGCAAAGATGTTACCCAGAACCTGTTGTGCGGCGAGGCCAAGCACGATCCCGAGAAAACCTGCGCCGATTAGAACTCCTGTAAGATTGACACCAAATAACCCAAAGACGAAGACGACAAGGACTACCCCCGCGAGCACCTGGAAGAGGTTCTTGACCCCCCGGGCGGGGGTGACCCCCAGCGTCGGCTCGACAATCCGCTCGAGCACCTGGTTGACGATCCTGATTACCAGATAGCCGCCAATCAACACAATGACAGCGTAGATGGGTAGAGCGTAGCTCTCCGAGACCACTCCGCGGTTGATCAAGTAGGATACGAGCAGTGCCGCAACCCCAGCGGCAAAGATGATGACGATGGATTCCAGCATTCTGAGTCTCGTGGGACCCGCCGCTCTCTTCATACTCCTCGTTCTCGCTCGAGCAAATACATGACACCTAATATGTCTCTGGGAGAGTAGCTCAGCCAAAGGCAGCGCTCGATCTAGCGGGTTTGGGGAAGGAGCTAGGCACGCGCGTAGTTCATGCATAGTCGCATCTGTGTCCCTGCTTGGTAACATTCTCGAGCTGCACGTCTTCTTCCCATCTACGCGAGTCAGTATGCCGACTTTGCAGATGGAAGCCTCGCCGGAGGGTTCTCCGCTCGATCGGCGAAGCATCGCTCACAAACGATCAGTGTGTAGGAGAAGGTCAGTTTGGCTCCAGACTAAAGGGAGTCGAACCCGTCCGGGGTCGATACTCATACAGGCCCGACGGGGTCCGAGTGTGAATAGTTCTTTAGAATGGGTTCTAAGGCAAAAGTTAGCCCGGCTAGGATTCGAACCTAGGTCGAAGGCTCCAGAGGCCCCCATCCTTGACCACTAGACGACCGGGCTGCGAAGTGCAATTGCGCGTGGCCCAAAGACTGGTTAAAAGTGTATTCTGGTTTTGATGACCGAAGGCGCAGAGTCTAGCCGCTCACTTTCGCTTTGCTAACTGGACGCTCTTCTTCCCCGTCGCACCGATGTCTTCCATGACAGACTCCAGAAGACCCAAGGCGTGCTTCAATTTGTCGACAGTAAGGATTCCGAAATGACCGATTCTGATCATCTTGTCCTTCGCCTCGTAGAGGCCTCTCGACACCATTATGTTGTACTTGTCGTCCAACTGCTTTTGTATTCCGCCTGCCATCCCGTCCTGGACCCAGAACGCTGTGATGGTGTCGGCCCTGAAGCCCTCATCTGCCAACACCTCCACGCCCAGATTTTCCAACGCGCTGCGAGTAGTCTCGCCGAGTTTCCTGTGCCTAGCCCACCTTGCTTCCAAACCCTCCTGCTTCACCTCGCGCAGCGCCTCTCTCAGCGCTAGCAGAATCTGGGTCGCCGGCGTAGCAAGGTACATCTTCGGGTCGTCCATGACCGGCTTCCATCTCGGGAGGCTCATGTAGTAGGCTTCGATATCGTCCTTCCTCTTTTCCATGTGCTCCATGGCACTATTTGAGACAGCTAGGAGGACTGCTCCCGGCGGGGCCGCAATCGCCTTCTGAGACGCAGTAAACACAACATCGGCTCCCAGTCGGTCGAAGTCTAACTCCTCTCCCCCTATTCCGCACACAGAGTCGACAACCGAAATGACGCCCGCCTTCTCACATTCGGCCACCAGCTCCCTGATCGGGTTGACCACACCCGTCGAGGTGTCTACGTGCGTCATGAACACAACCTTGTACTTGGACTTTCGAAGCCGTTTTCGAAGGTCGTCTGGGTCGGCATGCCTACCGTCCTCGTAGTCGATGGACTCGGCCGCGGTCCTATGGAGCTTGTTCAAGAGAATCATCCTCTTTCCGAAGTAGCCCGTGTTCAGCGTCAGGGTCCTGTCACCATGGGAGGTCAGGCTGACCACCGAAGACTCCATCCCGATGGTCCCCGAGCCCGTGTAAACGAACTGGACGCCCTTTTCGTTCTTGAAAACGTACCGAGCCAGCTGGATGGTTTCCTTGAAGGTGCCGTAGAACTCCGAACCCACGTGCGGCAGCTGTGGGCCAGCCATCACGTCCCTCACCCGTTTTGAGAGGTTTGTCGGACCAGGAATCAGGAGTAGCTTGTCTTCCATCGTTACCGCCCCGTATGGCCCTAGCACGGATAATAAGCTCTTCAGATATATTTGAAAATGTCCGTCAATTTCTCGATATGAATGATACTGGGGTCGTCCAGGCGCGTCGAGTGAGCCAGGAGGAAGCCTCTCCCGGCTGACTTCATGAAGGCGAGGTCGTAGACGGTATCCCCGATGGCGATGGTTTCCTTGGCGTTCACGCCGAGGGACTTCAGCATGGACAGGTAGGCGACGTCCTTCCTGGTTGGGTCGACCTTCCCCACCCCCGTGGGGAGGATCTTTCCCGACGAATCGAATCTAAGCCCGTTAGCTACCCAGTGCTTTACTCCCAGCTCCTCGGCCACCTTTTCGGCCAAGATGTCTATGCCCGACGTCACGATAGCGGGCTCGATGTCCCTCTTGCGGAGTTCCCGAATTGTTTCCGGCGCTTCCCTCCTAATCTTGTAGCCGGAGAGTATCGCCTCCACTTCGGCCAGGGTGACGCCCTTGGGCCAGGCGGCTATGTCCCGTCGCATGAACTCCTTGTAGTCTATCTTCCCTTCAGAGTACAGCTTCAGGGACTGCTGGCTCTCACGGGTGGTTCCGAAGAACCTGTGGATGGCAGCCCAGCTGCTGTCCTCCTCAAGGAGGGTACCGTCGAGGTCGAAGCCCGCCAGCTTGTAGGCACCCCGCATCAGATCCTGCTCCTGCTGGGGAGGCCAATGAGCTTCATCGACTGGGCTAGTACTCGGCTCGCGGCATCGACGAGGGCAAGCCTCGCGTCTCTGAGGGAGGCATCGGTTTCCTGGTTCACTGGAACATTCTCGTAGAATTCATTGAAGATGAGGGCGAGGTCGTGGGCATAGCGGGCCACTTCCTTGGGGGACAGGTACTCGCCAGCAGTGGCCACGGCTTCGTCGAGCATCGAGAGCTGCTTTACCAGCCGCCTCTCAATTCCCTTCGATAACTTCGAGGCAGACTCCGGGTCAATGAAGGGCTTGCCCTCGGTCTTGTCCAAGATTCTTCTTGCCCTCGCGTAGGTGTAGAGCAGGTAGGGGCCGGTGTCTCCTTCGAACTTGAGGGATTCCTCGATGTCGAAGACGATCATCTTGTCCGGGTCCTGCTTTAGCAGCTCGTATCTCAGCGCAGCCACCGCAAGCGCCTCAGCGACTTCGTCGACCCAGCGAGGGGACTCCTTGGGATTGCGCTTCAGCGTCTCCTGAACTGCCTTCTTCTTTAGTGCCTCCAACATTGCGTCCACGTTCACGTAGATTCCCTTCCGACCTGACATTTGGGCGAACTCCCCCTCGATCGAGAATCCGATGGCCGCGGCTGTCTTCTTCGAGAGGGAGACCACTTCGTATCCCCTGTGGAGATAGCGCTTGCTCGCTCCGGGTTTTATCTGCTCTAAGACCTTTGCCACAATTCTCTGAAGGTAGCTCTGTCGTGTGTCAATCACGGAGATCGCAATGTCGCAAGCTCCGAACTTTACCTTCTCGTCCCCTTTGGCTAGGGCAGTGGTGTAAAGAGTCGCTCCGCTAGGCTGTTCGCCAGTGTACTTCCTGTATCGGAAGGGGTCGTCAACGAGACCGACCTTCCATGCCGCATAGGGTATGTCCTTCGCAACGTAGACGGTGGTGCCGTCTGAACGGACGACCACCTTCTGCTCACCCGTCTCGGGGTCGGGTATCACCCAGCAGCCTGCGTTGTCGCCGGATGTCTCGAGCCTGACCATGCCCTTTCGCTTCATCTCATCGAAGAGCCTCTCCCACATTCCTGAATGAACTATCTGCGACTCCCAGTTGAGGAGGTCGTAGGAGGCGCCTAGGCGCCAGCAGGTCGAGAGCTGGTCCGCAAGGATTCTGTCCACGATGGCCCGAGTGTACTCGGCCACCTCGCCTTTTCCCTCCTCAATCGCTTTCAAGACTTCTGACCTCCTCGCGGCCAGACCAGGGTTCTTCGCGTACTCCTCAGTCACTTTGACGTAGACGTTGTCGCCGGCGTAGGAGTCGAACTTGGTCCCCGGAGGGGGGTTGTCCGCCATTCCAAGGAACTTGAAACCCACTATGATGTCAGCCACCTGGGCCCCAGAATCGTCAATGTAGTTCAGCGCCTGAACAGGGTGGCCGAGGTGGCGCATCACCCTCACGAGGCTGTCCCCGAGGACCAGGTTGCGAGCGTGCCCGATGTGAAGTGCCTTGTTGGGATTCACATTAGTGTGCTCGATGGCGACGCTCACCTGCTTCCCGGTCTCGGACGAGCCTATGGTTCCCTCCTTTCGTGCTTCTTGGATCGCGTCGACACCGAACTTCGCGTAGTCGAGCGAGAAGTTCAGGTATCCCCCTTGGTGGGCAGACACGGCTGCTACGTACTTGTGAAACTTCGAATCGGCCATGATTTTGTCTGCCATCCTTATGGCGACATCACTGGGCCTTTGACCAATCAGCTTTGCAATCCTTAGAGGACATGAGCTCGACAGGTCCCCGTAACTTGGGTTCGGCGGAACTGCAAGGTCAAGCTCCACACTGGGATAGCCCAGCGCCTCCCGCGATCGCTCAACCAAGAGTCGGACCTCATCCTTGAACTCGCTGAACTTCATCTCGAACCTAGCTCGCTTGGCTGCGCCGATAGTGGATTTGTCTCTTTTGCTGCGCTATGTGCTGTCTGACCCAATGATGGAAGCGCGCACGCCCCTCTCATCCCCCGGTTGAGGCCGGGGATTTACCTCCCCGTCGTAGCCGAGAAAAGAGCAGTGTCAGGAGAATACCAGCCGCGAGTCCAACGACAGCTGGTGCTGCTTCGATCAGATACGCGACGGTAGTAACAGGTGCCTGCGCCTGGGTGGTTTCGGTTACTGTCGTGCTGCTGATCAGGGTTGTCGAATGCGTCGTGGTTGTCGTCGAGACGCTCTGAGTGGTGGAGGTGACTGTCGACGTCTTCGTCAGCGTGAAGAGGGAGATGGAGGTCGACGTCTCGGTCACGCTCGAAGTGACGGTCGCGGTAATGCTACTAGTGGTAGTGACTGTCTTGGTCGTGGGCGTAGTGACCGTCGACGTGGTTGTCGATGTGGTGGTGGCAAGCAGAAATGGTGGAATCGTGTTGTAATAGACACTGTTCGACATCCCCGGTGGATCATATCCCCCAAAGCAGTAGAGATAAGAAGAGAACGCGCCACAACTGAGGAGGTCAACTGTATTCGGATAGTTGCTGGCCTGCGTCCATGTCCCCACTCCCGATGCCGACAACGGAGCGTAGTATGTGGCGCTGCTATACTGCTTGTTCGAATAGCCGCCCACACAGTAGATGTAGTTCGATGTTGCCGCGCAGCTGTGAGAGTATACCGCGACTGGATATGAAGTGGTCTGGGCCCAAGCGCCGACACCGCCTGAGCTCAGTAGGGGCGCAAAGTAGACGTCACTATGCCCGCTTGATCCGGTGGCGCCTCCCACGCAGTACACGTAGCCCGATTCAGATACGCAGCTCGGGCTGTTGACACCTATTGGATAGCTAGCCGTCTTGGCCCAAGTGCCGACACCGCCGCTCCTGGTCATCTGGGAGTAGTACACGCTGCTGTTGTCTTGCGAGCCGGTATAGCCACCTATGCAGTCCAAGTACGCGCCTCCAGTGACGCAACTCTCCAAAGTAATGCCAAACGGGTATGATGTCTCAGCGGTCCACGCGCCCAATCCCGAGACGAGAATCGGCGCCGAGTAAACGCTGTTGGCCGCTGTTACGATGTCACCATTATCTTGGTATCCACCGACGCAGATAATGGACACGGCATAGGTGACGCAGCTCTCGCCACCGGTGGTGGCAGGATAAGGTGTAGTGCTGTTCCAGCTGGTGACTCCCCCACCTGCTGTGAGTATCCCGATTTCCGCCTGATTGGTGTAGGACACAGAAGGTGAAGTCAGGCCACCCACGCAGAAAACGTAGCCATAATCATCCGACGTGGCACAGCTTTCGAGCCCAAGAGTGGTGGGAAGTGAGGTCGTGCCTGTCCAGGCCGACCCCAGCGCTTGGCCGTGTGACGTGGTAGCCAGAAACCCGGCAACCAGGACCACGAAGACGACCGCTACGGCAGAACGCCTTCGAGAACCCTTGAACGGCAACACAGCAGCCTTTCTGATTACGAGAGATAACCCTTCCCCAGCGGCGCAGGAACAAAGAATTATCTAATCAGGGACGATGGACGGGACGGGCCCGTAGCCTAGCACGGATCAGGGCGTCAGCCTCCGAAGCTGAAGAAATGCGTTCAGAAACCGTGGGTTCGAATCCCATCGGGCCCGTTCAATTATCGAGTGCGCCCGTCCCGATTGATTCTACCATGCGGCAGTCAATCAACCAGGAGCCCTGTTCGAATTGGTCTCTGCTGCATACGACTCGGTCGATTCCCCCAGGTCCGCGTGGGGGACCCGACAATCAGGAGCCTACTTGTCGTAAAGATGGCAGGAGACGAAGTGGCCCGGGGCACGCTCCAGCAGCCTTGGCTCGTCGACCCTGCACCTGTCGAAGGCGAAGGGGCATCGCGGGTTGAACCTGCAGCCCTGGGGAGGGTTTGTAGCACTTGGAACTTCCCCCTGGATAACAATGCGCTCACTGTTCCAGTCCGGGTCTGGAATGGGCACCGAGGAAAAGAGAGCTTTCGTGTAGGGGTGCATCGGGTTCTTGAAGATTTCGTCCTTTGTCGCAGACTCTACGATCTGACCGAGATACATTATCGACACGTCGTTGGCAAAGTACTTCGCTATCGCGAGGTCGTGTGTGATGATGAGCAGGGTCAAGTTCATGGTCCCCTTGAGGTCGAGCAGCAGCTTCAGAATCTGGGCGCGGATTGAAACATCCAGCATCGCCACCGGCTCGTCCGCCACGAGAAACTTGGGGCCCAAGATAAGAGCCCTCGCGATTATGACTCTCTGGCGCTGGCCACCGCTCAGCTCGTGAGGGAACCTGGAGTAGAATTCGTCCGGCGGGTCGAAGCCCACCCGCTTCAGCATCTCGAGGACCTTCTCCTTCTGCTCGGTCGCACTCCCCATCTTGTGGAAGCCAAGCGGTTCCCGGACCGCATCTCCAATCCTGACTCTTGGGTTGAGGGAGGCTATGGGGTCTTGGTAGACCATCTGGGCCGAGCGCCTGAACTCCTTAAGGTCCGTACCGCGCAGGCCCGGAACGCTCCTACCCTCGAATGAAATCTCTCCAGAAGTTGGAAGGAACACCCGGAGGCTGAGCTTCCCGAGGGTTGTCTTCCCACTCCCGCTTTCTCCCACCAGGGCAAAAACCTCGCCCTCCTTCACGCTGAGCGATACGCCGTCGACCGCCCTGACATACTTCGGCTTTCTTCCGAAGAGGCTTTCAACAAAGCTCCTCTTCACCTGGAAGTGCTTCTTCACATCCTCGAGCGACAGCAGTGCGGCGGTCATGCCTTGCCACCGTCGTAAAGGTGGCATGCCACCTGGTGTCCAGGTCTTACCTCGCGAAGCTTAGGGGATTCAGTCTTGCATCTTTGGAAGACAAAGGGGCATCTCTCGGCGAACTTGCACCCCTTGATGTCGGTGGAGAGATCCGGCGGAGACCCAGGTATCCACTCCAGCGAAGTGGATTCTGATGAAATGTTGGGTACAAGCTTCAGGAGAAGTTGCGTGTACGGAAAGAGTGGGTTCTTGAAAATCTCTCTGATGTCGGCGGACTCGAAGATCTCTCCCCCGTACATTATCGCCACTCGGTCCGCGATCTCGGCGACTATCCCCAGGTTGTGGGTGATGAGTATCATGGAGAGTTTCAGGGACTTCTTGAGTCGCGCCATCAGGTCGAGTATCTGCGCCTCGATCACCACGTCGAGCGAGGTTGTGGGCTCGTCGGCAATGAGGAGCTTCGGGTCGAGGACGAGGCCAAGCCCCACCATGATCCTCTGTTTCATGCCCCCGCTGAGCTGGTGAGGATAGTCCGAGAGCCTGTCGGCCGCAATGCCGAGGTCGCCCAGGATCTTGGAGGTTCTTGCGCGCGCCTCGTCACTGCTGCATTCTGGATAGTGGGCTTGGATGGCCTCGACGAAGTGGTCGCCAATCTTTTTGACCGGGTTCAGAGAGGTCATCGGGTCCTGAAATATCATGGCCACGCTCCTTCCTCTGATTCGTCTCAATTCCTCGTTCTTCAGCGAGAGGATGTCGACGCCGTCAAGCATCACTCTTCCGTGGGTCACTCTACCGTTGGGTGGGAGGAGGCTTAGCAGCGCTAGCCCCAGGGTCGACTTACCGCAACCCGACTCCCCGACAATCCCAAGGGTCGCCTGTTCGGGTAATCCGAGGCTGACGTTCTGAACCGCTTTCACCTCTCCCTCGTAGGTCGAGTAGCTGACGCTGAGTTCCTTGACTTCGAGAAGGGTCAACTATCTCTTGCCGAGCCTGGGGCTGAGGACATCGCTCAGTCCTTCCCCTACGAGAGTGAAACCTCCTGCGAGCAGGATGACCATTATGCCGGGGAAGAGCCACGCCCACCAAGCCCCAGCGAAGAAGAGCGTCTTCCCGTACAGGATGTCGTAACCCCAGTCGGGGATTGCCGGGTTCACCCCAAGGCCGAGATACGTCAGGCCCGCCTCTGTAATCACAGCGTCTGCGACATTGATCGAGGCGACAACCGCGATCGAGGGTATCACGTTGGGAAGAATCTGTCGAAAGAGGATGTTCAGCAGGCCTCCCCCTTCGGTCTTCACTGCTTCGACGTAGGGGAGCTCCTTGATAGAGAGGACCTGGCTTCTCACGACCCTGAAGTATGTGGGGATGTACACCACCGCAATGGCGATTGAGAGGTTGACGACCCCGCGGCCAAGAACCGCGGCGATGGCGATGGCCAGCACCAGCCCTGGGAAAGCGTAGATCGAATCCATTACCAAGGAGATAACGCCGTCAATCGCCCGACGGGAGTAGCCGGAGAAGAGCCCCAGGGGGACTCCGATCGCGAAGCAGATCAGGACAGTGAGAGCAGCCACCTCCATCATCGTCGAGCCTCCGTAGATCATCCTGCTCAGGATGTCCTCCCCCAAGTAGTTGGTCCCCATCGGGAACTTCAAGGATGGAGCGGACGCGGCCGGACCCAGGCTCAACTGGGTCGGATTGTGTGGAGATATCAGGGGCGCCGCGATGGTCATCACGATAAGGAATGCGACCAACGACAATCCGACCACCACCATCTTGCCCCCTGTCCCGAACCGCGGCAGAGTGAAGAAGAAATTGATCGCAGGTCTCAGCCGCTGGTCTGGTCGCTTCATCCACTCACCTCAGTACTTTATCCTCGGGTCGAGGTATGCGTAGAGCACGTCGACGATCAGGCTGACAACCGCTACGAAGATACCAAAGAAGACGGTGGCGCCCTGAATTGCTGTGTAATCGAGGCTCGTGATTGCGCCAAAGATGTAGGTTCCGAGGCCTCCCCAGGCGAAGGTGGTCTCTGTGAGTACGGCTCCCGCAAGGAGACCTGCGAACTGGAGGCCCATGAGCGTCAGGACCGGAAGGAAACCGTTCCTGAGCCCGTAGCTGAACAGAACGGTCCTTTCCTTGAGCCCTCTGGCTCTGGCTGCGGTCACGTACTCCTGGCCGAGAGCCTCCAGCATGTTGCTTCGCGTGATTCTGATGAACACCGCACCGACGTAGATTCCAAGCGCGAGCGACGGCAGGGCAAGGTGCCTGACGGCATCGATGAGCTGCCCAAGGTTGCCCGCAAGGATCGAGTCCACGACATACAGGCCGGTCTGCACGTGGACCCCGAAGAAAGTGCCTCCCTGCGGAATGTCTCCGGCGGATATTCTTCCCGTGGCTGGGAGAATGTGCAGCGAAATGGCGAAGACCTGTTGCATTATCAGTCCGATGAAGAAGACAGGTATGGCATAGACCACTACACCGAAAGTCCGGATGGTCGTGTCCTCTGCGGAGCCGTACCTCCTTGACGACCTGACGCCCAGGACCAAGCCCACGACCACGGCCACGATCATGGAAGAGATCGTCAGTTCTAGCGTTGCCGGGAAGGCCGACAAGATCTGCGGAGTGACCGGCTGCTCGTTGGAGAACGCGATTCCCAGGTTCCCGTGGAAGAGATCGACGATGTAGTTGTAGTACTGGACGTAGAGCGGGACGTCCAGTCCAAGAGCGTGTTCGACCTCCCGCAGAGCGCCCGGAGCTATGGTCTTTCCAAAGTGCAGGAGCGCGGGGTTTCCGGGCAGGACTCGGACTATTATGAAGACGATCGTGGTCAGAAGAAGAACCATCGGCACCGTGAGAAGAGCTCTAGTGAGAACGTAGCTCTTGAGGCTCAATCAAAAAGGGGAGAGGGAAAGCTGTGATAAGCTTTCCCAGCACTATGATGTTGTCTCGTAGATTGTGTAGAGTCTGAAGATTAGGGTGACGTCCAGGTTGATGCCGCCGACACTAGTCTTCGCGACAGCGCCGCAGCAGTTGGAACCTCCCTGGTACAGGGGGATGATTGGAACGTCGGTGGCCTGGAGTGTCTGAATCTGGCCGTAGAGCGTGCCTGCCTGAGACAGGGGTGCCGCAAGGGCCTGGTTCAGTAGATTGTTCATGGATGTGCTGTTGTAACCGTCGTTGAGCCAAGATGAAGCGGACGACTGTAGGAACGGATAGCTGTAGTCATAGGGGTCGATGAAATCTGGGTACCAGCCCATAATGAACATGCCCATGTTGCCCGTCCTGCGGTTGGTCCCCATGGTGGGCCAGTCCACACCATGCAGTTTGACGGTTATCACGCCGCTGGCCTGGAGGTCTTTCTGCAAGACCAGGGCCTGGTCAGGGCTCTGCGGGTAGTGTCCAGTGGTCTCGTACCACAGGTCGACTGTCAGCTTGTTGTTCGCGTTGTAGCCTGCCTTGGCAAGGTCGTTCCTGGCTAGTGTGTAGTTAGGTCCCGCGCCGAACGCCGTCTCGAACGCGTCAGTGTGCGAGAACATCCCGACCGGAATCTGCGAATACAGCGGCGTCGCGGTTCCCGCGAACACTGTATCGATGAAGTCCGTTCGGTTGATAGCTGCCGCGATGCCCTGTCTGACGTTGACGTTGTTGTAGGGAGCAAGGTTCTGGTTGAGAACCAAGTACTGGATGAACGCGCCCGAGCTCGGGTACACTTTCAGACCCGCAGTGTTTTGGAGGCTCTGAATGTCAGAGGTAGTGAACTGTCTGTACGCCATGTCCACGTCTCCAGACTTGATGGCTGCCGCGAGCGAAGTGGAGTCAGGATAGAACTTGATTATTATGGTCTGAGTCTTGGGATAGGCTGGGTAGTTCCAGTAGTTGGGATTTGCCTTGAGAGTCATTTCCACGTCCTTGGTCCCCTGCCTCGTCCATTCTGTCAGTGTGTAGGGGCCCAAGCCGTTCGGATTGCTGGCCGCCGGATTGCCCGAAGTGAAGTTGACTATCCCACTGAGGTCGTTGCACGGATTGCACGATACCTTGGGAACCTTGTTTGGGTTGATGGGGTACGACGCAGCGAAGGTGAGAAGGCTGAGGAACGCCGAGAAAGGCGACTTTAGGTGGAAGACGACTGCGGTTGCGTTCGGAGTGGTAATGGTGTCTATGATGCTGCTGTATCCGATTCCCACTACGGCGCCCTCTGGGTCGGCTATCTGCATGCCCCTGTCGAAGCTGTACTTGACTGCGGTCGAGTTGAACGGGGTCCCGTCGTCGTACTTGAGCCCCGATCGCAGGGCGAATGTGTAAGTTAGGCCGTCGGCGCTGACCGACCACTTGGTGGCAAGCGCTGGTTGAAGGGCTGATGGACTCGTGTTCGTCGTCCCTGGGGCGAAGTCCACCAGGGGCGCACCAAGATTGTTGACCATGTTGTCGCCGAAGTAGTCATAGGCGTCGGCTGGGTCTATCGTTGTTTGGACTGCATCGGTCGTTCCAAGAACTATGGTACTCTTGTAGGCAGGCGTTGAAGTGCTGGTTGTCGTTTGAGACGGAAATGCGGAGTAAAGGTAGATGGCTGCACCTGCGGCCACCACTAAAATGACGATTACTGCAACTGATAGTGTTGTAGATATTGCGCTTTTTCCATTGCGCATCGGCAGCCGTAATCTCGTTGGGCGCTTTTAAACCATAGCTATCAAATAGTGGCCGTTTTCGCAGCCTTTGACTTCAAGTGCCGAGCCTTTCAGGTCGGAAGGTGGGTAACCGCGGAGACCTAGCTCTCAGGGACACGACTCGCACTGGCTGGGCTCGATTGCGTCAGGGAGCCCGTCCGCTGCGAGGCTCGTCTTTGGACTTCAGGCAGGGTCCTGTGTCGAGTGATAAGATGCCGGTATTCCTGACCGTCATTGAGTGCGGCGACAGGGAGGAAGCAGTGCTGGATCATGCGTTTAGTCGGAGGGAGACCTGAGTCGGCGCTCCAATTGTTCCTAGGTTGGTATTTCGCGATGGGCTTCCTACTTGGAAACGGCGTACCACACTTCGCATTTGGATCAGCAGGCAAGGTGTTCAGAAGCCCATTCGGCCAGAAATCATCCCCTCGAACCAACGTGCTCTGGGGTCTTTCGAACTTCGTTGCAGCCACGATAATCGCAGCTGCCCTCGTTGCGCTGGACCTCTACGGCAACTATGCCTTGCCCGCTTTGCTTCTCGGGTTCTGGCTGATGATGCTGATGTTTGGCACTGGAATCAAGAGGTTCCTAAATGACTGAATCAATAGACGGAAGGTCTTCAGACGCTGGTTGCGGTACCGCACGCGGAGTTGCTGCTGCCGCGTCGCCCTTTTGAAAGCGATTAAGGTGGGATTCGTATCGTAGAATACAAGTGGGTCGCGCTCTCAAACACCACGATCGGAACGCTGATGGCGGCATCGACGGCACGATCGTCCTGATTTCCCTTCCCGCGATATTCCGAGGCCTATCGATAGACCCACTCACGTCTTTCCAGTATCTCCTGTGGATCCTCTTCGGATACAGCCTGGTGACTTCGACGCTCCTCGTGTCATTCGGCCGCATCTCGGACATGTTCGGAAGAGTCAGGCTGTTCAACCTGGGCTTCGTGATCTTCACTGCAGGCTCGTTGCTCTGCGCTGCGACGCCGAACACTGGCGATCTGGGAGCAACGGAACTCATCGCGTTCAGGATAGTCCAGGGGATTGGGGGCGCTTTCCTGTTCTCGAACAGCGCTGCGATCCTGACTGATGCGTTTCCCGGCGAAGGAGAGAGGAAAGGCTCTCGGGATAAACATGACCGCGGTCATCGCCGGCTCGATCGTCGGATTGGTGCTGGGCGGGATTCTCGCGCTCTTCGACTGGCGCTACATCTTCCTCGTGAGCGTGCCCGTCGGGGCGCTCGGCACCATCTGGTCGTACGCGAAGCTCAAGGAGATCGGGCCATGATAAAAAGAATCAGAGGCTCGACATCTGGGGCAACGTCACTTTCGGGGGAGGGCTGACCCTGGTCATCGTGGGGGTGACCTACGCTCTGATTCCGTCCG
The DNA here is from genome assembly GCA_963759195.1 of uncultured archaeon. Lineage (GTDB taxonomy): Archaea > Thermoproteota > Nitrososphaeria > Nitrososphaerales > Gagatemarchaeaceae > DASPPF01. The sequence goes on from CAVWXJ010000009.1 coordinate 125,491, forward strand.
GAAACTCATCGATGGGGTGGGGTGACCCGTGGGTCATCGCCTCGCTTGCCTCAGGGTTCGCGCTGCTCGTTGCATTCCCGTTCGTGGAGACGAAGAGTGGCGGACCCGATGTTCCGCCTCGGACTCTTCAAGAACCGGATGTTCAGCGCCGCAAACCTCGCCGGCCTGCTGTCTTCGATGGGCAGGGGCGGCGTGCAGATAATGCTCATCATACTTCTCCAGGGGATATGGCTCCCGCTCCACGGAATCAGCTACGAGACCACGCCGTTCTGGGCCGGGGTCTACATGATCCCGATGATGCTGGGATTCGTCGATAATGGGCCCGCTGAGCGGAGTCCTCTCGGACAGGTACGGTGCAAGGGTATTCGCGACGCTTGCCATGGTGGTGACGGCAGCCACATTCCTCTTGCTCTCCTTCCTGCCCTACAACTTCAACTACCTCCAGTTCGCGGTAATCATATTCGTAATGGGGCTCGGAGGAGGAATGTTCGCGGCCCCGAACACGGCTTCGATAATGAACTCGGTGCCTCCGGAGCACAGGGGAGCCGCTTCGGGGATGCGCGCGACGCTTCAGAACACCGGACAGACTATCAGCCTCGCAATCTTCTTCACCGTAATAATCACGGGGCTCTCCAGCAGCCTCCCGAACGCTCTGACTAGCGCTCTTACGAACGCCGGTGCTTCGGGGATCGCGGGAGCCTTCACCTCAATCTCGCCCACGAGCGCGCTCTTCTCCGCCTTCCTTGGCTACAACCCAATGCAGTCTGTGCTCTCGTTACCGCAGCTCTCAACTGTGGTCTCGCAGATTCCAAAGTCGACCCTGGCTTTCCTCGAGGGGCAGACGTTCTTCCCGAACGCGATAGCGCCGGCTTTCGTCTCTTCCCTTGACCTAGCGTTCTACATCGGAACGGCGCTCTCACTCGCGGCTGCCGTCGCTTCTCTTATGAGAGGCAAGGTGTACATCCACGGAGAGCAAAAGGGGGAGCAGCCAGCCGAAAGCGCTCGGAATTCGTAGCCTCTTCCAACGCACAGCGGGATGTTCGGGCAGCCCCAGTCTTTCCCAAAACGGCTCGAGGTATTCTCACTTGTGAGAATCATGCGTTTCCTAAAGAGCGTGCGCCCGAACACAGCCACCAAGCCATGCAGCGAAACGAACCGAAGCAGGCCTCCCCTCACGCATCAATGAGGGAATTCCTGGGCGAACTCGACGCCAGCGAGGACCTCGTCCACGTCAGGCGGGAGACGTCGATAAACCACGAGATTGCAGCTGTGACGAGCAGGCTGGAAGGGAAGCCAATTCTGTTTGAGCGAGTCAAGGAGGCCAAGGAGTACAGGGTTGCCGCTGGGATCTGCGGAACAAGGGCTCTCCTGTCCCGGGCACTCAGGCTGAGCAACGAAGACCTGTTGCCTGCGATCCTCCGGGCCATAGAGCGGCCAACGCCAATCAGGACTGTTGCGGGAGCCCCCTGTCAGGAGGTGGTCGAGAGGGAGGTCGACCTTAGGAAGATTCCGGTGCTCACTCACTACGAAAGAGATGCGGGCCCATACTTCACTTCGGCGATAGTTGTAGCTAAGGACAGGGACCTCGGGTTCAACGCGAGCTACCACAGGCTCCTTGTGATTGGGAAGGACAGGCTCGCTGTCAGGATGCTCCCCCGCCACCTAGAGGAATTCGTCAAGCGAGGAGACCGTGATGTCGGAATAACCATAGGGAACCATCCCGCATTCCTGTTCGCATCGGCAGTCTCCTGCGAGATAGGAAAGAGCGAGCTTGAGATCGCGAACAGCCTCAAAGAGATGAGCTACACGAAATGCATGACAAACGACGCATTGGTCCCGGCCGAGTCCGAGCTTGTGCTGGAGGGAATCATCACTGACGAACTGGTGGACGAGGGACCGTTCCCCGACATGATAGGCTCCTACGACATCGTCAGGAAGCAGCGCGTCATCAGGATAAGGAGGGTCACGCATCAGGAGGGACCCGATCTACCAGACAATCCTGCCCGGACGCATGGAGCACAGGTTCCTGATGGGAACGCCTCGCGAGGCCACCATCCTCCGGGAGGTGAGCAGGGTCTGCGAATGCTTGGACGTCCGACTAACAGACGGAGGCTCATCCTGGTTGCACGCGGTCGTGAAGATCAGGAAGAGAAGCCAGGACGACGTGAAGAACGCGCTGGAAGCCGCTTTCAGGGGTCACCCCAGCCTCAAACATGCAGTCGTGGTGGACGAAGACATAGACCTTGACGACCCCAACGCCGTCGAATGGGCGGTTGCGACAAGGTCGCAGCTGGATCAGGACCTTGTGCTGCGGCCAGGCGAGTACGGTTCTTCCCTCGACCCATCGGCCGACCAGGTCTCGAGGAAGACATGCAAGGCGGGCCTCGACGCTACGATCCCGATGGGCGTTTCAAAGGGCCCGTTCGTGAAGGCAAAGATCCCGATGGAGAACGAGATCAAGCTCGAAGACTACCTGGAGTAGCTGAGCGTTGCAACTTACATCCGAGGAGAGTTCCCTCCTGGCCGGCGAGGAGGGAGCGGCGGCGAAGAAGTGCATGCAGATTCTGGTCGCCCTGGGCGAAATCTACGGAGCGAGCAGGCTGGTAAAGGTCTCGAGTGTCCAAGTCTCCGGCGTTTCGTATAAGAACCTCGGAGACGCAGGAATAGAGTTCCTCGACGAGCTCGCCAGGGACGGGAAGGCAAGGGTGAAGACGACGCTGAACCCCGCAGGAATGAGCCTTACAGGCTGGCGCGAGCAGGGGATCTCGGAATCGTTCGCTGTGAAACAACTTCAGGTAATCGACGCGTATCGGCGCCTCGGACTGGAAATCTCTTGCACCTGCACGCCCTATCTCGCAGGCAACGTGCCGAGCCTTGGTGAGCACATCGCCTGGAGTGAGAGCTCTGCAGTCGTATACGCCAACTCGGTTCTCGGCGCGAGAACCAATCGGGAAGGAGGGCCTAGCGCTCTCGCCGCGAGCCTAACGGGCAGAACCCCGCTCTACGGATACCATCTCTCCGAGAACAGGCTGCCGACCCTCACCGTCGACGTCGACACCGCCTTGAAATGCCCCGAGGACTTCTCGGCCATGGGGTACTTCGTTGGAAATATCGCAAAGGACGGGATTCCCTACTTCAGGGGCGTCAGATCAGCGGGCGTAGAGGAACTCAAGACGCTCTCAGCGGCTTTGGCAAGTTCCGGGAGCGTTTCGATGTTCCACATCGAGGGATTAACGCCCGAGTCCGCTGTTGGCCCATCCAAGTCAGAGGCCATCTCATTCACCCGGGCCCTCCTCGCGGAGACTACTGCAGCGCTCAACGACAACGGAGCGCCCGATTTCGTCTCGGTCGGTTGTCCGCACTGCTCGCTGGATGAGCTGGCAACCATCGCAGGACTTCTCAGAGGGAGGAGGACGACTCGGGAGTTCTGGGTCTGCTGCAGCAGGGAAGTAAAGCGGCGGAGCGACGACGCTGGCTATTCGCGAATAATCGAAAGAAGCGGTGCGAAGTTCGCCACAGACACCTGCATGGTGGTCGCTCCCATTGAGGAAATGGGCTACGAGGTGGTCGCAACGAACTCGGCGAAAGCCTGTCACTACCTGAGGAACAATGGGATGCGGGTGAGGTTTCTGCCTCTGGAGCAGTGCGTGATGGAGGCGACAAGATGAGCGTAAGACTTGAGGGCAGAGTAATCTTCCAGGGAAGAGCTGAAGGCACAGCTCTCGTGTCTTCCGCCCCGATCTCGTTTTACGGCGGGGTTGACCCCAACACTGGGGTCGTGGTCGAGCGGGGGCACGAACTTCAGGGTCAATCGGTGAAAGGCCGCATCCTAGTTTTTCCAAACGGGAAGGGGTCCACCGTTGGTTCATACATAATGTACAGGCTCAAGAAGAACGGAACTTCGCCCCTCGCGATAATAAACGAAAGATGCGAGACGATCGTCGCAGTCGGTGCCATAATCTCTGAGATTCCCTGCGTGGACAAGATAGAGATCGGGAAGATCAAGACAGGAGGCACCGTCGAGGTGGACGGGGCGGCTGTTCAACTGTAGCAGGTACACCAACCCAGCCACAGTCCAATCGGCCGACGTCCTTGAAGATGCTTTCACGCAAGCCGCCAGGATGGCGCGACGATGCAAATGAGGACAACGAAGACATTTTAGCGGCTGCCGCGCCCAGACAGACTGTGCCCACTCAGCAGGCCAACGGGATAGACATCTACCACGAGGAGCAAGGTTCGGGAGAACCGCTGGTACTCATTGGCGGACTCGCCACCGACATATCCCAGATGGAAGGAATGATACACGACCTCGCACAAAGATGCCGGGTGATCGCATTCGACAACAGAGGTGCTGGGCGGTCGGACAAGCCAGACTCACCGTACACCATAGATGCGATGGCTGAAGACGCCTACCTTCTCCTGAAGGCCATCGGAATCCAGTCAACCCACGTCCTCGGCATCTCCATGGGAGGGCGCATCGCGATCTCGCTCTCGCTCGCGCATCCTGAAATGGTGAAGAGCCTGATTCTCGCTTCGACAAGCGCCAGAACTGCCTCTCATGGGGGTCTGAGCTGGAAGCTGAGCAACGTGCTAATCCGAATACCAGCCGTGCGAGCGATCGGAACCAAGTATCCTCAGCCGTATTACGCGTACGTACGGCAGCGAGGGGCATCCGGCAATTACGACGCCACTGGCAGGCTGGGGGAGATACTGACGCCCACCATCATCCTTCACGGAAGGAAGGACAGCGTGGTCCCGTTCGAATTGGCCGAAGAGATGCAGCGTGGAATCGCAGGGTCGAAGCTGCTCCCCTTCGATAGTGGTCATCTATTCCCGTTCAGGAAACAACGCGAGTTCGTCGATTCCGTGCTTGGGTTCCTGGAATCGCAAAGGGGCTCGCCCGGGGCCCAGTCTGACAATGGCCTCTACGGCGACTAACAGTACCCAACTTTCGGAAGGCAAGCCTATTCTACCTCATCGTGAAGTGGACCACCCTGGCTCGAAGCGTCAGTAGGATCGCAAGCTCAGGGTTCGCCGTCGTAGGAGGCGCCTTCATGGCAATCGGCGGCGTGGCCAATCACAGCTTCCTTCTGACTTTGCTCAGTTTGATTGAGGCAAACCTGTCCAACTATCTGAGCGGGACGTGGCTCTACCTAGTCCAACTTTCCATCTTGGTCGTCTCTCTGCTGATCGGCCTCGGCGGCTTGACAGTCGCGGCTGGTGGGGTCCTCATCCTCACACGACATCGCACACTGGGGCGGCTGCTCATTGCCCTCGGCGGAGGCGCAGGGTTCCTCGGTCTGCTCATTTCGTTCGGCTACACCTCGTTCACGATGGGAATCACAAGCGCGCTTGACCATTCAATCTACTGGGTCGGACTGATTCTCGCCGTCATCGCCAGAAGAATTGCTAAAGGAGCTTAGCACGGAGGAAGGTCTTCGCGTCTTCGCCGCACCAAGAGAAAATCGAATCACGAAGCGGAAATCATGGATGGCGAGCATTTTCAATCAGGAAAAATGCGATTGCGAACCGTTTTTAATGAGCCCAATGGACAAATCATCAGATGAAATTCCTGTTCGTGACATACGAGGCTCTCTCCGCTGACCTCGCGTGGCAACTGAAGAAGGAAGGCCACGAAGTGAAGTTCTACTGCCACGACCAACCGGAAAAAGACGTCGGCGATGGATTCGTGGAGAAGGTTGAGCAGTGGGAACCTCTGAAGGACTGGGCCGACGTCATCGTGATGGATGATATCGGGTTCGGTTCGAAGGCAGACCAGCTTAGGTCCGAGGGCAAGCTGGTCGTCGGCGGTTCGGCCTACACGGACAAGCTCGAGCTCGATAGGGAGTTCGGCCAGCAGGAATTGAAAGCCTCGGGCGTCAACACACTCCCGAGCTGGAACTTCGACGACTTCGACAAGGCGATCGCCCTCGTGAAGGAAAAACCCGACAGGTACGTGATAAAACCGAGCGGGGAGGCCCAGAATGAGAAGGAGCTCCTTTTCGCCGGGCAAGATGAAGACGGGAAGGACGTGCTGTCCGTGCTCGAGCACTACAAGGCGAACTGGTCAAAGAAAATCAAGGCATTTCAAATCCAGAAGTTCGCCGAGGGCGTCGAGGTGGCTGTGGGCGCCTTCTTCAACGGGAAGGATTTCATCTACCCGATCAACACCAACTTCGAGCACAAGCGTCTCTTCCCCAGTGAAATTGGGCCCAGCACCGGCGAGATGGGCTGCTACGATGATAGGACCGAAGTGCTATGCACGACAGGCTGGAAACTCTTCAAGGAGCTTAGAGCTGGAGACGAAATCTGCACACTGAACCCGGCAACACATCAGATTGAGTACCAGAGGCCCTACGCCATCGTATCATTCCACAATCACAAGAAGCTGCTGTCCATCCAGAACAGAGCCTTGGACGTAATGGTCACATTAGATCACAACATGTATGTCGAGTCTCAGCAAGATGCCAAGATGGGCAGAAACGCGTTCAAGTTCGTGAAGGCGAGGGACTTGGAGTCTCAGTGTGTCATTCCTAGGACAGGGACATGGAAGGGTATTGAGCGAAGTGAATTCGTTATTCCGTCTGTCGATATTGGCCATTACGAAGGGCGACAGGTTGTCTTCACCCAGTCCAGGGAGCTTAGGGTCCCCATGGACAAATGGGTGGCCTTCTTCGGGATCTGGCTCGCCGACGGCTTCGTTTCTACCGAAAGCGGAAACTACGAACTGGGCATATCGCAGAAGAGTGGAGACAAGAACGAAAGGATAAGGGAGCTTCTCGCCGGGATGCCGTTCTCATTATCGGAAGGCGAGCAAGCATACTCATGCACCGACAAGCAGCTTTGGTCATATCTGAAACAGTTCGGTGGCGCACCAGAAAAGTTCGTGCCAGACTTCCTGAAAGAGCTCAGCCCCCGACAGATCAAGCATCTTCCTTGAATGGTTCGCCTTGGGAGATGGCACATTGATGGCCAATGGGTTCAGGATCTTCTATACCTCGTCGCGCAAACTTGCCGACGACCTGCAAGAGCTGTTGCTCAAGATCGGAAGGCTCGGGCTCATCAAGCGCAGAATTCGGGGTGGGCGCCTTTGGATAGTCGACCACTTTGCGGATGCATCGCGGCCGCAATACGAGGTCATCGAGAGGGTCAAGAAACTGAGGTCTTGGATAGACAGGAGGGACATCAAGATAGTTGACTACGTAGGGAAGGTCTACTGCGCTTCCGTAAAGAATCATGTCATGTACGTCCGAAGGAACGGCAAGCCATACTGGTGCGGTAACACTTCGATATACTGGACAAGAACAAATCCGATTTTCGAGAGCACCCTCCTGAAGACGAAGGAGAAGCTTGCCGCAGAGCAAGTACGTGGGGTACATCGACATCAACTGCATAGCAAACAGCAAGGGCATCTGGCCACTGGAATGGACGGGTCGTTTCGGGTACCCAACCATAAGCATCCAGATGGAGGGCATCACAAGTGAATGGGGCCCGTTCCTCGCCGACCTTGCCGCAGGCAAGGATACCCAACTGAAGACGAAGAAAGGTTACCAAGTGGGTGTCGTCGTCTGCATCCCTCCATGGCCCTTTGAGGACGAGAAAGCGTTCAAGAAGTATTCAGAAGGCGCAACCATCCTGTTCCGGAGGCAAAACAGAGATGGAGTCCATATCGGGGAAGTCAAGCAGGAGAGCGGAGATTGGCACATCGCTGGAAGGTCAGGTTACGCGCTCATCGTGACGGGCTCCGGAGCGACCATGTCGGACGCCATCAAGGAAGCATACCTGAACGTAAAGAACGTGATGATACCCAACATGTTCTTCAGGAATGACATCGGCCAACGCTGGGCGCACGACAGCGACATGCTGCTGAGCTGGGGCTATCTCTAGCCCTGCTCTACAAGCCAGTCTTCAAGGTCCAGCATGACCGACCTCAGGTCGGTGTAACGCCGACGGTTCAAGGCCTGGCCGAGAAAGTACGAGAGCTCCCATCCCTCGACCACCTTCCCGTCGGTTGCCGTCATGATAGCGGTCCTCGTCGCAGGATACTCGAGGCCCCGCAAAGACCGTGCGACAGCGGCCGAGAGGCTGCTCACCTTGCACCAGGCCAATTCAGGCGCGCCTCCTCCCAACGGCGAAATAGTAGACGACGAGGATGATCAGCACTACCTGCACGACAGACCCCGCCAAGAAAGTGAAGGCCGGAAGGATGTCGCCGTTGCCTATGAACGCCCAATGCGAGGACTGCGGGAGGGATGAGCCGAGCGCGAGGATGGCCAGGACTAGGGCAAGCGCGTATGATTCGCGCGGCCGAAGGAATGTCAGGACACCGTCGATGACGAAGAGGACCCAGCCCACGGCGACGAACTCGAACACGAAGGAAGGCACCACGTTGTACGCCTGAACGAGGAAGAGGATACCCAGAATCACGGAGAGGAACACTGACGCCTGGATGGCCTTGCCTGTTCGCGTCATCGGATTCGCGGGCGACAGCGCAAGCTACACCTGGAGGTTTTCCTTGCGGCGCGACTCTCCGTGGGTGGCTGTCACACGTGACTGTTTGGAAGCTAGCAGCCGCTTCATTTTTGGACCCATGGCATCGAAGATGGTTGCGAGGCTGTGCCCTGTCTCGGTAAACGCGTGCCTCTCTTTGGGGGTGTAGACCTCGACGGAAACTTCGTAGCGCGCGTGCCCTCCTGCCGATTTCTTCGACTTCACGACCGCCCTCACTTCCTCCACGAATGGGAAGGCTCTCGCGAGTTCCGCTGAAAGCCTTTCGAATTTCATCTTCGCCTCCGCTGCCTCCAATGGCTCCGTCGGGAGGCCCACAATATAGAACGGAGGATTGCTCGCTTGTTTCGCTGCCATGAAAAGGTCCAGCGATTTTGCCTAAGCTTGGTTATTATGGATTCCGCAGTTCGAATCGACATCGTCGTTATGGTCACCATGGGATTAACGGCGGGAGTGGTGGTGAAGACGCACGCGTCTCCGATGAACAAAGATGCTACAGCGCGAGCGTTCGGGGCAGTTCAGCAAGGGAGCCCACCACTTCGTCAGCTCCCTCGCTACGCAGCCTCTCGATCCTATGGTTCCCTGTCGCGACAGAGATCACCTTCAGCCCGGCAGCCTTCGCTGCCATGATGTCGTAGGGGCTGTCGCCCACATAGACCACCTTCTCCTTGGGCAGTGCAAACAGCGAGACCGCCTGGCTAAGGCCCTCCGGCCTTGGTTTCATGGCGTCAACGTCGTCCCTCGTAAGGACGAAGTCGAAGAAGCCCGAAAGGGAGCTGCGTTCGAGTATCCTGGAGGAGGCGCGCCTGCCGCTGTTGGTCAGCACAGCCAGCTTTGCCGACTTGGACCGGAGCGATGCCAGGACTTCTTTCGCGCCTGGGAACGCGGTAACGGACTTCCCACTTTCGAGTTCGAAATCGTCCAGGATTGAGTAGAGGCGCTTCTTGACCCTCTCGAAGTCAGCCTTGACAGACCCGGCAGCCACCTGGGCTTTCGCGGCGTCTATCACCATCTGCGTGGGCGAGGTGAGGCTGAGCCCAGACGTGTCGAACCCGAGCTTCGAAAGTTCCGCGAGCACTGCCTTCCGTGAGCCCTGGACGTCAAAGTTGAAGGTGACCAGGGTGCCGTCGAGGTCGAAGAGTATACCAAGAGTCATGCCGATCAACGTTGAATGAACAGGGGCGGGCTACGAATGAAAGACAAACGAATCATCGCGAGTGTCGGTTCGTATTTATCCGTTCCAGACGAAACCCGTTGTTCCCACTCCGTTGAAATCGTTAAGTAAGATTCGCAGACTTCGATGACAGATGACTGTTAGGCTCACCTGCTATGGCGGAGTCGGCGAAATAGGTGGCAACAAGTTCCTTCTCGAAGACAAGGACACAAAGGTTCTGCTCGACTTCGGCAAGGGCTACTCTGAGGATGCGGAGTACTTCGACGCTGGAATCCTGCCGAGAGCAGTTAACGGGGCGGGCGACCTTTTCGAGTTCGGGCTGCTTCCAGAAATCCCTGGCCTCTACTCCGAGCAGGCGCTTCAGAACACCCGCCTGAAGCACGTCAAACCGACAGTGGATGCTGTTGTCCTGAGCCACTATCATTCTGACCACACTGGAAGAATTGGGCACCTGGACCCCGAAATCCCAGTGTATTGCGGCGAGACGACGTCTTTCTTGAACGAAGCTTACAGCGAGATCGGTGATTCGCCCCTGGATGACCATAAGATCCACACGTTCAGGACAGGCGACAAGTTCCAGATAGGAGCGCTCGAGTTCGAGCCGGTCCACGTGGACCACTCCATTCCCGGGGCCTATGGGTTCGTCATCCACACCTCCGAGGTGACCATCGCATACACAGGAGACTTTCGGTTCCATGGTCCCGCGGGTTCGATGACCATGGACTTCGTCCGGGCAGCGGCGGCTGCGAAGACATCGATGCTGCTCACGGAGGGCACCAGGGTGAGCCCAGACGACCCCAAGACTGGGATGAGCGAGCAGGAGGTCCTCGACGAGACGCTCAAGGTGATTGGGCGGTCTGACAAGCTGGTCTTTTCCTCATTCAGGGGGAACGACGTGGACAGGATCAACACATTCGCGAAGGCTGCCGCGGCCACGGGCAGGCAGCTCGTCGTCTCCATGAGGACTGCGCTGCTCCTTGAGAAGCTCGAGAAAGACAAGGGGATCAAGGTCCCCACGGTCGGGAAAGAAGTGCTTGCCTACGTAAAGCGGAAGGGAAGTGGAAGGATTGACGACAAGGACTACCGGATATGGGAGAGGCACCTGCTCGATGTTGGCCAGACAGCGGAGCAGGTCAGGAAGAAGCAGAGGTCCGTCTTCCTACACATTGAGACATGGAGCCTTCCTGAGATGATAGACATCAAGCCTGACCGGGGCGGAGTCTACGTCCATTCGTCGACGGAGGCATTCAACGAGGAGGGTGAAACCGAGGAGGAGACGGTGAAGAGATGGGTGGACCACTTCGGCCTGAGCTACCACCAGATCCACGCGTCGGGCCATGCGCCCCTCGAGGGAGTAAAGAGGTTGGTGTCTGGGATAGACGCGAAGACCGTGGTCCCCATCCACACAGAGCACCCGGAGCTCTTCAGGGATTTCGCCCAGCGAAAAGTCCTGATCCCGACCAAGGGAACCCCAATCCAGCTGAAGGACTGACAGCTTAAAGCGGAGCTTGGTGCCCTTTCGGAGGTGCCCAAGCCGCGAACCACCCTCGCGACAGCGTGGAATCTTGGTGACGTAGTTCCAGGGAAGGCGCGAGGAATCGAGGTGTTGATTGAGGAGCTCAAAGGCGAAACCGCGAAGTTCGAGGCGCTGAGACAGCGTCTTCAGACCGTGGACAGGAGCGGGGTCAGAGAGGCGCTATCGATATACTCGCACATCTGGGAGATCAGGGCGAGGATCAACAGCTTCTCGCTGATGCAATTCTCTGAGGATACCAGGAACCAAGATGCCAAGGTTCTGGTGGACAAGGCTTCCGACCTCTGGGCGGATACAGACAACAGAACTCTCTTCTTCAAACTTTGGTGGATCGGCCTCCCTGACGAGAAAGCAGCCTCCTTGAAGCCCGATGACGGCGATGGCGCCTACTTCCTCGACACCCTGAGGAAACTGAAGCCCTACACCCTGGAGGAGAAGGTCGAGCAGACAATCAATCTGAAGAGCGCGACCGGGATTTGGCAGTGGATCCATCACTACGACCACCTCACATCATCATTCACGTTCGTTCTGAACCCGAGGAGCAGACGGCCTGTGATGACGAAGAAATTGGTGGCTAGTGAGGTGACCAAGCTCTTCGCTTCACCTGACGCTGAAACCAGGAAGGCTGCCTACATCGCCTACCTCACGAAGTTCTCGCAGAACGCGGACGTCCTAGGAGACGTGTACAGGACGGTGGTCAGGGACTGGAGGAACGAATACGTGAAGCTCAGAGGATACAGCTCACCAATCTCCGCCAGGAACATGGAGAACGAGGTATCAGACGCCGCGGTGAGCACGCTGCTGGCCGAATGCAGGAAGAACGCGACAGTGTTTCAGGACTTCTTCGGCTTGAAGGCGAAGCTCCTAGGCTCGAAGAGGATGAACCGCTACCACATCTATGCACCGCTGTCTCGGAAGGAAAGGAGAGTGAGCATAGCCGACGGCATTGTGCAGGTCGGAGAGGCTTTCGAATCCTTCGACCATGCGTTCGCCTCAATGTTCAGGAGGACCTTCGAGGAGGGGCACGTCGACGTCTACCCTCATGTCGGCAAACGGTCGGGCGCCTACTGCATGAGCGTGACGCCGACGCTCGTTCCCTACATTCTTCTGAACTTCGCGGGTTCGCCAAGGGACTGCTACACAATAGCGCACGAGTCGGGCCACTCAGTCCACAGCCAGCTGGCGTCGGGCCATTCCATACTCACGTTCCAGCCAACACTCATCCTGGCAGAGACGGCTTCGGTCTTCGGCGAAATGATACTCTTCGACAGCATGATGAACAAGGAAAAGGACCCGGAGGTGAAGAAGGGGGTACTGCTGGAGAAGATCTCGAGCACGTATGCAACAATCGGACGGCAGGCACACTTCGTCATGTTCGAAGTCGACGCGCACAGCGCTGTCGACAAAGGAGCGACGGTCGACGCACTGAGCTCAGTCTACCTCAAGAACCTCAAGCTGCAATTCGGCAGCCGAATCACAGTCCCAGACGGGTTCCGTTGGGAGTGGGTTGCAATCCCGCACATCTACCACACTCCATTCTACTGCTACGCCTACGCCTTCGGGAATCTGCTCAGCCTCGCATTGTACCAGCGATACAGGACCGAGGGACGGGAGTTCGTGCCGAAGTACCTCAGGCTCCTCTCGCACGGCGGCTCGATGAGTCCCAAGAGCATACTCGAAGAAGTGGGCGTTGACATCGAGTCGGCTGCCTTCTGGGACGGAGGGTTTGACGTGATCCGTACGATGGTCTCCGAGCTCCGAAGTCTGTAGCACCTCCCTAAATCATGGGTAGGTGGCGGAGTGTGCGCGAAGGCGTAAGAACAGGATGGTCCTCCAGCGAGGGCTCAGTAGCTAGAGAACTATGCTCAGGACCAGGGCGTCAGCTGCAATCGCGGTGGCTCTGTTCGTGGCAGCCTCCGTCTCGCTGATACTGCTGCTGCCCGCGTTCCCGATGGTCACAATCCCAAGCGTGTGCTCTGGGGACATCGACTGCGTCGGCAACGCATCGCTTTCCTGCGTGATGTTTGGAGTCGGAGGCCTGGACTTCAACTCGCACTACTACCTGTCGTCGGGAGACGGTTGCCACCTGACGGAGAAGATGGCCGGCATTTCAAGCGTAGCCACGAACACGACAGTAACCTCCACCTTGGGTGACGACTGAGCCGCTCGATCCTGGCTATGGAAGCATACACCTTTGCGTGCTGCCGAATCGCAAGCTCTATCGGCAATCAGCAGCCTAAGACAGAAATATCCTCGAATCGGGTTGCCGGCGGTTGAAGCTCGAAGAAGCCAAAGACCTCGCAGGCTATGCTGTGAGGCAGGCCGGGTCCGCAGGCGCGACCTACGCAGAGGCCAGAGTCCAATCTTCCAGGGGCAGGGAGTTCATCATGAAGAACGGAGAGCCCCAGCCCTCTCTGTTCGCTGAAGGCTACGGCATCGGAACAAGAGTCCTAAGCAAGGGTGCACTGGGCTTCGCAGCGACCAACTCTCTCGATAGGAAGGCTGTGAAGGAGCTTGTTACCAGCGCGGTCAAGATGGCCCGCGCATCTTCTGCCATCCTCAAGAGACCGATAGTCTTTGACGATTCGAAGCCCGCGAAGCGAAAATGGGCTGCGCCCGAGAAGCTGAAGGTTGAGAACGCTGACGCCCAATGGCTCAAGCGGGTGCTGCAGGACATAGAGTCCAGAATCGCCGACGGCAAGGCGGGAGTAACGCTGCCCGGCAGGATGCTCATAATCGGCGCCGAATTGGAGGAGAAGTTCTACGTCAACAGCGACGGAGCGAAGGTACAGAGCAGACTGCCCAGGGTCATGTTCTTCGGCTCCATCACGGGAGCGGAGGGTGGCGAAATGGCGCAGAGGTTCATCCAGGCGGGCGAGAGCGGCGGGCTCGAAGTGGTGAAGAGGATCCGGCTGGTCGAAAAAGTGGAGGAGGAGGCGAAGGTGATGGGCAAGATCCTGCGGGCCACAGCCAAGCCTCCAAACGAGACCGTAGATGTGATTCTCAGCCCAGAGCTTTCCGGGATAGCGGCCCACGAATCGGTGGGACATCCCCAGGAGGCTGACAGGATACTCGGAAGGGAGGGAGCACAGGCAGGCGAATCCTACCTGAAGGCCGACGGCCTGGGGAAGAAGGTGGGCAGCGCGGAGGCGAACGTCAGCGACGACCCCAACCTTCTCCATTCGAACGGTTACACTCCGGTCGACGATGAAGGAATAGAAGGCAAGAAGAGGAGGTTGATCAAGGAAGGAGTAATCAACGAATTCCTACAGAACAGGTACACAGCAGCGGAGTTCGGACTCGCAAGCAACGGCGCATCCCGAAGCTCGGGGTTCGACAGAGAGCCGATAATCAGGATGTCGAACACATTCGTTGAGCCCGGCGACCATACACTGGAGGAGCTTGTGAAGGAGGTGGACCTGGGGATATACTTCAAGACGTTCACGGAGTGGAACATTGACGACAAGCGGCTGAACCAGAGGTACGTGGCGCTGGAGGCCTACATGATAGAGCACGGGGAAATGAAGGGGCTCGTGAAGTCGCCAGTCTTGGAGATAACCACGCCAAGGCTCTGGAGCAGCGTGAAGGCGAGGAGCAAGACGCTGGAGTTCGAGGCTGCAACCTGCGGCAAGGGCGACCCGCAGCAGGGCGCACCGGTGTGGACCGGGGGCCCGGACACGCTCCTGGCGGGAATCAAGCTAGGTTCGAGGTGATTTGATGGCGACAAAAGGACTGAACGAGCTCGTCTTAGCAGCATCGTCGAAGCTCAAGGTGGACGACGCCATCGCCCTTTCGATCGACAATCGCGAGCAGATGCTGAGGTTCGCGAACAACTCCGCGACCGTGGTCAAGAACGTCAAAGAGACCGAGCTGGTTGTTTACCTTGCGAAGGACGGCAGGCGCGCCATAGCCTCGACTTCCAATCCTGACGAGGCGAAGGTGAAGCGGTTCGTCGGCGACCTCTGCAGCTTCGATGAAGGGGCTCGCAAAGTCGGACTACGTCCCGCTTCCTGAAAGGGCGACCACGTATCACCCCCTCGCCCAGAGGTTTGACAGGAAAGTGGCCAGCGTAGGAGGGAAGCTCTCGGAGCTGGCGGGCACGGCCATAGACGCGTCGCTAAAGGCTGGCGGCAAGAGGTCCGCAGGAGTCGTCGAAGCCTCGGCAACTTCGTTCGCCATACTGACCTCCAGCGGAACCAAGGGATCAGACTCCAGGACGTCCATCACTCTCAACATCAGGTCATTCGCAGAAAATGATGCGAGCGGCCACGGGCTCTCCTGCTCATCCAGCATGTCCGACTTCGACCCGGCAGAGGCAGGCCGCAGGGCGGGTGAGGCAGCAAAGATGATGACGAAGGCGTCCGAGCCAGAGGCCGGAGAATATCAGGTGCTCATGAGCCCGGCGGTCGCTTCAAACCTGATCGAGTCCGTCGCTTCTGCAGCCTCAGCATTCGCGGTGGACGCAGGAATCTCATACCTGACCGACAAGCTTGGCAAGAAGGTGGCCTCGGACTCTTTCTCGTTGACCGACCACGGGTACCTGCAGGGATGCCTGGGAGGAAGAGGGTTCGACGACGAAGGATTGCCCACCAGGTCGACACCAATCATCAAGTGCGGCGAGGTGACGAGCTACCTCCACAACCTAACGACAGCGGGCAAGGCGAAGACGGCGAGCACCGGCAACGCCGGGCTTGTGGAGCCCCACCCCTGGAACGTTGAAGTGGGTGCGGGAGACTCTAGCTACGACGAGATGGTCAGAGAGATGACGCGGGGAATCATACTCACCAGCAACTGGTACACGCGCTTCAAGAACTACAGGACAGGAGAGTTCTCCACTGTGCCGCGCGACGGCGCATTCCTCGTAGAGAACGGGAACGTAGTGAGGTCGCTAAAGGGAATGCGAATGGGCGACGACCTGGAAAGGATGTTCTCGTCGGTGAAGCTGCTTTCTCGAGCCAGGGAATGGGTCGAGTGGTGGGAAGTCGGCACGCCCACGCTTTGCCCCTGGGTACTGGTTGATGGCGCGAAGATAACGCGGGCCTACGACTAGCGGACCACAGGGACAGATTCCAGAGACGCATTTATCGACGCAGTGGTCGGCTCGTAGTCGGTGAGGCTGTTGCTGAGCTTGTCTTCATATGCCTTCAGGTCCAGCAGGCCGTGGCCGCTGAAGTTGAAGAGGATCACCTTGCTCTCGTTCTTCTTCTTGCACTGTAGGGCCAGCTCCACCGCGCCCTTGATGGCGTGGTTCGTCTCGGGAGCAGGCACAATACCCTCGGTGCGAGCGAAGAGCAGGCCAGCCTCCATTATCTCGTTCTGCGAGTAGGCTACGCTCCTCATCTGACCAGAGTTGATCAGGGCGCTCATCGAAGGCGCTTTCCCGTGGTACCGAAGCCCCCCTGCGTGGATTGGCGGACACTGATACCTGTGCCCGACCGTGTACATCTTGACCAGCGGCGTCATCTCTCCAGTGTCTCCGTAATCATACCTGTACTCTCCCCTCGTCGTAGACGGCACTGCCTTCGGCTCCACTGCGACGAAGTCTGCATTCAACCTTCCCCGCAGCTTGTTCCTCATGAACGGGTAAGCTAGGCCAGCGTAGTTGCTCCCGCCGCCGATGCACCCCACGATGTAGTCCGGCTCTTCGTCGAACTCTTCCATCTGCGCAATCGCCTCCTGGCCTATAACCGATTGGTGCAAGAGCACGTGATTGAGGACGCTTCCCAAGGAGTACTTCGTGTCATCATGGGTCACGCAGTCCTCGACCGCTTCGCTTATCGCGATTCCTAGGCTGCCCGGATGGTTCGGGTCCTTGTCAAAGAAGCTCTTGCCGACTCTGGTCTGGGAGCTCGGCGAGGCGTGCACCTTGGCGCCGTAGACTTCCATCAGCGTCTTTCTGTACGGCTTTTGCTGGAAGCTGCTGCGCGTCATGTAGACCGTGAGGTCGATGTCGAACATGGCACACGCGAGAGCGAGGGCGCTTCCCCACTGGCCAGCGCCGGTCTCGGTGGTGAGCCGTCGCGTGCCCTCCTTCTTGTGGTAGTAAGCCTGGGCGACCGCAGTGTTGGGCTTGTGGCTGCCAACTGGGTTCAGGTCCTCACGCTTGTAGAATATCTTCGCAGGCGTGCCCAGAGCCTGCTCGAGCCGCGTAGCCCTGTAGAGCGGGGTGGGCCTTCCGAGGCGGAGGTAGATCTCCCGCACCTCCTCTGGGATTGGGATGAACTCTTCAGTCGCCACCTCCTGTCGGACGCACTCCTTGGCAAAAAGCCGCAGGAGCGCCTCGGGCGAGATTGGCTGCATCGTCTTTGGGTCCAGGGGCGGCGGCAGGGGAGTCCGAAGGTCGTGCTGTATGTTGTAGTAGTTCTTGGGGAGCTCGTCGGGCTTTAGCACGACCTTCAGCTGGGTCTGACTCATGGGAGACCCTTCCTTCGTGACAAATATATACAATTCAGTCCATTATTGTACATACGGATTGAGGAGGGAAGGTCAGAAAGCTTCAAAAAAGTACATTTCCGTACACGAATCCCGTGTGGTCCAACGTACGGAAGCAGTTCCAGAGACAGGTGGTCAGGCCAGAGATAGTAAGAAAATTCATCGAGTGCGGCATGCGTGTCGGCGAAGATGAGAAGATCTACGTCGGAGATGTGGAGGTGGATTACACCGCGGTCGCGCGCGCACTCGACGTTGACAGACGGGTGGTGAAACAAACGGTGCAGCAGATCCGCGGGAGTCGCTACCTGAACTCGCTCTTCTCGAAGACGATGCCTCTTGGGACGAGCCTGGTCAACTTGGTCTCTCAGCTCGGGTACACGGGCATAATCATAGAGGCAGACCCGAAGTCTCCCGGAGTGATGGCCGCTGTCGCAGAGATCCTCTCGAGGCACGGGACGGTCGTAAGACAGGCTGTCGCCGAGGACCCCGAGATGGTTCCCGACGCCAAGATGACACTCGTAGTGGAGGGTCAGCTGACGGGGCAGGCCATCGAAGAGTTGCACGGACTGAAAGTGGTTAGAAGCATCAAGATTCTGAAGTAGATTGAGGAATCGTCACTCAGAAGGGGGAAGAGGTCTCTCGCCCGAGGTGGTTCGGTGAAGTCCGACCTGTACGACGTCGCTGTGATGCACGACTTCTTCGTTGACAGGATCGTGCGCCCAAGCAACCCCCGAAAGCTCTTCCGAATCGCAGACTCGAAGGCGAGAGCCGGCGGTGGAAGCGTACACGGGATAGTACAGGAAGATGTCAGGGGAGGAAATGCCGTCAATCTGGCTCACGCGCTTGCACGCCTTGGGAACAATGTCCTCCTGATTACGCACAGCGACGTCGAGCATTCTGGCCTTATCACTGAAGCCTTCGGCGGCTTAGGTGCAGATGTCAGAATTAAATCGCTGCCCCCCGGACTCACGCTCGCTTTCGAAGGGAAGGTCAACGTCATGCTGAGCGATTCGGGAGGGGCTGGGAGATTCCCTCCCTCGATATTGACCTACGACGACTGGGAGGCGCTTCGGCGGTCGAAGATAGTTTGTTCGGTGAACTGGGCGGCGAACATGTACGGAACAAAGCTGCTCCTCGCGCTGAGGAGGCGGCTGGGACCGCGAAAGATGATCTTTCTCAATCCTTCCGACGCAAGGGACAGGTTTGAGGATTACAGGGACCTGGTGAACTTGCTGAGAAAGAGGCGCGTTGTGAACTGGATTAGTCTGAATGAGTTCGAGGCACACTCCACAGCGAGTGCGCTTGGGAGAGCTGGGGGAGACCCGCGCAGGGAATGCGTCGAGATAGCCAAGGCGCTTAGGGTCAGAGTCGACGTTCACACCGAGAGGGAGGTCTTCACTGCTTTTGGCGACGGGGTGACATCTCGGAGGACGAGGTACCTAAAGCCGAAACGTCTCACCGGAGCTGGCGACGTCTGGGATGCCGCCTCGGTAACATGCTTCCTGAAAGGGATGAATGACGCCGAGCGACTGGAGTTCGCCAATGCGGCGGCGAGGCTCTACGTAAGGTCCGACGAGCCCGTGCCCCCGACGCTCGACCAGGTCAAGAGGGCTCTGAGATAGTCACTTTTCGAGCATCCGTGAAAACGTCCAGGCGACAGTGCTCAGTATCTCGTTGAGCCTCGCCTTCTCCCTGTAGTTCTCTATGATCACCTTGCTGATGGCGCCTTCTGCCTCCTCAACGTCGAAGCTGAGTTCCCGCCCCTTCCCCAGCTTCCCCTGCGCAACGAGCTCCTGGTCCTTGGTCCGCATTCCTTGAAGTATCTTCCCGACGAGGAACGACTTGAATGGTGGAGTTGTCTGCTTGAGCTTCGTTCCATCTTTGGGTTCGATTATCAGGCTTTCAGAGGTGACTGAGACGGTCGCTATCACCTTGCCTCCCTTGTCCTGCTTGAGCTCCCTCATCTCCGCGACTTCCTTGCCTTCGTCCATCATCTCGATGGCGGGCCTGAACGCAGACGCCCTCAGGGAGGAGTCAACGAGGGCTAGGGTTTCTTTCAGCCTGTCCATCTCCTCCTGCATCTCTTCTATCCTGTTCTCGAGCCAGAGTTTGAGTTCTGCAGCCTTCTTCACCTGATTCTTCCTCGGTGGCCACGAACAGACGTTCCTTCCCACTCGCTAAAAACCTTCATTGCAGCGACCGCGAAGAGGCGGGGCCGCAATGAAACTATTCGTTGCTGGGACGGTTACAGCCTTTTGACTATCGCCCGGGTCATCGCGCGGGTTCCCGCCTTGCCCCCGAGGTCGTAGGTGACTTGCTTGCCCTCCTTCACGACCGCGAAGGTGGCTCGGAAGATGGCTGAGGACGCCTGCTTGAAACCCAGGTATTCGAGCATCCAGGCTGCCGACAGAACGGTGGCCACTGGGTTCACCTTGTCCATGCCCTTGTACTTTGGAGTGCTCCCGTGGGCAGGCTCGAACATCGCGTAGTCGTCCCCAAAGTTCCCCGAATAGATCATGCCGATGCTCCCCACAAGCCCCGAAGCCTCTTCGGACATTATGTCCATGAAGAGGTTGGTGCCCACTATCACGTTCTCGTTGAACCTCTGGGGGTTCTTCACGAGCTGCTGGGCGAAGTTGTCGATGAACAGGTCCTCGAGTTCGATTCCCGGGAAGCCCTTCTTGACCTCCCTGGCGCAGTCGAGGAAGAGGCCGTCGCTCACCTTCAGTATGTTGGCCTTGCTGATCGCGACCACCTTCTTCCATCCCCTCCTCCTGGCCTCCTCGAAGGCGAATCTGGTAACCTTCGTCGACTTTGCCCTCGTAATCAGCCTGATCGCGATGGCCACGTCGTCCGAGAGCCTGTGCTCGATCCCCGCGTAGAGCCCCTCGGTGGCTTCCCTCACCACCACGAAGTCGACCTCGCCAAGCGGGCCGACCATGCCCGGGAATGTCTTCACGGGCCTGACGTTGGCGTAGAGGTTGAACTTCTGCCGAATGCTGACTGCCACGCTCCTCGGCGTTCCGGGAACCGGGTACGACGTTGTCGGTCCCTTCAGGCAGCAGTCGGAACTCTCGAGGACCTTCCAGGTCTCGTCCGGAAAGAAGCTGGGCCCCTTGGCCTTTTCCCACCACTCGGCGCCTGCGTCGCATAACCGGAGCTCCAACTTGGCGCCGCTCGCTTCCATTACCTGAAGAGCGGAATCGACGAGCTCTGGGCCAGTGCCGTCGCCCTTGATGACAGCCACCTTCTTGGTTGAGGCCAACGGGGACCTCGCCTGACTCTGTTCTTAAAACGGTTGCATCCGCTTCAGGAGACTATCCTGAACCCCTTGGTGTGCTTCAGCTCGGTCTTGTCGACCTGAACATCGTCCACCCTCGCACCTGGCGGGCCGTGATTGGCCCACTCCAACAGCCTGTTGACCGACTCTTCGCTTCCCTCCAACAGGGCCTCGACTGAACCGTCGGCAACGTTCCGCACCCATCCTGACACGTTCTCCTCGTTGGCAAGCCGCGACAGCGACCCGCGGAATGACACCCCCTGGACGAGACCGCGCACTCGCACCTTTACGGCGGTTCTCAAGAATCCACACCCTTAGCCTGGGAAGATGATGTTGACTATGCCCTCCCTGACGAACGAAACTGCCAGTGCCGCGATTAGCAAAGCTGTTATGCTTGTGAGGGCGCGGGTTCCGTTCACGCCGAGAATCCTCTGAACCCAGGCGCTTTTGTCGAGAATCAGGTAGGCGACGAGCGAATTCAGGGTGATGACCACGAAGGAGAGGAACGGTCCGTACGGAGGGTTCGCAAGTATGACCACTGTGGATATGGCTCCCGGCCCGGCCAGCAGGGGTGTTGCGAGGGGAAAGACGGCCAGTTCAGCTGGTTCTGCCTTTCCCTTCTCCCTCCTGCCTCCCAAGTGGTCGAATGCTACCGCGAAGAGGACGATGCCTCCGGCGATCCGAAAGTCGTTTATCGTTATGCCGAGGGCTTGGAAGATGACCCAACCGACGTAGGCGAAAACGTACAGTATGATGGTCGCCACGAGGATGGATTGCCTCACGATCCTTTTCCTCTGCTCTGGATAGTCCTCCGTGATGGCCATGAAGATGGGCACAGTGCCAAAGGGGTCGAAGATTGAGAAGAGGAGGACGAAGGACTGGACGAAGAGAGGCAGGTTGAACGCGAAGAAGGTGGACAGCAGCGACAAGCGCGCGGGGCATTCGCGTCCGGTGCTGTTAAGTTATCGGCTTCTTCTCCGTCTTTATCTTCCTGTTAACTGTCGTCAGCTAAGGCTTCGGTAGGGCTTCACTTGCAGGCGGTCTGAAGCCCTGTTATGGTGCTGTTCGTCTTCCCAGATGGGACGTAGAGAGTGGCACAGGTCGCCGAAACGGGTCTGAGGTCAATCGTAAGCGTGTAGCTCTGACCCGAGTATCTGACGGTGAACGAGTAGCCCACGTTGTTGAGCGTATCGAGCGAATACCACTCGGTGCTGTTGGTTGTGAACGTTATCGTGGTCTGACTGTTCGCAGGAGAATTAGTCGTGTATTGATTGCTACCACAGTAGGCGGGCTTGTTTGTAGCGCTGACTTGGGCGCCAACCACAGGCGTCTGGGTGGAATCAGAGAGAACCCTGAGAAATGCGCCACCAGCCTGACCCGTAATGCTACAGAAGGTTGTCGTTGTGATTACCACAGGCGATGTGCTAACAGCCTGACTCGAAGAATAAGATGAGAACAGATCATATCCACTCGTTGCCATCCACCACCCACCGACGCCGAACAGGAAATAGCTGAACGAACCGTATCCTGGAAGGTTGAGGGTGTTATTGCCCACAGAACAGATTCCTAGACTCGGCGCACAGCCAGTCTCAGTACTGTAAGAATGGGTTGCAGGAAACACAGGCGCGAAGAAAGAGAATGAGAACAAAGCGACGACGACCAACAGAATAGCCGCCGCAGTGCGCCTTCTCATGCCTTGAGGGTAGATTGCAGGGAGTATAGTTCTACTGTTGAGAACGCTTCCGTTCCACTCGTGAGAACGCACCCCTCTAAGCTCGATGCGATTGACCAATCAGCTGACGACAGTAAACACACAGGAGAAAATCGGGCTAGGCGCCGAAAAGTTAACAGAGTCCTCGCGTCCAAAGAAATAAATACGATGAAGGCCAAGAAACTCGACGTGCCCGAGGGGACAGTGGACAGAAGCGAGCTTGACGAGAGGCTTGCGAAGATAATTGACCCGGAGTTGGGACGGTCCATCACAGAGATGAAGCTCATCGACAAGCTCGATGTGTCCGGATCATCGGTCGACGTAGAGTTTCACCTCACCGCGCCCTTCTGCCCTCCGGTGTTCGCGCTCAAGATTGCCAGCGACATCAAGTCAAGCGTGCTCGCAACCAAAGGAGTGACGGAAGCCAGGGTTGTTCTTCGCGGCCACTATCTGGCTGATGCAGTGAACAAACAGGTCAACAAGCCCCAGCCCGCGACCGCGTGAGTGCAGCTCGTTGGCGGGCAGCGTCGATAGGGTCAGAGAGCACCTGCTCGCCCTCAAGCTGAATACAGACATCAGGGAGTTCGATACCAGTACCAAGAACTCGGCCCTTGCTGCGAAGGCGCTCGGCTGCACCATTGCTGAAATCGCCAAAAGCGTTGTGTTCAGGGCGGGCGGCGCAGTGGTAGTCGTGATTTCTGGCGACAAGAGAGTGGATACCAGAAAGCTTTCGGAACTGATTGGAGATGGGGCCTCGGTGGCCACCCCAGATGAGGTCAGGACTCTCACTGGGTACCCCATCGGGGGAGTGCCTCCGTTCCCCCACGCCGATGGCGTGCGCGTTTTCTGCGATGAATCGCTTCGAAGGTTCGAGCATGTCTGGGCTGCTGGAGGGGCACCAAACGTGGTGTTCAGGATTGGCTCTCAAGAATTGGTCGACAATGTCGGAGGCGCCACAGTCGATGTGGCAGAAAGCCAGGAATCCGCAGACCGGCCGAAGGCAGCTGAATCGGGTTGCCCGCGAAAGACTTGATGCCCCAAACGCTTATTTAGAGAAAACTCGCAGTGCAGATATGCCGAGATATCTCTTCGTGACCGGAGGCGTGATGTCCGGCCTCGGCAAGGGAATAACAACAGCATCTGTCGCCAAGCTTCTCCAGCTCACTGGGACAACTGCCACCTGCGTCAAGATCGACCCCTACCTCAACTTCGACGCGGGCACGATGAACCCGATCACTCACGGAGAGGTGTTCGTCACCGACGACGGTGGCGAGACAGACATGGACCTCGGCACGTACGAGCGTTTCCTAAACCGCAACATGTCCAAAGAGAGCAACATCACGACGGGCCAAATCTACAAGAAGGTGATAGAGGACGAACGGAAAGGCAGGTTCCTAGGAAAGTCCGTCCAGATCATCCCCCACATCACTGACGAGATAAAGCGGAGAATTCGGGCAGTGGCGGCCGAATCGCCAGTCGACGTGGTCGTTGTCGAGTGCGGCGGCACAGTCGGCGACATCGAGAGTCTGCCGTTCCTGGAGGCGCTAAGGCAGATGAGGATGGAGGAGGGAGTGTCGAAGACGCTCTTCCTGCACGTCAGCCTGGCCCCTGAGCTGGCCGTGGTCGGGGAGATGAAGACCAAGCCGACCCAGCACAGCGTCCAGGAGATGAGGAGGATAGGAATCCAGCCCGACATCATAGTTGTCAGGGGAACGAGGCCGCTTCCCGAGAGCGCCAAAGAGAAGATCTCCCTATTCACCAGCGTACCCAAGGAAAACGTAGTCTCGAACCCTGACGTCGATTCAGTCTATCAGGTCCCGAGGATGTTGCAGCGAGAGGGAGTGCTGAAGCCAATCCAGAAGCAGCTGAACCTCAAGGGCAAGCTCGAGATGAGGGCCTGGAACGTGGTTGCTGACAGGTTCATCGACGTCTCCAAGACGATAAGGATAGCGATGGTGGGCAAGTACGCATCCCTGGCAGACAGCTACGTCAGCGTCAACCAGGCTCTGGCATCTGGGGGAGCCGTCAACAGGGCAAGGCCGAAGATAGACTGGATCGAATCGGAGGAGCTTGAAGACGACGGCGAGAGGATGAAGACGCTCGACTCGTACGACGGAATCGTGCTTCCGCAGGGATACGGCAGAAGGGGCACGGAAGGCAAGATTGCAGCAGCGAACTACGCCAGGGTGGCCAAGATACCATTCCTCGGGCTCTGCTTCGGCTTCCAGCTGGCGACCGTCTCCTTCGCGAGGAACGTGCTGGGTCTGAAGGGGGCGAACAGCAGCGAGATCGACCCCGACACACCCAACCCCGTCATCGACCTACTGCCCGAACAGCGCCAGGTAACCGACCTAGGAGGCACCATGAGGCTCGGCGGCCACGACGTGTTCATCAAGAGGCCCAGCAAGGCGTTCACCATCTACGGCAAGACAAAGATCCGGGAGCGGCACAGGCACAGATTCGAGGTGAACCAGAAGTACCTGAAGAGATTCGAGGAAAAGGGACTCCGCTACACAGCCTTCAGCGACGAAGGCAGGAGGGCCGAAATCCTCGAGCTGGACGACCACCCGTTCTACTTCGGCACACAGTTCCATCCCGAGTACGTCAGCAGACCTGAGCGGCCAGACCCAATCTACGTGGCTTTCGTTTCAGCCTGCATGAGGCGGGCCAGGCCGATTGAGCGCAGGGCCGAGGCGGCAAAGAGCCTACTCCGCTGAGTAGAGCCTGGCGATACTGAGAGCGAGCCCAGCCACTTCTGCGGCGCTTCTTCCGAATAGATAGAGGCTCGGCTCGAGGCCCTTCCCCCCCGGGTCGACGACGGTGTCGAAGACCGGGCTCCCGGAACGCAGTCTTTCGGCCAGCGCTGCCGCCGTAGGGTCGTCCGCGCCGGTCTGCTGATACTCATCCAACCTGAGGGCGCGCAGGCCCAGCCTCTTCAGCACGCGCTGCATCTTCACGTCGTATCGAAGGTTGAGCGCTGCCCTCTTCTCAGGCTGCCGCGCGATGGCAAGAAGTAGAATCCTAGCAATATGTCGGGATGCCCCGAACTCGGGCGGAAGGGTGGCTTTGGCTCGACCCTTCACCTTCACGATCCTACCGGGCACCGCGACTACGTCCTCGGGCGACCTTGAGTCAGGAGGAGCGAATGCGATGTTCACTGAAACCTCTGGCATCGCTGACACAAAAGCGCGTGACGACTCCAACAGTTTCACTGCCTCGGAGACCTGGGTGATGGCACCGGACCCTTCGCCTCCACGACCGCCGTATTCCTTGATGCAAACATCACATTGCGAGAGGGATGGGTATAGCCTCCTGTGCGCCTCGCAAACCATCCCCCTCCCGAGCATGCCCCTCCACAGCGAGCCTAGAGTCTCGACGCCGTATACCGGACTCCTCTTGAGATCCTCCGCGAGCAAGGTGGCGTTCCTGTCTGCCTCGTCCCTCTCAACTGAGAGCGTCGCTAGCCCCGAGTATGCATGCTCTGAGCGGGCGGAAAGGTACATGCTGATCGAAGCCTGGGTCACGCCGAGCAAAGAAGAGATCCTGCTCTGAGAGAGCCCTTCGGAACGAAGTTTCCTAGCCACAAGCTGCCTCATGGCCGGGAGGTAGACCTGAGCCATCAGCTCATCCGGCGGCTGCATCACATAAATGACTTATTGAGCCGTTTATAAAAGTAGCACCGCCTGGATTCGGTGTGGACTTCCATATATCGACAAGGGTGCTGGCTGAGGCTTGCGTGATGATTGCCTTGGCAACCGCCCTCAACGCCATCAAGATCTTCACGTTCCCTGAGGGAGGTTCCATCACACTCGGCTCCATGGTTCCCATCCTTTTCTTCGCTCTGAGAAGGGGCGCCAAGGCAGGAATCATTGCGGGAGCAGTATTCGGAATCATAGACCTTTACTTCGAACCTTTCGTCTACAACCCAATCCAGTTCCTCTTGGACTATCCCTTGGCCTTCGGCGCATTGGGACTCGCAGGCCTGTTCAAGGACCGATGGCAGGGAATAAGGCCGCAGGGTCTGGTTACGGTGATTGCAGCCGCGGCGGGAATCGGCGGTCGTTTCTGTTCCCACTTCCTATCAGGGCTCGTGTTCTTCGCAACCTACGCCCCAGCGGGGGAGAGCCCCGCCCTCTACTCGGCCATCTACAACGCAAGCTATCTTGTCCCAGAATTCGTGATTAGTGCGACCGTTCTCTTCGTGCTAGCGAACAGAGGCACCCTGAAGATGGCTCTCTGAACCTCATGAAGGTCGGGATGCGGAAGCAAGCCGAAGGCTTGGAGGGGTATGGGAAGCCGAAGCCAGGGTTCATGAATCGGGTTGTCTTCAGAAGCCTGGGCGCGAAAGACCAAAGGATAGTGAAAGGCCCCGGGCGGGGATTGGACAACGCAGTCGTTGCCATCGGGGGAGGAGGGGTGATGCTAATTACAACAGACCCTATGTCAGCAATACCAGCCATCGGGATGGAGAAGTCCGCTTGGCTGAGCGTCCACCTTATCGCCTCCGACTACACCGCCTCCGGCAACAGCCCCGAGTTCTCCGCATTCAACTTCAACTTTCCGAAGGAGATGATGACGAACGAGAGGGAAAGGTACCTTTGGCGCGTCGGTGATGAATGCAGAAGACTCGGGATCTCCGTCGTAGCCGGCCACACCGGGAGTTATCCAGGCGGCGGTTTCACAATAATCGGCGGCGGCACGATGTTTGGGTTCTGCAGGAAAGATGGGTACGTGGACGCCTCGATGGCTCGGTCCGGGGATGCGATTCTTATGACAAAGGGCGCCGCAGTCGAGGCTGCGGCTATGCTCGCCATGTCGTTTCCCGGATTCGTCGAACGCGCAGTCGGAAGCAGAGTGCTCAGGAAGGCGAGACGTCTGCTTCGCGATTGCTCGACGGTAAAGGACGCCCTTACAGCCAGCGCGCTTGGATTGGGGCCCGGCCGCGTCACCTCGATGCATGATGCAACCGAAGGTGGAGTCCTCGGAGGGCTGGCAGAGATGGCGGACGCCTCCCGGACCGCTTTCTACGTCAGGAGGGATGATCTTCACGTTCCCTTCGAGGCCCTCGCAGTCTGCACCACTTTCGGCATAGAGCCCCTCTCGACCGTCAGCGAAGGCGCCCTCCTTTTGACGTGCAACCCTAGCATCATCGAGGAGCTGAAGAGAAGACTGCGACGGAACGGCATACCTGCCTTCGAAATCGGTACAGTTAGGAAGGGAAGGGGTCTGTGGGTCTCAACCTCCGGGGGAGGGCGCGACCGGCCAAACCGGAACAGGACAGATACTGGTCGGTGTACGAGCGCGGCGTTCGCTCCCACCTCGGCTAGCGCACATTCTGTAAAGCTCAATTAGGATGGGAGGACGGCTCGGCACCATGCAGAAAGCCAACCTACCGACCGTCGAGGAGCTCTCGGCAAAGATCAACAACACCTTGGTCTCGCCCGAGACAACGCTAGAAGACCTGACGAGGTTCGTCCTCGAGTCGCGAAAGTACGGCTTCGGAGCAGTCGTTATTCAAGGGTGCTGGACGAAAGAAGTGAAGGAGCTCCTGAAGGATTCGGCAATGAAAGTCTCTGTGGGCGTTGGCTACCCGATGGGCGGAGAGAGGACGGAATCGAAGCTCTCAGAAATCAAGCAGACTGCTGGGCTCGGAGCCGACATGTTCGATGTCATGCCAAACATCGGCTTCCTAAAGTCGGGTATGGAGAGGCAGTTCAAGGACGAGATAGCGAGCATGGTTCGCGCAGCGTCGGGCAGGCCCGTCAGGGTGATGCTGGAGTACTCGATCCTGAATCCGGAGGAGAAGGTGAAGGCTGCGGTCCTGAGCGAAGAGGCCGGGGTTGCGGGCGTGAAGAACTCGAGCGGCTGGGGGCGCGGGGGACCCGCGACGGTTGAGGACATCAGGCTTCTCAGAAAGTCGGTTAGCCAGAAGGTCTACGTGAAGGCATCTGGAGGCATAAGGACCCTCGACACAGCCCTGAGCCTGATCGACGCCGGCGCATCATACCTGGGCACCAGGGCCGGAATCGGAATTGTCGAAGAGCTCAGGGAGCGCCGCCTCGAGTGAGCAGAATCATAGTAGTCGGGAGCTACAACACGGGCCTCTCGATGCGGGTCGGGAGGATGCCTCGCGCGGGGGAAACAATCCTCGGCACGGGCTACTCCGAAGGACCAGGAGGAAAGGGGTCGAACCAGGCAGTGGCTGCAGCCAGACTCGGCGGGCGCGTGAGCTTCGTCGGCTGCGTTGGCAGGGACAGGTTCGGCGACGAAGCCCTGGAACTCTGGAAGAGAGAAGGAGTGGACTCGAAGCGCGTCAGGCGCAGTTCGAAGCACACGGGATTGGGCTTCGTCGTCGTGGACAAGTCGGGGGCCAACGCGATTTCTGTCGACCCTGGAGCGAACATGGACCTTGGTGAGTCTGATGTCGAAGAGGCAATTACAGACGCCTCTCAGGGATCGGTGCTCCTGCTCCAGCTCGAAATCCCGCTGAAGACTGTCAACGCTGCCGCCCGTGCGGGCAGACTTCGGGGTTTGAAGGTGATACTGAATCCTGCGCCGCCGTCGAGCGGGAAGGGACTTCCCCTCCATCATGTGGACGTACTTACGCCCAACGAGGTAGAGTTCGCGGAATTGACGAACAACTCGACTCTGCGGAAGGGGGCGGACGGCCTACTGGGGAGCGGCGTGGGAGCCGTAATCGTGACTCTCGGCAAGAGAGGCGCATACGTGAGGACGAAGGGAAGCTCATTCACCCTCAGCCCGCCAAAGGTCAGGGCTGTCGACACCACAGGCGCGGGGGACGCGTTCAACGGCGCCCTGGCCGTTGCGTTGTCGGAAGGAAAGGGAATCAGAGAAGCAGTCGAATTCGCAAACGCTGCGGGCGCGCTGACAGTGACGAAAAGGGAGGTGATTCCTGCGCTGCCAAAGAGGGGCGAAGTGGAGAGACTATTGCGAGCTGCGCGGGACTAGACCTTCTTCCCTCTGAGGACGTCGAAGAGCATCCTGCGGTAGACCCCCTGGGAGGCAGAATAGACGACGGAGACGTTCGGCCTTCTTCTCAAGACGTTCATCTCGTCGACTATCGTGGCGCCCCTGGAGAGCCCGTCAGAGGTGTCCACGTCGACGAACCTTTTCCTCACGTCCGTCGCAACCTTCGGGTTCAGCACGATCGACATTGTGATGCTGTCGGGGCAGCTGGTCGCGTCCATCCCCCTCTCTTCCCGCATGAACTTCCTCACCTGCCTGTTGACGGCTATGAAGAACTCCGAGTACTTGGTCCCCATTGCCTCCACCTGTGAGTACTCACGCGGACCGATTAAGGCGTACTTCATGCAGATGTCCCAGCCCACCATCGTCGTCGGCATCCCAGAGCCGAGGACTATCTTCGCTGCCTCGGGGTCGACCCAGATGTTGAACTCCGCTGCGGGCGTCACGTTCCCGAGGTACTGGTTGGTTCCTCCCATGAAGTAGAACCGTTTCACTTTCTTCACTATCGACGGGTCTTTCCGAATTGCGAGCGCTAGGTTCGTCATGGGAGCGATTTCGACCAGGGTGGTCTCGCCCGGCTCGGAGTTGATGGTGTCCACTAAGGCATCGACTGCCGCCTTCGTGGAGGGCCGCTGCCTCGCCCTTGGGAAGCGCGAGTTCCCCATGCCGTCCCTGCCGTGAATGTACTCGACCGTGGACCAGTCCTTGAGGATCGGATGCCTCGCGCCTCGATAGACGGGGACCCTGCCTGAGAAGCCCGCCACCTGGATTGTGTACAGCGCGTTCTCCACCTCCTGGTCGAACCTGATGTTGCCGCAGTTGATGGTCACGCCGACGAGCTTGGCGTTGGATGCGCGCAGCGCCATAAGAATCGCAATCGTGTCGTCTCCAGCTGTGTCCGTGTCGAGCAGAATCTTGAGCATCACGTCCATCGCGCGTCCCATGGTAATAAGGGAAGCAGGGGGATTGCGCTCTACTCAAATAGAGAGACGCAAAGCTAAGACAGGGAGTCTGAAAAATCGTCATCCTCCGAGCGGGCAGCCAGGGTGCTGAAGTCCGTGAAGGACGAAGAGTGGAGGGCGCTGGCAGGGCTGGAGAGGGGGGCGATGCTGTACGGCACAGCGGACAGCGGCATGGTCTCCAGGCTGAGCAGGCTTCCGATGGACAGGGTCAACTACGCCCTTGACCAGCTGAACAAGAAGGGTCTGGTCGTCGGAATGGGGATGAGCTTCTCGCCCACGTCCGAGGCCATTGAGGTGCTTGCGTTGCACGACTACGTCAGGCGCGACCTGATCTCAGCGCTCGGGGCGGTAATCGCGAAGGGGAAGGAGTCGGACGTCTACGAGGCCCTGAATGAGGAAGGTAAGCTCTTCGCGCTGAAGTTCTTCAAGCTAGGAAGGACCAGCTTCACTCGTGTGCGGAAGAAGAGGTTCCTAGACAAGTCGGAGCTCAGGAGCTGGATAACTGCCAACTACGAAGCTGCCAAGAGAGAGTATCAGGCGCTCAAGAAGCTGGAAGGCCTGTCGGAGTCGTTCCCCAAGGCCGTCGCCTACAACAGAAGCACAGTACTCTTCGAGCAGCTCTCGGGGGTAAGGCTGTCGCAGAGGCCTGAGCTCGTGGACCCGAGCGCACTAGTCCAGTCCATACTCACTGCAGCGAGGCTCGCCTACACCAAGGCGGCGCTGGTGAACGCCGACCTGAGCGAGTACAACATACTGACGGACGGCTCCAGGGCTTGGCTGATCGACTGGCCGCAAGCTGTGCCCACCACCCACCCCAATGCCCAGGACCTAATCGGCCACGACGTGCGGTCCGTGGTGCGCTTCTTCCAGAGAGCCTACGGCTTGAAGGTGGACGAAGCAAAGGCCCTCGCCTTCGTCACAGGAAGTGCGGCTTCCCCAGTATAGGACGACCCTGCCGTTCAGAAGTAGACTGCTGACCCGCGCGAAGCGACCGCCCCACGGGAACGAGTCTCCTAGAGCTTGTCTTCTATCCTAATGAAAAGGACGTTGTTGCCTCTTATGACGACCTTCCCGTAGTTGGCCGTCTTGGCGCCGTTCTCCGACTCCTCCGCGTCGACGAGTATGATGTTCATGTAGGGGTCGACGTTCGACATCTTGCCCCTGTACTCTATCTCGCTCTTCAGTCTCACTGACACCTGCTTGCTCGTCGCTTTCTGAAGGACGTTGATGGGCCGCTTCATCTGCGGCGGTGGAGGATTCACGCCAGACTTTCGCGCGTGATTTCTATCTTGGTGATAAAAGGGTATGGGTCGCAATGATAAAAGAACAACAAATGAACACGCTCGCCATGGGCGAGACAATCTCCGCCCGCGAAGCATTTGAAAGGCTTGCGACCTTTCCGACCTTCACTTCCGGGTCCCCAGGCATAGACGAGCTGCTGGAAGGCGGTTTCCACGCTGGCAGGGTGGTGGAGGTCTACGGAAGCAGTGGCTCCGGCAAGACCCAACTTGCGATGCAGACTGCGCTCAACGTTGCAGCCCGGGGGGAGAGATCTGTCTTCATCGACACCGAAGGCGCGTTCAGACCCGAGAGGGTGCTGGCCATGGCGAATGCGAGGAACCAACCGACGGAGGGCTTGCTCGATAGAATCGCCTACGTCAGGGTCGACACGGCCGCGGCGCAGATGGACACAGTGCGCGCGATAGCCAAACGGAAGGAGACGGCGTCGGCGAGGTTCGTGGCAATCGACACGTTCACGAGGAACTTCACTTTGGACTTCCCGGGCGGCAAGAACTTGCAGAGCAGACAGGGGGCGCTCGACTTGGTTCTCAGCGAGATTGCGCGGGACGCCTTTCTTCATGGCCGGGCCTACCTGCTAACAAACAGGGTCACGTTCTCGCAAGTCGAAGGGGAGGCAAGGATAGGCGGCAGGACAATGGAGCAGCTCGTCCACTGTTCTCTTCATTTGGAGAAGACCACGGAAGGAGTGACTGCGACGCGGACATCGGACCACGCAATCGTCAGACTCGGACCCATCAGCGACGCGGGTCTCCAATGAGCGAGCAAGAGACACCCGCGTCCACTTTATAGAGCGGCCAGGGTCGAGCGGACAGAGTTGAACCAAGCAGTAGCGGGCGTCCTCGAGGCGATAAGGAAACCAGACTTGGAGGACGCCAAGGCGAAGCTGGCCATCATAATGTCACAGGCAAAGACGGACAGGGAGAAGGGCAGCATCATGGCAGCGGCTGGAATCCTTGCTAGCGTGTCCAAGGGAAAGGAGGGAGGCATGCAGAGCTGGAAGGAAGACAAAATCGCGCAGGCAGCCCAGAAGATGAAGAAGAACCAGATGGCTGACGACTGGGACCTCGGTTACGCTGACACTTTGCTGGGCTACGCCAAGCTGCTAAAGCAGGGTGGCAAGTAGTATCCAAGTGAAGATGAAGAGGATCACGTAGCTCCCGATTCCCGTTGTGTAGACCTTGCCTAGCTTCGAAGCCTCCAGTTTCCTGTACCAGGCGTATCTGGCCCCGTAGTAGGTAAGCAGGTAGACCAGGAGCCCGAGCGTGATTCCGATTGTCCAGTCGAAGCCTGGAAGCTTCCAGATGAACTCCGCGATCACGCCTGCCAGTATGCCGCTGGCTACCCTCAACCAATAGAGCTTATCAAATGGGCGTGGAGTACTCGGAACTTCTGGTCGGTGACCACCTGTGGCAGAATTATCGGGCATAGAGGTTATTCCCCTGATCAGGGAGATTGGAGAGCTGCTGAGTCGGACCTACGTTAATAACGTTTTTTCGATTGGCGACAACCAGGTCGTCAGGTTCAGGCACCCCTCTGGAACTGACAGGTGGCTTGTGCTTTCGCCCAGGCGAGGTGCCTGGGTCAGCGATAAGGTCGCAGAGAGGACGGAGACAACGGAGTTCACATCCGAGCTGAGGTCCGAAGTCGAGAGGCTCAGATTCTTCGGAGCGAGCCAGGTCGACCTCGACAGGGTTTTCGAATTCCAGCTGGGCAAGGAGGAACTATCGAGGCGACTCATACTCGAAATGATGCCCCCGGGCAACATCATCGTGACTGATGCGCTCGGGAAAGTAATGGTCGCACTCAGGGAATCCAAGGGAGGAAGAAGGCGGCTCAGAAGGGGTGAGGGGTACGCGCCTCCCCCGCAGAACAGGCTCAGTCCCAGGGAAGTCAATGCCGAATCGCTACAGGCTGCGCTACGGAAGGAGAAGACTGTTGGTGGAGCGCTTGGAAGGCAGGTCGCTCTCCCTCGAAAGTACGTCCGCGAGGTGCTTGAAAGGGTCGGACTGGCGGAATCCAGTCTGGCAACGGATGCGCTCGCGAGAGCGAACGAGATTGCGGCCGAGATCGTTGGAATAGTCGAAGAAGCGGAAACGGCACCAAGACCCTGCCTCGCCAAGACGACGGAGGGAGAAGAGATCTTCGCTGTCGTACCGAAGTCGCTCGAGGTGGTCAGGGAAGCTCCTACGATGAGCGCGCTGTGCGACGAGGTATTCGCAGGTCCGATGTTGCAGGAACTCACCGCGGAACCGACGCGGGAAGACCACTGGCGGAAGGAGATGGAGGTCACGGTCAACAGGCTCAGGGAACAGGAGCGCGAGTCGACCGAGCGCGCGGAGACGTTGAGGAGGGCAGCCGAACGGGCGAGGTCCTCGAAGGACCTTGGGGAAGCCATAGAAGTAATTGCCCGCGAGGATCCAAACAGCAAGAAGAGAGCACAACCGAAATCCAATGAGGCTGCCGTTTCAGTTCTCTTCTCGCTGGCGAAGGAGGCCGACGCCAAGGCGGTCGAGGCCAGGAACGCAGCAGAGACGCTGTCGCGCAGGCGGCCGCCCTCAGGCTCGACGGGCAGGAAGCAGCTCTCGAAGCTCACTTCCAGGAAGGGAGAGTGGTACGAGAAGTTCCGCTGGTTCAACACATCGTCGGGCAAACTGGCCATCGGGGGGAGGGACGCCCAGTCCAACTCGCTTCTGGTCAGGCGCCACTTGGAGAACGAAGACACCGTCTACCACGCCGATCTTTTCGGGTCTCCTTTCTTCGTCCTCAAGAAGGGCACCGAACAGACACCCGAAGAGGTTCTAGAAGTGGCGCAGGCTACGGTCGCTTTCAGCAGCGCCTGGAAGACGGGACTCGGGTCTGCCGACGCATTCTGGGTCAACAAAGAGCAGGTGGGAACCTCAGCGCCGAGCGGCGAGTACCTCGCAAAGGGCTCGTTCATGATACGGGGGAAGAAGAACACGATCCCGCACAACCTGGTGCAGCTGGCCGTCGGCATGGACCAGAGGCGCCGGGTTGTCGCCGGACCCGAAGGGGCGGTAGCCGCTTTGTGCAGCAGCTACCTTGTGCTCCAGCCGCACAGGGAAAAGACATCGGAGACGGCGAAGAAGGTCGCCCACGAGCTCAGGCGGATGGAGGGGGAAGGAGAGGGACCTTCGGTCGACGAAGTCCAGAGGGCGCTCCCCGCGGGAGGAGGCAAGATCGTGAGGTCTAAGACACGACGCTCCGAAGATAAGCCGAAATAGCCCACCCGCTCGGCCGAGGGAAGATTGCTGGACATTCCTGTGAGGAAGGTCCTCATTCTGAGCTACACGCCGTACGCTTACGCAGTGATGTACGCTGTGTTCTTCGTCTGCGGTTGCGTCATGCTCTACGGGCTCTACCGCAACCTGCAGTCCTACGGACTGGGGGTGAGGAAGTTCTTCGGGCTCGCGGCGTCCGACTTTTGGAGGAAGCTGGGACGGTTCTTCGAGTTCGGCGTCGGCCAGAGAAAGGTCCTCCGCGACAGGGGAGGCGGCGTGATGCACGGAGCCCTGTTCTTCGGCTTCCTGATGCTGCTGGCCTACACGACGCTGATCTTCATACAGACTGACATGCTCCCGCTCTTCACACCATTCGTCTTCATCCAGGGGTCGGCATACCTCACCCTCGAGTTCCTCGGCGACACGCTCGGGGCTGCCTTCATAGTTGGTCTGATGATAGCAATCTACAGGCGCTTCGTTGAGAAGCTCGACAAGCTAGAAACGAGGAGGGACGACTACTTCATCCTCGGCATGCTGGTCTGGATCGGAGCCTCCGGCTTCGTGGTCGAAGGACTCAGGCTCGCCGTGGAGCCAGTCGGCTGGGCCGCCTTCTCCCCCGTGGGTGACGCGCTCTCTGGATTCTTCATTTCTTCGCCCGTCGTGGCCGCGGCCCCAGTGCTTTACCAGGGATTCTGGTGGGCGCACATGTTCTCGGTCATGGCGCTGATAGCAGCTGCACCCTACACGAAACTGGTCCACGTCTTCACGTCCGGGGCCAACGTCGCAGTCGCGCCGGTGAAGCCCATGGGCAGGCTGGACACACCGTTCAACCTGCAGAAGATGCTGGAGAGCGGGCAGACCGAGACGCCCCCAAGAACGTCGAAGCGGTCGAGCGAGTTCGCGCCGCTGCAGCTCCTGGCGCTCGACGCCTGCACCAACTGCGGAAGGTGCCAGGAGGTCTGCCCTGCCTACGCGAGCGGGAGAGACCTTTCGCCCAGGCTGGTCGTCCAGGACCTTGGCCGAGACATACGGACGGGGGCGACGGCGACGTCTTCTCGAAGGGCGTGATACAGGGAGGCCGAGCTCTGGGCCTGCACGATGTGCAACGCCTGCGTGTCCGTCTGCCCGGTCTTCATCGACCAGGTCGGACTACATCACCGAGTTCAGGCGGACGCTCGTCAGCGAGAACAGGCTCGACGGGAAGAAGAAGACTCTTCCTCGAGAACATGGCGAGGAACGGAAACCCGTTCGGGCTTCCGCCGTCCGAGAGGCAGCGCTGGCTCGCGGAGCTGGGCGTGCCGACGCTGAAGGAGAAGCCCGGACGCCGAGTACCTCTACTGGGTCGGCTGCCAGTCAAGCTACGACCCGAGGGCGAGGAACGTGGCGAAGGCGATGGTGAAGATCCTGAAGGCGGCCAAGGTCGACTTCGCCGTTCTCGGAAGCGAGGAGACCTGCACCGGAGAGCCGGTGAGGCAGGATGGGCGAGGAGGGAAGGTTCCAGGAGCTCGTGATGAAGAACACTGAGACGTTCACGAGGTACGGCGTGAAGAAGGTGATAGTCCACTGCGCCCACTGCTTCAACACCTTCAAGAACGAGTACCCCGAGTTCGGCGGCAAGCTTCGAGGTCATCCACCACTCCCAGCTCATCGCGCAGCTGATGTGCCGAGGGAAAGCTGAAGCCCGAGGAATCGACGGGGAAGGTGACCTTCCACGACCCCTGCAACCTGGGAAGGATCAACGGGGTCTTCGACGAGCCGAGGGAGGCGCTCGAGTCGATGGAGGGGCTGGAGCTGACGGAGATGGAGAGGCCAGGATGAACAGCTTCTGCTGCGGCGGAGGCGGGGCGAACGTCTGGTACGAGGTGCCGGAGAAGAAGAAGGTAGGAGTGATCAGGGTCGAGGAGGCGATGGCCACCGGGGCGCGAGACGCTGGCCGTGGCATGCCCGTTCTGCATAACGATGTTCGAGGACGCCTTCAAGGCGATGGGCGGAACGACCCATGAAGGTGAAGGACATAGCGGAAATGGTTGCGGAATCGCTGGGCGACAGCGAAATGAAGTGCAGCCTGAAGAAGACACTGCGGTCCGGGAAGGTCACGCTGGGCACCTGGGTGACCATCGGACATCCGGACGTGCCGGACCATGCTGGAGGCGATGGGGTTCGACTGGCTGGTCTTCGACACAGAGCACGCGCCCATCGGGAGGGAGACACTCGGCCGGATGATACAGGCAATCGACGCCGAGAAGGTCTGCCCCATGGTTAGGGTTGGGGCCATCGACCAGTACATGGTGAAGTCGGCCCTTGACATGGGAGCCCATGGAGTGGTCTGCCCCTTGGTCAACTCAGCGGCGGAGGCCAAGGCGGCGGTCCAGTTCCTGAAGTATCCGCCCGTCGGCGTCAGAGGAGTGGCTCCGAGGAAGGCCGCCGACTACGGGCTCACGTTCGGCGGAGTACATGCAGGACTGCAAACGACATGACACATCCTCGTGGCCCAGATTGAGACCAGCGAGGCGCTGGAGAACCTAGACAGCATACTGTCGTTGAAAGACGTGGACGTGGCGTTCGTCGGGCCGTCGGACCTCACGATGTCTCTCGGGCTTCTGGACGACAGGTCGAACCCCAAGGTCATCGAGGCCATGAAGAAGGTCATAGCGAGCTGCGAGGCTCATCACAAGACCGCGGGCGTCCTAGCAGCGAGCC
>CAVWXJ010000010.1:0-47518 GCA_963759195.1 uncultured archaeon
GTCGCCAATCCTAGCTTCGCCGCTCGTCTTCGAGATGAGGCAGCAGAGCATCCTTACGGTCGTCGTCTTCCCTGCCCCGTTGGGCCCGAGGAAGCCGAAGACCTCCCCAGCGTTGACTTTGAGAGTCAGGTTGTCAACGGCTGTGAGGTCACCGAATCTCTTCGTGAGATTTTCAGTTTCAATCATCCGGCGGCATCACTGATGACAAGTGCCCTGCTCTATTTGCCCGCGCTAGAGCTCTGTGCAGGCTTGCCATCCACGAGCACGCTGATTTTTCTCCCAAAGGCCCAGCGCGTCATCCCGAGGTTGACTTCGACTTTGTGGACCTCTGAACTCCCGACATCGAACGCGAACTTCTTCGCGCCAGGCGAGAAGAGGGATTCGTCAATGACCTTCTGGCCATCCACTTCGATGCGGATTGTCTTCATAACCATGTCGGTATCGACTGTGAGCGAGTGCTTCTCCCTCTCGCCCACCTCGAACCTAGATTTTCCCACGGGTTTCGAAGGGGTCAAAGCAGATATAAGAGGTCCGAAAGGTACAAATTTCGTACTTATCGCCGCTTTTTATAACTTGGAAGCAGTAAGACCAAGAATGTAGATGCCAGAACCGAAATGATGGATAACGGAGGGGCCGACGTCACTCGCGACGAAATAAGGCGCCCCATCAAACGAGTGGAGTGAATTCCACATCCTCCATCTTGCCCTCTGCGGGCGCGCCGTTGTCTGGAGACCCCGTTCCATTAGTCCGGTCAGACACTCTTGTGACTGTCATGGGACCCGTTTGACAACTTACACATCGTGACGAACGGGACTTCCAGAGCATATTCAAGATTCTGACCCTTGCTCCTTCCGAGGTCAGTAGAAGGATTCGCTTGATTCTCTAAGCAACTCCCTTCCGGGCCCGACTTTTGATTCGACGAGGATGTGAAGCGAACCCAAACGAGATGCTAGTTGCTTATCGCTGGCGCTTGGCGGATATGCTTGGTGTCCCCAATCTGCTTGAGCATGAAGTCTGCGATGTCTGCACGCGAGATTGCTGGTCCCGACCTCCCCTCTTCCCACATAGCCAACCCTGACGTTTCCAGTCTTTGGATTGTTGTTGAGCAAAGCTAAGCGCACTATCGTCCAGTCGAGCTCTGACGAGCGCACAAGTTGGGCGGTGGTGACAATGTCCTCGTAGGCGGAACGCATCGTGAGCTTGACTACGTTGACCATGGCCCTCGTTCGGAGGTCTGGTCTGTCTTCCGGGTCGGTGGCGCTCAAGGTCGAGGTCACGATCAGTCTGCGCACGTCAACCTTCTTCATGGCCGCTATGATGTTCTCCGTCCCCTGGGATATCGGCTTGTCCGTCTCGCGCCCTCGCGGACCAAGCGTGCTAAGGACAGCATCGCTGCCCCGTATCGCGTCTTCAATCAACGCCTGGTCGGACAACTCGCCCTTGACGACCGTCAAGCGCTCATGGCTGATTCCAAGTTTTGATGGGTCCCGTGCGTAGGCTACAACTTCGTACCCCTCTGCCAGCGCCTGGTCGACCAACCGCTTGCCGGTGCCGCCGGTCGCACCGAAGACAACGATCCTTGTCATAGGCTCATCCAGAGGTGCGAATCTTTGACCGGTTGCAACGTCGGTTCCGAAGCGGTTACCTAGTCATCGCTCGCCGGAACACAGGGACTGCAATCGCGGTCATTACCACCCCAAACGCTATCATGACCGACAGCTCCGTCGTTATCGCTGGTATCCCGGCGCCCAGAACCATGACCTTCCTCAGGGCGTCCGTCGCGTAGGTAAGTGGCAGCACCTTCGATATGTCCTGC
Source organism: uncultured archaeon (assembly GCA_963759195.1). Taxonomy (GTDB): domain Archaea; phylum Thermoproteota; class Nitrososphaeria; order Nitrososphaerales; family Gagatemarchaeaceae; genus DASPPF01. Next base: position 1,817 of record CAVWXJ010000010.1, read on the forward strand.
ATGTACCAAGGCATCTGCTGTATCGGGAAGAACACCCCGCTGAGGAACATCATCGGGAAGATCAGCGTGGTCATGAGCATCGTCGCCGTCTGCTGGTCGCTCGCGAACGAGGTTATCACGATGCCTAGGCCGACGAAGCTGAACACTCCGAGAAGCAGCAGCCCGAAGACCAGAAAGATGTTCCCCTGGATCGTCACTCCAAAGAGGCCTACGGCCAGTGCCAGTATTATGACGCCCTGTAACAAACCTCTCACAGTCTGGCCCATGGTCTTCCCAAGGATGATGGACAGCCTGTTGATCGGTGCCACCATCATTCCGTCCATGGTTCCAATTTCCTTCTCCTGTGAAATCGCCCCCGGTAGCCCCGTCATGACGCTCATCATGACGGTCATCGCCATTATGCCCGGAGCAACGAAGTCGAAGTAGTTGGTCTTGCCCGGAACGACGCCCTGCGTTTGAACTCTGTACGGCTGCACGATTGCGAGGGAATCAGCAGGCGTCACGGTCGGACTGAGCGCCAACACATTCTGCTGAGCCACCATGGTGCCCATTTCGTTGAACACTCCCGACAGCAGGGCCTGAATAATGGCCGATACCTGCGGGTTGGACTGGTCGGTCATGATTATCAGGGTCCCCTGTTTTCCGCTGAGGAGGCTCGCCGTGAAGTTGCTCGGTATGATTATCCCGCCCTCGAGGTTCCCCTTCTGAATCGAGTCCTTGATGTCCGCGATGCTTGTGGCCGAAGTGAGTTTCAGCATGCTCGTCTTGTCGTTGATCTGCTGTAGGACAGTTGTGAACGTCTGGCTCGCAATAGTTGAGTTGTGGAAGCCTGCGTCCATGTTGACGACAGCTACCGGCAGATTACTGGCCGAGCTGCTACCCGTCGGGTAGATGAAGCCGACCATCCCCATCATGAACAGCGGCATGACGATGAGCAAGACAAGTCCGAACTTGTTTCTGTAGAGCTCGACCAGGTCCTTCCAGGCGATTCTGAGGCTGTGCGAAAGGAGGCCCCTAGTTGCCACTCTGTCTCACCTTATCCTCCGTTGTGGCGTCCCGAAGCGTCTGTGCCTTTCAAGAGGAATCTTCTGATCCGCACTGTCTCTGACTTCGTGGCCGGTCAGGTGAAGGAATACGTCTTCGAGGGTTGGCTGAAGGTTCTCAATCGAGGCTATCCTCCCGCCCTTCGCCCTTACGGCATCAATCACGGTGTCGAATGCGTCGTCCCCGCGCGCAATGAGCCTGATTTGAGTAGAGTTGTCCTGGGAAACGGATTCGACGCCATCAAGCGCCCGCAATGACTCGAGCAAGTCGGGTGTCAGATTGGCTATGCCGAGCTTCAGGATCGTGCTGTTCCCACCCGAAATGAGCTTCTTCAGATTGGCGGACGTGTCAAGTGCCACCACCTTCCCGTGGTCGATGATGCCGATTCGGTCGCACAGCATATCTGCGTCCACCATCGCATGGGTGGTCACGATTATCGTGGTGCCGTTTTCCCTGTTGAGTTTCTTCACGAAATCGCGAATCTCAACGGAGGATTGAGGGTCGAGCCCCAGCGTTGGCTCGTCCAGGAAGAGTACTTGGGGCATATTGAGAAGGGACGCGAACGACGTTCATCCTTTGACGCATCCCGGTGGAAAACGTTCCCACCTGTGCGTTCTTCCACTTTGTCAGTTGGACCAGGTCCAACAATTCGTCAATCCTCTTGTTCAACAGGTCGCGAGGGATGTCAAAGAGGTTACCGAAGAACCACAGGTTCTCTCTCGCAGTCAGGCGGTCGTACATTATCATCTTCTCTGAAACGATGCCGATGAGCTTGCGGACTTCTGTATCCTGCTTCACCACGTCGTAGCCTCCAATCGTTGCGGTTCCCCTTGTGGGCCTCGCCAGAGTGGAGAGGATTCTCAGGATCGTACTCTTGCCGGCGCCGTTCGGACCGAGAAGGCCGAACACCTCACCCTTCTTTACGTCGAACGAGATGTCGTCGACGGCAACGAAATCGCCGAATTTCTTCGTCAGGTGTTCAACTCGGATCATCGAGCCGCTAGCATCTATGCGGTCTGCTTGGACAAGCTGGGTTTTGCTCATGCCTTCCTCTCCTCCTATGCTGTTCTCCCCGCCATTGCTCTCCGAGGGTGAGTGCGGGCCTCTATCCCTCTGATCGAAGAAGCTGCCCGCGTCAATTCCCTCTCCAGATTGAGAGAGTATTGTCTGAGAACGAACAGCTTGTCCTGTTCGGTCAGGCCGCTTCTGTCCGATTCGATTATCATGTTGACGAGCGACATTTGCAGCTCAACTGCGTTCAGGATGAATCTGACTAGGTCGTCGGGTTCCATGAGGTCGATGAAGAGTGAACTCATCACGTTCAGGCGCTCAGTTGACGACCTCATCGCTTTCTTGGCGCTGGCGATGTTCCGAAGACCTGAGGATGTGATCTCGTAGAGAACGTGGGTCGGGCCGTCCCCGGATTTCCTTTTTGCCACAATGTAGCCCTGCTTTGCGAGCTTCTGAAGGACCGGGTACACCGCACCGGGGCCGGGGCGCCACGCCCCCTCGGTCTTGAGCTCGATTTCCTTCATCAGGTCGTATCCGTGCATCGGCTTGCGAGCGATGCTCAGAAGCGCGTAGAAGTGCAGTAAGCCTCTGGGCGCGCCCTGAAGGCGAAGGCTTCCGTTCTCGTCATCTTCCGTCTTCTTCGAACGGGAAGACCCCTGCTTGAGCTGCTCCATGGAAATCGCCTCATTAATAGACTATATACATATATCGTAAAGTATATCGCAATCGATAGTCGAGCCCTACGGGCGAATACCAGATTGGTTCTCTGTGCAATCGGACTAGTGAATGCTGCTTTCTCTTCGGATGAACGTCGTTCCTATGCGGCCACAAGTGCGGAGTCGAATATCTCTCCGAACGCCCTTCTGAAATACTCCAGGGCCTTTGAGAGTCCCTTCCGCCCTCGCGGAGTCAGCCTGTACACGTTGTTTCGGCCTTCCTCGCGCGCTTCGATCATGCCTCGGTTTGAGAGGTCCTTCAGCGCCGGGTAGATTGTGCCAGGATTCGGTTTATCACCCTTACGCTTTCCAATCTCAGTCGCAAGTTCCTGGCCGTACATTGGTCGCTTCGACAACATCCACAGAGATCATGAACGAAAGCATGCCGCGCATGTCGCACGCTTCGTTTTCCTTTGCCAACGACAAAGGCATAGAAAGCCTACCCCTAAATCACTATCGGGCATCCAATATATTTATAGCAGGTGGCCAACGCGCGCCTTGCGATTTCGAAGATGCGCGCTGAGGTTGCTCGAACGACAGATGTCACCCCTGGGGCAATGAAGCGTGTAACCGCTTTTGGCGAGAACATCGTCCTCTACAACGTCGGTGGCAGATTCTACGCGACCCAGAACGACTGCGGCCACCAGCGAGCGAGCCTCGCAAGAGGAACATTGGACGGAAACATCGTCACATGCGCGCTTCACGGCGCGAAGTTCGACGTCACCACTGGGCGCAACGTCGCCGGCATCCAGCCCAGAGGAATGTCCCCGGAGATAATGAACAAGCTGCCGCCTGAGGTAATCGCCAGCTTCCAGAAGACCGCACAGTTGCTCTCAGAAATCGACATCCTCCCTTTGAAGACCTACAGGGTAGACGTGAAGGGCGAAACTGTCTACCTTGACAAGGGGGTCTGACCACGTCCAGTTCGCCGATAGCCTCGAATGACGATTTCGTAACCGTCACGAAGGCAGACCAGGTGCCTGAGGGGTCGATGCTAGGCGTCAACGTCGCAGGGGTCCCAATCCTGCTCTCAAACATAGGAGGTAGGATCTATGCGATGGACGCTGTCTGCTCCCACATGTCTGGATACCTCCCGAAGGGCGAGCTGAAAGGTCGCACGGTAATCTGCCCCGTTCACAAGGCGCAGTACGACGCCGCCACTGGAAAAGTGGTGAAGAACGTGGCAGCACTGATGAAGATGGCATCGCACAGAGAAGCGACCGACCTGAGGACCTACCCCGTCGAAATCATTAACGGCAGCATCAACGTGAGGGTGGAGAAATGAGAAGGGCGATTCCGATAATCGTCGGCGCGTTGCTTGTCTTGGTCGGAGCTGGATGGGCGTCTCAGGGGGCCGGAATCCTGGGCGGGAGCAGCCTGATGGACAACAACCCGACATTCATCTACCTGGGTGGCGTCTTGGCGATAGTGGGAATCGTCCTGCATGGCGTACGGCGCCATTTCAAGGCCGAAAACTCATTCGCAGTCTGGAACGTGATTCATTTCGTGGAGGACATTCTTCCAGCGCGCAGTGCGCTCTGTTTCGCGGGAATCAAGAGGTTCTTGAATGAGTAGTCCGGAGACCGGCTCACCTGCAGACGCGAGCGTCGAGCCTGCGGCCCGAGCCGAGGGATTCAATCAATCTTATGCGAACAGGGTCCTGATTCTGTTTTCCTTGTTGGCTGCCTTCGTCCTTTTCGTCGACATAATGCTCACGCCGTCGCTCCCCAGCATCGCCTCCGATTACAAGGTAACCATCGCCGAGGTCAGCCTTGTCATCTCCCTCTACACCGTATTCGGCACAGCCGTGAATCCGGTCATAGGGAAGCTGGGAGACATATTGGGCAAGAAGCGGATTCTGATCTACGTCTTGGTGATATACTGTGTCATGGTCGCGGCGACCTCCTTCGCCTCGACTTTCACAGTCCTGCTGGTGTCGAGGACCGTGCAGGGCATCGGACTTGGAATATTCCCTCTCGCCTTCAGCCTAGTGAGAGAAGAGTTCCCCAGAGAGATGGTCCCCCGCGCCCAGGGGATACTCAGCGCGATGTTCGGCGCAGGTGCCGCTTTTGGTCTCCCTGTTGGCGCTCTAATCGCAAACTCCTACGGCTGGCAGACGAACTACCACCTCGCCCTGCCATTCATAGCAATCTTGACAATCTTGATCTTCTTCTACGTAAAGGAATCAAAGGTCACAGATCCTAACGCGAAACTCGACTACGTAGGAGCGGTCTGGCTTGGCCTGACGCTGGGAGCGATTGTTTTCGGTCTCTCTGAGGGGTCAACATGGGGATGGACATCCACTCCGGTGCTGGGCCTAATCTTTGGAGGATTCGTCTCCCTGATCCCCCTAGTCTTCTACGAAAGGCGGACCCGCGAGCCAATCCTCAACCTCAAGCTCCTTGGAATCAGAAACGTCATGGTCTCAAATGCAGTCGGAACTGCCTCAGGGGCTGCCCTCTTCATCGCGTTTCAGGCGATAACCTTTCGACTTGAACTCCCATCGCCGTCGGGGTTCGGATTTGATATCCTCACCACGGGCCTCTACCTTCTTCCTCTCGCGGTTGCGATTCTTATTGTGGCCATCCCAGTGGGCCGTCTGACGCCCAAGTACGGCGTGAAGCCGTTCCTCTACATCGGCTGCGCTGTTGGAGGACTTGGGTTCTATCTCATCTCGACGGCAACCACTGCAACCTTGATAGCCGCGTACCTGGTAATCGCATCTGCCGGCTTGGGGATGCTGCTCGTCGCAAGCCAGAACCTGCTCGTGCTCTCCGTTAAGAGGAGGGAGATGGGGCTCGCGACCTCGTTGAACACCGTCTTCCGCAATATTGGCTCGAGCCTTGGAGCACCCGTGGCAGGGTCGCTAATGTCCACCTTCGTGGTGAGCCTCGTCGTGGGAGGTCAGACTTTCTCTGTCCCAACAGATACCGCGTTCCGCTATTCCTACTACATCGCGATAGTAGGATTTGCCATATCGTTCGTCGTCGCAGCACTCGCCCAAGAAGTGATGGGCAAGAGAGCCAACAGACAGGCGGTGCAAGAGTAGATGCAGCAAGTCTTCACCACCATGGGCCGCATCCTGGTAGCCGTAGACGGCTCTAAGAACGCGCTCGCAGCCTGCGGCCTCGCTTCATCGATAGCCGAAGCCGCCCACGCGAAGATAACGTTGCTTTTCGTCTCCACAGCCTCGGCACCGGAGACAAGGAACGTCAGGGCGACCATTCAATCCAGATCCAAGACAACCGAGCAGAGGGTTCTAGACGAGGCAGCCGACGCTGTAGGAAACGAATCGTTGATCCTTGAGAGAAAGGTCTCGTCCGACCGCAAGTCGCTGGTCAAGGCGATAACCGATTACGCAGAGTTGGGACGTTTCGACCTGGTAATCCTGGGGACCAGGGGTCTCGGCGGCTTCAGAAGATTGACAGTGGGCAGCGTCTCTAGTGGTGTCGCCACCCACTCCAGCAGGCCTGTTCTCGTAGTCAGATCCGGTCCAGCCGGGAGGGCGCCTCTGCTCAAGCGGTTCCTCGTGGCGACCGATGGCTCTTCAAACTCAAAGCATGCTGTAGTGGCAGCGGCCAGCCTCGCGAGGCTGCTGGGCGCTGAACTGGAGATATTGCACGTCATACATATGCCCGAGACGGCCTACGCCACGACCAGGCCCGCGCCGATAGGAGAGATGGAAGAGGGTGCGCAAACGAGTGGAGAGAAACTGCTCGCGGAAGCGGTTTCCCTTGCGGAAAGCGTCGGGACTCGGGCCACTGGCGAGGTTAGGAAAGGCGTCTCACCCGCGCAAGGCATAGTCGACTTCGCGGCAGAGAAACAATCGGACCTGATAATAGTCGGGGGCCGGGGGATGGGTGGATTCAAGAAGCTTCTTCTCGGGAGCGTCTCCAACAGCGTCTTGCACTACGCCAACTGCTCAGTCCTCGTCGTGAAATAGCCCGTGCCCACATAGGTGCTTTTCTCCGTCGGACCCAAGTCCCCTTCATGACCTCTTTGAGCTCTAGATCGGACCCAGTCCGCTACATCGCGGAATAGATAGTAACTGCCCCTCGAGCGTATCTCTCTTTTCCTCAAAATCATGAAACATGGTACCAAACCCCTCGGAGGAACGGCACCTGACCCGCTGGCCGTTCGATTAGGACTCGCTTAATTCTCTAAGCGACTCCCACCGGGCTCGAACCCATCCCAGCCAGGGCGGGCAATTAGTTTCAGTCTGGAATGGATTCGAACCTGTTCAGGTCGGAACCCTGGCCGGGCAACCCTTTCACTTGGAATCCATCTTGAGAACCCGTCCAGGATTGGGCCTCCGAACCCGCCCCTTCTCTTCTCATGGATTCACGCTATCGTGAATTGTGGAGGATCATCTGGGTCGCAAGGCCCCTAGCAACCTCCTTTCCTGCCCTGTTCCTGAGCACCGATTCCACCAACGCGATGGTCTTGCCCCTGTGTACAACCTTTGCGGTCGAAGTGAGCTCATCTTCTATAACGGGGCGGATGAAGTTCATCTTCAGCTCCAGGGTGGTGAACGACTCGCCTTCCGCCAGCGTCGTCATGACAGCGATGCCCATGGTTGCGTCTGCAAGGTCTGTCATCACGCCGCCGTGAACCGTCCCCATCGGGTTGTGAAACCTTTCGCCGACCCGAATCTTCATGGAGGCCTTTCCGTCTCCAGCCTCTATCAACTCCATTCCAAGCGTCTTCATTATGGGTGGAGGTTTCCCCCAGCCTGGCGCAATCTTTCGCGACCCGCTCCTCTGCTCCACCAACGAGAAACGGGCGACCAGTCTTGATTTAAGCCTGTGAAAGGTATCGCCAGTGGACCATAACCCCTAGCAACGAGATCAGGACCCCGACGCTCAGCAGTGGCCAGGCTAACGTCCAGAGGTCTGAGGCCGCGGGCAACGCCGCGAGAGCGCATACGAGAACCCCCGCGGCAATCAGCCTCTCCCCCTTCCCGCTTTGAAGGAGATCCTCGCTTAGCTCCGATTGGTACTTCAAAGCAAGGATCCCGATGACCGCCAGCGGAACTGCCACGAGGATGAACTCGAACGTCAGCATCGAATGGTAGTCGCCAAACGTGAGAAGAAGTCCGACTTCGTCGCCAATCAGCCCGGTGCCCAATCCGAAAACGAAGGCGTAGATCCTTTCGAGCTGAGGTCGGTTGGAGGCGATTCCCAGCCAGCCGGCTGCTAGCACCAGCGCCAGCCCGTACCAGAAGTGATGAAGATGTATCCCACCTGTCGCTATCACGACTTCGGGATAGAACGTTGTGAACGTTCTGGCTGCTGCGAAGCTGAGAAGGAAGCCCAAGAGACCCCTTACAGCTAAACCCGAAGGTGCGCTGCGCCGGACGACGGGCATCGGGGTTTGTGGTGGACCCCTGAGTTTTAGGTCTGTCCTAGCTCAGTGCACGCGGAAGTGGAGGAACACCAACGTCCCCCACTCGTCGCCTGCAACTACGGTATAGATCCCGGCGGGGAATGATGTCGGCGATGTCCCTTGTCCAGGGTATGTCCCTGTCAAAGTCAGCTTGACTGAAACACTGATTGCCGAACCCGTCCCAGGCAGGATTGTCGCGTTGCTGCTCTCTGGGCTGAAGTAGTAGCCGGTCACGAGCCTAATCAGCAGGGGACAGGGCACGTTCGGGAATATCTGAAGCGGAGTGCCCTGAGTGGCGTTGGCGGCGCCGTAGATGCCCTGGAACAGAGCAACGCCGAATGGGTAGACCGACGAGTAGCACGAGTCAGCCCTCAGCCCCTGCAGCGCCCATGCCCGCGCCGCCGACACGTTCAGCGGCACATTTGTCGGGTTGTAGCTATCGACGCTAATCACTAGGGCCTGCCCTTGAGCTAGGTCGCCCTGGCTGATCGCCAGGTCGAGTCTCAATCCACTCGAAGATGCCGCAGTAGCCTGAGTAGGGAACTGAATTGAGGAGGGCGTGCCCTGCCCCTGCATCAGAGGGACGTTGACGGCTATCACCGCAGCCACAGAAAGCACCGTGAGCAGACCGAAGACGCCCGAAGTCCTCATTACCTGCAGCCTGGAACACACCGATAATATTTCTAGCTTCGAGAACGCCCTGTTCTGCTCAGGAAACGTCTAAGAAGACGAATGCGCTCCTCAGGACCAGTCCGTCGGAGACCGTAATCGCGAGCGTGTACTCGCCCGGCGCCATCTTGCTGCTTACCCCCACCTGTAGTTGCAACTGAATTGGTCCGGACCCCGCCTGCAGCGTCTTGGAGGATGGCGTCATTGCGATCAAAGATGGAACTGCGGTGTAGTTCTCGGAATCCGAAATCACCACCGACAGCGAAGACTTCCAGCTCCCTCCCACAGTGAAGTTCAGGCTCACCTGCCCTCCCGCTTGGACGGACGCCGAGCTTCCGCCGGCTACGGATACGGAGAAACCAGGGGCGTAGCTTGCATTTGCGAACCCGACATAATTTCCCGTGGTGGATGTGAACCAGATGCCTCCAGGGGCGGGCGCAATTGTGAGGTCGTTGCCTATCTCCGATTCGTTGGTGACCGGCGGATTGGATTCACTGTATTCGGTCAGTGTCTTCTTCGCCTGGTCGATGAACCCTATCCTGTTCCCATAGTGTTCGTTGAACCAGACACCGCCCGGTCCCTCGGAAACGAAGTAGGGGAGCGTTGTGATGTTGCTTCCCAGGTGAGTCGTCGGGTAGAGGGTCCATGCTCCGGAAGTGACGTTGAAGGCTGCGAGGTTCGCAGGCCCGTGCTGGGCTACCCAGACCGTGTTTCCCACAACGGCAAGACTGTCGGGTGCCTGCAGGACGAAGCTCTTCCCTTGCCGCTGCGTGTTGACGGCCGTCGACGCGCTGGCAGGATTGAACGAGTAGAGACCGCCCGAGTCGTTGAACCTGTCGAGCGTTATCATGTACGCGTACGACGAGTTCACGAAGTCCAGCTGCGCCGGGTACTGTCCCCCGATGCCGTTGACGTGAAGTTGGGTGACCGTGTAGTCGAGCCCTATCCTTCCCAGCACCGCGGGGTTGATCAGTGAGGTGAACCAGAGTGAGCCGTCGGGGGCCACAGACAAGCTGTACGGGAAGCCGGCCACGCTACTGACGTTGATTACCCTGGTGGCTCCTGTCTGCGGGTTGATGCCGATCAAAGCGTTGTCGTCGCCGTTCGCGCCCCACACCATGCCGTTCCAGTTCACCACACCCCAGATGCTAGCCTCAAAGCCGCAGGCCTTCGAAGAGGGGTGCGCCGCCGAAGGCCATGGGTACTCCATCAATGTCCCGTTGGTGAAGAGGTGGCCGACTCCGGGCACCGACTGCTCCCCGAACCAGACGGACCCGTCCTGGGCGACAGTGATCGCGTTCGACCATCTGCTGGGGGAAGGAAGAGCGTACTCCGTGATCGCTCCGAATTCCGAGCTCGTGACTACGCTCTTGAGCACCTTCGTCCCGCCGAGGGGCATGCACGGTCCCTGGGGCTGAAGGACGAAGTAGTACGCCGCGAAACCAGCCACGAGAACCACGGCCACAAGGACCGCGGCTGTGGCCAGCTTCCTGTCCATCCTCGTGTCCTCTTTCCCTCCGAGTCTAAGAGTATGCTTCGAAGTCCTTTCCGAGGGAGCCTAGCGCTATCTTCTGCTCGAGGATTTCGTTTGTCCCTTCGTAAATCATCGTCACCCTCGTGTCCGCCAGATGCCTTGCCGGCCGATTCTCCAGCGAGTAGCCGTTCGCGCCGAACACCTGCACAGCCCTGTTGGCAGCGTCGAATGACGCGTTCGCCGCGAAGTACTTCGCCTTTGTAATGGCCATGGCTGCGACTTCCCTCAATTCCAGGTCGGTCGGCTTCTCCTCATACTTCTGCTTCAGGAACGCCGCCCTCAGCAGCAGCCACTTCGCTGCGTCCAGGTTCGTCGACATGATCCCGATGTGCCTCTGGACCAGCTGGTGCCTCCCTATCTTCTTCCCGTGCTGAGTCCGCTGTTGCGAGTAGCGCGTTGCCTCGTCCAGGCAGTCCTGGATTACGCCCACACATCCGGCGGCGACGCTGAGCCTCCCGCTCATCAGTCCCGAATAGGCGACCGAAAGCCCCTTTCCAACCGGCCCCAGCACGTTCTCTTTGGACACCTCCACTTTGTCGAGGTAGAGCGTGGCCGTGTCGGCTGTCGGCAGGCCCAGCTTGTGTTCGATTGGCCTTGCAGTGAAGCCGGGCGCTCCCTTGTCCACCATGAATGCGCACATCCCTTCCCTCTTCCCTTTTGGATAGGCGAAGACAAGAACAGAATCAGCGACGGAGCCATTGGAGATCCACATCTTCTGTCCGCTAAGGACGTACCTCCCTCCCTTCTGCTCGAAGGAGGTCGTGAGCGACTCTGGGTCGCTCCCAGCACTCGGCTCCGTAAGCCCGAAGGCAAGAAGCCTCTCCCCCTTGGTGGCCGGCGTGAGAATCCTCCTCTTTTGTTCCTCGTCGCCCCACATCTGTACGGTCAGTTGGCAAAGAGCGATGTGCACGGAGAAGAATGTCCTGACACCAGTTCCCTCCCTCCCTATCCTTTCGATGGCGAGGGCGTAGGTCATCATGTCCGCACCCTGGCCGTCGCCATACTTCCTCGAGATCGGGAGGCCCAGGAGGTGTGCCTTTGCGAACACCGGTCCTACCTGGTCGTTGCGCTTCCTTTCGAGGTAGCACTTGTCCTCGATTGGCCTGATTTCTTGCAGACCCTGTCGACCTGCTCCAGTATCAGCGACTGCTCCTCAGATACATCGAAGTTCATCTTCGAGAGGCTCATGAAGTCGTCCTGCTCAAGTTCCTTCACATAGCTCACCGCTCCTTCCGAACTCTTTCCTTGACGTGCTCCACAATCTCTGCCAGAGAGCTGCCAGGCCCGAAGAGTCCCGTAATCCCCATCTTGCGAAGCTTCGGCTTGTCCTCTTCGGGTATGATTCCGCCGGCCACTACCAGTATGTCCTTGCCCCCAAGCTTCTCAAGTTGTTTCTTGACCCTCGGGAAGGCAGTCATGTGCGCCCCATTGAGCAGCGACAGGGCCACCACATCGACGTCCTCGTCGACCGCCATCTGTGCGACCTGTTCTGGGGAGGGAAGCAGCCCGCTGTAGATGACTTCCATCCCGGCGTCCCTGAACGCTCTGGCCAGCACCAGTACCCCCCTGTCGTGTCCGTCAAGCCCCGGTTTCGCGACGAGTATCCTGATCTTCTTCTGCGCAGTGGCTGTCCTCTTACTCATCTGAACCTGCGGCCCCACCGTTCTTAGAAAAGGTTTGCCCGTAATTCAGAGAATTGCGGGTTCTCTCCATGTCCCCCAGACCCTCCTCCCGACGGCACGATCTCGCCCAGCGTTGCGTACTCCATCACCGCGTCCAGCATGGGCTGGATCGAGTTTGCATCCTCGTTTTCAAAGGCCCTTTCGATTTTCGCCAGTGCAGCCTGCACCTTCGCCTCGTTTCTCTGTTTCTTCACCTTGGCCAGCCTGGCGGTCTGACTCCTCTGCGCCTTGAAATCGATCTTGAGGGTGTCTATCGGCTTCCTCTCTTCGACCGCGTACTTGTTCACCCCCACTATGACGTCCTTCCCCTCCTCGACCCGCTTCGAGAGCCTGTAGGAGTTCTCCGCTATTTCCCTCTGAAGGAATCCTGTCTCTATCGCCTTGAGTATGCCGCCGGCCGAGTCAATCCTGTCGAAGTACCTGTAGGCCTCCTCCTCCAGCTGCTCGGTGAGCCACTCCACGTAGTACGACCCGCCCAGTGGGTCAATCACGCTTGGGATGCCCGTCTCCTCGGCAATTATCTGCTGGGTCCTCAGCGCCACCTGCACAGCCTCTTCGGTCGGAAGGGCCCAGGCCTCGTCGTAGGAGTTGGTGTGGAGCGACTGGGTTCCACCGAGGACCCCAGCCAGGGCCTCGATGGCAGTCCTGACTGCGTTGTTCAGCGGCTGCTGCCAGGTGAGCGACGCCCCCGAGGTCTGCGTGTGGAACCGCATGAGCAGACTCTTCGGGTCCTTTGCCCCGTACTTCTCGCGCATCACTCTAGCCCAGATCCGTCTCGCGGCCCTGAACTTCGCAATCTCCTCGAAAAAGTCCATTGTCGAGTTGAAGAAGAAGCTGAGCCTGGGTGCGAACTGGTCCACCTTCAGCCCGGCCTCAAGCCCCAGCTCAACGTAGCCGAAACCGTCAGCAAGAGTGAATGCGAGCTCCTGAACCGCGCTCGAGCCCGCCTCTCGAATGTGATAACCGCTGATGCTTACGTAATTCCACAGAGGCATGTTCTTTGTGCAATAGACCATCAGGTCCCTGACCAGCCGCAGGTGAGCCGCTGGTGGATAGACCCACTCCTTCTGGGCGATGTACTCCTTCAGCATGTCGGCCTGGACGGTTCCTCTGAGCTTTGCGATTGGAACCCCCGTCCTCTTGGCGACTCCGGCGTACATGCACGTGAGGACTGCCGCCGGCGCGTTGATCGTCATCGACGTGCTCACCCTTGCCAAGGGTATGCCCGAGAAGATTACCTCCATGTCCTTGAGGGAAGACACGTTGACGCCGCATCTCCCCACCTCGCCGTGGGCTCTCTCGTGGTCGCAATCGTAGCCGTAGAGCGTGGGCATGTCGAAGGCGATGCTCAGTCCCGTCTCGCCATGTTTGAGCAGCAACTTGAGTCTCCTGTTGGTGTCTTCTGGCGTCCCGAAGCCTGAGAACATCCTCATGGTCCAGAGGCGTCCGCGGTACATGGATGGGTAGACTCCGCGAAGATAGGGGTAGACGCCCGGGAATCCTTGGCCTGCGTAGTCTGTCGCTGCAACGTCCTGGGGCGTGTAGATTGGCTTCAACGGGATGCCCGAAGCGGTCTGATAGTCAGCCTTTGGTTCGGGTGAAGTTGCCAGCCACGGGCCCAACACGGAATCCTGCCACTGCCTGATTCCCGTCTTCACGTCTTCGAGCGCCTTCGCGTCGTACAGCGTGCCTCTCTTCGCCCTTGCCTTGGAGAAGTTCTCCGCCGATTCCTTCCAGTATCCGTCCCGACCGCCCCTGAGCAAGTTGGTCTCCACCGAAACGAGTGCAAGATAAATCAATCCGAATAACGGATAAGAATGGCAGCGGCGGGCGTGCGCTGAGTCCAGTCTTGAACCAGCAGACTCTCCTCAAGCGGCTCGTCAAAGGAGACAGACAGGCGCTCGCGAAGGCAATCACGCTGGTCGAAAGCGAGGGTAGGGATTCGCGTCAGCTCCTCTCCGGGATGAAACATCAGGGTCACGCCTTCGTGCTGGGCCTGACAGGTCCTCCTGGTACGGGCAAGAGCACACTGGTCGACAGGCTGATTGAGCTTTACAGAAAGAAGGGGCTCCGCGTCGGAGTAGTTGCAGTCGACCCGACAAGCCCAATCACGGGCGGGGCGCTCTTGGGGGATAGGGTCAGAATGATGCGGCACGCCACTGACCCAGACGTGTACATCAGGAGCATGGCCTCCCGAGGTTGGTCTGGGGGTCTCTCCAGGACTACAGCCCAAGTGATACAGCTGCTCGATGCGGCTGGCTTCGACATCGTACTGCTCGAGACCGTGGGCATCGGCCAGTCTGACATCGAGGTGGTCGGAGTCGCGCACGCGGTTGTCGTTGTCCTGATGCCCGGACTCGGAGACGACATTCAAGTTTCAAAGGCGGGCTTGATGGAAATCGGTGACATCTACGCAGTCAACAAAGGGGACTTGGAAGGCGCCGACTCCATGGTCGTCAGCATTCTTTCCATGGTGAGGGACCTGAAATCAAGGTCGCCTCCAGTCCTCAAGGTCTCCGCCCTCAAGGGGGAGGGGCTGGAGACTCTTGTCAGTTCAATCGATGGGATTCGCGCGCGTTTCAAGGGCGGGGACGAGGAACTGAAGCTGAAGAGCATGAGGGGGATGCTGCTGGAAATGGCAAAGGGAGACGTGCTCGAGCGGTTCTCGAGCAGGGCAGAAGCAAAGGCACAGGGGCTTGCGAAGCAGGTTCTGGCGGGCAAGCTCACACTCAGTCAGGCTGCAGCAAGACTGGAGAAGTGATGCCCCGCTGCTTTCCGTTATAGAGCACCCGGCACCCGCCGATTGTGTATTCATACACGGAGCCGGCGGCAACAACCTGCTTTGGAAGCGGACGTTGAGTTTCCTTTCTGGAGAGAGGACGGCGATCGGCTGTCAACCTGCCCGGTCATCCTTCCGGAGAGATCACCTGCAAGACTGTCTCGGAATACGCGGATTCGGTTCACTCCTTCATAGTCGAGAAAGGAATCCAGAAGCCCGCGGTCTGCGGCCATTCCATGGGTGGCGCAATCGTACTCACCCTAGCGCTCGACTACCCAGAGGACGTCGGCTCACTCATCCTCGTGGACACGGGGGCGAAGCTGGGCGTTAATCGCGAGCTACTGGACGGACTTCGTGGACAACCTCTGAAGGCCATCGAGAAGATGATTACCCCTTGGAGCTTCCATAGCCTGAGCCTCGACGCCGCTCGTGAAAGCAGGACCGCGCTCTCCCTCTCGAACCTGCCCGTCTTCCTCAACGATTACATGGCTTGCGACGGGTTTGACGTCAGGGCCAGGCTCCCGGAGATAGCGGCCAAAACTCTCATCATTTGCGGCGAGTCAGACCAGATGACGTTTCCCCGAGGGAGTCACTTCATGAACGCAAACATCCTATCATCCTCAGCATTCTTCATCCGCGACGCTGGACACATGGTCCCGCTGGAGAAGCCCCAGCTCTGCGCGCAGCTGATACAGTCTTTTCTTGCCGCGTCTAGTCGCTGAACTCTTCGCCGCCCCGGGCCATCCTCGTTATCTCTCCAATCAGGGCAACCATCCCGTCCAGGGTCACGGAGGAAACCGGATACAAGTCCACCCCGAATGCGAGCTTCCTTATGCTCTTGAACAGTTCAGAGTACAGGGAATATTCCTCTGCCTCCTTGGTCTTTGACAGGGCTTCCTCGAAAACCGAGGCGTCCCTGCTCCACTGGATTATGCTCTTGGTGCGCTCAGCCTCCAGGTCCCGCTTGGTCAAGACGGATATTCGAGGCACCTTGAGCCTGAGCCCCACCGAAGCGGAAAGCAGGGCGAGTGAAAGGAAGCTGACGGGGGTGGTCGCGAGCAACGGGTCCAGGAGCAGTAGCAGCACCTTGGAATCGGCGTTCATCTCCTGCACGATGTACGCGCCGCTCTCCCTGTAGGCGAAGAGCTCCATTTGTCCAGGCGTGTCCACGATCACGTAGTCCGCGTTCAGAGAATCGATTTCCTCTTGGATCTTGCTGAGGTTGGTGGCGACCATGTCGGCCGCAAGGACAAGCGCGCCGTTGGGTCCCAGGCTGTACTTCGTCATCAGTTCCTGAAGGTCGATCGTCTCTCGTATGTCGACATCGGGCTCGTATGGAAGGTTGAGCACCCCTGGGTCTAGGTTCACCGCAATAGCGTCCTCTCCTCTGTTGATGTACCAGTTCTTCAGCGCGCTTGTCAGTAGCGACTTCCCTGAGCCCGCTGTGCCAGTAACGAACGTGAGGTCCATCTCAATCGCCTTCCAGCCTGAAACCACGGCTCCAGGTTATCGTGCCCCCGCCCCGCCTGATGGCCTTGACCATGTCCGAGGCGACAGTGTTGCCTACCCTCTCTGCCTCGTCCTTCCTCTTCTTTACCGAAACAATGTCAAGCTCGATTCTCGACCGGCCCTGTTCTACCCCGCGGGGATGAGATTTGATGTACGTCCCGGGGTACAGCATCAGCTCCTTCTTGATTATCGGCGCAATCGCGGACTCCATCACTCCTTCCACCTTCATCCTGACTGCCTTCCTTCCCAGGGCTCCCAGCCTTCGCTCAACCTCCGGCATAACGAACTTTCCGAAGAGCGACTTCATCTCTGCAGGAACTCCGGGGAGGCAGAACACGACAGTCTTCTTCAATTCTATCTTGACTCCCGCTGCGGTGCCTACCTCGTTCGACAAAGGCACGGAGCCCGCGGGGATTGTGGCCATCTTCCTGCGCGCCGGCGTCATCTCGACCTTGCCCATTCCGCGCCTCACGTAGTGGTCCTTCACCATCTGAAGGGCTTCTTTGCTCACGCGGAGCCTCCTACCTAGGCCCAATGCGACGCCCCGGAGAGTCATGTCGTCCGGCGTGGGACCAAGCCCTCCCACAATGACGAGCACGTCCGGAGCGCGGGCGATGCAAACCCGCAGCGCTCCAGAAATCTCTCCCAAGTCATCGTCCACTGTCGTAATCTCCTTCAGCATCGTCCCGATTCTGGCTAGCCTTCCCCCTGCCCAGTGCGCGTTTGTATTGAGAGTCCTGCCTATCAGAAGCTCCTTGCCCACGGTGAGCATCTCGACCCTGACCAAGGCGCGTGCACGCTGGATGCCAGCCTTAAAACGAATGCGACGCGGTCCGATGGCATGAAGCCGCCAGCGAGGATCTACGTGGGCGCCGGAGCGCTCGTCCACAGGGGCGGCAGGCTGTTGCTGGTCAAGCGCAACGAAAAGCCCAGCAAGGGGATGTGGTCGTTCCCAGGAGGGGCAGTGGAACTCGGGGAAACTACCTCGGACGCCGCAGTGAGGGAGATCAAGGAGGAGACCGGACTCGACATCGAGATAGAGCGGCTCTTCGATGTCATCACCTATCTCCCTTCCGAACGAGGAGCAGGCGCAAGGAACCAGGTCATCGTCGTAGACTACTTGGCCAAGCCACGACGCGGTCGCGTTCGGCTCAACCGCGAGTCATCCGACTTCGGCTGGTTCACGCCCGAGCAGGTGCAGAAGCTCTGGACGACAAAGAAGGTCAAGGCATGTGCCGATAAGTTCGCCAAGATGCGCGTGCGGTAGGTTCACTGCCTACGCTCGGAATTCGGGCCTGCGCCGCGGGTTCCGAAGTCTACTTCTCCTTGTCTCCCTTCAGCCACCACTCAAGGTAATCGGACTGCTGCCTCAACCGCTTCCTTCTCTCATCCTCGGTCGGGGTCCTCTGCTTATATCTGATGTCTGAGAGCTGGTCCCTCGTCAGGAAAAGGCCGCACTTCTTGCATCCGAATCTCTTGGTGGGTGTGTCGAAGAGCATCACGCCGCCGCATTCGGGGCATTGCTGGTCCAAGAAATCTGAGGATTCTCCTTCTCGAGGTCTCCTTAACTCTTGCTGTGACAGATGCGTTGAAATCGATTAAATAGAGTCGGCCTTCGAGCGGCTAGAGCCAGCATGGTGCAGAAGTTAGTACTTGCGGGTCCGGCCTCCGAGGAACTCGCCAAAACCCTCGCAGTGAGGATGGAAGCCGAACTCCTGAAGGCAGAGTTCAAGGTCTTCCCGGACGGCGAAACGAAGGTCACCTTTGACGGCAAGGTCTCCGGCAAGACTGTCTACGTCGTTCAATCGACCTATCCGCCCGTGGACCAGCACATTATGCAGCTCCTGATCGCAGCCCACCATCTGAGCCAGGAGGGCGCGAAGGTCACGGCTGTTGTCCCCTACTTGGCCTACGCTCGCCAGGACAAGGAGTTCCTCCCGGGCGAGAGCATCACCCTTGGAGTGGTCTCCCACCTGATGAGGTCAGCGGGTGTGAGGAGGCTGGTCACCGTCGACATCCATTCCCCGGAGGGGCTCGCGCTCTTCTCGTTCCCCATTCACAGCGTCTCGGCCATTCCGAGCCTCGCCGATTATGCCAGGAAGACAATGAACCTCAAGAATCCGGTCGTCGTGGCTCCAGACTTCGGCGCCTCGAAGAGGACCGAGGCTTTCGCCTCTCTCTACGGCGCCAAGTTGCTGCAGCTCTCCAAGACCAGGGACAAGGTCACCGGGGAGGTCAAGGTCAAGAAGGCGACCCTCGACGTGAATGGGAAGGACGTCATGATTGTGGACGATGTAATCAGCACCGGAGGTACGCTGGCAGCGGCCGCGGAAGCAGTCCTCGGCGAGGGGGCCAACAACGTCCATGCCATTTGCGTCCACGGCCTCTTCGTGGGGGACGCGGTGCGCAAGATCGAGGAGGCGGGAGTGAAGACGATTCTGAGCACCAACACTGTTCCGTGCAGCTACAGTGCCGTGGATGTTTCAGAACCCATAGCATCTCATCTCAGGACGCTCGATGAATAGGTCGCTCGTGCTGCTATCCGGGGAAGGAACGACAATCCCGGCGGCGGAGGCGAAGGCGCTCTTCCTTGCCTACGATCCAGATGCGAAATTCGTCTTCCCCGAGAAGCGAATCATGATTGCAGAATCGAGAGCCGAACCCACGCTGGTCGCAAGGAGGGTGGCCTTCGCTAGGCGCGTCGGTGTGCTTCTGGACGACCCGGCGGACGCTTCCTCAATGCTGCGCAGGAAGAAGGTCAGACTCACCGCGTTCAGAACTACCGCTTTGAAGCCAGAGGTCGTTCCCGGCAACCTCCTGCGGGGCATCGACGCCGAAGTCGACCTCGTCAACCCCGACTACGAGGTCACCGTTGTCGACGGCGAAAAGAGGTACTTCGCCCTCACGGTCCCGCGCGAAATGAACCAGGCGTGGCACCTCCGACGCCCGAGGAAGCGCGCCTTCTTCCATCCATCGGCGATTTTTCCAAAGCTGTCAAGAGCGCTGGTCAACCTGACAAGATGCAGGGAAGGCCAGATCCTACTCGACCCGTTCGCTGGCACCGGCAGCATTCTTCTGGAGGCCGCAGAGGTGGGTGCACTGCCTCTGGCTTCTGACCAAACGGGGGCCATGACCCGGGGATCGCTCGCCAACATGAAGAAGTTCGCCCAGTCCTGGCTCGGAGTGATCAGGGCCGACGCCTTCTCGCTTCCGCTGACCAGGGTGGACGCGATCGCTACCGACACGCCGTACGGCCGGGCCTCAAGCACCCGGGGCAGCGGGGCGACCACGATAGTCGAGACGGCCATCGGTCGTTTCCCCTCGCTTCTGAGGCCCGGCTCGAGGATGGTGATGATGCACCCGAAAGATGTCCCCGTCCACGACACCCCGAAGTTGGCCGTGGAGGAGGAACATCACCTTTACGTTCATAAGCGGCTGACGAGAGCAATAACAATCCTGAGGAGAAGGTAGACTTGGTCAATCTCACGGTCACTTTCCTCGGGACAAGCTCGGCCGCACCGACGAAGTCCCGAGGGTTGCCTGCAATCGCGATTCAGAGGGAAGGCGAAGTCATACTGATGGACTGCGGCGAGGGCGTCCAGCGCCAGGTGATGAGCGCCGGCATAGGATTGAACAGGCCGACAACCATTCTCATCACCCACCTGCACGGGGACCACGTGACCGGTCTGCTCGGGCTCCTGCAGACCATGGGCATGGCTCAGCGGTCCAGACCGCTTACGGTCGTCGGGCCCTCGGCCCTTTCAAAATGGCTGGAAGTGACCTCTCGCCTGCTGAACATCGGCCTCACATATCGGCTGCAATTCGTGACAGCCAAAGCTGGGGCTGTGTTCCGCACCCAGGACTTTGACATCAAGGCTGCGCGCGCAGACCACAGCGTGGAATCCTACGCATACCTCGTCAGCGAGAGGCCGAGGCCAGGCACCTTCTACCCCAAGAAGGCCCGCAGGCTCGGAATCCCGGAAGGGAAGCTCTGGTCGCGGCTGCAGAAGGGCAGGAAAGTGTTGCTGAACGGCAAGACGATACTGCCGTCCCAGGTCGTGGGTCCGAAACGCCCCGGAAGGAGCATCGGCTACTCGGGCGACACGCGGCCGAGCCCGAGGCTCGCCAGGTTCTTCGCAGGCTGCGACCTCCTCATCTTCGATTCGACCTATCTCGAGCGCGACAGAGACAAGGCCGTCGAAAGGAAGCACAGCACTGCCCGTGAAGCAGCGACTCTGGCCAAGAAGGCCAAGGTCAGCAGACTGGTGCTGACACACTTCAGCGCCCGCTATCAGAACGCATCGGCGCTGGTGAAAGAAGCGCGCGGAGTGTTCCCGAGTGCCATCGCTGCACATGACGGGATGAGGGTCGAAGTGGGCTACCCCGATTCGTAGGCTGTCAGCCACTCTATCACGCCGTCGAGGTTCTCCGATTCGATAGACAGATAGATGGGGCCGAGCGGAGACTCCGCCTCCGAACCGCACAGGACGAGCACCCCGGCGTGGGCGGCCTGCCTGTTGAACATCATTGTCACCCTGTTTCCTTCTCGTCTCGAAATGAGAAGTCTCCTGGCCGCCGCCCTCACGTGCCTGTCCCGCAGCTGGTCGTGCAGCTTCGTGATGCTCGCGACGTCGTCCGAGGTGATGGCCATCCTCCTCGAATCCTCGTTGACGCTGTAGCGACATTCCCCCAAGACGTTCGACACTGCGGCCTTGACCTTGCCGGGGTCCTCTGACTGGGCCAGAGAAGCCTCCACGGTCACCCTCAGCCGAAACTCAGGCTGTGGCATCGAGCCAGCGCTCCACCAGCTTCAGGGTCTGCGCTGAAAGCACCTCGGGAGATGAATGCTCGTTGGAGATTATCTCGTCCGCCAGGGCGATCGCTTTCCCCAAGCCGATTTCCAGCTCCCTGTCGTCGCGCCTCTGGAACATCTCGTAGGACTCTGGGTCGTCGCTCCTCCCCCGTCCCTTGAGGAACGAGAATCGTCTCGCCCTGGACGCGTGGACCGCGATCAGGAGGACGTCCGCCCCTTTCTTGAAAGCCTCCACTTCAGCGACCGACCTGATCCCGTCGACTACGACCTTCTCGGAACCAGATTCTTTCATCGACTTCAGGCAGAGCTCCGCGACCGCTGCTTCGCCGTGCTGTTTCCTCAAGTCCCTCATGACCTCCCCGGTGTGCTTCTCGTCCCCGGGCAGGCCACGTCGCCGCGTTTCCTCCCTGACGACGTCTCCCATCACGACCCGCCGCCAGCCTTTCTCCACGAGAGCCTGCGCGGCCGTTGACTTTCCGGCACCCGGCATCCCGGTTATCGCCACTATCTTCAATCGCTGGCCCGCCTGCGAACCTCATTTAATAAGCAAGCACAGTCGCTTTTCGAACTGACATAACGAGTTTCTTGTACACTGAATTTAACCACATAGTTTCACAACCCTCCCCCCAGATCCTGATTCAGAGCGTCGCAACCTTTTATCGAATTCTTCCTTAGAAGGGTAAGTGCAGACGGGAGCCACCGAATCTTCGTGTAAGACGCAGGTCAAAGCGGTGAAGTCCGTCTCCTTCAGATACGCCTGTCCCGACGAGCTCTCATCGCTTCTCGAGGAGTTTCGTCTTATGATCAACGACGCCATAAGAATCGCTGTCAAGGAAAAACCAAGGAATAGGTTCAGCCTAATTGAACTAGCGTACCCAAGATTGAAGGAGTACCGTTTGCATAGTCACTATATCCTCTCCGCTTGCGAAATCGCTTACTCAGTCTACACCAACAAAAGCAGGAAGTCAATTCCCTACGTACGAAGGGCATTTCTCAAACTGGACAACCAGTCATATCAACTCAATCATCTTCTACTGAGGATTCCCACCGCGCCAGGAAACTACATTTTTCTGACGCTGCATGCCTCACCATACCATCTCTCCTACGTTGACAACCCAGACCTGAAGAGAGGCTCCGTCACCATTACTGAGCGAGCTGTCAGTGTCTCGTTTTCGAGGATGGTTCCAATGGCTGAGCCTCATGGATATGTAGGTGTTGACGTGAACGAGAAGAACGTGACGATTTCGAGCACTGGCGGCTACTCTAAGAGTTTCACCGAACTCAAAGAGGTCGTAGAAATAAAGGAAAGATATCGCGAACTCAGAGCGAAAATAGGGAAGGTGACGCGTCAAGACAGCCGAATTAACAAGCAGCTCTACGCGAAGTACGGTGTGCGGGAAAGAAACCGTACTCTCCAGAGGATTCACCGAATAACCAAGGAGATAGTCGAGTGCGCCCAAGCGAACCAAAACGGAATCAAGATGGAGAAACTAACGGGCATTGGGCGGCTCTACAGGAGAGGGAATGGCAAAGGAACCTCGTTCAGAGGAAGGATGAATGGCTGGGTCTTTCATCAGATTCAAGGACAGATCGAGTACAAGGCGAGGTGGGATGGGGTGGTGAACCTTTACGTTAATCCGAGAGGGACGTCCTCATACTGCCCTGAATGTGGCTCCCACGTCGTACGTCTGGCAGAAAGGAAGCTGTATTGCGCGTTGTGCGACAAGACATGGGATAGGGACGCCCTGGCATCGAAAAACATAATGGCCGTAGCGGTTCCTGCGGCTCGGCAATCCAGAGGAAGTTGTGAGGGGG
This sequence comes from uncultured archaeon, assembly GCA_963759195.1. Lineage (GTDB taxonomy): Archaea > Thermoproteota > Nitrososphaeria > Nitrososphaerales > Gagatemarchaeaceae > DASPPF01. The sequence continues at coordinate 24,774 of CAVWXJ010000010.1, forward strand.
AACGAGACGGAGGCTCTAATCCCCGGAGCAGATGGACTGAAGTGAAGCTTGGTGATTATGGCCGGTCACCAGGATAACAGAACCAATAAGCGAATCAAGGTCGGGTCAGAAGCTCCTCGAAAGACAGCTGGATTTTGACACAGCGGTTTCAACAACGATAGTGCCGCCTCTTTTTGCAGACCAAAACAAATTCATTTGAGCTTACTGCAGAATAACACCTGTCGACACTTCAGATGCACGTCTACCTCACGTAGCTGCAAGTGCGTGCCTTTCCTCGGAAAAAGAGCCATGTCATCCGCTCGAACTCGGTTTCACACTTAAGCACCCCTGCCCTGCATGCTACTGGTCTTGCGCGCGTTTGTGGCGATAGAGATACCTAACCCCCAGGTGATGGAGAGGCTCGTGGCCTTGGAGAAGGAGCTTGAGGATACCAGAGCTGACCTGAAGATTGTCGAAAGAGAGAACCTTCACTACACGGTGAAGTTCCTCGGAGAGATTACCGAGGCCCAAGCCGCAGAGGTTGACACGCGACTCAAAGCCCTGAAGTTGGCGAAGGCGAACGTGACGGCGAAGGGCGTAGGCGCTTTCCCTTCGCCCACTCGTCCGCGAGTTGTGTGGGTGGGGGTGGGCGAGGGGGACTCGCCGAAGATGGATGCAATAGCGGGCCCGGTGATCCAGGCCCTGAACGGAATAGGCGAGCAGGACGACCGGCCGTTTCAGGCCCACTTGACCGTGGCCAGGGTTCGGTCTGGCGCCAACAAGCAGAACCTGGAGCGGCTGCTGCACGAGAGCCGTGACCGCGTCTTCGGCCCAGTGGAAATTACAGAGTTCAAGCTGAAGTCGAGCGTGCTGACTCCCAGAGGGCCGATATACAGCGACGCGGGGGTGTACAGGCTGAATTGACCGGCCTTCAATCTGTCCTGGCTGCAGCGACGAAGCTCGTCCAACCCTCCGCAGAAGATGAGAAGCGCCTCAAGACGCTGGCGGAATTCGTCATGACCAGAACGCGGGCCGCAGCGGAAAGGCATCCCGAGGTCAGAGGCGTAGTGATGGGAGGGTCCTTTGCGAAGGGCACCTGGCTCCCAACAAACGTCGACGTAGACGTGTTCGTACTGATCGACCCTGCTACCTCCGAGAAGGACTTCGAGCGAATAGGCCTCGAGGTGGGAAGGAAAGCAGCAAGCGGATTCCCCAAGGGCAAGAAGTACGCCCAGCACCCCTACGTGGAGGCCACAGTCCGAGGCGTAAAGGTCAACGTGGTCCCCTGCTACGCCGTCCAGCCCCCGAACTGGAAGAGCGCGGCAGACCGTTCGCCGTTCCACGTAAAGCTAGTCGAGGGTCTCTCGACGGACAGGAAGACTCAGGTCAGGCTCCTCAAGCGGTTCATGCGCGGCGTCGGCGTCTACGGGGCCGAAATCGAAGTCCAGGGGTTCAGCGGCTACGCGGCCGAGGTCCTCATCATCCGCAACGGAAGCTTCGAAGGCGTTCTAAGGCACTTCGCGGGTTTGAAGAGGGCCAGCGAGGAAGCGCTCCTGATGCTGCCTGACCCGGTGGACGAGAACAGGAACCTTGCGAAGGCGATCTCCAACGAGAGCATCGGACGCATGGTTCTTGCTTCGAGGGCATTCCTGAGAAAACCTTCCCCCGCTTTCTTCGGTCAGGCTAACGGACGGCCCAGACCCAAGGTGAGGAACGAACTCATAGTCCTTGTGTTCAGCCATCCGAGATTAAGCGAAGACACCCTTTGGGGCGAGCTTCGCAAGACGCTGAAGCACACCACCAGCGCGGTCGAAGAGAAGGGCTTCAGGCTCGCGAGGGCGATGGCTGCCTCGGACAACGTCCGCGAATCTGCTTTCCTCTTCCTTCCTGAAATCTCCTCCCTGCCCGCTCTGGAGCAGCGTCCAGGTCCGACAGTTGACAGAGAGAAGGAGACTGATTCCTTTATCTCAAAGAACAGGAGGAAGGCAGAGCTGGTCTGGGTCGACGGAACCGCGCGGCTGATGGTCCTTCAAAGGCGCAGCCACACAGACCTGCCGGAAATGTTGGAGGAAATTTCAAAGGGCAAGCTAGGCAGCTTCGGAGCCTCCCGTGAGGTGGGGAGGGCCATGGCCAAGAACGCAAAGATAATCCGAGGAAAAGCCCTGGCGCGTCAGTCCAAGTCGAAGAAATGGCTGGGAAGAGCGGTCCTGGAGATTGCAAGCGATACCTTCGGAACGAGCAACGCTTGAGCAGCTCGTCAGGACTCCCTACGTCCAAATCCTGACCTACCCCAAGATCTCGCTGCGCTCTGCCAAGAGCAGGCTGAAGCAGCTGGAACGGCTCGGAGTCGAATCTCTGAGCTTCGAAGGGAAGGCGAAAATCGGGAGGCTCGGGTTGCTGGGAATAGGAACGGTCGGTGTCGTCGTCAGGTGTACGGCGGGAGGCGTCGACTACGCGCTGAAGATCAGGAGGACGGACGCCAACCGACCAAGCATGGCCGCTGAGTACGAATTGACGTCCTTCGCCAACAGGTTGGGCATAGGTGCCACCGTTCACGCTCACACCAAGGACTTCCTGCTCCTCAAGCTCCTTGACTACACCGAGTTCTCCGACTGGGTTAAGCAGCAGAGCGGCCAAGGTACCAGCAGACGAGTGAGGGAGATGGTGCACGGCATCCTGAACCAGTGTCGGAAGCTCGACATCATGAGGCTCGACCACGGCCAGCTCAGCAACCTCAGAAAGCACGTCGTTGTCGCGGAGGGGAGGCCCTGGATAATCGACTTCGAGTCGGCGAGCATGTCTCGGAAGCCCGGCAACGTGACCTCCGCTGCGCAGTACCTCTTCGTTGGGGGGAAGATTTCGCCGCTGGTCAGAAGGCTCCTCGGAATAAGAGACACTGCTACCCTGCTCCGGCTCCTCCACGAGTACAAGCGGGAACTCTCTGACATCGCTTACGCCAAGCTTCTGGAGAGTCTCAGACTGGCGCCCGCCTGAAGAAAGCCGCAGGGGCTTCGGGTTCACACAGCAAGAGGCAGAGTTTCACTTTCAATGACGGGTCTCTCCTCGTCGCTATACTCTAAAGTCGAAACGCTCTAATTACTACCCCGCTAACCGACAATTGCATTGAACGGCAAGGTTGTTCATTTTGAAGTTCCGGCGAAGAACCCGAAGCGCGCCCAATCTTTCTACAAGGACGTGTTCGGGTGGCAGCTGACCGAGGTACCTATGGGGGACGAAATATACATCACAGCTAGGACGGCTCCCGCCGACAAGGATGGAAGGCCCACAGAGCCCGGCTACATCAACGGAGGGATCATGAAGATGGCCAAAGCCATTCACAGGACCTGTGATAACTCTCCAGGTAGACGACATTGACGAGGCCCTGAAGGCAGTGGTGAAGCACGGGGGCAAGGCGGTTACCAAGAAGACTCCGATAGGGGACTTCGGGTTCTCCGGATACTTCCGCGACAGCGAAGGAAACCTGATGGGCCTCTACACCCCTCCCGCGATGTAGGAAGGAATCTCCGAACTTAGGCCAAAACGCGAGCCGGACCCGACGTCATTGCTGCCTCTGTCTCAGAGCGTATGGGGCATTTCCGCATGCGCCAGTTCACACTGGAAGAGTTGTGTTCATGGTGGGAGAGTGAGGGGACTCTGGCGCTGTTGCCGAAGGGCTGCATTCCAGGCAGGACCTGCAATAAAGCCCAGTTTGCAGTAACCCAGCGAAAGCCAATAGAATTTCACATGGCGATAGAGACGCACTGGTGCTGCATTGCCACGTCGAAAGAGGAGCTCGCATGGTCTATGATGATAGAGTAACCTTGAGAAATCCAATCGAAATAGGGAAGATTGTAGACGCGCTTGAGCCTCTTGTTAGGACGCCAAAGAGGAAGGCCCAGATCGAGGCATTTCACGCTTTCTACGCAGCGAGGCGCCTTTTCGTGCTTACGCGCCAAAACCGAGATTAAGGAAGGATTGGGCGGGTCGGCTAGTGGGGCCGTGGTGCAGCTTGGTTCAGCATACCAGTGTGAATGACCTTCACGGTGAGCCTGGGGCGCTGGCGATCTCGAGTTCAAATCTCGACGGCCCCACCTCTAATGATGCGACGAAGTCTTCCCCTTTTCGTCTTGGACTTCACAAATGGAAGGGCGAAATTCGCGAACTTTGATGACGGAGACCAGCCACTGAATCTCAGCCTGTAGACTGCTTTCTTCCACTTCACTTTCCGTCCATCGAATGTCTTCTCCCTGGGCTCAGCAGACAAGCTGATTCCTCCATCTATTCCTATCCCTCCAAGCCTGTCTCGAAGCATCCTCAGCATTCCTAAGTTGGCATTAGCAATCGAGACTTCGGCGGTTCCATTTCTGTGTCGGTCATTCACGTACACACTGGCTGAGCCTTCCGCATCGAAAATGCCCGCCACGAACGCAGCAAGCATCGGTCGAGTCCTCGTCAACAGGTAAACTTTTCCGACCCTCGCTCTTGCTGACCCACTCATGAGGCGGGCCAGCGCGGAGTTGCAATACTCAATAGAAGGACAGTTCCTTCCGCCGGGAGGAAGAATCTGAGGTTTGGGTTTCCCGGACAGTCGTCAGTAACCCTAGCTCACTTGCAACGCTCCTGATCAAACCTATGTCCATATTGAAGTAAGTCAACCTGCGCAACGACACCGAGCCATCGCCATACACCGCGCCCACCACATATGCTAGATTCGGAGTTAATGGGAAGAACACTGTCACTGTTAGCCGGGCTCTGTCTATCAAGGGCGGCAGTGGACGTGTACTGAATTTGCCGATTCTTCTGTATCTCGTCTTGGGAATCCCTGCATCGTTAACTTTGCAAATAGGCACTGCCAGTCAAGTCACACAAGCCACTTAACTCCAACCGAAACTGCATCTTGGGTTCAAATCCCAACGGCCCCATCGACTCAATCCTCATCATTTCAGGAGAATCTTTCGTCTGACCCTTCGGTGCCCTTCGCGTCGACGCCGCTATCGCGGCTGAGAGGAACACGAAGGCGACTGTAACCACAGCCGCAGGCAAATAGACGCCGGCTGCCTGGTTCGCCGAGCTGAGGGAACCACTCGTCACACTGCTAGACGTCTCCGATGTCTCACTCGAAGTGACCGAACCTGTACCCGATTGTCCCGGGACCAGTTGAAGCGGGTAGTGGTCGGCAACGTAGATGCCCGGCAGGACCAGCGGAGAGCGAGGAGCCTGTGAAAAGTCGAAGGCCTCCATCATGTTGCTCGCTGCGGCATCTCTGGTCGAAAGCGGATGGAGCGAGAAGACAGTCTCTACGAACTTGAGAATCGAGGTAAAATCACCTTGGACGTTGTCTATCATCCCCTGTCTGGCGTAGGGAGAAATCACCAGGCACGGAACCCTGAACCCATACCCGTATCCGTCCACCTGAGGTGGAGGCACGTGGTCGTACCAGCCACCGTAGTCGTCGAAGGTCACAAAGATGGCCGTTGAATTCCAGTAAGCACTCTGCATCACGGTGTTGATTGCCGATACGACCATGTGCTCGCCAACCGAGACGTTGTAGGGCGGGTGTTCGCTCTCGCTGTCCTCTGCGGGCATTATCCAAGAGACGCTCGGGAGCTTACCTGCTTTGACATCGGAGGCTAAGTTGGAGGGAGGGACGAGATTGTTCATCATGGCTTGGCTATCTTCCACAGACGCGAATGCGGGCATCGGGTTCCAATTGTTTAGGAAGTTGTACCCTCCAGCGTAGTACTTCCAGGTGACATGATTGGCGCTCAACTCATCCGCGATCGATGGGAAGAAGAATGTGCTGTTGCTCACCAGGCTGGACGTGAAGTTGATTCTGGCACTCTTCGAGTCACCAGTCAACCCCCCTGATTGTCCAGCGACGAGATACAGGTGGTTAGGAAGACTCGCAGCCATAACCGACGAGTAGAAGTTGTCCAGAAGGACAAACTGAGAAGCGTAATCCCAATAGTACGGAATCTGGTGGTAGTCGAAATACCCCATCGAGAGGTTTGACCCTCCCTGGGCAGAGATGAAGCCGTCCAACTTGCCGCTGTCGTAGGCCTCGTGAGCGCAGGTCCAAGTGTGGCAGAGGTCGCTCGACACGTTTACACCAGGAATATGGAAGGGCGACACGGTGGGGGGCTCGCCCGGCACGAGCGGCTCCTTCACCGAGCCGTTGATGCCGTTGGCGCCAGGATAGGTGCCGAAGTAGTTGTCGAAGGTGTGGTTCTCTTCCACGATGATGACTACGTGTTTTATCGGTAGAACACCTGTTGCTGTTTGAGAATTCACCGAAGGGATGTATGCGGCCAGCGAAAGAAGAGCGACCAGCGCACAAACAACGAGGACGAGACGCTCCGAGCGGGTACCTGATTTCCATGCTGCCATCGGTCGTCGCCTGCACTCGACGCTGAGCCAGGGCAGCAGTATTTGAACTGCAACAGTTCCAGGTGCTCAAACCCGCTACCACCCTCGCATCACAGGGGTTCCTGAAACCACCCTCCCACTGCGCATCAAATGATGTGTCTGCGGTTTGGTTGAACCGCGATTATTATCAAAACGGAGAATCGTGTATTCGATTATTAGGGCTATCTACGGGTCGGAAGCCAAATCCGCACCATGAACCGCAAGTCAACTGCTGCGGTCGTAGCTGTAGTGCTAGTCGTCGCCCTAGCGATTGCATACGCCTACGTTACCGTCAACGCCGCCAAGTCATCGAATTCCACGTGCAACGTGACCACGACCGGATGCTCGGCCAGTGGGAGCACTGGCATAATAACAACGACAGTTTCGAATACGACAAACAGAATTGGGAAGCCAATCTACCTGGCCCTGGCGTACGCGCCGGGATGCCCGCATTGCTTGGCGCTCGACAACTACATTCTGAACCTGAGTGAGACCTACGACATCAGGACCACCTACATCAACGCGATTACGAACCAGACGATGCTCACGGGATACCTGAGTTACTTCAACGTCCCGCAGTCAAACTGGGGTGCGGTCCCAGTCCTTTTCGTCAACGGAACGTACTGCGTCGGGGACACTACCTGCATCTCCTACCTTTCCAAAAACGTGGCCTCCTTCGCGCAAACCGGGGTCCCCATGCCCAATATCGGGAACGGAAACCTGCCGTCACTTACCATAGTAGAAATCACTGGCTTGGCGCTGGTCGATTCGATAAACCCGTGCGCCTTCGCGGTGTTGATCTTCCTGCTGTCGACGATGTTCATGTACAACCCGACGAAGAGACACCTCCTCCTGCTCGGGGGTACCTCCTTCGCCCTCGGGATTTTCGCCTTCTACCTGATTGTGGGGGTCGCGCTTGTGCTCGGAATCAGATCCGTTCTGGCGGTCACCGGGCTTCAGAACGTGGAAATCTACGGCGCGTTCGGGATATTTTCGATTGCTCTGGGCCTATTCAACCTGAAGGACTACATCTCCTACGGAAGCCTCGGTTTCATCATGGAGGTCCCACGACGTTGGCGACCCAAGATGCTGGGGACCATGGACAAGGTCCTCCTCGGAAAGATAGCCTCGGTTCCTGGGGCCTTCGTGGCTGGTGTGCTCGTGACGGCCTTCCTTCTGCCTTGCATCACGGGTCCCTACTTCGTGGCAGGGAGCCTCCTGAAGGATCTGCCCGTCGGAACTGCCGTCCTATGGCTCGTGTACTATAATTTCTTGTTCGTCTTGCCGATGCTCATCATTACGGCGCTTGTCTATTTCAGCTTCACGACCGTCGACAAAGCCTCGGAGTTCAGGGAAAGGAACGTCAAGAAACTCCACCTCGTCGCAGGCCTGCTCCTGATACTGGTGGGAGCGATAATGCTCTCGTCCCTCATAGTGTGAGTCCAGTGGCCTAATCTGCGGCTGAGCCAAGTCTCAATAATTGAATGAACTGAACGGCCGAAATCGACTTTCCAGCCTGCAACGCTACTTGGCCAGATTGGCCACGGTCTGAATCCGATCCTTCCTTTCCTTGTCTATCTCTTCAAACTTCGCAATGAAGTCAGAGAGTGCCGCTATCTCCTTCTTCGACAGCTTGCAGAGTCTTGATGCAGCCTCCCTTCCTGCCGTGTCCGGTAGATTCTTGGCGAGTTTCTCGTAGCTTGAGACCAGGTCTTCCTCAACTGCGAGCCATTGGACAAGGGACTCGATGATCACTTCTGAGTAGCCTGACTTCACCGTCTCTTCCACTCGGCGCGCTTGTTCCATGTTTTCGATTTCGGCGATTATCCTTCCGCGCTTCATCTTTACAGAATTGTCGAAGCTCTTGTTCGTATTAAAGACTGCCACGTTGACGGCTAGGCGATCATTCCCAGCAGGACGCCGGGGATCAGGCCAGACAGGAGGCTAAGCGCCATCAGTATGAGGGGCCCAGTAAGCTCCCACCCCGAAGCCTTCTCCCCTTTCTGTGGCGCCTCGCCAAACACTACGCTGTTGATGATCCTGTAGTAGTACCCGATGGAAACGACGATGTTCAGAACGACGGCAACTGCGAGCCAGAAGAACATGGGAGTAACCGTCGCCAGAAGCGACTCGACCACGACTATCTCCGCCCAGAAGAGCCCGAAAGGAGGCGAGCCGACCATGGCGAGAGACGTCGAAGCAAAGGCGAGTCCCAGCTTCCTGTCCGTCCGTCCAATCCCCCTCAGATTTTCGAGCTCAGTCCCCTCGTATGTCGAGTCCTTCCCGCCGGCGAGCATGAAGAAGCCTGGACTTCAGTAGACCATGGTTCCATATCATGAAGACGACAGCGACGATTCCGTAGACAGAAAGAGTGGACAGTGCGGCTAGCATGTATCCGGTCTGCGCGATGGAGCTGTAGCCCAGCATCCGTTTGAGGTTGGTCTGGACCAAACCGGTCAAGTTACCGAGCGTCATCGTCAGAAAAGCAAGGACCACCAGCACCACCTGCAGGTGCTGGGCCTCGGCAGTGAAGGCTGCAGGCATCCCCAAGATGATCGGCTGCAGGACCTTCACTAGAACGAAGACCCCGGTCCCGGTGACGACCCCGGAGATTGCGGCAGCCGCTGGCGACGGAGCAGCCGCGTACACGTCCGGGAGCCACGTGTGGAGGGGCACAACGGCCGCCTCGACTCCGAAACCGATGAGGATGAAGACCAGTCCAAGCAGGGCCAGCCCGGATTCCGAGACCCCAGCTGCGGTCGAGGATAGAAGAATCGAGCCCGTCGAACTGTAGAGCACCGCGATGCCGTAGAGCGCCAGGAGGCTTCCTATCCCTGCGAGCACGAAATACTTCAGGGTCGCTTCAAGGGAGATTGCCGCCCCCTTTCTGAAGCTGACCAGCCCGAACGCCGAAATGCTGAGCGCCTCCCAGAAGAGGAACAGGACGATAAAATCCCCGGCAGAGACGACCCCGACCACCGCGCAGAGCAGAAGCAGAAGCAGGGCGTTGAAGGGACCGACGTTGTCTGTAGCTGACAGGCGGCTCCACGAATACACCGAAACCACTGCGAAGATTACGAGGGCTGTGAAGAGGACGAAGAGAGTGAACCTGTCAGTCACATAGAGGCTGGAAAGGGGATAGGGGAATGCCTGAAAGTCGGTGGTGACCGTCCTGTAAGACCCCCAGTTGCTCAGGAGAAGCCAGAGTGCCCCGAGAATCGAGACGACTGGGACGCACCCGACTACGATCGTCCTTCTATTCCCGTAGAACTTCGCTCCCATATCGGCAAACAGCGAAACCATGGCGCCTGCGAAGAGCAACTCCATGATGTCGGTGACGAACATATCAGACCAGCCCTCCTGCCACAAGCACCGTCAGGACAATCATGGTGAGTAACACGAGCGCCGCGTCCCATCCAAGTGCGCCCGTCTCGAGTCTGCTCGAAAGGCCGGCAAGCCCTTTGACTCCGCGGGCGTAGAGGTAATTGTACAGTCTGTCGAAGCCCAGCCCCTCCAGGAGTGCGCTCCTCAGCCAGGCCATGGCAGGACTGCCTTCCATGAGCTGCTTCGTAGCCGAGGGACGCGCGGAGAAAGCCGCGTACGAAACTAGGGTGCCAAGCAGAAGAGCACCCATCGACAGCGCGAAGGTCGTCGGGTTGGGGGACGCCAGCGACCCAATGCTGACAAAGCTCTGGGCGTCAAGCGCGAGCCAAGCCACGACCACAGACACAGCCAGAACAGCGATGGGGACCACCATGGTCGAAGCCGACTCTGTGGCGCTCCCCTGCTGGGCCGGTGCTCCGTGGAAGACCTTGATCAGTGCTCGGAAGCCGTAAGACGCAGTCACCACGGAAATGGCAATCAACGCCAAGCCGACCGCGGGGTTTCCGGCGAACGCCGCAGACAGGATTGCGTCCTTGCTCCAAAAGCCGACAAGCGGCGGGAGGCCGCTCATTGCCAGCACGGCCGCCAGGAATCCGACGTAGGTGTACTTCATCGCCTTTCTGAGGCCACCCATCTCCTCCACGTTCCTTGTGCCGGTGGCGTGTATCACCGACCCCGCCGCCAGGAACGCGAGGGCCTTGAAGAGCCCCTGGCTCACCATGTGGTAGGTGGCGGCGACCCAGCTCCCCAGACCGAGGGCGACGAACATGAGACCAAGCTGGCTTATCGTCGAATAGGCGAGAATTCTCTTGAGGTCCTCGGACGCCAGCGCGTTCACAGCGCCGACTGAAGCGCTGAGGATCCCGACACCTAGCAGCATGCCCATGAGAAACCCGGAGGCCTGGAACAGCGGAAACATCCTGATCACAAGATAGACGCCCGCGTTGACCATGGTCGCGGCGTGGATGAGCGCCGAGACCGTCGTGGGGCCTTCCATGGCGTCTGGCAGCCAGACGTGCAGGGGGACTTGGGCCGACTTGCCCATGGCCCCCACGATGATCAGCACTCCCACGGTCAGCAGAGCCGTTCCCTGGAGGGAAGACCCTCCAACCGAGGAAAGTACACTCGCGAAAGACGTGGTCTGCAGCGCGTTGAACAGGATGATGACTGCTATCAGCAGCGATGCGTCTCCTATGTGAGTGACGACGAATGCCTTCAGTCCCGCCTTTCTCGCCGCCTCTCTGTCGCTCCAGAAAGCAATCAGAAGCGCCGAGCAGATGCCGACGAGCTCCCAGAAGAAGTAGAACTGGATCAGGTTTCCGGCCATGACGAGACCGAGCATCGAGCCTACGAAGAGCAGGACGAGCGAATAGTACCTCGCCAGTCCGTGCTCCCCCTTCATGTATCCGAGCGAGAAGACAAGAATCAGAAGGGACAGGAAGGAGACGAAGACGCTGACGAGGACTGAAAGACCGTCGATGGTCACCTGCAGCTGCAGGTTCAGGAAGCCCAGCCATACGACTAGGTTCTCCGTCTCTGACGCCGAGAAGACAAGCGCGCCATAGACGGAAAGCAGCAGGGAGGCAGAGGCGACTGCTACTGCGAACCACCCGGTTGCCTCCTTTCTCGCTGCGCTGATGATGGGCACCAAAAGCGCTCCGACGAGGGGGACCAGCCAGAGCAACCACTCAGAGACGATCAACCTCTCAACCTCCTGATCTCGTCGGGGTTGAGCGTCCCGTACTTCCTGTGGACGGCGACGATGACCGCCAGCCCCACGGCCTCAACGCTGGCACCCACAAGAATCGAAAGGAGGACGAATGCGTCAGACAATGCCCTGTCCGCGCTGCCGAGGCCCGAGGCGAACAGCGTCAGGTTGACGCCGAAGACGACAACTTGGAACGACATCAGCGTCTTGATCAGATTCTTCGAAATCGAGACTGAGGCTATGCCCACGAAGACGAGCAGCGTGCCGGTGACGAGGAAGATCGTCTGGTCCGTTATCATGATTTCTCCTTCGATAGCAGGCTCACCACAGCAACCATCGAAGAGGCGAAGACCACAATCAGTGCCAGAAGGTCCCAGGGCCTGTAGTTCCAGACGAAGCTCAGCACCTGCAGCGAGATGTCCTGCGTCGGAAACGGAGCCAGCGCGGTCGCTCCCGACGTGAGGGCCGAGAGCGAGGCCAGCACCACGAGCGCAGTCACCCCGGCGAGGACCAGGGCGATTCGTCTGCCACCCATGGCCAGGTCCGACTCTCCCGTCATCAGTATCACCGTCAGCAGGAGAACAGAGATGGCGCCCGCGAATGTGGCCATGTGCACGAGTCCGACAAGCGCGTCATTGTAGAGGGTGAAGGTCACGCCGAGCACAACGCTGGAATAGAACAACATGATGAGTGATGTCGAGACTTTCTTTGCTCCCAAGGCGGCTACCGCGGTCAGGACCAGGCCGGCCGCCAGCGAAGCGGCCAGTATTTCACTTGCCAACAGTCAGGGCCTTTCTCATGACCAGCGATTGTTTGTCGAAAACAGCCAGCTCGAAGGTCTTGGTCAGCCACAGCGCGTCGAACCTGCAGTCCTCAACGCATTGCCCGCAGGATATGCAGGTGTAGAGGTCGAAGACCGGCCTCTTCGTCTCGATCTCCCTCTCGCCGACCTTCCGCTTTCCGGTGGGCACCATTGTTATCACCGAAGCAGGGCAGACTATCTCGCAGACTCCGCAACCCGTGCACTTGACCGGGTCAACGTCGAGCCTCCCCCTGAACCTTTCGGAGACGACAGCGGGGCCGAACGGGTACTCCTCCGTCACAGGCGGAGAGACTGCCGTCCTGAACATCTCTCCCAGAGCGCCGCCGATCTTTCTTCTCGACATCATGTCACCTGAGGATTAGCGCGACTCCTACCTGAATAAGGCTGAGCGGCGTAAGCACGGTCCAGAAGAGCCTCGTGGCCTGCCCGATCTTCACCCTTGCGAGGGCGGTCCTGATTGAGAAGATGAGGAACCCGACACCGAAGAGCTTGACCAGGAAATAGGCGGTGAAAAGCGCCTGCTGTGCTATCACGGACTGGGTCAGAACGGGCCCGCTGGGCCCTCCAAGGAAAAGGGCAACGGCGAGGGCTGAGAGGAACACGTAGCTCAGATTCTTAGTGAGCTTGACGTAGGCCAGCGCGCTCCCGGAGAACTCGGTCATCCAACCGGCAACGATCTCGGTCTTGGCGTTCGGAATGTCGAAGGGCGGCTTCTCAAGCTCGGCGAGCGCTGCCACGATGAAGACTGCGAAGGCCGCGGGTGCGACCAGCACGTACCATACGTTTCCCTGGGCTGCCACTATCCCTTCTATGGACAAGCTGCCTGCGAGTATAGAGGGAGTGATAACTGCTAGTATCATCGGGACTTCGAAGCCTGTGTACTGCAGAACCAGGCGCCCGATGGCTATCGTGGAGTATGTACCCGCAGAGGCATATCCAAGGAGAGTTGCCATGAGGGCGGAGAAGCTGAAAACGAACAGCACGAAGAGAAGGTCGAGCGGGTGTCCCAGAACGGGGGTCAGACCAACCACCGGTACGAAAGCCATCCCTATCGCTGGCGCTGCGAAGTAGAGCGGTGGCCCCCACTTGAGCACGAACCTGTCGGAGTATTCCGGAATTATCTCTTGCTTTGAAACAAGCTTGAAGAAGTCTGCAACAGGCTGGAGGATGCCGAACGGCCCGGTCACAACCGGCCCCCGACGGCCCTGCATCCTCGCCGCCGTCTTCCTTTCCAACCATTCGAAGAGGAAGGCGACGCACACGAGAAAAGTGAGGCCGGGGAAGGTGAGGAGCTGCACGACCTCCAGGGGCGTCAACTTCCGGCTCCCCTCCTTCTGTAGTACTCGATGCCGTACTTCCTCAGCGCCTCTCCGCGGACGGTCCACTCCTTCCCCTTGCCCTGATCGAAGACCGTGATCCTGTCCATGCAGCCGAAGCACGGGTCCATCCCAGTCAGGACGACAGGCACGTCAGCCAGCGTGTGTCCCTTCAGCATCTCCTTCGCCGTCAGAAGGTTTGCCATTGTCGGCGTACGGATCTTGACGCGGTCGGGCTTGGTGGAACCATTGGACCGAACGAAGTAGAACAGTTCTCCCCTCGGAGCCTCCACGTGAAACATCGCCTCGCCAGAGGGAATCGCCCTCGGAAACTGGACCTTGAAATCGCCCTTCGGGAGCTTCTCCAATGCTTCGTCGATCAGCCTGCACGATTCTTCCACCTCGTCCATCCTCAAAGCGAGTAGGGATGCTATGTCCCCCGCGGTTTGCGTCTTCACCTCAGGCACTATCTCGTCATATGCAGCGTAGGGGTCCTCGACCCTGACGTCCCTTTCTATTCCGGTGCATCTGAGGAGCGGGCCCACGGGGCAAAGCCTTCTCGCGACTTCCTGGTTGATCCTGCCCACTCCCTTCGTCCTGACAACCAGAGTTTCCTCAGACTCTATGAGCTGTCTGTAGTAGTTCACGCGCTCCCTGACGAACTTCGTCGTCTGCGCCAGCCTTGGCTCGATTCCCTCGGGAAGGTCCTTCCTGACGCCCCCGAAGGTGGCAAAGGACTTGTGCACCCTGTTGCCCGTAATCGCCTCCAGCTGGTCAAGGACGTGCTCCCTGTCCTTCCAGATCCACATGAAGAGCGTCTCAAAGCCCGTCCAGTGGCCGACCAGCCCTAGCCAGAGCAGGTGGCTGTGGATTCTCTCAAGCTCCGCTATCATCAAACGGATGTACCTTGCGCGCCTGGGTATCTCGAATTCAGTCAGGCTCTCCACGCCCTGGGTGTATGCGATGCTGTGCGCGAAGCTGCAGATCCCGCATATCCTTTCGAACAGGTACACGTTCTTGACCCAGGTCCTGTCCTGTGCCGCTCGCTCGATTCCCCTGTGGACGTAGCCGATTCTCGGCACGACGTCCACGATTCTCTCGCCCTCCAGTGTCAGCTTGAAGTATTCCGGCTCCTTCAGTGCTGGATGCACGGGCCCGAAGGGCATCAATCCCTCCGGCGAGTACTCCATCAGGCCCGCCCCGGCCTCCCTCTTCTCAGAATTGGTTCCTTCACTCAAGCCCCATCATCTTCCTAATCTTCTCCGGGTCGGCCTCCTTTGTCATGGGAGGCGGCGCGTCTTTCGGATATGTATCGGGTAACAGCAGCTTCCGCCCCGTCATTGGGTTGCCCTCGAACCTGACTCCGAATAGGTCTGCCACCTCCGACTCGTAGAGAGTGGCTGCGGGCAGGGCGCTGGTCACCGAGCGAATCGACGGGTTGTCCTTGGAAACGTTGGCCCTGACTGCAAGAAACTCTCTTCCTTTCCAGAAGTGGTAGTAGATTGAAATCTCCTTGCCCAAGTCCAGCGCAGTTATCGTGCTCAGGTGATAGAAACCCGGGAGGGATGAAACCGCCTTGCAGGCCTCCACGACTCTCTCTGGCTTCACAGAGATTAGCTGGTACTTCTTGCCCTTCGTCACCTGGCCCTCGAGCGAGGCTGCAAGGGGTTCGAGCTCACCAGGCATTCCTTATTCCACCTGCCTGTCGGGAGGTTTTCCTGTGACCAGCTTGACTATGCCGTAGATGAGCGCTTCAGGTCTCGGCGGGCATCCCGGGATGTACAGGTCAACGGGCACGACCTTGTCGATGCCGTGCCCCACGTTGTAGCAGCCCTTCATCACCCCTCCGCCAAGGGCGCACGCCCCTACTGCAACGACGCGCTTGGGCTCTGGCGCCTGTTCGTAGACGGTCTTGAGCCTCTCCTTCATCAGCGGGTTGACAGTGCCCGTCACAAGTAGCACGTCGGCATGGCGAGGGCTGCCCACCAGCTCCACTCCAAGCCTTTCGGCGTCGTACCTCGGCGTGAGGGAAGCTAGTATCTCGATGTCGCAGCCATTGCAGGAGGCGACGTTGACGTGGAACACCCAGATCGAACGTTTCCTTGCCCACTGCTTCAGTGCGGTGCTAAAACTCGCCACCCCCCTGCAGCATAAACCACCAGACTGCAAGCGTGACCACCCCGCCGCCTCCCGCCAAGAACAGGATTGGATAGTAGTTGGATGGGGCAAGGAACGAGCCTGCGAGAAGGAGGGCAAATGCCTCCACCACCATGAACAAGGAGGCAAAGACGAAGAGGTCCGACTGGTAAAGTCCTCTCGTCGGGATGGATTCTTCACCTCCGGAGAAGGGCTGATACTTCACGCCCTTGCCCGAGGTCGTCCCACCGAGCCTGCTGAACAAGTAGTAGGCTGCCAGGTCGGCAGCGATTATCACAATCGGACCAATAAGAGCGTCAAGGGAGTCCGTGAGTCCCGCCTCCAAGCGCCGATTCCACCACTGATGCCACATCGTCTGCCGATGACCGAACGGTGTCGCTCAGCCCTTCCCCGACTTCTAGCACCGCTGGCTCTATGCCGCTCACATACACGTTCGAGGGGTTTGCAGCTACCTCTGGGATGACCCTCAGCGGTATATTGTGAGTCGCGAAATATCCAAACTTCGAGTCTCCGAGATTTGCGAGGATGATCTGGCCTGGCATCCCGCCGGACTCTACCGCATCGAATATCAGCAGCCTTTCCTTCCTGCAATCTATATGCGAGAAGATCCTATCGGGCATGCTCATTGGCGGATGCAGGACCACGTTTCTCAGCCGTCGTCTCCCGATTCTCCTCATCAACTGAGAGACAATCTCCAATCCTACCGCGTCGTCACATCTCATTGGGTTGCCCACTCCCACGAGGTGCAGAGGCGTCCGCGTATCTCCTAGGAGCTTCCTCAAACTTGCCTCCCACCGCCTTCCAGGCTCTGCGGTCGGTCCCGATTCCTCACCCGTCGCCGAGTCAGAACGATTGGTTCCAGCCGCCGTCCCGGGCCCAGCCTCCAGCAAACGGCCTGGGTGGACGAACTCGCGCATGGTGAGAAGCGGCTGGCGGAGGCATATTTACACTTGGGCTGTTCTCATCGATGAGAAATGGGCTTCGGTTTTAATCGAAGTTCAGCACTCCCCAAAACAGAACAGCATTGATAGTGAGAACTCGCTTCCACGGCCGCGGGGGCCAAGGGGCGAAGACAGCCAGCAGAATCCTCGGAAGCGCCGCCTTCAGCGACGGATACAGCGTCCAGGACTTCCCTCTTTACGGTGCGGAACGCCGCGGCGCTCCGGTAACTGCATTCACGAGGTTCTCGGACCAGGAAATCACGGAGAGGGGGTTCATCTTCAGCCCGGACGTTGTCGGCCTGATGGACGAGTCGTTGCTTGACGACCCGCTCGCCAATCCTTTGGCAGGACTGAGGAAGGGAGGCGTAGCTATCATCAACACGACCCGCAGCCCAAGGGACCTTCATCTCGAGAGAAACGACGTCTCTGTGCTGACACTCGACCTCACGGGGGAGGCCCTGAAGGGCCTTGGTAGACCCATCCTGAGCGCAGGCCTAGCAGCCGCGGTCGCCCGCGTTGTGTCAATCACTACTGAGTCGCTCCTCGGCGCAGTCGCGCAGGAGCTCAGAGACATAGGTCTCTCCGAGGAAATGACCTCAAAGAACGTGGAGCTCGCGAACAAAGTTTACACCAGCTTAGAGCCGCGGGAGTTGAGGACAGAGGAGCTCCCTTCATCGGAGAGAATGGTTCCGATGGCATTCTTGATTCAAGGAAGCGGAAGCGAGGACGTACTCGCAGCAGGGAACTCTCCCCTCAGGCGGACGGGGGACTGGAGGACCTTCAGGCCCGTAATTGACTACGCGAAGTGCACCGACTGCCTGATCTGCTACGCCTACTGCCCAGAATCGGCCCTCGCTTTGGGGAGCGACGGGAGGCTCCACATCGACTACGACAACTGCAAGGGCTGTATGATTTGCATGACCGAGTGCCCACTGAGGGCCATCACCCAGCAGATGGAGGTGTCCACGGCATGAAGGGCCAGCTGATTACAGGAAACGGGGCCGCCGCCTGGGCTGCGAGGCTGGCAAGGGTCGACTATGTGCCCGCTTACCCTATCACGCCCCAAACGGAAATCATAGAGAAGATTGCAGAATGGGTCAGCGAAGGCAGCATGAAGACGAAGCTGGTCCAGCTCGAGTCAGAGCACTCGATGATGACGGCGGCAGGGTCCGCTTCGCTGGCTGGAGCCCGGGTCTTCACAGCAACATCGAGCCAGGGCCTTCTTTACGCAATGGAGATGCTTTACAACGTCTCGGGCTGGAGGGCGCCGCTCGTACTGGTGAACGTGTCGCGTGCCGTCGCAGCACCAATAACACTGGAGCCTGACCACAACGACGTTCTTGCCGCACGAGACAGCGGCTTCCTCCAGCTGCACGCTGAGAACTGCCAGGAGGTCGCCGATCTCATCCTGCTTGCATACAGGGTGGCTGAAGACAAGCGCGTTCTCCTTCCTGCTCTAGTCAATATGGACGGCTTCGACCTGTCCTTCACCAGGGAGAAGGTTGTCCTCCCCGACCAGGCAGCGGTAGACGAATTCCTTCCCGAGTATGTGCCGTCCCATCCGTTCCGTGCGAGCGCGCCGGTGGCAAAAGCGTCGGCCGTCATGGAGGGTTTCACATACGCATACTTCAGATACCAAGTCCACGCCGCGTCGCTCGCGGCTGAACAGGTGTTCAGAGAAGCAGCCGCGCAGTTCGAGAACCTCAGCGGAAGAAACTACGGCCCGGTCGAAGGCTACATGCTGGACGACGCGGAGTACGTTCTCGTGATGACCAACTCGTTCACCGCCCTTGGGAAGCAGGCCGTCAGGACCATGCGTCAAAGGGGCTTAAGGGCTGGCCTTCTCAAGCTCAGGATGGTCAGGCCTTTCCCTGGCGATGAGGTTGTGTCTCAGCTCCGCGGAAGGAAATCTGTAGCAGTCTTCGACCAGAACATAGCACCCGGCTCCGGTGGGATCCTCTACCCAGAAATCGTCTCGGCCCTGTACCACGAGCGAAGGCGCCCAGAGACGATTCTTCCTGTGATAGGCGGTTTGGGAGGCGCGCAGATGACTCCAAAGGAGATGGAGTCGATATTCGAAGGCATGAAGGCGGCGAAGGATGGCAAGCCCAAGACCATCCACATGTTCAGGGAAGACGAACTCGAGAAGGTGAAGAGGGAACTGGCAACGGCAAGAGGGGTCGCTCGGAGATGACCAGCGAGACTCGGTTCAGGACTCTGAAGGACATCCCACGCGAGGACTATATCGCTCCAGGGAACACCCTCTGCGCTGGATGCGGCGGGATGCTCGCCGTCAGGCTCTTCCACAAAGCTCTGGGACCCAACGTGGTCTGGGTCAACGCGGCTGGCTGCATGACGTTGCTCCTGTCTTATCCCTATAGTCCTCTGAAGTCGAACTGGCTCTACACCGCCTTCGCCAGCGCTCCCGCCGGAGCCCAGGGGATCCGGGACGCACTGGATCTGCTCATCGCGAAGGGCAAGGTGCCCCAGTCCGAAGACGTGAAGGTGGTCGTCGTGTCCGGTGATGGGGCAGCGTACGACATCGGCCTCCAGTCTACCTCGGGAGCCATCCACCGCGGGCTCGATTTCTACTATCTCTGCTACGACAACGAGTCCTACGGGAACACAGGGTTCCAGATGTCTTCATCAACACCTTTCGCTTCTGCCTCCAAGACCACACCCCCAACACCCGAGTCCCCGTTGGGCAACCCCCGCGCAAAGAAGGACCTATTCGAGATTTGGCGGGCGCACAAGCCCCCATACATCGCGACTCTGTCTTCATCGCACGGTGTCGACTTCCTGAGGAAAGTGGAGAAAGGCTCGGCGATGAAAGGGCCGAAGCTCTTCCTCGCCATGGCTTCCTGCCCCACGGGCTGGGGATTCGACCCATCCAGGTCCATCGAGATCGAGAAGCTTGCCGTTTCAACGGGTGTCTGGCAGCTCAAGGAATCAGTAGATGGAGTGGTCAGGCACACATTCTTTCCAAGGGCGCTCACACCCGTACGGGAGTATCTCATGACCCAAGAAAGATACCTTCACCTTTTCCGTCCAAACGAGAACAAGACTGCGATTGCCTTGATTCAGACTTCGGTCAACGACTACTGGAAGCTGGTGTCGAAATCAGAAGGGGTCGACATCAGGCTACCCGAATAGGCGCGTTACCAGCACTGAGAATTGTCCGCCCAGTTAATTAGCTTCGGGCGGAGGCGTCATGAACGAAAGGCTCGGTTCCCGTGCGACTCACGAGCCCGAATCTCAAAAGAGAGTAATCGAAATGACCAACAAAGATAGTGTGGCGACCGCCAAGAAAGCCGACCTCTCTGGACCAGGAATCGGTAACTACGAAGAAGTGGCAAAGGCTCTTCCCGACGACTACCGCTCACTCCTGAGCCCCATAGAAACTCAGAGGGCGGTCTCTGAAGCCAAGCGCTACATCGAAGAGAACCTGTGCAAGGCGCTAAACTTGACCATGGTCCAAGTGCCACTCATCGTCGACGCGGAAAGCGGCGTCAACGACATGCTGGACAGGGACGGCTCGAGGACTCCGGTTCAATTCCACATCTCGAACGACCACGAAAAGCACCCGATTGAAGCACAGGTTGTGCAGGCGGCAACAAAATGGAAGAGAATCGCGCTCGCCCAGTTCGGCCTGAAGGTGGGGGAGGGAATCTGTACCGACATGCGCGCGGTCAGGAAGGACTACTTCCTTGACCACGACCACAGCGCCTACGTCGACCAGTGGGACTGGGAGAAGGTGCTGACCGCCGACCAGAGGAACTTGGACTACCTGATGGATGTCGTGCGAAAGATCTGGGGAGTGTTGGTTGGTGCGGAGGATTATGTCCATCGGCTCTTCCCCCAGCTGAAAGACAAGCGATACCCGGACCTTCCAAGGGAAATCAGATTCATGCACGCCGAGGAGATTCTTGACATGTACCCAGACATGCCTCGAAAGCAGAGAGAGACTGAGATACTTCAGAAGCATCCCGCGCTTTTCATCATCGGAATCGGCTGGCCCCTGGACGACGGCTTCCCTCACGAGATGAGGGCTGCCGACTACGACGACTGGGTGACAGAAACCGTCTCGAAAGGGGGAAGAAATATGCACGGCCTCAACGGCGACATCCTCGTATGGAACCCGGTGACGAAGCGAAGGCATGAGCTTTCCTCGATGGGAATAAGGGTCGATGCCGAAGCATTGCGAAAGCAGCTCAGGATGTCCAACCAGATGGAATGGGAGAAGCTCCCGTACCACAGCGGCATCCTGGACGGCACTCTGCCGCTAAGCGTGGGAGGGGGTATCGGTCAGTCGAGGACATTCATGCTGCTGCTGAGGAAGGCGGCCCTCGGTGAAGTCAGTGTCAGCGTCTGGCCCAAGGTCCTGAGAGACATCTGTGCCGAAAAGGGCATCCACCTGATTCAGTGAGCAGCTCGCCCGCACCAAGCGACCAAGGATCTTACCGTGGGACACAGCAGCGTCTCGGTAACTGGGAAGAAAGCTTCCAATCCGGAGGAGGGGTATAAATAACAAAGGCCAGAGTTTACACGCGATTATAATAACAAGAAGAGATTATTTATTAACATCCTGCACGCGCGAAGCGCATGCGACCCACCGCACGGACTGCGGTTGCAGGCAAGTACCTAGCAGCAGCGGTCCTCGCTGTCGTTGTGGTCGCCGGAGTGGCGGCGGGCTTGTACTTCACAAACCAGTCAGCGATTGGTGGGGGCTCTCAAAGCCAGAGTTCGAGCGCGAAGGTGCAGATTGTCGCCGCCGAAAACTTCTGGGGAAGCCTTGTCTCCCAGTTGGGCGGAATCCACGCCCAAGTGACGAACATCGTTTCCGACCCGAACACCGACCCACACGAATACGAAAGCAATACTGCCAACGCAGTCGCCATCTCAAACGCGAGCCTAGTGATTGTGAACGGCGCAGGCTACGACGACTGGGCCCTGAAGATAATCGCCTCTTCGAGTCATCCGAACCAGAATGTCTTGAACGTGCAGCAACTCCTTGGCCAGCCCGTCGATGCCAATCCCCACTTCTGGTACAGCCCGTACTATGTCAACAAGACCGTCCGGGCCATGTACTCCACGCTCGTCTCCATTGACCCCGCTGATTCCGCGTACTACAGGCAGCAGTATGCAGGCCTGAATTCCTCGCTTGGTGACTACAACCACCGCATCAGCGTGATTAGGCAGCAATTCGCAGGCACCAAGGTCGCGGCCACGGAGGACATATTCGTCTACCTCGCAAACGCAACGGGCCTCGACCTAGTCTCTCCTCCGGCGTTCATGCAAGCGGTTGCAGAGGGGAACGACCCGCCGGCAGCCAGCGTCGCCCAATTCCAGCAGTTGCTCCAGCAGAACGGCACGTCCATCTTGGTCTACAACCAACAGACTGTGACGCCCCTCACCGAGAGCATCAAGGCGCAAGCTGCCAAGCAAGGCATCCCGATTGTGGGCGTGACGGAGACGATACAGCCGCCAGATGTCACCTTCCAGGTCTGGATGAACGCGGAATGCCTCGCCCTACAGAATGCGCTCAACGCCAAGGCACTTGGGCAGTGAGACCGAGTGTCAACTCTCCTTTCCGAGGCCGAAATGCAAGCACAGAAAGCCAAGGTCATCACGGCCTCGAACCTCGTCGCCGGCTACCCTGGGAACGTCATCTGGCGTGGTGCTAACTTCGAGATCGGCCGCGGGGAGTTCGTGGCTGTGATTGGTCCGAATGGAGCTGGCAAGACGACCCTCTTCCGCCTGCTTCTCGGATTGCAGCGTCCAATCAGCGGTGAAATCAGGATTCTTGGTGCCGAGCCAAGCCGCGGAAACCACCACGTAGGATACGTGCCGCAGCGGCACGAGATAGACACGGAGGTTCACATCCAATCCATCGAACTCGTCCGACTGGGATTCTCTGGGAACAGGTGGGGCTTCAGCCTCTTCTCTCACGACGACACGAAGTCTGCCCTCTCCGCTTTGGAATCCGTGGGGGGATTGGACCTCGCCCACAGGCATCTGGGCGAGCTGTCGGG